>NZ_JBVJOL010000025.1:0-1047 GCF_055583185.1 Streptomyces sp. NPDC104814 | reverse complement strand
GTGCCGGGGGCGGGCAGGAAGTTGCGGCCGGGGTCCTCGCCGTTGATGCGGAACTCGAAGGAGTGGCCGCGCAGGGCGGGGTCGTCGTAGCCGAGTTCCTCGCCGTCGGCGATGCGGAACATCTCGCGCACGAGGTCGATGCCGGCGACTTCTTCGGTGACGGGGTGTTCGACCTGCAGGCGGGTGTTGACCTCGAGGAAGGAGATGGTGCCGTCCTGGCCGACGAGGAATTCGCAGGTGCCGGCGCCTTCGTAGCGGGCCTCGCGCAGGATGGCCTTGGAGGCGCGGTAGAGCTCGGCGACCTGTTCCTCGGACAGGAAGGGGGCGGGGGCCTCTTCGACGAGTTTTTGGTGGCGGCGCTGCAGGGAGCAGTCGCGGGTGGAGACGACGACGACGTTGCCGTGTTTGTCGGCCAGGCACTGGGTCTCGACGTGGCGGGGGCGGTCGAGGTAGCGCTCGACGAAGCATTCGCCGCGGCCGAAGGCGGCGACGGCCTCGCGGACGGCGGAGTCGTAGAGCTCGGGGACTTCTTCGAGGGTGCGGGCGACCTTCAGGCCGCGGCCGCCGCCGCCGAAGGCGGCCTTGATCGCGATGGGCAGGCCGTGTTCGCGGGCGAAGGCGACGACCTCGTCGGCCCCGGAGACGGGGTCGGGGGTGCCGGCGACGAGGGGGGCGCCGGCGCGCTGGGCGATGTGGCGGGCGGCGACCTTGTCGCCGAGGTCGCGGATGGCCTGCGGCGGGGGGCCGATCCAGATCAGGCCGGCGTCCAGGACGGCCTGGGCGAAGTCGGCGTTCTCGGAGAGGAAGCCGTAGCCGGGGTGGATGGCGTCCGCGCCGGACTCCTTGGCGGCCTTGAGGACCTTGTCGATGTCGAGGTAGCTGGTCGCCGGGGTGTCACCGCCCAGGGCGAACGCCTCGTCCGCGGCGCGGACGTGCAGAGCGTCCCGGTCCGGGTCGGCGTAGACGGCCACGCTCGCGATCCCCGCGTCCCGGCACGCCCGGGCCACGCGGACAGCGATTTCGCCACGGTTGGCGATGAGCACCTTG
>NZ_JBVJOL010000024.1:0-3359 GCF_055583185.1 Streptomyces sp. NPDC104814 | reverse complement strand
AAGGTCGCCCGTCTCCACCTGGACGCCCTCGGCGTCAAGCTGACCAGGCTGCGCCCGGAGCAGGCGGCGTACATCGGTGTCGACGTGGACGGCCCCTACAAGGCGGACCACTACCGCTACTGATCACACGTCAGCAGCGCTGACCGAGATCCGAGGCAGGCCCCCGCACCCCCGTGCCGGGGGCCTGCCCCATGTCCCGGACCAGCCCGTCACGACTGGCCGGACACCGACCACGACTCGCCGGACCCACCGGAACGCCCCGTCACGATCCAGGACCCCCATGCCCCGCGGCCGCTATTCGCTCCACGATCCGCACGATCACACCCCCCTCGCGGAAGAACACTTCCAGTGCGCCCCCGGCCCCTCCGGCTGGCGCTATGTCTCACGGCTGACCACCCCGGCCGGTGATCACCACGGCTCCGTCGACCTCACCCTCGACGAACTGGGCCGCCCCCTGCGCCTGGAACTCCACGCGGGCGACTGGCAGGTGCGCGGCGCCGCCCTCGACGGCGTCACCTGGGTCCGCACCGACCCCACCGGCTCGCATGCCTCCGAAGGCAATGTGCGCGCCCACGCCTTCACCGGCACCTCCCCCGCGTTCCTCATCGCCACGACCCGGCTCCTGCGCCTCACCCCCTCTGCTCCCGCAACCCGCGTACGGCTCGTCGCCTTCACGGACCCGGTCCTCGCCCCCCGCACCGTGGACCAGTCCTGGACCTTGCTGGAAAGAGAAGCACACGCCACTGACAACGGGCCCCTGACCGTGGACGAATACCAGGTCACAGCGCTGGACACGGGCGAGCAGCACACCGTGCACATCGCCGGCGACGTCGTCCTGGCAGCCCCCGGCATCGAGCTGGAAGACCTCGAGTCACCGCCGTCCGTCTTTCCCTGAAAGACAGGGGCCGGTCGGGATTCACCGGCGTCAAACCGTCCGGGGCGGATCAGGCGGGCGGGGCGAAGCCCGTGCGGGAACCGTCGTCCGGCCGCCCGGCGGGGGAGCCGGAGGCGGAGGACGGGGTGGCCGGAACAGACGGGGCGCTCGGTGCAGACGGTTCCGGAGATGACGGCGTCCCGCCCGGGGCCGGGGCCGAGGGGAAGGGGGCAGGGGTGAACGGGGCGGCAGCGCTCGCACCCGACCCACCGTCCCGCGATGTCGCCGTGCGGGATGCGAAAGCGCGACGGGCCTCCCTCGCCTGCCGCTCCTGCAGGACCGCCGCGAGGAACGCGGCCGGCGGGACCCCGGGCGGCACCGGAGCCCCCGTACGCACCGCGAGATCGCCGGCGAGACGCTGCGCCATGTCCGCGCCGACCTGCGGGTCCAGCTGCTGCATCCGCGTCAGGTACTGACGGATCGCGAGCCACAGCCCGTCCGGTACCGCCGACAGATCCAGCTGCGCGAACCGGCCCGCCAGCCACGGCGGCGGAGGCGGCAGAAAACCCGACCGCGCCTGCGGCACCCGCTCCCGCACGACCAGCGTCCCCGCGAACACATCACCCAGCCGCCGTCCCCGCTCCGACACGAGCGAGGCGATACAGGCCACGACGCCGAACGTCAGCAGGATCTCCACCACACCGACCGCACCCCGCACCAGCGCATGCCGGAACCGGATGGGCCCACCGTCGTCCCGCACCACCCGCAGCCCGGCCGCCAGCTTCCCCAGCGACCGCCCATGACTGAGCGTCTCGACGGCGATCGGCGCGCCCACAAGCACCAGCACGAACGTCGCGATCGACACCGCCGTCTGCGCCGCCTCGTCCAGCGAGGCCGTCGCCACCAGCAGGACCATCGTGACGATCGTGTAAGCCGCCATGGCGACGACCAGATCGATCAGCACGGCGAGCGCCCTGCTGGGCAGCTTCGCGGGCCGTAGCTCCAACGCCACCGCCTCGCCCGTCACCAGCTCGCTCACGCCCGACGCCCTTTCCCATGACCTGCCCTGAGAACCGCCAGTCTGCCAAGCTGAGGGCGCATCGCGCCGCAGTACGACAAGCTGACCCCGGCCGAGCCGCCGACGAACCGCGCAGGAGCAGGCACACCGATGGACCTCGACGTCTTCGTCTCCGCCCACCGAGCCGAGTGGGAACGCCTCGACTCCCTGCTCGGGCGTCGCCGCCGTCTCACCGGAGCCGAGGCCGACGAACTCGTCGCCCTCTACCAGCGCACCGCCACTCATCTCTCCCTGATCCAGTCCAGCGCCCCCGATCCCCAGCTGACCGGCCGGCTCAGCCAGCTCGTCGCACGCGCGCGTAGCGCCGTGACCGGCACCCGGCACGCCTCCTGGCGGGACGTGACCCGCTTCCTGACCAGGGGCTTCCCTGCAGCTGTCTACCGTTCCCGTCACTGGTGGGTACCCGCGGCGCTGCTGTCCATCGTGGTCGCCGCCCTGCTGGGCTGGTGGATCGGCACCCATCCCGACGTCCAGTCCGCCATCGCCGCACCCGGCGAACTGCGCCGGCTCACCCGCCCGGGCGGCGAGTACGAGACGTACTACTCGAGCCACCCGGCGGCCTCCTTCGCCGCACAGGTGTGGACGAACAACGCGCAGGCCGCCGCCGTCTGCCTGGTCATGGGGGTCTTCCTGGGCCTGCCGGTCCTGTGGATCCTCTTCCTGAACATGCTCAACCTGGGGGTGGGCATCGGCCTGATGTCCTCCGCCGGGCGCCTGGACATCTTTCTCGGCCTGGTGCTGCCGCACGGTCTGCTGGAGCTGACGGCCGTCTTCGTCGCCGCCGGCACCGGACTGCGGCTGGGCTGGACGGTCGTCGACCCCGGTCCGCGTACCCGGCGTACCGCGCTCGCCGAGGAAGGCCGGGCCGCCATCGGCATGGCCATGGGACTGGCCCTCGTGCTGTTCGTCTCCGGCGCGATCGAAGGCTTCGTCACCCCGTCGGGCCTGCCCACCTGGGCCCGTATCGCCATCGGCGTCGCCGCCGAGGGCGCCTTCCTGGCCTACGTCTTCGTGCTGGGCGGCAGAGCTGTACGGGAGGGCGAGAGCGGTGACGTGGAGGCGGCCGAGCGCAGCGCCACGCTGCCGATGGCCGCCTGATGTGCATCCACCCCTCCCGAGCTGTTAATCTCTCCTTCGCCCCGGAAACCCCGTTGACACGGAGTGGCCGAGGAGGTAGATTCGAACAGTTGCCTGGAACTGGACAGCGTCCGGTCGGCTACAGTGAGTATCTACAGGCTCCATGGAACATCGATTCCAAGTGAGCCACCCCGATGAAATCGGAAATGGATGGCTGATCAAACAGCCTGAAACATCTGATAAAGTCGGAACCGCCGGAAAGGGAAACGCGAGAGCGGAAACCTGGAAAGCACCGAGGAAATCGGATCGAGAAAAGATCTGATAGAGTCG
>NZ_JBVJOL010000023.1:0-3692 GCF_055583185.1 Streptomyces sp. NPDC104814 | reverse complement strand
CGGCTCGATCACCGCCCACGACTCATCGGTCAGCTCATGACGACGCACCACGAACAGACCAACGAGCGCACCACTTTGCGGACACGGCCTAGGGCGTTTCCTTCGGATCATCTGATCGTTGGTTGAGTGTGTCGTTGACTGACGCCCAGTGGGCGAGGATCGAGCCGTTGCTGCCGGATCGGACTCCGAAGCGGGGCGGGCGGTGGCGAGATCATCGGCAGGTGATCGACGCGATCGCGTTCAAGTACCGCACCGGCACCCCGACCTCGACTGGATCGGCTCGGTTCGTCGACGTCGGTGACGAACCGCGCGTGGCCGGGCGCACTCGTCACCGACGTCTACGTGGTGGGTGAGGACGAAGATGGGCACGCCGTCGTGATGGTCGCCCTGCCAGCGCCGGGCGAGCTCGAAGGTCCGCCGGCCGGAGATCAGCGCGCCGGTCGCCAGCGCCTCGCGGTAGACCTGGCCACTCGGCCCGTCGGACTCCTGGGCGTCGAGCCAGTCGAAGAGCCGTCCGCCGTCCCGCCCCAGCTCCTGACCTGGCCGGTCGTCCGGCCCGGCGATCAACCCGTCGAGCGACATCGACATGTACAGCCGAATCGGCTGGGGCGTCGTGGGCTCCCTCGCTCCGCCACGCCTCCGGCCCCGCGGCCCCTGCTCGGTCGACGGAGGTGCGTGTACAGGGGAGACTGCCGACGACCGGCGAACTCATCGCACCGGCACGCCGAGGAGGGGGTCACCGAAGGGCGCGAGGACTCGCTCAGCGCTCGAAGACTGCCGTCGCCACGGGCACCGCCAGTAGCAGACTGAGCCCGATCAGCGGCAGCCGGTCCAGCCACAGCACGGCGGCGAACTCGCGCAGGGTCGCGGAGAGCCAGTACGTGGGGGAGGTGGGCGCGCCGATGACGTCGACGGCGACGCCGGCGCGGCGGGCCAGCAGGGTGGTGCGGTAGACGTGGAAGCCGCTGGTGACCACCGTGGCACGGTGGCCGGGACCGGCGCGGTCCATGAGGGTCGCGCTGAAGCGGAGGTTCTGCTGGGTGTTGACGGAGCGGTCCTCCCGTACGATCCGGTCGCAGGACACACCGCGGGCGCGCAGGTAGTCGGCCATGGCGTCTGCCTCGGAGACGGCCTCGTCGTCGCCCTGGCCGCCCGAGACGACGAACGTCACGGGATCCGTGTCCGGTGCGTCGGAGGCATCGACCGCGAGGGCGCGTTCGAGCCTGCGTCGCAGCAGCGGGCCGGGCCGGTCGCCGTCGAGCCCGGCGCCCAGGACGACGACGTGGGTGGTCCCCGGCGGCGGGGTACTGCGGCCCCGGACGACCACGTATCCGGTGAACACCAGGAACAGCAGGCTGAGGTATCCCGCGGCCGCGTTCACCGCGACCATGAGACCCCCCGCCACCTCGCCGCCCACCAGGTGCAGCACCATGTCGAGGCCGGGCACCGTCAGCACCGCGCAGCCGGCGGCACCGGTGGCGAGCAGCGGCGTCTGCGGTCCGTAGCGCCGGACCAGGAGGACGGCGTCGACCAGCAGGAGCAGGCCCAGCGCGAGCGCCCCGAGCAGGGCGGCGACGGCGAGCACGGTCGCGAGGGTGTGGTGGCTCTCCGCGCTGCGGGCGCAGACGCCGAGTCCGGCAGACGTCACCGCGAGACAGAACAGGACAGCGGTGGAGAACCGGTACGGTGCCAGCACGGCATGCACGAGGCCGCCCGCGGCGAACGCCGCCGCCGCAAAGTACTCCGGGTACTCCGGCACGTCCCGCACCACTCCGCTCTCACGTCCGCCGGGCCACTGGACCCGTCCCCGACCGCCTGACGCCGCCTGCGCGTTCCCGGACCCGCGCAGCGCGGCGGTCTTGGTGCGGACGGCCGCCCGATATCCTCGCAGACCGGCCGCAAGGCGCCGCAGGCGGGCGGCCGCTGCCGCCGTCTCCTGGATCAGATGCGCCAGGAACGCAGGGCTTCGGCGACGGCGTAGATGCTCAGCCGGGTGTCGCGGACCTTCCTGACGAGGTCGGACAGGGCGCCGTACGGCGGGTCGATGCCTTCGCCGGACTGGTCCATGTACTGGGCGGCGACGAAGGCGGCGAAGAGGCTGTTGCGGTGGGGGAGCGGCTCGAGGCGGGCGATCGTGTGCAGGAGCGCGGCCGCGCGCCAGCAATTCCACGCCCTGCGCGCTGGCGAGATCCGTCACCTCACCCGCAACGACGCCCGCGACCTCCCCGCGGGCCGTCTGCACGTGGCGGGCCGCACCTTCGCAACTCGCCGAACCGGCCCGCACCCAGCTGGCCGCCTACCTCACCCACCGCCATCAGAGCCGGCCGCACACCGCCAACACCCACTTCTTCCTCACCAGCCAGACGGCTCTGTCGACCACACCCGTGAGCCAGCCCTGGCTCTACCGGAAATACCCCGCCTCCAGCCACGCGCTGCGCGACGACCGCTTCCTTGACGAGGTCCAAGCCGCCCACGCAGACACACGGATGATTGTGAGCTGTTCGGCCTGAGCATGCGGGCCGCCGTCCGGTACACAGCCACACGCTCACACGCAGAGCTCCCGGCACCACAACCGGCGCGGACTTGTAACAGCGCCTTCAGGATCCCTGGACGTCGTGGGGAGCTCGGCCGCGCCCCCCAGGCGGCTCTCTGGCGGATGAGGATGCCTACGAGGGTGTGCTGCCTTCACTGCTGTCCGCACGCAACCCACGTACCCGTGCGGCTGGCGTCACCGCGCTGAGACAGGCGGGGCGCCCAAAACAGGCGCTGCCGTTTCTCAGCGACCGTTCCGCGCTCGTGCGTGCTTGCGCCCGGTATGTCGTAAGGCAGCATGGAGTTGACCCGGCAGCCTGGTACCGGGAGCGGTGCACGGCACCAGACGACCCCCACTTGCCGCCCGGTGCGGTCATCGGGCTGGCCGAGTGCGGGACCCGCGCGGACGCCGGGCTGCTGTGGCCGCTCCTTGTACACTCGGCGGCCGCGGTGCGGGCGCGAGCGGTGGCAGGACTGCGGGAACTAGACTGCGCGGAGGCGAAGCAGTTGCGGCCGCTCCTCGACGACCCTGCAGCCAGTGTCGTCCGCGAGGCCACCGCCGCCCTGCTGCCCTCGGCCAAGGAACTGCCCGCCGACTGGCTATTGGAGCGCACCAGCTTTGAGCAGCCGCGACACGTCCGCGTCGGAGCCTTCCGGCTGCTCGACTCGCACGGCGGCATCGTGGCACTACGGGCGGCGGTCGGTCTGCTCGAGGACCCCGATATCAAGCTGCGCACCTGGGCCGCGCAGTCAGTACAGCGCTGGCACCCGTCGCCGGACGGGCGTCGCGGCGACGCGGAGGTGGGTGAACTGCTCGACCGGAGCCGACACCTCTTCAGCGACCACGTACTGCGCCGACGCAAGTGGGAAGCGGGGGTAGTGGACAGTTGAAATCGCGTCGCGGTCGACAACCAGCTCAGGACTGGCCGTCCGTGGTCCTGGTGACAGCACGCATGCCTTGGTGACAACTACCGCGCCTCGCCACACGTACGCGCCAGCTGATTGACGCCAGCTTGGCGGTCACCAGTGCATGTCGAGGGCGTCGAGTTGGGTGCGGCGTTCCGGGCTGAGTCGGTCGGCGCGGCGTCGTGTGTTGTCGAGCCAGGTTCCCAGCTTCACGGCCTGCTGACCGTCACTCTCGCCCTCGTCGACGTACTCGA
>NZ_JBVJOL010000022.1:0-4188 GCF_055583185.1 Streptomyces sp. NPDC104814 | reverse complement strand
GGTCGGCGTAGACGGCCACGCTCGCGATCCCCGCGTCCCGGCACGCCCGGGCCACGCGGACAGCGATTTCGCCACGGTTGGCGATGAGCACCTTGCGCACGATTGAGGCTCCCTCCTTGAAACAAGCCGAGTTTAGGGACTGCCGACACGACACTTCGACCCGTCCCCAATGGTGAGCTTGCCCACACGGAGCGTGATTCGAGGCTCGCTCGACCCGCGAAATCCCTTGTCCCACCGCTATACGCAGGACTCCTCCGGGAAACCCTAGCCCTCATCTGTGGTCAAGGTCTCTGTGAGAGCGTGCCGCGCAACACTCCGATTCTTTGTCGAGTCCCTACGAATGGCCCAATGGTTCCTTGGCATGCGCAGGACCCTTGTCCCCGGGTTTACCGGTTAGTAGCGTTCGCGCTGTATCGCACGTACTCGGGGTAACGGTGGCGTGGCCGGATCGAGCCGCGCTCGAAGGTGGGTGGGCGACCGTGGTGCGCAGGCCGGTGGCATGGGTGGTGGCGCTCGTGCTCTTCTTCGAGGCATTCGGGGTGGCCGGGTTCAACTGGTTCCTCGGCCATGTCGTCGACAGACAGCACATGTCCCTGGCCGGCCTGGACCCGGATGTGATGGCGACGTCCTCGAAGATCGGCGGCGTCGCCTTCGGGCTCTACTTCCTGCTGTGCGGGGTGGTCGCCCTGCTCGTCGCCGTACGCAACCGGGCGCCCGCCGGATTCGGCCGCATCGTGCTGATCAGCGCCGCCGTGGTGCACGGGATGCTGGGCGCGTTCGTCTGGGGACTGGTCGGCTTCGGCGCGTTCGCCTTCATGATCGTCATGCTCGCCCTGATCGTGCTGCTCCTCGTCACCTACGACGCCGAGCCGGCCCCCGCGGAGGGGGCCGGTGACGACCCGGGTGACGGCACGCCCGTCACTCCTCCGGCGACGCCCACAACTCCGTGATGCCGACGCCCAGTTCCGCCAGCAGGCGGCGCACCAACGGCAGGCTGATGCCGATGACGTTGCCGTGGTCGCCCTCGATGCCGTCGATGAACGGCGCCGAGCGCCCGTCCAGGGTGAAGGCGCCGGCGACGTAGAGCGGCTCGCCGGAGGCGACGTACGCGGCGATCTCGTCGTCCGTCGGCTCGCCGAAGCGGACGACGGTGGAGGCGGTGGCGGAGACGTACCGCTTCGCCTGTGTGTCCCAGACGCAGTGGCCCGTCTGGAGGATCCCGGCGCGCCCGCGCATCGCCTTCCAGCGGGCCGTGGCCTCCTCGGCGTCCGCGGGCTTGCCCAGGGCCCGGCCGTCCAGCTCCAGGACCGAGTCGCAGCCGATCACCAGCGCGCCCTGGACCTCGGGCTTCGCGGCGACGACGGACGCCTTGGCCTCGGCGAGGGCCAGGGCCAGTTCGGCGGGGGTCGGGGCGGTCACGGCGTCCTCGTCGACGCCGCTGACGATCACCTCGGGATCGAGTCCGGCCTGCCGGAGCAGTCCGAGCCGGGCGGGTGACTGGGAGGCGAGCACGAGTCGGCGGCGCGGCTGATCTGTCATGCGGTCAGCGTAGCCGCGGGCGTGCCACGGCTGTGGCCACCGGTGTCGTCACCGGCGCCACTGGTGTCGTCACGGTGTCGTCACCCGTGCGCGCTCACCTCACCCCGATCACGATCATCGCGAGCACCATGGCCAGCGCCATGAGAACGCCGAGCCGCCGCAGTTTCTCCTGCATCTCCCGCAGTTCTTCCGGCGGCTCGTTCTCGGGGTCGGACCACAGCATGCCTTCCATCGTCCGGCGGCGTCCTCGCAGGTCGCCTGAGTACGCATACTCATCTTCTCCTAACGGTGCTACAGTCCCATTTGTAAAAGGGACTTCAGTTCCGTTTGGAGGCGTCATGTTCACTGCTGCCTGGACCGCGTCACCCCAGCAGCCCACCGAGGGCTTCACCCCGAACTGGTCGCGCGAGGGCTTCTGGCGCCAGTCGCTGCGCCAGGTCGTCCGGCTGAGCGCGGGCGGCGGCCGGGTCCGCGTCCGGCTCTCGCACACCTACGGCACCTCCCCGCTGCGCATCGCGGGCGCGACCGTGGCCCGCGCGGCCCAGGGCGCGTCGGTCGAGCCCGGGTCGCTGCGGCGGCTCACCTTCGGCGGGGCGTCCGCCGTGGAGATCCCGGCGCGCGGTCAGGCGGTCAGCGATCCGGCCGAGCTGGCCCTCGCCGCGGGAGAGTCGCTGACGGTCACCCTCCACTTCGATACGGCGACCGGCCCGGCGACCTTCCACGCACAGGCCTTCACCCGCAGCCACCGGGGTCCCGGTGACCTGCTCACGGCGGTTGAGGGCTCCGCGTTCCCCGAGGCCACCGAGTCCTGGTACGTGCTGTCCGCCGTCGAGACCGACGCCGGCCGCACCGACGGCATCGCCCTGCTCGGCGACTCCATCACCGACGGCTTCGGCTCCACACCCGGCACCGACCGCCGCTGGCCGGACGCGCTCGCCGCGCGCACCGGACGGCCCGTCCTGAACGCCGGAATCGGCGGCAACCTGCTGCTCAACGACTCCGCCTGGTACGGCGAGCGAGCCCTCCACCGCCTGACCAGGGACGTCCTGGACCACCCCGGTGTGGACACGCTCGTCGTCCTGCTCGGCCTGAACGACATCGGCTTCAGCGAGACCGACGAGCAGCCCACCTACAAGCCGGCGCCCGTCGTCCCGGCCGCCGAACTGATCGAGGGGCACCGCCGGCTGATCCATGAGGCCCGCGAGGGCGGCCTGCGGCGGGTGATCGGCGCGACCCTGCTGCCCTTCGCCGGCTCGGACCACTGGGGCGAGCGCGCGGCCAAGACGAGCCACGAGCTGAACGAATGGATCCGCACCTCGGGCGCGTACGACGCGGTGGCCGACCTGCACCGCGCCCTGGCCGACCCCCGTGACGGAGACCGGCTGCACCCGGCGTACGACTTCGGCGATCACCTGCACCCGAACGACGCGGGATACGTGGTGATGGCCGAAGCCGTCGCGGACGTGCTGTGAGACGGAGGGTCAGGCGGGCCAGTAGGTGCGCGACCACGACGTGGGGCCGGGCTGGGGGACGCGCCGGCCGGCGAGGCGGGCCGGGTCGGCCCAGGAGTCACGCGGCGAAGGCGCGCCGGGCGGCGTGGCGGCCGCCGCCGCGGCGCGGGCGCGGACCACCGCCAGTGCGGCGGCCAGCTCCTCGGGGGTGGGGTTGCCCCGGACGACCTTGATCACAGCTGCTCCTTTACAGGGGGATGTTGCCGTGCTTCTTCGGGGGCAGGGTTTCCCGTTTGGTGCGCAGTTGACGCAGGCCGCGGACGATGTGGCGGCGGGTGTCGGAGGGTTTGATCACGGCGTCGATGTAGCCGCGTTCGGCGGCGATGTAGGGGTTGAGGAGGGCGTCCTCGTATTCGCGGATGAGGCGGGCGCGTACCGCTTCCAGGTCCTGGCCGGATGTTTCGGCTTCGGCGAGGGTGCGGCGGTGGAGGATGTTGACGGCGCCCTGGGCGCCCATGACGGCGATCTGGGCGGTGGGCCAGGCGAGGTTGAGGTCGGCGCCGAGGTGTTTGGAGCCCATGACGTCGTAGGCGCCGCCGAAGGCCTTGCGGG
Organism: Streptomyces sp. NPDC104814; assembly: GCF_055583185.1. Taxonomy (NCBI): domain Bacteria; kingdom Bacillati; phylum Actinomycetota; class Actinomycetes; order Kitasatosporales; family Streptomycetaceae; genus Streptomyces; species Streptomyces sp. NPDC104814. Next base: position 586 of record NZ_JBVJOL010000022.1, on the reverse strand, counting down.
TGATGACGGTGATCAGGGGGACGGTGGCTTCGGCGTAGGCGTAGATGAGTTTGGCGCCGCGGCGGATGATGCCGTCGTGTTCCTGGTCGACGCCGGGCAGGAAGCCGGGGACGTCGACGAAGGTGATCACGGGCAGGTTGAAGGCGTCGCAGGTGCGTACGAAGCGGGCGGCCTTCTCGGAGGCGGCGATGTCGAGGCAGCCGGCGAACTGCATCGGCTGGTTGGCGACGATGCCGACGGGGTGGCCTTCGACGCGGCCGAAGCCGGTGAGGATGTTCGGGGCGAACAGGGCCTGGGTCTCGAAGAACTCGGCGTCGTCCAGGACGTGTTCGATGACGGTGTGCATGTCGTAGGGCTGGTTCGCGGAGTCCGGGACCAGGGTGTCCAGTTCCTCGTCCTCGCCGGTGAGCGTCAGGTCGGCTTCCTCGGGGAAGGCGGGGGGCTCGGAGAGGTTGTTGGAGGGCAGGTAGGACAGCAGCTGCTTGACGTACTCGATGGCGTCTTTTTCGTCGCCGGCCATGTGGTGGGCGACGCCGGAGGCGCTGTTGTGGGTGCGGGCGCCGCCGAGTTCTTCGAAGCCGACGTC
>NZ_JBVJOL010000021.1:1962-3299 GCF_055583185.1 Streptomyces sp. NPDC104814 | reverse complement strand
GGTGGGGTGATGGGTGGCTGGTCGTTGTTTGAGAACTGCACAGTGGACGCGAGCATCTGTGGCCAAGTTTTTAAGGGCGCACGGTGGATGCCTTGGCACCAGGAACCGATGAAGGACGTGGGAGGCCGCGATAGTCCCCGGGGAGTCGTCAACCAGGCTTTGATCCGGGGGTTTCCGAATGGGGAAACCCGGCAGTCGTCATGGGCTGTCACCCACTGCTGAACACATAGGCAGTGTGGAGGGAACGAGGGGAAGTGAAACATCTCAGTACCCTCAGGAAGAGAAAACAACCGTGATTCCGGGAGTAGTGGCGAGCGAAACCGGATGAGGCCAAACCGTATGCGTGTGAGACCCGGCAGGGGTTGCGCATGCGGGGTTGTGGGATCTCTCTTTCACAGTCTGCCGGCTGTGAGACGAGTCAGAAACCGTTGATGTAGACGAAGGACATGCGAAAGGTCCGGCGTAGAGGGTAAGACCCCCGTAGTCGAAACGTCAGCGGCTCGTTTGAGAGACACCCAAGTAGCACGGGGCCCGAGAAATCCCGTGTGAATCTGGCGGGACCACCCGCTAAGCCTAAATATTCCCTGGTGACCGATAGCGGATAGTACCGTGAGGGAATGGTGAAAAGTACCCCGGGAGGGGAGTGAAATAGTACCTGAAACCGTGTGCCTACAAGCCGTGGGAGCGTCGGAATGGAGCTTGCTCCATTCTCGTGACTGCGTGCCTTTTGAAGAATGAGCCTGCGAGTTTGCGGTGTGTTGCGAGGTTAACCCGGGTGGGGAAGCCGTAGCGAAAGCGAGTCCGAATAGGGCGTTTCAGTAGCACGCTCAAGACCCGAAGCGGAGTGATCTAGCCATGGGCAGGTTGAAGCGGAGGTAAGACTTCGTGGAGGACCGAACCCACCAGGGTTGAAAACCTGGGGGATGACCTGTGGTTAGGGGTGAAAGGCCAATCAAACTCCGTGATAGCTGGTTCTCCCCGAAATGCATTTAGGTGCAGCGTCGTGTGTTTCTTGCCGGAGGTAGAGCACTGGATAGGCGATGGGCCCTACCGGGTTACTGACCTTAGCCAAACTCCGAATGCCGGTAAGTGAGAGCGCGGCAGTGAGACTGTGGGGGATAAGCTCCATGGTCGAGAGGGAAACAGCCCAGAGCATCGACTAAGGCCCCTAAGCGTACGCTAAGTGGGAAAGGATGTGGAGTCGCAGAGACAACCAGGAGGTTGGCTTAGAAGCAGCCACCCTTGAAAGAGTGCGTAATAGCTCACTGGTCTAGTGATTCCGCGCCGACAATGTAGCGGGGCTCAAGCGTACCGCCGAAGTCGTGTCATTGCAGCAT
>NZ_JBVJOL010000021.1:0-1866 GCF_055583185.1 Streptomyces sp. NPDC104814 | reverse complement strand
ATAAGCCCCAACGGGTGCTGTGATGGGTAGGGGAGCGTCGTCTGCCGGGTGAAGCGGCACTGGAAGGTAGTCGTGGACGGTTGACGAGTGAGAATGCAGGCATGAGTAGCGATACAAACGTGAGAAACGTTTGCGCCGATTGACTAAGGGTTCCTGGGTCAAGCTGATCTGCCCAGGGTAAGTCGGGACCTAAGGCGAGGCCGACAGGCGTAGTCGATGGATAACCGGTTGATATTCCGGTACCCGCTGTGAAGCGTCAAACATCGAATCCAGTGATGCTAAGGCCGTGAAGCCGCCCCGGAGCCTTCGGGCAAAGGGGAGTGGTGGAGCCGCCGGCCCAAGTTGGTAGTAGGTGAGTGATGGGGTGACGCAGGAAGGTAGTCCATCCCGGGCGGTGGTTGTCCCGGGGTAAGGGTGTAGGCCGCAAGGTAGGCAAATCCGCCTTGCATACGGCTGAGACCTGATGCCGAGCCGATTGTGGTGAAGTGGATGATCCTATGCTGTCGAGAAAAGCCTCTAGCGAGTTTCATGGCGGCCCGTACCCTAAACCGACTCAGGTGGTCAGGTAGAGAATACCGAGGCGTTCGGGTGAACTATGGTTAAGGAACTCGGCAAAATGCCCCCGTAACTTCGGGAGAAGGGGGGCCACACTCGGTGATCCGTTTTACACGGTGAGCTGGGGGTGGCCGCAGAGACCAGCGAGAAGCGACTGTTTACTAAAAACACAGGTCCGTGCGAAGCCGTAAGGCGATGTATACGGACTGACGCCTGCCCGGTGCTGGAACGTTAAGGGGACCGGTTAGCTCCATTTCGGTGGGGCGAAGCTGAGAACTTAAGCGCCAGTAAACGGCGGTGGTAACTATAACCATCCTAAGGTAGCGAAATTCCTTGTCGGGTAAGTTCCGACCTGCACGAATGGCGTAACGACTTCTCGACTGTCTCAACCATAGGCCCGGTGAAATTGCACTACGAGTAAAGATGCTCGTTTCGCGCAGCAGGACGGAAAGACCCCGGGACCTTTACTACAGTTTGATATTGGTGTTCGGTTCGGCTTGTGTAGGATAGCTGGGAGACTGTGAAGCTCATACGCCAGTATGGGTGGAGTCGTCGTTGAAATACCAGTCTGGTCGTGCTGGATGTCTAACCTGGGTCCGTGATCCGGATCAGGGACAGTGTCTGATGGGTAGTTTAACTGGGGCGGTTGCCTCCTAAAGGGTAACGGAGGCGCCCAAAGGTTCCCTCAGCCTGGTTGGCAATCAGGTGTTGAGTGTAAGTGCACAAGGGAGCTTGACTGTGAGACCGACGGGTCGAGCAGGGACGAAAGTCGGGACTAGTGATCCGGCGGTGGCTTGTGGAAGCGCCGTCGCTCAACGGATAAAAGGTACCCCGGGGATAACAGGCTGATCTTCCCCAAGAGTCCATATCGACGGGATGGTTTGGCACCTCGATGTCGGCTCGTCGCATCCTGGGGCTGGAGTCGGTCCCAAGGGTTGGGCTGTTCGCCCATTAAAGCGGTACGCGAGCTGGGTTTAGAACGTCGTGAGACAGTTCGGTCCCTATCCGCTGTGCGCGTAGGAATATTGAGAAGGGCTGTCCCTAGTACGAGAGGACCGGGACGGACGAACCTCTGGTGTGCCAGTTGTTCTGCCAAGGGCATGGCTGGTTGGCTACGTTCGGGAGGGATAACCGCTGAAAGCATCTAAGCGGGAAGCCTGCTTCGAGATGAGTATTCCCACCTCCTTGAGAGGGTAAGGCTCCCAGTAGACGACTGGGTTGATAGGCCGGATATGGAAGCACGGTAACGTGTGGAGTTGACCGGTACTAATAGGCCGAGGGCTTGTCCTCAGTTGCTCGCGTCCACTGTGT
>NZ_JBVJOL010000020.1:0-26095 GCF_055583185.1 Streptomyces sp. NPDC104814 | reverse complement strand
TCCTTGCGGATCGCCATCAGGCCCGGCATCTCGTGCTCGGCGAGGGTGATCTCCTTGCGGCCGAACTCGGCCAGGGACAGGTCGGCGACCTTGAAATCCGTGAACTCAGCTGACACGGGAGCTCCTTGCGCTCATGACGTTGCGGTGGATGTCCAGGGCGGCGGTGGACCTGTTCAGGGTGATGTAGTGCAGGCCGGGCGCGCCCTCGGCGAGCAGCCGTTCGGCCATGGCGGTGGCGTACTCCACGCCGATGCGGTGGCCCGCCGCCGGGTCGTCGCGGGCCGCTTCCAGGCGGTGGGCGAGGTCCTCGGGGAAGGCCGCGTCGCTCAGTTCGGCGAACCGGCGGATCTGGCGTACGTCGGTGGCGGGCATGATCTCCGGGATGATCGGGGTGTCGCAGCCGGCGGCCGCCACCCGGTCCCGCAGCCGCAGATAGTCCTCGACCCGGAAGAACATCTGGGTGATGGCGTAGTCGGCGCCCGCCCGGCACTTGGCCACGAAGTGCCGGATGTCGAAGTCCCAGTCGGGTGAGCGCGGATGGCGCTCCGGGAAGGCCGCCACACCGATGCTGAAGTCGCCCAGCGAGCGCACCAGTTCGACCAGTTGGTGGGCGTGCCGGAAGCCGTGCGGGTGCGGCACCCACGGTCCCTTGGGGTCACCGGGCGGGTCTCCGCGCAGGGCCAGGACGTCCCGGATGCCGGCGTCCGCGTACGCGCCGATGATGTGCCGCAGCTCGGCCACCGAGTGTCCGACGGCGGTGAGGTGGGCGACGGGACGCAGTGTCGTCTCGGCCGCGATGCGCCGGGTGACCTCGATGGTGCGGTCGCGGGATGAGCCTCCGGCGCCGTAGGTGACGGAGACGAAGTCCGGCCGCAGGGGCTCGACACGGCGGATCGCCTGCCACAGGGTGCGCTCCCCCGCTGCCGTCTTCGGCGGGAAGAACTCGAAGGAGAAGGTGGGCCGGGGTGTCATGCGCGGCCTCCGGCGTCCGCCGCGGTGCCGCTCACAAGGTTGAGCCGATCCGCGAACCGGCCGGGGAAGACCATCGGATGGTCGGTGGCGATGGAACCGGTGACAGCGATGCGCACGTCGGGTTCTCCTCGGGTACCAGGACGCCCGGCCGGTCAGGCGCCGGCCGCGGCCCTCAGCTGCTCGGCGCGGTCCGTGCGCTCCCAGGTGAAGTCGGGCAGTTCGCGGCCGAAGTGGCCGTAGGCGGCGGTCGGACGGTAGATGGGCCGCAGCAGGTCGAGGTCGCGGATGATGGCGGCCGGGCGCAGGTCGAAGACCTCGGCGATCGCCTTCTCGATGTGCTGCTGCGGGACGGCTCCGGTGCCGAAGGTCTCGACGAACAGTCCGACCGGTTCCGCCTTGCCGATGGCGTACGCGACCTGCACCTCGCACCGCTCGGCGAGCCCGGCCGCCACGACGTTCTTGGCGACCCAGCGCATGGCGTAGGCGGCCGAACGGTCGACCTTGGACGGGTCCTTGCCGGAGAAGGCGCCGCCGCCGTGGCGGGCCATGCCGCCGTAGGTGTCGATGATGATCTTGCGGCCGGTCAGGCCCGCGTCACCCATGGGGCCGCCGATCTCGAAGCGGCCGGTCGGGTTGACCAGGAGCCGGTAGTCGTCGGTGTCCAGCGTGATGCCGTCCTCGGAGAGTTGGGCGAGGACGTGCTCGACGACGTGTTCGCGGATGTCCGGGGTGAGCAGGGTGGCGAGGTCGATGTCGGCGGCGTGCTGCGAGGAGACGACGACCGTGTCCAGCCGCACCGGGCGGCTGCCCAGGTATTCGACGGTGACCTGCGTCTTGCCGTCGGGGCGCAGGTAGGGGACCGTGCCGTCCTTGCGCACCTCGGTGAGGCGGCGCGACAGGCGGTGGGCGAGTTCGATGGGCAGCGGCATCAGGGTGGGCGTCTCGTTCGTGGCGTAACCGAACATCAGGCCCTGGTCGCCGGCGCCCTGCTGGTCGAGCTCGTCACCGCCGGCTCCGCCCTCGACGCGCTTTTCGTACGCCGTGTCGACGCCCTGCGCGATGTCGGGCGACTGCGCGCCGATCGAGACGGAGACGCCGCAGGAGGCGCCGTCGAAACCCTTGGCCGAGGAGTCGTATCCGATGCCCAGGATCGTCTCGCGGACCAGGGCGGGGATGTCGGCGTACGCGGAGGTGGTCACCTCACCCGCGATGTGGACCTGGCCGGTGGTGATCAGCGTCTCCACGGCCACGCGGGAGGCCGGGTCCTGGCGCAGGAGCGCGTCGAGGACGGCGTCGCTGATCTGGTCGGCGATCTTGTCGGGGTGGCCCTCGGTGACGGACTCCGAGGTGAACAGGCGACGGGACATGGCTCTCCAGAGGTGTGAGGTCCGTTGGACGGTCGTTCACGGCAGGGCCGGGTGGGGTCGTCCGGGGGTCATCCGGCGCGTTCGGCGGCGGATTCGAGCAGCCGGGCGAGGTCGCCGACGGCGGTGGAGGCGGCGGCGAGCACCACAAGGGGCGGCCGGCCGCCGTGCGCGGCGATGAGCCGGGCGACGTCGTACGCGGCGGCTCCGCATCCGGAGAAGCCACCCAGTACCAGGCGCCCGCCCGCGTCGGCCAGCGGCCGCAGCGCGTCGTACCGGGCGCCCGGGTCGTCGGGGACGGGGTCGAGCAGCACGAGGGCTTCGGGCCCCCGGTAGGAGCGGGCGAGCAGGTCGTACCGGGAGCGGGGGTTCGCGGCCGCCGGGAGGAGGCACACGGTCCCGGCGCCGGGCTCCCGGGCGGGCCGGAGGATGACGAGGGGCGACGGCGGCCGGTGGAGGGACTCCTGGGCGGAGGCGGGGGTGGCGGCCGTGTCGGCGGAGGCGGTGGTGGCCCCGGTGTCCTGGACGCCGGTCCCGGCGGCGGGGCCGGGACCGGTGTCGCTGTCGGCATCACGACCGGGGCCGGGGTCGGGGTCGCCCTTGGCGTCGGCGTCGGCGTCGGCCAGCAGGGCCACGATGTCGCCGATGGTGGACTCGCCCTGCCGGAGCGGCAGTTCCTGCAGCAGGTATCCCGCGTGGGCCAGGACATCGGCGACTCCGGCCGCACGGTCACGGTCGTAGGAGACGGTCAGCACGAGCGCGCCGTCCTCGTCGTGCTGGGCGGCGAGGGTGAGGTCGTACCCCGTCCGGGTGGCGAGTGTCATCGCGGTCTCCAGGCGGACACCGTGGGCGGCGAGTTCCGTGTCGAGGTCGTCCGCCGGACGCGGCCGGCTGTCGAAGGCCACGAGGGTGCCGGGCGGACCGGCGGGCCGGTCCCCGTCCGTGGTCCAGGCCCGGATCTGGCCGGCCGTGACCCACTCGTAGGCGGCCATGTCCAGTGCCCGGTCGCGCAGTTCCGCCAGCAGCTGCGGCACCGTGGCACGCGGATCGACGACGACGGACAGCGGCAGCGGGTTGCGCAGGGCACCCGGCAGGCGCTCCACGCCGTCGAACGGGATGCCGCGTCCGGACACCGCCACGCTGAACCGGACCGGCTCGGCGACGGCGGACCCGGCGGCCCGGTACAGCAGCAGGGCCCACACCGCCTGGAGCGCGCCGCTCTCCGTGCCGCCCCAGCCGGCCGCCCAGGCGCCGAGCCGCGCGGTCTGGGCGGGAGTGAGCCGCAGCCGGGCGCGGCCGCTTCCCGTCCCCCTGACGCCGGAGGCGGGAGGGGTCACGGGCAGGGGCGAGTGGGCGGCACCGGGCGGCGGCGCGGCCATCGACCAGAACTCCCGTGCCGGGGCGGTGTTGCGGCCCGCGAGCCAGTGGGTGTAGTCGCCCATGTCGGGACGGCGCTCGCCGCCCGGCAGCCGGCCGCCGGCCAGGTAGGCGCGGGTGAACTCGCGCAGCAGCAGGCGGGCGCTGAAGTCGTCCAGGAGGGCGTGGTGGTACGTGAGCAGCAGCCGCGTGGGCGGTGCCGGGACGGACACCACGGGCCCGCCGCCCAGCACGGTCACCCGCAGGGGCCCGGGGGTACGCGGGTCGATGCCGCGCAGCCGGTCGCTCTCGACGAGCGCCGTCCAGTCGGCGGTGCCGTGCGCCAGGCGTACGACATCGGCCCGGACCTGGTTGTGCACGACGATCCGCGGCTCGAAGCCGTCGTCGAACGCCGAGCGCAGCACGCTCTCGTGGTCGGTGAGGGACTGCCAGGCGGCCGTGAGACGTTCGGGGTCGAGCGGGCCGTGCCACACACAGGCCAGCTGCCCGATGTGCCGGACGGCGGCCGGGTCGGTGGCGGCGTCGGCTTCGGACAGCAGGTCGCGCTGGAGCGGGCTCGGGGCGAGACCGCGTACGAAGGACCCGGTTGCGGCGGTCGTGGCGTCGGTGAGCAGGTCGGCCAGCAGACCGGCCGGGAAGTCGCAGGGCGCGGGGGTGGTCAGGGTCAGGGTGTGGTGGCCCGGTCCGAGGCGCTGCAGCCGGTGCCGCCACGGCGCGACGTCCGGCAGGTGCGTGACGACGCGTTCCAGGGCGGCCTCGAGGCGGCCGGTGTCCAGGGGGCCGCGCAGCTCCAGGACGGGCGGAGCGTCGTACGGGGGCCGGCCGGGGTCGACGATGACGGACATCGACGCGTCGGGGAACACCGGGGACGTGCGTGAGGAGTGATCCGTTGTCATGGCGTCCGGGGCGCGCACCCCCTCCCTCCCCTCTCTGCGAGCTCGGAAGGAGTATGGAAGGCCCCGCCCATACGGACCTGACACGGCGCTGACACCGTGGTCGGCCGACAGCGCGGCGGGTTGCGCGTCCCCTGTGCGCAGGCGGTCGAGGGCCGGTGCCCGGTGCCTTCCGTCGTCCGGCACCCTAGCGGCACGCGGGGCGCGGTCCCGTTTTCCTCCAGCCGTCCTGGACGCAATCACGAACGTCTCTGGAGGGAGCGGCGGGCCCGGTCCGGGGGCATGGCTGAGGCGCGTGGGCGGTGGGCGGTGGGGGGGGGGGGGACGCGGGCCGTGGGCCGTGTGGAGGGGGCCGTAGGGAGAGGAACGCCGGCCCGCGCCGCACCGGATCACAGCGGTGCGCGCCGGGCGGGAACGAGGCCGGGGCGGCGGGTTCGCGGCGCGGCCGGCTTTCGGGGATACCGCGTCCGCCCCCGTGACGGGGGGATGACGGTGGGCGGACGCGGCGGCAGCAGTCTGCCGGTTCGCCGGGCAACATCCCTCGACCCCTGCTCGAGGACCGGGCGATGTGCCCGGCGCCGTCGTCAGTCGGCCGGCCGGGGAGCGGCGTTCACCAGCCGCGACTCGCAGGCGCTGAGGCTGCGGGGCGGGTCAGCCGTCGGCGGAGGTGAGCAGGTCGGCGACCGCGCCCATGAAGCCCTCGTCGAGCATGGTGTGCGCCGCGGTGTCGCGGGAGGTGTCGAGGCCCGCGTCGTGGCAGGCCACGCTGAGGACGTAGCGGCGGCCCAGTACGTGGCGGGTGGTGAACGCCCATTCGCCGCGTGCGGCCGGAGTCCCGTCGGGGGCGAGCAGGCCGCCGGTGTCGATGCCGAAGCCGAACTCGGTGAAGCTCAGCCGCAGTCCCTGGCCGAGGGCCTTGGTGTAGGCCTCCTTCAGGGTCCACAGCCGCAGCAGTTCCGCCGTGCGCCCGGCCTCGGGCAGCTCTTCCAGGGCGGCGCGTTCGGTGGGGGTGCACACATGGCTCTGCAGCAGTTCGAAGGACATGGGCCGCCCGGCGGGTTCGGCGTCGACGCCGATCCTGCCGTTGCGGCTGATGCCCACGGCGATCAGGTCGTCGGTGTGGGTGAGGCTCACGTCGATCTGGTCCAGGCCCCGCAGATAGGGACGTCCGCCGATCTTGTAGGCGAGGTCGAGTTCGGCGGGCCGGACGTCCAGCGCGGCGGCGGCCGTGAACTTGGTGGCCAGCCGGGAGGCGACGAACCGGTAGCGGACCGTGGGGTCGGGGGTACGGCGGTAGCGCTGCCAGTCTCGGCCGAGCAGCGGGCGCAGCGACGGGTCGGCGACGGCGCCGGTGAGCCATTCGCCCCAGGTGGTGTGCACCACGGCGTTGCCGTGCCGGTCCATTCCCTCGCGCACCCGGTCCCACGGCCCGTCGGGGCCGCTGACGTGGACGGGCTCGGTGATGCGCTGTGTGGGCTCGGGCTGCGTCACGGGCTCGCTCCTCCTCTGGGGCACCGCTGCTGTGTCACCGCTGCTGTGTGGTTGCTGCCTGTGTCGTTGCCGCTGTGTCGTTGCCGCTGTGTCACTGCGCGAGGGTGATGGCGTCCAGGTCGCAGCTCAGGCCGGCCCGGTAGCGGCGCACCAGTTCGTCCAGGACCCGTTCCAGGCAGCCGCGCGGCAGCTCGGGCACCGGGATGCCGAGCCGTTCGCCGAGCCGTGACAGGGCGAGGACCGCCCAGGCCGGGTCGGCGAGGAACGGGTCGTCGCCGGTCTGGCCCTCCCACACGCCGAGCACGGCGGCCGCGGCGACGACCAGGCTGTAGCGGTCGCTGAGCACGCACACGGCGGGGTCGGCCGACGACGTGGCGCCGTAGGCGGGCAGGACGCGGCACTGCTCGCGCAGGGCGCGCAGTTCGGTGACGAACGCCTCGGCCAACTCGGCGAGCGCGGCGATCTGGCCGCCGACCGGGCGTGACGCGGCGAGCCGGGCGGCCGAGCCGACGAGGGAAGCGGCCATGAAGTCGCCGCCCCCGGCGATGCCGAGCGCCCCGTAGTCCAGGGCGGGCAGCTCGGCGCCCTGCCGGAACAGCTCGGGCGGCGGCTCCTCCTCCGCGAACCAGGCACGTTCGGCCAGACCCCTCAGCTGCGGGACGATCACCGCCTGGCAGGCCGCGGTGCCGGCGTGGCCGAGTCCGGCGACCGGGAGGTCGCGTACGAGTTTGTCGAGCGCGCCGTACTCGGGGCTGTCGTGTTCGTAGCCGCGCGCGCCGAGGACGGTGGCGAGCTCCTCGAGGTTCTCCCGCAGCAGGTCGGGCACCACGTACTTGACGGCGGCGGCCAGGACATGGGCGCGGTCGGGCAGCAGGCTCAGGGCGCGCAGCACGACGGTGGCCATGCAGTCGCAGGCCAGCAGGTCGGCGAAGACACCGGTGAGCGGCCTGTGCCAGCGGCGGGCCACGGGGCCGCTGCGTCCCGTCGTCGCGGCCCGTACGGCGGAGTGCAGCACGGTGTCGGCCGCCGATGTGACGACCCCGCAGATCAGGCTGCGGTTGACCTGGAAGGTCCGCAGGGCGAGCAGGACGCCGTCGCCGCTCTCGCCGACGAGGGCGTCGCCGGGCACCGCGTAGTCGTCGAACTCCAGCCCCGAGAAGAGCGCTCCGCGCATGCCGGGCGTGGTGATGCGCGGCAGGTGCCGTACGGCCGGGGGCTGCTGCCGGGCCGGGTCGAGGAGCAGCACCGAGTGACTGCGCGGTCCGCGCGCCCGGTCGGTGCGGGCGTAGACGACCTGGGCATCGGCGCGCGCGGCGTTGATGATGACGTCCTTGCGGCCGTCCAGCCGGTAGCCGCCGCCGGGTGCGGTGCGGGCGGTGAACTCGTGGCGCAGGATGGCGTTGGAGTGGGCCAGTTCGTGGTGCAGGATCGTGGCCCGACCGCCGCCGAGGAGCAGGTCGGCGACGGAGCGCCGCTGCTGCTCGGTGCCGGCCGCCCAGACGGCGCCGATGGCGAACAGCGAGGTGATGCCGGAGCCGAAGCCGAGGGCTACGTCGCGGCGGAAGACGGGGCGCAGCACACGGGCGAGGAGGTCGGCCCGGGTGAGCCGGCCGCCGTAGGCCACGGGTACGAACTCGGCGCCCAGGCCCTCCTCGGCGAGCAGGCTCTCGGTCGCGGCGGGCGGTTCGCGCCGGTCGTCGGCGGCGAACAGGGCGCGCAGGCCATGGGGGTTGGCGCCGTCGCGGGGATCGCCGAGCAACGCTTCGAGACGGGCCGCGCGGGCCCTGGCGTCGGCCTCCCACGCACGGTCCGGCGTGCGATGCGGCGTCCCGCCCGATGCCCCGCCCGACGTCCCGCCCGGCGTCCCGCCCGGCGTCCTGCCCGGTGTGCGGTCCGAGGGCGTCAGGCCCTCCGTAGGGAGCGCAGGTGAAGCCATGCCAGTCGTATGCGACGGGCGGCGAGCTCTCTCATTCAGCACCTCCGAAACCCCTTCCCTGCGCGTATGCCCGACTCTCACGGCAGCCGCTCGAGGCCGAGTGGACTGCCGGTCGACGCCACGGCCACACTCCGTGGAAGACACCCCGGTCACCGCATCCCCCGCGCAGACGATCTCCGCTGGGCAGCGCCCCCGCCCGACACCGGCTCGAAGAGCACTGGGCGGGCACGTGAGGGGAGTACGAGGAGTTCTCCGCCGCTTCTCGACCGGTTCCGCAGCAGCCCTGCCGCAACGGTCGGTCCCGGCTGCACGGAAAAGGGCCACCGCTCCCTGGGGAGGGAAAGCGGCAGCCCTGGGTGATCGGTGGCGGCGTCCGGTTCAGCACTCCTCGTCACGAAGGGCGTAGACGGTGTGGAAGTCCGTGATCGCGCGGTCTTCGTTCTGTTCGCTGTGCACGCGGAAGCCGCGGTCCCGGAGCATCCGGCTCAGGTGCGCGACGCGGCCGTGGCCGTCGTAAGTCCGGAGCACGATCTGGCGGATCTTGGGCCAGTCCTCTTCGGCGATGCCGTCGAGGACCTGCTGCTCGCTGCCCGGCACGTCGATCCTGATGAGGTCGATGCGCTCGACGCCCTGCTCGCGGATGACGTCGCTCAGGGGGCGCACGAACGCCTTGAACGGGATGCCGGAGCTGCGCGGAGGGAACGGGAACTCGGCCGCGGCCTCGCGGTCGGAGACGCCGATGGTGAACAGCTTGGCGTTCACCGCGTGGTCGGTGACGTTCTTGCTGAGCAGCTCGAACATGGGCGGCGCCGGCTCGAACGCGTAGATCTCGACGTTCTCCGCCTCGTAGTGCGAGAAGAGGGTGAACAGGCCGACGGCGGCGCCGACGTCGAAGACGGTGGCACCGGCCTCGACGGTGACGCCGTTCCTTTCGTAGGTGCGGCGCTCGAAGAGGTCCTCGTAGACGTGCTGGGTGTCGGCCTCGCTCAGATCGTGCACCATCAGGCCGTTGGGCAGCCGGCGGGCGGGGCGCGCCTCGGCGGCCGCATGCCGGGCCGCCTCGGCGCGGACCGCGCCGGCCGTGCCGTCGCCGGCGAGCAGGGCATCGATGGCGGCGGACATGGCGATGATGCTGGGCATCTCGTAGAGATGGCGCAGCGTCAGCTGGACACCGAACTCGCCCTCGATGCACAGGATGAGGCGGGTCGCGAGCAGGGAGTTGCCGCCGAGCTCGAAGAAGCCGAGGTCCAGGGGCAGCGCGTCGGACTTCAGCAGCCGGGACCAGATCGCGCGCAGCCGGGACCGGGTGTCCGTCGGCTCCTGTGCGTCCGGGGCCGCGCCGGACGTGTGGCCGCCCACGCGTGTGTCGGACGACGAACGCACCGTGTGGTCGTCACGGACGGACAGCGGTGTCGGATGGGGAGTCATGCCTCTCCTCTGTCGCCGGCTCGGGCCGCACGGTCGGGGGATCACACGGACGGACGGAGCACATGACAGCAGCGCCGGCTTTGGCCGCACTCGATCGGTGATGGGGCCGGACTGCGTTCTCCTCGGCAACGCGCCAGCCGGTCAGAGCATCCGGACCGCTGTTTCGGCGTGGCGTTTGGCGAGGTGGAGGGTGTTGGTGGAGTTGCGGCCGAGTGCTTGGCGCAGGTAGTGGCGGGTTTGTTCGAGGGTGGCGTCTTCGCCGAGGACGGTGGTGACGGTGTCTTCGCGGATGACGACGCTGTGGTGGGAGGTGACGGTGACGCCGGTGGTGTCGGGGGTGACGGTCCATTCGCCGGTGTGGGCGTCCATGAGGGCGGGGGTGGCGGTCTGCTTGTAGACGATGCGTCCGGCGTGGGGGAAGCAGACGCGGACGGAGGTGGTGGTGTGGGTGCTGCCGTCGGCGGTGGTGGTGTCCATGGTCATTTCCTGGACGCCGGGGGTGTCCTCGGTCAGGTCCAGGCGGGAGACGTGGGGGATCAGCTCGGGCCAGTCGCCGACGCGGTAGAGGAAGTCGTAGACGAGCTCGGCGGGGCCGTTGACACGCACGGAGTCCTCGAAGGACAGCACCAGCTCGTCCAGCCGACCCCACCGCTCCGCGAGCCGCCTGACGCTGTCCATCTCCGCGCCCGTCGTGCCGGCGAGCGCCCGCTGCACCCACTCCACGTCCTCGGGCCGGTCACCGGCCACCGTGAACTCGCTGGTCAGGGTGAGCTCACTGGTCCCGTCCGCCCGCTCCCGCACGGCCCAGGTCCCGCTCATCGTCTCCACCGGGGCCTCGGGGTTGAGCTGGCGGAAGTCGACGCGGCGCTCCTGTGGGTCCTGCACCCGCCGCGAGAGCCACGACCGGATCCGGCCGCCGGCGGCCGACCACATGCGCAGCCGCTCGTTCCTCCCGTCGAACTCCAGCCGCTCCACGTGCACGATCGGCGGGAAGAACAGCGGCCACCGCACCGCGTCGGCGATCAGCCCGTAGACGACCCCCGCCGGTGCGGCCACCTCGACCGACCGCGTCCTGCGGTACACACGCTCGTCCGACACCCCACGCCACCTCTTCCTGGTTGTTCCGTGAATCGACACCGGCCCGGGCCCCGGAGTACCGGGCGTCAGGCTCCGTGTTCTTCCACCCGCCGGGTGCGGACCACGGCGAGCCCGGGCTCCGGCCGGGCCGCCTCGGCGAGCGGCACGGGCGGCCGCACCGGTTCCAGCGCGCGGCGCAGCGCGTCCCGCGTCAGGACGGTGCCGCGCGCGGCGACGTATCCGTCGGGGCGCACCAGCAGCCAGCCGCCCGGTGCCAGGCCGAGCGCGGTGCGCAGCCGCCCGCCGGGGTCGGCGAGCGGGGCGGGGCCGTCGGCGGTCGCGCCGCCGACGGTGCGCACCGACAGCCACTCGCCGTACTGGGCCGCCGCGGTGACGGCCACGCCGACGGGCACGTCACCGGGCCCGGTGCCGCCCGCGGCGAGCAGCAACGACCAGCGCGGGTCGCGCAGTTCGGCGCGCAGCCCGGCGCAACCGGCGTCGCCGGTGCCGTGGACGCGGGCGTGGGTGACGCGTTCGCCCGGTGCGGGCGCCGGGGTGGGTTCGACGCCGGCCATGACGGCGGAGCCGGAGCGCGCGACGAGCCGGTAGCCGTCCACGGTGGTAAGGGACGACGTGCCGTAGTCGATGCGCAGCCCGGACATGCCGCCGAGGACCCGGCGCTGCACGGCCCGGCGCAGCGGCGCCACCGTGCGGACGACGGTGAGGGCGACGGGCAGCACCACCGACGCGATCAGGTTCTTCAGCTGTACGAGGGAGGTCGCGGCGCGGGTGGAGCCGAGCAGCGCGCGGCCGATGGGCACGCGTTCCTCGTCGTAGGTGTCGAGGAGTTCCCGCCCGGCGTGACCCTGTTCGACCAGGGCGAGCTTCCAGGCGAGGTTGTACGCCTCCTGGATGCCGGTGTTCATGCCCTGCCCGGATGCCGGACTGTGCACATGGGCGGCGTCCCCGGCGACGAAGACGCGGCCCTCGTGCATCCGCGCCACCATCCGCTGCTGGAAGGTGAAGGTGGAGGTCCAGGTGGCTTCGCCGACCCGTACGCCGTGGCCGAGCGCGGCCGACAGCTTCTGCGACAGCCGTTCCTCGGCGGGGCGCGGGTCGGTGCGGCGGGAGGGGGGCGCGGTGTCCAGCAGCCGCCAGTGGCCGGCGCGGGCGTAGGGCACCATCATCAGGGCCTGGCGGCCCGTGTGGGCCCAGTAGATGGTGTCCGGCGGCAGGTCGGTGCTGACCGGCGCGTCGGCGAGCATCCACGTCTCGCTGCTGTGTCCGGCCAGTTCCAGACCGAGGAGGGTGCGTACGGTGCTGTGCCCGCCGTCGCAGCCCACCAGCCACGAGGTCTCCACGTCTTCCTCGGTGCCGTCCGCCCGCGCAAGGCGCACCCGTACGGTGTCCGCGTCCTGCTCGAAACCGGTGAGCCGCACCCCCCACTCGACGTGCACGCCGAGGCGGGCCACGGCGTCGCGCAGCACGGCCTCCGTGTCCGTCTGCCCGATGACGAGGGTGAACGGGTACGCGGTGGGCATCGTGGAGTAGTCGGCGTCCAGCCGTACGAGCCGGCGCCCCTTGGCGTACATGGTGAACGCCCGGTTCTCCCGGCCCCGGGGGAGCATGGCGTCGACGACGCCCATCTGGTCGTACGTCTCCAGGGTGCGCGGATGCGTGGCCACGGCCCGGCTGGTGCGGGCGGGTCCGGACGCGGCGTCGACGAGGCGGACCCGCAGTCCGCGGCGGGCCAGTTCATGGGCGGCGGTCAGGCCGACCGGTCCGGCACCCGCCACGACGACGTGGGGCCGGTCCGTGGGGCGCGGCGTCACGCGCTCTCCTCGACCGTCTCGTACAGCCCCGGCTCGGGCGTGGCCAGCGGACGCAGGTCCTGGACGATCGCCTGGAACTCCTCGCTGCGCACCGCGCGCTGGTGGGCGTCGGCGTCCTGCCACACGGCCAGCTCCAGGAACACGTGGGGCGTCTTGGCGTGGCGCAGCGTGTGGTGGCTGACGTAGCCGGGCTGGGCGGACATGTAGGAGGTGAGGCGTCCCTTGACGGCGAGGAAGGAGTCGATGTCGCCGTGCACGGTCAGCTTGTTGACGAAGGTCACCATGGTCTGCTCCTGGGTTCGAGCCGGTGCGGGCGGTCGGGGGTGGTACGGGCGGTCGTTGCCGCGGCGTGGAAGGTCAGGCGGCGGCGCGGGCCCTGAGACGGTCGCGGACCGCGCGCCGTTCGGGCTTGCCGGTGGGGGTGCGGGGGACGGCGTCGATCGCCTCGGTCATGCGGATGCGTTCGAAGGGGGCGAGCTGTTCGTTGGCCCGCGTGGTGATGGAGTCGAGGACGCCGAGGACGCCGGTGCCGTCGTCCGCGCGCTGCCCGGGGCCGGAGTGCGGGCCCGGGTGCGGGTCGTCGCGCAGGACGATTCCGGCCCAGACCAGGCCGCCGTGCACGTCGTCGGGCCAGTCGGCGACGATGCAGTCGGCGACCCGGGGGTCCTGGCCGAGGACGTGCTCGATCCGGGTCGGCGAGACGATCTCGTTGTCGTACTTGAAGATGTCGGCGAGCCGGTCCACCAGCCGCAGCGCTCCCTCGGCGTCGAGCCGGCCGACGTCTCCGGTGGAGAACCAGCCGTCCTCGTCGATCCGCGACGGTTCGTCGTCCGCGAGGTAGCCGGCCATCAACTGCGGTCCCCGCACCTGTACTTCTCCCGTCGCGCCGACGTCCAGCGGCGCGCGGGAGTGCACGTCGACGACGCGGCATTCGGTGCCGGGGACCACCTGACCGACGGTGCCGGCCCGGTAGGCGTCGGGCTGCTGGCAGTGGGTGAGCGGGGACAGCTCGGCCATGCCGTAGCCCTGGATGACGGGTACGCCCAGCCGGTCGCGCAGGGCACGCGCGGCCTCGGGGCGCAGTCCGGAGCCGCCGGAGAGCACGGCCGTCAGCCGGGCGCCGCCCGGTGCCGTCCCGACCGGCCTGGCGTCGGCGGCGAGGCGGTGCAGCCGGGCGGGCAGCCCGTAGTAGTGGGTGGCGCCGGCCTCGGCGGCCGCGGCGAGCGAGACGAGCGGGTCGGGATCGGTGCACAGCACCTGGCAGGCGCCCGCGTACACGGCCGAGTTCAGGTGCATGACGTGGTAGAGCGGCAGGTGGTTGAGGGTGACGGAGGTGCAGTCCAGGCGGTGGGCAAGGGCGGTCTGCCGGGCGTTGGCGACCAGATTGCGGTGGGTGAGCAGGACGCCCTTGGGACGGCCGGTGGTGCCGGTGGTGAACTGCACGCAGGCGATCGCGCCGGGATCGGTCCGGCCGGCCCGCGGGGCGTCCGGGGCGTCGGCGAGCGCGGTGTGCAGCGGGACGGCGTCGCCCGGGACGACGCCGTCGGGCGCGTCGGTCACCACGACGGTACGCAGCCGGGGCAGGGCGCCGCGCAGCTTGGTCAGCACCTCCGCCGTGGCGGTGGGCACGAACGCCACCTCCACCTCGGCGGCGGCGCACACGTGCCGCAGTCCCGCCTCGCTGAGCAGGGGGTTGACGAGAACCACGGTGGATCCGCTGCGGGCGGTGCCGTAGTAGGCGGCGGCGAACACCGGGTCGAGGACATGGGCGACGCCGACGCGCGCGCCGGGCCTGCCCCCGGTCCGCCGTTGCAGCCAGGCGGCCACGCGGTCGGCCAGGGCGTCCAGTTCACCGAAGGTGAGCGCCGTGTCCGCGTGCCGTACGGCGATCCCGTCGGCGTCGCGCACCGCCGCCGTGCGCAGCAGGCCGTCCAGCGGGAGATCCGGGTACGTGAAGGTCGGCACGGCTCGTTCTCCTCCGGCTGGTCGGTGCGCGGCCGCGGTTCACCGCTCGGCGGCTTACACCGTCGGCCGGACCGCTCGAGAAACCGTCGAAGAGCGCTCGACCCACGCGGAGGCACCCGGCCGGCACGGGCGGGGTGCGCGCCCCGAGCCCATCGCTCGGCGGTCCCCCGTCATCGACCCGAGCCACCGCAGCCGCCCGACCGCCCTCGGCTCTGCCGACAACGGCGACCGGCCGGCAACGGCGAGCGGCCGGCGTCGCGACGGCCCGGCGTCGCGGCCGCCGCAGCCACGCGCAGAGGCCGACCGCTCCGGCCCGCGCCGCGGCCGGCGGTACGGCAGGACCGTGCCCCGCAGCCGGGCGCCAAGGCGTGGGTGCAGTCGCCGACGGCAGGAGGGGACGGGGTGGGGCCCCCGCGGCCGGCACCGGCGGTGTGCCCTCGGCGCGTGGGGACGCGGCGGGCCGCCCTCACCGCGTGGTGAACAGCCTGCGGGAGCCTGGGCCCGCGCCGCCTGCAAGGCGAGCCGGAGTCAGCCCGCGAGAGCCGGAACCCGTGCCCGCGCCGCCTGCAAGGCGAGCCGGAGTCAGCCCGCGGGAGCCGGAACCCGTGCCCGCGCCGCCTGCAAGGTGAGGCGGGGCGGGGCGGGGCGAGCCGGAGTCAGCCTGCGGGGGCCGGGACTGTGAACAGGTCCGTGCGGACCGGGGCGGGGTCCGTGCCGTAGGCGATCGCGCGGGTGATCCGGTCACCGAGGGGCGTGCGCGTGACGAGCGCGGCGGCGTGCGAGCGCAGCCGGGTGGTGATGGGCCCGCCGCGCCCGAGCAGCGCCTTGGCCTGGAGTCGTTGCACGCGGTGCGCGGCGGCCGCGACGGGTCGGCGTCGCCGCTCGTAGGGCAGCAGCCGCTCCCGGCGGGCGTCGCCGTTGCGGACGGCGTCGACCAGCACCGGGTGGGCGGCGGCCGCGTCCTGGAGGGCGAGGTTGATGCCCTGGGCGCCGATCGGGCCGTGGGTGTGGGCGCTGTCGCCGACGAGGACGAGCCCGCCGCGCACCCATGTGCCGGCCTGCGCCGCGAACACGTCGAGCAGCGTCAGGTCGGTCAGGCGGCGCAGCCCTTCGTTGAACAGGTCGGCGTACTGCGGGACGGCGTCCGCCAGGTCGCGGCGGATGGCGTCGATGCCGCGGGCCGCCATCCGGTTCCAGGTGCGGTGCGGCAGCGTCCATCCGATCCGCAGCCGGTCCGGATGGGTGTCGTGCACGAGCAGCGCGCCCTGCGCGGTGCGGTGGACGCGCACCTGACCGGTGCGGCGGCCGGCGGCGGGCACGGCGAACCACACCACGTCCTGGTCGAACGCCTCCGCGCGCCCCGCCTCGATCCCGGCCAGCCGCCGGGTGCGGGAGAAGCGGCCGTCGGCCCCGGCGACCACCCGGGCCCGCACGGTCACGGTCGTACCGTCGCGGCCGGTGGCCACGGCCCCGGTGACCCGGTCGGCGTCCCCGAGCAGTGCCCCGAGCCGGTGGCCCTCCAGCAGCGTGAAGCCGGGCAGTTCCCGGCACGCGTCGAGGAGTTCCGCCAGCAGGTGGCGCTGGGGCAGGGCGAGCAGCCGGTCGTGCGGGGCGGTCAGGCGCCGGTAGTCGATGTCGAGCAGCGGCCGGCCGTCCTGGAGGACCTGGAAGCCGGTGAGGTCGCACGCGCCGCGGGCCCGGGCGGCGGCCAGCACGCCCAGGTCGTCGAGGACGCGCTGCCCGCCCGGCTGGAGGATCTCGCCGTGGAAGTCCCGGCGCAGCCCCATGGAGCGTTCCAGCAGCGTGACCCGCACCCCCGAGCGCAACAGCAGCAGCGTCAGGGCCAGTCCGGCGGGCCCCGCGCCGACGACGCACACGTCGGTGCGCAGCTGTCGTGGGCCGCCCCCGCTCATCGGGCGCCGGCCCGCGCGGGGGTGGTGCGCCGCACGACGCGGCAGGCACGTCCGAGCAACCGGGGCAGGTCACCGCCGCGCAGGAAGAAGTGGTCGCCGGGCACGGTCCGGGTCACCACCGTCCCGGAGGTCCAGCGCCGCCAGCCGTCCGTCACGGCGGGCCGGGCCAGCGGGTCGTCGGTGCCGGAGACGACGAGCATCGGCACGGTCAGCGGTCCGGCCGTCATCGGGCGGCGGGCGGACACCCTCAGGTCATGGGCGAGGGCCAGGTCGTCGCGGAGCACGGGCATCACGGCCCGGTGCCAGAACCCGCCGGGCGCCGCCCCTTCCGGCAGGGCACCCACCTCGTCGAGCAGCCCGAGCAGGTCCTCGTCGGCCGCGCCCCAGGCGTCGGACAGGTCGGATCCGGCGTCGGGCGGCGGGCAGGCGCCGACGGCGAGCAGCGCCGGTCCGGGCAGTCCCGCCTCGTGCAGGGCGCGGGTGACGGTGTAGGCGACCATCGCGCCCAGGCTGTGCCCGTACAGGACGTACGGCGCGGCCGGCGCCTCGGACACGAACGCGTCCATCAGGTCGGCCAGCAGCGCCTCACGCCCGGTGACCCGGGGTTCGCGGCGCCGGTTCTCACGGCCCGGCAGCAGGTGCGGCACCGTCTCCACACCCCGGCCGAGGCCGGCGGGCCAGCCGTAGAAGGAGGAGACGCCGGCTCCGGCGTGCGCGAAGCAGTGCAGTCGTACCGGCTGTGCGTCAGACATCGGCCGTCCCTTCTCGGTGCCGGGCTCGGATCGTGGCGGGCGCATGGCGTCCTACGCCGCGTACAGGTCGAAGGTGGAGGTGCGGCGCGGCCCGCTGACCACGTCCAGCGCGGGGTCGACGGTGAGCATCGCCTGGTGCAGCCGCTGCAGTTGCGGCGAGGGCTCCACGCCGAGGTCCTCGACCAGCCGCATCCGCAGCCGGCGGTAGACGTCCAGCGCGGTGGCCTGCCGCCCGGAGCGGTACAGCGCGACCATCGCCTGCGAGTGCAGCCCCTCGTGCTGGGGGTGACGGGCGATCAGATCGGTCAGTTCGGCGAGGAGTTCGCTGTGCCGGCCCAGCCGCAGATCGGCGTCGATGCGGCGCTCCACGGTGACCAGGCGGCTCTCCTCCAGCCGCATGACCTCGATCTCCAGGATCGGCCCGACGCGTACGTCGACCAGCGCGGGGCCCTGCCACATGGCCAGCGCCTCGCGCAGCAGCCGCGCCGACCGGTCGTCCTCGCCCTCCTCGAAGGCGCTCTGGCCGGCGGAGACCAGCTGGTCGTAGCGGTGTACGTCGACGCAGTCCGGCGCGATCTGGAGCAGGTAGCCGCCGTGCCGGGTGGCCAGTACGTCCTTGGCGGAGCCCGGCGCGTCCGGGCCCATGGCGGTGCCGAGGCGCCGGCGCAGCTGGAGTATGTACGTCTGGAGGGTCGTCATGGCGCTCTGGGGCAGCTCGGTGCCCCAGATCTCCTCCATGAGGGTGGGCACCGGCATGACCCGGCCAGGGTAGAAGGCGAGCAGGGCCAGAATCTGGCGCGGCTTGCCGGCGGTCGGAACGATCGATTCCCCGTTGACGTCGGCGTTCAGTGGACCCAGAACCTGAATCTCCACGGTTTTCCTCCCCGTTTGCCGTCGGCCCAGCACGCTAGCTCCGTTTCGGCCACCCGCCCCGAGACTTCGACCCGCGCTCGACCAGCCCTCCAAGCCGGACCCCGAACGGGGAGGTCACGCCCGTGCCCGGGTCCTCGAGGACCTTTGCACGTCTGCTCGAAGGGGGCTCGCACGTCTCACCGCAGGCGGCGGGCGGCGGCTATGGTCCGGTGTCCGCAACGGAGGACCGTCGACGGAGTCAGCATGGAACTGCGCCTGTTCGTGTTCCCCCACGCCGGTGGCCCCCCTGCGGTGTGCCACCGGTGGCCCGCGCTCGTCCCGGCCGGACGGGACGTGCGGCCGGTCGCCGCACCGGGACGGGCACCGACGGCTGCGCGTCGACGGGTCATCGAGGACGCCGCCCGGCTGACGGAGTGGTTCCCGCCAGAGCCGGCCGGGCCCGGCGCGGGGATCACCGACGACGTACGGCGGGCCTTCGCGCTCGCCGGGACGCCGGTGCTGCCGCGATGACGGTCCTGGACGTCGGCCGGGACCCCGTCACCGGCCTGGACGGCGAGACGGGCACCGAGTTCCGGCTGCTGGGGCCGGTGGAGATCCGCGACGGCCGTACCGGGCAGGACATCGTCCCGCCCGGCTCCAAGCAGCGCGCCCTGCTGTCCGCGTTCGTCGTGCACGCCGGTCAGTTGCTGTCGGTCGACCGGCTGACCGAGGAGCTGTGGGGCGACCACCCGCCGTCCAACGCCGCGAACGCGCTCCAGGCCCATGTGGCCCGGTTGCGGCGGCTGCTGCCGGCCCCCGACGACGGCCACGAGTGGATCAGCACCCTGCCGGCCGGCTATCTGCTGACCCTGGGCCCGGCCACCACCGACGTCCAGCGCTTCCACCGGCTGTCCGCCAACGGCCGCGCCGCGCTCGCCTCCGACCCCGGCTACGCCGCCGAACTGCTGCGCCGCGCCCTGTCCCTGTGGCGCGGCCCCGCCCTCCAGGGCAGCGGAACGGGCCCGATCTGCACCACGGAGGCGGACCGCCTGGAGGAGAACCGGCTCACCGCCCTGGAAGCCCTGTACGACGCGAGCCTGCGCTGCGCGCAGCACGGTGAGATCACCGGCGAGCTGGAGAAGCTCACGGCCGACCATCCGCTGCGGGAGCGGTTCTACGACCTGCTGATGCTGGCCCTGTACCGGGGCGGCCGGCAGGCGGAGGCCCTCGGGGTGTACGAGCGGGCGCGACGCCGGCTGATGGACGCGCTCGGCATCGAGCCGGGCCCGGCGCTGCGCGGCCGGATGGAGGCCATCCTCAACCACGCCCCCGACCTGTCCGCGCCACCCCCGCCCCACTCCGCGGCCCCGGCGCGCACCGTCGCCCTCGCGGAGGCCCTCGACCTGGGCGCCGAGATCGCCCGGCTGCGGCGCCGCATCGACGAACTGGGCCTGGAGCAGGAGGCTTTGGTACGCCGCTTCGACGCCATGATCGCCCGCCTGCCGGGCCCGGAATGACCGCGCCACGTCTTCAGCGGCGCCCACCACCGGGAAGCGACGCGCCCGCCCGCCGGGCATGACACGCCGCTGCCGCCGCCTCGACGACGGCAGCGGCAACCGCAACCGCAGCGGCAGCGGCGAGGGCAGCAGACCTTGCGGGAACGGAGCTTTCGGGAACGGACCTTGCGGGAACGGGCGGCAGGCCGCTCGGCATCAGCGCGAGAACCGGGCAGCGCAGGCCGGCCGCCCGCGCGCCTGGCGCAGTCCCCACACCGACGGCTCGCCGTCGCAGCGTCGCGTCGCGTCGCCGCCGTCCGAGGGCCTCACGCCCGTCGGACGGCGGTCGCCCCGCACCGGGCCGTCCCGGCACGGGCCCGCCCCGGCCCGTCCCTACACCGGCACCGCGATCCGGTCCGGCAGTGCGAGCACCCGGGGTGATCCACGGTCCCAGGGGAATCCGTGGTGCAGGTGGAGGACCGGGGGCATGTCGGTGCCGCCCACGACGGCCACGGCCGCCAGTACATCGGGCACCGGCTCCAGTTCGACGAACCGCCACGGCAGCGCGGTCTCGCCGGGGGGCGGCCGGAAGGCGAGGACCCCGCGGTCCTCGGCCAGCGTGAAGGAGAAACTGTCGAAGGCCAGCCCGAGTCCCAGGCCGCGCGCCTTGGAGTAGGCCTCCTTCAGCGTCCACAGCCGCAGGATCCTGCGGGCCCGCGGGCGGCCGGACGCGGCGGCGGCCACCCACAGCCGTTCCTCGGGCGCGAAGGTGTCGACGATCGCGTCGAAGCCCTGCTCGCCCCGGTCGAGCCGTTCGACGTCCACCCCGATCCGGTGGCGCCGCACCACCCCGAGCAGATTGTGGCCGTGGGCGTGGGAGAGGTTGAAGTCCAGCTCCCGGCCGCCGCGCGGCAGTCCCTCGGCCGGTTTCTGGAGGAACGGCCGGCCCCGCGAGGAACGCCAGATCACGGCCTCCGCCTCCGGCACACCGCTCTCCAGCGCCAGCACCCGCCGTACGAGGGTGTGGGCGACGACGTACTGACGCCGGTCGCGTTCGAAGAGGAAGCGGCTCGCGGTCTCCCGCTCGTGCTCGTCCAGCCAGTGGGTGGCCAGGGTGGCGGCGACGCCGGGGGCGAGGTCGTCGTTGGGGCAGAACCACAGTTTGACGGGTTCGGACCGGGCCGGCCCGAACCCGTCGGCGAGGTCCACCGCTTCGGCTCCGGTCATCCGGCCGTCTCCGTCTCCTGGGCGCCCTCGCCGTGCCCCAGCCACAGGGAACGGCGCACGAACGCCGAGGGCGGCAGCGGCACCAGGGGCGGCACGGTGCCGTCCGCGCCGGGCCGGTGCTCCAGCGCGGCCCAGTCGACGTCGAGCCCGGACAGCCACAGGCGGATGAGCTGTTCGCTGCGGCCGCCGTGCCACAGCGCGGCCAGGTAGTCGCGGGTCTCGGGTGCCTCCCCGAGGCCCAGCGGATCGGCGCCGCCCGCCCGAAGATCCGCACAGCGCACACCCGGCCCGTCGGCGGTGTGGACCGCGGGGCCCTGCCCACCGGGGCGCACGAAGTCCCGCAGCTCCGCCACCAGATGGGGCACGTCACGGGCGGTCAGGGCGATCCGGCACGGCCAGGCGGCCCGGCCCGCGCGCAGCGCCCGGGCCACGTCCGCCAGGGGCGTCCACTCCCCGTCCGGGGCGCTGTCGTCGCCGCTGGCGACGCGGTCGCCCGCGAGGTGGTCGGCCAGCCGGGCGGCGGTGGCGGTGAGGTGGGCGGGCGTGGGGGCGGACAGCAGGATCAGCTCCTCGCGGCCGTCGCCCGCCGTGGGCCGCGGTCGGCGGCCCGGCACGAACTCCTCAAGGACGGCCCGGGCCCCGGGCGCCACGCCGTCGGGACAGGCCACCTCGACGGCGGCGACCCGGGGCAGTTCGCGTCCGCGCGCGTCGCGGGGGCGTGGCCAGGCGGTGGCGGGGGCGCCGTCCCGGGTGGGGGCGAGGATGCCGTGCCGCAGCTGGAGGACGGCGGCGGTCAGGGCCGCGATCCCGGTGGCGGCCCCGGCGTCGCCCACCCGGCGCGCGGTGGTGCGCCCGGTCTCGCGCAGCCCGGTTCTCCCCCGCAGATCGTCGTCACCGGCCAGGACAGCGTCGTCGCCCGCGACAGCGTCTGCGGCCGGAACGGCGTCTGCGGCCGGCGCACCGTCGTGGGCACCGGCGCAGACCGAGGTGGCCGCAGTGGCCGAAGTCGCCGAAGTCGCCGAAGTCGCCGAAGTGGAGCGTACGACGGCGTGTACGTGGTCGCCGTCGGCGAGAGCCCGGTCGAGCGGCTTGAGGACCACCGCGCCCACGCCCTCGCCCGCGCCGTGCCGCCCGCGTGAGGGGTGCAGCAGCAATTCGGCGCCGCCGGCCACGGCGGCCGTGCACTCACCGCGCCGCAGCGCGCCGACGGCGAGGTGGACGGCGACCAGGGCGGAGGACTCGGCGGCGTCGACGGCCAGCGCGGGACCGCTCAGTCCCATCAGTGCGGAGAGCCGGCCGGCCATCCGGCCGTGGCTGCCGGCGAGCGCGTCCCGCCTGCCGCGGGCCCAGCCCTCGGCCGCGAGCAGGGCGTAGTCGGTGGCGCAGACGCCGACGAACACGCCGACACTGCGCGGCTGACCGCCCGGGCCGGTCAGGGCGTCGAGCCGGGCGCCGGTGCAGCCCGCGTCCTCCAGTGCCTCCCAGGCGGCCTCCAGGAAGAGCCGTTCCTGAGGGTCGATCAGGGCGGCCTTCTCGGCGGTGAGGCCGAAGAACTCCGCGTCGAAGGCGGCGGCGGAGTCGAGGAAGTGCCCGCGCTCCCCTGTCTTCAGCGGGGATCCGCCGGGCCGGCCGAGGGGCGCTTCGGAGGAGGTGTCCCGTCCTTCGCGCAGGTTCTGCCAGTAGGTGCGCAGATCGGGTGCGAGCGGATACCGCCCGGCGATCCCGACGACGGCGAACCGGTCGGTGCTCTCCTTGCCGCTTCCGGATCGCGGTCCCGCAAGAGCCGAGGGGGCGTCCTGGGGGACGGCGCCGTGGACGGGTTCCGTCTCGGGCACGGCGTCCTCGGGTGGCGTCTGCCGTCCCGTGAGCAGGTGTACGGCGAGCCCGCGGTCCAGGGTTCCGGCCTTGAACCGGGTGAGTATGTCTCGTTCGTCCATTGCTGGGTGTCCGTTCACGGCCGCCGGGGCAGCAGCGTGAGCGCCTCGTCGACGGACAGCCGCTCGTCGCGGACGGCGTCGAGCAGCGCTTCCAGTGTCATCGGCGCCGGAACCGGAGCCGGTGGCGGCGGCGGCGGCGCCTGCGTGAGGAGGGCGACGTGCGCGGCCAGCGCGGCCAGGTTCGGGTGGTCGTACAGCGCCACGGGCCGCTCGTCGACGCCGTAGGTCTGGTTGACGACCGCGAGGAAGCGGGCGCCGAGGATCGAGTCGACGCCGAGGAGGTGGAAGGCGGCCGTGGTGTCGATGTCCCAGGGGTCGCAGCACAGGATGCGGGCGAGCTCCTCGCGCAGGACGTCGAGGACCTCACGCGCCGCCGAACCCGGCACGGCGCCCACCTGCGCGGCGGCGCGAGCCGGCCCGGCGCCCGGCGCCCCGCCGGCAAGGCGTGCGGAAGCCGCAACCGGTGCGGACGAGGTCATCGGTCCGGTGATCGATGCGGTCATCGGTCCGGTCATCGGTCCGGTCATGGGAGCGGTCGTGGGTGCGGTCATCGGTCCCGTCATCGGTGCGCGCCGGGGTGCGCCGCCTCGCCGTTCACTCGCGCGTTCGCCGGCCACATGACGGGCGAACGCCAGCGGCGTGGGGTGGTCGAGGAGGGCGCCGGGCCTGACCGCCGTGCCGTAGCGGGCGTTCAGCGTGGCCACGAACTCCACCGTCAGCAGCGAGTCGAGTCCGAGCGAGCGGAACGTCTGCTCGGGGTCGATCTTCTCGGGCTTCAGCCGCAGGACGTCGGCGAGCACCTCCACCAGCTCGGTCACCACATCGGGCGGCGGCGCGTCGGGCGCGGACCTGAGGGGAGTGTGATGTTCAGGGATCATGGGTGGGCTCCAAGGTCTCCGCCGCGGGCGGGCCGGTGGGGGAGGTGTCGGGTGGGGGGGCAGCGGGCGGCGGGGGCCGGCGCCGGACGAGCGGGCCCGTCCCGCAGGGCAGGGGGAGGTCAGGCCGCCTGCGCCTGCGCGGTCCGGCCGGCGGGGGCGGGCGGACGGGTCCGGTAGCGCGTCACGTCGTCCGGCGGTACGAGGGCCGACAGCAGCGGCTCCCACAACGCGGCCACCCGGCTGCTCAGTTGGGGGTACGTCAGTCCGGTGCCGGCCAGGACTCCGATGCCGCACACGGTCACGGACAGCAGTGCCTGTGCCCCGTCCGCCCCCGCGCGCTCGCTCAGCGCACCCGCCGTGCGGGCCTGCCCGAGGAGGCGCAGCACCTCGGTGATCCACGCCTGGTGGAAGTCGGTGACCGGGGGCTGCCGCCCGGTGCACTCGTTGGTGATCCGGAAGCTCGCCCGGATGACGGCGTCGTCGTGCAGGGCGCGGGCCAGCCAGTGCGTCAGGTCGATGAGCACCTGCACCGGCGGTACGCCCTCCTCCCAGTGCTGCTGGACGAAGTCGTGCAGCAGGGCGCGGCCCCGCTCCTGCACGGCGTCGGCCAGCCCGTCCTTGGAGGCGAAGTGGAAGTACAGAGCGCCCTTCGTCACGCCCGCGGCCGCCGCGATCTGACCCAGTGTCGCGCTGGCGTAGCCGTTGCGGTCGAACATCTCCGCGCCCGCGCGGACCAGTCTCTGGCGGGTCCGCTGCGATCTGGCCTGCATCCCGGCCTCCTCTCAGCCGATCCGGCTCAGGCGCTCGCCGCCCGCGACGGAGACCTGGTCGAGCGCGGGTTCCGGACCGGCCATCAGGATCGAGCGCTGGAGCCGCCGCAGCCCCCCGGAGGGCTCCAGGCCCAGCTCCCGCACCAGGGCGGTGCGCAGCCGCTGGTAGACGTCGAGCGCCTCACTGCGGCGCCCGGAGCGGTGCAGCGCCAGCATGAGCTGGCCGTGCAGGGTCTCGTGGGTGCGGTAGCGGCTCACCAGCATGGTCAGTTCACCGAGCAGCTCGCGGTGCCGGCCGAGCCGCAGGTCGGCCTCGATGCGCTGGTCGAGCGCGCACAGCCGGGTCTCCTCCAGGCGCCTGGTCTCCATCTCCAGCTGCGATCCGGTCTGTACGTCGGCGAGGGCCGAGCCGGTCCACAGCGCGAGCGCGTCGCGCAACTGCCGGGCGGCGCCGGGGAAGTCGCCGGCGTCCATGGCCCGGTACCCCGTCCCCGCCAGCCGCTCGAACTCCCGTACGTCGCTGGTGCCGCCCCCCGTGTCCAGGAGATACCCGCCGGGCGTGGTGACGAGCACGTTCTTGGCGGTGCGCGGCCCGGCTCCCTCCGGGTCCTTCTCCAGGGCCGTCGCGATGAGGTCCCTGAGCTGGAGCACGTAGGTCTGCAGGGTGGTCCGCGCGCTGCGCGGCGGCCGGTCCCCCCACAGTTCGTCGATCAGCAGGGCCACGGGCACGACCTGGTCGGCGTGCAGGGCCAGCAGAGCCAGGACTTGCCGCGGCTTGGGCGCCGTCGGCGTCACCGAGATCCCGTTCACACGGACGGCCAGCGCGCCCAGTACATCGATATCCACGCCGTCTCCCCTGTTCGTGCATGAGTCGTGACCATCACGAGTAAAAAACAGGACAGACGGTTTGTCAATATCAAACCGAGCGCGCTGTTTTCACTGTGACGTCGAAGATCGACTAAACGATCCTTGACCTGCACTTATCACTGAGAGCACAGGGAAAATCCCTCCACCCCCAGAAGGGCGGAGGGCGAATTGCCGCAATCGCGATCTTGAAAGACACCAGCAAAACAGCATGATCAGTCTGTTCTTCGGGTCGGTGCGGCCACTTCTCCCCTGGCCGTCGGGAACGGCGTGACCGGGGCCGGAGCGTCGCGGCCCGTGATGCCGGGCAGGACGAGGTCCCAGAAACCGGTCATCTTGTCCTCGGTCAGCCATGCGCCGTCCTCGGCGCCGAGCACCTCGAAGCCGACGGTCGCCGCCACGATCGTGTCCGCCGCCTCCTCCGGCGAGACGCCGTCCGCCAGTCCGCCCTCGTGCCCGGCCTGGCGCAGCCTCTCCTGCGTCCACTGCTGCCACTGCCGCCTGAGCCGGGGCTCCACCCCACAGGCCACGTCCCCGCCCAGCTCGAAACCGGCCCGGACCACGATGTCGTCGGCCAGCCGGTTCATCAGCTCGTGCGTCGTGTCCACGAGCATCTGCAGAGCGTTCCCGCCGCCCTTCAGCACGCCCTCGGTGAGACGGCGCACCGTCTGCGCCGCTGCGTCCTCCACGGCCTGGGCGAGCGCCTGCTTGTTCTCGAAGTGGAAGTGCAGCGCGCCGTTGCTCACCCCGGCCCGCCGGCTGATCGTCGCCAGTGAAGCAGGCGCGTAACCCTCCTGGGCGAACACTTCGGCGGCGGCACGGATCAACGCCTGACGTGTGCGGGCCGCGCGCTCCTGCTTGACCATCAATTGTCTCCTGGCTGCGGGACACGGCCGCGCGCCCCCCTCCGGGGCCGCTTGCGCCGGGCCCCGTCGTACTCGTGGGCTACTGGGGCGGGTTGCCGTGTTTGCGGGGCGGCAGGTCGGCGTGCTTGGTCTGGAGCATGGCGAGGGAGCGGGCGAGGACTTCGCGGGTCTCGGCGGGGTCGATGACGTCGTCGACGAGGCCGCG
>NZ_JBVJOL010000019.1:0-58620 GCF_055583185.1 Streptomyces sp. NPDC104814 | reverse complement strand
GAGGACGGACACCCCCCACCCCGGCCCCGACTCAGAAACCGGCCGCAGGCGAGGACCGCAACCACCCACCGGACGGAAACGGGCCGCCGCAGGCACAAAAGGGGCGCGGGGAACGGCGCGACCAGCCACAACGAAACCCGCAGACAACAACGCACCCAGCGCCGCAGGCACCCGGCGCCGCAGGCAAACGCGCCGCAGGCACCCGCGCCGCAGGCAAAGGCAAAGGCAAAAGCAAAAGCACCCGTACAAACACCACCGCCCCCACCCGGAGGGCAGAGGCGGTGGACGATTCGAGGAGAGGGGCAGCGGGGACTTGGCCCTTCCCCCCGAGCAACGGGAGGGCCTCAGCCCATCTCCTCCAGCGCCTTGCCCTTCGTCTCCTTGACGAACTTCAGGACGAACGGGATGGAGAGCGCCGCGAAGACCGTGTAGATCACATACGTACCGGAGAGGTTCCAGTCCGCCAGCGACGGGAAGCTCGCGGTGATGGCCCAGTTGGCGATCCACTGCGCGGCGGCGGCCACGCCCAGCGCGGCGGCGCGGAGCTTGTTCGGGAACATCTCGCCGAGGAAGACCCACACGACGACACCCCAGGACAGGGCGAAGAAGAGCACGAAGATGTGCGCGGCGATCAGGGCGACCCAGCCCTGGGTGCTCGGCAGCTTGCCGTCGACCAGGTGGTAGCTGAACGCCCAGGCCTCCAGCGCGAGGCCGACGACCATGCCGACCGAGCCGATGAGCGCGAGCGGCTTGCGGCCGACGCGGTCGACGAAGATCATCGCGATCACGGTGCCGATGATGTTGATGATCGACGTGGTGAACGAGTAGAAGAACGAGTCCGTCGGGTCGACGCCCACCGACTGCCACAGGGTGGAGGAGTAGTAGAACGCGACGTTGATGCCGACGAACTGCTGGAACACCGACAGGCCGATGCCGACCCAGACGATCGGCTTGAAGAAGAAGCCGCCACCGAGCAGGTCCTTGAAGGAGGACTTGTGCTCGCTCTTCATGGCGTGCTCGATCTCGGTGACGCGGGCGTTCAGGTCGACGCCCTTGCCCTCGACCTCGGCGAGGATCTCCTTGGCGCGGTCACGCTTGCCGACGGACAGCAGGAAGCGCGGCGACTCGGGGATGGCGAAGGAGAGCATGCCGTACAGGACGGCCGGGACGACCATGACGCCGAGCATGACCTGCCAGGCCTCCAGGCCCATCAGCTTGCCGCGCTGGTCGCCGCCCGCGGCGTTGAGCAGGCCCCAGTTGACCAGCTGGGAGACGGCGATGCCGATGACGATCGCGGCCTGCTGGAAGGAGCCGAGACGGCCTCGGTAGGCGGGCGGGGCGACCTCGGCGATGTAGGCCGGGCCGATGACGGAGGCCATGCCGATGGCGAAGCCGCCGACGATGCGCCAGAACGCGAGGTCCCAGAGGGCGAAGGGCAGGGCCGAGCCGACGGCGCTGATCGTGAAGAGGGCCGCGGAGATCTGCATGCAGCGGATACGGCCGATGCGGTCCGCTATGCGGCCGGCGGTGGCGGCACCGATGGCGCAGCCGATCAGGGCGATCGCGATGACCTGGGCCAGCGCGGCGGAGCCGATGTCGTAGCGGTCGCGGATGGCCTCGACGGCGCCGTTGATGACGGAGCTGTCGTAGCCGAAGAGGAAACCGCCCATCGCGGCCGCTGCCGCGATGAAGATGACATGCCCGAGATGATCGGGATGAGCCGTACGGGCTCCTGGCTGGGGTGCCTGCGCTGTGCTGGTCACGTGTACTCCTCGGGCCACCGGCAACGCTGCCGGGTGGGGGTCTGCCCTTCCAGGCTTCCAGTGGCGCATACAGGCACGCCGCTCACACCTGAAGGTAAAAGCAACGTTGCAGAGACTATGCCTTCAAGTTTCGAAGTCAATACTTCATCGGCTGTGAGTTTCTAGATACCCGTAGCCACTCGGCGTTCAAGAAATGAACATCGAGTCAGATGATCTTGGGAACTCCCCGCACTAGCGGAGTCGCTGCGAGATGACCTTCGAGACGCCGTCACCCTGCATGGAGACGCCGTACAGCGCGTCCGCGACCTCCATCGTCCGCTTCTGGTGGGTGATCACGATCAGCTGCGAGGCCTCCTGCAGCTCCTGCATGATCCGGATCAGCCGCTGCAGGTTCGTGTCGTCCAGCGCCGCCTCGACCTCGTCCATGACGTAGAACGGGCTCGGCCGCGCCTTGAAGATCGACACGAGCAGGGCCACCGCGGTCAGCGACCGTTCGCCGCCCGAGAGCAGGGACAGCCGCTTGACCTTCTTGCCCGGCGGACGCGCCTCGACGTCCACGCCCGTGGTGAGCATGTTGTCGGGATCGGTCAGCACCAGGCGGCCCTCTCCACCCGGGAAGAGGCGGCTGAAGACGCCCTCGAACTCGCGTGCCGTGTCCCGGTAGGCCTCCGTGAAGACCTGCTCGACCCGCTCGTCCACCTCCTTGACGACCTGGAGGAGGTCGGCGCGGGTCTTCTTCAGGTCCTCCAGCTGCTCGCTCAGGAACTGGTGCCGGGCCTCCAGCGCCGCGAACTCCTCCAGCGCGAGCGGGTTCACCTTGCCGAGCTGCTGGTAGGCGCGCTCGGCGGCCTTCAGGCGTTTCTCCTGCTCGGCGCGGACGAAGGGACGCGGCTGGTTGCGCGGGTGGCCGGGGTCCTCCGGCAGCTCCTCGCCTTCGGCGGGGGGCGAGGGCGGCACGGGCTGATCGGGCCCGTACTCGGTGACCAGCCCCTCCGGTTCGACACCCAGTTCCTCCAGCGCCTTGGTCTCCAGCTGCTCGATGCGCAGCCGCTTCTCGGCACCGAGTACCTCGCCGCGGTGGACCGAATCCGTCAACTTGTCGAGTTCGGACTTCAGTTCGCGTCCCGCGCTACGGGCGGCGGTCAGTTCCTGCTCGCGGGCGGCCTTGGCGGCCTCGGCGGCGGACCGCTCCTGCTCGGCCCGGGTGAGGGACACCTCGATGTGCGCGAGCAGCCGGCGGGCGCCGGCGGCGACGGCCTGGGCGACGGCTGCCTCGTGGCGCAGCCGGGCCCGGCGCTGCTCGGCACGCGCGCGTGCCTCGCGTTCCGCGCGGGCGGCACGGTCCAGGGAGTCGGCCCGTCCGGCCAGGCCCTTCACGCGTTCCTCGTGGGTGCGGACCTGGAGGCGGGCCTCCATCTCGGTCTGCCGGGCGTTCGCGCCGTCGGCGGCCAGCCGGTCGCGCACGGAGGTGTCCGGCTCCTCCTCGACGGGGGTCTCCTCGGCGACCTCCAGCCGCTCCGCCAGTTCCTCGGCGTCCTGGACGGCCTGCTCCAGCGCCTCCTGTGCGCGGGCCGCGGCCGCGGCGGACCGCTCGGCCTCGCCGGCGGCCGCGCGGGCCTGCCCGGCGAGCCGCCCCAGCTGCTGGGCCACGGCCGACTTCTCCCGGTCCGCGGCTCGCCGGCGTTCACCGAGTTCTTCTACGACACCGACGGCCGCGGTACGCCGTTCAGCCGCCATCCGCTGCTCCTCGGCCAGCCGCTCACAGCGCACCGCCAGCTCACCCAGCTCGGCCGCGGCCTCGTCGACGGAGGCCTGCACCTCCAGCAGGCTGGGGGCGCCGGCGGAGCCGCCGTGGGCGAAGTGGGCGCCCAGCGAGTCGCCCTCGGCGGTCACGGCGATCAGCTCGGGGTGCGCGTAGACGACGTCCTCGGCGTCCTCCAGGGTGCCGACGACCACGATGCCGCGCAGGAGGCGGCGGACGGCGGGCATGAGCTCGGCCGGTCCTTTGACGAGGTCCACGGCGGGGCGCGCCCCGGTGTGGGGGGTGGCGGGTGCCTGCGCGTCTGCGGGTGCCTGGTGGCTGGTCGCGCCGTTCCCCGCGCCCCCTCGGGGCGCTTCCGGTGCCCCGGACAAGAGCAGGGCCGCCCGTCCCCCGTCCTGCTTGCGCAGCAGGCGGATCGCTTCCGCTGCTGCGGCCGGGGTCTCGACGGCGATCGCGTCCGCGGCCGCTCCGAAGGCCGCCGCGAGGGCCACCTCGTAGCCCGGCTCCACGGTCAGCAGTTCCGCCGCCGGGCCGATGACTCCCTTGAGGCGGTCGCGGGCGCCGAGCAGTATGCCCGTGCCGTCCTTGCGGCGGAGGCCGAGTGCCAGGGCCTCGTGGCGTGCCTGGGTCGCGGCGCGGCTGCGTTCGGCGGCGGTGAGGGCCTCGCGGGCGGCGCCCAGTGCGGTTTCCGCCTCGGCGAGCTGCCGTTTGGCCGTCTCATGGCGTGCGGCCAGTTCCTCGTCGCCGGCGTCGAGGCCGTCGACCTCGGCCTTGAGCGCCTCGTACTCCTCCTGCGCGGCGACGGCGCGTTCCTGGGCCTCGTCACGTGCGGCGGCCAGGCGGTCGATCTCCGCCTGGGCGGACGCGGCGCGGGAGCGCGCGGCGCCGACCTGGCCGCGCAGCCGCGCGAGGCCCTCGCGGCGGTCGGCGATGGCGCGGGCGACGTCCTTGAGGCGCCGCTCCTCCTGGGCCAGCTCCCGCTCCAGCTCCGCGCGGTGGGCGACGGTGTCCTCCAGGGCCCGTTCGGCGGCCTCCAGCGCGGCCGTCAGCTCGGCCTCCTGCTCGCGGATGCGGGCGGCCTCGCGCTCCATGTCCTCCGGGTCGCGGCCGCGCCGCTCCTCGGGCGGGGCGGAGGTGGCGCTCTTGACCCGGGCGTCGGCCAGGGAGACCGTGCCGCGGACGCGTTCGGCGAGCTGGGAGAGTTCGTACCAGGTCTGCTGGGCGCGCTGGAGGCGTGGCGTGAGCCGGCGTACCTCGTCCTCCAGCAGGGCCTCGCGCTGCTGCGCCTTCTTCAGGTCCTGCTCGGCGGCTTCCTTGCGGGCCTTGAGCGCGGCCTCGTCGGCGATCTCGGTCTGCAGCGCGCGGCGCAGGCGTACGAGGTCGTCGGCGAGCAGGCGCAGGCGGGCGTCACGCAGGTCGGCCTGGATGACGGCGGCCCGGCGGGCGACGGCCGCCTGCCGGCCGAGCGGTTTGAGCTGGCGGCGCAGTTCGTCGGTGAGGTCCTGGACGCGGGCGAGGTTGGCCTGCATCGCGTCCAGCTTGCGCAGGGCTTTTTCCTTGCGCTTGCGGTGCTTGAGGACGCCGGCGGCCTCCTCGATGAAGGCGCGGCGGCCCATGGGGTCGGCGTGCAGGACGGAGTCGAGCTGGCCCTGGCCGACGATGACGTGCATCTCGCGGCCGATGCCGGAGTCGGAGAGCAGTTCCTGGATGTCGAGCAGGCGGCACGTGTCGCCGTTGATCTGGTACTCGCTGCCGCCGTTGCGGAACATGATCCGCGTGATGGTGACCTCGGCGTACTCGATGGGCAGCGCGCCGTCGGAGTTGTCGATGGTCAGCGACACCTCGGCCCGGCCCAGCGGCGGGCGGCCGGTGGTGCCGGCGAAGATGACGTCCTCCATCTTGCCGCCGCGCAGCGACTTGGCGCCCTGTTCGCCCATGACCCAGCTGAGCGCGTCCACGACGTTGGACTTGCCGGAGCCGTTGGGGCCGACGACACAGGTGATCCCCGGTTCGAAGCGGAGCGTGGTCGCCGAGGCGAACGACTTGAACCCGCGGAGCGTCAGGGCCTTGAGGTGCACGCCGTCGGACTCTACCTTCCACGGTTGTCTCACTCTATGAACCCCGGTGCTACCCGCGGTTTCACCGATGAACGGCGAGGGCACATCAGACGTTGTAGAGGGTGAAAGGATGCACGGGGGCAAGAAAGAAGGGACGCCGAGGCGTCCCTTGCACTTCTGACACTGAGCGGTTGACGGACAGCCCAACCACTGCCTGTGCTGTTGTGGAGCGTGCAGTGATCAGGTGAGCGCAGGCTCCGCCTGGTGTGCGTCAACGCTCTCCATGATCCTGTCGTGAGAAGCGGCAGCCTGCAGGGCGTCCTTCTCGGCCTGGATCCGTACGAGCTCGGATTCGAGGTCCTGGACGCGCTGCTGGAGCCGTCGCATCTCGGCGAGGAGTCGCGGGTCGGAGCCGCCGACGTAACCGAGAAGCGCCTTTGCCATGATGGATGGTCCTCCACACTGAGTGACCGACCGAAGCGGTGTGGGTCGTGAGGGATTCGCACCCGCGGCTGCCTGGCGGGCCTGGAGTTGTGCTGCCGTTCAGCCATGCCAAACAGCTAAGGTGCGCGGGCTTTCAGCGTCTCACCAAAAAGTTTGACGGTCAACACGATCACGCCCCGTGTGGGAGGACGACCCGGGGCACGCGGCTGACAAACGCCTGCGCGGCGACTCCTGCGGGCCCCTCGGGGCGTGGCGATCATCCTTGCGTGCGCGGGCCCTCATCGCAAGCCCTTCTCCGCAGCGACCTGCGGTTTCCGGGAGGCGCGGGGGGCGTGCGGAGCGCATCGGCGCGCCGTGGGGCGGACCGGGAGCCGCGCGTCAGCGGATGGCGAAGCCGTCGTAGCCGCCACGGGGTGTGTCCCAGATCTCGGTGACGCCCTCCACGCGACCCGGCGTGTCGCCGCCCCGGAGCCAGTCGAGCAGGCCCTCGCAGCCCGGGCGGGAGCCCTCCGCGACCACCTGGACGCGGCCGTCGGCCAAATTGAGAGCAAAACCACTCAGGCCGCCGATCTCGAGCGCCTTGGCCCGCGTGAACCAGCGAAAACCCACGCCCTGCACGTGTCCACGCACCCAGGCGACCAGTCGTACATCCTCGCTCATGGGTGCAACCTAACCGGCCAATGTCTCTTGGGACACTTCCTCCCCAGGCGCCATGGGGTACCGTCCCGACGCAATGCATCTCATATGAAACTCACCCGATCGGGTGGGTCTGGTCGGCTGCCGGGGGCGAGGGGACCCCCATGACCCGCTGGGCGGGCCGACCGGAGGACGAGGAAGGCCAGGACATGGGACGCCACCGACGCTCCGCCGCCGGCCGCGCCGCCAAGGGCCGCGCCACGGGGGCCGCGCAGCCGGAGGGCTCTCGCGCGGAGCACCGCACCCCGGGCGGTTCGACCCGGGGCGACACCGCCCCCCTGGGCATCGCGCCCTATCTGAACCCCGAGGCGTACGCGGAGGCCGTGGCGAAGAGCCAGGCGTATCTGTTCGCCACCGACGACACCTCCTCGGGGGGCGGCTCCGGGTCTGGCTTCGCTCCGGACGCGGGCGCGCCCCGCGGCGGTGGGCGCCGCCGGCGCAGGCGGGCCGTGACGCCGGTGCGCACCGGTCTGCTGGGGGTCGCGGGCGCGGTCGCCATCGGTACGGTCGCCGTCGCCTCCGGTGTGGTGCCGGGGCTGCACAACTACCGGCTCGGCGGCAGCGCGGGCGGGGACGGCGGGGTACGGGCAGCGGAGGCGCCGACGAACTCGCCCAGCGAGCAGGGCGGCACCTCCGGCAGCGCCGAGGCCGGCAGCACGGGCGGCACGGTCACCGCCCGGACCCCCGGTCGTTCCACCTCGGCGCCGACCTCGGCGTCCGCGTCGGCATCGGCGTCGGCATCGGTCACTCCCTCGCCTTCCGCGTCCCCGTCCACCCCGCCGCCCTCCCCCACGCCCACGCCGTCGAAGACGGCGTCGACGAAGCCGTCGGCCGTGCCGCACACGACCGCTCCCTCACGCAAGGCGACCCCCACGAAGCCGCCGGAGCGGACCAGCACGCCCCCGGCCCCGGTCCCGGTGTCGGCGCGCACACAGGCCGAGGCGGAGGTCCTGCGGCTGGTCAACGAGGAGCGAGCGAAGGCCGGTGTGGCCCCGCTGGCGGCGAACAGCGCGCTGACGGGCCTGGCCGAGAACTTCAGCGACGACATGGCCGCGCGCGGCTTCTTCGACCACACCGATCCCGACGGGCGCACCCCGTGGGACCGTGCCGCGAGGGCCGGTATCACGGGTCTGGGCGGCGAGAACATAGCCCGCGGTCAGGCCGACGCGGCGGCGGTGGTGGCGGCCTGGATGGACAGCCCGGGCCACCGCGCCAACATCCTGAACCCGTCCTTCAAGACCCTCGGTGTCGGCGTCCACCTCGGCGCCGGCGGCCCTTGGTGGACCCAGGACTTCGGATACTGAACCGCCCCGGCCGGGAAGGGCCGGGGCGGCTCAGGGGGCGGGGCCCGCGGCTGCGGGGCCCGGCCTCGAAGGGGGCGGCGCGCCCTGGGAGTTCTGGGTCCTGGTCACGGCTCTCGCCCGGTGGCACCGGACGGGTCAGGCGGCCGCCAGTCCCCGCAGGAAGACGCGGGCCGTGTCCGCCACGCGGCGGCCCAGGTGCTCCGCCGTGGCGAGGTCGGCCTTGTGGACGCCCTCCGGGCCCTCGTCGACATTGGTCTGGGCGGCCGCGCCGGAGAAGAAGCCGAGGCGGTTGAGGTCGTTCTCGGAGGCCGTGCCGCTGTTCCAGCCGGGCAGCAGGCCCAGATTGACCCAGTGCATGCCGAGCTGCGCGGCGAGGATCTGGAAGAACTGCAGCGTGTGCAGCTTGTCGCCGCTCTTGGAGCCGGAGTTGGTGAAGCCCGCCGCCAGCTTGTCCGCCCACGCCCGGCTGGCCCAGCGCTTCGAGGTGGCCTCGGCGAAGACGTGGAAGGCGCCGGACGCGGTGCCCATGTAGGTCGGCGAGCCGAAGACGATCGCGTCGGCGCGGTCCAGCAGCTCCCACTGGGCGTCGGTGATCTCGTCGACCTTGATCAGGTGCACCTCGGCTCCGGCGTCGACGGCACCCGCCCGTACGGCCTCGGCCAGGACGGCGGTGTGACCGAAACCGGAGTGGTAGGCGATCGCGACAACAGGGATGGTCATGCGTACTCCTCGTCAAGGCAGCTCGGAAACGATGACCAAAGGAAAGCACTAACTTTTGGTTAGTGCAACCCAGCAGAAAGCGCTGCGCTGGAGTACGCTCAAGACATGACCGGTACCGACCAGCGCACGCCCGACCAGGACCTGCCGTACAACGTGTTCGCCAAGGCCTGCCCGTCACGGGGCACGCTGGAGCACGTCACCGGACGCTGGGGCGCGCTCACGCTCGGCGCGCTGCACGAGGGCCCGCTGCGCTTCAACGAGCTGCGCCGCCGGGTGGACGGGGTGAGCGAGAAGATGCTGTCCCAGACCCTGCACGCGCTGGAACGCGACGGGCTGGTCCACCGTGAGGCCCAGCCCACGAATCCGCCGCGCGTGGACTACGAGCTGACGCCACTGGGCCGCCAGGTCGCCGAGCGGCTGCTGAGCCTCATCCACTTCGTCGAGGGCAGCATGGACGACGTCCTGGCCGCCCGGGACCGGTACGACGGGTCCCGCGCTACGGCGTGACGCGCGGCGCCCGCTGGCACTTGGGGCAGAAGTAGCTGGAGCGGTTCATCCACGGGCGGCGCCGCATCGGCGTGCCGCACCGCTTGCACGGCAGGCCCTCTCGGCCGTACGCGTCCAGCGACCGGTCGAAGTAGCCCGACTCGCCGTTGACGTTGACGTAGAGGCTGTCGAAGCTGGTGCCGCCGACCGCGAGGGCCTCGTTCATCACGTCGCGGATGTGGCCGAGGAGTTCGGCCGTGCGCGGCCGGGTGAAGCCGGCCGTGGGGCGCTCGTAGTGGACGCGGGAGCGCCACAGCGCCTCGTCGGCGTAGATGTTGCCGACCCCGCTGATCAGCGACTGGTCGAGCAGCGCCCGCTTGATGGTGGTCCGCTTGCGGCGCAGCGCCTGGTGGAAGACCTCGTCGTCGAAGAGGGGGTCGAGCGGGTCGCGGGCGATGTGCCCGATGACGTCCGGCAGTCCGTCGTCGGTGGTGTCGTGCAGCGACAGCCCGCCGAAGGTGCGCTGGTCGACGAAGCGCAGCTCGGTGCCCTGCACGTCGGTGAAGCGGACCCGGATGCGCAGGTGCTTCTCGTCGGGCGCGGCGTGCGGCTGGACCAGCAGCTGGCCGCTCATCCCGAGGTGCGCGAGGATCGCCTGCCCGGTGTCCTCCAGCGGCAGCCACAGGTATTTGCCGCGCCGGCTGGGCACGCCGATGCGGTGCCCTTCGAGCCGGTGCGCGAAGTCGTCGGCGCCGGCCGGGTGGCGGCGTACGGCGCGCGGGTGCAGCACCTCGGCGTCGGCGACGGTGCGGTGGGCGACCCACCGCTCCAGGCCGCGTCGTACGACCTCGACCTCGGGCAACTCGGGCATGGTGCTCCCCCCGTCACGCGGTGCGGCGTCACACAGTATGGAGCGAGCGCCCGCCCCGGTGCGGGGCGGGCGCTCGGTCGTTCGTCGGATCAGGTCGTCCGTCGGAGCAGGTCGTCCGACGGATCAGGCGGAGGCCGACGCCTCGTCGGCGCTCTCGGCGGCCTTCGCCGCCTCGGCCGCCTTGGCGCGCTCGTCCGCGGCGGCGCGGATGGCGCGCCACGCGGACTCGGCGGCCTGCTGCTCCGCCTCCTTCTTGCTGCGGCCGGTGCCGGTGCCGTACGAGACGCCTCCGACGCGGGCGGCAGCAGTGAAGGTCTTCTCGTGATCGGGGCCGGTCTCCGTGACCAGGTACTCGGGAACGCCGAGCCCCTCGGTCGCGGTCAGCTCCTGCAGGGATGTCTTCCAGTCCAGGCCGGCGCCCAGGTTGGAGGACTTCTCGATCAGCGGGTCGAACAGGCGGTGCACCAGTTCGGAGGCCGCGTCGAGGCCCTGGTCGAGATAGACCGCGCCGATCACCGCTTCCAGGGTGTCGGCGAGGATGGATGCCTTGTCCCGGCCGCCCGTGCCCTCTTCACCGCGGCCGAGCCGGATGAAGGAGCCCAGGTCGAGGCCGCGTCCGACCTCCGCCAGCGCACGCGAGTTGACCACCGCGGCCCGCAACTTGGCCAGCTGGCCTTCGGGCAGGTCGGGGTGGGTGCGGTACAGCGTGTCGGTGACGACGAGACCGAGTACGGAGTCCCCGAGGAACTCCAGGCGCTCGTTCGTCGGCAGACCGCCGTTCTCGTACGCGTAGGAGCGGTGCGTCAGCGCTCGCACCAGAAGGGCGGACTCGAGCTGGTAGCCGAGCCGCCCTTCCAGAAGCGTGTGGGACGAGGCCTGGTTGTCCGCCGACTGCTTCTTGGGCGTGGACACAGTGCCTCTCACCAGCCGCTCAGACCTCGAGGACCTGGCGCTTGTTGTAGGTGCCGCACGACGGGCACGCGATGTGCTGCTGCTTGGGCTCGTGGCAGCGCTCGCACGCGACCAGGGTGGGGACCGCAGCCTTCCACTGCGACCGGCGGTGGCGCGTGTTGCTGCGCGACATCTTCCGCTTCGGAACAGCCACGGCTACTTCTCCTGCTTCTCGTCGACGCCCGCTTCGGCGCCGCTCGTGTCGTCCTTGTCGCCGTCCCGAAGTGAGCCGGCGAGTCCCTGCAAAGCCGCCCAACGGATGTCGACGGCGTCGTGGTGGTGGTCCGGGTCGTCCGCGAGCCGTACCCCGCACTCGGGGCACAGACCGGGGCAGTCTTCCTGGCACACCGGCTGCATCGGCAGTGCGAGCACCACCGCATCACGCAGCACAGATTCGAGGTCGAAGAGTCCGTCCTCGAGGAAGAGCCTGTCCTCGTCGTCCTCGGCGTCGTCGCCCGGTTCCGTGTGCTGGACACGGCCCCGGTCGTCGGCGTCAGGGTACGAGAACATCTCCTGGAAGTCCGCTTCGACGTCGAGCTGAAGCGGCTCCAGACACCTTACGCACTCCCCCTTCGCCGTGGCACGGGCGGTGCCTGTGACAAGCACCCCTTCAATGACCGACTCCAGGCGGAGTTCGAGCTCCAGCGGGGCGCCTTCCGGCACTCCGATGACTCCCACCAGACCGAAGTCCCGGGGAGTGGGGACCGTGCGAGTCAGGCGCTGCAGCGCACCTGGCCGCCGACCCAGCTCGTGCGTGTCGAACACGAGGGGGTTGCGGTGGTCGAGGCGGGCGTTGTGAGCCATTCCTGCTTTCGGTCTTCCAGCTCAGGGGGGACGCCGCCGCGGAAAGCTCCGGGCAGCGCTGATCGCGGACGTACTCGCGACCGAAGAGCCAGGATACTGGACCTTTCGCTCTCGGCCCAATCCGGGCCGGACGGCTACAGGCCGCGGCCCTGTTCGTAGGCCCTGAGCTGTTCGGCGCTGATCATGCCGGTGTCGAAGAGGC
Organism: Streptomyces sp. NPDC104814; assembly: GCF_055583185.1. Lineage (NCBI taxonomy): Bacteria > Bacillati > Actinomycetota > Actinomycetes > Kitasatosporales > Streptomycetaceae > Streptomyces > Streptomyces sp. NPDC104814. The sequence continues at coordinate 46,560 of NZ_JBVJOL010000019.1, read as the reverse complement.
TGGTCTCGTCGAGGGCGTACGACTGCTGCTGCGCCGTCTGCTGCTGCGGTACGGCCTGGCCCTGCTGCTGGGCCTGCTGCGGGTCGTAGACGGGCTGCTGACCGGTGTCGTAGCCGCCGTAGCCGTAGGGGTCGGCCTGCTGGTAGCCGTAGGCGTCCTGCTGAGCGTACTGCTGGTCCTGTTCGGCGTACTGCTGCGGGTAGCCGGCGTAGGGGTCGGGCTGCTGGGCGTACGCCGCGTACTGCGGCTGGTGCGCCGGCGGGGCCGGGCTGGGCTGGGCCGGGGTGTCCTGCTCGGCGAGGGCGGCGAGGTCGGCGAGGTAGTCGGCGTCGCTGGAGTGCTGGACGGTGCTGGTGTCGCCGGCGAGGGCGCCGAGGTCGTCCGTGGCGATCCGGCCGTGCAGCTTCTGCCGGCCGCGGCCGACCGCCTCCAGGGTCTTGGCCAGTACGGCCTCGAAGGCGCCGAGCTTGGCGTCGACGTAGGCGTCGGCGTCGCGGCGCAGGGTCTCGGGGTCGTGGCTGCGCTGCGGGGCGTCCTCATCCTCGTAGCCGTCCGCGTCGAGGCCGGGGCCGGTGCCGAGCAGCTTCTCGCGGCCGCGGCCCACCGAGCCGAGGGTCTTGGTGAGGACGACCTCGAAGTTGGCGAGCTTGGAGTCGACGTAGTCGTCGGCCTCGGCGCGGATCTCCTCGGCCTCCTGGCGGGCCTCGGCGAGGATCCGGTCGGCCTCGGCCTGCGAGCGGCGGGCGACCTCGGTGTCGGAGATCAGCGAGCCGCGCTCGGCGTGGGCGCCGGCGATGATCCGCTCGGCCTCCTGACGGGCCTGCTCGACCATCTGCTCCCGGTCGCCGATCACCTCTTGGGCGTGGGCGAGGGAGTCGGGCAGGGCCGCGCGCAGCTCCTCCAGCATCGACAGCAGGTCGGCGCGGTTGACCACGCACGAGGCCGACATGGGCATCGACCGGGCACCGGAGACCGCGGAGACGATCTCGTCGAGCTTTTTCTGCACGTCCACCGTGTGCTCGCCACTCTCTACGGATGTGATGGAGACGGACGGGACGACTGTAGCCCGTTCAGCCTTGACGCAGCCGCGTGTTGAGCGCCTGGAGCACGGGGGCCGGGACGAGGTGGGAGACGTCGCCGCCCCACTGCGCGACCTCCTTGACCAAGGAGGACGACAGGAAGCTGTAGGTGGGGTTGGTGGGCACGAAGAGCGTCTCCACCCCGGAGAGGCCGTTGTTCATCTGGGCCATCTGCAGTTCGTAGTCGAAGTCGCTGACCGCGCGCAGGCCCTTGACGATGGCGGGGATGTCACGCTGCTTGCAGAAGTCGACGAGGAGGCCGTGGAAGGCCTCGACCCGGACGTTGCCGTACTCGGCGGTCACGGTGCGGATCAGCTCGATCCGCTCCTCGATCTCGAACAGGCCCTTCTTGGACTGGTTGATCATCACCGCGACGTACACCTCGTCGTACAGACGGGAGGCGCGGGCGATGATGTCGAGATGTCCGTTGGTGATCGGGTCGAACGACCCGGGACAGACGGCGCGGCGCACTTGTGATCCCTCGCTCTCCGGTCCGGTCATCGTGCGTCTTCGCACGTAGAGGCGGCGCGACCGTACCAAAACGTTCCCTCGCCGTAGCGCCGGGCCCGGAGGGCTTCGAAACCGTCCGGCCACCGGAACTCCCCGCCCCTGGTGCTGCGCTCCACGGTGACGAGCGCTTGCTCAGCGAGCCAGCTTTCCGAGCGGAGTGTGAGCAGGATCTCGCGAAGATCGTCGTCGGTGACGGCGTACGGCGGATCGAGAAAGACCAGGTCGTAGGGGGCCTGCGGGGGTCCGGTGCGGACGATCTGTTCCGCTTTGCCGTGTCTGATCTCGGCGCCGGGCAGGCCCAGGCTCCTCGCGTTGTCGCGCACGGTCCTCGCGGCACGGGCGTCGGCCTCCACGAGGAGGGTGTGGCTCGCGCCGCGGGAGAGGGCCTCCAGGCCGACGGCGCCGGAGCCCGCGTAGAGGTCGAGGACCCGTTCGCCGTCGAGGGGGCCGCCGAGGAGGGACTGCCAGGTGGAGAAGAGGCCCTCGCGTGCGCGGTCTGAGGTGGGGCGGGTTCCGGTGCCTGGCGGGACCGCCAGGCGGCGGCCGCCGGCTGCGCCGGCGATTACGCGGGTCATCTCGGGTCCTTGGTAGGGGGCGGCTCGGTGTTCATTGTGGCTGGTCGCGTCCCCACGGCGGTAGCCGCGTACGGGGGGACGCCCCGCGCCCCGGGGCAGGACCGCTTCACCCCTTGTCCAGGTACTGCTCCCTCTCCTCGTCCAGGAGGGCGTCCAGTGCCGTCCGCAGGGCCGGAAGGCCCTCCAGTTCCGGGTCCGCCGCGACGATCCGCGCCGCCTCCTCCCTCGCCTCCGCGATGATCTCCTCGTCCTCGATGACCTCGAGGACGCGCAGGGAGGAGCGGGCGCCGGACTGGGCCTGGCCGAGGACGTCGCCCTCGCGGCGCTGTTCGAGGTCGATCCGGGACAGTTCGAAGCCGTCGAGTGTGGCGGCGACCGCGTTCAGGCGCTGGCGGGCGGGGCTCGCCTCGGGCATCTCGGTGACCAGCAGGCACAGCCCGGGGGCCGCGCCACGGCCGACCCGGCCGCGCAGCTGGTGCAGCTGGGAGACGCCGAAGCGGTCGGCATCCATGATCACCATCGCGGTGGCGTTGGGGACGTTGACGCCGACCTCGATGACGGTCGTGGCGACCAGGACGTCCGTCTCGCCGGCGGCGAAGCGGCGCATGACGGCGTCCTTGTCGTCGGGGTGCATCCTGCCGTGCAGCACCTCGACCGTCAGGCCGGTCAGCGGGCCGCGGGCGAGCTGTTCGGCGACGTCGAGGACGGCGAGCGGCGGGCGCTTCTCGGCGTCGTCCTCGGCGGACTTCTTGGTCTTCTTGTCGTCCTCCTCGTCACCGATGCGCGGGCAGACCACGTACGCCTGGTGGCCGTTCGCCACCTCCTCGCGCACCCGCTCCCAGGCGCGGGCCAGGAAGTGCGGTTTGTCGGCGGCGGGGACGACATGGCTGGCGATGGGCGAACGGCCGGCCGGGAGCTGGTCCAGGACGGAGGTCTCCAGGTCGCCGAAGACGGTCATGGCCACCGTGCGCGGGATGGGGGTGGCGGTCATGACGAGCAGGTGCGGCGGCTGCTTGCCCTTGCCGCGCAGGGCGTCGCGCTGTTCGACGCCGAAGCGGTGCTGCTCGTCCACGACGACCAGGCCGAGGTCGTGGAACTGGACCTTGTCCTCGATGAGCGCGTGCGTGCCGATGACGAGGCCGGCCTCGCCGGTGACCAGGTCGAGCAGCGCCTGCCGGCGGGCGGCGGCGCCCATGGAACCGGTGAGCAGGACGACCTTGGTGCCCTGTTCGGCGCCGCCGAGCAGGCCGCCTTCGGCCAGTTCCCCCATCATCTCGGTGATCGACCGGTGGTGCTGCTGGGCGAGCACCTCGGTGGGCGCGAGCATGGCCGCCTGCCCGCCGGCGTCGACGACGGCGAGCATGGCCCGCAGGGCGACCATGGTCTTTCCCGATCCGACCTCGCCCTGCAGCAGCCGGTGCATCGGGTGTTCCGTGGCCAGGTCGTCGAAGATCTCCTGGGAGACCTTCTGCTGGCCCTCGGTGAGGGTGAAGGGCAGGCGGGCGTCGAAGGCGGCGAGGATGCCGTCCGGCTCGGGGCGGCGGGCCACCGCCGGGAGCTGCGCGTCGGCGTGGCGGCGGCGGGCGAGGGCGACCTGGAGGACGAAGGCCTCGTCCCACTTCAGACGGGCGCGGGCGTCGGCGATGTCGGCCTTGGTGTGCGGGCGGTGGATCTTGAGCAGGGCCTCCGGCAGGGAGACCAGGCCGCGGCCCTCGCGCAGGCTGTCCGGGAGCGGGTCGGCGGCCTCCTGGGCGCTGGGCAGGACCGTCTGGACCGCCTTGCCGATCTTCCAGGACTCCAGTTTCGCGGTGGCCGGGTAGAGGGGGATGAGCGCACCGGCCCATGCCTCGACGCTCTCCTCGCCGTCGCCGCGCAGCAACTCGTAGGCGGGGTGGTTGAGCTGGAGGCGGCGGTTGAAGACGGAGACCTTGCCGGCGAACATCGCGCGGGTGCCCGGCAGCAGTTCCTTGTGGGGCTTGTGCACGCCGGCGTTGAAGAAGACCAGCTGGAGCCTGCCGCTGCCGTCGGTGATGGTCACCTCCAGCCGCTGGCCCTTGCCGCGCGGGGCCCGGGAGGAGGCGAAGGTGTGCAGGCGGGCGTCGGCGACCTGGGCGACCACCGTGACGTGCTCGTCCATGGGGAGGTCGGCGAGGTGGGTGAGCTGGCCCCGCTCCTCGTATCTGCGCGGGTAGTGGTGGAGGAGGTCGCCGACGGTGTGCAGGCCGAGGTGCTCGGCCATCACCTTGGCGGTGGCGGGGCCGAGCACCTTCTTCAGGGGTTCTTGCAGTGCGGGCACGAGATCCATTGCACACCACGGCACTGACAATGCCGAAGACGTGCGGCGACTCCGGTCCCTCGGCACGCGTGGCACGCGTCGGGAGGGGGCGGCGACGGCTTGGGCAAGTCTTCGGAAATCCCTGGTAGGGACGTTCGTTCGAACCGTAGGATGACGCGCTCCGGCCATCCCCCGCGGATCCCCGCCCCACCGGGACCGCCCGACCCCGCGCCCTCGGCCCTCCCCCACCAGCGGCGCTGTGACGATGGACTCGCAGACCTCACAGTCATCCCAGGCATCCCGGTCACCTCAGACACCTCAGACACCTCATTCGTTCCAGGTCGACCTGCGTGGTCTGGTCGACCTGCTCTCCCACCACCTCTACTCCAGTCCGAAGGTCTATCTGCGCGAGCTGCTGCAGAACGCCGTCGACGCCGTCACCGCCCGCCGGGCCGAGGAGCCCGGCGCTCCCGCCCGGGTGCGGATGTACGCCGAGGGCGGCACCCTGCGCGTGGAGGACTCCGGGATCGGGCTCACCGAGGCGGACGTGCACACCCTGCTGGCCACCATCGGCCGCAGCTCCAAGCGGTCGGACGGGTTGCGCGAGGCGCGCTCGGACTTCCTCGGGCAGTTCGGTATCGGGCTGCTGGCCTGTTTCGTCGTCGCCGAGCGGATCCGGGTGGTCAGCCGCAGCGCCCGTACCCCCGACGCGCCGCCGGTGGAGTGGACGGCGCGCGACGACGGCTCGTACACCGTGCGGACGTTGCCGGTGGCGGATCGGCCGGAGCCGGGCACGACCGTGTACCTCACCGCCCGTCCCGGGGCGGCCGAGTGGCTCACGCCCGAGCGGGTGCTGACGCTGGCCCGGGACTTCGGCTCGCTGCTGCCGTACGACGTGCGGGTCGGCGAGGAGGCGGTCACGGACCTGCCGGCGCCCTGGGACCGCTCCTATCCGAGTCCCGCGACGCGCCGCGTGGCGCTGGCCCGGCACTGCCACGCTCTGTTCGGGTTCACTCCGCTGGACTCCATCGACCTGGACGTGCCGGTGGCCGGCATCCGCGGGGTGGCCTACGTGCTGCCCCAGGCGGTGAGTCCCGCGCAGCGGGCGGGGCACCGCGTGCACCTGAAGGGCATGCTGCTGACCGAGCGGGCCGAACAGCTGCTGCCGGACTGGGCGTTCTTCGTGCGCTGCGTGCTGGACACCGACAGCCTGCGGCCCACCGCCTCGCGCGAGTCGCTGTACGAGGACGAGACGCTGGCGGCCGTGCGGGAGGCGCTCGGGGAGCGGATCCGGACCTGGCTGACGTCGCTCGCGGCCGGTGACCCCGAGCGGCTCGCGGCCTTCCTGTCGGTCCACCACCTCGGCGTGAAGTCGCTCGCGCGGCACGACGCGGAGATGCTGCGCACGATGCTGCCGTGGCTGCCGTTCGAGACGACGGACGGGCGGCTGTCGCTGGAGGAGTTCGCGCAGCGCCACCCGGTGGTGCACTTCACGCGGACGGTGGAGGAGTACCGGCAGGTCGCGCCGATCGCCTCCGCGCAGGGCGTCGGTGTCGTCAACGGCGGCTACACGTACGACAGCGAGCTGGTCGAGGCGCTGCCGTCGGTGCGGCCCGGCACGGTGGTCGCCGAGCTGGATGCGGACACCGTCACCGCGCATCTGGACGGGGTCGAGGCGGACGTGGAGCTGGCGCTGGCGGGCTTCCTGGCGGCCGCGCGGGCCAAGCTGGACCCGCTGGGCTGCGATGTCGTGCTGCGCGCCTTCCATCCGCTGTCGGTGCCCGCGCTGCACCTGGACGACCGGGCGGCCCGGCACGAGCAGGCGCGCGCCGAGGCGCAGGAGCAGGCGGACGACCTGTGGGCGGGCATCCTCGGCTCGCTGCGCGGCAGCGCGCCACGCGCGCGTCTCGTGCTGAACCACCTCAATCCGCTGGTGCGCCGGATCAGCGCGCTGGGCGATCCGGAGCTGATCGGCACCGCGACGGAATCGCTGTACGGGCAGGCGCTGCTGATGGCGCAGCGGCCGCTCAGGCCCGCCGACTCGGCGCTGCTGAACCGCGCCTTCATCGGGCTGCTGGAGTGGGCGACGCACGGGGAGGGCGAGCAGCGATGAACGAGATCACCGACTTCGACGCGTTGCGCCGGGCGATGGCGGAGAACTCCGAGCAGCCGGAGGGTCCGGCGCGCAACGCGCGTGCCGAGCAGCTGCTCGCCGAGGCGGAGAAGCTGGACATCCCGCTCGCCGTGATCGAGGCGCTCGGGCACCAGCTGAAGGTCTACAACTACAGCTCCGAGAAAGCGAAGATGTTCGTCCCGTTCGCGCGGCTGCTGCGTATGTGGGACGAACGGCCCGAGGACTTCGACGCGTACGAGGCGCACTCGCTGCACTGGGTGTTCAAGTGGATGTCGTCCGGCATGCTCGACCAGCCGCACATCCCGCTGGAGTCCATCGAGAAGTGGCTCGGCGAGATGGAGCACCGCTACCGGCTCGCCGGGTACTCCGAACGGGCGGTGCGCAGCGCGGAGCTGTCCGTCGCCGCGCATGTCGGGGACATCGCGCGGGCCGAGCGGGCCTGTGCCGGGTGGCTGGCCGCGGACCGCGACGACATGGCCGACTGCCACGCCTGCGAGCTGCACCAGCAGGGCTGGTGGCAGTCCGAGCGGGGCCGGGACGCGGAGGCGCTCGAGGCGTGGCGGCCGGTGCTGGAGGGCGAGTTCAGCTGTGCGCACGAGCCGCACACGGTGCTCGCCTCGTCGCTGCTGCCGCTGCTGCGGCTGGGACGGACGGACGAGGCGCGCGCGCATCATCTGCGGGGCCTGCGGCTGGTGCGGGCCATGGAGAGCATGCGGGGCGCGTTCGCTGACCACGTGGAGTTCTGCGCGCTCAGCGGCAACGAGGCACGCGCGCTGGAGCTGCTGGCCGAGCGTCCGGCGTACTTCACCGACGACGGGCATCCGCGCAGCCGCATGGATTTCCTGGCGGTGGTCGCGCTGCTCATGGACCGGCTGGTGCAGCTGGGCCTGGCCGGGCAGCGGGTGCCGGGGCCGGCGGGCCGGGGGTGGACGGCGGGGGAACTCGCCCTGCACGCGCGTGCCGAGGCGCTGGCGCTGGCCGAGCGCTTCGACCGGCGCAACGGCACGGCGTACGTGAGCGAGTGGGTACGGGCGCGGATGGCGCAGCGGCCGCTGGTGGAGCGGCTTGCGCTGGGCGTCCGGTCGGTGCGGACGGCTCCGCCGGCACCGGTGGCCGCGCCCGTGGCCGAACCCGCCGTCGAAGCGGACCTGCCCGCGCTGCTCGCCGAGGCACGGCGGCTGTCGGACACGCTGCGGCCGGACGCCCTCGAGGCGTGGGCGGCCGTCGCGCGGGCCGCCGAGGGCGCCGAGCTGACGCCGTACGACCGGGCGGAACTCCTCGACCACGAGGCGATGAGCCGCGGCGAGGAGGGCGCCGAGCTGTTCGAGCAGGCGGCCGGGCTGTACGCGCGGGCGGGCGACGAGGGTGAGGCCCTCGCGGCACGCGCGCGTGGGGCGTACGTGCGGGCGCTCGCCGGTGACGTGGACGCGGGACTCGCGGCGGTAGCGGAGCCGTACGACCGGGTGCTCGCGCTGTACGCCGGTGACGGCACCGGGCTGCGGCAGGCCGCGTCGGTGGTGATGAGCCGGGCGCGGATCCTGATGCGACGCGTGCACGAGGCCGAGGGGCCGGTGGACGCGGAGGTCGCGGAGCGGGCCGAGGGGGCCGTACGGGAGGTGCTGGCGCTCGTCGAGGGCCGCACCGGTGACGACGTGCGGCTCGCGGCGCGGCATGCCGAGGGGCTCGCGATCCTCGGCGAACTGGCCGCGCACGGCGGGGATCCGCGGGCGGCCGCCGAGCTGTTCGGCCGGGCGGCACGGGAGTTCACCGACGCCGGGGTGCCGTGGTTCGCGGTGGAGTACGAGGCGCGGCTGGCGCAGCTCGCCCATCACCTCGGGGACACGGCCGAGGCCGAACGGGCGCTGCGTGCGGCCCTGGAGCACGGCGGGGCGCAGCTGACGCCGGTCGGGCGGGCACAGCTGCACCTGCAGCTCGCCGAGGTCGTCGGCGGACGCGGTGAGGTGGCGGAGGCCGCCGAGCACACCCTGGAGGCCGCGCAGTGGGCGGACGAGGCGGGCGAGGGGCCGGCGCTGGGCGCCTGGGCGCGGCACCAGCTCGGCGGGCTGCTGGTCCGGCAGGGACGGTGGGCGGAGGCGGCGGAGGTGCTGGAGTCGGCACTGCCCGACGTGCGCGCCGAGACGCACGGCGACGGGGCGGTGGTGCAGACCCTGTGGTGGCTCGGGGACTGCCTGGGCGAGCTGGGCGAGCATCGGGCGGCGGCCGAACGGCGTCTGCAGGCGGCCGACATCGCCCGGCACTGGCCGGAGCAGCAGGACCACGCCACGCTCGCCCACCTCGCCGCGACGAGCCTGGAGGCGGCGGGGCTCGCGGAGGAGGCCGGGCAGGCCTACGCGCGGGCCGGTGAGCTGTGGCGCGCGGTGGACGACGTGCACGGCTTGGTGCGTTCGCTGCGTGCCCGCGCGTGGCTGGCGCTGCGGGCCGAGGACGGCCCGGCGGCGGCCCGGGAGCTGATGACGGCGGCCGCCGAGGAGTGCGCGGCGGCGCTCGCGGCGGCGGACGGGGACGAGGAGGCACGGCACCGGGTCACCGCGGAACTGGGCCACACCCACCGCCAGTACGGCGATCTGCTGGCCCGCTGCGGCCCGGAGGCCTTCGAGGACGCCCTGGCCGAGCTGGAGAAGGCGATCACCGTCTTCGCCTCGCTGGGCCCGGACGCGGTCCACGCCCGCACCGGCGCGGAACTCGCCGCGGGCCGGCTGGCGGCCGAGCTGGGCCGGCCCGACGCGGCACAGGCACGCGCGCGTGCCGTCCTCACGGCGTACGAAGGGGCCCCCGAGGACGACGGGACGGCCGCGTCCCGCCGTGCGGAGGCGGAACAGCTGGCGCAGGCGGTGGGGAAGGCACAGGCGGTGCAGAAGGAGGCGGTGCAGGAGGCACAGGCGGTGCGCAAGGCGGCGGACTGAGCGCGTCCGCACCGCCTCCGGTGTCCCCGCCGCCCTGCGCACCGCCGGGCGGCGGGATCACCCGCCGGTCAGCACGAACGCGTCACTCCACGCCGATCAGCAGGAGCGCGCCCTGCCGGCCGCCCCGGTAGACGACCGTGTCGACGGCCAGGTAGGTCTCCCGCACCCGGCTCTCCAGCCGGTCGGTGACGCCGTCGGGGGCGTCGTCACCGAGGACGAGGGTGACGAGTTCGCCGCCGGCCGCGAGCATGCGGTCCAGGACGGTCTCGGCGGTGGCGGTGACGTCCGCGCCGATCACGGCGACGTCGCCGTCGATGAGGCCGAGGACGTCACCGGCCTGGCAGATGCCGGCCGTGGTCCAGGACTCGTGTTCGGCGACGGTGACCTCGGCGTAACGGGTGGCGCCCGCGGCCGAGGTCATGGAGACGACGTCCTCGTCGAAGCGGCGGTCGGCCTCGTGCACGGCGAGCGCGGCGATCCCCTGGACCGCTGACCGGGTCGGGATGAGTGCCACCCGGATGCCCTCGGTGCGGGCCTGCTCGGCGGCCGCGGCGGCGGTGTGGCGCAACTCGGGGTCGTTGGGCAGCAGCACGACCTCGCGCGCGTGGGCGCGTCGTACGGCCTCCACCAGTTCGCCGCTGGCGGGCGGCTCCCCGGGACGGGCGAGCACCGTCGTCGCGCCCGCCTCGGCGTACAGCCCGGCGAGGCCCTCGCCGGGGACGACGGCGACGACGGCCCGCTGGGCGCGCTCGCGGGGCGGGCGCTCGCCGCGCGCGGTGTGTACGTCGTCGGCGCCGAAGTGGGTGATCCGGATCCGGTACGGCCGTCCGGCCTCCACCCCGGCCTCCACGGCGGCGCCGGCGTCGTCGACGTGCACATGGACGTTCCACAGCCCGTCGCCGCCGACCACGACGAGCGAGTCGCCGAGGGCGTCCAGGCGCCGGCGCAGCCGGGCGACGGCGTCGTCGTCGGCCTCCAGGAGGTAGATCACCTCGAAGGCCGGGGTGCGCTCGTCGGGAGCGGCTCCCGCGTCGGGGCAGGCGATGAGCGTCTCGGCGGGCACGCGCGCCTGCGCGGCGGCCCGCACGCGCGGGTGGCCGCCCGGATCCGACGGCGTCTCCCCCGTGAACGTCTCCACGAGCGCCCCCAGCACCGTCACCAGCCCCCGTCCGCCGGCGTCCACCACCCCGGCGTGGCGCAGAGCGGCGAGCTGGCCGGGGGTCGCGGCGAGCGCCGTGCGTGCCCCGTCGTACGCGGCCCGCGCGACCGTCCCGCAGTCGCCGCCCCGGCCGCCCTCGCCCTCGGCGGCGTCGGCGGCCGCCGCGGCGACGGTCAGCACGGTGCCCTCGACGGGGTGGGCGACGGCCTGCCGGGCGGAGTCGGCCGCGCACCGCAGCGCCCGCCGCAGCCCCGGCCCGTCGGTGTGAGAGTCGTCACCGTGGCCGGCGAGGACCTGCGCCATGCCGCGCAGCAGCTGGGCGAGGATGGTCCCGGAGTTCCCGCGCGCCCCGATGAGTGCGCCGTGCGCCATGGCGTGGACGGCGTCGGCCAGGGAGGGCCGCCCGCCGCCGGTCTCGTACCCGGCGAACACGGCCTCGACCGCGGCGGCGGCCGACTCCAGGGTCAGATAGAGGTTGGTGCCGGTGTCCCCGTCGGCCACCGGATAGACGTTGATCGCGTCGATCTCCTCGCGGGCGCGACCGAGCGCGTCCAGCGCGAGGGAGCACCACGTGCGCACCGCGAGAGCATCGAAGAATGTCTGCGGCACCTGCGCCACCTGCGCCTCCCTGAGCTGCTGGACGTGGGACGCAGCGTAGACCCCGGCCCGGTGCCCGCCGGAAGAGGGCCGTGGCCGGACCCCTGGGCCGCCATGGTAGTTTCGTTGTCCGGACGCAGTCGTTGTATGCTGCTCCGGTTGCCCGATCCCATCGGGCTGTTCCCCTGGCAGCGCCACTCAGATCTCAGATCACTCACCGATCGCAGGATCCGTCCCGGCATGCCGGGATTAACCGTACGTGCATCTGAAGTCTTTGGAGTGACCCGTGGCTGCCAACTGCGACGTCTGCGGCAAGGGGCCGGGCTTCGGCAACAACATCTCCCACTCGCACCGCCGTACGCCCCGTCGCTGGAACCCGAACATCCAGCGCGTGCGTACCGTGGTCGGTGGGACGCCGAAGCGCGTGAACGCCTGCACCTCGTGCATCAAGGCCGGCAAGGTCTCGCGCTGACGCAACGCTAAAGCGCGCGGCCACTGTCGGTTCGCTGCACAGAGCCGGTCCACCTCGGTGGGCCGGCTTTTTGCCGTACCCATGACGCGCTGTGGCCTGCCAGAATCCGCAGAATGCGCTTCGGCATCCTGGGCCCGTTGGAGATCGTCACCGACGACGGCGTCGCCCTCTCCCCCGGCGGTCCCCGCCCCCGCGCCCTGCTCACGCTGCTGCTGCTCGACGCCGGCCGGCCCGTCCCGGCGGACCGGCTCCTGGACGGCGTGTACGGCGCCGAGCCACCCGCCGAGGCCACGAACGCCCTGCAGTCCCAGATCTCGCGGCTGCGCCGGCGCCTGGGCCCGCACATCGCCGTCGAGGCCGCCGGGACCGGCTACCGGCTCGCCGTGGACCCCGCCGCCGTCGACGCCCACCGCTTCGCCCGTCTCGCCGCCGAGGGACGCACCGCCCTCGGCGCTGGTGATCATCCGCGGGCGGCGGCACTGCTGCGGGACGCCCTCGCCCTGTGGCGCGGCCCGGCGCTGCCCGACCTGCCGGACGCGCACGCCGAGCGGACCCGGCTTGAGGAGCTGCGGCTGGCCGTCGTACAGGACCGGATCGAGGCCGATGTCGCAGGTGGCAGCGGCGCGGAGCTGGTGCCGGAGCTGCGGGCGCTGATCGCGCAGCAGCCGCTGGACGAGCGGCTGTACGGCCGGCTGATGCGGGCCCTGCACGCGGACGGGCGGACCGCCGAGGCGCTCGCGGTGTTCGACCAGGCCCGCCGTGTGCTCGCCGACGAGCTGGGCGCCGACCCGTCGCCCGAGCTGTCCGCCCTCCACCTGGACCTGCTGCGGGCACGCCCCGGCGCCCCGCCCCGGCCCCGGCTGCCGGCGCAGCTGACCCGGTTCGTCGGCCGGGAGCCCGAGCTGGCCCGCCTCCCGGAGGCGCTCGCCGGGTCCCGGCTGGTGACGCTCACCGGGCCCGGCGGCGTCGGCAAGACCCGGCTCGCCCTGGAGGCCGCCCGCGGCCGGCTCGACGGGCCGGCCGGGCAGCCACGGCAGCCAGCGGCCGACGCGCCTGACGCCGCCCCGGACGTCTGCCTGGTGGAGCTGGCGCCGCTGGCCGACGGCGAGCGCATCCCGTACGCCGTGCTGGCCGCGCTCGGGGTGCGCGACGGGTTCCGCGCCCCGGCCACGGACGCCATGGACCGGCTGCTGACCGCGCTGGAGGACCGCGCGGTGCTGCTGGTGCTCGACAACTGCGAGCACCTGATCGACGCCGCCGCCCGGACCGTGGCGCTGCTGCTCGGCGCCTGTCCCGGTGTGCGGGTCCTCGCGACCAGCCGGGAGTCGCTGGGCATCACCGGCGAGGTACTGGTCCCCGTGCCGCCGCTGCCCGAGGAGCCGGCCGTACGGCTGCTGCTGGACCGGGCGCGCGCCGTACGCCCCGACGTCGACGGCGACGACGCGCGCGTGCCGGAGATCTGCCGTGCGCTGGACGGCCTGCCGCTGGCGATCGAGCTGGCCGCGGCCCGGCTGCGCACCCTGTCACCGCAGGAGCTGGCCGAGCGGCTGCACGACCGGTTCCGGCTGCTGGCCCGCGGCGACCGCGCCAAGGCGCCCCGGCACCGCACGCTGCGCGCCGTCGTGGAGTGGAGCTGGGAGCTGCTGGACCGGCGGGAGCGGGAGCTGGCGAGCCGGCTGACCGTGTTCCGCGGCGGCGCCACCCTGGACGCGGTGGCCGCGGTGTGCGCGGTGCCGTACCCGGAGGACGTCCTCGCGTCCCTGGTGGAGAAGTCGTTCGTGGAGGTGGCGGACGGGCGCTACCGCATGCTGGAGACGATCCGCGCGTTCGCGGCGCAGGAATTGGCGGGCGGCGCCGGGCACCCGGCCGGCTCGGCAGGGCTCCAGGACGCCCACGCCGCGCACTTCCTCCGGCTGGCCGAGCGCGCGCAGCCGTATCTGCGCGGCGGTGAGCAGTTGCCGTGGCTGGCCCGGCTGGCCGCCGAGCACGAGAACCTGGACGCGGCCCTGCGCCGGCTGACGGACACCGCCCCGCGCGAGGCGCTGCGCCTGATGGCCGCCCTGACCTGGTTCCGCCGGCTGCGCGGCCTGCACGGTGAGCGGGTGCCGCAGGCCCGTGCTCTGCTCGCGGCGGTCGGCGACGAGCCGCCCTCCGGCCTGTCCGAGGAGTACGCGCTGTGCCTGATGAACGCGGTCTCCGGGCAGGGCGACGACCCGGCCGACCCGGGCCTCGTCGCGCGGGCGGCCTCCGTCATGGCGACGCTGGAGACACCGCTGCGGCTGCCGTTCACGGTGGTCCTGTGGTCCCTCACGGGCGGCCCGCAGCTCACGGTCGACGCGCACGTGCGCGTGCAGGTCGGCGACGAGCCGTGGGGCCGGGCCCTGCTGGACCTCGGTCTCGCCTACCAGGCGTGGTTCTCGGGTCGCGCGCAGGAGGCGGAGGAGGTCTTCACGCGCGCGTGGGAGGGTTTTCGCGCCACCGGCGACCGCTGGGGCATGGCCAACTGCCTGGACCCGCTCGGCGGCTTCGCCCTCGCGCGCGGCGCACACGCGCGTGCCCTCGCACTGCTCGACGAGGGCCTGACCCATGTGCGGGAGCTGGACGCGCCCGAGGAGACCGCGGACCTGCTGCACCGGCGCGCGTACGTGCTGCTGGCGCGGGGCGCCCACGAGGAGGCCGCCGCGCACTTCGCCCGCTGCCGCGACCTCGCCCGCACGGCCGGTGCCGCCGACAAGGTGGCGGGCGCGCTGCGCGGCCTGGGCGACGTGGCCCGCCACGCCGGTGACACGGCACGCGCGCGGACGCACTACGAGGACGCGCTGCGGGCGTGCGCGGCCACCTGGTTCAGCGTCGGCGAGACGGTACGCATCCTGATCGGCCTGGGCCGCACGGCCGCCGCCGAGGGCGACACCGGTGCCGCCCGCGACTGGCTCGCGCAGGCCCGCGCCCAGGCCCTGCCGTCGTCCGACGTGCTGCTGCTGGCGGACGTCGCGGACGCCCTGGCCGGTCTCGCCGCCCGGCCGGAGGAGGCCGCCGAACTCCTGGGCGCCGCCACCGGTCTGCGGGGCCTGCGCCTGGACGGCGACCCCGATGTCGTCGGCACGGCACGGCGCACGCGTGCGTGCCTGTCGTCCGAGGCCTACGACAGCGCCTACGCACGCGGCGCACGGCTGCGGTCAGCGGCGGTCAGCACACGGTAGGGAAACGGTAAGCGGCGGTCGCGAGGCTTCTCGCATGACGCAGAAGCTGAGCCACCTCACCGTCCTGATCTCCGGCGCGAGCGTCGCCGGACCGGCCCTCGCCCTCGCCCTCTCCCGGTACGGCGCGCAGGTCACCGTCGTCGAGAAGGCGCCCGCGCTGCGCGGCGGCGGCTTCGCGGTCGACTTCCGCGGACACGTGCACCGCCGGGTGCTCACCGCCCTCGGCATCTGGGACGACGTCCACGCCCACCGGACGCGCATGGGCCGGCAGACCGTCGTCGACGCCGACGGCACCCCGCGCGTGGACCTGCCCGCGGAGATGATGAGCGGGGACGTGGAGATCTTCCGCGGCGACCTGTCCCGGATCATGTACGAGCGCACCAAGGACCGTGTGGAGTACGTCTTCGGCGACTCGGTCACGGCGCTGACCGACACCCCGGACGGGGTCGAGGCCGCCTTCGAGCGGGGCGCGCCGCGCCGCTTCGACCTCGTCGTCGGCGCCGACGGGCTGCACTCGGCCACCCGCCGTCTGGTCTTCGGCGACGAGTCCCGCCACCTGCGCTTCTTCGACCACTACGTGGCCGGTTTCCCCGTACCCAACCACTTGGGTCTCGACCGCACGGGCCGGCTGTACAGCGAGCCGGGCCGCTGTGTCGTCATCGGCAACTACGACGGCGACCCGGAACGGGCGGGTGCCCTGCTGGTGTTCCGGTCCGAACAGCTGGCGTACGACCGCCGGGACGTCGAGGCGCAGAAGCGGATCCTCATCGAGCGGTTCGCGGGGATGGGCTGGGAGACGCCGGCGGTGCTGAAGGCGCTGGCGGAGACCGACGACCTGTACTTCGACGCCATCGCGCAGATCCACCTCGACCGGCTGACGAAGGGCCGGGTGGCGCTCCTCGGGGACGCCGGGTACGGGGCGACGATGGGCGGCATGGGCACGGGCGTGGCCGTCGTCGGCGCGTACGTCCTCGCCGGGGAGCTGGCGCTGGCGGGCGGCGACGTGCGCGTCGCGCTGGCGGAGTACGAGGCGCGCATCCGGGACTTCGCGCGGGGGTGCCAGAAGATCTCCGGCAACGCGGGCCCGTTCTTCGCCCCGGCGACCGAGCGCCGCATCCGCAGCCGGGACCGCATGTACCGGCTGCTGAGCTCCCGGATGCTGGCCGGCTTCTTCAAGCGGCTGACGGAGAGGGCGGCGACCGCGATCGACCTCAGGGAGTACCCGGCGTGAACGACCGGCGCGGTGCGCCGGGCCGCCGCCCGGCGGAAGGGGCCGCCCGTGTCCCCGGGCGGCGCGGGCGCGCCGCTCCCGGGGCGGCGGCATGGCGGCCGGACGAACGACCGGCGCGGTGCGCCGCGGCCGCCGTGCGGCGACATGGCGGCCGTACATGCCGTGGCAGGCGGTCGCCTCCCGGATGCGCCGCTCGGGCGGTCGCCCGGCGGAAGGGGCCGCCCGTGTCCCCGGTCGGCGCGGGCGCGCCGCTCCCGGAACGGCGCGGCGGCCGTGCGCAGGCGTTGGCGGCCGTGCCCTGCGTGGCAGGCGGTCGCCTCCCGGATGCGCCGTTCAGGCGGTTGCCCGCGGGAAGGCCCAGCCGTGGTGTACGGGGCCGATGCCGGCGCCGAGGGCGAACCCGGCGGCGATGGCCCCGGTCACGTACTCCTTGGCCGCCGTGACCGCCTCCGGTACGGACTGCCCCTTCGCCAGGCCGCAGGCGATGGCGGAGGCGAGGGTGCAACCGGTGCCGTGGGTGTGCCGGTTGTCGTGGCGCGGGGCGCGCAGCCAGTGCTCCTCGGAGCCGTCCGTGAGCAAATCCACGGCGTCCCCGGCCAGATGACCGCCCTTGATCACCACCCAACGCGGCCCGTACGCCAGGACGGCCGCCGCGGCCCGCCGCAGGTCGTCCTCCGACTCGACGTGCACGCCGGTGAGTTGGGCGACCTCGTCGAGGTTGGGGGTGGCGACGGTGGCCGTCGGGAGCAGCTTGGTGCGCACGGCCTGAAGCGCGGAGGCGGCGAGCAGCGCGTCGCCGTGCTTGGAGACGCCGACCGGGTCGACCACGGCGGGCGCGTCCGTGCCGGCCAGCAACTCCGCGACCGTCTCGACCAGTTCGGCGGAGGCGAGCATGCCGGTCTTCACGGCCTGGACGCCGATGTCGTCCACGACGCTGCGGTACTGCGCGCGCACCGCCTCGGCCGGCAGCTCCCAAGCGCCCTGCACGCCGCGGGAGTTCTGCGCGGTGACGGCGGTGAGCACGCTCATGCCGTGCGTGCCGAGCGCGAGCATCGTCTTCAGGTCGGCCTGGATCCCGGCGCCGCCCCCGGAGTCGGAGCCGGCCACGGTGAGCACCCGGGGCGGCGCGGTCATGACTCGATGTCCCCGAAGTGGTCCCAGCCGCCCTTGCTGGTCCAGGGGGCGCCGTCGACGGTCACCTGGGGCAGTGCGGAGGGGTTGAGCACCTCGCCGATCACCTTCCAGCGGGCGGGCAGCTTGGCATCGGACGGGAACGTCGCGACGATCGCGTGGTCCTCTCCCCCGCTCAGCACCCACTGGAGCGGGTCGACGCCGACGGCCTGCCCGATGTCGTGCATCTGGGTGGGGATGTCGATGGCGCCGGAGCGGATGTCGATGCGCACCTTGCTGGCCTCGGCGATGTGTCCGAGGTCGGCGATCAGGCCGTCGCTGACGTCGCACATCGCGGTCGCGCCGAGCGCCGCGGCGGCCGGACCGGCGTGGTACGGCGGCTCGGGGCGGCGGTGGGCCTCGACGAAGGCGCGCGGCGAGCGGAAACCGCGGGAGAGCACCGCGTACCCGGCGGCGGACCAGCCGAGCCAGCCGGTCACGGCGACGAGGTCACCGGGCTGCGCGCCGGCCCGGGTGACGGGTTCCTGGTTGCGCAGGTCGCCGAGGGCGGTGATCGACACCATGATCGTGTCGCCGCGCACCACGTCGCCGCCGACCACGGAGGCCCCCGCGACCTGGCACTCGTCGCGCAGACCGTCCATCATCTCCGTCGGCCAGGTCACCGGCAGCTCGGCGGGCACGACCAGGCCGAGCAGCAGCGCGGTCGGGACGGCGCCCATGGCGGCGATGTCGGCGAGGTTCTGCGCGGCGGCCTTGCGGCCGACGTCGTAGGCCGTGGACCAGTCACGGCGGAAGTGCCGGCCCTCCAGCAGGATGTCGGTGCTGGCCACGACCCGCCGGTCGGGGGCGGCCACCACGGCGGCGTCGTCGCCGGGGCCCACCCGGACCGCCGGGGTGGTGGTGAGACGGGAGGTGAGCTCCCTGATGAGCCCGAACTCCCCGAGCTCACCAACAGTGCCCTTCATTGTCCTGGCTCCCCTTCCGTCCCTGCTGACGTTGTCCGTGCCCGGTCGCGCGGGACCAGTGTCCTCGATACCGTCGAAGTGACCGGCCGCAGGTGCCCGGTCGGTGAGACCGGCCCCCGCTGAGCGGTCTCTTCGGTCATCCTCGTCCGCCCTGTCCGTACCCCGGCACGCAAGGCCCGGTTCCCGCAGGTCTCCCCGCGGGGAGCGGCGACGCGGTACCGTGGCGTTCCTTTTCCCCACATGATCCTCGTGGCCGCCCTGGAGGTTCCGTGGTACAGGCGTACATCCTGATCCAGACTGAGGTCGGCAAGGCGTCGACCGTCGCCGAGACGATCGGCAAGATCCCTGGAGTGATCCAGGCCGAGGACGTCACGGGTCCCTATGACGTCATCGTGCGCGCTCAGGCCGACACCGTCGACGACCTGGGGCGCATGGTGGTCGCCAAGGTCCAGCAGGTGGACGGCATCACCCGCACACTGACCTGCCCGGTCGTCCATCTGTAGCCCCCGTCTACGCTTGGCCGGTGAGCTGCTTCCGTCACCGGCCCTTCGGCCTGCCCGCCCTCGTCCTGCTCCTCGGCGTCGCGGGCTGCTCCTTCGCAGACGACAGCGCGTCGGTCGCGGTTCCGTCGCCGGTGGCGAAGACCGCGGGGCTCTGCCGGGAGCTGGACCGGGTGCTGCCGTCCCGGGTCGACGGCCAGGACCGCCGGGACCCCGGCCCCGCGTCACCGCTGACCGCGGGCTGGGGGGACCCGGCGATCATACTGCGGTGCGGTGTGGAGCGGCCCGCGGCGATGAACGACGAGGAAGCCGACGGGGTCGACGTGAACGGGGTCGGCTGGCTGCTGGAGAAGCAGCAGGACGGCTCGTTCCGCTTCACGACGAGCCTGCGCAAGGCCTACGTCGAGGTGACGATCCCCGCGGGGCGTACGGCGGACGGCGTGGCGCCCCTGATCGACCTGGCACCGGGCATCAAGAAGGCGATCCCCGAGGGGATCGCCGACTGAGCGACTCAAGGGCCGCCGGAGGCCCTAGGGGGTGTCGCGCCTAGCGCAGGCCCGTGGACCTGCGCAGCGCCGCCTGGATGAGGCGGTCGACCAGCTCGGGGTAGCCGACGCCGGTGGCCTGCCACATCTGCGGGTACATCGAGATGGGCGTGAAGCCGGGCATCGTGTTGATCTCGTTGATGACGAACTCGCCGTCCTCGGTGAGGAAGAAGTCCGCGCGCACCAGGCCCTCGCAGGACGCCGCGTCGAAGGCGTCCACCGCGAGCCGCCGCACCTCGGCGGTCTGCTCGTCGGTGAGCGGCGCCGGGACGACGCCGGGCGTGGAGTCGATGTACTTGGCCTCGAAGTCGTAGTACGCGTGAGCGTCCGGCGGCGGGATCTCCGCGGGCACCGAGGCGCGCGGGCCGTCCTCGAACTCCAGCACGCCGCACTCGATCTCACGGCCGCGCACGGCCGCCTCGACCAGGATCTTCGGGTCGTGCCGCTGCGCCTCCTCGATGGCCTCGTCCAGGCCGGAGAGGTCGTCCACCTTGGTGATGCCGATGGAGGAGCCGGCCCGCGCGGGCTTCACGAACAGCGGCCAGCCGTGCTCGCCGGCGAAGTCGACGATCTTCTTGCGGGCGGCGGCGGTGTCCCGCTCCCACTCGCGGGGCCGGATCACCACGTACGGGCCGACCTTGAGCCCGAAGGAGGTGAACACCCGCTTCATGTACTCCTTGTCCTGGCCGACGGCCGAGGCGAGCACACCCGAGCCCACGTACGGCACGCCGGACAGCTCCAGCAGGCCCTGGAGGGTGCCGTCCTCGCCGTAGGGGCCGTGCAGCACCGGGAAGACCACGTCGACCTCGCCGAGCGCCTTGGGCACGGAGCCGGGCTCGCTGTAGACGACCTCGCGGCTGGCGGGGTCGACGGGGAGCACTACGCCGCCGTCGCCGGGCTCGGCCATGTCGTCGACCTCGGGGGTGCGGCGGTCGGCGATGGCCATCCGCTCCGGCTCGTCGGCCGTCAGCACCCAACGGCCCTCCCGGGTGATGCCGATCGGCAGGACGTCGTACCGCGTCCGGTCGATGGCGCTCAGGACGGCGCCGGCCGTGACCATGGAGATCCCGTGTTCGGAGCTGCGTCCGCCGAACACGACGGCCACGCGCGGCTTGCGGGACGGCTGCTCAGGGCTCTGGGGGAGGTTCTCGGTGCTCATATCGCGTTGAGAGTACCCGTTGGTATTCCCCGAGTCAGCGCCCGCCGGGCCACGGTGACTGCGTGTCCCCCGCCCGGTCGCGCAGCGTCGCGCGGACGGGCGCCGGTCAGCGCCGTTCGGGCTTGGCGCTGCGCGACATCAGCTCCTTGAGGGCGACCACCGGCGACTTGCCCTCGTGCACGATGGACACGACGGTCTCGGTGATCGGCATGTCGACGCCGTGCCGGCGGGCCAGATCCAGCACCGACTCGCAGGACTTGACGCCCTCGGCGGTCTGCTTGGTGACCGCGATGGTCTCCTGCAGGGTCATGCCCTTGCCGAGGTTGGTGCCGAAGGTGTGGTTGCGCGACAGCGGCGAGGAGCAGGTGGCCACGAGGTCGCCGAGGCCCGCGAGTCCGGAGAACGTCATCGGGTCGGCGCCCATCGCCAGGCCCAGCCGGGTGGTCTCGGCGAGGCCGCGGGTGATGAGCGAGCCCTTGGCGTTGTCGCCGAGCCCCATGCCGTCCGCGATGCCGACGGCGAGGCCGATGACGTTCTTGACGGCACCGCCCAGTTCGCAGCCGACGACGTCGGTGTTGGTGTACGGCCGGAAGTACGGCGTGTGGCAGACGGTCTGCAGGCGCTGCGCGACCGCCTCGTCGGTGCAGGCGACGACGGCCGCGGCCGGCATCCGGGCGGCGATCTCGCGGGCCAGGTTGGGTCCGGTGACCACGGCGACGCGTTCCGGGCCCACCTTGGCGACGTCCTCGATCACCTCGCTCATCCGCATGGTCGTACCCAGCTCGACGCCCTTCATCAGCGACACCAGCACGGTGCGCGGGGCGAGCAGCGGGGTCCACTCGGCGAGGTTGGCGCGCAGCGTCTGGGAGGGCACCGACAGCACGGTGAAGTCGGCGCCGGCGGCCGCCTCGGCGGGGTCGGTGGTGGCGCGGAGGTTCTCGGGCAGCTCCACGCCGGGGAAGTAGTCGGGGTTGGTCCGGGTGGAGTTGATCGCCTCGGCGACCTCGGGGCGGCGTGCCCACAGCACGACCTCGCACCCGGCGTCGGCGAGGACCATGCCGAAGGCGGTGCCCCACGAACCGGCGCTGAAGACGGCTGCCTTGACCGGCGTGACCGGCTTGCTCACGTGCCCTGTCCTTCCGCCTGCTTGCCCTGCGTCCGCGCCTCGGCCTGGGTACGGCGGCGCTGCTCGATGCGCTCGCGGCGCGGGTCGTACGGCGTGGCGGGCGCCTTCTCGCCGCGGATCTCCTCCAGCTGGCGGGTGATGGCCGCCATGATGACCTCGGTGGCCTCCTTCAGCACGTCCGCGGTCATCTCCTTGCCGTAGAAGCGGGAGAGGTCCACGGGCGGCCCGGCCAGCACGCGGTGGGTCTTGCGCGGGAAGAGGTCCGGCTTCTTGGCGTACGGCGGCAGCAGCTCGTTGCAGCCCCACTGGGCGACCGGGATGACCGGGCACCTGGTCTGCAGGGCGACGCGCGCGGCGCCCGTCTTGCCGGTCATGGGCCAGCCGTTGGGGTCGCGGGTGAGGGTGCCCTCGGGGTAGAAGGCGACGCACTCGCCGCGTTCCACGGCGTCGATCGCGGCCCGGAAGGCGCTGAGCGCGTCGGTGGACTCGCGGTAGACGGGGATCTGGCCGGTGCCGCGCATGGCGGCGCCGACGAAGCCCTTCTTGAAAAGCCCGCTCTTGGCCAGGAATCGCGGGACCCGGCCGGTGTTGTACTGGTAGTGGGCGTATGCGAAGGGGTCGACGTGCGAATTGTGGTTCACCACGGTGATGAATCCGCCGTCGGCCGGAATGTTCTCCATTCCGCGCCAGTCCCGCTTGAGCAGAAACACCAGCGGCGGTTTGCAGATCACCGCGGCGAAGCGGTACCAGAAGCCGATTCTGCGGCGGGGCACGCGGACACCTTCCTCTAGGGCTTGCCACCGGGGGCCCGTGGGGCCGCACAAGTGTCGCCCCGGGCCGCCGGTCTGTCGAGAACACCGTACGCCCGCCCGTCACCCACCACCGCCCTCGCGCGGAGCTTCGCACCCTGCCCCCGCTGTCCGGCACAGGAGCTCGCCCGGCGACAATGTCGAGGACACGAGAGGGACGGTACGCCGGTGCAGTGGACCTTGGTCATCCCCCTGAAGCCTCTGGCGCGGGCCAAGAGCAGGCTCGCGGACACGGCCGGGGACGGGGTGCGCCCGGGCCTGGCGCTCGCCTTCGCGCAGGACACGGTCGCGGCGGCGCTGGCCTGTGGCGCGGTGGGCGGTGTGGCGGTCGTCACGAACGACGCGCTGGCCGGCCGGGAGCTGGCGGCCCTGGGGGCCCGTATCGTCCCCGACGCCCCCTCCAGCGGCCTGAACGCGGCCCTGGCGCACGCGACCGCGGTCGTACGTGCCAAGGATCCCCGGACCGCCGTGGCGGCCCTCAACGCCGATCTGCCGGCCCTGCGGCCGCCGGAATTGGCCCGGGTCCTCGATTCGGCCGCCGCATTCCCGCGCGCTTTTCTCCCGGACGCGGCGGAAATCGGCACCACGCTGCTGTCGGCGGCCGTGGGCCAGGAATTGCATCCGGCATTCGGCCCGGACTCCCGTGCCCGTCACCGCGCGTCCGGCGCGGTCGAGCTGCCCCTGGACCGGGTGGATTCGGTACGCCAGGACGTGGACACCGGCGAGGACCTGCGCGCCGCGCTGTCCCTCGGTGTGGGCCCCCGGACGGCCGCGGCGGCCGCGCGGCTGCTGATCCGCGGGCAGTAGGCTGACCGTCATGCACGCGACCGCATACACGTACGACCCCGGGACCCGCTCCGGTCAGGTGCTCCTCGACGACGGCACCCCGGTGCCCTTCGACGCCCCGGCCTTCGACGCGGGCGGCCTGCGGCTGCTGCGCCCGGGTCAGCGGGTGCGGATCGAGACGGAGGGCGAGGGAGAGTCCCGCCGCGTCACGCTGGTGACCCTGCAGACGTTCTGACACGGGTCTCGGACGCGTCGCAGACGTGTCGACGCGGGTCCCGGCCGGGCCATCCCGTCCCAAAACCACTGCGCCACCAGGACATCGGGTCCAGCACACGCCGCGGGCCGGACTCCGTCAGGGAGTCCGGCCCGGCGCGTGAGCAACCCTTGCGCGTCGCCTCCTAGCGCGCGGTCGTCTTCTTCGCGGCGGTCTTGCGCGCCGACGACTTCTTGGCGGGCGCCTTCTTGGCGGTCGCCTTCTTCGCCGGGGCCTTCTTCGCCGTGGTCTTCTTCGCGGCGGCCGTGGTCTTCGCCGCGGTCGTCTTCTTGGCGGCCCCCGTCGTGGTCTTCTTCGCCGGGCTCGCCTTCTTGGCCGTGGTCTTCTTCGCGGCGGCCGTGGTGGTCTTCTTCGCCGGGGTCGCCTTCTTGGCGGTGGTGGTCTTCTTCGCGGCCGCCGCCGTCGTCTTCTTGGCCGCGGCCTTCTTGCCCGCGGACTTGGCGATGGTGGGCGGCGCGCCGGACAGGCTGCCCTTCGGGGCCTTCTTCACCGCGATGTCGTTCTTCGGGAGCTTCTTCGACCCGCTGACCAGGTCCTTGAAGCCCTGGCCCGCGCGGAAGCGCGGAACGGAGGTCTTCTTGACCCGAACCCGCTCGCCCGTCTGCGGGTTACGGGCGTAGCGGGCCGGCCGGTCGACCTTCTCGAAGGAACCGAACCCGGTGACCGAGACCCGGTCGCCCCCGACGACCGAGCGGACGATGGCGTCCAGGACCGCGTCGACAGCATCGGCGGCCTGCTGGCGGCCACCCATCTTGTCGGCAATCGCTTCTACGAGCTGCGCCTTGTTCACGTCTTCCCCTTCGGAGACATCGCCAGAACGAAAGTGTTCAAGCTTTTTCGCACGTTAGGCAGATATATACCGCAAATCAAACACGAAACGGGCTTATCACCCTTGTGCCGCAACGAACTCGGCGATCGCGGATGTGTTCAGTGGTCCTCTTCGGGGATGCGTCCCGCGTCGAGGTCCGCCATGAACCGCTCCAGCCGCCTTGTCGCACCGGCAAGATCGTGTTTGGCCGCGGCCGTAATGACCAGCAGCTTCCGGGTCAGCGCCATCCGTACGCCCTCCGGGACTTGCAGTGCGCGCACCCGGGTGTGCGCTTGTTTCAGTTGGTCCGCGACCGCCGCATAGAGCTCGAGTTGGCCGTCGTGTTCCATGCACAGATTGTGCCATCTGGGGCGAGTTGTCGCCCGCGCAGGGGGCAACTGCCGCCTCCGACAGCCGTCCCGGCGCACCGGGGGGACGCGTTCCGGAGCCTCGGGTACCCCGGCAACCACCGCCGTAACGTGGGAAGTTGAACGGTGATCGACCGGCCGACGGGGCCGTACGGGCCCGGACATGCCTGTACCCCCGATCGGTCCGATCGGGGGTACAGAGGGGGTGATGCGGTGGCCGAAACCCGCCCTTCGGGGGGCCGGGCCGCGCCGAAGGTTCAGACCTGGAGGGTGCGCGGCTTGAAGGAGGGCCGCTTCGCCTCGTACGCGGCGATGTCCGCCTCGTTCTGCAGGGTGATGGAGATGTCGTCCAGACCGTTCAGCAGCCGCCAGCGGGAGTTCTCGTCCAGCTCGAAGGAGGCGGTGATGCCCTCGGCGCGCACCTCACGCGCCTCAAGGTCCACGGTGACCTCAGCGGTGGGGTCCTTCTCGACCAGGTCCCACAGCGCGTCCACGGTCTGCTGGTCCAGGACCACGGTGAGCAGGCCGTTCTTCAGCGAGTTGCCGCGGAAGATGTCGGCGAAGCGGGAGGAGATCACGGCCTTGAAGCCGTAGTTCTGCAGCGCCCACACCGCGTGCTCACGGGAGGAGCCGGTGCCGAAGTCGGGGCCGGCGACCAGGACGGTGGCACCCTGCCGCTCGGGACGGTTCAGCACGAACTCGGGGTCCTTGCGCCAGGCCTCGAACAGCCCGTCCTCGAACCCGTCGCGGGTGACCTTCTTGAGCCAGTGGGCGGGGATGATCTGGTCGGTGTCCACGTTGCTGCGGCGCAGCGGGACGGCCCGGCCGGTGTGCGTGGTGAAAGCTTCCATGATCCTCAGACTCCAGCGGGCGTACGGGTCTCGGCGTCGGTCAGGTCGGCGGGCGAGGCCAGGTGCCCCAGGACCGCGGTCGCGGCCGCGACCTGCGGCGACACCAGGTGGGTACGGCCGCCCTTGCCCTGCCGGCCCTCGAAGTTGCGGTTGGAGGTGGACGCGGAGCGCTCACCGGGGGCCAGCTGGTCGGGGTTCATGCCCAGGCACATGGAGCAGCCCGCGTGCCGCCACTCGGCGCCGGCCTCCTTGAAGACCACGTCGAGGCCCTCGGAGACGGCCTGCAGGCCCACCCGGGCAGAACCCGGGACGACCAGCATCCGTACGCCGTCGGCGACTTTGCGGCCCCGCAGCAGGTCGGCCGCGGCACGCAGGTCCTCGATGCGGCCGTTGGTGCAGGAGCCTACGAAGACGGTGTCCACCTTGATGGACCGCAGCGGCTGGCCGGCCTCCAACCCCATGTACTCCAGGGCCTTTTCGGCGGCGAAGCGCTCCGAAGGGTCTTCGTACGAAGCCGGGTCGGGGACGGACGCGGAAAGCGGCGCACCCTGGCCGGGGTTGGTGCCCCAGGTGACGAACGGCGACAGTGCGGCGGCGTCGATGACGACCTCGGCGTCGAACTCGGCGTCGTCGTCCGTCTTCAGCGTCTTCCAGTACGCCACGGCGGCGTCCCAGTCGTCGCCCTCGGGGGCGTGCGGGCGGCCCTTGAGGTACGCGAAGGTCGTCTCGTCGGGGGCGATCATGCCCGCGCGGGCGCCGGCCTCGATCGACATGTTGCAGATGGTCATCCGGGCCTCCATCGAGAGCTTCTCGATGGCGGAGCCGCGGTACTCCAGGACGTAGCCCTGGCCGCCGCCGGTGCCGATCTTCGCGATGATCGCCAGGATCAGGTCCTTGGCGGTGACGCCCTCGGGCAGCTCGCCGTCGACCGTGATCGCCATGGTCTTGGGGCGGGCCATGGGCAGCGTCTGGGTGGCCAGCACGTGCTCGACCTGCGAGGTGCCGATGCCGAACGCCAGCGCGCCGAAGGCACCGTGCGTGGAGGTGTGGGAGTCACCGCAGACCACGGTGGTGCCGGGCTGGGTCAGGCCCAGCTGGGGGCCGACCACGTGCACGACGCCCTGCTCGACGTCGCCCAGCGGGTGCAGCCGCACGCCGAACTCGGCGGCGTTCTTGCGCAGCGTCTCCAGCTGGACCCGGGAGACGGGGTCCGCGATGGGCTTGTCGATGTCGAGGGTCGGGGTGTTGTGGTCCTCGGTGGCGATGGTCAGGTCGAGCCGGCGCACCCGGCGGCCGCTCTTGCGGAGGCCGTCGAAGGCCTGCGGGCTGGTCACCTCGTGCAGCAGGTGCAGATCGATGAAGAGGAGGTCGGGCTCGCCCTCGGCGCGCCGGACGACGTGGTCGTCCCAGACCTTCTCCGCGAGTGTCCTACCCATCGCTTTCCCTCCGGCCGGCAAGCGTCCACCGGCCCAACTAGAGATCTTGAGGAGGCGTTGCCCGTGCCCCGTGCGTCCGGACAACGGCCACCAGGCCCGTTGATCCGCGGGCCGCTGTGCCTTCGTGACATCCAGAGTGGCGGGTTCCGGAGAAAATTGAACTTGCGTTTCACAGAGTGAGACGCGAGTATCGTTGCATGGACAACAGTAGCGGCGTCGGCGTTCTGGACAAGGCGGCCCTCGTCCTGAGCGCTCTGGAGTCCGGTCCGGCCACCCTCGCGGGTCTGGTCGCGGCCACCGGACTGGCTCGACCCACGGCTCACCGCCTGGCCGTGGCATTGGAACACCACCGCATGGTGGCGCGTGACATGCAGGGACGTTTCATTCTCGGCCCTCGGCTGGCAGAACTGGCCGCCGCGGCGGGTGAGGACCGTCTCCTCGCCACCGCCGGCCCGGTGCTCACGCACCTGCGGGACGTCACGGGCGAGAGCGCGCAGCTCTATCGCCGCCAGGGTGACATGCGTATCTGCGTCGCCGCCGCGGAGCGCCTGTCCGGACTGCGGGACACGGTCCCGGTCGGCTCCACGCTCACGATGAAGGCGGGCTCGTCCGCGCAGGTCCTGATGGCCTGGGAGGAGCCCGAGCGCCTCCACCGCGGCCTGCAGGGCGCCCGCTTCACGGCGACGGCCCTCTCGGGCGTACGGCGCCGCGGCTGGGCCCAGTCGATCGGTGAGCGCGAGCCGGGTGTCGCGTCGGTCTCCGCGCCCGTGCGCGGCCCCTCCAACCGCGTGGTGGCCGCCGTGTCGGTCTCCGGCCCCATCGAGCGCCTCACGCGCCACCCGGGCCGTATGCACGCCCAGGCGGTCATCGACGCCGCCGCCCGCCTCTCGGAGGCCCTGCGCCGCACGGGCTGACCCCCACGCGACACCGAGGAGGGCCCGCCTCAACGCCGCGGCGGGCCCTCTTCCACGCCCGTACACCCCACCAGGCGTGCACGGCGGCCGCGCACCCCAGAGCCCACCCAGGGACGCCGGGAACTGCGCGACCGGCCACAGCGGACCGGTGCCCGCGCGGCCAACGGTCAGGCGCTCGCCTGCGAGCGGTGGGCGAAGCGGTCCTTCGCGTACCGCCCGCGCGCGGCGAGCGGCACCTGCCCGTGGGCGGCGGCCAGCCCGAACGCCGGCATGTCGGCGTAGATCGATTCGTGCGACCCCTCCGGCACGATGTACGCCTCGTGCCACAGTCCCACGCGCCCGCGGACCTTGCCGGCCTTCTCCAGGCGGTTGATCGTGGCCCACACCGAGTGGTGCAGGGCGCCGGGGTCGTGCGCGTAGGCGTAGAGTTTCTCCTTCGACTCCCAGTACTGCACGACGTAGTACGTCCGCGGTGACGCCGTCAGCAGGACGTGGCCGAGCAGTCCCCGGCTTCGGTCCCGGCTCAGCTCGCGCAGCATGCGCGGCATCGCCAGGAACACCGGCAGCCACTGGTGCACCGCCCAGAAGCGGTTGATGCGCATCCCGATCAGCAGGACGACGACGTCGCCCTTGGTGTCCGCGGTGGTGCGCCCGGCGGTGATGTGCTTCCCGAACATCGAGCCCCCTCGTCGGTGAGCGGCGCTATCCAACAGCACCGTGCTTGGATAGTGCCGTTATCCAAGGAGGGACGCAAGGGATGCGGCTGGCGGAGCTGAGCGAGCGCAGCGGGGTTTCCACCGCGACGATCAAGTACTACCTGCGCGAGGGGCTGCTGCCGCCCGGCCGGCAGGTCAACACGACGACGGCCGAGTACGACGAGGAGCATCTGCGCCGGCTGCGGCTGGTCCGGGCGATGATCCAGGTGGGCCGGCTGCCGGTGGCGACGGTCCGGGCGGTGCTGGGCCACGTCGACGACGACTCCCTCGGCCGCACGGTCCGTCTGGGCGCGGCCCTGTGGGCGCTGCCGCAGGTGCCGGACCCGGACGCCGACGACGAGTTCGTGCGAGGCGCCCAGCAGGAGGCGAAGCGGCTGCTCGCGACGCTGGGCTGGTCCAACGCCGCGCTGCTGACGACCATCTCCCCCGCCTTCCGCTCCCTGGTCGTGGCGATGGCCGCGCTGCGCCGGCTCGGCTACGACTGGAGTCCCGAACTGCTGGTGGGCTACGCACGGTTGATGCACCGGGCCGCCGAGCTGGACCTGGACTTCGTGGAGACGCAGCCGACGGAGGCCGAGAAGATCGAGGCGGCGGTGCTGGGGGCGATCCTGGTCGAGCCGATGCTCCAGGCGCTGCACCGGCTGGCACAGGAGGAGGAGTCGGCACGCCGGTACGGCTTCCAGTGAACGACGAAGGCCCTCCACCGAGGTGGAGGGCCTTCGTACCGTGTACCCCCGACCGGATTCGAACCGGCGCTACCGCCTTGAGAGGGCGGCGTGCTAGGCCGCTACACAACGGGGGCGTGGACACTGCAGGCGTTCAATACTGCACCGCCGCAGGTCCGAGCTGGTCTACCTGGACTCGAACCAAGACTAACTGAACCAGAATCAGTCGTGCTGCCAATTACACCATAGACCAATGATGGTTTAGACCAGTCAGTACCCCCGACCGGATTCGAACCGGCGCTACCGCCTTGAGAGGGCGGCGTGCTAGGCCGCTACACAACGGGGGCCCTAGCGATCCCGACATGATCGAGATCAGTACCCCCGACCGGATTCGAACCGGCGCTACTGCCTTGAGAGGGCAGCGTGCTAGGCCGCTACACAACGGGGGCTTTGCAGATAAGCTCTGCGAGCTGGCCTACCTGGACTCGAACCAAGACTAACTGAACCAGAATCAGTCGTGCTGCCAATTACACCATAGGCCACTGGAACTCAAGCCCCCTGCGGGGATCTCGTTCTAGTTTCGCTCCCCCGGGTCCCGGCCTTTCGGCCCGCTCCCCGGCGGCGCAGGAAGAACATTACCCGAAGGTGGACCGGGCTCCAAAACGGGTATCGCCGCCGAGGACCGCCGGGAGTTCGGCGAGGGTCGAGATCCGGTGCGGACGCGGGGGCGCATCACCGCCAGTACGCGCTCCGTCACGGTCGATCCACACCGACAGCAGGCCCGCCTCGGCCGCGCCGCGCCCGTCGATGTCCGGGTGGTCGCCGACGTAGGCCACCTCGTGCGGGGCGAGGCGCAGGGCGTCGCAGGCGGCGTGGAAGGCGGCGGCCTCGGGCTTGGAGACGCCCAGCTCGGCCGCGCACAGGATGGTCTCGAAGCGGCCGTGGACGCCGAGGACGCGCAGCTTGCGGTCCTGGACGCTGAGGCTGGAGTTGGACAGCACCGCGTGCCGGTAGCCGGCGTCCAGGGCGGGCACGGCGTCCGGGAAGAGGGCCCAGGCGGACTCGTAGTGACCGATGTAACGCCGGAACCAGTCGTCGCTCTCCGCGTCGCTCAGTTCGGCGGACAGGAACGTCCGCACGCGGTCGCGGCGCTGCCCTTCGAAGGTCGTCTCCCCCGCGGAGAAGCGCCCCCAGTGCAGCTCGGTGGCCTCCCTCCAGCGTGCGAGCGCCTGCTCCGCCGTACCGAAGACCTCGAGCAGACCCTCGGCGGCCAGGTGCGCGCGCATGCCGGCGCGATCGGCGCTCGTGCAGTCGAAGAGGGTGTCGCCGACGTCCCGGACCACGGCTCGGATGCTCATGGCCCGACGGTAACGACACGGCGGGGGCGGCACCCGGACGTTCCGGATACCACCCCCGCCGCGGGTGCGCCCTACGCCGTCAGCTTCGCCAGCGCCGCGTCGATGCGGGCCAGCGACTTCTCCTTGCCCAGGACCTCCAGGGACTCGAAGAGCGGCAGGCCGACCGTGCGGCCGGTGACGGCGACCCGGACCGGGGCCTGGGCCTTGCCGAGCTTGAGGCCGTGCGCCTCACCGGCGGCCAGGACGGCCTCCTTCAGCGACTCCGGGGAGGTCCAGTCGGCCGACTCGAGCTTCTCGCGGGCCGTGCGCAGCAGGGCGTCGGAGCCCTCCTTCATCGCCTTCGTCCACGACGCCTCGTCGAAGACCGGCTCGGCGAGGAACAGGAAGTCGACGTTGTCGGTGATCTCCGACAGCACCTTCACACGGGTCTGCGCGTGCGGGGCGACGGCCTGCCACTTGGTCTCGTCGAAGTCCTCCGGCGCCCAGGTGGCGAACGGGGCCTTCAGCCACGGGCGGCAGCGCTCGGCGAAGTCCTTCACGTCCAGCATGCGGATGTGGTCGGCGTTGATCGCCTCGCACTTCTTCAGGTCGAACCGCGCCGGGTTGGGGTTCACGTCGGAGATGTCGAAGGCGGCGACCATCTCCTCGACGGAGAAGATGTCCTGGTCGGCGGAGAGCGACCAGCCCAGCAACGACAGGTAGTTGAGCAGGCCCTCGGGCAGGAAGCCCTGCTCGCGGTAGAGGTTCAGGCTGGACTGCGGGTCACGCTTGGACAGCTTCTTGTTGCCCTCGCCCATCACGTACGGCAGGTGGCCGAAGGAGGGGGTGTCCTTGGCGATGCCCAGCTCGATCAGCGCCTTGTAGAGCGCGACCTGGCGCGGGGTGGAGGAGAGCAGGTCCTCGCCGCGCAGGACGTGGGTGATCTCCATCAGCGCGTCGTCGACCGGGTTGACCAGCGTGTACAGCGGGGCGCCGTTGGCGCGCACGATGCCGTAGTCCGGCACGTTCTCCGGGGTGAAGGTCAGCTCGCCGCGCACCAGGTCGGTGAAGGTGATCGTCTCGTCCGGCATGCGGAAGCGGACGATCGGGGCGCGGCCCTCGGCCTGGTACCGCTCGACCTGCTCGGCGCTCAGCTCACGGCAGTGGCCGTCGTAGCCGGAGGGCTTGCCGGCGGCCCGGGCGGCCTCGCGGCGGGTGTCCAGCTCCTCCTGGGAGCAGTAGCAGTGGTAGGCGTGACCGGCGTCCAGCAGCTTCTGCGCGACGTCCTTGTAGAGGTCCATGCGCTGCGACTGGCGGTACGGCGCGTGCGGGCCGCCGACCTCGGGGCCCTCGTCCCAGTCGAAGCCGAGCCAGCGCATCGCGTCGAGCAGCTGGTTGTAGGACTCCTCGGAGTCGCGGGCCGCGTCGGTGTCCTCGATGCGGAAGACCAGGGTGCCCTGGTGGTGCCGGGCGAACGCCCAGTTGAACAGGGCGGTGCGGACCAGGCCCACATGGGGGTTACCGGTGGGCGAGGGACAGAAACGGACGCGTACGGGAGAGCCGGATGCGCTAGCCACGCTTGACAACCTTGTTGGTGAGAGTGCCGATGCCTTCGATGGTGACGGCGACCTCGTCGCCGACGTTCAGGGGGCCGACCCCTGCCGGGGTGCCGGTGAGGATGACGTCGCCGGGCAGCAGCGTCATGGCCTCGGAGATGTTGACGATCAGATCCGCGATGTCGTGGATCATCTCGCTCGTGCGCCCCAGTTGGCGCTGTTCGCCGTTGACCGTGAGCTGGATGGTCAGGTCGGACGCGGTCGCGAGGTCCAGGTCCGTCTCGACCCAGGGGCCGAGCGGGCAGGAGGTGTCGAAGCCCTTGGCCCGCGCCCACTGCTTCTCGCGCCGCTGCACGTCCCGGGCGGTGACGTCGACGGCGCAGGTGTAGCCGAAGATCACGTCCGCGACGCGCTCGCGCGGGACCTCGCGGCACATGCGGCCGATGACGACGGCCAGCTCGGCCTCGTGCTGGAGGTCCTCGGTGAAGGCCGGGTACTGGATCGCGTCGCCGGGGCCGATCACCGAGGTGGACGGCTTGAAGAAGGCGAAGGGGGCGTCCGGCACCTCGTGGCCCAGCTCGCGGGCGTGCTCGGCGTAGTTGCGGCCGAAGGCGACGACCTTGTTGGGCAGCACGGGGGGCAGCAGCCGCACCTTGCTCAGCGGGACCTTGGTGCCGGAGAGCTCGAAGTCCGCGAACGGGATGCCCTTGATGATGTCGAGGACGAGCACGTCCGGCTTGTCGCCCTCGACCGCGCCGAAGGCGACGTTCCCGTCGATGGAAAACCTGGCGATGCGCACGGGATCCTTGCGCCCCTTAACTTGTCACTGAGCTGGCTGAAGTCTGACGCTCCAGGCTAACGCGGTGAACCGTCCGGGCCGCGCGCATCACGCCGGGCGGCCCGCCCCCGAGGTCCGTCACCCGGCCGGCGGCGCCGGCGCGGCGGGCGGGACGCCCCTGGCCGGGGCGGGCGTCCGCGCGGCGGGCGGGATGTCCGGGACACGGCGAAGGGCGCCCGCTTCGTGCGGGCGCCCTTCGCCGTCGTATCACCGCTGTGCGCTCACTGCGCGACGGTCACCGGGGCCTCCATGAGGACCGTGCGCCGCGGGTTGGCGGTCTGCGCCGGCAGATCGATGGAGTGCTCCGGCTGCTCCGGGATCTGCAGCTCGTCGGCTGCGTCCAGGTGAGCCAGCGTCGTGCGCCGCGGGTTGGCAAGCGGGCGGAACATCATCGTCGTCTTCACGGTTAACAAGACCTGTTCGTCTCGGGGCGCTGGGAGGGGCCCAAAGCTACCTCACGTGCGCGCGGATTGTCAGAACGTCACCTCTTGTCAAGCACGAGGCCAAACCCGCGCATTCCCGCCGAAGACGTGAAGACCACATGAACCTCGTGTGAGTTTGCTCACGAATCACCGCTCAAACCGGTCAATTCAGGCTCGCGGATCACCCCAGAGAAACGGACATTGCGCCCCTGAAGCCCTCATTCCGCTCCTGATCATGGCGACTGGGACACCACCCGCGCTCCGGCGACTCGCTCGGATACGCCCGATTGGTACGGGATCACTTTCCACACCTGGTAACCCGTCCCTCACGTGCTGTCACGGTCGTCACACAACAACCCACGAACCTTGTTGGAGATCCTGCACTGTGCTGGAATGCCACGGACCGCCGCAGGATCGAGCCGGCGCACAGGGGGCGCCCAGCAGCGTCGCTCCCGACAAGGTGGGCGGCGAGAGGGGGAGTCCAGCGCCGGTCACTCACGACCACCCGGGAGACGCATTCAGGGCGCTCTCCCAAGACGCCGACACCGTTTCTCCGTCTCTGCGGAGGGACGCCTGGTCCAGAGGTTGCGACGCTAGTGCAGGGACGTTTCAAGAGGGATGGCAGCGCTTCGGCGGAGCCGGAGCCGCACGGCGGGACTGGCCCGATGGCCGTCAGCTCCTCGCCCCAGCACGCCCAGAACCCGGGCCAGGCGGCCCCGTCCGGCGACGGCGGTGAGCGCCCCGGGCGCCCGGGGGTGACCGTGTCCGCTCCCACCCCCGCCACCCCCAAGGTCAAGCCGCCGCAGGGCCCCTCCGGCCCCGGCACGCGAATAGCCCTGCGCAACTGGCGCATCTCCACCCGACTGGTGTCGCTGCTCGCACTCCCCGTGGTCGCGGCGACCACGCTGGGCGCCCTGCGCATCAGCGAGTCGATGGACAACATCCAGCAGCTCGAGAACATGAAGCTGCTGACCGAGATGACCAAGCAGGCCACCGAGCTGGCCGCGGCGCTCCAGGAGGAGCGCGACGAGTCCGCCGGTCCGCTGGCGCACGGTTCCAAGGCCGAGGACCCCACCGTCAAGGGGCTGCGGGACAAGACCGACCGCGCCAAGGACAACTTCATCGACGCCTCGGAGCAGGTCGAGGACGGCAACCTGCAGGGTGTGCGCGAGAGCGTCGTCGCCATCGCCCGTGACCTGAACACCCTGGGCAAGATCCGCCAGGAGGCCTACACGGCCGACGGCAACTCCTCCCAGACGGTCGAGGCGTACCACCGGCTGATCACCCACCTGCTGGACCTGTCCCAGGACATGGCCGAGGCCACCAGCAACCCGGAGATGATCCAGCGCACCCGCGCGCTGGCCGCGTTCTCCTCCGCCAAGGAGTACGCCTCCATGCAGCGCGCGGTCATCGCGGCCGCCCTGCCCGCCAGCAACACCACCTACGGCGACCTCTCCGAGAACGACCGCAACTACGCCGAGTCGGCGACCGAGGGCCAGAAGTCGGAGCTGAGCACCTTCCGCAGCATCTACGGCGACAAGAACGCCGAGGAACTGCTCAAGCCCATCCAAGAGGGCAACCCGATCATCGAGGACGCCGACACCTACGCGAGCCGCGCGGTCCAGGACATCGGTGGTCTGAAGAAGCTGGACAAGCGGTCGTACAAGGACTGGCTGGACGACAGCGGCACCAAGCTCCAGCAGATGTCGAACATCGAGCTGACACTGCTCAGCGAGATGGAGCAGAAGGCCCGTGAGCTGCGCAGCGACTCCGAGCGCGAGGCGATCATCTCCGGTGCGCTGATCCTGCTCGTGCTCGGTGTGTCGCTGGTCGGCGCGTTCGTCGTCGCCCGGTCCATGATCCGCTCGCTGCGCCGGCTGCAGGAGACCGCGACCAAGGTCGCCCAGGAGCGCCTGCCCGAGCTGGTCAAGCACCTGTCGGAGTCCGACCCGCAGGACGTCGACACCTCCGTCGAGTCCGTCGGTGTGCACTCCCGGGACGAGATCGGCCAGGTGGCCGCGGCCTTCGACGACGTGCACCGCGAGGCGGTCCGCCTCGCCGCCGAGCAGGCCCTGCTGCGGGGCAACGTCAACGCGATGTTCACCAACCTCTCGCGCCGCTCCCAGGGTCTGATCCAGCGCCAGCTGTCGCTGATCTCCGAGCTGGAGTCCCGCGAGGCCGACCCGGACCAGCTGTCCTCGCTGTTCAAGCTGGACCACCTCGCCACCCGTATGCGCCGTAACGGTGAGAACCTCCTCGTTCTCGCGGGTGAGGAGCCGGGGCGGCGCTGGACCCGTCCGGTCCCGCTGGTCGACGTGCTGCGCGCCGCCGCCTCCGAGGTGGAGCAGTACGAGCGCATCGAGCTGGCCGCCGTGCCGACGACCGAGGTCGCCGGCCGCGTGGTCAACGACCTCGTGCACCTGCTCGCCGAGCTGCTGGAGAACGCGACCTCGTTCTCCTCTCCGCAGACGAAGGTCAAGGTCACCGGTCACGCGCTGCCCGACGGCCGGGTGCTGATCGAGATCCACGACACCGGCATCGGTCTCTCCCCCGAGGACCTCGCCGCGATCAACGAGCGGCTCGCCTCGCCGCCCACCGTGGACGTCTCCGTCTCCCGCCGCATGGGTCTGTTCGTGGTCGGCCGCCTCTCGCAGCGCCACGGCATCCGCATCCAGCTGCGCCCGTCCGACTCCGGCGGTACGACCGCGCTGGTCATGCTGCCGGTCGACGTCGCGCAGGGCGGCAAGAAGCCGCAGCCGCAAAAGCCCGGCCAGGGCTCCACCGGCGGTCCCGCCGCCGCGCAGGCCGCCGCCGGTGCGGCCGCCGCGCGCCGCCAGGCCACCGGGCACAACGGTGGCGGCCAGGGCGCCGGAGCCTTCGGCGCCTCCCCGTCCGCGGGCGGCCCGGGTGCCCCGGGTGCCGGCAACGGCGGTCCGCTGGGCGCCGGCCAGGGTCCGCGTGCCGCGCTGCCCGGCCGCGACGGCTCCCGCCCGGGTGCCCCGGCCGCTCCCCGTGGTCAGCAGCCGCAGGGCGGTCCGCAGCAGGGCCGGCCCGCGCCGGCCGGTACGGGTGCGCCCTTCGGTCAGCCGGCCGCGCCGCAGGGTCTGCAGGCAGCCGGTCCGGGCACGCCCGGTCAGGACCCCTTCGGGACGTCGCGCGGCCCGGTGCCGTCGCAGCGGCCCGCCGAGGACGCGGGCGCGGAGAAGGGCGGCCGGCGTCGCCGTCCGCAGCTGCCGGCGCGCGGCGGTGCCCGGGCCGAACTGCCCGGCAGCGCCCCGCAGCAGCCGCGTACGCCGAGCTGGAGCGACCAGAGCGCCGAGCCGCCGGTGTCGCGTGCCTCGCTGGACACCCCGCGCGGTCACGAGGAGCCGGAGGTCTCGCAGACCTCGCGGATGCCGCGGATCGACGACCGCCAGGGTCCCGGCGCGACCGCCGAGATCCCGGTGGTGGGCCGTGGGGACGACGCGCAGGGCCCGGGCGCCACCTCCGAGTTCGCCCGTCCGGACTTCGGCGCGCCGCGCCCGAGCGGTGACCAGGGCAGCGACCAGTTCGTCCGCTCCGACATCTTCGGCGCCCCCGGCACGCCGGGTGGCCGTGACTCCGGTCCCGGCGCGGGCCGGTTCGCGGCCCCGCAGGGCTACGACGACGGCTCGACGGGCCAGTTCCCGGCGCCCCCGCGCGACGGTGCCACCGGCCGGTTCCCCGCGCCGCAGCACGACGGCTCCACGACGGGCCGGCATGCGCTGCCCGCGCGCCCGGAGCCCACGGCCGGCGACCCGTTCGGGCAGCCGCAGCCGGGAGGTTACGGCTACCCGCAGCCGCAGGCCCCGCAGCAGCGCCCGGCCCAGGGGGAACCGCAGGCCCCGCAGCAGCGGCCCGCGTACACCGAGCCGCAGGCTCCGCAGCAGCGTCCGGTCCGCCGTGAGCCGGAGGCGCTGCCGCCGGCCAGCGGCCCGGGTGACGGCCGTACCCCGCTGTACGACACGCTGGAGACCAACTGGTTCCGCGGCGGCCGCGAGGACGAGCAGCAGCCAGGTGCCGCTGCGGCCCCGCAGCAGCAGCCGCAGGCGCCGGCGGGTCCCTCGGCTCCCCAGCAGCGTCCGGCCCAGAGCGGCTGGCGCAGCTCGCCGAACGACGATCTCGTCCGGCAGGCGGAGCGGGTGCGTCAGCCCGCCTCGGGTGGCGTCACCACCTCCGGTCTGCCGCGCCGCGTGCCCCGGGCGAACCTCGTGCCGGGCACGGCTCAGCAACAGCAGAACCAGGCCGGTCCGCAGGTCTCGCGCGCGCCTCAGGACGTGCGCGGACGGCTGACCAATCTCCGTCGGGGCATCGCTCAGGGCCGTCAGGCCGGCAGCGGCCAGACCGGCAGCTTCCCGAGCCCCACTCACCAGCAGGAGCGTTAGTTGAGCCAGATGAGCCAGGCGGCACAGAACCTCAACTGGTTGATCACCAACTTCGTGGACAACACCCCCGGGGTGTCCCACACCGTCGTCGTGTCCGCCGACGGTCTGCTGCTGGCGATGTCCGAGGGCTTCCCGCGCGACCGTGCCGACCAGCTGGCGGCCGTCGCGTCCGGGCTGACCTCGCTGACGGCGGGCGCCTCGCGGATCTTCGAGGGCGGCACGGTGGCGCAGACGGTCGTCGAGATGGAACGGGGCTTCCTGTTCCTGATGTCCGTCTCGGACGGCTCGTCGCTGGCCGTGCTCGCGCACCCGGAGTGCGACATCGGCCTCGTCGGCTACGAGATGGCGCTCCTGGTCGACCGCGCGGGCGCGGTGCTCACGCCCGACCTGCGTGCCGAGCTCCAGGGAAGTCTGCTCCACTGACCGGCCTGTGATCCATACGCGTCACCGAAAAACCGTCCGGCCGCCACAATCCCCCCACCGGCCCCGTCCGACGGCCAGCCCGACCGACTTGCTGTCTCGCCCGGAGGATTCATGACCCCGCCCACCGCCCATCATGATCCGTACGCAGGGTCGTACGAGGAAGAGGGCGACCAGCCGCTGGTCAGGCCGTACGCCATGACCGGCGGCCGGACCCGGCCGCGCTACCAGCTCGCCATCGAGGCGCTGATCAGCACCACGGCCGATCCGGCTGCGCTCATGGGGTTGCTCCCGGAGCACCAGCGCATCTGCCATCTGTGCCGTGAGGTGAAGTCGGTCGCGGAGGTGTCCGCGCTGCTCAACATGCCGCTGGGCGTGGCCCGCATTCTCGTCGCGGACCTCGCCGAGGCCGGTCTCGTCGCGATCCACCAGCCGGGCGGCGACGAGGCCACCGGTGCTCCGGACGTGACGCTGCTCGAAAGGGTGCTCAGTGGACTTCGCAAGCTCTAGCGGTCAGGCGACGACCGCGCGCTCCACCACCTCCGCGAAGATCGTGGTGGCGGGCGGCTTCGGCGTGGGCAAGACCACGTTCGTCGGCGCCGTCTCGGAGATCAACCCGCTGCGCACGGAGGCCGTGATGACGTCCGCGTCCGCGGGCATCGACGACCTCACCCACACCGGGGACAAGACCACCACCACGGTGGCCATGGACTTCGGCCGCATCACCCTCGACCAGGACCTGATCCTCTACCTCTTCGGTACACCGGGCCAGGACCGCTTCTGGTTCATGTGGGACGACCTCGTGCGCGGCGCCATCGGCGCGGTGGTGCTCGTGGACACCCGGCGCCTGGCCGACTGCTTCCCCGCCGTCGACTACTTCGAGAACAGCGGCCTGCCCTTCGTCGTCGCCCTCAACGGCTTCGACGGGCAGCAGCCGTACCAGCCGGAAGAGGTGCGCGAGGCCCTGCAGATCGGCCCCGACACCCCGATCATCACGACGGACGCCCGGCACCGCGCCGACGCCAAGTCCGCCCTGATCACGCTGGTGGAGCACGCCCTGATGGCGCGGCTGCGGTAGCGCGCACACCGGTACGACACGGGACCGACACTCAAGTCGGAAGGGCGATACGGCAGTTGTCGTAGGGCCCCCGCGGAGCCGGCTGTGGCCTTTGACACGGCCGGCTCCGGTGTTCATAACAGTTCGGCAGAGGAATCGTGGAGAACCGCCACGCGTCGCGGTCGACCGGTGTCGCTGTGCGCACGAACGCCCCGTCTTTTGGCGGGGCTCGCTCTTTATGACCGTTTTATGTGGGGCTTACATCACCTCGAGCCCGCGCATTCCGCTGTTTGGAAGAGCGCAGGTCGTCGTGCTGGAATGCCTGAACTGCCCAATAGTCAAAGACGTACTGGTAGGCGTACCGGGAGTCGTTGGCCGACCGGGCACGGACACACTGCGGCACGACGAAGGTGCCGACCGCCGAGAGGTTGTTGGTCGAGTGAGGCGAAGCAAGAACAGTCCCGAGCCGGCGGCGCGGGGCAACTTCACCCCGCCGCCGCGCACAGCGGCGCCCGCCCCTGTGCCCGGTTCGGAACCGTCGGCGGCGCCGGCCCCGAGCGGTGGCCGCTTCTCCCCCCGCAACTGGCGGGTGCCGACCCGGCTGAACGCGATCCTGCTCATACCCGTGCTCGTCGGCCTCGTCATGGGCGGCTTCCAGGTCAAGAGCTCGATCGACACCTGGCAGAACGCGGAGGACGCGGAGAACGTGGCGCTCCTGGTGCGCGCCGCCGAGGACTACGGCCAGGCCCTGCTCGACGAGCGCGACCTCACCGCGCCCGACCTGCTCCAGGGCAAGGGCGAGACGGCCGAGGTCAAGCAGCTGCGCGCCGCGACCGACTCCGCCAAGGGGAAGTTCGACGAGGCGGCGAAGAACCTGCCGCACACGGCCGCGCTCGACCGCCGTATGCAGCTGTTCCGCTCCAACGAGAACAAGCTGTCCGCGCTGCGCCAGGCCGCCTTCACCAAGCCGATGGACCCGGTGAAGACGGAGGAGGGCTACGTCCTCGTCCAGCACTCCCTGATGGAGTTCGCCAACGAGCTGAGCCTCGGCACCGGCAACGTCACCTCCTACGGCCGTACCGTCTACGCGGTCTCCCTCGCCAAGGCCGCGACCTCCCTGCAGCGCGCGATCGGCGTGCACCTGCTGATCCGGCCCGCCGAGAAGCAGAGCGTGGTGGCGCAGCAGCGCGTCTCCCTCGCCACGTACCGCTACCTCGAGGGCATCGCCGTCAACGAGTTCGTCTCCGGAGCCACCCAGGCCGACGTCAACCGGCTCGACCAGGTCATGGCGCAGCAGCGTCAGAAGGTCGGTGACCGGGGCGCCGCCGTCAACGCCGGCGACACCAGCTCCACGCAGGGTGGCGCCTACACCGCCATGCCCGTGGCCGACAAGATGCTCCAGGGCATCGCCTCCGGCGCGTTCAGCTCCCAGGAGCTGGCGGCCAAGGGCGTGACGCCGCAGACCTGGATGGGCGCCTCCACCGCGAAGTTCGACGGCTACCGCCAGGTCGAGACCGAACTGGTCGACAAGGCCGTGGCCGACGCGCAGGACATCGCCGACAACGCCAAGCAGGACGCCATCGTCACCGGCGCCATCGTGGTGGTCGCCCTGCTGCTCGCCTTCATCCTGGCCGGTGCCGTGGCCCGCCAGATGAGCCGCGCGATGCGCCAGCTGCGCAACGCCGCGTTCGGCATCGCCGAGCAGCGCCTGCCGATGCTGGTCGACCAGCTCTCGCGCACCGACCCCGGCCGGGTCGACACCCGGGTCGCCCCGATCCCGATCACCACCACCGACGAGATCGGCGAAGTCGCCCGCGCCTTCGACCAGGTGCACCGCGAAGCGGTCCGGCTCGCCTCCGAGCAGGCCCTGCTGCGGGGCAACATCAACGCGATCTTCACCAACCTCTCGCGCCGCAACCAGTCGCTGATCGAGGGTCAGCTGACCCTGATCACGGACCTGGAGAACAACGAGGCCGACCCGGACCAGCTGGAGAACCTCTTCAAGCTGGACCACCTCGCCACCCGTATGCGCCGCAACGGCGAGAACCTCCTGGTCCTCG
The DNA here is from genome assembly GCF_055583185.1 of Streptomyces sp. NPDC104814. Classification (NCBI taxonomy): domain Bacteria; kingdom Bacillati; phylum Actinomycetota; class Actinomycetes; order Kitasatosporales; family Streptomycetaceae; genus Streptomyces; species Streptomyces sp. NPDC104814. The sequence goes on along the minus strand of NZ_JBVJOL010000019.1, from coordinate 5,258 downwards.
CCGGCGAGGAGCCCGGCCGCCGCTGGGACCAGCCGGTGCCGCTGGTGGACGTGCTGCGCGCCGCCTCCTCCGAGGTGGAGCAGTACGAGCGCATCGAGCTGCAGGGCGTGCCGGAGGCCGAGATCCACGGCCGGGCCGTGACCGACCTCGTGCACCTGCTGGCCGAGCTGCTGGAGAACGCCACCACGTTCTCCTCCCCGCAGACCAAGGTCCGGGTCACCGCGACCCGTCTCCCGGACGGCCGCGTGATGATCGAGATCCACGACAAGGGCATCGGCCTGACGGCCGAGGACTTCGCCGACATCAACCACAAGCTGGCCAACCCGCCGACCGTGGACGCCGCGATCTCGCAGCGCATGGGCCTGTTCGTGGTCGGCCGGCTGTCCGACCGGCACGGCATCCGGGTCCAGCTGCGCCCCTCGGGCGAGCAGGCCGGCACCACCTCGCTGGTCATGCTGCCGGACGCGATCACGCACGGCGGTGGCGGCGAACAGCACGTCCAGCGCGACGAGTTCACCGTCTCGCAGATCATCCCGGAGCAGAACTTCCAGGGTGAGAACTTCAGCCAGCCGATGCGCACGGCCGCGGAGCTCGGCTTCGACGACAGCCGCTACAGCGAGGTCCCCGACGACCTGCGCGACCTGGACCCGGTCGGCCGTTCGCTGATGCGCGAGGAGCGCCGCGCGGCCCTGGAGGCCCAGGGGCACGGCCAGCCGCAGGAGCAGAACCCCGAGCAGGGCGGGTACGCCGACGACTTCGGCTCCGGCACCCGGCAGCAGCCGGCCTACGACGCCCACCAGGGCGGCTTCCCCGAGCAGGGCTCCGGGTACGACCAGCACACGGCGTACGAGGAGCAGCGCGGCGGCTACGACGGGCAGCAGGCGCCGTCGTACGAGGAGTCCTACTACGGGCAGAACGGCCACGTACCGCAGAACGACGGTTTCGGCACCGCCGGCGGCTACTCCGAGCGCTCCTATGCGGAGCCCGCGCAGGAGGAGTCCGCGTCGGCGCACGCCGCCGCCCCGGAGAACCTCTCGGGCTTCGACCAGACGTCCTACCAGGACGACTGGCCCCAGCACAGCGGCTACCAGAACGGCTACGGGTCCCAGTACGCTGCGGACGCACCGGAAGCGGAACCGCAGCGGACCGCTGACGCGAGTCAGCAGGACCACGTAGGCTTCGACCGTCCGGGACCGGCCACTTCCGCCGTCCACGAGCTGACCGACGCCGGGCTGCCGCGCCGCGGTTCCCACGCGAGCGGTTCGAACGGCTCCGCGCAGCGCGTGAACCAGGAAGCGCCGGCGCCCACTGCGGAGAACAACGGCGACAATGGCAGCTGGCGGTCGGCGAACGACGACCGCTGGCAGCAGGCCGCACAGCTTCGCAAGCCCAAGGCGGGCGGGGTCACCGCCTCCGGCCTGCCACGGCGGATTCCCAAGGCCAACCTGGTCGACGGCGCCGCCGAAACCACCCCTCAGGGGGGCCCACAGGTCTCCCGCGCCCCGGAGGACGTCCGGGGCAGGCTGAGCAACCTGCGCCGGGGCGTCCAGCGTGGACGCAGCGCGAGCGCAGGCAGTGAAACGAACGGCCAGGGCTTCGGTCCTGACAGCACCTACAACCAGGAGCGTTAGTGTGAGCCCGATGAGCCAGGCGGCACAGAACCTGAACTGGTTGATCACCAACTTCGTGGACAACACCCCGGGGGTGTCCCACACGGTGGTGGTCTCCGCCGACGGACTCCTTCTGGCGATGTCCGAAGGCTTCCCCCGCGACCGCGCCGATCAGCTCGCGGCCGTCGCCTCCGGTCTGACCTCGCTGACCGCCGGTGCGTCCCGGATCTTCGAGGGCGGCAGCGTGAACCAGACGGTTGTGGAGATGGAGCGGGGATTCCTGTTCATCATGTCCATTTCCGATGGTTCCTCGCTTGCGGTACTGGCGCACCCGGAGGCGGACATCGGTCTCATCGGGTACGAAATGGCCCTTCTGGTGGACCGGGCCGGTACTGTCCTGACGCCGGATCTGCGGGCCGAGCTCCAGGGCAGCCTGCTCAACTGACGGGGGGACGGTGCGTTTTGGCGTCCCGGGGCCGTAAGGTTTCGGGACGCGGGCTTCCACGTGGTGGGATGCCAGACACGCTCGGAGGAGGAGAGAAAGTGGCAACACCCCCAGGCGGTTCGTCTTCGGGCAACTGGTCGTACGGCCCTGGCCAGGGCCACGGCGACGGTTCCGCGAACCCGTACGCCTACCCCTCCGCCCCGAGCCACCGGCAGCCGTACATGCCCCAGGGCCCCGGCCCTTCGCCGTACGACCAGCCGCCGGCCCCGCGTATCCAGCCCGTGCAGCCGCAGCGTCGCACCCCCGAGCCGGCGCCCGCCGGGGCGTCGAACAACCCGCTGGTGCGTCCGTACGCCATGACCGGCGGCCGGACGCGTCCGCGCTACCAGCTCGCCATCGAGGCGCTGGTGCACACCACCGCTGCTCCGCACCAGATGCAGGGCCAGCTGCCCGAGCATCAGCGGATCTGCAACCTGTGCCGCGAGATCAAGTCGGTGGCCGAGATCTCGGCCCTGCTGACGATCCCGCTCGGCGTGGCCAGGATCCTCGTCGCCGACTTGGCGGAGGCGGGACTGGTCGCCATCCATCAGCCCGGCGGCGACGAGAACGCCGGCGGCCAGCCAGACGTGACACTGCTCGAAAGGGTGCTCAGTGGACTTCGCAAGCTCTAGCGGCGGTCCTTCCCGCTCCACCACCTCCGCGAAGATCGTGGTGGCGGGCGGCTTCGGCGTGGGCAAGACCACGTTCGTCGGCGCCGTCTCGGAGATCAACCCGCTGCGCACGGAGGCCGTGATGACGTCCGCGTCCGCGGGCATCGACGACCTCACCCACACCGGGGACAAGACCACCACCACGGTGGCCATGGACTTCGGCCGCATCACCCTCGACCAGGACCTGATCCTCTACCTCTTCGGTACACCGGGCCAGGACCGCTTCTGGTTCATGTGGGACGACCTCGTGCGCGGCGCCATCGGCGCGGTGGTGCTCGTGGACACCCGGCGCCTGGCCGACTGCTTCCCCGCCGTCGACTACTTCGAGAACAGCGGCCTGCCCTTCGTGATCGCGCTGAACGGCTTCGACGGGCAGCAGCCGTACCAGCCCGACGAGGTGCGCGAGGCCCTGCAGATCGGCCCCGACACCCCGATCATCACGACGGACGCCCGGCACCGCGCCGACGCCAAGTCGACGCTCATCACGCTCGTCGAGCACGCGCTGATGGCGCGGCTGCGGTAGCGGACGCCCGCCCGACGCTCCGGCCCCCGACCGTTCGCGGTTCGGGGGCCGTCGTGCGTGGCCGGCGCGGGCGCGTGGTTGCTCAGTCGCCGCAGAAGGGTGCGGTGCGCACGGATCCGCCGAGGTGCTCGTCGTCGGTGCCGAGCAGGGCGTCGGCCGTGCCGGGCAGGCACTCCACGGCCTCGATCTTGTGCCCGGGGAAGGTGCCGAGGACGGCCGGCTTCCTCGCGAGCGTGACACGGATCCGGCCGGACGGCGACACGGTCACCCGGCCCGCGTCGCTCACCGCCGAGTCGAACGGGCCGTCGTCCCCGGCGTCGGCCGCTGAGCTGACCAGCACGCGCCCCGAGGAGGTGACGGAGACATCCGATATGTGGCGCGTGCCCGGGGCGGTGGGGTACGACGCCCGGTAGGTGTGCCGGGTGACGGTGCCGAACTGCGGCTGCCCCCAGGGGGCGAAGGTCAGGGGGGCCACGTTCAGGGTCGCGGGGCGGTCGGTGCCGGAACCCCGGTCGGCCCACAGGGCCACGAGCCGGCCGCCCTGGCGCACGAGCGCCAGACTCTCGTAGTCGTCGCCGGCCGCGATCCCCGGCACGGGGGTGTAGTCGACGACGGTCGCGGTCGTGTCGGTGACCGTGAGCCGGTAGACGATGCCGCGGGAGGCGAGGGCCAGGTACTCCCCCGGTGCGTCCGGGATCGCCTCGATCGCCTCCAGGTCCACGGGTTCGGCTCCGCTCCAGGTCAGCGGGGTGACCTGGGGCGCGCCGTCGGCGCCGAACGCGAGGCGGGAGAGCCGCGGCTGCCCGGTGAGCTTGTTGTCGTGGACGATCAGCGCGGTGCGGCCCTCGTGGGCCAGGCCGCTGACCCCGGTGGTGGAGTCCGTACCGACCCTGTGCCAGCCGTCGTCGGCCCCGGCCGGGGCGGACGCGAGCACGGCCAGCAAGGCGGCCGCCGCGGTGGCGTACGCGGTGGGCCGCAGCATGGGGAGTCTCACGTGTGGATGCCTGCCTTCCCTGTCGCCGGCGCGGGGATCACGCGCCGGGGGGCCAGGTTAGTGATCTTGCTCGTGGCGGCCACAGAAGCAGAACGTCCGAATCCGCTTCGGTTCCGGACCGGAGGAACGTCCAGCCCGACGCGACGCAGCGGGCGCGCCGGGGCGGCGGCCGGTGCCGGACAACGCGGCGGCCCCGCTCTCCTCGGGGGAGGGCGGGGCCGTCGGTGTCGCGTGGGTCAGCGCCAGCTGTGCGGAGCGCGGAAGCCGTTCTCGCGCTCCAGGCGGCGCCAGCCGGCGCGCGGGCGGCCGCGGTGGGCCGGGACGGTTTCGGCGGGGCGGGCGGCCGCGCGGGCCAGGAGGACGGCCGTGATGGCGGCGACCTCCTCGGGCTCGGCGTGACCCTTCTCGACGCGGATGTCGGCAGTGCTCATGGTGTCAGTCTCCGTGAGTAAGGGGTCCGCGGGGTTGCCGCGGTGGGTCCGCTGGGTTACTGCGGAGGGTTGCCGTGCTTGCGCGAGGGCAGGTCGGCGTGCTTGGTCTGGAGCATGGCGAGGGAGCGGGCGAGGACTTCGCGGGTCTCGGCGGGGTCGATGACGTCGTCGACGAGGCCGCGTTCGGCCGCGTAGTAGGGGTGCATCAGCTCGGCCTTGTACTCCTTGACCATCTTCTGCCGCATCGCCTCGGGGTCCTCGGCGTCGGCGATCTGGCGGCGGAAGATGACGTTGGCCGCGCCCTCGGCGCCCATCACGGCGATCTCGTTGGTCGGCCACGCATACGTCAGGTCCGCGCCGATGGACTGGGAGTCCATCACGATGTAGGCGCCGCCGTAGGCCTTGCGCAGGATCAGGGAGATCCGCGGCACGGTCGCGTTGCAGTACGCGTACAGCAGCTTCGCGCCGTGCCGGATGATCCCGCCGTGCTCCTGGTCGACACCGGGCAGGAAGCCCGGCACGTCCAGGAACGTGATGATCGGGAT
>NZ_JBVJOL010000018.1:0-116391 GCF_055583185.1 Streptomyces sp. NPDC104814 | reverse complement strand
ATCGGATCGGTGATTCTTGGCCATCGGCACCGAGTGTGTCACTGGCGTGACGGACAATGGAGTCAAGGCGTCGTGCACGCCTGCCGGTAAGTGATCGAATGCCATCGCGGCTGGCGAACCGTCCTTGGGGCTGCAAGCCGAGGTGTCCCGAGGGACGACCGCTCGATAGCAAGGTGCTGGAGGATCCGTGGACCTGTCCCTGTCGACCCGTACCGTCGGCGATCGTACGGTCGTCGAGGTCGGTGGCGAAATCGACGTATATACCGCGCCCAAGTTGCGCGAGCAGCTGGTCGAGCTGGTGAACGACGGGAATTTCCACCTCGTCGTCGACATGGAGGGCGTGGACTTCCTCGACTCCACCGGGCTCGGCGTGCTGGTGGGCGGACTCAAGCGGGTGCGCGCCCATGAGGGCTCGCTGCGCTTGGTGTGCAACCAGGAGCGCATTCTGAAGATCTTCCGTATCACCGGTCTGACCAAGGTGTTCCCGATTCACACCTCGGTCGACGAAGCGGTGGCGGCCACCGACTGAGCCCGCCGCCCCGGCACGCCCGGGACGGCCGAGTGGAACAGCAGGGGGACCGGGCCCGTGCGGCCCGGCCCCTCGACAGCACGCCCGTAGTCGCGAGGGGGATGCATGGCCACCGTTGAACTCCGCTTCAGCGCGCTGCCCGAGCACGTCAGGACCGCCCGACTGGTGGCGGCAGCGGTGGCGCGCAGGGCCGGGGTGGACGAGGCCGTCCTCGACGAGGTCAGGCTCGCCGTCGGCGAGGCCTGCTCGCGTGCTGTCGGACTGCACCGCAGCGGTGGCATCAGTGCCCCCGTGAAGGTGCTGCTGATCGAGGAGGAGAAGCAGTTCTCCATCGAGGTCGGCGACGAGGCGCGGCATGCCACCCCCGGCGCGGGAGCGGCCGGCGCCGAGGGCGGTGGCGCCGACGCGGAGGTCGAGGAGGACGAGATGGGCCTCGCGGTCATCTCAGGCCTCGTCGACGACGTGGAGGTCACCGCCGGGGAGCACGGCGGGCAGATCCGGATGACGTGGCCGACCACACCGCCGGCCACGGCGCTCACCTGACCGCTTCGCGACCACCCGCGACACCGAAGGGCCCCCTCGTGGGGCCCTTCGTCATGTGCGGATGTCAGTGGCCGCACCTACAGTGGTTCACGCAGCGCATCGCCTCCGACGTGGGGCGTTAAGGGGCGATTGCATGTCGTGAAGAAATTCACGATCCAGGTGTCACCGGAGAGGTCTCGGGAAAACCGCCCCGGGAATGCCCTCAGGCCATTACCCGGCGACGGCGAATTCCGTTTCCCGCGCCCTGTTTACATCGGGAGCGGGTACCTACAATCCGTCCACATCGTGAGCTCAGCCCAAGCGTCAAGGAGGACGAATGGCGGAGCTTTCCATCTCACATCGATTGGGCCACCCCTCGACTCTCGCAGCCGCGGTACTGACCGACGACAACCGCATCCTGGTCGTGGTCATCGGCGTCGTCGCCCTGGCCGCCCTGGTGGTCGCGGGCGTGCTGCTGCGCCAGGTGCTCGCGGCGGGCGAGGGCACCGACAGCATGAAGAAGATCGCGGCCGCCGTCCAGGAAGGCGCCAACGCCTATCTGGCCCGGCAGCTGCGCACGCTCGGCGTATTCGCCGTCGTCGTGTTCTTCCTGCTCATGCTGTTGCCCGCGGACGACTGGAATCAGCGGGCCGGACGGTCGATCTTCTTCTTGATCGGCGCGGCCTTCTCGGCAGCCACCGGCTATATCGGCATGTGGCTCGCCGTACGCAGCAATGTGCGGGTCGCCGCGGCGGCCCGGGAAGCGACTCCGGCACCCGGTGAGCCGGAAAAAGATCTCACCGCTGTTTCGCACAAAGCGATGAAGATCGCTTTTCGTACGGGTGGCGTCGTCGGCATGTTCACGGTGGGGCTCGGCCTGCTGGGCGCGTCCTGCGTGGTGCTGGTGTACGCGGCGAACGCGCCGAAGGTGCTGGAGGGCTTCGGCTTGGGCGCGGCACTGATCGCGATGTTCATGAGGGTGGGCGGCGGCATCTTCACCAAGGCCGCCGACGTCGGCGCCGACCTGGTCGGCAAGGTCGAGAAGGGCATTCCGGAGGACGATCCGCGCAATGCCGCGACCATTGCCGACAACGTGGGCGACAACGTCGGCGACTGTGCCGGCATGGCCGCCGACCTGTTCGAGTCCTACGCGGTCACCCTGGTGGCCGCACTGATCCTCGGCAAGGCGGCCTTCGGCAACTCCGGTCTCGCCTTCCCGCTGCTCGTTCCCGCCATCGGCGTGATCACGGCGATGATCGGCATCTTCGCCGTCGCGCCGCGCCGCGCCGACCGCAGCGGCATGAGCGCGATCAACCGCGGCTTCTTCATCTCCGCGGTGATCTCGCTGGCGCTGGTCGCGGTCGCCGTCTTCGTCTACCTCCCGGCGAAGTACTCCGACCTCGACGGGGTCACCGATCTGGCGATCCGCGGCAAGGACGGCGACCCGCGCGTGCTCGCGCTGGTCGCGGTGGCGATCGGAATCCTGCTGGCCGCCGTGATCCAGCAGCTGACCGGCTACTTCACCGAGACCACCCGCCGCCCGGTCAGGGACATCGGCAAGACGTCCCTCACCGGCCCGGCCACCGTCGTCCTCGCCGGTATCTCGGTGGGGCTCGAATCGGCCGTCTACACCGCCTTGTTGATCGGCCTGAGCGTGTACGGGGCGTTTCTGCTCGGCGGTACGTCGATCATGCTCGCGCTGTTCGCGGTCGCGCTGGCCGGCACCGGCCTGCTCACCACGGTCGGTGTGATCGTGGCGATGGACACCTTCGGGCCGGTCTCCGACAACGCCCAGGGCATCGCCGAGATGTCCGGTGACGTCGAGGGCGCCGGTGCGCAGGTGCTCACCAACCTCGATGCGGTCGGCAACACCACCAAGGCCATCACCAAGGGCATCGCGATCGCCACGGCCGTACTCGCGGCATCGGCACTGTTCGGGTCGTACCGCGATGCGATCACCTCGAACGTCCGTGACGTGGGCGAGAGACTCACCGGCGCCGGCGCGCCGCTGACCCTGTCGATGGACATCTCCCAGCCCAACAACCTCGTCGGCCTCATGGCGGGCGCGGCGGTCGTCTTCCTCTTCTCGGGACTGGCGATCAACGCGGTGTCGCGGTCGGCGGGTTCAGTGGTGTTCGAGGTGCGCCGGCAGTTCCGTGAGAAGCCCGGAATCATGGACTTCACGGAGACACCGGAGTACGGCAAGGTCGTCGACATCTGCACCAAGGACGCCCTGCGGGAGCTGGCCACGCCCGGACTGCTCGCGGTGATGGCGCCGATCTTCATCGGGTTCACGCTCGGCGTCGGTGCGCTCGGCGCGTATCTGGCGGGCGCGATCGGCGCGGGCACGCTGATGGCGGTGTTCCTCGCCAACTCCGGCGGCGCCTGGGACAACGCCAAGAAGCTCGTCGAGGACGGCCACCACGGCGGCAAGGGCAGCGAGGCGCACGCGGCGACGGTCATCGGCGACACCGTCGGCGACCCGTTCAAGGACACCGCGGGCCCGGCCATCAACCCGCTGCTGAAGGTCATGAACCTGGTGTCGCTGCTCATCGCCCCCGCCGTGATCAAGTTCTCCTACGGCGCGGACAAGAGCATCGCGGTGCGGGTGCTGGTGGCGGTGCTCGCGTTCCTGGTGATCCTCGTGGCGGTCTACATCTCCAAGCGGCGCGGTATCGCCGTGGGCGACGAGGACGACAACGCCGAGCCGACGTCCAAGTCAGCCGATCCGGCGGTGGTTTCGTAGTGCGGGAGCCGATCTGATCGGCTGGTGAGCCGAGGGGGTTTTCCCAAGGAGCGGGCGGGCCGCGCGTGTTGGCGCGGTGGCCGCCCGCTCCGCTGTGTGCGGCGGGTGGCCTGAACCGGGTTCGTGAGCCTTCTCTCGCTTGGTGCTAATGGCTTCAAAAGGGGACCAAGCGGGCATCCGGAGTGCGGGTGACGCGTGGGTGGCGTGTATGTTCCGGGGCCGAGAGCCATGGAAGGGACCAATCCGGTGAACAAGAAGCTCGCGGCCGCACTGTCCGGCGGTGCGGTACTGGTACTGGCGGTGTCCGGATGCAGCAGCAGCGACAACGGCAACGAGAAACTGGACGCCTGGGCCAAGCAGGTCTGTGACGCCGTTCAGCCGCAGGCGAAGAAGATCGAGGCCGCGAACGCCGCGATCCAGAAGGAGACCTCGGACAACAGCGCGCCCAAGGACGTCCAGGCGACCGACGCGCGGGCCTTCCAGGACATGTCCGACGCGTACAAGGCGATCGGGGCCGCGGTGCAGCGTGCCGGCGCGCCGAACGTGGACGGTGGCGAGAAGAAGCAGCGCGACGCGGTGACGGAACTGAACGCGCTGTCCGCGAAGTACGCGGCGCTGAAGACGCAGGTCGACGCGCTGAACACCTCGGACCAGGGGAAGTTCGCCGACGGGCTGAAGGGGATCGCCACCGAGCTGGACAAGCTCAGCAAGAGCGGGAGCGACGCGCTGAAGAACCTGGAGGAGGGGGACGTCGGCAAGGCGATGAGCAAGCAGGAGAGCTGCAAGGCCGCGTCTGCGCCTGCGGCGCCCTCGGGGAGCGCGAGCTGACGGTCGCGCTCGACGCTCCCGCCCGGTTTCCGGTCCGGGGCCCCGGCGGGGCGGCTGCGCGGCCGTCGGGGCGCGGGCCGCGGGCGCGGGACACAATGGGGGCGTGAGTACTGCCACCCTCTTCCCCCTGCCCTCCGTCGATCGCGATGTCGCCGGGCGGTTGCGCGATGCGCTGCTCGGGGCTTCGTTCACTGCCGACGGGCTGCTCGATCTGCTCGGGGCGCCCGCCTACGCGGCGCTGGCGCGCAGCGAGACCGTGCCCGCGCTGCGGGCGACCCGTGGTGACACACCGCTGGAGACGCTCGTACGGCTGTTCCTGCTGCAGCAGCCGGTGCCGCTCGCGCGGGTCGCGGGCGTGCTGCCGGTGGACGCGTGCCTGGAGAGCGGGTGGCTGGTCGCGGTGGGCGATGGCGACGAGGTAGCCGCCGCGGTGGACGTGCGGCCGTACGGCGGTGCCGACGGGGAGGACTGGTTCATCGTCTCCGACCTGGGGTGCGCGGTCGGGGGCGCCGGCGGCATCGGGAGCCGGAACGAAGAGGTCGTGCTGGGGGTCGGCGGGGCCTCCACGACCCTGGCCGGGATCACGGTGCGTACGCCGGTTGCCGCCGCGCTGGACCTGGGCACCGGATCGGGCATCCAGGCGTTGCACGCCGCGCAGCACGCCACGCGGGTGACCGCGACCGACCTCAATCCGCGGGCGCTGCACATCGCCGCGCTCACGCTGGCCCTGTCCGGGGCGCCCGAGGCGGATCTGCGGCAGGGCTCGCTGTTCGAGCCGCTGCGGGACGACGAGACCTTCGATCTGATCGTGTCCAACCCGCCGTTCGTGATCTCGCCCGGGGCCCGGCTCACCTACCGGGACGGAGGGATGGGCGGGGACGATCTGTGCCGCTCGCTCGTTCAGGGGGCAGGGGAACGGCTGAACGTGGGCGGGTTCGCGCAGTTCCTCGCGAACTGGCAGCACGTCGAGGGGGAGGACTGGCAGGACAGGCTCAGGTCATGGGTGCCCCGCGGCTGCGACGCGTGGATCGTGCAGCGCGAGGTGCAGGACATCACGCAGTACGCCGAGCTGTGGCTGAGGGACGCGGGTGACCACCGTGCGGACCCGGCCGAGTACCAGGCGCGGTACGACGCCTGGCTGGAGGAGTTCGAGGCGCGCAAGGTCAAGGCCGTGGGGTTCGGCTGGATCACCCTGCGCCGTACGGCTTCCGACGAGCCGTCGATCACCGTCGAGGAGTGGCCGCACCCGGTCGAGCAGCCGCTCGGCGACACCGTCCGGGCCCACTTCCGGCGGCTGGACCACCTGCGTGAGCACGACGACGCGGCGCTGCTCGCGGCGAGCTACCGGCTGACCGCCGAGGTGGTCCAGGAGCAGGTCGGGCTGCCCGGCGCCGAGGACCCGGAGCACGTGGTGCTGCGGCAGAACCGCGGCATGCGCCGGGCCACCAAGGTCGACACGGTGGGCGCGGGCTTCGCCGGCGTCTGCGACGGCACGCTGAGCGCGGGCCGCATCCTCGACGCGATCGCCCAGCTCATGGGCGAGGACCCGGTGCTCCTGCGCGACCGCACACCCGCGCAGATCCGCCTGCTGGTGGAGCAGGGCTTCATCGAGCCGGCCGAGTGACGGCTGAGGAGTGACGGCTGAGGACTGAGTGACGGCTGAGGAGTGAGGGGGGCGCGCCGGGACCGCCTGTGCGCCCGTCGGCCGAGCGCGGCCGCCGCTCGCCCGGGCGCAGCCGCCCAACCGGCGCACCGCCCGTTTGACTGGTGCGCCCGTCCGCCCGTCCCGCGGTCCCGCCCGACGCGCCCGTCCCGCCCGACGCGCCCGTCCCGCCCGACGCGCCCGTCGGCCTGGCGCGCCCGTTCTGCCTCAGTCCGTCCCACGGGGTAGGCGCAGCCCCCACCCCGCCCCGGAAATTCTCGCCGCCCGAAAATTAGGCGGAAAAATTGTCCCGGCGAGGCTGCCGGGCGTGGATCGGGGTGATCGGCGGCGGGCCGTTCACCCGGGGTTCGTCTGCCCGCTGCCCGTGCGTGTCACTCTCCCGGCACCGGGCACTCGCGGACGGGAGAACATTGGGCACGCCAGCCATGGAGAGCGGACCGGCGATCTTCACAGGAGCGGTGTTCGCCCTGTTCGGAGGCGCACTGATGGTGTGGACCGCTGTCCGGGTGCGGCACGGCCGGCCGGTGGCCGGCGGTGTGAGGCCGGTCGCATCGGCGGCCCTCGCGGCGCTCGCGGCGATGGCCGCGCTGGGCGCCGGACTGTGGTGCTTCTCCCAGGTCTGAGGCCGCGCCGTGGGCTCGACCACGGGTAATGGGAACGTCACGCTCCGGACAGGGCCGAAACGGCGGGTGGGCACTCCGGGCGGCAGGATCGGCGTTTCTCGGGTTACCGTTCGAGTGGCCGTTGCGGGCTTTTCCCGTTTGACACGGGGGCGGGATGTACCGTCACACTCCGCAGCGTCACCAGCGAGCGCGCCGACGGGACCGGCGGTAGAGCCCACGGCAGCGCGCCACGAAGTGAAGACCCGACCCCGGGAAACAAGGCCTGGGGAGGCCCAGCCTCGACCGGAGAGAAGAGCGAAGTTGTCCCCGACCAGCGAGACCGCACAGGGCGGCCGCCGACTCGTCATCGTCGAGTCGCCTGCCAAGGCGAAGACGATCAAGGGCTACCTCGGCCCCGGCTACGTCGTCGAAGCGAGCGTCGGGCACATCCGCGACCTTCCCAACGGCGCCGCGGAGGTGCCCGAGAAGTACACCGGCGAGGTCCGCCGCCTCGGCGTGGACGTCGAGCACGACTTCCAGCCGATCTATGTCGTCAACGCCGACAAGAAGGCCCAGGTCAAGAAGCTCAAGGACCTGCTGAAGGATTCCGACGAGCTCTACCTCGCCACCGATGAGGACCGGGAGGGCGAGGCGATCGCCTGGCACCTCCAGGAGGTGCTCAAGCCCAAGGTCCCGGTCAAGCGGATGGTCTTCCACGAGATCACCAAGTCCGCGATCCAGGCCGCCGTCGCCAACCCGCGCCAGCTCAACCAGAAGCTCGTCGACGCCCAGGAGACCCGCCGTATCCTCGACCGCCTCTACGGCTACGAGGTCTCCCCGGTGCTGTGGAAGAAGGTCATGCCGCGGCTGTCCGCCGGGCGTGTCCAGTCCGTCGCGACCCGTCTCGTCGTCGAGCGGGAACGCGAGCGCATCGCGTTTCGTTCTGCTGAGTACTGGGACCTGACGGGCACCTTCACGACCGGCCGCGCGGGAGACTCGTCCGACCCGTCGTCGCTGGTCGCCCGCCTGCAGACCGTCGACGGCCGACGGGTTGCGCAGGGCCGCGACTTCGACTCCGTGGGACAGCTCAAGAGCGCGAACACCCTCCACCTCGACGAGGCGAACGCCCGCGCCCTGGCCGCCGCCCTGGAGAACACGCGGTTCGCCGTGCGGTCCGTCGAGTCCAAGCCGTACCGCCGCTCGCCGTACGCCCCGTTCCGTACGACGACGCTGCAGCAGGAGGCCAGCCGCAAGCTCGGCTTCGGCGCGAAGGCGACGATGCAGATCGCGCAGAAGCTGTACGAGAACGGCTACATCACCTACATGCGTACGGACTCCACGACGCTGAGCGACACCGCGATCGCGGCCGCCCGCGCCCAGGTCACGCAGCTGTACGGGGCCGACTACCTGCCGCCCCAGCCGCGTACCTACGCCGCCAAGGTGAAGAACGCCCAGGAGGCGCACGAGGCGATCCGTCCCTCGGGCGACCGCTTCCGCACGCCCGCCGAGACCGGCCTGACCGGCGACCAGTTCAAGCTGTACGAGCTGATCTGGAAGCGGACCGTCGCTTCCCAGATGAAGGACGCGACGGGCAACTCCGTCACCGTGAAGATCGCCGGTACGGCCGCCGACGGGCGGGACGTCGAGTTCAGCGCGTCCGGCAAGACGATCACCTTCCACGGCTTCCTCAAGGCGTACGTCGAGGGCGCCGACGACCCGAACGCCGAGCTGGACGACCGCGAGCGCCGGCTGCCGCAGGTCGCCGAGGGCGACGCGCTGTCCGCCGAGGAGATCACGGTCGACGGGCACGCCACCAAGCCCCCGGCCCGTTACACCGAGGCCTCCCTGGTCAAGGAGCTGGAGGAGCGCGAGATCGGCCGTCCGTCGACGTACGCGTCGATCATCGGCACGATCCTCGACCGCGGCTATGTGTTCAAGAAGGGCACGGCCCTCGTGCCGTCCTTCCTCTCCTTCGCCGTGGTCAACCTGCTGGAGAAGCACTTCGGCCGGCTCGTCGACTACGACTTCACGGCCAAGATGGAGGACGACCTCGACCGCATCGCCCGCGGTGAGGCGCAGGCCGTGCCGTGGCTCAAGCGCTTCTACTTCGGCGAGACGGTGCCTGACAGCGGCTTCGCCGCGGGCGCCGCGGGCGCCGCGGGCGGCGCGGCCGACGCCGGCAACGGCGACGGCGACCACCTCGGCGGCCTCAAGGAACTGGTGACCGACCTGGGCGCGATCGACGCCCGCGAGGTGTCCTCGTTCCCGGTCGGCAACGACATCGTGCTCCGCGTCGGCCGCTACGGCCCGTACATCGAGCGCGGCGAGAAGGACACCGAGCAGCACCAGCGCGCCGACATCCCGGACGACCTGGCGCCGGACGAGCTGACCGTCGAGCTCGCCGAGGAACTGCTCGCCAAGCCGAGCGGCGACTACGAGCTGGGCACCGACCCGTCGACCGGCCACACGATCGTCGCCAAGGACGGCCGCTACGGTCCGTACGTCACGGAGATCCTCCCCGAGGGCACCCCGAAGACCGGCAAGAACGCGGTCAAGCCGCGCACGGCGTCGCTGTTCAAGTCGATGTCCCTGGACACGGTGACCCTCGAGGACGCGCTGCGGCTGATGTCGCTGCCGCGCGTGGTCGGCGCCGACGCCGAGGGCCAGGAGATCACCGCGCAGAACGGCCGCTACGGCCCGTACCTGAAGAAGGGCACGGACTCGCGGTCGCTGCAGTCCGAGGATCAGCTCTTCACGATCACGCTGGAAGAGGCGCTGGAGATCTACTCGCAGCCCAAGCAGCGCGGTCGGGCGGCAGCCAAGCCGCCGCTGAAGGAGCTGGGCGAGGACCCGGTCAGCGGCAAGCCGGTCGTGGTCAAGGACGGCCGCTTCGGTCCGTACGTCACGGACGGGGAGACCAACGCGACCCTGCGCTCCGGCGACAGCGTCGAGACGATCACCCCGGAGCGCGGCTTCGAGCTGCTCGCCGAGAAGCGCGCGAAGGGCCCGGCCAAGAAGACGGCCAAGAAGGCGCCCGCCAAGAAGACCGCGGCGAAGAAGGCGACCACGGCGAAGAAGACCACGACCGCCAAGAAGACCGCCGCGAAGAAGACGACCACGGCGAAGACCGCGGCCAAGAAGACGACGGCGAAGAAGACCGCCGCGTCCAAGGCGGCGGCCGAGGACTGACGGCCCGTCGGCCGACGGGCGCTCCGGCCGCGGCCGGACACATGCCACGCCCGGTGTTCGCGAAAAGGCACGCCCCGGCACCCACATCGGTGTCGGGGCGCGCGTCTGTTCGGACGGTCGCCGGTGACTGACGGTGGCGCCCGATAGTCTGAATGCATGACGCGAGCCGACCAGCCAACGGCCCCCCACCCGGTCCCGGACGACGCCCTGGTAGCGGACTCCCGCGAGCGCGCCGTCCGTGCGCTGCTGCGCCATCCGCAGCTCAGGAGGCTGTGGAGCGCGCAGTTGGTGGGTGGTGTCGGAGACGTCCTCGCCCTGCTGGTCCTGGTCCTCCTCTCCCTGCAGGCGGCGATCGGCCAGGGCTCCTTCGGTGGCGGCTACCGAGGCGTGGCGTTCGCAGTGGCGACCGTCTTCGCGGTGCGCATACTGGCCACCCTGCTCTGCGGCGCGATCCTCCTCGGCCCTCTGACCAGCCTGACCTCGCCGGACGGCCCCCTCGACCGCCGCTGGACCATGGTCGGCGCGGACGGCGTCCGGGCGGCGCTGCTCATCGTGGCGCCCCTGTGGATCGACTGGACCCCGCGCGACGCGCTGGCCGCGTTGCTGGTCACCGCCTTCCTCACTTCGGTCGCCGAGCGCCTGTGGGCGGTGTGCCGGGAGAGCGCGGCGCCCGCGCTGCTGCCCGCGCCCCCGCCCGAGGGCGCCACGGTACGGCCGCTGCCGGACCACCTGGACGCCCTGCGCCGTCTGTCCCTGCGGACCGGTTTCGCATCGGTCCCGCTCGGTGCGGCCGCCCTGGTGCTCGCCGCCCTGCTGAACAACCTGCTGGGCACCGGCATCGACTGGTTCGACCAGCACACGGCGGCCCTCGCCTCGTACGGGGCGGCCGGCCTGTTCGCCGCCTCCCTGTCCGTGCTGACCTTCCTCGAGCTGCCCGCCACGCGCACCCCGCGCGCGCGCTCGCCCCTGGAGGGCCTGCGCCGCCCGAAGACCGGCACCGGCCCCGACAAGGGCCGTACCGGCGCGATCCCGCTGCTGGTATTCGCGTGCGCGGCCGTCGCCGGAGCGATCTCCGCCGCCGTCGCCGTGTGCGTGCTGCACGCCAAGGACCTGGGCGGCGGCCCGGTGCTGTACGGCCTGCTGGTCGCCGCGCTGACCGGCGGTGTCGTGGTCGGCATCCGTACGGCGCCGAAGGTCCTGGTGTCGCTGTCGCGGCGCCGGCTGCTGTCGCTGTCGATCGCCTTCACCGGCGTCGCCCTGCTGGCCGCCGGGCTCGTCCCGGACGTCACCAGCGTCCTGCTGATCGTCGCCCTGGCCGGTGTCGGTGCGGGCGTGGCCGCCAACACCGGGCACACCCTGCTCGACCAGGAGACCGAGGACCACCGCAGGCCCCGCACCACCGAGCACCTGCACGCCGTGGTCCGGGTCCTGGTCGCCCTCGCCGCCGTGATCGCGCCGCTGGTCGCCGCGGGGATCGGGCCGCACCGCCTGGAGAACGGCAAGTTCGTCTTCGCGCACGGCGGCGCCGCGTTCACGCTGATGCTCGTCGGCGCGCTGCTGCTGCCGGTGGCCGTGCTGGTGCTCGCCAAGGTCGACGACCGCGCGGGCGTCCCCCTGCGACACGACCTGCGGGACGCGCTGCTCGGTGACGACCCCGTGCAGGCGCCGGCCGCCGGCGGCTTCTTCATCGCCCTGGAGGGCGGCGACGGCGCCGGCAAGTCCACGCAGGCCGAGGCGCTCGCCGAGTGGATCCGCGGCAAGGGCCACGAGGTCGTCGTCACGCGTGAGCCGGGCGCCACGCCGGTCGGCAAGCGGCTGCGCTCGATCCTGCTGGACGTGTCGTCGGCCGGGCTGTCCCACCGCGCGGAGGCGCTGCTGTACGCCGCCGACCGCGCCGAGCACGTCGACACGGTCGTGCGGCCCGCCCTGGAGCGCGGGGCGGTCGTCATCTCCGACCGGTACATCGACTCCTCCGTGGCCTACCAGGGGGCGGGCCGCGACCTGTCCCCGACGGAGATCGCCCGGATCAACCGCTGGGCGACCAACGGCCTCGTACCGCATATGACCGTGCTGCTGGACGTCGCCCCGGAGACCGCGCGTGAGCGGTTCACGGAGGCGCCGGACCGGCTGGAGTCGGAGCCGGCGGAGTTCCACGCGCGCGTGCGTTCCGGCTTCCTGACGCTGGCCGCCGCCGACCCCGGGCGGTACCTGGTGGTGGACGCCGGTCAGGAGCCAGAGGCGGTCACGACCGTGATCCGGCACCGGCTCGACCAGGTGCTGCCGCTGTCCGAGGCCGAGATCAAGGCCCAGGAGGAGGCCCGCCGCAAGGCCGAGGAGGAGGCGCGCCGCAAGGCCGAGGAGGAGGCCGCCCGCAAGGCCGAGGAGGAGCGCCTGGAGCGTGAGCGCCAGGAGGAGCTCGCCCGGCTGCGCGCCGAGGAGGAGGAGCGCAAGCGGCGCGAGCTGGAGGAGGCCCAGCGCCGCGAGGCCGAGCGGCAGGCGGAGGAGGCCCGGCAGCGGGCCGAGGAGGCGCGCCGCCGTGCCGAGGAGGAGCGGGCCCGGCTGCTCGCCGAGGAGAAGGCCCGCGCCGAGGAGGAGGCACGGCGCAAGGCCGAGGAGGAGCAGCGGCGCAAGCAGGCCGAGGAGGAGGCCCGGCTGCGCGCCGAGGCCGAACGGCAGCGCCTGGAGAAGCAGCGCAAGGCCGAGGAGGCCCTGCTGCGGGCGGAGGAGGCACGCCGGGCGGCGGAGCAGGCCGCGGCGACCGCCCAGGCCGGCCCCAAGCCGGCCCCGCCCGCGGTGACGCCAGACGCGGCGACCGTGCCGACGCCGGTGGTCACGCCGACCAACGCGGCGGGCGGGCCCCTGGAGGAGACGGCGGTGCTGCGCCCGGTGCGCGAGGAGCGGCCCGAGGACTCGTCGGCCCGGGAGTCCGGACGTGTGGAGAAGCCCGCCGAGACCTCCGACGCCGAGGTGACGGCGGAACTGTCGCGCGCCGAGGTGACGGCGGAACTGCCGCAGCCGCCGGTGCCGCCGGGTGCGGCGGACGAGACCACGGTGCTGCCGCAGGTCCCGCAGGGCGCGGCCGACGAGACGGCCGTCCTGCCGCCCGTGCGTGAGCAGAGCCCCGCCGACCGAGTCCCGCCGGGATACTTCCGCGACGAGCCGGCCGCCCCGCGCCCGGACGGGTCCGACGACCGCACGCGTGAGCTGCCGCAGCTCGACGCGGACGGAATGCCCACGCGCCGCCCCCGCTCGGACTGGGCGGAGGAGACCCCGCTGGACGACCTGCCGACCCTGGCGGACGAACTGCTGGGCCCGCGCTACGACGACGAGGAGCACGACGAGGACCACCGCGGCCGCGGACGGGGCCGGGGGCGCTGATCCTCCGTGCGGTGACGGCCCGCCCGGCCCGGCCCGGAGGCCTCGGCCTCCCGGCCGGACCGGTCGGCGGCACCGGTTGTCAGTGGTCCCCCGCACAATGGATCCCGCACGTGACGCAGGACGAAAGGGCGGGGTGACCCCATGACCGTGTGGGACGACCTGGTCGGGCAGGAGCGGGTGAGCGAGCAGCTCGCCGCCGCCGCCCGGGACGCCGACGCCTTCGTGAGCGCGGTCGAGACCGGCACACCGGCGCCCCAGGCGTCGAAGATGACGCACGCCTGGCTGTTCACGGGACCGCCCGGTGCCGGGCACGTCCAGGCGGCGCGTTCCTTCGCGGCCGCGCTGCAATGCGTGAGCCCCGACCGTGCGCTGGGCGGCGCCCCCGGCTGCGGCTTCTGCGACGGCTGCCACACCGCGCTCATCGGGACGCACGCGGACGTCACGACCGTCGCCGCCGTCGGCACACAGATCCTCGCCGAGGACATGCGGGACACCGTCCGCAAGTCGTTCACCTCGCCGGCGAACGGCCGCTGGCAGGTCATCCTCGTCGAGGACGCCGAGCGGCTGAACGAGAAGTCGGCCAACGCCGTCCTCAAGGCCGTGGAGGAGCCCGCCCCGCGCACGGTGTGGCTGCTGTGCGCCCCCTCGATCGAGGACGTCCTGCCCACGATCCGCTCCCGCTGCCGCCACCTGAACCTGAGCACGCCCTCGGTCGCCGCCGTCGCCGACATGCTGGTCCGGCGGGAGGGCGTCGAGCCGGACGTCGCGGCGGCCGCCGCCCGCGCCACCCAGGGGCATGTCGACCGGGCCCGCCGGCTGGCCACCGACCCGGCCGCGCGGGAGCGCCGGGCCGCCGTGCTGAAGCTGCCCCTGCGCGTCGAGGACGTCGGCGGCGCCCTCAGAGCCGCCCAGGAGCTCGTCGACGCCGCCGCCGAGGACGCCAAGGCGCTCGCGGAAGAGCTGGACACCAAGGAGACCGAGGAGCTGAAGGCGGCGCTCGGCGCGGCGCAGGGCGGCCGGCTGCCGCGCGGCACGGCGGGCGTGATGAAGGACCTGGAGGACAAGCAGAAACGGCGCCGCACCCGCACCCAGCGCGACAGCCTGGACCTCGCGCTGACCGATCTCACCGGCTTCTACCGTGACGTCCTCGCCCTCCAGCTCGGCTCCCGCGTGGCCATCGCCAACGCCGACGCCGAGGACGCGCTGGAGCGCCTCGCCCGCGCCGGCACGCCCGAGTCCACCCTGCGCCGCATCGAGGCCATCGCCGCGTGCCGTGACGCCCTCGACCGCAATGTGGCGCCGCTGCTGGCGGTGGAGGCGATGACGATGGCCCTCAGAGCGGGCTGAGCCGGCCGCGAGCGGCATGGTGCGCCCCACCCGGGCCGGGCTTCGGCGCGCCGTAACTCGTACGGGTCACGTCGAGCACGCAGCGCGCCCGGTCGGTCGCGCAGCGTTACGCTCGCCGAATGCACACAAGGCGCGCTCTCCGCAGGTCCCGTGCCGCCGCCGGCCTTCTGGCCGCCGCGGCGGTGCTCGTCTCCGGCTGCTCCGACGGCGGTTCGACGGCCACCCGCAGTTCGACGGCGGCCCAGGCGGTCCAGGTGGCTTTGGCTCCGCTGCCGCATGCCACGCCGTCCGCGCTGGCGTCGTACTACGGCCAGAAACCCAGCTGGCGCGCCTGTGGTGTCCCCGGCTTCCAGTGCGCCACGCTGAAGGCCCCGCTCGACTACGCCCGGCCCGGCGCCGGGGACGTGCGGCTCGCGGTGGCCCGCAAGAAGGCCACCGGGCCGGGCAAGCCGCTCGGGTCGCTGCTGGTCAACCCCGGCGGTCCCGGCGGCTCCGCGGTCGGCTACCTCCAGCAGTACGCCGGCGTGGGCTACCCGGCCGAGGTCCGCGCCCGGTACGACATGGTCGCCGTCGACCCGCGGGGCGTGGCCCGCAGCGAGCCCGTCACCTGCCTCGACGGGCGGCAGATGGACGCGTACACGCAGACCGATGTCACGCCGGACGACCAGGAGGAGACGGACGAGCTGGTCCAGGCGTACAAGAAGTTCGCCGAGGGCTGCGGCGCGCACTCGGCGAAGCTGCTGCGGCATGTCTCCACGGTGGAGGCGGCGCGGGACATGGACATCGTGCGGGCGGCGCTGGGCGACCGGAAGCTGAACTACGTGGGGGCGTCGTACGGGACGTTCCTGGGGGCGACGTACGCCGGGCTGTTCCCCGACCGGGTGGGGCGGCTGGTGCTGGACGGCGCGATGGACCCCTCCCTGTCCGCGCGCCGGATGAACCTGGACCAGACGGCGGGCTTCGAGACGGCGTTCCAGTCCTTCGCGAAGGACTGCGTGAAGCACGCCGACTGCCCGCTCGGCGGCCCGCGCACCACGCCGCAGCGGGTCGGCGACAACCTGAAGGCGTTCTTCCGGAAGCTGGACGCGCATCCCATCCCGGCCGGTGACCCCGACGGCCGCAAGCTCGGTGAGGCGCTCGCCACGACCGGGGTGATCGCGGCGATGTACGACGAGGCGGCCTGGGAGCAGCTGCGCGAGGCGCTCACCTCGGCGATGAAGCAGAACGACGGCGCCGGACTGCTGTCCCTCGCCGACAGCTACTACGAGCGGGACGCCGGCGGCCGCTACGCCAACCTGATGTTCGCCAACGCCGCCGTGAACTGCCTGGACCTGCCGCCCGCGTTCAACAGCCCGCAGGAGGTGCAGAAGGCACTGCCCGCCTTCGAGAAGGCGTCGCCGGTCTTCGGCGCGGGCCTCGCCTGGTCGTCCCTGAACTGCGCGTACTGGCCCGTGAAGGCGACCGGCGAGCCGCAGCGCATCGAGGCCAAGGGTGCCGCCCCGATCGTCGTCGTCGGCACCACCCGCGACCCGGCGACCCCCTACCGCTGGGCCCAGGCCCTGGCAGGCCAGCTGTCCTCGGCCCGCCTGCTCACCTACGTCGGCGACGGCCACACCGCCTACGGCCGCGGCAGCTCCTGCATCGCCTCCGCGATCGACACCTACCTGCTGCGCGGCACGGCGCCGACCAGCGGGAAGCGCTGCTCGTAGCCCGCGCCACCGGCCCCGCGGCCCCCGCCTCGGGGCTGGTGCGAAGCACCCCCGGAAACTGTGTAGACTTACCGTCGTTGCCGATCGCACCATGGTGCGGGCAGCGCGCCGCTTTAGCTCAGATGGCCAGAGCAACGCACTCGTAATGCGTAGGTCTCGGGTTCGAATCCCGAAAGCGGCTCCTTTCAAAGCCCAGCTCAGACACTGTCTGAGCTGGGCTTTTGCGTTCAGCGGATGCGGCGGCGGCGCAGGGAGCGTGCCGCGCGGGTGTCGATGGTCTCACTTCTGGTCTCAGTGGGGCCTGGAGCCGGGGCCGACACAGGCGACTGCGGCGGCACGAAGAACTCGCCCATCCGCCGCATGGCGTCCTTGGACAGGTGGGACCGGCCCTTGACGTACCGCCGGGTCTGACTGATCTGCGTGTGCCGCAGGATCTCCATGATCGTGGGCATGTCTACGCCCAGTTCGTTGAGGATCGTGCCAGCGGTGTGGCGGCTCCCGTCGTACAGGCGGCGGTCATCGATCGCGGCTTCCTTGAGCAGTTCCTTGAACTCCTCGTAGTCGGCACGCGGGTCCAAGGGCCGGCCGTCCGGGCGCGAGAACACGACATCGTGCTCTTGCCACAGTTCCCCGGCGGCCTCCCGCATCGCTTCCTGCTGGGCCTTGTGGTCGTGCAGCAAGGGAACGAAGACGGGCGGGATCGGCACTGCGTTCCGGCTCTTCTTGGTCTTGGGCCGGGTGAAGGTGAGCCCGCCCTCTCTACGCTCCGGGCAGGCGCTCGCGTGCTTGGTACACGTCTTGGTGCACGGCTTCGGACAGCCACGCTTGTAGCCCCTGTGCGTGGTGCAGATCGGTGGGCACGGCTCGAAGCGGTGCAGGCGTCCTCCACAGACGTGAGGGTCGTCGCAGCCATGCCGCCACGTGAGGCGCTGTAGCTGCCACTCGGGGCGGAACAGCTCCGCTTCCAGATCGACGTATGACCAGCGCAAACCGAGCGTCTCGCCCTGCCGGAAGCCCATGCCGACACCGACGATCCACCGCATGAAGGTGGGGCGCTTCGACGCGGCTTCGAGAAATGCCTTCGCCTCCTCCTTGGTGAAGGGGTTGGCTTCGGTCTCGTCGATGCTCGGCGGGTCCACGAGCGTGGCGACGTTTTCGCCGACGATGCGGCGGCGGTGGGCGATCTTCAGGGCGCGGGACAGGATGCGGTGCACCTTCACGACATGCGAGGGAGCGTGGCCGGCGTCGAGCATGGCCCGGTACATCCGCTCCAGGTGTTCGGGCTGCAACTTGTCGATGCGGTGCTGGCCGACGCCGGGGATGATGTCGTTGCGGGTCTTGGACCAGTAGTCATCGAGCGAGCGCGGCTTGAGCTTCAGGCTCGCGATGTCGGTGAGGTAGGTCTCCATCCATGCTGCGACGGTCGGCTTACGGCCGGCGGCGGGCGCGCGCCCCTGGTCCCGCTGGCGCTCCAGCTCCTTCACCTTGCGCTTGATCTCGGCCTCGGTCCGGGCCCGGCGGTGGCGCCGATCGGGGCCGCCATCGCCCTTGACGCCCATCGTCACGCGGCCGTGCCACCAGCCATCGGCGCCGAAGTAGATGGACGACTCCATGTTGGGCTTGCGGGGGCTCATGTGCTCCTCCATGGGAGGCGCCCCGAGCGGGATGCTCGGGGTGAACCGTTCTGACTTCTCTGCCGCTCCGTTGTGAGCCAGCAGAGAGGATGGGACACGTGCCCAAGAAGATTGATACAGCCCTTCGTAGTCAGGCCGTGCGGCTGGTGACAGAGCATCGTTCGGAGTACTCCTCCGAGCGTGCACTGCACGTCCAGGTCGCCGAGTCGCTCGGTGTCTCCCGGGAGTCCGTGCGGCGCTGGGTTATGCAGCACGAGATCGACGCTGGCCAGGTCACAGGTGTGAGTACGGACGAGCGCGAGGAACTGCGCAGGTTGCGGGCGGAGAACAAGCGCCTTCGGGAGGTCAACGAGGTGCTGAAGTCCGCGACGATTTTCTTCGCGGGGGAGCTCGACCCCCGAAACCGCTGATCGCGGCGTTCGCCGATCAGATGCGAGTGGCCGGGCATGCCGTCGAGTCGATCCTCATCGCCCTGAACCAGGCAGGACTGAAGATCGCGGCACGAACCTTGCGGGCCTGGCGTGCCCCGACAAGCCCCAGCAACCAGCCCGCGGCCAGAACCGTCACCGACGCCCTCGTCGAGGACGCCGTCCGCCAGCTGGCGTTCACCACGAACGCGGCCGGCGAGCGTGTGTTGGCCCCAGAAGGGCTCTATGGCCGGCGCAAAATGCTGGCTCTCATCCGCCGCACTCTCCTGCCCGAGGCCGGGTTCGGGGCGGTGGACCGGGCGATGCGCTCGCTCGGTCTCCACGGTGTCGTGCGCGGACGAAGACCGAGAACGACGATCCCCAACCCGGCCGACGCCCGGGCCGCGGACCAGTTGGACCGCGACTTCACCGCCGAGTCCCCGAACCGAAAGTGGATCACGGACTTCACCTATGTGCGCACCCACCAGTCGTTCACCTACGTCGCGTTCATCGTGGACTGCTTCTCACAGAAGATCGTCAGCTGGCACGCCTCCATCAGGCGGGACGTGGAGCTGGTAGACGTGCCCCTGCGGATGGCGCTCTGGCGCCGCAGCCACGAAGGGACTCCCGTAGAGCGCGGCCAGTTGATCCACCACAGCGACGCAGGCAGTCAATACACGAGCATGCGGTTCACCGAACACCTGTACATCGAGGGCATCAGCCCTTCGATCGGCAGCGTCGGGGACGCCTACGACAACGCCCTGATGGAAACGATCAACGGCCTCTACAAGGCCGAGTGCATACGCACCAAGGTCTTCCACGACGGGCCCTGGCGCACTGTCGCCGACGTCGAGTACGCGACCGCTTCCTGGGTGGAGTGGTACAACAACCGCCGCCTTCACTCGAGTCTGGGCATGATCAGCCCCACCGAGTACGAGGCAGCACACTACGCTGACACAGAACCACGAGCCGACTGATCACCGGCCAACAAACCACCGGCAGGAAAGTCGGAACGGTTCAGGGCGCCTCGGTGACGTGCTTGGGTCAGTTGGGCAGCGGGGCGAGATTTGCCACGTACGCCTCAAGGTCGGCCCGCCGAATCCGGCGCGTACGGCCCAACTTGATGTATTTGAGGGCGCCTTCCGCCATCAGCTCGTAGACGGTGGAGCGGCCGATGGCGAGCGCTTCGGCGGCCTCTTCGGGCTTGTACAAGAGTCGGTCGACGGGGGCAGCAATCGCGGTGCTCATCCGGGGGTGCCTCCTTGGCAGGCGTCTCGGGCCCTTCTTGGAAGTCCGCTACAGCCGCTACAGCGCTACATTGCAGGTCAGCGGGCGTATTCGTGTAGCGGAGGGGTTGCGTGTAGCGGCTACGAATGCGCTACGGAGCTGCGGGCGTAGCCGCTACACGCTTCGGCGCCGCTACAGAGTTAGGGGCTCTGAGCTGGGCTGTAGCGGCGTAGCGGATGTAGCGGAGCCCTGGGGAGGCGGCGGGCAGTACCGCGCCCATGCGTCCGCTAGATCTTCCGTGTGGAAGCCCTTGAGGACTCCGCCGGCGGTGCGGATGTTGCGGGACTTGATGGGGGTGAGGTCGGCAGTCATGTACTCGCCGAGCATCCGAGCCAAGCGCCGGTTGTCGAGCGGCTTGCCGTCGAGGTCGGCCCACGGGGCGTCATCGAGGGCATTGAGCCGGTCGAGGATAACGATGGTGGGCAGCTTGTCCACGCCGATCAGGACGTGGTCGCGTAGGTCGGTCAACAACCGGATGCCGAGACTGCCCTTGTCGTTGGCCTTGGACGCGTTCACCAGAGACACGCACGCGGCGCGCGCCCGGTGGGGCCAATCTCCACCGACAGCGTCCGCAATCGCGAGCAGCGGTTCCCATACGTCGGCGGGGCGGTCGGTGACGCCGTCGGGCATCTCCGGCCAGGCACCCATGACGCGCTCGGTGACCTGCTCTGCCCATGCGGCGAGCCGGTCACGCAGGGCGAACCCCTCCTTCTCGTGGATGCGAGTGCGGTAGGGCTCGATCTTCTCGTTGCGAGCCCTACGGCGCATGCGGATCACGACGGAGCGATCGCGGATGGTGTCTGGCAGGGAGCCCAGCCCTGCCACCGCTACGGCAGTGTAGGAGTGGAATGCCTGCACGGTCTGGTTGGCGCCATCGCCCACGCAACGGAACATCGGCCGATTGCGGCGGTGTCCTGCGTTGATGAATCCCCTGAGCTGCTCGTTCTCCCCGGCCTTGGGGCCGAAGATGGTGTCGATCTCATCGAAGAGGATCGTTGGCCGCTTGCCGTCGACCCCGGACACCGCGCGAAAGAGCGCGGCGGCGGACGCGTCGACAGCGGCCATCGCGTTGGGCACGAGCGTTTCCACAATCTCCAACGCCCGGGACTTCCCCGAGCCTGGCTCAGGGGACAGGAAGGCCAGTCGCGGAGTCGACTCGAAGCAGTCGAGCAGGTGAGCGTGCGCGTCCCACAGCACCACGGCGACGTAGGCGGCCTCGTGCGGGAAGACGTTGAAGCGGCGGTGGAAGGCTTCCACCTCGCTGAGTAGCGCGGCGCCGTCGATGGTGGTCATGCGGCGTGCCTCCCTTTCAACGGCGGGGCGGACGTTGTGGTGCAGGCGGGGCGGTGCGCGTCGTACTCGGTGACCAGCGCGGCGACACCGTCGGGTCCGCCCGGCCGCATCGGGGACCGGTTCGGACGAAGGGCAGTGACGACGCCCTGACGGGCGGCGTCTTTCGGCTCGCCCACGGCCGCAGCGTCCACAGCCTGTGGAGCGGCGTTCGGACCGGTCGGGGTGGTGGTGGAGCAATCCAGGGCGGGGGGAGCGGGGGCCGTCACGCTGCCTCCCGTGGGGTGGCGTGGGCGATGACCCAGTCCAGTGCGCTGCGGATGGTGGTGCGGCACTCGGCCGGCGGCAGGCCTGTCGACTCCCCCGCCCCCTGGATTGCCTCCTCCACAACGTGCCGGGGGATGTCGCCCCACGCCACGAAGCGCCCAACCTTGCAGGCGCTACGGTGCAGCGTGGCGTTGCGGCCGTTCGGTCCGCCCTCGGTCGCCGCGGCGATGACGGCGCACTCCCGTTCCAGCGCAACCCGCGCGGCGCGGGTGCCGTCGTGAACCCGGACGGGTGCCGGGGCGGGCCTGTGCGGCTCGATGAGCAGCGCGGCGATCCAGCCCGGCAGGTCAGCCACGGGCGCGTCGTGGGCGACCTCGTACGTGCCGTCGGGGGTGGTGCTGCCGGGGCCGACGACGTAGCCACCCCAAGCACGGGTGTCGATGTGCGGTCCGAGACGGTCCACGCTGCACTTCAGCCGCACCCCGGCGGGGGCGGTGAAGTAGAGGTGTTCACCGCGAGCGGTCCGTACCCGGTAGGTATCGGGGAGCGCCTGCCCGGCGCGCTCGCAGAGCGCTTGCAAGGAAGTGGCGCCGTCAGGCGCTCCTTCTGGCTCTTCTGCCTTGACCGGGTCCAGGTCGATGACGAGCAGCCCGGCCGGGCCCGTCGCGATCCCGACGTTGTAGGGCCGGTGGGCCCACGCGGCATGGATCAGCTCGGGGTCGGTGGTGGCGCGCTCTTCCGGGGTGCGGTGTCCGTCGGAGCACCGGCCGGTGCGGGGGCAGGCGCGTTCGGCGTGCCCGGCCGGGCGCTTGCTGCCGGGGTGGAGCGGGATGACGGGCCAGCCGCGTTCGGCCGCCGTGAGAGCGGACGCGAGCTGCGGCAGGCACTCCAGGGATGCGCTCCGGGTGCCCGTCAAGCCGCCCAGTAACGGCCGCTCGCCGTCTCGCCGGATGTGAGTCGGTTGGGTCATGCTGGGAGACCTCCACAGGTCTGTTGACGGTCTGGTGGAAGGCGGCGGCCCCGGTTCTTGGTCGGATGGGGGCCGCCGTCGTCGTTGTGCGGTGGGTCAGGCGGCGGCGGACTCGTCGCCGCGCGTGGCGGTCAGGCAGCCGTCCGGGGTGCGGACGATCGCGCCTTCGGTGGTGAGGGTCTTGACGGCCTTAGACACGGCGCCCTTGGACAGGCCCGTGAGCGTGACCAAGTCCTTCTGCCGGACCGGCTCGTCGGCGGTCTCGATGGCCTTCAGGACGCGGGCGGCGGCGCCGTCCGTGGCCGGGGCCGTCTCGGGGGCGGTGTCCTTGACGAGCGTGAGCGTCGGGGCGCCCGCGGCTTCCACCGTGGGCGCCACGCTGCGGGACCAGGGGGTGCGGTCGGGCAGGGCGATGACGACGCTCTTGTCCATGTAGCGGACCTTGACGGGGTCAGGCTTGCGCTTGCCGTCCCGGATCAGCGCCACACCCGGTACCGGCAGCTCGTCGGCGTTCCAGCCCTTGGCCTGAGCGTCCTCCCCGAGGACCACGCGCGCTTCGGCCGGCGTGCGCACGGCGAGGCAGATGGAGACGCCGGTCTGCGGGGCGATCTGCTTGGGGATGCCGTCGCCGATGGTGGGCTTCTGCGTCATCCACCACAGGTCGATGCACGCTGCGCGGCCCATCCGAGCAAGTGACTCCAGCCCCGGCAGCGCGGACCGGTTGACGGTGCGGGTCTTGCCGTCGCCGGTCTCCATCTCGTAGGGAACCTTGTCGGCGGCGGTCATGACCTCGGCGCCCTCATCCACGACCACGGTGATGCGGGGCCGGTCCGCCGTCGGGGTCCAGGTGTCCTGTCCCTTGGGCAGGACGGAGAGCCGTTCCAGCATCTCCGTCTCCAGCTCGTCGACCACGTCGATGACTTCGCGCGGGGTGGTGGCGACGCGGGCCCGGTGGTCCCACAGGCGGCCTTCCACGCGCTTGAGGTCGATGATGATCAGCGCGTTCGTGTCACCCTCGGACGCGTCGTAGAGCAGCGGCCGGGACGCCACGCTCTTGCCCGCGCCGGAGCGGCCGGCGATGAGCAGCCGTTCCCCGAGCGGCACGGTGACCTGCTCGCCGGTGACGGTGTCGATGCCGAGCGAGCGCCGTTCGGGCGTCCACGTCAGGTCGTCGCCGTCGGCCGCCGAGCGGGTGCGCAGGATGAGTTCGGCCCAGCCGCCCTGCTTGCCCGCCTTGATCTGCATGCGCAGGCTCGTGCGGGCGCCGAGCAGGGCGCGGATGTGCTCTTCGGCGGTGCGGAGTTTGGTCGCGGTCCACGTGCCGTCGAGGCGGACGGCGACGACGATGCCCGCCTCGGTCAGCTTCGGTCGGCCGGTCAGCGTGCCCGACAGACCGCGCTGTTCTGCGTGCTCCTTCCAGTGCTGCGGCTGAAGGCGCTTCAGCAGCGCCGACTCCTCGGCCGTCGGCTTCAGGCCTGTCGTGTCGCGCTCCCGCACCGCGATCCACACCGACAGGGCGGTGACACTGGCGACCACGGCGACGGCCGACCACACCCACACGCGGGTGGAGACGTGTGGCAGCCACACGTACCCGGCGACGCCGAGGGCGGCGGCGGTCTTGGTGGCGAACAGCCACATCGGGTCAGGGACGCGCCGCTTGACGGTGCGCAGCTCGCGTTCGGCGCGGTGGCGCAGGGGGGTGACGCCCTCGGGGTCGATGGCTCGCACGGTGGCGAGCGCTTTGCGGGCGTCGCGCACGAGCGGCTTGCGTTCGGCGCGCAGAGTGGAGCGGCGCTCGGCTTCCTTGCGCCACCGGTCGGCCGTCCAGCGGGCGGCCGTGGCGGCGTACTGGCGGTGGGTGCGCCAGACTTGGGACTGACTCACGGTGTCCTCTTCTCAGGGTTCGGTGGGTTGGTGGTGACGGGCCCTGCGACGGCCCGTCACCACACGCGTGTGTTACGCGGAGTGAGCGTGTTTCCGGTTTCCTGGTTTCCGAGGTGGCCCCTACGCGTGCGCGCGCGAGGAGGGAAACTTCCGTCACCCTGCGTCGCTACGGGGCCTGTGGCGGTCGTACAGCCTCCGGGGGGTCAAACCCCACCCGGGAGGGGGCTCGGAGGCTCTGTGGGCCGCCTACGGCTTGGGGGTGTTTCAGCGGCCCTTCCGACCGCGTCGGCCGGTGCTCTTGCTGCCGTCGCCGACGGTGCGGACCATGGTGACGACGGCCCAGCCGAGGACGAGCGCGATGAACGCGAGCATGGCCAGGTTCGCGGCGATGGCGGTCAGGGCGCCGACGAGCAGCGGGCCGAAGTAGACGCCGGCCGCGACCGCACCGGCGCCGACACCGGAACCGAGCGCGACGCGCTGCACCGTACGGTCCGGCGGCGCCTGGTGGATGTGCACCACCTGCGGCCCGGCGGGCTGTTGGGCGGGCAGGTTGGCGGGGTCGGCGTAGACATGGCTGCCGTCGGGGAGCTGTACGACGGTCAGCGGGCGGTGTGTGGGGAGCTGTTCCATGACGCACCCTCCGGGGCGTTGTCGGGAAAAGCGCAGGCAGAGCACATGCCGAGGGACGGCGGGATGACGTAGCCCGCATCCCGGCGGCAGGCGGGGCAGGTGCGGCGGGCAGCGTTGGCCTTGTCCAGAGCCGCCCAACGCGCCGGGGTCATCTCACGAACCGGCTTGGCGCAGTCGACGCGGTAGAGGTAGGCGACCAGCGGGCCCCGTCGGCGCCGGGGCCGTTCGAGCTGAGCGGCCACGTCCTGACCGCCGGGGCGCAAGCCCAGGGCGCGGAGCTGTCGGCGGGTGGCGTAGCCGTCCGGGGCGAGCCGCCACCGGTACACGGGCAAGGCCGCCATCAGACGACCAGAAGGCCGCGTTCGGCACGCAGGGTGTCGCGCAGGCTGCGAGCGTTCGCAGGCGAAGTGCGGACTTCGCGGCGGATGCCCTCGGCGGTCAGCCGCGCGTCCGGCCATTCGGCCGTGGCCTTTCGTGCCTCGGCCAGCAGCTCATCCGGCGTGCGCTTCGGGCGCGGGGTGCGGGCGACCTCGGGCACACGGCCCGTGGCCCGGCGCGGGCGGGTCGACTCGGCAGCCACCGGGCGCCGCTCGACCGGCGTCACGGTCGCCTGCTCGACGGACGGGACGGGCTTGGCCGGGATGGTCGACTTCAGGAAGCCGACGGCCACCGGTCGGGGCAGCGGCTTCACGTTCGGCGTGACCGGCGCCGGGGTCGATACTGCAAGGTCAGAACTAGACCGATCCCTCTCGGTATTGGTCGATTTCTCCGCATTCTCGGTCGGGCTCGTGATCGGGGCGGGGCGGTGATGCAGCACCTTCGCCACGAGGTCAGAGCCGAAGTAGATCGACCCGACCGGCAGCGACGTGGCCAGCAGCACGAGCGCCCAGTTCGCTGGGTCCCAGTCGGCCAGTCGGCCCCAGTCGACCGACCGGCCGTGCAGCTCCGGGACCAAGCCGTGCACGTAGTTCAGCACGAGAGAGGCGATCGTGTAGGCGGCCAGCACCCGCAGCGCGAACGCCCGGTCCCGCCCGGCGAGCACCAGCGTCGCGATCAGGGCCAGCGCCATGAGCCCGTCGACGACGAACGGGTACAGCGTCGCGGCCGTACTGTCGGCGCCGATGGCGCCCGCGATGTCGCGCAGGGCGTTCCAGGAAACCCGGAAGGCCATCGCGACGACGACGACCAGCGCGAGCACGAGAGTGGTGCGGCCCTTGCGGTGCAGGTTCATGCGACCACCCCGCCCGTCTGGCCGGACAGGCCGTTGACGTGGTCGCGGTGCGCGGCGAGCACGCGCCGGCGGGCCCGGCGGATGCGCCGCTCGTCCAGCTCGGACGGGGTGCGGTCGATGACGACGATCTGCGCGTCCAACAGCTCCATCTCAGCGCGGATGACGGGCATCTCCGCGTCGATGGCGTCCAGCTCCGCGTCCGTGGGCTCCATCCACGGCTCGAACGCGGTAACAGCGTCCTGAACAGTCACGATGTGGTCCATGGGTCGAGTTCTCCCTAGCAGGTGGCAACGGCCCGAACGGCGGCCCCGGTGTTCCCGCACCGGGGCCGCGCGCCGTTGAAGTCGGGATCTCCGGCTCCCCTCGGCGCCGCTCGTACGAGACGAGCGGCGGAGGCAACCGGCCGCAGCGAGTGCTGCGGAGATTGAGTCGCGCTGTACCTCACACAAGGGAGGACCCTGTGTGGCCGCCTACTTGGCCGAGGAGAGGCGGCGTGATCCCCATTCAGTTGTCAAGGAACCTGCGCTTCCTTCGTACTGACCCCTGTGAGGCTTTCCTCCGGGCGCTATTTGTGCAGGTCAAGCAGCGGTGCGTGCGTCCGCACCTGCACTTATGTACTCATGTGTAGGAGTGACATGTAAGAGAGTGCCTAACTCCTGTACATGAGTCAACCCGCCGCGCGAACGTGTTGCGGCGGGCGGGCCCTAGAAGGTGGGTGTTTCAGTCACCCGCAGGGATGCGGTACTCCAGAACGAACTGGTCAGCGGCCATGAACGTGTCACAGACCTCGATGATTCGGCCAGCTTCAGATTCGGCGTTCCGTGTCAGATGGATGATGGGTGAGCCGGGACTCAGGCTCAGCGCACCGATCTCCTGTTTGGTCGCAAGGCGAACGCGGACAGTCTCGGACAGCTCCTTCAGCGTGTGCCCGTGCTCCTCCAGTCGGGCGTAGATTCCACCGCCGCCGGGGTTTTCCTCGAACAGCTCGGGGATATCCTTCGCGATGTCCCACGGGAGGTAGGAAGTGGCTTCCTCGGTGGGGATTCCGTCGCTGAAGTACAGGCGACGCCGTGCCAGCACCTTCGTGCCGGCCGGAACCGACAAACGCTCCGCGATCTCGTCCGGGGCCTCGGCCGGCCCGACGTAGAGGACGCTCACGCTGGGCGTGCTGCCTGCCTGCTCTGCCTCCGCCAGGTAGGCCGCCTTACCCGCCGTGCGGTGGGACCTGCGGAAGCGGTCCGACGACTTTCGCCGCACAGGAGGGCGCCGCTTCACGTACGAACCCTTGCCGTGCCGCGTCTCGATGAGTCCTGTAGCGCGCAGCTCAGCGAACGCCTTGCGGACCGTACCTTGGGACGCGGCGTACTTCTTCATGAGGTCGGACTCGCTGGGTACCTGCTCGCCGGGAGCGAGGATCTGCTCCTTGATCTGCCGAACCAGGTCGTCTGCGATCTGTAGGTACTTCGGCTTTCCTGAGTCTCGGGAAGGAGTGGGCATGTCCTACTGTTCCTCCTAGGCTCCTGTACATAAGCAACGCTACCCGGAGGGTGCGTCTATGCCGCTTCACT
Source organism: Streptomyces sp. NPDC104814 (assembly GCF_055583185.1). Lineage (NCBI taxonomy): Bacteria > Bacillati > Actinomycetota > Actinomycetes > Kitasatosporales > Streptomycetaceae > Streptomyces > Streptomyces sp. NPDC104814. Next base: position 88,710 of record NZ_JBVJOL010000018.1, on the reverse strand, counting down.
CGGTCTCGGTCGCTGGGGTAGTGGTCCGCGATGACGGCCGTGTCCTGGTCATCCGGCGCGCAGACAATGGCACGTGGGAACCGCCCGGAGGCGTCCTCGAACTGGACGAGCGCCCGGAGGACGGCGCGGTGCGCGAAGTGCTCGAAGAGACGGGGATCCGCGTCTCAGTCGAACGGCTGACCGGGGTCTACAAGAACATGACCCGGGGTGTGGTGGCTCTCGTTTTCCTGTGCCGACCGGTCGACGGCGCTGAGCGAGTGTCGAGCGAGTCGACCGCTGTGGAGTGGCTGACCCCCGAGGAAGTCGAGAAGGTGATGGGAGAGGTCTACGCGGTGCGTGTGCTTGATGCTCTGGACGCCGTGGGCACCCCCCACGTCCGCTCCCACGACGGCCGCCGCCTGCTTAAATCCGCCTGATCGCCTGATCAACGGCGTGAGCGCCTGCGACGATGTGGGCATGTCGACGCCTGGAATGCCTCTCCAAGCTGCCCACATCCCCGATTGCACCAAGCCGGAAGCCCACCACGCGGCCTATAAAAGTGCGAAGGCCAACGACGCGATCTTTGTGTGCATCGCTCGCCGTGGGCGCCACTGGATGGTGGAGCTTGACGCTATGGCCAGCAGCAAGCCCTACGTCCCGGACCACGCGATGACGATCCTGCAGGCTGCGGCTGAAGCGTTGGTACTGGATGGCACCGTGAAGCAGGCCAACATTGGGGCGGACTACATCTCCATGTGGCCGATCGGTACCGAGAAGAGGGCGCGCGAGATCGGGGCAGCGTTCCATGCGGCTATGTACGGTCTCCAGCTGCTGCACATCGCCGTTCCGAGCCAGCGTGAAAGGTCGTAGCTTCCGAGGCCGGGGATGCTTCTCTACGGGGCCGTTGTTCAGGTCTCACTTGTGGTCTCGGTTGCTGCTTCTTCCGTAGCCGTCCGCAACGCTCCGTCGCGATCTGAACCGGCCGCTGACCTGTGGCCCCGCACGAGTGTGGACTACCCCGGACCATGATCCGACAACTCGTAATGCGTAGGTCTCGGGTTCGAATCCCGAAAGCGGCTCCACTGGAACCCCAGGTCAGATCATCGCTGACCTGGGGTTTCGTCGTGTTGTGCGCGGCTTCGCGCCGGGCGTCACAGGAACTGCGGGGGCAGGATGAGGATCGCGAAACTCGGTGGGGGGCTGTGCCTCGCCCTGCTGCTGGCCGGGTGCGGCAGTGCGGCGAGCGGGGCCAAGGGGAGCGACAACGCCGGGCCCTCTTCCTCGTCGTCCTCGGCGTCCCGGGTCGCGCCGGCCGCGGACAAGGGGCCGGAGTGCGACGGCGGAAAGGGTGGTGGCGAGGGGCTGCGTCTGCTGAAGGGCGGGGCGACCCTGCTGCCGGGCGTCGGCCCGGTGATCTACGCCGAGGCCGGTGCCGACGGGAAGCATCGCAGTGCCGTGCTCAGTGTCGGCGGGGCGAAGCAGACCCTGGCCGTGGGGCAGAAGGTGAGCCTGAAGGGGCGGACCTTCGCGGTCGCCCAGATCTGTACCTACCGCGTGGTCCTCACCACGGCGGACCACCAGGGCGCGAACCGGGGAGCATCCAGGGACAAGTGGCCGACGACGCGCGACGGCCAGTGGCGGCTGCGCTGGCACGTGCCCGACAACGGGCCGGGCATGGGGGCCGTGGTCACCGACGTCGAAGCCGGTCCGGCCCGGGCGTCGATCAGTGTGACCGCGGTCGGCAAGGGGCAGCTCGCCTTCTACGACGATGTCCGCGAGGGCGGCACCGTCGAGATCGCGGGCAAGCTGTGGAAGGTGGAGACCATCGACACCGGCCGCATGGACGTGAAGATGAACTCGCCCGACTTCCGGGCGGGACACGTCGATCTGCGGGAGATCGGCGCCGCCTGATCGGCCGACGGCGGCGGGCGGCTTCCGGGCGCGGCAGCGCATGCGCTCCGCCGCTGTGAGGAAAACGGTGTAAAGAGGGCGCAAAGCGCATCGGTCCCCGGACAACCCACGGCTCCGGGGCGACATCTTGGTGAACGACGGCCCGCGCGGCGAGGACGCGGGCGCGGTCGACGCCGGATGGGGTGAGGGGCGTTGGTGGAGCCGAGGATCGCGGTCTCCGTGGTGACCATGGGGAACCGGCCCGTCGAGGTCGACGCCCTGCTGGAGTCCGTGGCCAAGCAGGATCTCGCGCCTGCCCGCGTCGTGATCGTCGGCAACGGCTGCCGGCTGCCGGAGTTCGCCCAGCGGTTGTCGCTGCCCGGCGAGGTCACCGTCATCGAGACGGACGAGAACCTCGGCTGCCCCGGCGGACGCAACGTCGCCCTCGCCCGGTTGCGCGAGTTCGGTGACGTCGATGTCGTGGTGGAACTCGACGACGACGGGCTGCTCGTCGACGCGGATGTGCTGCGGCGCGTGGCGGAACTGTTCGCCGGGGACGCGCGGCTCGGCATCGTCGGGTTCCGTATCGCCGACGAGAACGGGGAGACCCAGCGCCGGCATGTGCCGCGGGCGGGCGACGCGGACCCGCTGAGGCGTGGCTACGTCACCGGGTTCCTGGGCGGCGGGCACGCGTTCCGGACGGCCATGCTGGACCAGATCGGCGACTGGCCCGCGGAGTTCTTCTTCGCGCACGAGGAGACCGACCTGGCCTGGCGGGCCGCCGACGCGGGCTGGAAGATCCTCTACGCGCCCGAGCTGGTGCTCCAGCACCCGAAGACCTCGCCCGCCCGGCACGCCATCTACCACCGCGTCACCGCGCGCAACCGCGTCTGGCTCGTACGACGCCGGCTGCCGTTGCCGCTCATCCCCGTCCACCTCGGTGTGTGGATCGCCGTCACCCTGCTGCGCACCCGGTCGGCGGCCGGACTGCGGGCCTGGTTCGGGGGGTTCGCCGAGGGACTGCGTGAGCCGGCCGGGGAGCGCCGCCCGATGCGGTGGCGCACGGTGTGGAGGCTGACCCGGCTGGGGCGGCCCCCGGTGATCTGAGCCGACGGCCCACAAGGGGAGAGCGGAGAGCGGGGACGAGGACCCCGGTCGTTCACCTCTGACGGCCAGGGTCCCCGTGTGTCCCCGGATCCGGTCACGGCGGCGACACTCCCCCGAGCAGCGCGTGCACGATGTGCACCGCGCGCACCGTCGGACCGGGGTCGGGTGTCATGATCACATAAAAATCAGCCGTTCGACAGCCGGTTGTTTTCGGCCGGGCGACCTCCCGTCACCCCTGGCCGGGCGGCAGGAGCTTCCTCCCGGGCCGCGTCGGACGTCACTTCGCGTCGGCGTAGCACTCGACCACCGCCGTCGTGAACGGGAACCGCACCGGCGTCTCGCCGAACGTCAGCCGGCCCGCCAGGTCGGCCGCCTCCCGGATGGCCGTGACGACCGCCTCGGCCTCCTGCTCGGGGCAGTGCACGATCACCTCGTCGTGCTGGAAGAACACCAGCTCGGCCGCCATGCCGGCGCACCGCTGCCGCAGCCCCGCGAGCAGCAGCAGGGCCCAGTCGGCGGCGCTGCCCTGGACGACGAAGTTGCGGGCGAAGCGGCCCCGGGCGCGGGCGTCGGTCGAGGCGTAACCCGGCACCCAGGCCCGCTCCCCGGAGTCGTCCTCCGCGACCGGGATGCCCTCTCCCGTGTCGTCGGCCGCGCTCGCCGCCGGAGGACAGGTCCGGCCCAGCCAGGTCCGCACCAGGCGGCCCTCCTCGCCGGCCCGGGCGGCGTCGTCGACGTACGCCACGGCCTTCGGGAAGCGGCGGCGCAGGGCCGCCAGGTTCTTCAGGCCGTCGCCGGAGGTCTGGCCGTACACCGCGCCGAGTACGGCGAGCTTCGCCTGGCCGCGGTCGCCGGCGAAGGCGCGGTCGGACACCTCCTGATAGAGGTCGCTCTCGCGGCCGGCCACCTCCATCAGCCCCGGGTCGCGGGAGATCGCCGCCAGCACTCTCGGCTCCATCTGGTCGGCGTCCGCGACGACGAGCCGCCAGCCCGGGTCGGCGACGACCGCCCGCCGGATCACCCGCGGGATCTGCAGCGCGCCCCCGCCGTTGGTGACCCAGCGTCCGGTGACCGTCCCGCCGGCGAGGAACTCCGGGCGGAACCGGCCCTCGCGCACCCAGTCCTGCAGCCAGGACCAGCCGTGGGCGACCCGGATGCGGTACAGCTTCTTGTACTCCAGCAGGGGTTTCACCGCCGGGTGGTCGACGGACTCGAGCTCCCAGCGGCGGGTCGATCTGACCTTGATCCCGGCCTGCGCGAACGCCTTGACCACATCGGCGGGCAGATCGGGCCGGACCCGGCGTCCGAAGGCCGCGGAGACCTCGTCCGCGAGCTCGGCGAGGCGGCGCGGCTCGCCCCCGCCCGCGTACCTCTCGCCGAGCAGGTCGTGCAGCAGCGCGCGGTGCACGTCCGCGCGCCAGGGCAGCCCCGCGTGGTTCATCTCGGCGGCCACCAGCATCCCCGCCGACTCGGCGGCCGTCAGCAGCCGCATCCGGTCGGGGTGTTCGGCGCGCGCGTGCCGGCGCTGCTGCTCGGCGTAGACCTCCAGGAGGTCGGCCAGCGGCAGGCCGGTGCCCCGCGGGTCGAAGAGCGGGGACTGGGCGCCCGGCTCGGCGGACCGCTGGGGCGGATCGGGGGGTACGGGGCCGCCGCGCAGCCGGGCCAGCGCGGCGGCCGCCGAACGGGGTTCGCCCGAGCGCCCCTCGTGGCCCAGCAGCAGGGTCTCGGCGTCCTCGACGTCGTAGCACCGCTCGACTCGCACCCCCGTGGCGAGCAGACGCGGATAGACCTCGGGGGTGGACCGCCACACCCAGCGCGTGACGTGCGGCCGGTCGCGCACGGCGCGCGCCGGGTCCTCCTCCCGCTGGACGGGACCGGCGGGCAGCCCGTCCGGGCCGAGGGGGGCGACGTCCACGCCACCGTCCTCGGCCGGAGCGAGTGCCCAGCGGTCGGCCATGTGGGGAGTCTCGCAGAGGGGTCTGACAACAGGGCCTGAGCTGGGCGGATGCCCGGCGGCGAGACTCCGGCGATGGGACTCCGGCGGTCGCGCCGGGGCGCCGCCGCGGGTCAGTCCTGTTCGCCGGCCTGCACGGCCGCGAGGAACTCCGCGACGTGCCGTTCGGTGGCCTGCTTGCCGAGGCCCAGTCCGCTGAGGACGCCCTCGCCGTTCTCGTGCTCCAGCAGGGCCAGCAGGATGTGTTCGGTGCCGACGTAGTTGTGGCCGAGGCGCAGCGCCTCGCGGAACGTCAGCTCCAGGACCTTCTTCGCCGAGGAGCTGTACGGCACCAGGTCCGGCGCGTCCTCGGCGGCCGGCGGGAGCGCGGCCCGCGCGGCCTCGCGGACCGTGTCGAGGGTGACGCCCTGGGCGGTGATCGCCTTGGCGGCCAGTCCCTCCGGTTCGGCGAGCAGGCCGAGGACCAGGTGCTCGGGGACGCTCTCGGCGCTGTGCGCCGCCTTGGCCTCGTTGTGGGAGGCCACGACGACGTTGCGGGCGCGCGGGGTGTAGCGGCTGAAGCCCTGGCTGGGGTCGAGGTCGGCCGACTCCTTGGGCACGAACCGCTTCTGCGCCGCCTGCCGGGTGACGCCCATGCTCTTGCCGATGTCGGTCCAGGAGGCGCCCGAGCGGCGGGCCTGGTCGACGAAATGGCCGATCAGATGGTCGGCCACCTCGTCCAGGTGCTCCGCGGCGATCACGGCGTCCTCGAGCTGTTCGAGGGGTTCTTCGTGAACCTTCTTGATGGCCGCGATGAGGTCGTCGAGGCGGACGGATGTCGTGACAGCGGGATTCTTCGCCATGTGTCAACCTTAGGTTGACAGTCCAGTGGCGTCAACCGTTGGTTGACAGGGGCGGGGTGCGTGCTCGCCTGCGGGGCGCAGGCGGTCCCCGGTTGTCAGTGCCCCGTGTCACGATCGTCGGGTGAGCGCTGTCGACCGGGCCTTCGAGGCCGCCCTGTACGACACCGGTGTGACCGCCCTGGACACCGGTGCCTCCCTGCTGGCCGCCGACCCTGCGGCCGACGCCGACGTCGAGCGGCGTGGGCGGGAGTTCGTGGCGGTGCTCTGGCGGCGTGGCTGGCAGCCCGCCGACCTCGTGCGGATCCTGCGGCGCGAACTGGACGACGTACACGTGCGGCTGGCCGCCGAGCTCGTGCGGGCCCAGGCGCCCGACGACCGCGCCCGAAGCGCGCGCTGGCGGGCACAGATCGAGGAACTGCCCGGTCCGGCGCCGGCCCGTGCCGACCGGTTCACCCACGCCACCACCGTCCTCGAGCTGTACCGGCTGCTGGTGCGCCTGCCCGCGCTGGAGCCCCTGGAGGAGCCGCGCCGGCCGCGCGGCTCCGAGCCCCGGATGCTGGGCCGGATCCGCGCACTGCTCGCCAAGGCCGAGGCGACCGGCTATCCGGAGGAGGCCGAGGCTCTCACCGCCAAGGCGCAGGAGCTGATGGCCCGGCACAGCGTCGACGAGGCGCTGCTCGACGCGCAGGCGCCCGCCCCCGACGCGCCCGGCGCCTGCCGGATCGGGGTCGAGCCGCCGTACGAGCAGGCCAAGGCGGTGCTGCTCGACGCGGTCGCCACCGCCAACCACTGCCGCGCGGTGTGGAACGAGGCGCTGTGCTTCTCCACGGTCGTCGGGTTCGAGGCCGACCTGGAGGCCGTCGAGCTGCTCTACACCTCGCTGCTGGTGCAGGCCCAGTCGGCGCTGGCCACGGCGGAGGTGGCGCAGCGCAAGGGCGGGCGTAAGAGGACGAAGACCTTCCGGCAGTCGTTCCTCGCCGCGTACGCGCATCGGATAGGCGGGCGGCTCGCGGCTGCCGCAAGCACGCAGGTGAGCGACGACCTGCTGCCGGTGCTCGCCTCCCGCGAGGTCGCGGTCGGCGCCGCGGCCGACCGGATGTTCCCGGAGACGGTGTCCACCCGGCTGCGGGGAGTCAGCGACGCGGCCGGATGGACCGAGGGCTCCCGCGCGGCGGACCAGGCCCGGGTGGGGGACCGGCCCCGCTTGCCGTGACGCTCAGGCGTACGGCGGTCTCCCGCGACGACCTGTGCGGTCGCGGGGCCGTGAGCCGGAGCCGCCACGGGGGTTCGAGCCTGAGCCGTCTCGGTGCACGGCCTGCGCCGTCACGGTGCCACGGCCTGCGCCGTCACGGTGCCACGGCCTGCGCCGCCACGGCGCCATGAGCCCGCGCGGTCACGGCCCCAAACGGCTCGTCCGGGCCGTCAGGGCCGTGGGACCGCCGGTCCGTCCGCGGGCGCCGTCAGCTTCGGCGTCGGCGTCAGTCGCCGGCCTGTTCGAAGCCGCCCACCGTGGCGTCCGGGGTGCCGCCCTTGAGGGCGACCTCGCCGTACGACCACGGGAACTCGTGCGTGTCCTCCGCGCCGGGCAGGGCGAACGTCGCCGTCTTCACGGCCAGGCTCTGCGCGCCCGCCGACGCCGCCGCACGCGTGTAGGTGATCGTGAAGGACGTCGTCGCGTCCTTGGCCAGCGACAGCTTCTGGCTCTGCGCCGCCTGGTCGGCGGGGACGGCCGCCTTGGTGTCTCCGGCCTGGAGGACGACCTTCGGGAAGCCCTCCAGGGTGCAGTCGGAACCGGTGTTGGTGAGCGTGACCGTGACGGTGCCGGTGTCACCGGCGGAGGGCGCGGCGCTGACCGGGCCGACCTCGGCGCCCACGCCGTCGAGACGGCAGGCCGTGCTCTTCGCGGCCTTGGCGTCGCCGCCGCCTGCCGTGGCGCTGCTTTCGGTGCCGCTGTCACAAGCGGTGAGAAGGAGTGCCGCCGCGAGGGCGGTGACGGTGATCGGCATGGCGCGCATGTGTGAAATCCCCTGAGATCGAGACGGTGCCCCAGGATCATCGCGCATGCGGGGCCCCGGTCCTACGAGCCGAGGCCCGCCGTGGGGAAACGGGACGGCAGTTCGCCGCCTTCGGAGCGGGTGTACGTCTCCGTGCCGACGTCACCCTCCCAGGTGACCTTCATCGACGTCGTGTCCACGGAGTCGATGTGGCCCGTGGTGTGGCCGGCCGCCGAGCCCTTGCACTTCAGCCGGATCGTTCGGTCCTGGACCGGGCCGCTGCACACGCTGCCGCCGGTGGTGAAGAGGGCGGCCTGCGACGAGGTGAGGACCAGGACCACGGCCTTGCCGTTGGTGGTGGTGAGCCAGTTGCCCTGCAGGGCGTCGGCGCGCCCGGCGGCGCCGGTGGGGGTGCCCGCGCCGGTGGGGGACTGCGGGGTCGTCGCGGAGGGAGTGTTCTTCCCGGCGTCGTCGCTGCCGCCGCCGCTGCTGCACGCCGCCAGGGTCAGGGCGGCGGTGAGGACTGCGGCCGCGGTCGTGAGGCTCCGGCGGCGTGTGCGGGTCGGGGAAGTCACCGGGGCACGCTACCAACGGGTATCGGCGCTTGCCAGACCTCAGGGGTGCCGTTTGCGTGTGGGTTCGCCGTGGCGCGCGTCGCGCCGACGGGCCCTGCCCATAGGGAAACGCCTACGGGCTGGGCCGTGCCGAGAGGGAAACGCCAAAGGTCGGGCCGGACCCGTAGGGAAAGACCTACGATTGACGCGTAGGAGTATCCCTACGTATTGTCTCCGGCATGACCATCACTCACGCCTCCTTCGTCACCCTTCCCGTCGCCGACCAGGACCGGGCCCTGCGCTTCTATCGCGATGTGCTCGGGTTCGAGGTCGTCGCCGACCTGGACATGCCCGCCGGGCGGTGGCTGCAGGTCGCACCGGCGGGGGCGCAGACCGTGTTCACGCTGGCGGGGCCGGGGATGGGGGATTTCGAGGCCGGGTCGGCGCGGGGGATCATGTTGGTGACGACCGATGTCGACGCCGACTGCGCCCGGCTCGCCGAGGCGGGGGCCGCGGTGCGGGGGCCGCAGGAGCAGCCGTGGGGCCGTATGGCCTCCTTCGCCGATCCCGACGGCAACGGTCTGATGCTGCTGACGGAGAAGGAAGGCTTCTGACGCCGTGATGAGTGCCGGGGCCCGTGATGTCGCCGCGGAGGACCGTGTCTTCGCCGCGCTCGCCAACGCCACCCGCCGGGAGGTGCTGCGGCTGCTGCGGGAGGACGGGCCGCAGCCCGTGCAGGCACTCGCCGATCACTTCGCCATGCGCCGGCCCAGTCTGTCGGAGCATCTGAAGGTGCTCCGGGACGCCGGGCTCGTCGCCGAGCAGCGGTCCGGGCGGCAGCGTATCTACCGGCTGCGGGCGGTGCCGCTCGCCGAGGTGCAGGAATGGCTCCATCCGTACGAGCGGTTCTGGCGCGATCAGCTGAAGGGGCTCGGGGATCTGCTCGACCGGATGCCCGACGATGACCCGTCATGAGTGCCGACGACGATCTCACGACGGTCCGTGTCGATCAGTTCTTCTCGCATCCTCCCGCCAAGGTGTGGCGTGCGCTGACCGAGCCGGAACTGCTCGCGCAGTGGCAGATGCCCGGTTCCGGGGATTTCCGGCTCGCGGTCGGTCATCGGTATCGGATGACCTCCGTGCCGCGGCCGAACACCGGTTTCTCCGGTGTGGTCGAGGTGGAGGTGCTCGCCTTCGAGGTGGAGCGGATGCTGGCCGTGCGGTGGCGGGACGCCGATCCCGCCCGCTCCGCTGACTGGACGATCACCTGGCGGCTGGAACAGGAAGGGCGCGGAACGCGTCTGTTCCTGGTGCACGAAGGCTTCGATCCGGACGATCCGGCACAGCTGATGGCGCGGCGGATCATGGGCGGCGGTTGGGCCGCGCATGTTCTGCCTGCTCTGGGGCAGGCGCTGGAACGGTTCGCGTAAAGCGCTCGTCAAAAGCTGTAACCGGGAGAACACCAGGCGTGCACGTGCATTTGCTCAGGCGCCTGCACGTGAACGGGGTTATGATCCCGATCAGTTGACCACTGCATCAATGGCCTCATCAGCCAGTGCACCACCGGGGAGCGACCTGTGGACCACGACGTGTACGACGTTGAGAACGCGTCCGGCGTGTACAACGGCATCGCCGCCACGCGCCTGCACGGGGTGTCCTGGCAGAAGAGCCGGCACAGCAACTCCCAGGGCTCCTGCGTGGAGTTCGCCCGGCTGCCGGGCGGGGAGGTGGCCGTGCGCAACTCGCGCTTCCCCGACGGGCCCGCGCTCGTCTACACACGGGCGGAGATCGAGGCCATGCTGCTCGGCGTCAAGGACGGGGAGTTCGACCATCTCGTCGGCGGATGATCAGGGCTCACGTGTGTCCGCCGTGAGAGCGCTTGCTTGACGCGCGTAGAAACCCAGCGTCGAAGAACGCCGGGTGGGATCATGGGGAAGGCAGCCGGAACAGGGCCCAGACGACCTTGCCGCCCAGGGCGCCGGACAGCGGGTGCCAGCCCCAGCTGTCGCTGAAGGACTCCACGAGGAACAGTCCCCGCCCGGACTCGGCCGCGAAGTCGTCGGCCTCGCGGGCCACCGGACCGTCCTTGCTCGTGTCGCGCACCGCGCACACCAGTCGCTCGCTCCACCGCATCAGATGCAGGCGTACGGGCGGCAGCGGATCGCCGGCCGGAGTGGCGTGGCGCAGCGCGTTGGTGACGAGTTCGGAGACGACGAGGCACACGTCGTCGAAGCGGTCGCCCAGCCCCCACTGGTCCAGGGTCTGGCGGGTGAACCGGCGCGCCTCGCGGACGGCTTCGTAACGGGCGGGCAGGGAACAGGAGGCGGCGTTGGAGACGGCTGCGGGATCCAGCGGCGGAAGGCCCTGCCGTAACGGCTGGAGCATGGTCGATCCATTCGTCCCCATGCGAGGCACTCCCGGGAGTTCGCGGTCGTTGCGATGCAGCGGTGGCGCGGGACCATGGTTTCGGATGCGCAGAGCAGATGCAAGGGCAGATGCACGTGCACGTGACCGAAATGGATGCCCACGTGCCGCTTGTTGGTCATTTTTTCTGCCTCTTCCTACTCAACTTCCGCATCTTCCTTGGCTCTTGATGGCCAGAAGTCGCACGGATGTCACAGGAAGCTTTTCCGTCTCTGTAATCGGACGAGTACTGCTCGAAGTGTTTTAGTGGCAGACTGCGGGCCCTGGAGTCGGTAGGGAGGCAGCGGACGTGAGTGCGGGAGAGCCTGGATCAGTGGTGCGGCGCATGCTGCTCGGCTCGCAACTCAGGCGGCTGCGCGAGGCACGCGGGATCACGCGCGAGCAGGCGGGGTACTCGATCCGTGCCTCCGAGTCGAAGATCAGCCGGATGGAACTGGGCCGGGTGAGCTTCAAGACGAGGGACGTGGAGGACTTGCTGACGCTGTACGGCATCACGGACGAAGCGGAGCGCACGGCCCTGGTGAACCTGGCCCGCGAGGCCAACGTCGCCGGCTGGTGGCACAGTTACTCCGACGTCCTGCCGAGCTGGTTCCCCACCTATGTCGGCCTCGAGGGTGCCGCGTCCCTGATCCGCGCCTACGAGGTGCAGTTCGTGCACGGCCTGCTGCAGACGGAGGCGTACGCGCGTGCCGTGGTGCGGCGCGGGATGAAGGGCGCGAGCGAGGCCGACGTCGACAAGCGGGTGGAGCTGCGGCTCGAGCGGCAGAAGTACCTCGTCGCCGAGAACGCCCCCGACTTCCACGTCATCCTCGACGAGGCCGCCCTGCGCCGGCCCTACGGCGACCGCGCGGTGATGCGCGAGCAGCTGCAGCACCTGATCGACATGTCCGAGCGGCCCAACGTCCGGCTCCAGGTCATGCCGTTCAGCTTCGGCGGGCACTCCGGCGAGTCCGGCGCGTTCACCGTGCTCAGCTTCCCGGAGTCCGACCTGTCGGACGTGGTGTTCATCGAGCAGCTCACCAGCGCGCTGTACCTGGACAAGCCGGAGGACGTTGCCCAGTACGAGCAGGCGCTGAAGGAGCTGCAGCAGGACAGCCCCGGGCCGTCCGAGACCCGCGATCTTTTGCGTGGACTCCTTCAACTGACCTGACCCACAAGTACGATGACGTGCGATCAGACCGCGAGGTGAGCGAGGCCGACTCGCCTGCCCCGGCAGGCAGGGATTCAGGGGGATCGCATGTCACCGTACTTCTCCGACCTGGCGCAGCAGTACATCGACGGTGAGTGGCGCCCGGGCACCGGCTCCTGGGACATCATCGACTTCAACCCGTACGACAACGACAAGCTGGCCTCGATCACGATCGCCACGGCCGGTGAGATCGACGCCGCCTACCGCGCCGCCGAGCGCGCCCAGAAGCAGTGGGCGGCCACCAACCCCTTCGCCCGGCGCGCGGTGCTGGAGAAGGTGCTGCGTCTCGTCGAGGAGCGCGAGGCGGAGATCACCGAGGCGATGATCGCCGAGCTGGGCAGCACCCGGGGCAAGGCCGCGTTCGAGCTGCACCTGGCCAAGGAGTTCCTGCGTGAGGCGGCCCATGTGGCGCTCAGCGCCGAGGGGCGGATCGTTCCCTCGCCGATCGACGGCAAGGAGAACCGCGTCTACCGGGTGCCGGTCGGTGTGGTCGGCGTCATCAGCCCCTTCAACGTGCCCTTCCTGCTGTCGCTGAAGTCGGTCGCCCCGGCGCTGGCGCTCGGCAACGCCGTCGTGCTCAAGCCGCACCAGAACACGCCCGTCGTGGGCGGCACCCTGATAGCCAAGCTGTTCGAGGACGCCGGGCTGCCGCCCGGGGTGCTCAACGTCGTCGTCACCGACATAGCGGAGATCGGCGACGCGTTCCTGGAACACCCGGTGCCGAAGGTCATCTCCTTCACCGGTTCCGACCAGGTCGGCCGGCACGTGGCCACCGTCTGCGCCGCCCACTTCAAGCGCGCGGTGCTCGAACTGGGCGGCAACAGCGCCCTGGTGGTGCTGGACGACGCCGACGTCGACTACGCGGTCGACGCCGCCGTCTTCAGCCGTTTCGTGCACCAGGGGCAGGTGTGCATGGCCGCCAACCGGCTGCTGGTCGACCGGTCCGTGGCCGAGGAGTTCTCCGCGAAGTTCGCCGACCGGGTCAGAGGGCTCAAGGCCGGTGACCCGAGCGACGCGGCGACCGTCATCGGGCCGCTGATCGACTCCCGGCAGGCGGAGGACGTCTCCGGGGTGATCGAGCAGGCCCTCGCCGAGGGCGCCACGGCGCTGGTGCGCGGCACCACGACGGACACGCTGGTCGAGCCGGCGGTGCTGACCGGGGTCCCGGCCGACTCGCCGCTGCTGCGGCAGGAGGTCTTCGGCCCCGTCGCCTTCGTCATCCCCTTCGACGGCGAGGAGGAGGCGGTACGGCTCGTCAACGACACCCCGTACGGGCTGAGCGGTGCGGTCTTCACCGCCGACATCGAGCGGGGCGTGCGGTTCGCGCGGCAGATCGACACGGGGATGTTCCATGTGAACGACGGCACCGTGCACGACGAGCCGATCGTCCCCTTCGGCGGGGAGAAGCACTCGGGGCCCGGCCGGCTGAACGGCGAGTCGACGCTGGAGGCGTTCACGAGCCTGAAGTGGATCTCGGTACAGCACGGGCGCAGCCGGTTCCCCTTCTGACAGAACCGCGGGCGGAAGGCCGAGCCATTGCGGACAGAAGCTGACCGCAAGGGTCCGTAACGTCTTCGGTGTCGGGCAGGAAGCCCGGTGGACGACGAGTCGAAAGGCGGCCGGTCATGGTCACTCACGTGCGAGCCGAAGCGCTGGGCGACGAGCGGGGGGCGCTGCTGTCCTTCCTGGCGGAACAGCGCGGCGGCATCCGCCGGGCCGTGCTCGGCCTCACGGAGGAACAGGCCGCGAGCCGGCCGAGCGCGAGCGAGCTGTCGCTGTCCGGCCTGGTCAAGCATGTCGCCGAGGTCGAGCAGGGCTGGGTGGCCCGGGCCAAGGGCGAGCCGCCGGCGGTCAAGCGGGACGAGTCGAACTGGCACGAGTGCTTCCGGCTCACCGAGGGCGAGACGCTCGCGCAGCAGCTGGCGTACTGGGAGCAGGTCGCGGCCGAGACGGAGGCCTACTTCCGCTCGGTGCCCAGCCTGGACGACACCTTCGCTCTGCCGAACGACCCGTGGTTCCCGCCGGACGAGCGGGTCTCGCTGCGCTGGCTGGCCCTGCACCTGATCCGCGAGACGGCCCGCCACGCCGGCCATGCGGACATCATCCGTGAGTCCCTGGACGGCAGGACCGCGTTCGAGCTGGTGGCTCAGGAACAGGCGGGGCTCGAGGAGCGGGAGCAGGGCGAGTAAGGGGCAGGACCACGCAGGGGCGGGCCGGTCGGGCCGGGCGGTGGGGTGCCGTTCCGGCCGAGCCGCCGCCCGGCCATACTCTGGACCCCATGTCAACCATCCGGCTGCTCGTGCTGGGGGCCGTCCGGCAGCACGGGCGCGCCCACGGATACCAGGTCCGCGGCGACCTGGAGTACTGGGGCGCGCACGAGTGGTCCCACGCCAAGCCGGGGTCGATCTACCACGCCCTGAAGCAGATGGCGAAGCAGGGGCTGCTGCGCGCGCACGAGACCGCGCCGTCCACGGCCGGCGGGCCGCCCCGCACCGAGTACGAGGTCACCGAGCGCGGCACGCAGGAGTACTTCACGCTGCTGAGGGAGGCGCTCGTCGCCCGGGACCGCGGTGTCGACCTCCTCTCCGCGGCGATCGGTTTCATGGTCGACCTGGAGCGCACGGAGGTCGTGGCGCTGCTGCGCGAACGCCTGCGGCGGCTGGCCGCGTGGCGGGACACCGTCACCGAGCACTACATCCCCGAGGAGGGGCCGCAGCAGTTCGGCCACATCGGCGAGATCATGAACATGTGGGTGCACACGGCGGACGGCGAGGCCGCCTGGACCCGGGGCCTCATCGAGCGCATCGAGGCCGGCGCCTACACCTTCGCCGGTGAGGGCGAACCGTTCGTCGGCGTGCTCGCCGCGGGCCAGGAGAACCCGTACGCGACGGGGGAGCGGCAGCCGGAGGACGCACGCTGAGCCCCGCCCGGCGGACGCCCACCGGGGGCTCAGTGGTGGAAGCTGGTCGCCGCGTCCTTGTCCCGGGTCAGCGGATGCGACTGCCGGCGCAGTTCGGGCAGCAGACGGGTGAGGTCCTCGACGAACAGCTCGGCGAGGTCCGAGGAGAAGCCGTTGCGGCACACCACCCGCAGCACCGACAGATCCTCCCGCTTCGGCGGGAAGGTGTACGCCGGCACCAGCCAGCCCCGCTCGCGCAGCCGCCGGGAGACGTCGAAGACGTCGTACGCCGTGACGTCGTCGGCCGTGGTGCACGCGAACACCGGCAGCTGGTCGCCCCGGGTCAGCAGCCGGAAGTCGCCGAGCCCCTCCATGCGCTCGGCGAGTGTGCGCGCCACGTCCCGGGACGCCTGCTGCACCGCCCGGTAGCCGTCCCGGCCCAGCCGCAGGAACGTGTAGTACTGCGCCACGACCTGCGCGCCGGGCCTGGAGAAGTTCAGCGCGAAGGTCGGCATGTCGCCGCCCAGGTAGTTGACCCGGAACACCAGCTCCTCCGGCAGTGCCGCGGCGTCCCGCCACAGCGCCCAGCCGACCCCCGGGTACACCAGCCCGTACTTGTGCCCGGAGGTGTTGATCGACGCCACCCGCGGCAGCCGGAAGTCCCACACCAGGTCCGGGTCGAGGAACGGCGCGACCATCGCCCCGGACGCCCCGTCGACGTGCACCGGGATGTCGAGGCCGGTGCGCTCCTGGAGGGCGTCCAGGGCGGCGCACAGGTCGGCGATCGGCTCGTAGGAGCCGTCGAAGGTGGAACCGAGGACGCCGACGACACCGATCGTGTTCTCGTCGCACAGCCCGGCCGCGGCCTCGGGGTCCAGATGGAAGCGGTCGCCCTCCATGGGCACCTGCCGCGCCTCCACCTCCCAGAACGTGCAGAACTTGTCCCAGCAGACCTGCACGTTGACGCCCATCACCAGATTGGGCCGGGCCCCGGGGTAGCGGTCGCCCGCGCGCTTCGTCCAGCGCCGTTTCAGCGCCATCCCCGCCAGCATGCACGCCTCGCTGGAACCGGTCGTGGAGCAGCCCACGGCCGCCGAGGCGTCCGGCGCGTGCCACAGGTCGGCGAGCATCGCCACACAGCGCCGCTCCAGCTCGGCGGTGCGCGGATACTCGTCCTTGTCGATCATGTTCTTGTCCCGGCACTCTGCCATCAGCACCCCGGCCTGCGGCTCCATCCAGGTGGTGACGAAGGTGGCCAGGTTCAGCCGGGAGTTGCCGTCGAGCATCAGCTCGTCGTGCACCAGCTGGTACGCGGTCGCCGGCGCCATCGCGGTGTCCGGGAGACGGTGCGTGGGCGGGGCCTGGGTCATCCCGCCGGCCGGATTGGCCTCGCCGTAGAAGGGGTTGACGGCCAGGGGACGGTCGGCCGGCTGTTGGGCGCCTTGGTGCAGGGGCATGCATCCGACGCTAAGTCCGCTCCGCCGGACCCGCACGCGGGCTTGCACCTCACGTGGCGTGAGGACCCAGGGTGGAGGGCGCAAGCACGAAGGGAGCGGAAGTGAACTACTCCGTGGGACAGGTCGCCGGCTTCGCCGGGGTCACGGTGCGCACCCTGCACCACTACGACGACATCGGTCTGCTCGCCCCCAGCGAGCGCAGCCACGCGGGCCACCGGCGCTACAGCGACGCCGACCTCGACCGGCTGCAGCAGATCCTGTTCTACCGGGAGCTGGGCTTTCCGCTCGAGGAGGTCGCGGCCCTGCTCGACGACCCGGACGCGGACCCGCGGGAACACCTGCGCCGCCAGCACGAACTGCTGACCGCCCGGATCGAGAAGCTGCGGAAGATGGCCGAGGCCGTGGAGCACGCCATGGAGGCACGCACGATGGGAATCCAGCTCACACCCGAGGAGAGGTTCGAGGTGTTCGGGGACAACGATCCGGACCAGTACGCCGACGAGATCCAGCAGCGCTGGGGCGACACCGAGCAGTACCGGCAGTCCCAGCGCCGGACCGCGGCCTACACCAAGGAGGACTGGAAGCGGATCACCGGGGAGATGGACGCCATCCACGGCCGGATGGCCGACCTGCTCGGCCGGGGCGTCCCGGCCGGCTCCGAGGCCGCGATGGACGTCGCCGAGGAGCATCGCCTCTTCATCTGCTCCAGCTACTACGACTGCTCGCGCGAGCTGCACGCCTGCCTGGGACAGATGTACGTCGACGATCCGCGTTTCACCGCGACGTACGAGAACATCCGCCCCGGACTGGCCGTGTACATGCGCGACGCCATCCAGGCGAACGCGGCCCGGCACACCGCATAGGGCTCGTGGCCCGGGGGGCTACTCCCGGGCCACGATCACCGCGGTGCCGTACGCGCACACCTCCGTGCCGACGTCCGCGGCCTCCGTCACGTCGAAGCGGAACGCCAGCACGGCGTTGGCGCCACGCGCGCGTGCCTGTTCCACCAGCCGTTCCATCGCCTGGTTGCGGGTCTCCACGAGGGTCTTGGTCAGCCCCCGCAGCTCGCCGCCGACCAGCGACTTCAGCCCGGCGCCGATCTGACTGCCGATGTGCCGGGAGCGCACGGTCAGGCCGAACACCTCGCCGATGACCTGCTGCACCCGGTGACCCGGTACGTCGTTCGTGGTGACGACCAGCACATCCGCCTGGGGCGTCTGGCCGCCGCCGTAATCGTCGATGCCCATGGTCCACAGCTTCGTACCGCCGGGCGCGGGGTGCATCCTGAGAGGACCCGGGGAACCCGGACCGTTCACCGGGCGTTGATAGCTTTGGGCGCGCGCTACCCGCCGCCGTAGTCTCCCCACCCCCTCAGGAGCCAGGAACCGTGACGACGCTTGCCCTCGGCCCGAGCTGGCTCGATCCGAACTATCTCCTCGACACGTTCGGCATCTGGGGCCTGCTCCTGATCGTCTTCGCGGAGTCGGGACTGCTGATCGGCTTCTTCCTGCCGGGTGACTCGCTGCTGTTCACCTGCGGCCTGCTGATCACGTCCCACCAGCTGAACTTCCCCCTCTGGGGAGCGATCGCCCTGATCTGCGCCGCCGCGATCCTCGGCGACCAGGCGGGTTACATGTTCGGCAAGAAGGTCGGCCCGTCCCTGTTCAACCGGCCCGACTCGCGCCTGTTCAAGCAGGAGAACGTCGCCAAGGCGCACGAGTTCTTCGAGAAGTACGGCCCGAAGTCCCTGGTCCTGGCCCGCTTCGTGCCCGTCGTGCGCACGTTCACGCCGATCATCGCCGGCGTCAGCGGCATGCGGTACCGCTCGTTCCTGCTGTTCAACGTCATCGGTGGCGTCCTGTGGGGCGCGGGTGTGACCCTGCTGGGTTCCTGGCTGGGCAACATCGCCTTCGTCAAGGCCAACATCGAGGCGATCCTGATCCTGATCGTCCTCGTCTCGGTGGTCCCCATCGCCATCGAGTTCCTGCGCGCCCGCGCGAAGAACAAGAACGCTCCTCAGCAGCAGGCCCCGGCCGAGTCCCAGGTCCAGGCCCCGGCCGCGGTGCCCCCGGCCATGGACGACCGGACCACCCAGCTGCGCCGCGTCGACCAGACGCCGGACCACCAGCCCCAGCAGCAGTACGGCGAGCAGCACTACGGCAACCAGCAGCACTACGGCGACCAGTACGGCAACCAGCACTACGGCGAGCAGTACCCGCAGGACCCGTACGCGCCGCAGCAGTACCCGCAGCAGCAGTACCCCCAGGACCCGTACGCCCCGCAGGAGCCGTACCCGCAGCAGCAGTACCCGCAGGAGCCGTACCCCCAGGGTTACGGCCGGCAGCAGCCGTACAACGGCCAGTCGCCGTACCACCAGGGCTGAGCGGTCAGAAGCCCCTGGTCCGCTTGGCCGCGCGGCGCTTGTCGGCGGAGCCGACCCGCAGGAACAGCCGGGAGATCTCCGACCCCAGGTTCACCCCGATGGCGATGGCCATCGCCAGCGCCGCGGCCTTCGTCAGGGACACGAGCCCCTTGTCGACGTCGTTCTGCGCGATCGACAGCAGCCCGAAGTACGTCGCGGAACCCGGCAGCAGCGGACCGATCGCCGCCGTCGTGTACGGCAGCGCGGAGACGAACCGGTAGCGCGACAGCAGCTGCCCGAACAGGCCCACGAGCCCCGCCGCCACCGCCGTGGACGCCACCGGCGAGAAATCGCCGGTGTAGTGCATCGCGCCGTACACGACCCACGCCACGCCCCCGTTGAGGGTCACCGCGAGGACCGTGGAGCGCTCCTGCTGGAGCAGCACCGCGAAGGTCGCCGACAGCAGCATCGACGCGGCGATCTGGATCAGCGGCCGCTGCTCGAGCCGCAGCGCCGCGTCGGGGTTGAGGTGCGCCCCGAGCTGCACGCCGACGTAGAGCATCACCAGGACGCCGATGACGATGCCGACGAAGAAGTACAGCACCTCCAGCAGCCGTGCCGAGGCGGTGATGTAGAAGCCGGTCAGGCCGTCCTGCACGCCCGCCACCAGCGCCCGCCCGGGCAGCAGCGCGAACAGGCCACCGGTGATGACGGCGGAGGCGTTCACGTCCGCGTGCGCCAGCGTCAGCGTGATGCCGATCGCGGCCGGCGGCATCGCGGCCACCGTGAACTGGTAGAACTCCGGCAGTCCGCGTCCCGCGCACAGCCACGCCAGCCGGTCGCCGAGCATCGCGCCCACCATGGCCGCCGCGAACACCTGCACCCCGCCGCCGACCAGCAGCGAGGCCGCGCCGGCGAGCAGTCCGCTGGCCAGGGTCAGCACCCAGGTCGGGAACGGGTGCCGGTTGCGGCGGATCTCCGCGAGGCGCCGGTAGGCCTCCTCCAGGGAGATGTGGGTCTCCGGGTCGCTCAGGTCGTCCACGAGCCGGAACACGGCCGCAAGACGCGTGTAGTCGGTGCCCCGGCGCCGTACGGTCCGGGACGCGGTGACCGGGTCCTCCACGAGCGAGGGCTGGTAGGAGATCGCCAGCAGGGTGAAGGTGACGTTCGGCTCGCAGCGGTCCAGGCCGTAGGAGCGGCAGACCGCGAACATCGCCGCCTCCACGTCCTCGGCGCCCTCGCCGCCGGCCAGCAGCAGCTCGCCGATACGCAGCGTCAGGTCCAGCACGCGCGGGACGGCCGGCCCGCCCTCCTCCGGCTTGTGCACCTTCTCCGGCGCCGGCCGCTCGGCCACCGGCATGCGCAGCATCGTGCGCATCCGGTCCTGCCACGGCACGTCCTTGGTGAGGCTGACCGCCGGTATGCCGCCGGCCGGTGTGAAGGCCGGCGGGGCGCCCTTGGCGCTGTAGGTGCGCGGCGGGCTGAACGCCGAGCCCTCGGGCTCTGCCCCGGCCGGCTGCGGCGCCTCCAGGCCGTTCGGCAGCGCGAACTCGGACGTCGTCTCCGACTCCCCGCCCACCTTGGGCACGGCGAGCCCCGCGGGAATGGTGAACTCGGACGTGACCTCGGAGTCGTAGCCGCTCCTCGCCTCGTCCGACTGCGGTTTGCGGTCCTCCGCCTCGCTCACTTGCAGCAGCACTCCCTGTACGACACTCCGTAGGCCTCAGTATGCGCACAGACGCCGGACGGGCCGCACGCGTGCGCGTGCGACCCGTCACCGGTCTGCTGGGGCGTGGGAGGCCTCAGTGGCCGCCGTGCGCCTCGTTGCGCTTGATGGAGCGCTCGATCTCGGCCTCGGCGTCCGAGCGGCCGACCCAGTTCGCGCCTTCGACGCTCTTGCCCGGCTCCAGGTCCTTGTAGACCTCGAAGAAGTGCTGGATCTCCAGGCGGTCGAACTCCGAGACGTGGTGGATGTCGCGCAGGTGCTCCATCCGCGGGTCGGACGCGGGCACGCACAGCACCTTGTCGTCGCCGCCGGCCTCGTCGCGCATGCGGAACATGCCGATGGCGCGGCACTTCACCAGCACGCCGGGGAAGGTGGGCTCGTCCAGGATGACCAGCGCGTCCAGCGGGTCGCCGTCCTCGCCGAGCGTGCCCTCGATGTAGCCGTAGTCGGCCGGGTAGACCGTCGAGGTGAAGAGGTGCCGGTCCAGGCGGATCCGACCCGTCTCGTGGTCCACTTCGTACTTGTTCCGCGAACCCTTCGGGATCTCGATCGTGACGTCGAACTCCACCGGTGGCTCCTCCATGATCAACACATACTTCGGGTGATTAAGTGTCCCTCACGCCAGTGTGTGATCGCGAAAGGGGCTGGTGGTCGTGCCGGAACTGAGGCCCTGGCGGGCCGCGAGACCGCACGTGGAGCGGATCGCACACGCCGTCCGGCCGCGACTGCGGCGCGCCGCCACCGTCACCGCCGCCCGGCTGCGCACACGCGCCACTCGGCTGCGGCCCGTCAGGACCTGGCAGTACACAGCCGGTGCCGCCACCGTCGGTCTCGCACTGGCCGCCGGCGTCGTCACCGCCGCCGGCCCCTGGGACTCGGGTCAGCGTACGGCCGAACGGGAGTGGGCCGCCGCCCAGGAAGGCCCGGGTGGCGCAGATCACGGCCGTACGTCTGATTCGTCCGGATCCGCCGGGGCGGCGGGCGGGGTGCCCCGGCCCGCGCCCAGCGCGCCCGCGGTCCTCACCGGCCTCGGCCGCTCGGCGTCCTCGGTGCGGTCCGCGCCCGGCGAGCCGGCCCTGGCCGCCCTCCTCGACCCGCTGCTGAAGGACCCCGCCCTCGGCGAGCGGCACGCGGCCGTCGTCGTCGACCTGTCCACCGGCCGGCGCCTGTACGGCACCGGCGCCGACGACGCGCTCACCCCCGCGTCCACCACGAAGATCGCCACGGCGGTCGCCGCGCTCTCGGCCCTGGGCGCCGACCACCGCCTCGCCACGCGCGCGGTGCTGGAGCCCGACACCCGCGAGCTGATCCTGGTCGGCGGCGGCGATCCGACCCTGACCGCCCGCGCGGACGCCGCGGGCTGGGCGAGCCTGCGCGCCCTCGCCGCGTCCACCGCCACCGCCCTGAAGAAGCGCGGCGTGACCGAGGTGACGCTGTCGTACGACACGAGCCTGTACGCCGGGCCCGAACGTCACCCGATCGGGGAGAACGAGAACCTCGCCCCCGTCACCGCCCTCATGGTGGACGAGGCCCGCACGGACGACTCGACGGCCGGCACCGCCAACCGCAGCCGCGAACCCGCCGCGGACGCCACCCGCCTGTTCGCCGGCTTCCTGGGCGCGCAGGGCATCCGCACCACGTCACCCGGCCCCTCCAAGGCCACCGCGCGCGCCCTGACGCTCGCGACCGTGACGTCCCCGCCGCTGTCCGAGCTGGTCGAGCGGATGCTCACCAACAGCGACAACGACATCGCCGAGCACCTGGCCCGCCAGACCGCCCTCGCCACGGGCGTCCGGCCCGACTTCACGGGCGGCGGCGAGGCGATCCAGCGGCAGCTCGCGGGGCTGGGGCTGCCGCTGGCGGGGGCCGTCTTCAAGGACGGCAGCGGCCTCGACCGCACCGACCGCCTCACCGCCCACCTGCTGACCGCCCTCCTGGTCACCGCCGCCGACCCTGGCCGCCCCGACCTGCGCCCCGTCCTCACCGGCCTGCCCGTCGCCGGCTTCACCGGCACCCTGACCACGCGCTACGCGGGCGGCGCGGCCGGCATCGTCCGCGCCAAGACCGGCACCCTGACGGGCGTCAACACCCTCGCCGGCACGGTCGTCGACCCCCGGGGCCACGTCCTGGCCTTCGCCTTCCTCGCGGCCGGATCGACGGACGCGGGGGCGGCCCAGCGCGCCCTGGACCGGGCGGCCACGGCACTGGCCAGCTGAACCGGATCAGGCCCCGGACGGGACGGCCGCGGCACCGGCCGGCGGGACCGCGCCACCGGCCGTGGCGGTCGCCGTGGCGGGGGCCGACCGACGGTCGCCGCGCGGGCCGGCGGCCGGTCGTGGCGGTCGCCGTGCCGGGGGCCCGGCCGAGGGGTGGCCGCGCGGGGCGGTGCCGGGCCGGCCCGCCTCCTCGGAGGACCGCTCCGGCACCCCGGGGACACCCCCTGCGTCACCCGCGTCCACGGCCTGCCCCAAGCGGGAACGCTCACGTACGGTTGACACATGACGAGCATCGGTGGTGCCGCATCTGCTGGGATGATCGACTGGAATCTCGCGGTCGCGACCGCGACCCGGCTCGTACGGCCGGGCCCCGAAGTCAGCCGCGAGGAGGCCCGTGACGTCGTCACGGAACTGCGCCGCCACGCCAAGGCCTCGGAGGAACACGTCCGGGGCTTCACTCGTATGGGGACCGGCGAGATCCACGACACCCCCGTCCTCGTCGTCGACCGCCCCGGCTGGGTGAAGGCGAACGTCGCCGGCTTCCGCGAGATCCTCAAGCCGCTGCTGCAGAAGATGCAGGAGCGCCGCGGCAGCACCCCCGGCGGTCAGGTCCTCGGCGCCGTCGGCGGCAAGGTCACCGGCGTCGAACTGGGCATGCTGCTGTCCTTCCTCGCGTCCCGCGTCCTCGGCCAGTACGAGACGTTCGCCCCCGCCACCCGGGAGCTCCCGGCCGGTGAGCACGGCGGCGGCCGCCTGCTGCTCGTCGCCCCCAACATCGTCCACGTCGAGCGCGAACTCGACGTCCAGCCGCACGACTTCCGGCTGTGGGTGTGCCTGCACGAGGAGACGCACCGCACGCAGTTCAGCGCCGTGCCGTGGCTGCGCGACCACCTGGAGGGCGAGATCCAGTCGTTCCTCGCCGAGACCGACGTCGACCCCATGACCATCCTGGAGCGCGTCCGGGAAGCCGCCCAGTCGCTGGCCGGCGGCCGTCCCGAGGGCGAGGAGGACGACGGCGGCCGCTCCCTCGTGGAGATCGTCCAGACCCCCGCCCAGCGGGAGATCCTCGGCCGCCTCACCGCCGTGATGAGCCTGCTGGAGGGACACGCCGACTTCGTGATGGACGGCGTCGGCCCCTCCGTGGTGCCCTCCGTCGCCGAGATCCGCGAGAAGTTCCAGCAGCGCCGCGCCAAGGGCGCCTCCCGCCTGGACCTCGCCCTGCGCAAACTGCTCGGCCTGGACGCCAAGCTGCGGCAGTACCGGGACGGCGAGCGCTTCGTGCGCGCCGTCGTCGACGAGGTCGGCATGGACGGCTTCAACCGTGTGTGGACCTCCCCGAACACACTCCCGACCAAGGCGGAGATCTCCAAACCGGCGGACTGGGTCGCGCGGGTGCACCGCAGGCCCGAGGCGTGAACGGCGGACCACCGTGGTGAACGCGATCCGGCCGACGGCAGGAGAACGCCCCCGCAATCACCCGTCCGAGGGACCGTGAGCCGTGGACAGGCGTGCAATGCTCGGGTCACCGCCCGTTTCTGTCACCATCTACACACTCTGAGTGACCGACTCGGGTTCACCCCCCGACGAGCCTTCTGAAGGGAACCGGACATGGGTCCCCATCCTGCGGTCGCGGCGATACGCCTGGCGGTCCGCCGCGTCCTCCACGACATCCTCACCGAACAGCACGCCTCACCGGCCACCGCCTCCGCCGGGACCGCCCTCCTCGAGCGCCCGCCCGCGCCGCTCGTGCTCGTGGCCTGCTCCGGCGGCGCCGACTCCATGGCGCTCGCCTCCGCCCTCGCCTTCGAGGCCCCCCGCCTCGGGATCCGCGCCGGCGGCATCACCGTCGACCACGGCCTGCAGCCCGGCTCCGACCTGCGCGCCGCCGAGGTCGTCCTGCGCCTGACCGACCTCGGCCTCGCACCCGTGGAGTCCACCGCCGTCACCGTCGGCCGTGACGGAGGCCCCGAGGCCGCCGCCCGCGACGCCCGGTACGCCGCCCTGGACGCCGCCGCCGAACGCCACGGCGCCTCCGCGATCCTGCTCGGCCACACCCGCGACGACCAGGCCGAGACCGTCCTGCTCGGTCTCGCCCGCGGCTCGGGCATCCGCTCCCTGTCGGGCATGGCCGCGGTCTCGGGGGCCGGCGGCCGTTACCGGCGGCCCTTCCTCCAGCTCGACCGGCAGACCGCCCGCAAGGCCTGCATGGTCCAGTCCCTGCCCGTCTGGGACGACCCGCACAACGCCGACCCCGCCTACACCCGCTCCCGGCTGCGCCACGAGGGCCTGCCCGCCCTGGAGAAGGCCCTCGGCAAGGGCGTGGTCGAGGCCCTCGCCCGGACGGCCCAGCTCTCCCGTGACGACGCCGACGCCCTCGACGCCTGGGCCAGCCAGGCCGAGGCCGGGGTGCGCGACGCGGCCGGCCGGCTGGAGTGCGCCAAGCTCTACGCGCTCCCGCCCGCCGTACGCCGCCGGATCCTGCGCCGCGCCGCCATCGAGGCCGGTGCGCCGGCCGGTTCGCTGTTCGCCCGGCACATCGAGGAGATGGACCGGCTGATCACCGGCTGGCGGGGTCAGGGCGCCATCAATCTGCCCGGCAAAGTCGTCGCCCAGCGCCAGGGTGGCAGACTGGTGATTCGGCAAGGCTGAGTGCCGACCCCTTTCGCACCTGCGGCAGGGGCCGGACCGGCCGGTGGGACGACCGACCGAAAGTGATGCGGGTGGACGCGAAAGACATGGGTGCCGACCTTCAGCAGGTGCTCATCACCAAAGAAGAGATCGACGCGAAGCTGGCCGAGCTGGCCGCGAAGATCGACGCGGAGTACGCGGGCAAGGACCTGCTGATCGTCGGTGTGCTCAAGGGCGCCGTGATGGTCATGGCCGACCTGGCCCGGGCGCTGTCCACCCCCGTCACCATGGACTGGATGGCCGTCTCCTCCTACGGCGCCGGCACCCAGTCCTCCGGTGTCGTGCGGATCCTCAAGGACCTCGACACCGACATCAAGGGCCGGCACGTCCTGATCGTCGAGGACATCATCGACTCCGGGCTGACCCTGTCCTGGCTGATCAACAACCTCGGCTCGCGCGAGCCCGCCTCGCTGAAGGTGTGCACGCTGCTGCGCAAGCCGGACGCCGCGAAGGTCGCCATCGACGTGGAGTGGGTCGGCTTCGACATCCCCAACGAGTTCGTCGTCGGCTACGGCCTCGACTACGCCGAGAAGTACCGCAACCTGCCGTTCGTCGGTACGCTCGCGCCTCACGTCTACGGCGGCTAGCCCACCCGGGCACGGTCCCTGCGACGATCGGGAACCCCGGCGGGCCTCGCGCCGTTGGAGCATGCAGACGGGTTCGTCAGCGCTCCTGTGCGGCTTCGGACGCCAAGGCTGGGGTACCGTCAGAAGAACTGTCTTATCAAACTCACTATGGCAGGAGGGACGGGGCGGCACCGCTCCGTGTGGATGGACGTGAAGCGATACTTCCGTGGGCCGGTCATGTGGATCGTGCTGGCCGTCCTTGCCGTGGTCGTGTTGATGCAGGTCGTCGGCTCGTCCGGTGGCTACAAGACGGTGGACACCGGCCAGGTGGTCCAGGCCATCAACGACAACAAGGTCGAGCAGGCCAAGCTCACCACCGGCGACGAGCAGACCATCAAGGTCGAGCTCAAGGACGGCGTCAAGGTTCAGGGCAGCTCGAAGATCCAGGCCAGCTACATCGGCGACCAGGGCGTGACCATCGCCGGCACGCTGCAGACCAAGTACCAGGACAAGCAGATCCCGAAGGGCTACACGGTCTCGCCCTCGAAGCAGAACCCGTTCCTCGGGATCCTGCTCTCCCTGCTGCCCTTCGTCCTCATCGTCGTCGTGTTCCTGTTCCTGATGAATCAGATGCAGGGCGGCGGCAGCCGCGTGATGAACTTCGGCAAGTCCAAGGCCAAGCTCATCACCAAGGACACCCCCAAGACGACGTTCACCGATGTCGCCGGCTGCGACGAGGCCGTCGAGGAGCTCCAGGAGATCAAGGAGTTCCTCCAGGAGCCGGCCAAGTTCCAGGCCGTCGGCGCCAAGATCCCCAAGGGCGTCCTGCTCTACGGCCGCCCGGGTACGGGCAAGACACTGCTCGCACGCGCCGTCGCCGGCGAGGCGGGCGTGCCGTTCTACTCGATCTCCGGTTCCGACTTCGTCGAGATGTTCGTCGGTGTCGGTGCCTCCCGGGTCCGAGACCTGTTCGAGCAGGCCAAGGCGAACGCCCCGGCCATTGTCTTCGTCGACGAGATCGACGCGGTCGGCCGCCACCGCGGCGCCGGCCTCGGCGGTGGTCACGACGAGCGCGAGCAGACCCTGAACCAGCTGCTCGTCGAGATGGACGGCTTCGACGTGAAGGGCGGCGTCATCCTGATCGCCGCCACCAACCGGCCCGACATCCTCGACCCGGCGCTGCTGCGCCCCGGACGCTTCGACCGGCAGATCGCCGTCGACCCGCCGGACCTGCAGGGCCGTCTGGAGATCCTCAAGGTCCACCAGAAGGGCAAGCCGGTCGCCCCGGACGTCGACCTCTCGGCCGTCGCCCGGCGCACCCCCGGCATGACCGGTGCCGACCTCGCCAACGTGCTGAACGAGGCCGCGCTGCTCACGGCCCGCTCGAACCAGAAGCTGGTCGACAACAAGATGCTGGACGAGGCGATCGACCGCGTCGTCGCCGGCCCGCAGAAGCGGACCCGCATCATGTCGGACAAGGAGAAGAAGATCACCGCGTACCACGAGGGCGGTCACGCCCTGGTCGCGGCGGCCTCACCGAACTCCGACCCCGTCCACAAGATCACCATCCTGTCCCGCGGCCGTGCCCTGGGCTACACGATGGTGCTGCCGGACGAGGACAAGTACTCCACCACCCGCAACGAGATGCTCGACCAGCTCGCGTACATGCTGGGCGGTCGCGCGGCCGAGGAACTGGTCTTCCACGACCCGACCACGGGCGCCGCGAACGACATCGAGAAGGCCACCAACCTGGCCCGCGCGATGGTCACCCAGTACGGCATGACCGAGCGTCTCGGCGCGATCAAGTTCGGCGGCGACAACAGCGAGCCGTTCCTGGGCCGTGAGATGGCCCACCAGCGCGACTACTCCGAGGAGGTCGCCGCGCTGGTGGACGAGGAAGTCAAGAAGCTCATCGAGACCGCGCACAACGAGGCCTGGGAGATCCTGGTCGAGAACCGCGACGTGCTCGACAACCTCGTCCTGCAGCTGCTGGAGAAGGAGACGCTGGGCAAGGAGGAGATCGCCGAGATCTTCGCCCCCATCGTCAAGCGCCCGCCGCGGCCCGCCTGGACCGGTTCCTCCCGTCGTACGCCGTCCACCCGTCCGCCGGTGCTCTCCCCGAAGGAGCTCGCCCTGACGAACGGCGCCAACGGCGCGACGCCTGCGATCAGCACGGCCAAGTCGACGGCGGCGGACCCCGCCCCCGCGACCGAGCCGGCGCGGGAGGACCGCCCCGAGAGCTGAGCCGTTTCGGCCACCGGGCCGGAATGGATGCCGCGCCCCCCGGGTTCTAGCCTGGGGGGCGCGGCTTTGTCGTGACCGCGGTTCGAAGCACGTGGGCGTCCCACGTGTGACAGGTACAGGAACGAGGAACCAGATGACCGACCCCGTGACGCTGGACGGCGAGGGCACCATCGGCGAGTTCGACGAGAAGCGTGCCGAGAACGCCGTACGCGAACTCCTCATCGCGGTCGGCGAGGACCCGGACCGCGAGGGCCTGAGGGAGACGCCGGGGCGCGTGGCCCGGGCGTACAAGGAGATATTCGCGGGCCTGTGGCAGAAGCCCGAGGACGTCCTGACGACGACGTTCGACCTGGGCCACGACGAGATGGTGCTGGTGAAGGACATCGAGGTGTTCTCGACCTGTGAGCACCACCTCGTGCCGTTCCGGGGCGTCGCCCACGTCGGCTACATCCCGTCCACCAGCGGGAAGATCACCGGCCTGTCCAAGCTGGCGCGGCTCGTGGACGTGTATGCCCGCCGCCCCCAAGTGCAGGAACGGCTCACCACGCAGGTCGCGGACGCCCTGATGGAGATCCTGGAGCCCCGCGGGGTCATCGTCGTCATCGAGTGCGAGCACATGTGCATGTCGATGCGCGGCATCCGCAAGCCCGGCGCGAAGACCATTACGTCTGCCGTGCGCGGTCAGCTGCGGGACGCGGCGACCCGCAACGAGGCGATGAGCCTGATCATGGCCCACTGAAAGCGGCCTTTAAAAGCGGCTCACCCCGGCCCCGCGGGCTCGTACGGGGCGGTGTCACGCAGGGTGTGCCGCTCCGTTGTTGTTCTCGTCGTCGTCCTCGGGGAGCTTGCAGACGCGCTCCAGGAACATCGCGGCCGCTATCACGCCGATGCCCGCGACGACCGAGAAGCCGGCGTAGATGGCCTGGTCGCGGCGGGCCGGGATGTCGAGGAGTTCCAGCAGGAAGACGCCCGTGCCGCCGTACATGCCGGCGACGAGGGCGGCGACCAGCGCGCTGGCCTGGCCGAAGACGACCGCCCGGGCCGCCATCAGCGGGTCCACGCCCTTGGCGTCGGGGACGCGGTCGCGCTGGGCCTTGAGGCGGGCGCGCAGCGACAGCGCGGTCGCGAGCAGGACCACCCCGATCAGCGCGAGGACGATGGGGGCGGCCAGCGGGACGCTGGGCAGGGTCCCCACCGAGTTCCACAGGCGGGCGCCCGCCCAGGACAGGACCCCGGCTACGACGAACACACCGGCCAGCACCCTGATGCGCAGCTCTCTCACGGTGACCCTTCAGCTCCCCCGGACCGGGTGACGGGCGGCTCCCGTCCTGTGCGGCCGCGCACGCGGCCCGCCTCGACCTTAACGACTACTCGGGCAGGTGGAGTTCCAGGTCCTTGCGGGGCGCGACACCCTCTCGGGTGACGGTGTCCAGGAGCTGCCCGATCATGCCTCGGCCGGGCAGTTCGGCGTCGGGTTCGACGTCGTACCAGGGGGCGAGGACGAAGGCACGCTCGTGGGCGCGCGGGTGGGGGAGCGTGAGGTGCGGGTCCTCGGAGACCACACCGGCGTAGGCGACGATGTCGACGTCGAGGGTGCGGGCGCCCCAGCGCTCGGTGCGCACCCGGTGGAAGGCCTCCTCCACGGCGTGCGCCCGCTCCAGCAGGGAGGACGGGGGCAGGGTGGTCTTCACCAGCACGACGGCGTTGAAGTACGACGGCTGGCTGCCGGGGTCCACACCCCACGGCTCGGTCTCGTAGACCGGGGAGACGGCCTTGACGCGCACGCCCGGCGTGTCCTCCAGGGCGTCGATGGCGCCCTGGAGGGTCTCCAGCCGGTTGCCGAGGTTGGAGCCGAGGGCGATCACGGCCCGTTTCGGGTTCTGCAGCGTGGTGTCGGCGGCGTCGACCTGCTCGACGACGGAGGCGGGTACCGGCTGGACGGTCGGGTCGCTGTGACCCTTGGTGAAGGGTGCAGTCATACTCGGCTCCGGGTGATCGTGACGGTCACGTCGTCGAAGGGGACGGTGATCGGCGCGTCCGGCTTGTGGACGCACACCTCGACCTCCTTGACCCCCTCGTGCTTCAGACACACCTGGGCGATGCGCTCGGCGAGGGTCTCGATGAGGTTCACGGGCTCGCCCTCGACGGCGGCCACGACCTCCTCGGCCACGATGCCGTAGTGCACGGTCTTCGTCAGGTCGTCGTCCGCCGCGGCCGGCCGGGTGTCCAGACCGATCACCAGGTCCACGATGAAGGTCTGGCCCTCTTCGCGTTCCTTGGGGAACACACCGTGGTGCCCGCGGGCCTTCAGGCCGCGCAGCGCGACACGATCCACGCGAATCACTCCTGCAATCGTCGGGTGCGGCCGGTCCGTACCGCGTGCGGGCGGTGCGTCGGCCTCAGTCGAATCTACCTGCGGGCACCGACAGCGCCGGGCCACGGGGCGCCGGGCCGGCGCGGTTCGGGAAGGGTTCACCGCGTGTTTCCCCTGGGAAACCCGCTGGCTCACGGGCTGGTGGCCGCTTCGGCCCGGGCGCCCGTGATTCCAGCCACTTCTCGGCTCCGCGGGCGGTGTCGTGGATCACCTACCCACTCAGGAGGGCGACTCCTCGCTCTCGTCCTCGTCGTTTTCGGCCAGAACGGGCGAGGCGTGGTGCGACCAGAGCTTCCACCCCTCCGGCGTGCGCCGGTACACGTTGGTGGCGACCACGAGCTGCCCGACGAGCGGTCCCAGCTCCTCGCCCTCGGTGGGGGCGGGGCCGCCGCTGAGGATGTTCTCGGTGCAGGTGACCACGGCCGTGTCCCCGGTCACCGAGACGTGGACGTCGGTGAGGAAGAACTGGATGTAGTCGGTGTTGGCCATGATCAGCGCATACGAGCGCAGGACCTCGCCGCGGCCGGTGAGCACGGGCCAGCCGGGGTGCACGCAGGAGACGACGCCGGCGTCGGCCGGGTCGTGGTAGGTCTCGTCGACGCCGAGGTCGGCCGGGGTGAGC
Organism: Streptomyces sp. NPDC104814; assembly: GCF_055583185.1. NCBI lineage: Bacteria > Bacillati > Actinomycetota > Actinomycetes > Kitasatosporales > Streptomycetaceae > Streptomyces > Streptomyces sp. NPDC104814. Next base: position 57,623 of record NZ_JBVJOL010000018.1, on the reverse strand, counting down.
CAGGCCGAGGCGACCTCTTCGAAGTCGCCCCGTTCCAGTGCCTCGTAGAAGGCCGTGTTGGCGGCCTCGACCTGTTCGACGTCGGTGTGCGGGGCGCTCACCGGGCTCCTTCGACGGCGCGGGCGACCCGTACCGCGTCCGCCGTGGCGCGGACCTCGTGCACGCGGACCGCCCAGGCGCCGGCGTGCGCGGCGAGCGCGGAGACGGCGGCCGTGGCGGCGTCGCGTTCCCGGGCGGGCGGGGGCGCGCCGTCGGGACCGGCCAGGATGCGGCCGAGGAACCGCTTGCGGGAGGCGGCGATGAGCAGCGGATGGCCGAGCGCGTGGAGCCGGTGGGCGTGGGCGAGCAGGGCGAGGTCGTGCTCGGCGTCCTTGGAGAAGCCGAGGCCCGGGTCGACGATGATCCGGTCGGGGGTGATGCCGCCGTCCAGGGCGGCCTGCACGCGCGCGTGGAGTTCGTCGCCGACCTCGGTGACGACGTCGGCGTAGTGGCCCGGGACGTTGCCGCCCTGCAGGAAGCCACGCCAGTGCATGACGACGAAGGGGGCGCCGGCGTCGGCGACGGCGGGGATCATCGCGGGGTCGGCCATGCCACCGCTGACGTCGTTGACGAGGGCGGCGCCGGCCGCGAGGGACCGGGCGGCGACCCGGGCGCGCATGGTGTCCACGGAGACGACGACGCCCTCGGAGGCGAGGCCGCGGACGACGGGGATGACCCGGCGCAGCTCCTCGTCCTCGTCGACGCGGGTGGCGCCGGGCCGGGTCGACTCGCCGCCGACGTCGACCAGGTCGGCGCCCTGGGCGACCAGGTCGAGGCCGTGCTTCACGGCGGCGGTCGTGTCGAACCAGCGGCCGCCGTCGGAGAAGGAGTCGGGGGTGACGTTGACGACACCCATGACCGCGCAGCGGTCCCAGTCGGGAAGGCCCGCGACGCGTCGGCGTCCGCAGTGGTTGCTCATATGTTCAGCGTAGGCCCCCCGTCGGGGCCGTATAGCCGTACGGCCCGGGCGCGGGTCCCGGTGCTGAGGGGACCCGCGCCCGGGCCGCTCGCCGTCCGCCGGGGCGCCTCGCGCGCGGGGCGCGGTGCCGTTGCCCACGCGCGCGTGGAGGGGCGCGCACCCCTCCCGGCGCAGGGGTCAGGCCGCGCGTACGTCGTGTTCGGCCACGCCGTGGGCGCACGGGCGCTGGGCGGCGCTGCGGCGGCGCAGGAAGCGCGGCAGCGGCGGCGCGAGGTTCACGAAGCCCTCGGCCTGCATGTAGGCGAAGCCGATGCGCGGCAGGTCGGCGGAGGCGCGGTAGACGATGAAGCGCGGCTCCCAGCGCGGCTGGAACTTGGCGTTGAACTTGTACAGGGACTCGATCTGGAACCAGCGCGAAAGGAAGATCAGCAGTCCGCGCCAGGTGCGCAGCACCGGGCCGGCGCCGAGTTTCTCGCCGCGCGCCAGCGCGGAGCGGAAGACGGCGAAGTTCAGCGAGATGCGCTCGATGCCGAGCTTCGGGGCGGCTTGCAGGGCGGCCACGATCAGCAGTTCGTTCATGCCGGGGTCGGCGCTGCGGTCGCGCCGCATCAGGTCCAGCGAGACGCCGTCGCTGCCCCAGGGCACGAAGTGCAGGATCGCCTTGAGATCGCCGTACGCGCCGGGTTCGTCGTCGGACTTGTGGGCGGTGGCGACCAGGCAGTCGGCGTCGGCGGGGTCGCCGAGGCGGCCCAGCGCCATGGAGAAACCGCGCTCGGTGTCGGTGCCGCGCCAGTCGTCGGCGGCGCGCCGGATGCGCTCCAGCTCGGCCTCGCCGAGGTCACCGATACGCCGGACCCGCGTCTCGTAACCGGCCCGCTCGATGCGCTTGACCATCTGGCGCACGTTGCGCATCGCACGGCCGGACAGGGAGAAATCCTTGACGTCCACCACCGCCTCGTCGCCCAGTTCGAGGGCGTCGAGGCCGGTCTCGCGGGTCCACACCTCGCCGCCGGTCTCGGAGCAGCCGACCACGGCGGGCGTCCAGGAGTGGGCCTTGGCCTCGTCCATGAAGCGCTCGATGGCGCCCGGCCAGGCCTCGACGTCGCCGATGGGGTCGCCGCTGGCGAGCATCACGCCGGAGACGACGCGGTAGGTGACGGCGGCCTTGCCGCTGGGGGAGAAGACGACGGCCTTGTCGCGGCGCAGCGCGAAGTGGCCGAGGGAGTCGCGGCCGCCGTGCTTGGCGAGCAGGTCCCGCAGCCGCGCCTCGTCGTCCTCGGTGAGCCGGGCGGCCGGGTGCTCGGGGCGGAAGGCCAGGTAGATGGTGGTGACGGCGGTCAGCCAGCCGAGCGCGCCGAGGGAGAAGGCGACGGTCCAGGAGGTGTTGCCCTGGTAGTCGACGGGGCCCTCGAAGCCGAACAGGCCGTAGAGCACGTGCGTGATCCGGTCGGCCAGGCTCGGGTCGCCGACCATCCGGTTCGGGTGGACGCTGACGATGATGAGGCCCAGCACGAGGGAACCGGCACTCATGAGGACGAAGTTGGCCAGGGCCCGCCAGCGGCTGCGTGGGTCGGGCAGAGCCGTGAACTGGTCGCGGTGCAGGATCAGCGGCGCGAGCAGCGCCGCGGAGATCAGCACCCCGATGACCGAGTGCCGGTACACGAACTGGGCCACCGCGCCCACCGGCAGCAGGACGACGGCGGCGCGCCAGGCGCGGCGCTTGCCGCGCTTGAGACCGTGGGCGAGCAGCAGCAGCAGGATTCCGTCGGCCAGCGAGACCGCGGCCGCGAACGGCCCGAACGATCCGGGCAGCACCTCGGCGATCGCGTGCATACGGCTGTGCCTGAACCGCGGGAAGACCCCCGCGGCGATGTCCAGGACACCCACGAGCGCGGCCGCTCTGCCGACGAGGACCGGACTGGCCTCGGGGCGCGGGCCGCGCACGAAGCGCCGCACCCGGCTTGATCGGCTCGGAACCCCGTCCGACATTTCCCCATCTTCCCTGACAGACATCGCATCCCGTAGTTCTGCGAGAGACCTTGAACCCGGTGCCGTATCGGGCATCCGGCGACATTGCGTCCTCTAGGACGGTGTCCAGGGGAGAGAGGTTCACTCGCCCCGACAAAGCCGGTTCAAAGGCCGAGGAAAGTCCGGGGCAAGCCTTCGCGGAGGAAGCGGGGAGATGCGCCGGTCCCGGATGGAAAGCGCAGGCAGGAACACCCCATGGGTCTCACGAGCAAGAAGGTGCTGTTGCTGGCGATCGTGGTCGCCGCGGTGCTGTTCGTCGGCACGGTGTGGCTGTGGCCGCGACTGTCACGCCGCAACTGGCGCGCGATCGCCGGGCGGGTCGGGCTGCTGCTCGTCACGCAGGTGACGCTGTTCGCGTGCGTGGGGCTCGCGGCGAACCGTTCCTTCGGCTTCTACGCCAGCTGGGCCGACCTCTTCGGGCAGGAGAACGGCGCGGGCGTGGTCGTCGATCACAACGCGCACGGCCCCGACGGGGGCCCGCTCCAGGTGCTCGACACCCGCAAGGTGAGCAAGGCGGGCGGGGGCCGGCCGGAGATCGGCGGGCAGATCCAGAAGGTCGCCATCACGGGCTCCACGACCCACATCGCCACGCCCGCGTTCGTCTACCTGCCGCCGGAGTACTTCCAGAAGCAGTACGCCAAGCGCACGTTCCCCGCGGCCGTCGTACTGACCGGGTACCCGGGGACGGCCGAGGCGCTGGTGGACAAGCTGCACTACCCGCGCACCGCGCGCGATCTCGCCGGGCGGGGCCGGATGCAGCCGATGATCCTGGTGATGATGCGCCCGACGGTCGCGCCCCCGCGCGACACCGAGTGCGTGGACGTGCCCGGCGGCCCGCAGACGGAGACGTTCTTCGCCAAGGACCTGCCGCAGGCGGTGTCGGCGCACTACCGGGTGGGCCGCGGCGCCGGCTCCTGGGGCGTCATTGGCGACTCCACCGGCGGCTACTGCGCGCTGAAGTTCGCCCTGCACCACCCGTCCGCGTACGCGGCGGCCGTGGGCCTGTCCCCCTATTACAAGGCGCCCGTCGACCCGACGACGGGCGACCTCTTCCACGGGGACAAGCAGCTGCGCAACCGCGCCGACCTGATGTGGTACCTCAAGCACATGCCGGCGTCCGACACCTCGCTGCTCGTCACCAGCAGCAAGGTGGGCGAGAACAACTACAAGAGCACGACGAAGTTCATCGACGCGGTGAAGGCGACCGGTACGACCCGTATCTCGTCCATCATCCTCGACAGCGGCGGGCACAACTTCAACACCTGGCGGCGCGAGATCCCCGAGTCGCTGGCGTGGCTGAGCGGCCGGCTGACGGCGGGCTGACCTGGGCCGACCGCAGGCCTTGTGCCCCTTGGCTTTTGCTGATGCTCCGTGAACCTTTGCGGATGGCTTTGTTTTTACGGCCCGGGGCTTCACGAGCCGCCTACGCGCGGTAAGTTTCTGGCCATGCCACGTGGACGTCACCGTCATTCCCCGCCCTTGCACAGGGTGCTGCCACCGTCGGCGATCGCAGGCGTCTCGGTCGTCTGCGCCCTAGGCCCCTGGGTGTCCACGGACGCCCTGGTGCTGCGGGTCCTGGCCGGGGCGGGTGCGGTGACGGCGGTCCTCGGCGCGTTCGTCATGCGGCGCTGGGACATCCAGGCGGGCAAGCAGGTGGCCGACCTCACGCGCGCGCGTGCCAGCGACGAGTGGCGCTTCGAGGAGCGGGTCGCCGAACTGGAGACGGACCTGGAGGAGTCGCGCGAGCTGCGCGCCAAGCTCGAGCAGCGGCTGCGGGCCAAGCGCAGCGAACTGGCGGGCCTGCGCAACGAACACGCGGCCCTGCTGCGCCGCTACGCAACGGCCGAGACGGAACGGGCCAGCGCCCTGGAGGGCCGCCGCCTGCTCGAACTCGAGGCCCCGGTACGGGCGCTGCCGCCGGCGCCCTCGAAGACCGACGCGGCGCCCGCGGACAAGCCGGTGAGCCCGGCCCCTGCGGCCTTCTCCCGGGAGGGCGCGCGCCTGTTCCAGGCGGCGAACGCGGCGCTGGTCCGCCTCGCCACCGGCGCCGAGCGGGAGGACGAGGCGGCGGGGAAGCCCGGGGCGGCCGACGCGCAGGAGCACGCGGCCGCCGCCGGCGAGACGCCGGAGAGCCAGGGCGGCGGGCACTTCGCCGTGCCGACCGCCGTGGCCGTCGTACCGCCCGCACCGCCGGTACGGCGTCCCGTGACCGACGGCGACTTCGACTTCTTCGGTACGAAGGCGTCCCCGACGCCGGCGGCCCTGGAAGCCGTCCAGAACGAGGACCTCGCGGACGTCGTCGGCCAGGAGGCGCTCGCGCTGCACAAGGCGGAGTCCGGCTTCAAGCCGGCCGACGAGACCACACCCCGCGCGGGCCAGGTCATCGACCTGACGGCCCACGACGAAACAGAGCAGATCGACGTGCAGAGCCTGCGCAGCGCAGCGTCCTGACTCCGTCGGTCTGTCGGGCGGGGTGCGGGTGCGCCTGCACTTTCCGGTGCGTCTGCGGGTGCTTGGGTGGTTGCTCGCGCAGTTCCCCGCGTCCCTTTGGTGCCTGCGGCGGCCCGTTGCGGTTGCGTCGTGGCGTGCGTAGCGCCTACTGGCTGTTTCTGGGGCGGGGCCGGGGTGGGGGGTGTGGGGCGGAGGGTCCGTTCAGGGCGGGCGGCAACCGCAGTCACCTAGGGGCGCGGGGAACTGCGCGACCAGCCACAGTGCACCCACAGCCGACAACGCACCCCTCGCGCCGCAGGCACCCGGCGTCGCAGGCTAGGTCATCCAGCGGTCCGCCCGTGCGGCGCGACGTCCCGTCCGGGACCGCTCCGCCTGCCCCCGCAGCAACTCCGCCGCCTCCGCCGCGCCCCGCAACCGAGCCGTGACCGTCTTGTCGGCCCCCGTGTCCACATGCACGTCGGCCAGCCCCCACAGCCGCTCCCACGGCCCCTGGGTGATCCGCACGCTCTGCACCTTGGCGTGCGGCACGAGCGCGAGACGCCGCCGCAGCAACCCGTGCCGCGCGGCGAACACCTCCTCGCCGACCGCGAGCCCGTACCCCCGCCACCACACCGGCACGCACCACCCGGCCCGCCGTCCCGGCCGCGACAGCGACGACATCGCCGGCACGGCCACCCCCGGCAGGACGCGCGCGACGACCGCCTCGGCGACCTCCCGCGGAGCGACCGGCACGAGCACGGAGTTGGACGACCCGGCCACGTCCAGTTCGACCCGTACCCACCCCTGCCGGCGCCACAGCAGCGGCTGCACGATCCGCACCGTCTGCACCCGCCCCGGCGGCACCGTCTCATGGACGCGGTCCAGCAGCCCCCGGTCGATGCGCAGCCCGTCCGGTGACTCGCCGACCGTCCAGTCGTACTCCGCGACGAACCGCCCCACGCTGCTCGCCCCCGCCGTGCCGAGCAGCGGCACCGCGGTCCCGAGGACCGTCCACAGGCTGTGGGTGACCAGCCAGAGCACCGGCGGGACGACGAGCGCGGCGACCAGCGAACCCCACGTGGCGCCCGTCAGCGCCAGGGACAGCGCGAGCATCCGCGGCGGCACACGCAGCACCTCGCGGGCGGGCGCCTCGCCGACCTCGTGCGCCGTCTCGGGTGCGAACCCGGCGGCGCGCGCGAGGAGTTCCGCGCGCAGCGCACGCGCCTCGCGCTCACCGAGGAACGCCAGTTCGTCCTTCTTCTCCGCGCCGACCACGTCGAGCCGCAGCTTCGCCACCCCCGCGATCCGGGCGAGCAGCGGCTGCGTGACGTCGATCGCCTGGATGCGTTCCAGCCGGATGTGCGCGCTGCGGCGGAACATCAGCCCGGTGCGGATGCGCAACTCCGTGTCGGTCACCGCGTAGTGGGTGAACCACCAGGTCAGGAAGCCGTACAGGGCGGCCGCCGGGACGAGGACGGCGAGCGCGAGCAGCAGCGTCGTGGTGGTCAGCCGGGCCAGCTGCCGCTGCGCCTGGTCGGGGTCGTGCACCGCCCAGCCCGCGATCACCGCGATCGGCGCCCACGCCCGCCGCAACGGCGTCACCGGATGCAGCCGCCGCTCCACGACACCCGGCTCCCCGCCGGCCGCCACGACACCCGGCTCCCCGCCGGCACCGGCGACGGCCGGCTCCGTGCCCGCGCCGCCGGCGGGCCCGCCCGCCGTCACAGCCCGGCCGATCGGGCCTCGCCCAGCTCGGTGAGCCGGTCGCGCAGCCGTTCCGCCTCGGCCGGGTCCAGGCCGGGGATGGTCGCGTCGGTCGCCGCGGCCGCCGTGTGCAACTGCACGCTGGCCAGCCCGAAGTACCGCTCGACGGGACCGGAGGTGACCTCCACCAACTGCATCCGTCCGTACGGCACGACGGTCTCCTCGCGCCACAGCACACCCCGGCTGATCAGCAGGTCGTCGGCGCGCTCGGCGTACCGCCAGGACCGCCAGTTGCGGCCGAGCAGCACCCAGCCCCACGCCGCCAGGGCGACGGGCAGCGCCGCGAAGGACGCCCAGGCCGGCCCGACCAGCAGCCCGAGCAGCAGTCCGCCGGCCAGGGCGATCACCCCCAGCCACACCACCAGCAACAGCCGCCGCATCCGCAGCAGCCCCGGCGGCAGCCCGGTCCACACCGGCTCCGCCCCCTGCACCGCCGCACCCGCGCTCGTCCCCGTGTCCGCCGCATCCCGCCGGTCGTGCGGGCTCCCCGTCTCCATGCGGCCAGGGTACGTAGGGGAGACTGTGTCCATGACTCCTACGACGGAGACCATGGTCGGGATCGGCGGTGCCGCGGAGAGCACCGACATGGTGCTCAACATCGGGCCTCAGCACCCGTCCACGCACGGCGTGCTGCGGCTGAAGCTCGTGCTGGACGGCGAGCGCATCATGCGCGCCGAGCCGGTGATCGGTTATATGCACCGCGGGGCGGAGAAGCTCTTCGAGGCGCGCGACTACCGCCAGATCATCGTGCTCGCCAACCGCCACGACTGGCTGTCCGCGTTCTCCAACGAGCTGGGCGTGGTCCTCGCCGTCGAGCGGATGCTCGGCATGGAGGTGCCCGAGCGCGCGGTGTGGACGCGCACGCTGCTCGCGGAGCTGAACCGGGTGCTCAACCACCTGATGTTCCTCGGCTCCTACCCGCTGGAGCTGGGCGGGATCACGCCGGTCTTCTACGCGTTCCGCGAGCGCGAGGTGCTGCAGAACGTCATGGAGGAGGTCTCCGGCGGGCGTATGCACTACATGTTCAACCGCGTCGGCGGCCTCAAGGAGGACCTGCCGGCCGGCTGGAGCGCACGCGCGCGTGAGGCCGTGGCCGCGGTGCGCTCCCGGATGGACGTCTTCGACGACCTGGTCCTCGGCAACGAGATCTTCCGCGGACGCACCCGGGACGTGGGCACGCTCGCGCCCGCGACGGTGCACGCGTACGGGGTGAGCGGCCCCATCGCGCGCGCCTCCGGCGTCGACTTCGACCTGCGCCGCGACGAGCCGTACCTGGCCTACGGGGAACTGCAGGACACGCTGAAGGTGGTCACCCGGACCGAGGGCGACTGCCTGGCCCGCTTCGAGTGCCTGCTGGAGCAGACGCACAACGCCCTCGACCTGGCCGACGCCTGCCTCGACCGGCTCGCCGAGCTGCCGCCGGGGCCGATCAACCAGCGGCTGCCGAAGGTCCTGAAGGCGCCCGAGGGGCACACGTACGCGTGGACCGAGAACCCGCTCGGGATCAACGGGTACTACCTGGTGAGCAAGGGGGAGAAGACCCCGTACCGGCTGAAGCTGCGCTCGGCGTCGTACAACAACATCCAGGCGCTGACCGAGCTGCTGCCGGGGACGCTGGTCGCGGACATGGTGGCGATCCTGGGGTCGATGTTCTTCGTGGTCGGCGACATCGACAAGTAGGTCACGCGGCGGGGGCGGCACCGCCCGGAGGGCACCGCCCGGCGGGTCACACGGCTGTGAGCGGGTCGGGGACGCCCACCGGCTGCAGCAGCCACCCGAAGTCGCCGAGGCCGCCCGGCGCGGTCAGCTCCCCGGCCTCACCGGCGCTCGCGAGGGCGCGTACATATGCGGCGGGGTCCGTGGAGGCGAGCGTGAGCGGGGGGCGTGCGCCGGTGATGCCGAGGGCGCGCAGGGCGTCGCGCTGGGGGAGGGTCCGCCCGCCCGGCAGGGCGCACGCGTCCAGCGCCACATGCGCCGTGATGTCGCACGATCCGTCCGGTACGGGCGTCGTCTCGCGTCCCTTGGCGAAGCCCGTCAGCGTGCCGAACAACGGCCGCGTCCGTGCCGTGTGCGCGTAGTCCACGGCCACCGCGAGCCCTCGTGCGACGCGGCCGGCCGCCATCGACCACGCCTCGTCGCGGGGCCACCCGATCTCCGCGCGCAGCCCCGGCTCCCCGGTCAGCGGCCACCAGCGCGCCAGCCATGCCGCGTCCCGGCCCGACACGGGCTCGCCGAGCCGCTCGGTGCCGTCGGGCCGCACCAGTACCAGCCGGGCGGTGCCCGACGGGTCCACCTCGGCGACGTCGACGGGGACGTTGTCCAGCCATTCGTTGGCGAGGAGCAGCCCGGTGATCTCCGGCGGCGGCTCGGTGAGCCACTCGATCCGGTGATCGAGTCCGGCGGGGCGGGCGGCGATCTCGACGGCGCACACGCGCGTGCGGGCGGCCACCTCGGCGGGCAGCGCGGCCAGCACCCCGGCGGCCAGCTCCCCGCGCCCCGCCGCCATGTCCACGAAGTCCAGCGCGGCGGGCCGGCCCAGGGCCTCGTCCACCCAAACCAGCAGCTCGGCCACGGCCCGTGCGAACAGCGGGGAGGCGTGCACCGACGTACGGAAGTGCCCGGCCGGGCCCTCCGGACGCCGGTAGAAACCGTGCGCGCCGTACAGCGCTTCCTCGGTCGCGGCCCGCCAGCCGCGCCAGCCGTCCGCGCCGTCCGTGCGGTCCGTCGTCTCCTCACCCACCCGCACAGACTAGGCGTACAGGTGATCGCGGCCTCCACCTTGGGGAGTAGGCTCACCGGGCGGGGATCGACCCTCCGGTTGACCCCTGCACCTATCTCGCTTGCCTACGCTGGGTTACGTGCAGCGCCTCTACGACTTCCTCCGCAGACACCCGACCGGGGTCGACGCCTTCTGGGCGCTCGTCCTGTGCGGGCTGTCGCTGATGGCCGCGGGGGCAGGCCAGGCGAACCGGGGCACCGGCTCGCCCGCGCTGATCGTGCCGGTGGTGCTGCTGCTGTGCCTGGTGGTCGCGCTGCGCCGGCGCATGCCGGAGAAGATGCTGCTGCTGGCCATCGCGCTCGGCGTGGTGCAGCTGGCGCTGGACGTCGACACCATGACCGCGGACTTCGCGATGCTGGTGATCACCTACACGGTCGCCGCGACCGGCGCCCGCTGGGCCTCCCGGCTCGCGCTGATCCTGGGCCTGGGCGCGGCCACCATGGCGCAGCTGCGCTGGCCCAGCGACGGCACGGGCCTGGCGGGCCACGCCGCGATAGTGATCTTCCAGACCGTGCCGTTCGCGCTGGCCTGGGTGCTGGGCGACTCGATACGCACCCGCCGCGCCTACTACGCCCAGCTGGAGGAGCGCGCCGCCCGTCTGGAGAAGGAGCGCGAGGCGCAGGCGAAGGTCGCGGTGGCCGCCGAGCGCGCCCGGATCGCGCGCGAGCTGCACGACGTGGTCGCGCACAACGTGTCCGTGATGGTGGTCCAGGCCGACGGCGCCGCCTATGTCCTGGACGCGGCCCCCGACCAGGCGAAGAAGGCCCTGGAGACGATCTCGTCCACCGGCCGGCAGGCCCTCGCCGAGATGCGCCGCCTGCTGGGCGTGCTGCGCACCGGCGAGCACCAGGAGGGCGGCGAGTACGTCCCGCAGCCCGACGTGGAGCAGATCGAGGACCTGGTCGAGCAGTGCCGGGGCTCCGGACTGCCCGTCGACTTCCGCGTCGAGGGCACGCCCCGCCCGCTGCCCAGCGGCGTCGAGCTGACCGCGTACCGGATCGTGCAGGAAGCGCTCACCAACACCCGCAAGCACGGCGGGCCGAACGCGGGCGCCAGTGTGCGCCTGGTGTACTTCGACGACGGGCTCGGCCTGCTCATCGAGGACGACGGCAAGGGCGCCCCGCACGAGTTGTACGAGGAGGGCGGCATCGACGGCCGGGGCCACGGCCTGATCGGCATGCGCGAGCGGGTCGGCATGGTCGGCGGCACCCTGGACGCCGGACCGCGCCCCGGCGGAGGATTCCGCATCAGCGCCCTCCTGCCGCTCAAGCCGGCCCACTGACCGACCCTGTGACTCCGAACGGAAGAGGCCCGATGACGATCCGCGTGATGCTCGTCGACGACCAGGTGCTGCTGCGCACCGGGTTCCGGATGGTGCTTGCCGCCCAGCCGGACATGGAGGTCGTCGCGGAGGCGGGCGACGGTGTCGAGGCCCTGCAGGTGCTGCGCTCGACGGCCGTCGACGTGGTCCTGATGGACGTGCGCATGCCGAAGCTGGACGGTGTGGAGACCACCCGGCGCATCTGCTCCGAGCCCGAGCCGCCCAAGGTGCTCATCCTGACCACCTTCGACCTGGACGAGTACGCCTTCTCCGGGCTGAAGGCGGGCGCCTCCGGTTTCATGCTCAAGGACGTGCCGCCCGGCGACCTGCTCGCCGCGATCCGGGCCGTGCACAGCGGTGACGCGGTCGTCGCGCCGTCCACCACGCGCCGGCTGCTGGACCGGTTCGCGCCGATGCTGCCGTCCGCCGGCCGGGAGCCGCAGGCCAAGGAACTGGAGCGGCTCACCGAGCGGGAGCGCGAGGTGATGGTGCTGGTCGCGCAAGGCCTGTCCAACGGCGAGATCGCCGCCCGGCTGGTGCTGTCGGAGGCGACCGTGAAGACCCATGTGGGCCGCATCCTGACCAAACTGGGGCTGCGCGACCGCGTGCAGGTGGTGGTCCTGGCGTACGAAACCGGGCTGGTACGGGCCGGCGGCCACGGCTGAGCGACGGGCACTGCTGACCGACGGACACGGCTGACCGACGGACACGGCTGACCGGCGGACACGACCGGCGGGCCGGCAGACGTGGCCGACCGGTGGGCCGGCAGATGTGGGCTGGCTGGCGGGCGGCCCGATCGGCAGAAGCGGTCGGTCACCGTGGGTGCGGCGCCGGTAGGGTGTCGGGCCATGCTCCTGTGGATCAACGGTCCCTTCGGTGGCGGCAAGACACAGACGGCTCATGAGATACGGCGACGGCTGCCCGGCAGCGTCATCTGCGACCCCGAGCACGCCGGGTTCGGCCTGCGCCGCATGCTGCCGCCCGGACTGCGCGGCGACTTCCAGGACTTGGCCTCCTGGCGGCAGGGCGTCGTGGAGGTGCTCGACCTCGCGCTGACCGAGCAGGAGGGCGTGGTGATCGTGCCCATGACGGTCACCGACTCCGGTCACTTCGCCGACACGGTCGGCCGGCTGCGCGAACTGGGCCATGACGTACGGCACTTCACCCTGCTCGCCGAGCGGGAGACCGTACTGAAGCGACTGCGCGAGCGCGGCTTCGGTCACCTCCTGGCGTTCGCCGGCGGCAAGAACGCCGGGCTGCGCCGCGAGAGCTGGGCGGTGCAGCAGCTCGACCACTGCCTGGAGCGCCTGCGGGAACCGGAGTTCGCGGAGCACCTGTGGACCGACCACACCACGGTGCCGAAGACGGCCGACCGCATCGCCGTCCTGGCCGGCCTGCGGCTGACCCCGAACTCCGACAGCCGACTGCGGACACGGCTGCGCCAGACGGCCGTGGGCCTGCGTCACATCCGCTTCGACTGAGGCGCCGACAGACCCTAGCGAAGGATTCCCTCCAGGAAGTCGCTGCCGAGCCGGGCCACCATCGTCACGTCCAGCTGGTGCAGGACGTAGCGGCCGCGCCGGCGGGTGGTGATCAGGCCCGCCTTCTTCAGCACGCCGAGGTGCCGGGATATCTCGGGCGGAGACATGCCGTGCACGCGCGCCAGCTCCCCCGTGGTGTACGCGCTGCGGGCGAGGTGGCGGCAGATGCGCATGCGCACCGGGTGGGACAGGGCGGTCATCCGCAGGGTGAGCTCCTCGACCGACGTGGGCGCGGTCAGGTCGGGGGAGCCGACGGGGTAGTGCAGCAGGGGCTGCCAGCCCGCTCGGTGCAGGACGTTCAGATGCGGCCAGCCGAGGCTGGTCGGGACGAGCAGCAGGCCGCCGCCCGCGGTGATCGTGAGGGCCTGGGCCAGCTTGTCCACGACGATGTGCCCGCGCTCCTCGTCGAGGCTCGTCGCGGGCGAGACCGCGGCCAGGGCCTCCGCGAGACCCTTGCGCCGCAGCAGATCCGTCTTGTGCCGGGCGTCGGCGGCCAGTTGGTGGCGCAGCCGCGCCCAGACGTCGGCGAAGAAGGCCTCCTCGCAGTCCTCCAGGAAGCGACGCAACCACGCCCGCACACTGGGCGGGTCGTCCAGCAGCCGCCGGGTGAAACGCACCTGCCGCGGCCCGCGGGAGGCGGCCACCTCCAGAGCCCGGCAGCGCACCGCCGGATCGTCCAGGATTCCTTCCTGCGGCGCGGCGGTCGCGGGGGTGCAGGTGAACTCAAGGGCGGCATCGACGAACTGCGCGTCGGTCAGTTTGTCCAGCAGGTCGAGGTCCTCGGCGAGCGTGGCCCCGGGCAGGGTGCTGCGGCCCGGGATGCCGGCGAAGGGCTGGAACAGGTCGGAGAACGTCGTCCGCCACAGGAAGTCCGCCTCGCACATCCGGTCGGCCAGATGCGGGTCGAGGCGGGCCGTCACCCCGGTCACCCAACCCTGCAGGCCCGGATGGTGCCCCGGTTCGGACAGCGCGTGCAGCGCCATGCCGAGCTCGGCCAGGGCGGAGGGCACGACGGCCACCTGCTCCAACCGCAACTCCGTGATGTCGATGCGCACGCTCATGTCCCCATCGTGCACCTCACCACTGACAGCGCCCTCGCCGATTGACGGCAGCCGTCAATCGGCGGGACGTGCGCGGCGGACCGGGCGCAGGCTGAGGACACCGGGGGCAGCCGCGGAGCCTTCCGGACCCTTCCCGAACTCCATCTCCCCGCACATCACGTCCCGAAGAGGCGATCCGCCATGAGCATCACCCAGCAGTACCTCCTCGACGCCCACCGCGCCCGGCAGCACGGCGAGGCGGCCCCGCCCGCGCCGGGCACCGGCGAGTGGCAGCTGGTGCGCGAGCTGCGGGACTACGGCCGGTTCCGCGCGGTGCTCGCCGGGCGCCCGGCCCGCGGACGGCTGCGGTCGCGTCTGCGCCGGCGTCCCGGCCTGCGGCTGTGGCTGCGGCGCGCGGGCGTCAGCCGGCGAGCGCACGCACGCGTGTGACGAAGTCGGCCACCGCGGCGCGCACGTCGGCCTCGCTCCACTCCAGGCCGGCGGCGCGCACCGTGACCTCGGTGCGCGACAGCCCAGGACCGGCCTCCTCCCACGGGCTCTGGAAGAGCAGCGCCTTCGTCTCCTCGCCCTGGCGCACCGCCGCCTCGGACAGCAACCGCGGGTCGTAGGGCAGCCAGACCTGGAACTGGTGGGTGTGCGGCACCTCGGGGTGCACGCGCGCCCAGGGCAGGCCGGACGCGGCGAATCCCTCGCGCAGCGCGGCGGCGATCACGCGCGCGTGTGCCACGTACTCCGGCAGCCGGGGCAGCTCCCACTCGAGACCGGCCAGCGCGGACAGCACGGTAGGGAACTGCTGCAGGACCATGCCGCCGTACCGGTGGCGCCAGGTCTTCGCGTCCTCCACCAGCGTCGCGGGCCCGGCGAGGGCGGCGCCGCCGAACCCGTCGAGGGACTTGTAGAACGACACGTACACGCTGTCCGCCAGGCCGGCGATCTCCGTCAGCGGGCGGCCGAGGTGGGCCGTGGCCTCCCACAGGCGTGCGCCGTCGATGTGCACCACCGCGTCGCGTTCGCGTGCCGCCTCCACGACCTCGGTGAGCTCTTCCCAGGACGGCAGCACGAATCCGGCGTCGCGCAGGGGCAGCTCCAGCATCAGCGCCCCGAACGGCTCCGGGAAGGCGCGTACCTCCGCGGCCGTCGGCATCCGCGGCTCGCTCGTCACGGGGACCGTGCGCAAGCCGCTGACCACGGTGAACGCTCCACCCTCGTGCACCTGGGGGTGGGCCAGCGCGTGCAGGGCGACGGTGGGGTTGCCGGTGCGCGCCGCCCAGCAGCGCAGGGCGACCTGCTGCGCCATCGTGCCGGTCGGGAAGAACGCGGCCGCCTCGGTGCCGAGCAGCTCCGCGACCCGGGCCTCCAGGGTCTCGACGATGCCGTCGCCGTATTGGTCGGGCCGGTCGTCGAGGTCGTGCAGCTGTGCCGCGCGCTCGAGGAACGCCAGGCGCTCCCGCAGGGTGGCCAGATAGCCGGGGCGTGAGAGCACTCGTTGCGCGCCCCGGTGTGCGACAAGGCGCCGGTCGCGCATCTGCCGGCGCCACCCGTCGGCCGCCGCCTCGTCCGTCTGCGGCGCCGGAGCGCCCGTCCCGCCGGCCCGCTGTCCGTCCTGCTCCGCCACATCGCTCATGCGCGCGATCATGCCGTGCGCCGGACAAGGCGGGCACCCGCATTTCCCGGCCGCTGCTCCCGCCTGCGCTCCCGCCTCCGCTCTCACCTGTGCTCCGGCCTGCGCTCCTTCCCGCCGGGGCCCTCCTCGGCGTGGCCGCGACCCCCGCGCGGCGAGTCCCGGCGGGGCGTGGCGTAACCCACAGCCTGTGGACGAACGGACGTCTTCCGACCCGATAGCGTTAACATGACGAGAAATCGTCCGGTACCCGGAGCGGACTGGAACGGAAGGCCCCGCAGCGTGAGTACAAGCCAGCAGCCAGATCCCAGGGACCGCCCCGCGCGGCTCACCGTCGGCGTCGTCGGCGCCGGGCGCGTGGGCCCCGCGCTCGCCGCCTCCCTCCAGCTCGCCGGGCACCGCCCGGTCGCCGTCTCCGGGGTCTCCGACGCCTCCCGCCGGCGCGCCGCGCTCCTGCTGCCCGACGTCCCCCTCGTCCCGCCCGCCGAGGTCCTCCAGCGCGCCGACCTGGTGCTGCTCACCGTCCCCGACGACACCCTGCCCGGCCTCGTCGCCGGCCTCGCCGAGACCGGCGCCGTCCGGCCCGGCCAGCTGCTCGTGCACACCTCCGGGCGGTACGGCGCCAAGGTGCTCGACCCGGCCCTGCGCGCGGGCGCGCTGCCGCTGGCCCTGCACCCGGCGATGACGTTCACCGGCACGCCCGTGGACGTGCAGCGCCTGGCCGGCTGCTCGTTCGGTGTCACCGCGCCCGAGGAGCTGCGGCTGGCCGCCGAGGCCCTGGTGATCGAGATGGGCGGCGAACCGGAGTGGATCGCCGAGGAGAGGCGCCCGCTGTACCACGCGGCGCTCGCCCTGGGCGCCAACCACCTGGTCACCCTGGTCGCCCAGTCCATGGAGCTGCTGCGCGAGGCCGGCGTCGAGGCCCCCGACCGGATGCTCGGCCCGCTGCTGGGCGCCGCCCTCGACAACGCCCTGCGCTCCGGTGACGCCGCACTGACCGGCCCCGTCGCCCGCGGCGACGCCGGCACGGTCGCCGCGCACGTCGAAGAGCTGCGCAAGCACGCGCCGCAGACCGTCGCCGGATATCTGGCGATGGCCCGCGCCACCGCCGACCGGGCGCTCGCCCACGGACTGCTCAAGCCGGAACTCGCGCAGGACCTCCTCGGGGTACTCGCCACCGGGACCGACGGGATCGACGGCACCGAAGGGGACGCCCGATGACCACCACTCTGCTGCGCACCGCCGACGAACTCCACGCACGCACGCGTGCCGGCCGACGCGCCGTCGTGATGACCATGGGCGCCCTGCACGAGGGCCACGCCACGCTGATCCGCACCGCGCGCGTGATCGCCGGCGCCGACGGCGAGGTCGTCGTCACCGTCTTCGTCAACCCGCTGCAGTTCGGCAAGGGCGAGGACCTCGACCGCTACCCGCGCACCCTGGACGCCGACCTCAAGATCGCCGAGCAGGCGGGCGCGGACGCCGTCTTCGCGCCGTCCGTCGACGAGGTCTACCCGGGCGGCGAGCCGCAGGTCCGCATCACCGCCGGTCCCATGGGCGAGCGGCTGGAGGGCGCCTCGCGCCCCGGCCACTTCGACGGCATGCTCACCGTCGTCGCCAAGCTGCTGCACCTCACCCGCCCCGACGTCGCCCTGTACGGCCAGAAGGACGCCCAGCAGCTCGCGCTGATCCGGCGCATGGTCCGCGACCTGAACTTCGGCGTCGAGATCGTCGGCGTGCCCACCGTCCGCGAGGACGACGGGCTGGCCCTGTCCAGCCGCAACCGCTACCTGTCCCCGCAGGAACGGCGCACCGCGCTCGCCCTGTCCCGCGCGCTGTTCGCCGGCCGCGACCGGCACGCCGCCCAGGAGGCGTTGCGCGCACGCGCGCGTGAGGTGCCCGCCACGCACGCGCGTGCCGAGGCCCTCAGCGCCCTCGGCGAGTCCCGCGCCGCCGCCGACGCGCACGCCGTGGCGACCGTCGCCCCCGGCGGGCCCGCGGCCGTACGTGCCGCCGCGCGGGCCGTCCTCGACGAGGCCGCCCGCCTGGACCCGCCGCTCGAACTGGACTACCTCGCGCTCGTCGACCCGTCCGACTTCACCGAGATCGAGGACGACTTCACCGGCGAGGCCGTCCTCGCCGTCGCCGCCCGGGTCGGCGCGACCCGGCTGATCGACAACCTTCCTCTCACCTTCGGAGCCGCCTCGTGACCAGCACAGGCATACGACTGCACGCGCCCGCCCCCGGGTGGTCCATCGCCGCGGACGTGGTGGTCGTCGGCTCCGGCGTCGCCGGCCTGACCGCGGCCCTGCGCTGCGAGGCCGCCGGCCTGAACACCGTCGTCGTCACCAAGGCCCGCCTCGACGACGGCTCCACCCGCTGGGCGCAGGGCGGCATCGCCGCCGCCCTGGGCGAGGGCGACACCCCCGAACAGCACCTCGAGGACACCCTCGTCGCCGGTGCCGGCCTGTGCGACGAGGAGGCCGTGCGCGTCCTGGTCACCGAGGGCCCCGACGCCGTACGGCGGCTCATCGCGACCGGCGCCCACTTCGACGAGTCCGACGAGGGCGACCTCCAGCTCACCCGCGAGGGAGGCCACCACCGGCGCCGTATCGCCCACGCGGGCGGCGACGCGACCGGCGCCGAGGTCTCCCGGGCCCTTGTCGAGGCCGTACGCGCGCGGGGGATGCGCACCATCGAGAACGCGCTGGTGCTCGACCTGCTCACCGACGCCGACGGTCGCACCGCGGGCGTCACCCTGCACGTGATGGGCGAGGGCCAGCACGACGGCGTGGGCGCCGTGCACGCCCCCGCGGTCGTCCTCGCCACCGGCGGCATGGGCCAGGTGTTCTCCGCGACCACCAACCCGTCCGTGTCCACGGGCGACGGGGTGGCGCTCGCCCTGCGCGCGGGCGCGGAGATCTCCGACCTGGAGTTCATGCAGTTCCACCCGACCGTGCTCTTCCTCGGGCCCGAGGCCGAGGGCCAGCAGCCGCTGGTCTCGGAGGCGGTGCGCGGCGAGGGCGCCCACCTGGTCGACGCCGACGGCGTGCGCTTCATGGTCGGGCAGCACGAACTGGCCGAGCTGGCGCCGCGCGACATCGTCGCCAAGGGCATCCTGCGCCGCATGCTGGAGCAGGACGCCGAGCACATGTTCCTCGACGCCCGGCACTTCGGCGCCGAGATGTGGGAGCAGCGCTTCCCGACCATCCTCGCCGCCTGCCGCGCCCACGGCATCGACCCCGTCCACGAGCCCATCCCGATCGCCCCGGCCGCCCACCACGCCTCCGGCGGCGTGCGCACCGACTCCCACGGCCGCACCACCGTCCCGGGCCTGTACGCGTGCGGCGAGGTCGCCTGCACCGGCGTGCACGGCGCGAACCGGCTCGCCTCCAACTCCCTGCTGGAGGGCCTCGTCTACGCCGAGCGGATCGCCGACGACATCGCCGGCGGTCTCGCCGCGAGCGGCCTGCACACGCGCGTGCCCGAGCCGGTGCCGTACCCGGACACGCCCGCGCACCCGCTGCTCGCCCCCGAGAGCCGGTTCGCGATCCAGCGGATCATGACCGAGGGCGCCGGCGTGATGCGCTCCGCCGACTCCCTCGGCACGGCCGCCGGCGAGCTGCAGCGGCTGCACACCGAGGCCCATGACGCGCTGGAGGACAACGGCAAGACCGCCGAGCCCGGCGTCGACACCTGGGAGGCCACCAACCTCCTGTGCGTGGCCCGCGTCCTGGTCGCCGCCGCCCTGCAGCGCGAGGAGACCCGCGGCGGCCACTGGCGCGAGGACCACACCGAGCGCGACGACGCCCACTGGCGCCGCCACATCGTCGTACGGCTGAACCCGGACTGCACCCTGGCCGTGCGGACCACCGACACCGCCGACTTCCCCCCGACCCGCCCCGAGGCCCCCGCGGCCCGGCGTCCCCAGGAGCAGTGACCCAAGTGACCGATCAGGACCTTCCCCTCGCCTCGAACGGCGGCTGCGGCGACGGCTGCGCCTGCGGCGCGGACACCGACGAGGAGTACCTGGAGTGCGGGCTCGACCCCGCGCTCGCCGAGCTCCTCGCCGACGCCGGACTCGATCCGGTGGAGGTCGAGGACATCGCCAACGTCGCCATCCAGGAGGACCTGGACGGCGGTGTGGACGTGACGACGGTCGCGACGATCCCCGAGGACGCCGTCGCCACGGCGGACTTCACCGCGCGTGAGGCGGGTGTCGTCGCCGGCCTGCGGGTCGCCGAGGCGGTGCTCTCGGTGGTGTGCACCGACGAGTTCGAGGTCGAGCGCCACGTCGAGGACGGTGACCGCGTCGAGGCCGGACAGAAGCTGCTGTCGGTGACCACGCGCACGCGTGACCTGCTCACCGCCGAGCGCAGCGCCCTGAACATCCTGTGCCGCCTGTCCGGCATCGCCACCGCCACGCGCGCGTGGGCGGACGTGCTGGAGGGCACGAAGACACGCGTGCGTGACACCCGCAAGACGACGCCGGGCCTGCGCTCGCTGGAGAAGTTCGCGGTGCGCTGCGGCGGCGGGGTCAACCACCGCATGTCGCTGTCCGACGCGGCCCTCGTCAAGGACAACCACGTCGTCGCCGCGGGCGGCGTCGCCCAGGCCTTCAAGGCCGTACGGGAGGCCTTCCCGGAGGTGCCGATCGAGGTCGAGGTCGACACGCTGCACCAGCTGCGCGAGGTCGTGGAGGCCGGCGCCGATCTGATCCTGCTGGACAACTTCACGCCGACCGAGTGCGCCGAGGCCGTCGGTGTCGTCGGCGGGCGGGCGCTGCTGGAGGCGTCGGGCCGGCTGACGCTCGACACCGCGCGCGCGTACGCCGAGACCGGCGTGGACTTCCTCGCCGTGGGCGCCCTCACCCACTCCTCGCCGATCCTCGACATCGGCCTGGACCTGCGCGAGGCGGAGTAGGGACCGGCCATGCTGCTGACGATCGACGTAGGCAACACGCACACCGTCCTCGGGCTGTTCGACGGGGAGGAGATCGTCGAGCACTGGCGCATCTCCACCGACGCCCGCCGTACCGCCGACGAGCTGGCGGTCCTCCTCCAGGGCCTGATGGGCATGCACCCGCTGCTCGGCGACGACCTCGGCGACGGCATCGACGGCATCGCCATCTGCGCGACCGTCCCGTCGGTGCTGCACGAGCTGCGCGAGGTCACCCGCCGCTACTACGGCGACGTGCCCGCGGTCCTCGTCGAACCCGGCGTGAAGACGGGCGTGCCGATCCTCTTCGACAACCCCAAGGAGGTCGGCGCCGACCGCATCATCAACGCGGTCGCGGCGAACGAGCTGTACGGCGGCCCGGCGATCGTCGTCGACTTCGGCACGGCGACCACGTTCGACGCGGTCTCCGCGCGCGGGGAGTACGTCGGCGGGGTCATCGCACCCGGCATCGAGATCTCCGTCGAGGCGCTCGGCGTGCGGGCCGCGATGCTGCGCAAGATCGAGGTCGCCCGCCCCCGCAGCGTCATCGGCAAGAACACCGTCGAGGCCATGCAGGCCGGCATCGTCTACGGCTTCGCCGGGCAGGTCGACGGCGTCGTCAGCCGCATGGCCCGCGAGCTCGCCGACGACCCCGAGGAGGTCACCGTCATCGCGACGGGCGGCCTGGCCCCGATGGTCCTCGGCGAGTCCTCGGTGATCGACGAGCACGAGCCATGGCTGACGCTGATCGGCCTGCGCATGGTCTACGAACGGAACGTGTCCCGCACGTGAGCCGTGAGCCGGGCTCTCCGGGACGGTGATGCCGCCGGGGGCGCTTCGGCCCCCGCGGCGCTGAGGGCGCTCCGGCGCCCGGGGCCGTCGGGCAGGCGGCGGTGACGCCGGGAGGCGACCATGGGGCCGCTGCCGGCCCCTGCGGCCCCTCCGGAAGCTCCCCGGCCGGGGAGCCCACCGGCACCCCGCCACCCGCGTGCCCGCCGCTCGGAAGCCCCGCGGGGCCGGTGTCGGCGGGCCGGTGTTCCCGGGTCAGCCCCCGCGTGGGGCTGCCCGTGTGGCGTCCGGGCCGTCCACCCGGGTGGCTCGGTACGCCACGCCCCGGCGATGTGTCTGGTTTGTCTGATTAGCGCGTATGGTCGCCGCATGCCCACGCCATACGGATCCCGCGGCGGCATGGCGTTCGGCGTGGAGGAGCTGCGTGTGCTCCGCCGCGCTCTCGCCCTCGCCCTGAACCCCGCCCCCGCCCCGGCCGAGGACGTCCAGGACTGTCTCCGCCTCGCCGAGTCCGTCGACGAGGCGATGCGCGAGGGCGCCCGGCTGCGGGCCTTCCTCGTGGCCGACCTCGGCCGCTACCGCGCCGCGCTCCCGGGCACCGCCGCCGGCTACCTCGCCCTGCTCGACGAGGCACTGGCTGCCGGGTACCGGCCGGACGTCGACGACCTGGCCGCCCTGCGCGCCCTGCGCGGCAGCCCCGTGGCGTCCGCCCTGCTCGACCGCTGCCGGACCATGGCCGAGCAGGACGTGCGGGCCCGCCTGGCGCGCGGCACGGCGGCTCGCGGGGCCACCGCGACGGCCGTAGTGCCCGCCTGCCGCACCCGCCTGCTCGCGCTGCCGGGCGGCCGCACGGCGGCCGACGACCGCCCCGCGGACGGGGACGGCGACAAGCAGGAGAAGCGGCCCGCGCAGAAGCCGTCGCCCGCCACCCAGCCGTCCCCCTCGGGCCCCGCCCCGGACCGCCGCCCCATCCCGACCCCCGGCGAGGTCTTCCCCCGCCGCAAGCCCGCTCCCTCGCCCGGCAAGCCGCCCCAGCAGCTGGTGGCCGGCTGACGCCTCCGGTCTTACGCCGGCTGGTTGATCCCTCCGGGCGGGGGCGGCCGAATCGTCCGACCCCGCCCGAAATCCGCACGCGCGCGTGGCTACTCTGGAGCCATGGACTACGTCTCCGCGCTCCTGCCCCCGGTCGTGATGGCCGTGTTCTTCATCGGCGTGATCCGGGTGATCGTCAAGACCCAGGGCGGCGCCAACAAGGCCAAGGAGGACGCGGCCGTCGACGCTGCCCTCGCGCGCGCGGAGGGCGCCCGCCAGGCTTCCGCCGCCGGCGACGCCTGACGACAGCCCGATGGCCGTCCGCCGGTAGCGCTACGCCGGCGGCCGTCCCACGCGCCGAGCGGCCCGCAGCCGCGCCCCGGCGCCCTCACCGGCGTACGACCCCCCACGCAGCCTCCGTTGCCGAGTCGTACGCCCTTTTTGTTCGTGTTTGCGGCCGAAAGCGCACGTCCGGCACGCCAATGACGAGATGTCCCACTATTGTCGAGCTGTGCCTCGCCCATTGGGAGAACTCGAAGACGCGGTCATGACGCGGGTGTGGAAGTGGAACCGCCCCGTCACGGTTCGAGAAGTCCTGGAAGATCTGCAACAGGAACGGTCGATCGCCTACACCACGGTCATGACCGTTTTGGACAATCTCCATCAGAAGGGCTGGGTGCGCCGCGAAGCGGAAGGCCGGGCCTATCGATATGAGGCGGTCTCCACACGAGCCGCCTACGCCGCCGCCCTGATGAACGACGCATGGGCGCAGAGCGACAACCCCGCCGCCGCTCTCGTCGCCTTCTTCGGCATGATGAGCGACGAACAACGGCAGGCCTTGCGGGACGCCCTGCGCATCATCCGGGACGCCGGCGAGGAACCCGTCCCCGAAACAACGGCGGCCGCCGAAGGCGCGGAAGGCGCCGGCCGGAACCCCGCCGATGCACAGGAGAACCCCGACTCGGCAACGCGGGGCGGCGGGCGATAGCGTCCCGTCATGTCCGCACGAAGCCCGGAACCCACCGCTAAAGCCATCACCGTCCGGCGGGCGCGCACCAGCGATGTCCCCGCCGTGCGCCGACTCCTCGACGCCTACGCCCGTGACGGCATCCTGCTCGACAAAGCGATGGTGACCCTTTACGAGGACATCCAGGAGTTCTGGGTCGCGGAACGCGACGACAACGCCGAGGTGGTCGGCTGCGGCGCCCTGCACGTGATGTGGGAAGACCTCGCGGAAGTCCGCACTCTCGCCGTGAAGCCCGGCCTGAAGGGGGCGGGCGTCGGCCACCAGGTGCTGGAGAAGTTGCTGCAGACCGCCCGCTGGCTCGGGGTTCGCCGCGTATTCTGTCTGACCTTCGAAGTCGACTTCTTCGGCAAGCACGGCTTCGTGGAGATCGGCGAGACACCGGTCGACCGCGATGTGTACGCGGAGCTCCTGCGTTCCTATGACGAGGGTGTCGCGGAGTTCCTCGGTCTCGAACGAGTGAAACCGAACACCCTGGGCAACAGCCGGATGCTTCTGCATCTGTGATCGCCGGGCAACGGGCAAGCGTGTCAACGCCTATTCGGCGCGACGGCAGGCTGCCCCGGTTCCCTATGTCCGAAACGCACATGTTTCCGTCCCGGAGCGGGAGCAGCGGTCTCCGCCAGGGGTTTGTGTTTTTCCGGCAAAAGCGGTTTGCTTTCCGACGTACTGCCGTACTGCATATAACAGGGGCGGTGGCGAAACGGGCGGACGCCACGCTCCCCGACCCCTCAGCGTTTTCGATGAAAGGAAATCCGGTGGCACAGAAGGTTCAGGTCCTTCTTGTCGACGACCTCGACGGCGGCGAGGCAGACGAGACCGTGACGTTCGCGCTGGACGGGAAGACGTACGAGATCGATCTCACGACCGCCAATGCGGACAAGCTGCGCGGCCTTCTCGAGCCGTACGTGAAGAATGGGCGTCGTACCGGAGGCCGTGCGTCGGGCGGTCGCGGAAAGGCGCGTGCCGCTTCGGGCGGTACGCAGGACACCGCCGCGATCCGCGCCTGGGCCAAGGAGAACGGTTACGAGGTCAATGACCGCGGCCGCGTTCCCGCGTCCATTCGCGAGGCCTACGAGAAGGCCAACGGCTGAGCGCACGCGCGCCGCAGGCGGATCCGGTGGCACTGCGTGGCCACCGTGTCCACCACGCGTACGAGATCGGGGGCGCCCGCACGGCCCCCCAGCGCCGACATCGTCGGCAGCGAGGACTCGGCCTCGCTCCCCGGAACGGGGGGCCGCAGCCATACGGCGGCCCCCTGCGAAGCGGTCCGGCGGCCGAACCCGGCCTCCCGTGCGCCGACGGCCCCGGCTCCGGGCGTCCACGCGCCGGCCGGTGTGCGCGCCACGGCCGCCGCTTCCCGCCCTGTTCCGGCCGGCGCCCGCGCTCCGGTGACGCCTGAAGCCTCCGGCCCGTCCGGCGGCCCCTCCGTTCCCTCCGGCGGCCTCCCCGGCCTCTCCGGCCCTTTGGGTCCGGCCGTGGCCGGCTGTGCCGCCACGCGCGTGGTCCACTGCCCGGCCGGCTCGGCCGGCGACTCACCCGTCCGCAGTCCGCGCGGCTCCCCGTGCGAAGGCGCCGGCAGGGGAGCCTCCAGCGTGCTGCCGGGGCCGAGGACCTCGAGGTCCAGGGACGCGGCGAGCGGGCCCCACTCCAGCCACTCCAGCAGGCCGGGAAGCTCCTCCGCGCTGCCCGGGGCCAGCAGGAGCCGCATCCGCCCGCCGTACAGGGCCACGGGTGACGCGGGCGCCAGATGGCGCAGTGCCGCCCGTCCCGCCTCGGCCGGGACCTCCAGGACGTCGAAGCACGGGCCCACGGAAAGTCGTACCGGCTCCCCGGGCACCACCGGCCAGCCCAGTTCGTTCTCGTACCAGTGCCGGAGCGGATGGGCCCGCTCGGGCGACCGCCGGGGGAAGGGGACCGTGGGCCATGGGGGGACTGCGCCAGCCATGCCAAGTGCAACAGCCGGAAACCCGTGCGGGTTACGCTGAGTGCTCCGATGTGTGCGAAGAGTTCCGCCCTGGGGGGCGCGCGGAGGTGCCGGGAGGCGCAAGGTTGTTCGCCCGTAGCGGAGGGAAGCCGTGCACGCGGCATGGACTGTCCGTCGCAGCGGGTAAGACATGCCTAGTGGGAGGGGGCGACACGCGGCCCGGCACGTCTCCCGTTCGCCATCGGCGTACTGGCGACTGGGGTAACTGCCTGGCCTGCGGGAACATCGTCTCGCACCATCGGGTTGGAGCAGATGTCGGCGTTCGGGGTCAGGAGGCCATCGACGGTGTCGGCAGTTGGAATGAGCGGTCCCCGCTTGCGGGACTAAGCTGCGGAAGGACAGGGAGGGGAAGTTCCCCCCACTGCCTGACCGCTCTGAGGAGCGATTAACGATGTTCGAGAGGTTCACCGACCGCGCGCGGCGGGTTGTCGTCCTGGCTCAGGAAGAAGCCCGGATGCTCAACCACAACTACATCGGCACCGAGCACATCCTCCTGGGCCTGATCCACGAGGGTGAGGGTGTCGCCGCCAAGGCCCTTGAGAGCCTCGGGATTTCGCTCGAGGCGGTCCGCCAGCAGGTGGAGGAGATCATCGGCCAGGGCCAGCAGGCGCCGTCCGGCCACATCCCCTTCACCCCCCGTGCCAAGAAGGTCCTGGAGCTCTCGCTCCGCGAGGCCCTTCAGCTGGGCCACAACTACATCGGCACGGAGCACATCCTGCTCGGCCTGATCCGTGAGGGCGAGGGCGTGGCCGCCCAGGTCCTGGTCAAGCTGGGCGCTGATCTGAACCGCGTGCGGCAGCAGGTGATCCAGCTGCTCTCCGGTTACCAGGGCAAGGAGACCGCCGCAGCCGGCGGCCCTGCCGAGGGCACCCCCTCGACGTCCCTGGTCCTCGACCAGTTCGGCCGGAACCTCACCCAGGCCGCTCGTGAGTCCAAGCTCGACCCGGTCATCGGGCGCGAGAAGGAGATCGAGCGGGTCATGCAGGTGCTGTCCCGCCGCACCAAGAACAACCCGGTGCTGATCGGTGAGCCCGGCGTCGGCAAGACCGCCGTCGTCGAGGGCCTCGCCCAGGCCATCGTCAAGGGCGAGGTGCCCGAGACCCTCAAGGACAAGCACCTCTACACCCTGGACCTCGGCGCACTGGTCGCCGGCTCCCGCTACCGCGGTGACTTCGAGGAGCGCCTGAAGAAGGTGCTCAAGGAGATCCGCACCCGCGGCGACATCATCCTGTTCATCGACGAGCTGCACACGCTGGTCGGTGCGGGTGCCGCCGAGGGCGCCATCGACGCGGCCTCCATCCTGAAGCCGATGCTGGCCCGCGGTGAGCTGCAGACCATCGGTGCGACCACGCTGGACGAGTACCGCAAGCACCTGGAGAAGGACGCGGCCCTCGAGCGCCGCTTCCAGCCCATCCAGGTCGCCGAGCCGTCCCTGCCGCACACGATCGAGATCCTCAAGGGCCTGCGGGACCGGTACGAGGCGCACCACCGCGTCTCCATCACCGACGAGGCGCTGGTCCAGGCCGCCACCCTGGCCGACCGCTACATCTCCGACCGCTTCCTGCCGGACAAGGCGATCGACCTGATCGACGAGGCCGGCTCGCGGATGCGCATCCGCCGGATGACCGCTCCGCCGGACCTGCGCGAGTTCGACGAGAAGATCGCGGGTGTCCGCCGCGACAAGGAGTCCGCGATCGACTCCCAGGACTTCGAGAAGGCGGCCTCTCTCCGCGACAAGGAGAAGCAGCTGCTGGCGGCGAAGGCCAAGCGGGAGAAGGAGTGGAAGGCCGGCGACATGGACGTCGTCGCGGAGGTCGACGGCGAGCTGATCGCCGAGGTCCTCGCCACGGCCACCGGCATCCCGGTCTTCAAGCTGACCGAGGAGGAGTCCAGCCGCCTGCTCCGCATGGAGGAGGAGCTGCACAAGCGGGTCATCGGCCAGAACGACGCCGTCAAGGCGCTGTCGAAGGCGATCCGCCGTACGCGTGCCGGTCTGAAGGACCCCAAGCGTCCGGGTGGCTCGTTCATCTTCGCCGGCCCCTCCGGTGTCGGTAAGACCGAGCTGTCCAAGGCCCTCGCCGAGTTCCTCTTCGGTGACGAGGACGCGCTGATCTCCCTCGACATGTCGGAGTTCAGCGAGAAGCACACGGTGTCGCGTCTCTTCGGTTCGCCCCCCGGTTACGTGGGCTACGAGGAGGGCGGCCAGCTGACGGAGAAGGTGCGCCGCAAGCCGTTCTCGGTCGTCCTCTTCGACGAGGTCGAGAAGGCCCACCCGGACATCTTCAACTCGCTGCTGCAGATCCTGGAGGACGGTCGCCTGACCGACTCCCAGGGCCGGGTCGTGGACTTCAAGAACACGGTCATCATCATGACGACCAACCTCGGCACCCGGGACATCTCCAAGGGCTTCAACCTGGGCTTCGCCGCCGCGGGTGACACGAAGACCAACTACGAGCGCATGAAGAACAAGGTCTCGGACGAGCTGAAGCAGCACTTCCGTCCCGAGTTCCTCAACCGCGTCGACGACGTGGTCGTCTTCCCGCAGCTGACCCAGGACGACATCCTGCGGATCGTCGACCTGATGATCGGCAAGGTGGACGAGCGCCTCAAGGACCGGGACATGGGCATCGAGCTGTCCCAGGCCGCCAAGGAACTGCTGTCCAAGAAGGGCTACGACCCCGTGATGGGCGCGCGGCCGCTGCGCCGCACGATCCAGCGGGAGATCGAGGACTCGCTGTCGGAGAAGATCCTCTTCGGCGAGGTGCGCCCCGGTCAGATCGTGGTCGTGGACACCGAGGGCGAGGGCGACGACAAGACCTTCACCTTCCGCGGTGAGGAGAAGTCGGCGCTGCCCGACGTCCCGCCGATCGAGCAGGCGGCCGGCGGTGCCGGGCCGAACCTGAGCAAGGACGCGTAAGCGCCGCGCTCTTCCTGCGCCGGAGAACGAAAGGGAGCTGCCCCGGGACTCACGTCCCGGGGCAGCTCCCTTTTTCGGTGCCCGCTGCCGTCCGTCAGGACAGCTGTCCGTCGTAGTCCGGCAGCTTGAACGTCTTCTCGGCGTGGCCGCCGGAGATATCCGTGGCGCTGTTGCCGATGTTCGCGATGATCGTGTAGCCCTGGTTCTCGATCTGGGCGCGCTGCGCGGTCTTGTAGGCGGCGACGTCCTTGAACAGGTCGAACAGGCCGCGCACGCGCAGGCCCGCGACGTCATAGCCGTCGTACTCCAGGTTGAACTCGGTGGGCGCGTAGAGGATGCCGGGGCGGGCCGTGACGAAGAAGAGCGAGACGCCGTGCTCCTGGGCGTAGCGGGCCACCTGGAGGACCGGCTGGTTGGCCGGCTGGGGGGAAGTGGAAGCCGAAGTCGGTCTCCAGGGTCGTGTTGTCGATGTCGAGGACGATCGCCTGGCGCTCGCCCGGCCGGGCGGCGGCGATCCGCTGCTGCAGATATGGCAGCGCCTGGTCCATCACGCTCCGGCAGTCGCGCTGCCAGGTGGCGTAGTCGACGGCTCCGGCCGTCGCCGCGCCGGCCGTGGCGGAGGCCGTGCCGGCCGCGGTGACGGCCGAGGGGGCGGCGGCCGGTTCGGCGGCGTGCGCGGGGGTGGCCAGGGCCGTCAGGGCGGCCGCGGAGACGGCGGCCGTCGAGGTCCGGCGCAGCCAGGCGCGTCTGATCGTCATGGGGGGGTTCCTCTCCCGTCCGTACACACGGTGGTGTCGTGTGCATGCTCTTTGGTGAGGGTGGCGCGGGAGGAACCGTAGGGTTACCGACTGGTAAGTGGCTAGAGGTCTGCGCCACATTCGTGGGGGCGTCCGCGCGGCGCTCCGGTGACGTGCCGCACGCGACCTGCGTCACGTACGAGGCGGAATAGTGGTCCGGGGAGATCCCCAAAAGGGACTTTCAATCCGGAAACACCCTGCTTCTGGGGTTCATCTGGGTGCTTTGCCCGAAATAAGACGTACGCCAGGTGTCGAAGGTTTTGTGTTGGACTACTAGTTGTCGTCGTAGATCACACATTTGAGCTGATGTGGGCCGGGGGGTTACCAAGGATGAGCCCATCCGGCCGGATGTCCGTGCGTCGGGTGGCTTTTCTCTGTCCCCGGCTTCACGAGGTTCACATGTCCCAGCGCGTCACGTCCCGTCCGTCCCGTACGTCCACCCTTCGCACCCGCGCCGCCGTGCTGGCCGCCGGTCTCGGGATCTCGGTCGCACTGGGAGCCGGGGTCGCGGCCGCCGCCGACGCCACGTCCGCCTCCACCACCGCCACTGCCACCGCGGTCGAGGCGCAGGCCGCCGCGCAGGCCAAGGCCGCGCAGGCCGCGAAGACCGCCGCGGCCGCCAAGGCCAAGGCCGTTGCCGCCGCCCAGCAGGCCGCCGCGAAGAAGGCTGCCGCGCAGAAGGCCGCCGCGAAGAAGAAGGCCGCCTCCTGGGTCCACCCGGTGGAGCACTACACGCTGTCCGCGAGCTTCAACCAGGCCGGCGGCATGTGGTCCCACCGCCACTCCGGCCAGGACTTCGCGGTGCCGCTCGGCACCAACGTCGTCGCCGCCCACGGCGGCACGGTCGTCAAGGCCGGCCCGAACGGCGCCGGTGACGGCCCCGCCTACGGCAACGCCATCGTCATCCGGCACGGCAACGGCACGTACTCCCAGTACGCCCACCTGTCCCGCATCGACGTGAAGATCGGCCAGGTCGTGGCCACCGGCCAGCACATCGCCAAGTCCGGCAACACCGGCAACTCCAGCGGCCCGCACCTGCACTTCGAGATCCGCAAGACGCCGAACTACGGCTCCGCGATCAACCCGGTCGCCTTCCTGCGGTCCAAGGGTGTGTCCGTCTGACCCACCGCCGCCCCACGGGGGCGGACGCTCAGGCCCCCTTGTGGGCCTGAGCCACCAGATCGAACGCGACCTCGAGGGTGGCCCTGCGCTTCTCCTCGGGGTCGCCTTCGACGTCCTGCAGGACGAACATCCCGGCGTGCAGCGTGAACAACGCGCTGATGCAGCGGACCTTGTCGACCAGGTCGGCGTCCGGGTCGACGAGGATGTCCCGCAGCCCGAGCATGCGCTCCTTGAACATCTCGCCGATGCGCAGCTCCCGTACCGTCGCCTGGTTCTCCTGCATGAAGCGGAAGAGCGGGGCCGCCCCGGTCAGGGCCTCGCTGTAGCGGCGAACGATCTCCTGTTTGGTCTCGAGGGTGTGCGGCTGCTGCCGGCCCCACTCGATCAGGTCCTCGATCGGCCTGGACAGATCCTCGAAGATGCTGACGAGGATCTCTTCCTTGGTCTTGAAGTGGTAGTACAGCGCCGCCTTGGTGACGTCCAGGCTCTCGGCGATCTCCCGCAGGGAGGTCTTCTCGTAGCCCTGCTCGGCGAAGAGGTCGAGCGCGACGTCCTGGATGCGCTGGCGGGTATTCCCGCGACGCTGCTGCTTGGTGCCGTCCATGGTGACGTCCATCCTCGTCCTCCTAGGGCTTCCCCGGAAACTTACCTGCCGCCCGGCTGGTAAAACTTACTTGACGACCGGCTAGTTGCGGGGCTACCTTCCCAGTGTAAGGACAACTAGCCGGTCGGCAAGTAAGTAGTAGCACCAGCTGGGGGAAGTAGGGACGATGGCCGCCACAGAAACAGTCGAGACCGACACGGGCAAACGCCCGAGGAGTGTACGAGTCGTTCTGCTCGCGCTCATGATCACCATGATGCTCGCGATGCTGGACAACATGATCGTCGGGACCGCGATGCCGACGATCGTCGGTGAGCTGGGCGGTCTCGAGCACCTCTCCTGGGTCGTCACCGCCTACACCCTCGCCACCGCCGCCTCCACCCCGCTCTGGGGCAAGATCGGAGACATGTACGGGCGCAAGGGCTCGTTCATGGCCTCGATCGTGATCTTCCTGGTGGGCTCCGCGCTCAGCGGCATGGCGCAGGACATGGGCCAGCTGATCGGCTTCCGGGCCGTGCAGGGCCTCGGCGCCGGTGGTCTGATGGTCGGCGTCATGGCGATCATCGGCGACCTGATCCCGCCGCGTGAGCGCGGCAAGTACCAGGGCATGATGGCCGGCGTCATGGCGCTGGCGATGATCGGCGGCCCGCTGGTCGGAGGCACCATCACCGACCACTGGGGCTGGCGCTGGGCCTTCTACATCAATCTGCCGCTCGGTGTCGTCGCGCTCGGCCTGATCAGCGTGGTGCTGCACCTGCCGAAGAAGCGGGCCAAGTCCCGCATCGACTACCTGGGCGCCGGGCTGCTCACCGTCGGCATCACCGCGATCGTCCTGGTCACCACCTGGGGCGGCACGGAGTACGCCTGGACCTCCGCGCGGATCATGGAACTGATCGGCATCGGCGTCGTCGCGCTGATCGGGTTCGTCTTCTGGCAGACCAAGGCCGCCGAGCCGGTCGTGCCGCTGCACATCTTCCGCAGCCGCAACTTCACGCTGATGTCGGTCATCGGCTTCATCACCGGTTTCGCGATGTTCGGCGCCACGCTGTTCCTGCCGCTGTACCAGCAGGCCGTGCAGGGGGCGTCCGCCACGAACTCCGGGCTGCTGCTGCTGCCGATGCTCGGCGCGATGCTCGTCACCTCGATGGTGGCCGGGCGGGTCACGACCAACAGCGGGCGGTACAAGGCCTTCCCGATCGTCGGCGGTGTGCTGATGGTCGTCGGGCTGTACCTGCTGTCGACGATGGACACGGACACGACGCGGTTCACGTCCGGGCTCTACATGGCCGTGCTCGGCCTCGGCATGGGCTGCCTGATGCAGATCACCATGCTGGTCGCGCAGAACAGCGTGGAGATGAAGGACATGGGCGTCGCGTCCTCCTCCACCACCCTGTTCCGTACGCTCGGTTCCTCGTTCGGTGTCGCGATCATGGGTGCGCTGTTCAACCACCGGGTCCAGGACGTGATGGCCGAGAAGGCCGGGGCGCTGGGATCGAAGATCACGGAGAAGTCCGCGCAGCTCGATGCGGCGAGCCTGGCGAAGCTGCCGGCCGCGGCGCGGGAGGCGTACCAGCACGCGGTGTCCTCCGGGACGCATGCGGCGTTCCTGCTCGGTGCGGTGGTCGCCGTCGTCGTGCTGGTGTCGGCGGTGTTCGTCAAGGAGGTGCCGCTGCGGGGGGCCGGGCCTCAGGCGGGCGGTGCGGAGGCCGCCGCGCAGACGGCGGTGGTCGAGACGGTGTGACGCCGTCGGTTCGATGCGGGGCGCTCGCCGGTTGGCGGGCGCCCTCGCTGTTTCCCGGGGTTCCGGCGGGGACTGGCCGGGCCAGGGCCGGCCGGGCTACGGGAGTATGGGGTAGCTGCCCGTGTTCGTGGGGGCGTGTTCCGGCAGCCAGAGGACCGCTACCGCACCCTCGGACGGTATGTGGGGTGGGGCGCCTGCGGGGCGGATGTTGCGGAAGGTGAGGCGGGCGCCGAGGACGCGGGCCTGACCGGCGGCGATGGTGAGTCCCAGTCCGTGGCCGTGGCCCGCGCGGTCGGTGCTGCCGGTGCGGAAGCGGCTCGGTCCCTCGGCGAGGATGTCCTCGGGGAAGCCGGGGCCATGGTCGCGGACCCGGATGACCCGCCCCTCCACGGTGACCTCGATGGGCGGCTTGCCGTGCCGGGCCGCGTTGGCCAGGAGGTTGAACAGCACGCGCTCCAGCCGGCGCGGGTCGGTGGTGACCTCCGACTCGTGGACGACCCGGACCTCGATCTCCGGGTCCTTGACGGTCACCCGGCGGGCGACGAACTCACCCAGCAGGATGTCCTGCAGTTCCGCCCGCTCCGAGGCGCCGTCCAGGCGGGCGACCTCCAGGACGTCCTCCACCAGGGTGCGCATCGCCTTCGCCCGGTCCAGCACCAGCTCGGTCGGGCGGCCGGGCGGCAGCAGCTCGGCCGCCGTGAGCAGCCCGGTCACCGGCGTGCGCAGTTCGTGCGCGATGTCGGCGGTCACCCGGCGTTCGGCCTCCAGTCGCTGCTGGAGGGCGTCCGCCATGGCGTCCACCGCGCTCGCCAGGTCGTCGGTCTCGTCGCGGACGATCCCGCCGATGGCGTCCCGCACGCGGACGTCCCGCTCGCCATGGGCCACCTGGTTCGCGGCGGCCGCCGCCTTGCGCAGCCGGCGTGACAGCTGCCCGCCGATGAGTACACCGAGGGCGCTGCCGCCCAGAACGACGGCGATGGAGCCGATGACGAGGGCCTGGTCGAGGTCGCGCAGGATGTCCGTGCTGCGGTCGGTGAAGTGGGTGTGCAGCGAGAGGATGCGGCCGTCCTTCGCCGGGGTGGCGGCCCAGATGTCGGGCGGGTGGCCCCGGTGGTCGGAGACATAGGTCGCCACCCGGTTGGCCAGGACGCGCTCACGCAGCGGTGCGGGCAGGCCGGCGTCGTTGATCGCTACGCCGGGGAAGTTCGCCCGGTGGGTCAGGTCGTAGTTCCGCTGGGCGATCTTGATCCGCTCCACGGCCAGATCGCGGGCGTTGTCCAGCATCGACACCCGTGCCGCGTTGTGCACGACCAGGCTCAGCACGATCGCCACCAGCGCGCCGACCAGCGCGATGGCGGCGCTGAGCTTCCATCTCAGCCCCGTCCGGACACCCGCCCGCTCCAGGTGCTCCGGAAGCAGGCTTCGCATGATCCCCCGCATGCCGGGCCCCGCTCAGGCCTTCAACTTGTAGCCGAAGCCGCGGACCGTCTCGATGCGGTCCTGGCCGATCTTGGTGCGCAGCCGCTGCACATGGACGTCGACGACACGGGTGTCCCCGCCCCAGCCGTAGTCCCAGACGCGCTCCAGGAGCTTGTCCCGCGACAGGACCGTGCCCGGTGCGGAGGAGAACTCCAGCAGCAGGCGCATCTCCGTCGGGGTCAGCGCCACCGGGCGGCCGGCCCGGCGCACCTCCATGCCGTCCGTGTCGACCTCCAGATCGCCGAACGTCAGCACGCCGCCCTGGTCCGCCGAGGCCGCGCCGTCCGCCTGCCGGTCGCCGCCGGCGTGCCCGAAGCGGCGCAGCACCGCGCGGATGCGCGCGACCAGCACGGCCCCGTCGAACGGCTTGGTCACGTAGTCGTCGGCGCCCGCCTCCAGGCCCAGCACCACGTCGATCGCGTCGGCGCGCGCCGACAGCATGATCACCGGGACGGTGGACTCGTCGCGGATGCGCCGGCACAGGCTGACGCCGTCCAGGCCCGGGACCATGACGTCCAGCAGCGCGATGTCGGGGCGGTTCGCCCGGAACGCCTCGAGGCCCGACAGGCCGTCGGGCATGGCGGTGACCACGAAGCCGTCCCGCTCCAGGGCGAGCTGGGTGGCCTCGCGGATGACGTCGTCGTCCTCGACGAACAGGACGTGGGTCTGGTCTGCCATCCCGGTGCTCTCAGTCCTTGTGTGCTTCTCGGTCGTAGGGCTCTCTGCGTGGACGCGTGGATCTCGCGGTGCGTTCACTTCTCCATCGGAACGAGCGGTGCGATCGGTTCACGCCCGCCGCGATGTCCGCGTCAGTTCTCCGCCGGCGCCGGTGCGGGCGCCTGTGCCGGAGTGGTGTCCACCGTGGTGCCGTAGTCGGTGTGGTGGAAGTCGTCCTGCACGAACCGGCCCGCTTTCCAGACGTACGTGATCACGTTCTCGCCGGACGGGTTCGACACCGGATCGCCATTCTTGTACACCTGCTTCGTCACCATCAGAGCGCCGCGGTCTATCTCCGCGTAGACCGGGGATTCCTCGGACTGGAACACATTCTGGTACCGGTCGCCGTCCGGGCGATACACGTACGAGCCGACGCCCACCGCGTCACCGCACGTCAGCACGTTGATGACGACGTCGTCGGCCGGTCCGTCGGTCAGGTCGCCGTACGACACGTCCACCGGGTAGTCGTCCCCCACGCACGGTCGCAGGCTCTTCTTGACCGCCTCCGAGACCAGCGGGTCCTCCTTGACGAGCCGGACCGGGTCCACCGACTTCATGGTGTGCACGGGGCTGGGGGAGGGCGAGGCCGCGGCGCCCGCGACCGAGTCGGCGCGGGCGGGACCCTCGTCACGGGTCCCCGTGCCGCCGGTGGCGCACGCGGAGACCAAAAGGGCGATGGCGGCGAGCACGGCCGCCGCCGTGATCACCGCCTGAAGACTCCCCCTGGACGGGGAGACGTCCCCGTCCGTCAGGCCGCGCACCGCTCCCGCTCCTCACGCTCCAGCGCGCGTGCGTCCAGATCGCGGGCCTCCAGCTCCTCGCGGAGCCGGGCGAGCGCCCGGTGCAGCGTGCTCTTGACCGTTCCGGCCGACATGCCGAGGGCGGCGGCCGTCTCCTCCGTGGACATCTGCTCCCAGTGTCGCAGCACGACGACGCTGCGCTGCTTCGGAGCGAGCACCTTCATGATGTCCATCAGCAGGGCGCGGTCGGCGTGCTGCTCGGTGGAGTCGTCCACGGAGGCGTCCGGGAGCTGCTCGGTGGGCACCTCCTCCAGCTTGCGGGCGCGCCACCACTCGGTCCGCGTGTTGATCATGACGCGTCGCAGGTAGGCGTCCGCCAGCCGCTTGTCGGCGATGCCCTCCCAGCGGCCGTAGGTGCGGGCCAGGGCGGTCTGGAGCAGGTCCTGGGCGTCGACCGGGTCCGGGACCAGCCGGCGGGCGCTGCGCAGCAGCGCGTCCTGCCGGGTGCGGACGTACTCCTCGAACTCGAGCACCTCGCCCTGCGCCATGATCAACCGCCTCCGAAAAGTCCCCGTGGTGCCGGCTGTCTGCTGCCGGTGTCCTGCCTGTGGTCGTCGTGTCCCTGACGGGCACGACAACGAAGGTACGGAGGCGTTGTCACGGCGTTGTGCGGAGCAGCCTGCGGCCAGCGCTCGGCTGTACGTCGGTTGTGTAACGGAAGCCGGTCGTGGGTAAAGGGGTGGGGCGCTTCGGTGCAGTATGTCCGGATTTGGGCTCTGTGATGGATCGTAACACGCGGCCGGACGCTGTGATGTGTCTGTGCGTCAGCCCGGAGCGGTCCGTGCGTGAACCGGCCGCGTGCTCGGCGGAGCCCCTGCGTCAGCTCAGCGGCAGCCGGTACAGGCCGCCCGGCAGCGGCTCCACCAGACCGTCCGCCACCAGACCGTCCAGCGCCCGGGCTCGCTGCACCGGCTCGTGCCACACCCGGTCCAGCGCGACCTGCGGCACGGGCGCGTGCGCCTCCCTCAGTACGGCGAGCAGCTTGCCGCGCACCTGTCGGTCGGTGCCGGCGTACGTCTGGCCGCGCCGCGGCGGCCCGTCGTGCTCCGGCTTGCCCGCCAGTCGCCACGCGCACTGCGCGGCGATCGGGCAGCGGTGGCAGTCCTCGTTCTTCGCCGTGCACACCAGGGCGCCCAGCTCCATCGAGGCCGCCGCCCAGCGTGCGGCGGTCCGCTCGTCCTCCGGCAGCAGCAGGCGGGCCAGCCGCCGCTCGGCGGCCGTGGTGGCGTTCGGCGGGTACTGCACCCCGCTCACCGCGCGCGCGAAGACCCGGCGCACATTGGTGTCCAGCACCGCGTGCCGCTGCCCGTACGCGAACGACGCCACCGCGGCGGCCGTGTACTCGCCGATGCCGGGCAGCGCGAGCAGCTGGGCGTGGTCGGCGGGTACGTCACCGCCGTGCCGTTCCGTTATCGCCACCGCCGCGCCGTGCAGACGCAGCGCGCGGCGCGGGTAGCCGAGCCGGCCCCAGGCGCGCACCGCCTCGCCGGGTGCCTCCCCGGCCAGGTCGGCGGGGCGGGGCCAGCGGGCCAGCCACTGCTCGTAGACGGGCATCACCCGGCTGACCGGCGTCTGCTGGAGCATGAACTCGCTGACCATCACACCCCAGGCACCCGCCTCCGGGCGCCGCCAGGGCAGATCACGCGCGTGCGCGTCGAACCAGGCGATGACAGGGGTGTGCAGTGCCTCACCGGCCGGCTCGGCCGACGGGTCGGGGCTGCTGTGCAAAAGCTTCGTGGGCGCAGTCATGGCGCTACCGATCCTGCCATGCACGACCACGCGCGCGTGCGCACCGACGGGGGGCGGGTCGGAGCACGGGCGGAGTCCGTGGGCGCGGGATGCGCGGACGCGGGCGGCGAGGAGTGCGGCCGAGAGGGGTGGGAGCGGCGGGGGCGAGCCCCTCGGGGAGAGGGGGAGGGTACGGCTGTGGGGGCTACGGGTCTGGGGTCACCGTGTGCGTGTCGGCTCGCGTGGGCGCGATGGCCGACCGGCTGGGACTGACCGGCTGGGGCCGGGGGGCAGGTGCGTCGGCCTACGGTCACAAGGCGGGACGAAACCTTGCCAATCGGACCCCTGACGCGACGAACGCCTTGTCGCTGTCGATCACTTGGGGGAGCGCCGGGATGATGATCCGGAAAAGTTGCGTCGCAGGCGGCGGGTGGCGCAAGCGAACGCAGCGATCTCTCGTACAGTTTGCGCCGTGGGATCTCTGCGCAATCCGGTCGGGCCGCTTCCCTCCTCCATCTACTGGCGACGGAGGGCCGTACTGCTGTCTGTGGTCGCGCTGTTGGCGCTGTTGATCACATGGGTCGTCACCTCGGGTGACGGCGGCGGCAAGAACGGCGCCGGTGGGTCCAACGGCAAGAATCCCGCGTCCTCGATCACGCCCGGCCCCACCGGTTCCGGTCCGGCGATCAGCCAACATCCCGGCGGCCGCGACGAGTCGAGCGGCGGGGACTCCAGCGGCTCGGATGCCGGAACCGGTGCGGGCGGCGGCTCCGGCACCGGCGGTGCAGGCGGTGCTGGTGGTGTCGGCGGTGCCGGTGGTGCCGGCGGTGCGGATTCGGTCGGCGGGGCGGACGACGGGATCAACGGCAGTGCGGGCGGCGGCAGCGGCGCGGGCGCGGCGCTGCCGGCGGGCTCCCCGCTGCCCAACTGCGCTCCTGGCGCCGTGACGTTGACGCTGCGCAGCGTTCGCAACAGCTACACCCCGGACCAGACCCCCACCTTCCAGATCGTCGCGCGCAACACCTCCGCCCACGACTGCAAGGTCGATCTCGGACCGAAGAACACGGTGGTGACGGTCAGTCAGGAAGGCGACCAATTCTGGTCCTCCGCCGACTGCCCCAAGGGCAGCGGGAGTCTGCTGTACCGGGTGCCGGCGAGCAGCAGCATCACATACGTCGTGACGTGGGACCGCCGGGCGAGCGCGCCGCAGTGTGCGACGCCTCCGGCCCGGACGGCCACGCCGGGGACGTATCTGGTGGAGGCGAAGGCGCCCGGGTTCGAGAAGGCGCAGACGTCGTTCGTCCTCGCGGCGGACTGACGCGGAACGCGGCCGCACGGACATCGCTACGGCCAAAGGGGTGCCGCCCGGCCCGGGCAGGCACCCCTTGTCGTGTCTCAGGAGCCGGCGAACCGCCGGAGGCTAGACGTACCGCTCCAGGATCGAGGACTCCGCCAGTCGCGACAGGCCCTCGCGGACGCTGCGGGCGCGGGCCTCGCCGACGCCGTCGACGGTCTGCAGGTCGTCGACGCTGGCGGCGAGCAGCTTCTGCAGGCCGCCGAAGTGCTCCACCAGACGGTCGATGATCGCGCCGGGCAGGCGCGGGACCTTCGCCAGCAGCCGGAAGCCGCGCGGCGAGACCGCGGAGTCGAGGGCCTCGGGGGAGCCCGTGTAGCCCAGGGCGCGGGCCACCGTGGACAGCTCCAGCAGCTCGGCGTGGGTGAGCTTGTCCAGCTCGGCCAGCGCCTCCTCGACCGTACGGGAACGCTTGGCGGTCGGCTCGGGGACGTAGTCCCGCACGACCAGCTCGCGCTCGGGCTCGACGCCGGCGATCAGCTCGTCGAGCTGGAGGGCCAGCAGACGCCCGTCGGTGCCCAGTTCGACGACGTATTCGGCGATTTCGGTGGCGATGCGGCGCACCATCTCCAGCCGCTGTGCGACCGCGGAGACGTCCCGGACCGTCACCAGGTCCTCGATCTCCAGCGCCGACAGCGTGCCCGCGACCTCGTCCAGGCGCAGCTTGTAGCGCTCCAGGGTGGCCAGCGCCTGGTTGGCGCGGGACAGGATCGCCGCCGAGTCCTCCAGGACGCGGCGCTGCCCGTCGACGTACAGGGCGATCAGCCGCATGGACTGGGAGACGGAGACGACCGGGAAGCCGACCTGCTTGGAGACGCGGTCCGCCGTGCGGTGCCGGGTGCCGGTCTCCTCCGTCGGGATCGTCGCGTCGGGGACGAACTGGACACCCGCCCGCAGGATCTTCGACAGGTCCGAGGAGAGCACGATGCCGCCGTCCAGCTTGCACAGTTCGCGCAGCCGGGTCGCGGTGAACTCCACGTCCAGGACGAAGCCGCCCGTGCACATCGTCTCGACCGTCTTGTCGAAGCCGAGCACGATCAGGCCGCCGGTGTTGCCGCGCAGCACCCGCTCGAGGCCGTCCCGCAGGGCGGTGCCCGGTGCCACAGCGCTCAGCGAGGCGCGCATCAGGCCATCGGAACCGGCACTCCCACCGGACTTTCCGGGAGCTGCTGCCCGGTCGTTGGCTGCCACTGCACTCCTCCGGTCGCAGGTTCTGGGGCGCTCCCGTTGCGCACTCGGTTCGTACGGACGGGCGGGACCAGGGCAAAGTCTACCGGCGGTCCTCCGCCTCCCGTGGGGCCTCTCGGCGACGGGAGCGCGGCAGCACCCGCAGCGCGTCCCCTATGTCGGCGACTTCCAGGACCTTCATACCGGCCGGGATCTTCCCCGGATCGCCCGGCACGAGCGCGTGGGTGAAGCCCAGCCGGTGTGCCTCGGACAGGCGCCGCTGCACGCCCGTGACCCGTCTGACCTCGCCCGCCAGGCCCACCTCGCCGATCGCGACCAGGTTCTTCGGCAGGGGAGTGTCGCTGGCGGCGGAGGCCAGGGCGAGGGCGATCGCGAGGTCCGCGGCGGGCTCCGACAGTTTCACGCCGCCGACCGTCGCGGAGTAGATGTCCCTTTTGCCCAGGGCGCTGATCCGGCCGCGCTGCTCCAGCACCGCCAGCATCATCGACACCCTGGACGTCTCCAGACCGGACGTCGTACGGCGCGGGGAGGGGATCTGGGAGTCCACGGTGAGCGCCTGGACCTCGGCCACCAGCGGGCGGCGGCCCTCCAGCGTGACCGTCAGGCAGGTGCCCGGGACCGGCTCGTCACGACGGGTCAGGAACAGGCCGCTCGGGTCGGTGAGGCCGGTGATGCCCTCGTCGTGCAGCTCGAAGCAGCCGACCTCGTCCGTGGTGCCGTAGCGGTTCTTCACGCCGCGCACCAGGCGCAGGCGCGCGTGCCGGTCGCCCTCGAAGTGGAGCACCACGTCCACGAGGTGCTCCAGCAGGCGGGGTCCGGCGATCGAGCCGTCCTTGGTGACATGGCCCACCAGCAGCGTGGACATGCCGCGCTCCTTGGAGGCGCGGATCAGGGCGCCGGCCACCTCGCGGACCTGTGCCATGCCACCGGGCGCGCCGTCGATCTCGGGCGAGGCCACCGTCTGCACCGAGTCCATGATCAGCAGCGAGGGCTTGACCGCGTCCAAGTGGCCGAGCACGGCTGCCAGGTCGGTCTCGGCGGCCAGGTAGAGGTGGTCGTCGATGGCGTTGATCCGGTCGGCGCGCAGCCGGACCTGGCTCGCGGACTCCTCGCCGGTGACATAGAGGGTGGGGTGCTCCTGGCTGGCCGACTTGGCGGCGACGTCGAGCAGGAGGGTGGACTTGCCGACGCCGGGCTCACCGGCGACGAGCACGACCGCGCCGGGGACCAGACCGCCGCCGAGGACACGGTCGAGCTCCGGCACGCCGGTGGGGCGGGCGGTGGCCTGGCGGCCGTCGACCTGGCCGATGGGCAGCGCGGAGGTGGTGACACGGCCCGGCGCCGTCGTACGGACCGCGGGCGCGCCGTACTCCTCGACCGTGCCCCAGGCCTGGCATTCGGGGCAGCGGCCGAGCCACTTCGCCGTCTGCCAGCCGCATTCCGTGCAGCGGTAGGAAGGACGGTCCTTGGTGGTCTTGGTACGGGCAGCCATGGACCACACCGTAGCGGCCGGGTCTGACAGCGGGCCCCGGCGGCGGTACGGCGGCGGGGGCCCCTGAGGGCAGGGACCCGCGCTCCCTCGACGGGAACCGGCCACTCGTTGCCCGGAACCGGCCACGGAACGGAGAGCTGCTGTCCCCTATTGAGGGATCGTTTCACCCGTACGGATTAAAAGTGCTCAAGGCGGCCAAGAGGGCCTGCTCGTGCCGCCTACGGTCGCACGGGTGATGAGCAGCACTCCGGAGACCTCGACCCGCACCACCGGCGCACACCGGGCGCACCGGGAGGCGCGCGACCGCGCT
The DNA here is from genome assembly GCF_055583185.1 of Streptomyces sp. NPDC104814. Lineage (NCBI taxonomy): Bacteria > Bacillati > Actinomycetota > Actinomycetes > Kitasatosporales > Streptomycetaceae > Streptomyces > Streptomyces sp. NPDC104814. The sequence goes on along the minus strand of NZ_JBVJOL010000018.1, from coordinate 16,104 downwards.
GCGGCGCGCACGCTGGCGCAGCGCCCGCCCGCGCGCTACGAGCCGTATCTCGACGGGCTGTTCACCTACTGCCTGTCCGTCCTGTGCGACCACGACTCGGCCACCGCCGCCCTCGCCGACGCGCTCGCCCTCGCCGAGCGCCGCGGCACGCGCGTCCCGGAGGCCGCCGGGGACCGCCGCGCCTGGCTGTACGCGCTGGCCCGCTGGGCGTGCCTGCGGGGGCTCGCCGAGGCCAAGCAGAAACGTCAGGCCAGCCACGCCGCGGGCCGCCCCGGCAGTGCCGGGCAGCCGGAGACCGGCGTGCCGGTCGCCCCTCGGACGCAGGAGCAGCGGCGCCGCGAACTGGGCCTGCTCGCCTGGCCGGAGGCGGCCGGGACCACGCCCGAGCAGCGCGAGGCCCTGGAACTCGCCGTGCGCCACCACCTGGCCGCCCACGAGGTCGCCGCCGTGCTCGGCATGGATCTGGCCGCCGCCCGCGAGCTGCTGGCCGCGGCGGCCTGCGAGGTGGAGCGCACGCGCGCGGCGCTCGCCGTCGTGGAGACCGGCGCCTGCGCGAGCGTGGCCCGTCTGACCGGCGACGGCCGGTTCGTGCTGAGCAGCACCCTGCGCCGCGAACTGGTCCGGCACGTCGACGACTGCCCCCGCTGCCGCCGCACCGCCGAACGCGCGGTCCCCGGCCGCTGGCCCGGCGCCGGCGTCACCCCCGCCGAGCTGCCGGTGCTGGAGGCGCCCCGCGCGGCCCTGCACGTCGCACTCGCGCACCACCCACGCGCGCGTGGCCTCGCCGTGCCGCGCTTCGACCGGCGTGGCTTTCCCATGGACCCCAAGGACCGCGCGGCGCGCCGCGACCGGCTGCGCGCGCGTGCCGTGACGACGACCGTCGTCGCCACGGTCGTCGCCGCCCCCGTCCTCGCCCTGTGGGCCGCCTACCGGGGCGCACCGGCAGGCGAGGACACCGCGGGCGGCCCGGCCGCAGCCCGCCACGACCACGGGGTGGGCACGCTCGACGGCGAGAGCGCGGGCGGCGGCTACGAGAACGCCGGCAACGCCAGCACCCGGCCCGGCGCCCGTTTCGGCCAGGGCGACGACAGCGACGTCTCCGTCGAGGTCGTCAGCGTCGCCGGAGCCGGTACCCAGGGCGCCGGCCTGGAGGTCACCGCCGGCAGCCGGGGCGACACCACGCTGATCACCCTCACGGCGACCGGCACGAGCCCCGTGCGCTGGTCGGCCGCCACCGGGGCCGCCTGGCTCTACCTCAGTCAGTCCTCGGGAACGCTCCAGCCCGGTGAGTCGTTCACGATCCAGGTGCACGTCGACCCCCTGCGCGAGCCGTCCGGCCACTGGAGCGCGCGGGTGGCGATCGCACCCGCGGGCGCCGTCGTCTCCATCGAGGGCTACGGCACCGCGCCCAGCCCCTCCGACCCCGGCACCGGCCCGGGCAGGCCCACCGACCCGCCCTCGTCCGGCCCCGACCCGACGCCCACCGCCTCGGCCCCTACGGATCCCGGCGGCTCGCCCACGCCGAGCAGCCCGCCGCCGTCGCCCGACCCCACGCCCACCGAGCCCACCCCGTCCGACCCGGGCGGCTCCACCGACCCGGGAGGCTCGACCCCGCCGCCAAGCGACGGCGGCACCCCGAGCCCGCCTGCGTCGTGACGCCGGACGCGATACGGCGCCGTACGCCTTACGCATACGGCGCCGGAACGCACCTCACGGCTTGTGCACGAGCCGTTCTCGGGCCCGCGGGCCGGGCGCGCACGGGGTCCCCGCTCACGGGCCGGGTCAGCGTGCCGGGTCCGCCGGGTGCGGGGCGAGCAGGGGCAGCCGGGAGGCCAGCCGCTCCTCGCACAGCTCGACCAGCCGGTCGTAGCCGGCCTTGCCCATCAGCTCGGTCAGCTCGGCCCGGTAGGAGACGTACACCGGGTCGCCCGCGCCGTGCGCCGAGGTGGCCGACGTGCACCACCAGTGCAGGTCGTGGCCGCCGGGACCCCAGCCGCGGCGGTCGTACTCCCCGATGGAGACCTGCAGCACGCGCGTGTCGTCGGGCCGCTCGATCCAGTCGAAGGTCCGCCGGATCGGCAGCTGCCAGCACACGTCCGGCTTGGTCTCCAGCGGCTCGCGGCCCTCGCGCAGGGCCAGGATGTGCAGCGAGCAACCCGCGCCGCCCGCGAAGCCCGGCCGGTTCTGGAAGATGCAGGAGCCCTGGTAGGGCCGGGTCTGCCGCTCGCCGTCCTCGTCCTCGGAGACCCAGCCGTTCCTCGTGCCCTCGGCGTGGTGCTGCCAGATCTCAGGCGTGAGCCGCGCCACATGCCCGGCGACCCGCTTCTCGTCGTCCTCGTCGGAGAAGTGCGCGCCCAGCGTGCAGCACCCGTCGTCAGCGCGGCCCGCCTGGATGCCCTGGCAGCCGCTGCCGAAGATGCAGTTCCAGCGAGAGGTCAGCCATGTCAGATCGCACCGGAAGACCTGTTCGTCGTCCGCCGGATCCGGGAACTCCACCCATGCGCGGGCGAAGTCGAGGCCCTTCTCGTCGGCCACCGGCGCCTCCGGGCCCAGCAGGGCCTTCTTCGGCTTCTTCGCCGCCTTCACCACCTTCGCCTGCGAAGGAACCGTGGAGGATTTGCTCGACTTATCGGCTTTCGCCGCCTTGGCCGGATTTTCGTCCTTCGCCTTTTTCGTCTTTGGCACCCGTCCAGGGTAAGTCGCCGGGTGCCCGTCCGGGCACCGCACGGGGGACCGAACCCGGCGCCGCTGGCAGTAGCGTTCCCTACATGAGACTCGGTGTCCTCGACGTGGGATCGAACACGGTGCATCTGCTGGTGGTGGACGCGCACCCCGGCGCACGCCCGCTGCCCGCGCACTCGCACAAGACGGAGCTGCGACTCGCCCAACTCCTGGACGACGAGGGCTGCATAGGCGCCGAGGGCATCGACAAACTGGTCGCCGTCGTCAAGGAGGCCCTGCAGGCCGCCGAGGACAAGGGCGTGGAGGACCTGCTGCCGTTCGCCACCTCCGCCGTCCGTGAGGCCGGCAACGCCGACGACGTCCTCGCGCGCGTGCAGGCCGAGACCGGCGTCGAACTGCAGGTTCTCACCGGCGAGGAGGAGGCCCGGCTCACCTTCCTCGCGGTCCGCCGCTGGTTCGGCTGGTCCGCCGGGAAACTGCTCGTCCTCGACATCGGCGGCGGCTCCCTGGAGATCGCCTACGGCATGGACGAGGAACCGGACACGGCCGTCTCGCTGCCGCTGGGCGCCGGCCGCCTCACCGCCGGCTGGCTGCCCGGCGATCCGCCCGACCCCGAGGACGTCCGCGCCCTGCGCCGCCACGTCCGCGCGCAGATCGCGCGTACGGTCGGTGAATTCAGCCGGTTCGGCGCCCCGGACCACGTGGTCGCCACCTCCAAGACCTTCAAGCAGCTGGCCCGCATCGCCGGTGCGGCGCGCTCGGCGGAGGGCCTGTACACCCAGCGGGAACTGAAGCGGGAGAGCCTGGAGGCCTGGGTTCCCAAGCTCGCCGACATGACCGTCGCCCAGCGCGCCGAGCTCCCCGGCGTCTCCGAGGGCCGCGCGGGCCAGCTCCTCGCCGGCGCGCTGGTCGCCGAGGGCGCGATGGACCTCTTCGAGGTGGAGGCCCTGGAAATCTGCCCCTGGGCCCTGCGCGAGGGAGTGATCCTCCGCCGCCTGGACCACATGGGCTCGGCGTAAGTCCGGCAGGGGTACGCGGGGCGGCCCCGCGGCGAACCCGGCAGGCGAGTCCGCCGAGCGACCCGGCCACGCGGGTCCGTCGCGTGCGCTGGGCCCGCGGTCCGACGCGTGGGCTGCCCACGCGGGTCCGACGCCACGCGGGTCCGTTGCGCGGCTAGGCCACGCGGGTCCGGCAGCCGCAGCCTGGTACGCCGCTCACCGCGACGGCGCGGTGCGGTGCGGTGGCCCGCGCCTCGGGCCTCGCGGGCCCGCGGACGCGTAGGGCACCGGCAGCGACGGCGGGCGACCGCCCCGACGCACCTCGCAGCCGCGCACGGCGCGGCAGCGGCCGGCGGTCCACCCCGCCCACCCCCCAGCCGCGTGCGGCGCTCCTCGCGGCGACGGCTGGCGCCATCCGCCTCGCCGTTCGCCGCCGTGCATGGCGCTCCTCGCGTCCGGTCGTCGGCCCGGCGGCCCCTCGGCACGCCGGGGCCGCGTGTGGCGCTGCCCGCGGCGGCGGGCGCCTCCCAGCCCCTCCGACGCCGCCGCGCAGGGCGCTCCGCAGTGGCGGCCGGTCGGTGGCTGGTCGTCGGCTCGGCGGCTGCCCGCCAAGCCCACAGCCGCGTACGGCGCTCCCCGCGGCGACGGCCTGCGCCCCCGCCCCCGCTCGCCGCCGGGCACGGCGCTGCGCAGCGGCGGCCGGTCGTCGGCTCGGCGGCTGCCCGCCAAGCCCGCAGCCGCGTACGGCGCTCCCCGGGGCGACGGCCTGCGCCCCCGCCCCCGCACGCAGCCGGGCACGGCGCTGCGCAGCGGCGGCCGGTCGTCGGCTCGGCGGCCCCCCGCCAAGCCCGCAGCCGCGTACGGCGCTCCCCGGGGCGACGGCCTGCGCCCCCGCCCCCGCACGCAGCCGCGCATGGCGCTCCGCAGCGGCGGCCGGTCGTGGGCCGGGCGGCGACCCGGCACGTCGGGGCCGCGTGGGGCGGCTCCCCGCGGCGACGGTCGGCGCCCAGCCGCCGCCCGGTCGGCACCCAACCGTCGCCCCGCCCGCCCCCCGCCAAGCCCACAGCCGCGTACGGCGCTTTCCGCGCGGCGACAGCCGTCGGCCGCCCCACCCGCCCGCCGCGCACGGCGCTCCCCGTGGCGACGGCCTGCGCCCCAGCCCCCGCGGCGACGGCCTGCGCCCCCGCCCCCGCACGCAGCCGCGCATGGCGCTCCGCAGCGGCGGCCGGTCGTGGGCCGGGGGCGACCCGGCACGTCGGGGCCGCGTGGGGCGGCTCCCCGCGGCGACGGTCGGCGCGCAGCCGCCGCCCAGCCGCCGCCCAGCCGCCGCCCAGCCGTCGCCCCGCCCGCCCCCCCCCGCCAAGCCCGCAGTCGCGATATGGCAATGCCCACAACGGCCATTGGGCACCCCCCGTCCGAACACCCGCACCCCGTAACCTGTCCCCCATGGCAGAGCCAGTCGTACGGATTCCGGATGCGAAGGTCGCGCTGTCGACGGCCTCGGTGTATCCGGAGTCGACGGCCACGGCCTTCGAGATCGCCGCGCGCCTCGGTTACGACGGTGTCGAGGTCATGGTGTGGACCGACCCGGTCAGCCAGGACATCGAGGCGTTGCGCAGACTCAGCGACTACCACCGCATCCCGATCCTCGCCGTGCACGCCCCCTGCCTGCTGATCACGCAGCGGGTGTGGTCCACCGACCCGTGGACCAAGCTGCAGCGCGCCCAGGCGGCGGCCGAGAAGCTCGGCGCGAGCACGGTCGTCGTCCATCCGCCCTTCCGCTGGCAGCGCCAGTACGCCCGCGACTTCGTGGACGGCATCTGGCGCATGGCGAACGAGACGGACGTGCGGTTCGCCGTGGAGAACATGTACCCCTGGCGCTACCGCGACCGCGAGATGCTCGCGTACGCCCCCGACTGGGACGTCACGAAGGACGACTACCGTCACTTCACGATCGATCTCAGTCACACCGCGACCGCCCGCAGTGACGCGATCCAGATGATCGACCGCATGGCCGACCGCCTCGGCCACGTCCACCTCGCCGACGGCCGCGGCTCCGCCAAGGACGAGCACCTGGTGCCCGGCCGCGGCACCCAGCCCTGCGCCGAAGTGCTCGAACGGCTCGCCGTGAACGGCTTCGACGGCCATGTCGTCATCGAGGTCAACACCCGCCGCGCCATGTCCAGCGCGGAGCGCGAGGCCGACCTCGCCGAGGCCCTGGCCTTCACCCGCCTGCATCTGGCGTCCGCGGTGAAGGTGCCCCGGCGATGACGGACCCCGGCGACACCCCGGCCCCGGCGGCCGCCCCGGCCGGCGCCCGCCGCCGCGGGCGTCCCCCGCGCACCGAGTCGGCCGGCACGCGTGACCGCCTCCTGGCCGCTGCCCGCGAGGAGTTCTCCGAGCGCGGCTACGAGAAGACGTCCGTGCGCGGCATCGCCAAGGCCGCCGGTGTCGACTCGGCGCTCGTCCATCACTACTTCGGTACCAAGGAACAGATCTTCGAGGCGGCCATCGAGGTCGCCTTCGCGCCGGCCCTGACGATGCGCGACGCGGCCCTGGCCGGTCCCCTCGCCGACGTCGGTGAGCGCATGACTAGGCTGCTCCTGGGCCTGTGGGAGAACCCGGCCACCCGCACACCGCTGCTCGCCATCGTCCGCTCGGCGGTGAACAACGAGACCGCGGCGGCCGCGCTGCGCCGCCTGGTCTCCGCGCAGCTGCTGCGCCGGGTCGCCGGGGAGCTGCGGACCGCGGACGCCGAGCTGCGCGCCGAGCTGGCGGCCGCGCAGCTGGTCGGCACGGTGATGCTGCGGTACGTGATCAAGGTCGAGCCGCTGGCGTCGGTGGACGTCGAACAGATCGTCGCCCGCCTCGCCCCGGTCGTACAGACGCACCTGACGGGTGCCTGACGGGCGCCTGAAAAACGCCGGAACACGCTGAAGAACGAGACGCCTGTCCCGCATTCCGGACACCCTGTCCCGGCCCCTGGATGACCGGCGTACGCTCGACTGCAGTCAGAATTCTCTGACCGAAGGTCTTAGAAGGAGCGAGCGACGATGCCCGAGCTGAGGTCCCGCACAGTCACCCACGGCCGCAACATGGCGGGCGCCCGCGCCCTGATGCGCGCCTCCGGTGTACCCGGTGCGGACATCGGCCGGAAGCCCATCATCGCGGTCGCCAACAGCTTCACCGAGTTCGTCCCGGGCCACACCCACCTGGCGCCGGTCGGCCGGATCGTCAGCGAGGCGATCAAGGAGGCGGGCGGCATCCCGCGCGAGTTCAACACGATCGCCGTGGACGACGGCATCGCGATGGGCCACGGCGGCATGCTCTACTCCCTGCCCTCCCGCGACCTGATCGCGGACAGCGTGGAGTACATGGTCGAGGCGCACTGCGCCGACGCCCTGGTCTGCATCTCCAACTGCGACAAGATCACCCCGGGCATGCTCAACGCGGCCCTGCGCCTGAACATCCCGACGGTCTTCGTCTCCGGCGGCCCGATGGAGTCCGGCCGCGCCACCCTCGTCGACGGCACGGTCCGTACGCTCGACCTGGTCGACGCGATGTCCGAGGCCGTGAACGAGAAGATCTCGGACGAGGACATGCTCCGTATCGAGGAGAGCGCCTGTCCGACCTGCGGCTCGTGTTCCGGCATGTTCACCGCCAACTCGATGAACTGCCTGACCGAGGCCATCGGCCTGTCCCTGCCCGGCAACGGCTCGGTCCTCGCCACCCACACCGCGCGCAAGCAGCTCTACGTCGACGCCGCGCGCACCGTGATGGACCTCGTCCACCGCTACTACGAGCAGGACGACGACTCCGCCCTGCCGCGCAACATCGCCACCATCCAGGCGTTCGAGAACGCCATGGCCCTCGACATCGCGATGGGCGGCTCCACCAACACGATCCTGCACCTGCTGGCCGCCGCCCAGGAGGCCGGTGTGCCCTTCGGCCTGGAGCAGATCGACGCCGTCTCCCGCCGGGTGCCGTGCCTGGCGAAGGTCGCGCCGAACGTCGCCAAGGACCGCACGTACTACATGGAGGACGTGCACCGCGCCGGCGGCATCCCCGCCCTCCTCGGCGAGCTGCACCGCGCCGGTCTGCTGAACGAGGACGTGCACTCGGTGCACAGCCCGTCGCTGGCCGACTGGCTCAAGACCTGGGACGTGCGCGGCGGCTCCCCGTCGCCCGAGGCCGTCGAGCTGTGGCACGCGGCGCCCGGCTGCGTCCGCTCCGCCGAGGCGTTCTCCCAGTCCGAGCGCTGGGAGGCGCTGGACACCGACGCCGAGGGCGGCTGCATCCGCTCCGCCGAGCACGCCTACTCCAAGGACGGCGGCCTCGCGGTCCTGCGCGGCAACCTCGCCGTCGACGGCTGCGTGGTGAAGACCGCCGGTGTCGACGAGTCGATCTGGACCTTCGAGGGTCCGGCGGTCGTCTGCGAGTCGCAGGAGGAGGCCGTCCAGAAGATCCTCACCCAGCAGGTCAAGGAGGGCGACGTCGTCGTCATCCGCTACGAGGGCCCCAAGGGCGGCCCCGGCATGCAGGAGATGCTCTACCCGACCTCGTACCTGAAGGGCCGGGGCCTGGGCAAGGCCTGCGCGCTGGTCACCGACGGCCGCTTCTCCGGCGGCACGTCCGGCCTGTCCATCGGCCACGCCTCCCCTGAGGCGGCCTCGGGCGGCACGATCGCCCTTGTCGAGGACGGCGACCGTATCCGCATCGACATCCCGAACCGTTCGATCGAGCTGCTGGTCGACGACGCGGAGCTGGCCCGCCGTGAGCAGGCCCTGAACGGCGCCTACCGCCCGAAGAACCGCGACCGCAAGGTCTCGGCGGCCCTGCGCGCCTACGCCGCGATGGCCACCAGCGCCGACAAGGGCGCGGTGCGCGACGTCTCCAAGCTCGGCTGACCTCTCCCGGCCGCCCCGGGCGCCTCTACGGCCGCCCCGGGCACCTCTACGACGCCGAAGGGCCGCTCCCCCAGGGGGCGGCCCTTCGCCCGTCCCCCCCCCGCGGTGTCGCCCGTCTCACCCCCGGGGCCGCCGTCGCCCCCGGCGCCCGCAGGCCCCCGCCCCCACGGTCCCTACCAGTCGCCCGGTGCCCCCGCCGCGACCGCGAACACCGTGCCGTCCGGAGCGGAGGTGTACACGCGGCCGTCGGTGATCACCGGTGTGGGCAGGCTCGCGGCGATGCGGTCCGCGCCCGTGCCCAGCCGGGCGCGGGTCTGGCCGACGAGGCCGCCGGTGCGGGCGTCGACGCCGAGCAGCCGGCCGTCGGCCGCCGTGACGTACACCCGCGCCCCGTCCGCGGTCGGCGCCGAGGCACGGCTCACGGACGTCTCCAGCGACCACAGCAGTCTGCGCGCGCTCATGTCGACGGCGTCCAGGGAGCCTCCGACCCCCATCAGATAGACGACGTCCTCCCGCACCGCGGCCTGCACCCCCTGCCGGGCGACGGGCAGCGCGACCCGGCGCGTGGCCCCGGTCGCGGGGGAGTACCGCACGACGGCGGTCGCCTCGCCGTACGTCCGGTCCTGGGCGAGCAGATACACCGATCCGCCCTGCGCACCGACGAGATCCAGCATCCCGTTCAGCCGGGCCTCCCGGCGCACCTCACCCGTGCGCGGGTCCACGGCGGTGACGCGGGTGTGCTTCCCGTCGCCCGACACGCTCGTCGCGTACGCCGCCGTGTCCCCGGCGAACGACTCGAACGACGGCGTGGCCTGTCCCGCGATCCGGTGGCTCCACACCGTGGCACCCGTCGCCGCGTCCAGGCCCGTCACCGTGCCGTGCGCACCGGTGAGCAGCAGCATGCCGCCGACGGCCCGGAATCCGGCGTACGCGGGCACGTCCTGGCGTCTGCGCACCTCGCCGGAGGCCGGGTCGAGCGCCTCCAGCCGCCGTCCTTGGTCCGCGGGGGCGTACACGAGGCCGCCCGCGACGACCGGCGGGCCACCGGAGCGCCCCCGTACGGCGGTGTGCCGCCACAGCAGCCGCCCGTTCTCGGGGTCGAGCGCGAAGACCACGCCGGGCCGGGCACACAGCAGCCGCCCGGCGCCGGGGGCGCACTCGGCGGCACCGCCGGCGCTGCCCGCCACCGGTTCCGCTTCCCACCCGGCGAATCCGTCCCGCGCGGACCGCGGCGTCGCACCACCCGCCGTGGGACCGCCGTCGATCAGCGGGACGACGGCGAACGCACCGCCCGCGATCAGTGCCACCGTGCCGACGGCGAGGGCGATCCGCCCGCGTCGGCGCCCGCGCGCACGGTCTCCCGCGCCCGCTGCTCCCGGCTCCTTGTCGTCCGGTGCCCCTGTCCCACCTCCCGTCGCCGCACTGCCAAGGCCGTCCTTCGAGGCGGACGGCGACGGCCCCTCGCCGGTCCGCCGGGCCCCCGTCCGCTGGGCCGGTATGAACGCCTGCGTGTCGTACGAGGCCGCCACCGAGCGCAGCTCCCGCATCAGCTCGTCCGGTGTCGGCCGCTCCTCCGGCTCCTTGGCGAGACAACGTCCCACCAGCGCCGCGAGGTTCCCGGGCACGCCGGTCAGATCCGGTTCGTCGTGGACGACGGCGTAGGCGACGACGTACGGACTGTCGGAGTCGAACGGACCCCGCCCGGTCGCCGCGTGCACCATCACCGAACCCAGCGCGAAGACGTCGGCCGCGGGCCCCACCTGCCGGGGCCTGCGGAACTGCTCCGGTGCCATGAACGGCGGCGTGCCGATCAACTTGCCGGTCTCGGTGCGCAGTTCGCTGTCCTTGGGCCGGGAGATGCCGAAGTCGATGACCTTCGGACCGTCCTCGGCGAGCAGCACGTTGCTCGGCTTCAGATCCCGGTGCACCACCCCGACCCGGTGGATGTCGCGCAGCGCCTCCGCCAGCCCCGCCATCAGCCGGCGCAACTCCGCGGCCGGCATCGGGCCGTTGTGCTTGACGTGCTCGGACAGTGTCGGTCCGGGGATGAACAGGGTCGCCATCCACGGCCGTTCGGCTTCCGGATCGGCGTCGACGACGGGCGCGGTGAAGGCGCCGCTCACCCGGCGCGCGGCCACGATCTCCTGCCGGAACCGGCCGCGGAACTCGGGGTCCCTGGCGAACTCCGCGTGGACGACCTTCACCGCGAGCCGCATTCCGGACGCGCTGCGGGCCAGGTGTACGACGCCCATGCCGCCCGAGCCCAGACGGGACTCCAGCAGATAGTGACCGGCGTATTCCGGAAGTTCCGCTTCCGCGCCCGCCCCGGTGTTCCTCTGTGGCGCCATGGAACCCCCCGTGCTCTTCGTCCGCGCGCGCGACGCACGGAGCCTAGTCGATGACTCGAACAAGACAGAGGCGGCTTGCTAGCGTTCGCGTGCGAGTCGCGCACAGGTGTTTCGCCGCGCGACACGAGGGAATCGACGCGACCCCACGCCTGCCGTGGGGTGCAACGGGGGAGGTCATCATGTCGGTCGACCATGTCGACGAAACCGCAGGTGAAGCAGTACAGACGCAGGCCGCGACGGCGCTGCGCTACTACGACGTGGCGCCCGGCGTCCGTCTGAACGTGCGCAGCGGCCCCGGCACCGGCTACCCGATCGTCAAGATCCTGCCGGAGGGCATCAAGGTCCCGGTCTACTGCCAGACCCCGGGCACCCGTGTGTCCGGCTACTACGGCACCACCGCCATCTGGGACAACATCGGCAACGGCGAGTTCGTCTCCGACGCCTACGTACACACCGGCAGCGACGGCTACATCGCCCCGCGCTGCGCCTGAGCGACGGCGCGCCCGGCCGCGGCACCGCAGGGGAGCCGCGGCGCGGGCCCGCCGGGCGGCCGGCGCCATAATCGAGGGCGTGAGCGACGACAACGGCACCCCGGCCACCGCCACCGGCCCCCGGCCGGAACCCCTGCGCTTCTTCGGCACCACCTGGGTCGACCACACCCATGGCTACACGGCCCGCCGCATCGGCGTCGCCGTCGGCTCGCTCGTCGCCGCGGCGGCCGCCTGCCTCGTGCTGCGCTTCGCCTACGAGGGACTGGCCCTCGCGGACACCGGCAGCTTCGTGACCGTGCTGGTCATCGCGATGTTCGCGATCTGCAGCGCGCTCGCCTTCCGGCACACCTGGGACTCCTTCGGCAAGCGCCCCGACCCGGAACGCCACGCCAACCTGCGCGGCCTGCTCGCCATCGGCTTCGTCGGCTCCCTGCTCGCCTACTTCTTCCGCTCCCTGAGCGAGGCGCCGGGCGAGAAACTCCACCGCGCCGAGTACGAGGAAGCCCTCGACCAGCACCGACGCCGCACGGCGAAGAGGTCGGGCAACCCCGTCAGGAAGAAGCGGCGTTCCTAGTGCTGCGACCGGAAAGGTTCACCGGCTCGCGACGCCCGGCACGGCACCGCGCCGCGTTGTCGCATCACCCGAGTACATCCAGTACGCGGGCGATGCTCCGCCTTGCGATGCTCCCCCACTGCCTGGACGGCGTGGGAGGTGCCCCCAGCACCGGACGCCGCGAGCTATCCGGCAAACCTTTCCGGTCACAGCACTAGCCGCATCGGGAGGGCGCACGCGGGGAGCGAAATCCACCTGCCCCCGGCGACCGCCGCGGACACCATGGCCCCATGACATCGACGACGGAGCCCACCCGCGCTGCCACCCCGGCATCCCCCGACCCGGCCCCTTCGCAGGCCGACCGCGCCCACTCCTTCAACGCCGCCGCTGCCCAGTACGCAGCCCACCGCCCCTCGTACCCGGACGCGCTGTTCGACGCCGTCGAGGAACTCGCCGGGCGCCCCCTCACCGGCGCGCGCGTCGCCGACGTCGGCGCGGGCACCGGTATCGCGACCGGCCTCCTCGCCCGCCGTGGCGCCGACGTCCTCGCCGTGGAGCCGGGCGCCGGCATGGCCGCCGAGCTGCGCCGCGGCCTGCCCGACGTGCGGCTCGTCCGCGGCGACGGCAACGCCCTGCCGCTCGCCGACGCCTCCGTGGACCTCCTCACCTACGCCCAGTCCTGGCACTGGACCGACCCGGCCCGCGCGGTCCCGGAGGCCCGGCGCGTACTGCGCCCGGGCGGCGCGCTGGCGCTGTGGTGGAACACCAGCGCCCTCGACGTGCAGTGGATCGACGAGCAGACGACGCGCATCGCCCGTCACTTCGGCATCGACGTCGGCGTCGCGAAGAAGGACGCCGCCGGTTCGTACGCCGCCGACCCCACCGGAAGCCTCGACTTCGCCCGCCGCCGGGTCCGCTGGAGCCGCCGCGTCCCCGTCGACACCCACCTCGCCAACATCGGCAGCCACTCCGTCTTCCTGGTCCACGGGGAGAACAGCGCCCGCGCCTTCCTCACCGCCGAGCGCGCCCACCTGCTGACCGTCTTCCCGGACGGGGTGGTGGAGGAGACGTACGACGTCGAGCTGCTGGTCGCCCGCCCCACCTGACCCCATCCCCACCACCGCCCTGCGCCCGTGAGGCCCGCGCCCCGCGGGCGCTTGACGTTCCCCACCACCGGACGCATTATTCACCACATGATGAATTACTCGTCCGGTACACCCCCGACGACCCCCGAAGCGCCACTCCCCCCAGCCGTCCACGCCACCGGCCTCACCGCCGTCCGCGGCCCGCGCACCGTCCTGCACGGCCTGGACTTCACCGTCCCGCGCGGCCGCATCACCGGCCTCCTCGGCCCCTCCGGCTGCGGCAAATCCACCCTCCTGCGCGCGATCGTCGGCACCCAGGCCAAGGTCACCGGCACCCTCGACGTCCTCGGCCACCCCGCAGGCCACCCCGCCCTGCGCACCCGCATCGGCTACGTCACCCAGGCCCCGTCCGTCTACGACGACCTGTCCATCCGCCAGAACCTCGACTACTTCGCGGCCGTCCTCAACCCCGCACAGGCCACCCCCGACCGGCGCGCCGACGTCGACCGCGTCCTCACCGACGTCGACCTCACCCACCACGCCGACGCCCTCGCCGGCAACCTCTCCGGCGGCCAGCGCAGCCGCGTCTCCCTCGCCGTCGCCCTGCTCGGCACCCCCGAGCTGCTCGTCCTCGACGAACCCACCGTCGGCCTCGACCCCGTCCTGCGCCGCGACCTGTGGAACCTCTTCCACACCCTCACCGACCGCGGCACCACACTCCTCGTCTCCTCCCACGTCATGGACGAAGCCGAGCGCTGCCACCGCCTGCTGCTCATGCGCGACGGACGCATCCTCGCCGAGGACACCCCCGACGCCCTGCGCGCACGCACCGGAACCGACACCGTCGAGGCCGCCTTCCTCCACATGGTCGACCAGGTGACCGCCGAAACCCGCGCCCAGGAGACCACCCGATGAACACCACCACGACCCCACCGGCCCCCACCCGCGCCCTGCACCCCGCCCGCACCACCGCCACCGCCGCCCGGGTCCTGCGCCAGCTCACCCACGACCCGCGCACCATCGCGCTGATGCTCCTCACCCCCTGCGTGATGCTCTTCCTGCTGCGCTACGTCTTCGACGGCAACCCGCGCACCTTCGACAGCATCGGCGCCTCCCTGCTCGGGATCTTCCCGCTGATCACGATGTTCCTGGTGACCTCCATCGCCACCCTGCGCGAACGCACCTCGGGCACCCTCGAACGCCTCCTCGCCCTGCCCCTCGGCAAAGGCGACCTGATCGCCGGCTACGCCCTCGCCTTCGGCGCCGTCGCGATCCTCCAGTCCGCCCTCGCCACCGCCCTCGCACTGTGGGTCCTCGGCCTGGACGTCACCGGCAGCCCCTGGCTGCTCCTGCTGGTGGCCCTGCTCGACGCCCTCCTCGGCACGGCCCTCGGCCTCTTCGTCTCGGCCTTCGCGGCCTCCGAATTCCAGGCGGTCCAGTTCATGCCGGCCGTGATCTTCCCCCAGCTGCTCCTGTGCGGCCTGTTCACCCCGAGGTCCGACATGCACCCCGCCCTCGAAGCGATCTCCGACGTCCTCCCCATGTCGTACGCCGTCGACGGCATGAACGAGGTCCTCCACCACACCGACATGACCGCCACCTTCGTCCGCGACGTCCTCGTCGTGGCCGGCTGCGCCCTCCTCGTCCTCGCCCTCGGCGCCGCCACCCTCCGACGCCGTACGGCCTGACGCGCGGCCGACCGCCCAGGCGCCCCGCGCACCGTCCCGCCCACCGGACACCGCGGGCCCGCCCCCGCCGGCGGTGCGAGGATGCCTCCAGGACGACGCACCCTTCGGAGGCATCCCCAGCCATGACGCAGAAAGTCGCAGTTCTCGGCACCGGCAAGATCGGCGAAGCCCTGCTCAGCGGAATGATCCGCAGCGGCTGGACCCCGGCCGACCTCCTCGTCACGGCCCGCCGCCAGGAACGCGCCGACGAACTGAGCTCCCGCTACGGCGTCACCCCGGTCACCAACGCCGAGGCCGCCAAGACCGCGGACACCCTGATCCTCACGGTCAAGCCGCAGGACATGGGCACCCTCCTCGACGAACTCGCCCCCCATGTCCCCGCCGACCGGCTGGTCATCAGCGGCGCCGCGGGCATCACCACCGCGTTCCTCGAGGAGCGCCTCGCCGCGGGCACCCCGGTCGTGCGCGTCATGACGAACACCCCCGCCCTGGTCGACGAGGCCATGTCCGTCATCTCTGCCGGCAGCCACGCCACCGCGGCGCACCTGGCGCACACCGAGGAGATCTTCGGCGCCGTCGGCAAGACGCTCCGCGTCCCCGAGTCCCAGCAGGACGCCTGCACCGCCCTGTCCGGCTCCGGCCCGGCGTACTTCTTCTATCTCGTCGAGGCCATGACGGACGCCGGCATCCTGCTCGGCCTGCCCCGCGACAAGGCCCACGACCTGATCGTCCAGTCCGCGATCGGCGCCGCGACCATGCTCCGCGACAGCGGCGAGCACCCGGTCAAGCTCCGCGAGAACGTCACCTCTCCCGCGGGTACGACCATCAACGCCATCCGCGAGCTGGAGAACCACGGTGTACGGGCCGCCCTGATCGCCGCCCTCGAAGCCGCCCGTGACCGCAGCCGCGAGCTGGCCTCCGGCACCAAGGACTGAGCCCTCCGCAGTCAGGGCCGCGGCTCCGCGACTCCCGCCGGGGTGTGCTCCCGCAGCGAGTTGACACACCCCGGTGGCATCCGTAAGGTTCTTCGAGTTGTCCGACGTGAGAGCCGACTCCGGTCGGTCCCCGGACAGCCATTCCGCAAGTCCCACCAGCTACTCGTCGGCCAGACGTATGTCTGCGCTGTTGTCGTGTCGTCGGTGCGCGTATTTGCGAAATGAGGAATCCGCGTTCGAAAGGACGCAGGGCCCCGATTAGCTCGGGGGCCGGGAATCCGCTAAAGTCTCACTCGTCGGAACGGCCCAACAGCCGGGAAGGCAAACCCCGCTGACCGGGGATCAGACGCCGAAAGGATCTGATAGAGTCGGAACCGCCGGAAAGGGAAACGCGAGAGCGGAAACCTGGAAAGCACC
>NZ_JBVJOL010000017.1:0-116772 GCF_055583185.1 Streptomyces sp. NPDC104814 | reverse complement strand
AAGGAACGGTCGCTTCCTTTGTACTCACCCTCTCGGGCTTTCCTCCGGGCTTCCCTTCGGTCTTGCGTTTCCGACTCTATCAGATCTTTTCTCGATCCGATTTCCTCGGTGCTTTCCAGGTTTCCGCTCTCGCGTTTCCCTTTCCGGCGGTTCCGACTTTATCAGAGATTCTGAGCCGGATTTCCCACCCCCTCCGGAGCCGCCTGGCGCACGAAGTGTGCCGGGTTCCCGTCGAGGTGGAGCCGTAAACGTACTGGAGCGGGGCGCCTCGATGCAAATCGAGGCGCCCCGCTCCGAGTGCATGCCTGGCAGGGCGTCAGACCTCCACCACGACCGGCAGGATCATCGGCCGGCGCCGGTAGTTGTCCGAGACCCACTTGCCCAGCGTCCGGCGGACCAGTTGCTGCAGCTGGTGGGGCTCGACGACCCCGTCCTGGGCCGAGCGTTCGAGCACCTCGGCGACCTTCGGGAGGACGTCCACGAAGGCCGAGTCCTCGATGCCGGAGCCGCGCGCCTGGACGTGCGGGCCACCAGTGATCTTGCCCGTGGAGGAGTCGACCACCACGAAGACCGAGATGATGCCCTCCTCGCCCAGGATCTTGCGGTCCTTCAGCGCGGGCTCGCCGACATCGCCGACCGACAGGCCGTCGACGTAGACATAGCCCGCCTGGACCTTGCCGGAGATCTTGGCCTTGCCCTGGACCAGGTCGACGGTGACGCCGTCCTCGGCGATGACGATGTGGTCGTGCGGGACGCCGGTGAGGGCGCCCAGCTCGGCGTTGGCGCGCAGGTGGCGCCATTCGCCGTGGACCGGCATCAGGTTCTTCGGGCGGCAGATGTTGTAGAAGTACAGCAGCTCGCCCGCGGACGCGTGGCCGGAGACGTGCACCTTGGCGTTGCCCTTGTGGATGACGTTCGCGCCCCAGCGGGTCAGGCCGTTGATCACGCGGTAGACCGCGTTCTCGTTGCCGGGGATCAGCGAGGACGCCAGGATCACGGTGTCGCCGTCGACGATGCGGATCTGGTGGTCCCGGTTGGCCATGCGGGACAGGGCCGCCATCGGTTCGCCCTGGGAACCCGTGCAGACCAGGACCACCTCGTGGTCCGGGAGGTCGTCGAGCGTCTTGACGTCCACCACCAGGCCCGGCGGGACCCGCAGATAGCCGAGGTCACGCGCGATGCCCATGTTGCGGACCATGGAGCGGCCGACGAAGGCGACCCGGCGGCCGTACTCGTGGGCGGCGTCGAGGATCTGCTGGATGCGGTGGACGTGGCTGGCGAAGCTCGCCACGATGATCCGCTTGCGGGCGCCGGCGAAGACCTGCCGCAGGACGTTGGAGATGTCCCGCTCGTGCGCCGTGAAGCCGGGGACCTCCGCGTTGGTGGAGTCGGTGAGGAGGAGGTCGATGCCCTCCTCGCTCAGCCGCGCGAAGGCGTGCAGGTCCGTGAGGCGGTTGTCCAGCGGGAGCTGGTCCATCTTGAAGTCGCCGGTGTGGACGACCATGCCCGCGGGCGTGCGGATGGCGACGGCCAGCGCGTCCGGGATGGAGTGGTTGACCGCGATGAACTCGCAGTCGAAGGGGCCGAGGCGCTCGCGGTTCCCCTCCGCCACCTCGAGGGTGTACGGGCGGATGCGATGCTCCTGGAGCTTGGCCTCGATCAGCGCGAGGGTCAGCTTGGAGCCGATCAGCGGGATGTCCGGCTTCTCGCGCAGGAGGAACGGGACGCCGCCGATGTGGTCCTCGTGACCGTGCGTGAGGACGATGCCCTCGATGTCGTCGAGGCGGTCTCTGATCGACGTGAAGTCCGGCAGGATCAGGTCGATGCCGGGCTGCTCCTCCTCGGGGAAGAGCACGCCGCAGTCGACGATCAGCAGGCGGCCGCCGTACTCGAAGACCGTCATGTTGCGGCCGATCTCGCCGAGGCCGCCGAGCGGGGTGACCCGCAGGCCGCCTTCGGGCAGCGGCGGGGGCGGGCTCAATTCAGGATGCGGATGACTCAAAAGACTCTCCTCACCACGCGCGCCACGTACCGGTCGGGCACGTGGCGCGCATGACGTTCGTGCAGAAGCAGTTGTCGTTGTGGTTGTCGCAGGCACCGGTGGCCTGCTTATTCAGTTGTGAAGCTCAGGTGCGCGGGGCGGTGGCGCGCGGCCGCGCGAAGTCTGTTGTCAGAGCTGTACCCCGCCGGCGGCAAGATCGATCTTGAGTTGCTCGATCTCCTCGGGCGAGCACTCCACCATGGGGGCGCGCAGCGGCCCGGCGGGCAGGCCCTTCAGGGCGAGCGCGGCCTTGGTGGTCATGACGCCCTGGGTGCGGAACATGCCGGTGTAGACCGGGAGCAGCTTCTGGTGGATCTCGGTGGCCTTGACCACGTCGCCCGAGACGTACGCCTCGACGAGCGCGCGCAGGTCCGGGGTGACGAGGTGGCCTACGACCGAGACGAAGCCGACCGCGCCGACGGAGAGCAGCGGCAGGTTCAGCATGTCGTCGCCGGAGTACCAGGCGAGGCCGGAGCGGGCGATGGCCCAGCTGGCGCGGCCGAGGTCGCCCTTGGCGTCCTTGTTGGCGACGATCCGGGGGTGCTCGGCGAGGCGGACGAGCGTCTCGGTGTTGATCGGAACGCCACTGCGGCCGGGGATGTCGTAGAGCATGACCGGCAGCTCGGTTGCGTCGGCCAGGGCCGTGAAGTGCCGGTACAGGCCCTCCTGCGGGGGCTTGTTGTAGTACGGCGTGACGACGAGCAGGCCGTGGGCGCCGGTCTTCTCGGCGGCGCGGGCCAGCTCGATGCTGTGGTGGGTGTCGTTGGTGCCGACGCCGGCCACCACGTGGGCCCGGTCGCCGACGGCCTCCAGGACCGCTCGTACGAGGTCCGTTTTCTCCGCGTCGCTGGTGGTGGGCGACTCGCCGGTGGTGCCGTTGATGATCAGGCCGTCGTTGCCTGCGTCCACCAGATGCGCGGCGAGCCGCTGTGCGCCGTCGAGGTCGAGTGCGCCGTCCGCCGTGAAGGGCGTGACCATGGCGGTGAGGACCCGCCCGAAGGGGGTCTGCGGAGTGGAGGTCGGTGCCATGGGTTACACGCTACTCGTTGCGCAGTAGGTGGTCTGCCCTCGGGGTGTCGGGCAAGTCAGGACAAAAGAGGAGCCCGGCACTGCCTGCTCGGGGGTTCAAGCAGTGCCGGGTCCGTTTGATCAGGCTAGATGAACTTCTCTTAACGCCGCAATACGGACACTTCGCATGGCTGAACCGTACATGTGTGCCGAGCGGCGGAACGGGGGTCCGTTACGGCGCCACACGCCCGTTCGCATTGAAGGCGGCATACGTGAGCGGCATCAGCCGGGCCCACTCGGCCTCCATCTTCTCGCCGACCATCTCGATCTCCCGCTGCGGGAAGGACGGCACCTTCGCCAGCTCGTGCTGGGTGCGCAGGCCGAGGAAGTGCATCAGCGAGCGCGCGTTGCAGGTGGCGTACATCGAGGAGAACAGGCCGACCGGCAGCACGGCGCGGGCGACCTCACGGGCGACGCCGGCGGCCAGCATCTCCTGGTACGTCCGGTACGCCTGGCGGTACGACTCCTCCATCGAGTCGCTGACGACCTTGTACTGCTCGGGGGTGCCCTCGACGAAGCGGTACTTGCCCGGGCGGCCCTCCTGGACCAGCTTGCGGGAGGTGTCGGGGACGTAGAAGACGGGCTGGAGCTCGCGGTAGCGGCCGGACTCCTCGTTGTACGACCAGCCGACCCGGTGCCGCATGAACTCGCGGAAGACGAAGATCGGGGCGCTGATGAAGAACGTCATCGAGTTGTGCTCGAACGGGCTGCCGTGCCGGTCGCGCATGAGGTAGTTGATCAGGCCCTTGGAGCGCTCCGGGTCCTTCTGCAGCTCGTCCAGCGACTGCTCCCCGAGCGTGGACACACGGGCGGCGAACAGTACGTCGGAGTCGGCCGCGCTGTGTTTCACCAGCTCCACCGTGACGTCGCTGCGGAACTCGATCTTGATGTCATCCTCGGGGATCACGGTTTCGGTGGGCCTTCCGGTCTTGTCGTGTGGCGACGCCACTCTACCCAGTGGCGCGTTTGGTGCCGCACTGCAAGAAGTCGGTGAAACGGGGCACCTTTGAGGCGGTTCGTTCGTCTCTACGGATGACAAAGATCCGTTCTGTCCCCGAAGGGAGACCCACCCCCGATGTCCGGTCCGCGTGAACCCGTCCCGTTCGCCTTCATAGCCGAGGCCGACAGGTTCCGCAGTAATGTCACTCCTCCGCCTCCTCAGCGCGCGTCCGCGGGTCAGCTGGCCGGCCGGCTGCTGCTGGGGCTGACCATCGTCGCCGCGCTGGTCGGCTCGCTGATGGTGGGGATGCCGGCGCTGAGCCTGGATCACTCCTCCACCTCGCCCCAGCACTCGCAGGCGTCCGAAGGCCACTGATGCTCGCCCACGGCCGTCGTGGCAGGGGTGTGGAGCGCCGCCGTGGCCCCCAATGCTGGAGAGCCGGGGCGTGGCCGGATAGCCTCACCGGGCACAGCAGATGCCGGGATCGAGTGAGGACCAGCCGTGCCCCTGCCCTTCCTGACGGCCGACCGCGCGTTCGACACAGAAGCAGCCGAAGATGTCGCCCTGCCGCATGACGACCGCGACCGCTGGCGGCGCCCCTACCGGCCCGGCCCCTGGCGGGTCGGGGCGACCGCGCTGTGCCTGCTGCTGGCCTCGTACGTGCTGAGCGCGGCCGTGATCATCGCGCTGACCGGCACGATCGGCGGAGCCGCCGCGGTCTTCGGCATCGCGCTGCTGATCGTCGCCGGTGCGGTGCGGCTGCTGCGCATGGGCGTGTGGGTGAGCGCGCGTGGACTGCGGCACGTGAGCTTCCTCGTCACGCGCACGGTGGCCTGGGAGCGCGTGGTGAACGTGCGGACGGTGCAGCAGCCGGTCCGCTGGCTGGGGCTGCCGCGCACGGTGCAGGGCCAGGCGCTGGTACTGACACGCGCCGACCGCGCCGGCGATGCCGTACCGCCGTTGCTGACCACGCACAACGCGGACTTCCTGAGCCGCGCCGAGGCCTTCGACCGCGCGGCGGACGCCGTGGAGGCGTGGGCTGCGGACAACCGCCGGGGCTGAGCGGCCCTGCCCCGGGCCGACCGGGTGCAACGGCGGTTCCGTACGACGGCGATGCGAAGGGGCCGGTCCGCGTGTGAACGCGGACCGGCCCCTTCGGCGTACCCATGGCCCCGGCGCTTCGGTGCAGCCGCTGTCCCGTGCCCGGGACGGCGCGTGGGCGTGGCGGGTCAGACCTGGACCGGGCGGCCTTCGTGCAGGGCTATCGCCCGCTGCATGGCCTTGCGGGCGCGGGGTGTGTCGCGGGCGTCGTGGTAGGCGACGGCGAGGCGGAACCAGCAGCGCCAGTCGTCCGGGGACGCCTCGGTCTCGGCCTTGCGCCGGGCGAAGACCTCGTCCGCCGAGTCACGGTCGACCCGGCCGCTGGGCAGGCGTTTCAGCTCGTCGACCGGCAGGCCGCCCTCGGCCTCCAGTTCCGCGGCGAGGGCGTTGGCCTTGCGGACGAACTCGGTGTTCTTCCACAGGAACCACAGGCCGATGACCGGCAGGATCAGCACCGCGATACCGAAGGTGACGGTCAGCGGGGTGCCGGACTGGATGAGCATCACGCCGCGGCTGCCGACCAGGACGAAGTAGAAGACGAGGACGGCGGCCGTGACGAGGTAGGTGATCTTCGCGCGCATGGGGTCAGAGGCTCAGTTCAGGTCCAGGAAGTGTTCCAGGCCGAAGGTCAGGCCCGGGGTGCTGACCACGCGGCGCGCGCCGAGCAGGATGCCCGGCATGAAGCTGCTGTGGTGCAGCGAGTCGTGCCGGACGGTGAGGGTCTCGCCCTCGCCGCCGAGCAGGACCTCCTGGTGGGCCAGGAGGCCGCGCAGCCGGACCGCGTGGACCGGCACACCGTCGACATTCGCGCCGCGGGCGCCGTCCAGGGCGGTCACCGTGGCGTCCGGCGCCGGGGCGGAGCCCGCCTTGGCGCGGGCCTCGGCGATCAGCTGGGCGGTGCGGGTGGCCGTACCGCTCGGGGCGTCCACCTTGTTGGGGTGGTGCAGCTCGACGACCTCGACGGACTCGAAGTACGGGGCGGCGATCTGCGCGAACTTCATCGTCAGTACGGCGCCGATGGAGAAGTTCGGGGCAATGAGCACGCCCGTCTCCGGGGACTGGGCGAGCCAGCCCTTCAGCTGCGCGAGGCGCTCGTCGGTCCAGCCCGTCGTACCGACGACGGCGTGGATGCCGTGCCGGACGCAGAAGTCCAGGTTGCCCATGACCGAGGCGGGGGTGGTCAGCTCGACCGCGATCTGGGCGCCGGTCTCCGCCAGCGTCTCCAGCTTGTCGCCGCGGCCGAGGGCGGCGACCAGCTCCATGTCCTCGGCGGCCTCGACCGCCTTGACCGCCTCGGCCCCGATCCGGCCCTTGGCACCGAGGACCGCCACGCGCAGCTTGCTCATCTGTTGCTTCCTTAACGGAGGTGCTAACGGAGGTGACTCATGCGACCGCGTCGTGCAGCCGCGCGGCCTGCTTGTCCTTCAGCGGGCCGATGACCGACAGCGACGGACGCCGGCCCAGGATGTCGCGGGCGACGGAACGGACCTCGTCCGGGGTCACCGCCGCGATCCGGGTCAGCATGTCGTCGACGGACATCTGCTCGCCCCAGCACAGCTCACTCTTGCCGATGCGGTTCATGAGCGCACCCGTGTCCTCCAGACCGAGCACGGTGGAGCCGCGCAGCTGGCCGATGGCCCGCTCGATCTCGTCGTCGGACAGACCGTGTTCGGCGACGTGGTCCAGCTCGTCGCGGCAGATCCGCAGCACGTCGTGGACCTGCGAGGGCCGGCAGCCGGCGTACACGCCGAACAGCCCGCAGTCGGCGAAGCCCGAGGTGTAGGAGTACACGCTGTAGGCCAGGCCGCGCTTCTCGCGGACCTCCTGGAAGAGGCGGGAGGACATGCCGCCGCCGAGGGCGGTGTTGAGCACGCCGAGCGCCCAGCGGCGGTCGTCGGTGCGGGCCAGGCCCGGCATGCCGAGGACGACGTGCGCCTGCTCGGTCTTGCGGTTCAGCAGGTCGACCTTGCCGGCGGCGCGGATGCTGCGGCTGCCCTGGCGCGGGCCGATCGGCTGGGCGTCGTCGCTCTTGAAGGCGCCGGCCTTCTCGAACGCGGCGCGGACCTGCCGTACGACCTTGTTGTGGTCGATGTTGCCGGCGCAGGCGACGACCAGGTGGGTCGGGTCGTAGTGCTTCTTGTAGAAGCGGCGGATGCGGTCGGCGGTGAGGGCGTTGACCGTGTCGACCGTGCCGAGGACGGGGCGGCCGAGGGGGTTGTCGCCGAACATCGTGTGCGCGAACAGGTCGTGCACACAGTCGCCCGGGTCGTCCTCGGTCATCGCGATCTCTTCGAGGATCGCGCCGCGCTCGACGTCGACGTCCTCCTCGAGGATCAGGGAGCCGGTCAGCATGTCGCAGACCACGTCGATGGCGAGCGGCAGGTCGGTGTCGAGCACACGCGCGTAGTAGCACGTGTACTCCTTGGCCGTGAACGCGTTCATCTCGCCGCCGACGGCGTCGAGGGCGGAGGAGATGTCCAGCGCCGACCTGCGGCTCGTGCCCTTGAAGAGCAGGTGCTCCAGGTAGTGCGTGGCGCCGTTCAGGGCCGGGGTCTCGTCGCGGGAGCCGACGTGCGCCCAGATGCCGAAGGTGGCGGAGCGGACCGACGGCAGGGTCTCGGTGACGATGCGCAGACCGCCGGGGAGGGTGGTCCTGCGGACCGTGCCGATGCCGTTCTCGCCCTTGATGAGGGTTTGGGTACGGGCGACGGCCCGCGCCTCCGAGGAGGTGCGGGCCGTCGCCTTGAAGCCACGGGACGTCACTGGTCGGCGTCGTCCTTCGCGTTCTCGTCGCCGTCCTCGCCCTCGATCACCGGAACGAGGGAGAGCTTGCCGCGGGAGTCGATCTCGGCGATCTCGACCTGGACCTTCTGGCCCACACCGAGGACGTCCTCGACGTTCTCCACGCGCTTGCCGCCGGCCAGCTTGCGGATCTGCGAGATGTGCAGCAGACCGTCCTTGCCGGGCATCAGGGAGACGAACGCACCGAAGGTGGTCGTCTTCACGACCGTACCCAGGTAGCGCTCGCCGACCTCGGGCATCGTCGGGTTGGCGATGCCGTTGATCGTGGCGCGGGCGGCCTCCGCCGAGGGACCGTCGGCGGCACCGATGTAGATGGTGCCGTCGTCCTCGATGGTGATCTCGGCGCCCGTGTCCTCCTGGATCTGGTTGATCATCTTGCCCTTGGGGCCGATGACCTCACCGATCTTGTCCACGGGGATCTTCACCGTGATGATCCGCGGGGCGTTCGGGGACATCTCGTCCGGCGTGTCGATCGCTTCCATCATCACGTCGAGGATGTGGAGGCGGGCGTCGCGGGCCTGCTTGAGGGCCGCGGCCAGGACGGAGGCCGGGATGCCGTCCAGCTTGGTGTCGAGCTGGAGGGCGGTCACGAACTCCTTGGTGCCGGCGACCTTGAAGTCCATGTCGCCGAAGGCGTCCTCGGCACCGAGGATGTCGGTGAGGGTGACGTAGTGCGTCTCGCCGTCGATCTCCTGGGAGATCAGACCCATGGCGATACCGGCGACGGGGGCCTTCAGCGGCACACCGGCGTTCAGCAGCGACATGGTGGAGGCGCAGACCGAGCCCATGGACGTCGAGCCGTTGGAGCTCAGCGCCTCGGAGACCTGGCGGATCGCGTAGGGGAACTCCTCGCGCGCCGGCAGCACCGGCACGAGGGCGCGCTCGGCGAGGGCGCCGTGGCCGATCTCGCGGCGCTTCGGGGAGCCGACGCGGCCGGTCTCGCCGGTGGAGTACGGCGGGAAGTTGTAGTTGTGCATGTACCGCTTGCGGGTCACCGGGGAGAGGGTGTCCAGCTGCTGCTCCATGCGGAGCATGTTGAGGGTGGTGACGCCCAGGATCTGGGTCTCGCCACGCTCGAACACCGCGGAACCGTGCACGCGCGGGATGGCCTCGACCTCGGCGGCGAGGGTACGGATGTCCGTCACCCCACGGCCGTCGATGCGCTTCTTCTCCTTGATCACGCGCTCGCGGACCAGCTGCTTGGTCAGCGCGCGGTACGCGGCGGAGATCTCCTTCTCGCGGCCCTCGAACTCCGGCAGGAGCTT
Organism: Streptomyces sp. NPDC104814; assembly: GCF_055583185.1. Lineage (NCBI taxonomy): Bacteria > Bacillati > Actinomycetota > Actinomycetes > Kitasatosporales > Streptomycetaceae > Streptomyces > Streptomyces sp. NPDC104814. The sequence goes on along the minus strand of NZ_JBVJOL010000017.1, from coordinate 107,555 downwards.
CTCGGCGGCGAGGCCCTTGACGCGGTCCAGCTCGGACTCGCGCTCCTGCTTGCCGGCGATGGTGAGCGCCTGGGCCAGCTCGGGCTTGACCGCGGCGGTGAGCGCCTCGAGCACGTCGTCCTGGTAGTCCAGGAAGATCGGGAACTCGCCGACCGGCTTGGCGGCCTTGGACGCCAGGTCCGACTGCGCCTTGCAGAGCACCTTGATGAACGGCTTCGCAGCCTCCAGACCGGCGGCGACGACCTCCTCGGTGGGCGCCTCGGCGCCGCCCTCGACCAGCTTGATGGTCTTCTCGGTGGCCTCGGCCTCGACCATCATGATCGCGACGTCGCCGTCCTCCAGGACGCGGCCCGCGACGACCATGTCGAAGACGGCGTCCTCGAGCTCGGTGTGCGTCGGGAAGGCCACCCACTGGCCGCCGATCAGCGCGACGCGGACGCCGCCGATCGGGCCGGAGAAGGGCAGGCCGGCCAGCTGCGTCGACGCGGACGCGGCGTTGATCGCCACGACGTCGTACAGGTGGTCGGGGTTGAGCGCCATGATCGTGCACACGACCTGGATCTCGTTGCGCAGGCCCTTCTTGAAGGACGGGCGCAGCGGGCGGTCGATGAGGCGACAGGTGAGGATCGCGTCCTCGGAGGGCCGGCCCTCACGGCGGAAGAAGCTGCCGGGAATCTTGCCGGCGGCGTACATCCGCTCCTCGACGTCCACCGTCAGGGGGAAGAAGTCGAGCTGGTCCTTGGGGTTCTTGGAGGCGGTGGTGGCCGACAGCACCATGGTGTCGTCGTCCAGGTACGCCACGGCGGAGCCGGCGGCCTGCTTGGCCAGGCGGCCCGTCTCGAAGCGGATGGTGCGGGTGCCGAAGGCGCCGTTGTCGATGACGGCCTCGGCGTAGTGGGTCTCGTTCTCCACTAGTGATTTCTCCTCGTCCTCGTCCCTCCTCGCCCGTGTGGCGGGGGGACGGTGGCGGAGAAGCGCTCCGTGCGGTGCGGGCCGGTCTTCGATCGAAGCACCCGGGATTCGCTGTCCCGGGGGCCACTACCGAGGACCGGCGGCGGCGTGGTGCGCTTCTCCTCTTCGTCTTGCGTGATCAGCCCCTACCCTCCGTGGGCGGGCCTATCACGCGGTGTCGTACGTATTGCGTTGTGCTACCACACTACAAAGGGGCAGTGACAGTGCGCACGTACAGCAAAGGGAGCGGCCCCCTTTCCCAGGGAACCGCTCCCTTCACGGCGTCTTACTTGGCGCCCGCCGCACCACGGCGGATGCCGAGGCGGTCGACCAGCGTACGGAAGCGCTGGATGTCCTTCTTGGCGAGGTACTGCAGCAGGCGACGGCGCTGACCGACCAGGATCAGCAGACCACGACGGGAGTGGTGGTCGTGCTTGTGGGTCTTGAGGTGCTCGGTCAGGTCCGAGATCCGGCGCGAGAGCATGGCGACCTGGACCTCGGGGGAGCCGGTGTCGCCCTCCTTCTGGCCGAACTCGGTGATGATCTGCTTCTTCGTAGCGGCGTCGAGCGACACGCGTACTCCTCGATACTGTGATTGCCACCGAGTGCCCCCGGTCTGCATCTCGGGGGACCTTCCACGACTCGGGAGGCGGGGATCCGCTGAGCGCGACCACCAGGGCCCGCGAGGGCTTCCGGGGGTGCGTACACATACGGCCGTCACTCAGGGTACCAGGCACAGGCAGGGGCCTTCCGCCAGGTCCCGGAACCGCCCGGACGGGGGACGCGCGGCCACTAGGGTGAGGCCACTGATCGTTCCTACCTCTAAGAAGGGGCCGGTGGGGCATGGCCGAGTCGGCAGAAGAGATCAAGGCGCGCAAGGAGCGGGAGCGGGACGAACTGTACGCACTCGACATCTCCGGCGCCGAGTGGCACAGCGCGCCGGGCACCGAGGGGCACGAGGAGCGCGTCGAGATCGCCTACCTTCCGGGCGGAGCCGTGGCCATGCGCTCCTCCCTGGACCCGGACACCGTGCTGCGTTACACGGAGGCGGAGTGGCGCGCCTTCGTGCTCGGTGCGCGCGACGGTGAGTTCGATCTGGAGCCGGCACGGGAGGGCGGGGCGGCGGACGCCGGGTGACGGTGGACCGACGCGGGGCGGCACAGGTAGGTGCCGCCCCCTTTTTTTGTGCCGCGGTCCTCCCGAGGCGTCACATGCCCACCGTGGTGCACAGGTTGACCGATTTGCGACCAAAACGCCTTCCTGTACGACCGTTTCGCGGCCGTGTGGGGCGTCCGGGACCGACGCCTGGCGGCGGACGGGTCTGACGATGTGGGGTACCTGGTGATTAGGCTGGGACCGGCGCGACGTCAGAACCCGTGGAACCGGCGTCTGCGTCACAGGGGGAGGGCCGCTGATCGGACGACCTCGTTGTATTTCGGACCACTTGAACGACAAGAAATGGTCGCCCCGGCACGGCTCGAGGGTGCTCGACCACACCAGGAGGAACTGTGAGCAGCGATCGGGACGGGAACCGCGGGGGCTGGGCCACGCCCGGCGACGACCAGCCCGACGCGGAGTCCGCCATCGAGACGACGGGCGAGTTCACCATCGACTACGCGCCGCCTGCCTGGTACACGCAGAACGCGTCCGGGGGGTCAGGGGCCGGGGGCTCGGGGGCGGGGGCCGGTGCGTCCGGTTCCGGTGCGTCCGGGGCGCCGGGGACGCCGGGGGCGTCGGGAAGCGGTACGGCCTCGGGGCCGGCGGCCGTTCCCAACGTTCCGCTGCCCGGGCTGACGCCGCCGCCGCACGCCGCCGGTGGGTCCGGGGCGTCCTTCACTCCGCCTCCGCCGGCGCCGGCTCCTTACACGCCGCCCGCGCCCGTTCCGGCTCCGGCTCCGGCTCCGGCTCCGGCTCCGGGGGCCGCGTACACGCCGCCTCCGCCGCCGCCCCACGGCAGCCCGGTGGCCGTGCCCAAGCTTCCGGTGGGGAGCGGGTTCGAGCCGCAGCGGCCTCAGACCGCGCCGGAACCGGAGCAGGCACAGCCGGAGACGCCGGCCGCCGCTCCGGCGCCGTCCGCCGATCCCGCGTCGCCCAGCGCCGTGCCGAACATTCCCGTTCCGGGGTTCCAGGCGCAGTGGGGGGCCTCGGCGGCTCCTGCGGCCGGTTCGGTGGAGACGGGTGGTTCGGCCGACGCGTCTTCGGCCTCGGCCGACACGCCTTCCGTCTCTGGTGGTGACGCCGGTGCCGAGTTCGGCAACGGGGACATCCAGAGCGGTGCCACCATGCGCTTCTCGGCGGTCGCCCTGAAGCGGCAGATCGCCGAACACGCCGCTACCGTCCAGGCCGACGCCGACACCGACGCCGAGCACAAGGGCACGGGAGAGGACAAGAGCGCGGCAGAGGACAAGGCCGAGGTTGCGTCCGAGGGCAAGGACGAGATCGAGGCCGAGGACAAGGCCGCAGTCGAGCCTGACTTCGCGCCCGACGAACGGTCCGACGGAGAGGAGCGCGGCGAGGGTCGCGACGACGCCTCGGACGAGAGCGCCGAAGCGGTTGACGAGAGCGCCGGCGCGGCAGCCGATGAGGACGGCCGCGCGGATGCCGAGGCCGAGGAGACCGAGCCGTCCGTCGCCGACGGAACGCGGGACGACACCGACACGGTCGTCGGCGAGACGTCCCCCGAATCCGCTGAGTCCGCTGAGTCCGTCGACGAGGCCGCTGCGGACGCCGACGCGGTCGCTTCCGGCAATTCCGGTGAGTCCGACGACTCCCCCGCCGATACTCCCGCGCAGGACGCGCAGGACGCGCAGGCCGAGTCCGCCGACGCGGCGCCCTCCGCCGAGGAGCCCGCCGACGCCGTACCGGCCGCCGACGTGGCGGGCGAGCCGCGGGAAGCGGTTCCCGCCGCGGCCCCGGAGCCGCAGGATGCGCCGCCTGCCGAGTGGACCCCTGCGTCGCCTCCGCAGGCCGGTGTTCCTCCGCTGCCGCCGTCGTATCAGCCCGCCGCGCCCGCCCCGGCGGCTCAGTGGCCCGCGCAGCCCCAGCCGCAGCCCGCTCCCGGCGGCTGGAACACCCCCGCCGCGCCGCAGCCCGGCCAGCCGTACCCGCCCGCCGGTTACGGCTTCCCGCCGCCCCTGCCGAACGCGCAGCCCGCCGCCGCGCCGCAGGCCAACGTGCCCGAGCAGCCCGCCGGTTACGGCTTCCCGCAGCCCACGGCGGCCCCCGCGCCCACTCCCCCGCAAGCGCCCGCCGGCTACGGCTTCCCCCAGCCCGGCATGCCCGCTCCCCATGCGCAGCCTGCCCCGCCGGCACCGGATGCGCAGCCCGTCAACCCCGCGCAGCCGGGCGGCGGTTACGGCCTCCCGCAGAGCGAGGCACCCGCCTCCGCGCCGAACCCGCCCGCCGGGTACGGCTTCCCGCACCCCGGTGCGCAGCCGGAGCAGTCCGCTGCTCCCAACTCGCCTGCCCAGAGCGGCGGTTACGGCTTCCCCCAGCCGCCCGCTCACCCGGACCAGCCCGGTCACCCCGGTCACCCCGGTCACCCCGGTCACCCCGGCCAGGCGTACCCCGGCACGCCGGACGCCCCTGCTGCCCAGGTCCCGCAGGCGCCCCAAGCTGCCCAGGCCCCGCAGGTCCCGGAGGCCCCCCAGCCTCCGGTCGATCCGCGGCTCGGGGCTGCCTGGCCGCAGCCCATGCAGCATGACCAGCGGCAGCCCACGCATCCCGGTGCGCCGCTCGGGTACACCGCCGCCGTGGAGTTGTCCTCCGACCGGCTGCTCAACTCCAAGAAGCAGAAGGCGAAGAGCACCCGTCCGGTCGGCGGCGGTTCGCGGTTCAAGCTGGGCGGCAAGAAGGAGGAGGCCGAGCGGCAGCGCAAGCTCGACCTGATCCGCACGCCGGTGCTGTCCTGCTACCGGATCGCGGTCATCAGCCTCAAGGGCGGCGTGGGCAAGACGACCACGACCACCGCGCTGGGTTCCACCCTCGCCACCGAGCGGCAGGACAAGATCCTCGCCATCGACGCCAACCCGGACGCGGGCACCCTCGGGCGCCGGGTGCGCCGGGAGACCGGGGCCACCATCCGTGACCTCGTCCAGGCGATCCCGTACCTCAACTCCTACATGGACATCCGGCGGTTCACCTCGCAGGCGCCGTCCGGTCTGGAGATCATCGCCAACGACGTGGACCCGGCCGTGTCGACCACGTTCAACGACGAGGACTACCGGCGCGCCATCGACGTGCTCGGCAAGCAGTACCCGATCATCCTCACCGACTCCGGCACCGGCCTGCTCTACAGCGCGATGCGCGGCGTGCTCGACCTCGCCGACCAGCTGATCATCATCTCGACGCCGTCCGTGGACGGCGCGAGCAGCGCCAGTACGACGCTGGACTGGCTGTCCGCGCACGGGTACGCGGAGCTGGTCTCCCGGTCCATCACGGTCATCTCCGGGGTCCGCGAGACCGGCAAGATGATCAAGGTCGAGGACATCGTGGCGCACTTCGAGACCCGCTGCCGCGGGGTGATCGTGGTGCCGTTCGACGAGCATCTGTCCGCCGGCGCCGAGGTCGACCTCGACATGATGCGGCCAAAGGTGCGGGAGGCGTACTTCAACCTCGCGGCGATGGTCGCCGAGGACTTCGTCCGGCACCAGCAGTCGCACGGCCTGTGGACCAGCGACGGCAACCCGCCGCCGGTGGCCGCCCCGCCGTTCCCGGGCCAGGCGGGCCCGGGCCAGCCGTACCCCGGACAGCAGGTCCCCGGCCAGCCGTACCCGGGCCAGCCGGCTCCCGACCAGCCGTACCCCGGTCAGCAGATCCCCGGCCAGCAGGCTCCGGGTCAGCCGTATCCCGGACAGCCGGCTCCGGACCACCCCTACCCCGGGCCGCCGCCGGTCGCGGGCCGGCCCTTCCCCGGGCAGCCGATGCCGGGGCAGCCCGCGCCGGGCCAGCCGATCCCCGGTCAGCCGGGCCAGCCCGGTCAGCCGTACCCCCAGGCCGCCCCGCAGCCGGGCCAGCAGCCGTACCCCCAGGCCGCCCAGCCGGCACAGCCGTACCCGGGCCAGCCCTACCCCCAGCCCGGACAGCCCGGCGTGCCCGCCCAGGCGCCCGACCCACAGGCGGCCCAGCCGGGGCAGCCGGGTCAGCCCGGTCAGCCGGAACAGGCCGCGCAGCAGCCCGGCTATCCGCCCGCCGGCTACGGCTACCCGCAGCCCCAGCCCGGACAGCCCGGACAGCCGGGGTACCCCGGGCAGCCCCCGGCCCCGCCCCAGCAGTAGTCGCGGCAGGCGGCCGGCGGGCGGCCGTAGTCGCAGGCCATGAGAAAGGGCGGCCGGTGCCCATGAGGCACCGGCCGCCCTTCGGCGTCGTCGGGGGTCAGCGCGGCGGCTGCGACCCCGCCACCAGCTCACGGCAGCGCTTCACGTCCTGCGCCATCTGCTCCAGCAGCGCGTCGAGCGTGTCGAACTTCGCCTGACCGCGCACGAAGGCCAGGAAGTCCACGGCCACGTGCAGGCCGTACAGGTCGAGCCCGACGCGGTCGATGGCGTACGCCTCCACCGTGCGCTCGGTCCCGTCGAACTGCGGGTTGGTGCCCACGGAGATCGCGGCCGGCATCACCTCGCCGTTCGCGTGGAGCCAGCCGGCGTAGACGCCGTCGGCCGGGATCGCGGTGTGCGGGAGGGTCTCGACGTTGGCCGTGGGGAAGCCGAGTTCGCGGCCGCGCTGGGCGCCGCGCACGACCACGCCCTCCACGCGGTGCGGGCGGCCGAGGATCTCGGCGGCACCCGTCATGTCGCCCTCGGCGACCAGGCGGCGGGTCAGCGTGGAGGAGAACGGCTGTCCGCCGGCCACCTCGCCGGACAGGTACAGGTCGACGACCTCGACCTCGAAGTCGTACACCTTGCCCTGTTCGGCGAGGAACTCCACGTTGCCCGCGGCCTTGTGGCCGAAGCGGAAGTTGGGGCCCTCGACGACCGCCTTGGCATGCAGCTTGTCGACGAGCACCTTCACGACGAAGTCGGCCGGCGACAGCTTCGAGAACTCGGCGGTGAACGGCAGGATCAGCACCGCGTCCACGCCCAGCCCGGCCATCAGCTCGCAGCGGCGGTGGTGCGGGGCGAGCAGCGGCGGGTGGCTGCCGGGGCGGACGACCTCGCTGGGGTGCGGGTCGAAGGTGACGACGACGGCGGGGACGCCGAGCTCGCGAGCGCGGTCCACGGCGTGCTGGATGATCAGCTGATGGCCCCGGTGCACCCCGTCGTAGGAGCCGATGGTGACGACGCTGCGCCCCCAGTCCTGGGGGATGTCCTCCAAGCCACGCCAGCGCTGCACTGTGACCGCTCCTCGAACCCGTGTCCGTGTCTACGTCCTTACGCAGGTCTAAGGGTGCCATGCCGCGCCCGCCCTGCCTGCATCGGCATCATCGCTGTGACCGGCTGCACGCCGCCGGGCCTGCCGGAGGGCCGGTTCACGCGGGGACCCGGACGCCGGCCAGTTGCTCGATCGTGCGCCGGGCGCCGGGGCCGACGAGGGCGGCCCAGTCGGCCGGGGCGGCGGTGAGCCAGCCGGTCAGACGGGTGGCGAAGCCGGTGACGTGGCGGGCCAGGTCGACCAGGGCCCGGTCGTAGCGGGCGGCGCCCTCGGGGGTGCGGACGAGGAGCAGGCCGACGCGCTGGACCAGGGCACGCTGTTCGTCGCCGGTGATCGTGGGGACGGCCGCGCGCAGCAGGGTGTCGAGCACGGCCGGGTCGCTCTCGTGGGCCAGCAGGATGTCGCGCAGGTCGCGGCGGAGCGCGGCGGAGACCGGGGCGCCGGGGTCGGCGAGGACGGTGGCGAGGGCCGTGCGCACCCGGTCGGGGCCGTCCCTGAGCAGCCCGGTGAGCAGCGGGAACAGCACGGGACGGGCGTCGCCGCCCTGGGCCAGGCGGCGGGAGGCGTAACCGGCCAGGCACTCCGCCAATGCCTCGGGCCGCCGCCGCACCGCGTCCCGCAGGACGTCGGCGACACGGCAGGCCAGGGAGGGCGGCGCGGCGTCCGCGAGCGCGGCGAGGATCCGTCCCGCGTCGTGCGGCGCGGCCGTGAGCAGCCGGGCGCGGAAGGCTTCCAGGACCTCGTCGGGATGGGTGGGCAGGGCGGCGGCCAGGGCGGCGGGCGGCAGCTGCCGGTCGCCGTCGGTGAAGTGGCGCACGGCGTGGGGCAGGTGGCGGGCGCGGCTGTGCGGGTCGCGGACGAGGAGGGCGAGGGCACAGACGTGCAGGGCGGTGTCGGTGAGCAGGGCGACGGCGGCGTAGCGCAGCAGCGCGCGGTCGGCGTCGGTGCGTACGTGCGGGACGGCCCGCAGTCCGTAGGTCACGGCCGCTGCCCGGCGTGCGGGCCGGTCGTCGTGCGCCCAGCGGTCGACGGCCCGGCACAGCGCGGACGGCTCCTCCTCGGCGAGCGCGCCGAGCAATTCCTCGGCGCGCGGGTGGGCCGCGTCCACCAGGGCCTCGGTGAGGTCGTCCAGCGCGCGGTGCCGGTGGGTGTGCAGCAGCGCCTGCGCGGCGGACGCGACGGTGGCGTGCGGGGTCGCGGGCAGCGACCGCCCGTCGTCGAACCACCGCACCAGATGCCGCTGTACGGCGGTGGGGTCGGCGGCGAGCAACTGCGCGGCCGTGTCCAGGAACCGCGGTGCCGCGCCGTCGTGCGGGGCGGGGTCGGCGAGGACGAGCCGGCGCAGCAGGTCGAGCAGGTCGGGCGGGTCCAGCGCGAGGGACGTCCAGAAGGCCGGCCCGAACCACGTCGGCGCGAGCCGTCGCTCGGCGATGCGGTCGGCGATGCCCCGCAGCACGGCGAGGTGCCGGGTGCTGTCCGGCACACGCGGCAGGGTTTCGGCGAGCAGGTGGGCGGCCCACCAGGACTCCGGGTCGGCGTCGAGGGTGCCGAGCAGCCCGGCCAGGCGCGCCGCGAGGGCGTGCGGGCCCTGCTGGCGCTCCAGCAGGAGCAGGGCCTGCACGACGGGGCCGATGCGGTGGCGCGGCACGGGCAGGGGGTGGGCGTCGGTGCGGTGCACGAGGGCGCGCAGGGCCGTGTCGAGGTCGAGGTGGATGCCGTGGAGGTAGTCGGCGAGTTCCTCGTGGGCGAAGCGGTAGCCGTCGCCGGCCGGGACGAGGAGGCCCTCGGTGAGCACGGCGGAGGCCCAGCCGGTGCCGCCGCCGAGGGCGGCCGGGGCCGGTCCCCAGGGGAAGACGGCCTCGAAGGAGGGCCGGTCCAGCTCGCCCTGGCCGGGCCCCAGGCTGCGCCGGGCCGCCTCGTGGACCTGCCCCGCGACCTTCGCGGCGAGCCGTCGCACCCCCGTGCCGCGCAGCCCGCGCCCGGCGGCGAGCCGGACGGCGATGCGCAGGCACATCAGGTCCAGATGAGCGGCCAGCACGTCGTGCCGGTCGACACGCACGGCGGGCGACGGCTCCGAGGGCCCCCCGCCCGGGGCGACGGACGCCGCGGGCGGCGAGCCGGTGCGCGCGCAGCCGGACGCCCAGGCCGGGGAGCCCCTCCCCGCGGCGCCGGACGCCGGGGCCGCACGGCCTTCGCCGGTGCCGGGAGACGAAGAGGGGGACGGAGACGGGGAGGGCGAAGGCGGCGGTGCCGTCAGAGCCGTGCGGACCTCGGCCAGCAGGCGCAGGGTGAGGGGGTGACGGGCGTCGGCGTCGGCGAGGAGGCCGTCGGAGATGCCGTGGCGGGCGCGGGCGAGCCTGGCCTCCTCGTCGGTCAGGTCGCCGAGGCGGACGCAGGGCGGCAGCCCAGGCGCGGGGCGTCCGTGGAGCAGCCGGGGCGGGAAGCACGCCCCGGCCTCCTCCCAGTACTCCGCCCGGCAGGCCACCACCAGCCGGGCGCCCGTCCGCTCCAGCCACTCCGCCGTGCCGGCGGTCCACTCCCCCAGCCGGTGTGCGAGGACGGGCGGCATCTCCTCGGGGCCGTCCAGCAGCAGGAGCAGCGGGCGCCCGGCGTCCCGGGCGAGGCGGGCCACCCGCTCGGGACCGGGTTCGCCCGGACCCTGTGCGGCGCGCGAGGCGGCGACGATGCGCGCCGCCCGGGCGAGGGCACGGCCGGCCGCGTCGGCCACGCAGGTGTCGTCGGCGGCTAGATCGGCGCCCCGCAGCCACAGGGTGGGCGCGGGGTCGGGGCCGCGGTGCCGTCGCTCGGCGAGGACCGCCAGCTCCGTCGTACGGCCGCTGCCGGGGGCTCCGACGAGGGCGAGGACGGCGGCCGGGCCGGCCGTGAAGGCGGCGAACTCCCCTGCCGGACCGGCGCGTTCGACGGGAGGCGGCGCGAAGGGGCGGGGGCCGTCGGAGCCGGCCGAGGTGGCGGTGAGTTCGAGGACGCCGGCGAGGTTCAGGTCGGCTCCGTAGGCGGGGACGGTGGCCGCGTTGCGGGCGAGGAGCTCGGCGAGCGGGCCGGCCGGGGCGGGCCGCAGGGGTACGGCGAACCCGCAGTCCCGGTGGCCGGCGCGCAGCGCGGTGCCGACGACGCCGATCACGGCGCCGGTGCCGGTGTCGAGCACCGGGGCGCCGGCGGCGCCGCCGCCCAGTCGGAGGGCGTCCTGCCCGGAGGTGCCGATCGCCAGTTCCAGGGCGTCGTCGAGGACGTGGAAGCGGTCGGTGGCGGTGTAGGTGACGCTCGTCGCGCCGAGGAGGCGGGCCTCGCGCCAGCACCCGGCCGGGAGCCGGACGTAGGTACCGGTCTCGACGCGGTCCCGGACGGTGAGGGGGAGCGGATCGGTGCCGAGGCCGTCGGTGCGCACGAGGGCGAGGCCCTGCTCGGGCAGCGGGGTGACCGCGTCGGCGGTGACGACGCAGCTGCGGTCGTCCGCGCCGTACAGCGCGAGGCGGGCGAGACCGTCGACGGCCTCGTGGCTGGTGACGACGGTGCCGTGGTGGTCGGCGGCGAAACCGAGGCCGCGGGGGCGTCCGGCCAGGTCGCGGATGCGGACGAGGGCCGCGTCGGGGCCGGTCGCAGGTGGAGTGTCGCTCGTGTGCCGGGAACGGTCCCGCGGGCCCCGTCCCGCCATGGTCGTACCTCCCGCCTGTGCCCCTTGCCTCGACGGTAGGCGCGGGGTGATCGGCGGGACAGACGGCGTGATGAACGCGCCCCCCTGCACTCCCCCGGTTCACTCCGAGCGCCTGCCCGGACGGGTGATTGGACCGGGGGCGCTGGATACACCCTAGGGGTGGGGGAACCGAGGGGGGACCGTGGAGCGGCGGCAGCGAGCACCCCGTGACCGCCGCTCCACGGGCAGGACGTTCAGCCTCGGTCAGGCGAACACGGCGAGGCTCTTGGCCTTGCCCTTGTGCGACTCGACCAGGCCGAGCAACCGGTTCTCCGGTCCGAATACGGCGACGGTACCGGCGTCCGTGTACTCGTCCGGCATCTCCAGCCGGACGCCGTTGGCGAGCAGCCGGGCGCGCCTCGCGTCCACGTCCCAGCGGCGGAACGCGGCGGCCGCGGCGTCGGCGATCGGCATCACGGTCAGCTCCTGCTGGAGCTCGTCCAGGGTCTTGGCCGCGTCCAGCTTGTAGGGGCCGACCCGGGTGCGGCGCAGGGCGGTGAGGTGGCCGCCGACGCCGAGGTCGGCGCCGAGGTCGCGGGCCAGGGCGCGGATGTAGGTGCCGGAGGAGCAGACCACGGAGACGACCAGGTCGAGCACCGGGGTGCCGTCCTCGGCGACGGCCTCGCGGACGTCGTACACCGCGAAGGAGGAGACGGTCACCGGGCGGGCCGGGATGTCGAACTCCTCGCCCTCGCGGGCCCGCTTGTAGGAGCGCACGCCGTTGATCTTGATGGCGCTGACCTTGGACGGCACCTGCATGATCTCGCCGGTCAGCTTGGCGACGCCGGCGTCGACGGCGTCCCGGGTGACGTGGGAGGCGTCGGTGGAGGCGGTCAGCTCCCCCTCGGCGTCGTCCGTGATCGTGGTCTGCCCGAGGCGGATGGTGCCCAGGTACTCCTTCTCGGTCAGCGCGAGGTGGCCGAGGAGCTTGGTGGCCTTCTCGACGCCGAGGACGAGCACACCGGTCGCCATCGGGTCGAGGGTGCCGGCGTGGCCGACGCGGCGGGTCCTGGCGATCCCGCGCATCTTGGCGACCACGTCGTGCGAAGTGAAACCCGACGGCTTGTCGACGATGACGAGGCCGTCGGGCGGGGTGGGCTTGCTGGTCATTCGGCGGCGTCGTCCGTCTCGTCGTCGTCCTCGCCCGGCTTGCGGTACGGGTCCGCCTCACCGGCGTAGGTGGCGCCCGCGGAGACCTCGCGCACCTTCTCGTCGGACTGGCGGGCCCGGTCGAGCAGGTCCTCGATGTTCCGGGCGGTGTCCGGAAGGGCGTCGGCCACGAAGGTCAGGGTGGGCGTGAACTTCACCCCGGCGGCCGCGCCGACGGCCGAGCGCAGGACGCCCTTGGCGCTCTCCAGGCCGGCTGCCGCCGCCTTGCGCTCCTCGTCGTCGCCGTACACCGTGTAGAAGACGGTCGCCTCCCGCAGGTCGCCCGTGACCCGGGTGTCCGTGATGGTGACGTGCGAGCCGAGCCGCGGGTCCTTGATCCCGCGCTGCAGCTTCTGGGCCACCACCTCTCGGATGAGGTCCGCCAGCCTTTTCGCCCGCGCGTTGTCGGCCACTGGTCCGTCTCCCGTTCTTTCTCTGCTTGCGTTTCGTGTTGGTCAGTCGTCGTCTTCGCCGTGGAACCGCCGCCGCACGGACAGCAGCTCCACCTCGGGGCGGCCGGCGACCAGCCGTTCACACCGGTCGAGTACGTCGGTGAGGTGCCCCGCGTCACCGGAGACCGCGGCGAGGCCGATGATCGCCCGCCGGTGGAGATCGATGTGGTCCACCTCGGCCGCACTCACGGCGTACTTGCGCTGGAGTTCGGCGACGATCGGGCGGACGACGGAGCGCTTCTCCTTGAGCGAATGGACGTCGCCGAGGAGGAGGTCGAAGGACAGCGTCCCCACGTACATGTGTGTAACCGGTTCACCCGCCGGTACGGGATCGATGGCCCCGCGGCCGTGCGGCCGGGGACATCAAGAACCGTACAACGACACGGCCCGCACGATCGACGGATATTGCGCTCCGTGGACCGTGGGAAGGGGCCGCAAACGGCGCACCGGCCGACGGGACACTCGGTCCCGCCGGCCGGCACGCACCGTGGGCGTTACACCCGCGGCTTCTCGCGCATCTCGTACGTCGCGATGACGTCGTCGACCTTGATGTCGTTGAAGTTTCCGAGGTTGATACCACCCTCGTAGCCTTCGCGGATCTCGGTGACGTCGTCCTTGAAGCGACGCAGACCCTCGATGTTGAGGTTCTCCGCGACCACCTTGCCGTCGCGGATGAGGCGGGCCTTGGTGTTGCGCTTGACCTCGCCGGAGCGGATGAGAACACCCGCGATGTTGCCCAGCTTGGACGACTTGAAGACCTCGCGGATCTCCGCCGTACCGAGCTCGACCTCTTCGTACTCCGGCTTGAGCATGCCCTTGAGGGCCGCCTCGATCTCCTCGATCGCCTGGTAGATGACCGAGTAGTACCGGACGTCCACACCCTCGCGCTCGGCCATCTGCGCCGCGCGGCCTGCCGCACGGACGTTGAAGCCGATCACGATGGCGTCGGAGCCCATCGCCAGGTCGATGTCGGACTCCGTGACCGCACCGACGCCGCGGTGCAGGACGCGGATGTCGACCTCTTCGCCGACGTCCAGCTGGAGCAGGGAGGACTCGAGGGCCTCGACGGAACCAGAGGCGTCACCCTTGATGATCAGGTTCAGCTGCTGGACCTCGCCGGCCTTGAGCACCTTGTCCAGGTCCTCGAGCGAGACACGGCGCGTGCGCTTGGCGAAGGCCGCGTTGCGCTCGCGGGCGGCGCGCTTCTCCGCGATCTGGCGGGCCGTACGGTCCTCCTCGACCACGAGGAAGTTGTCACCCGCACCCGGGACGTTGGTCAGGCCCAGGACCTGGACCGGCGTCGACGGGCCGGCCTCGGCGACGTTGTTGCCGTTGTCGTCGAGCATGGCGCGCACGCGGCCGTAGGCGTCGCCCACCACCATCGTGTCGCCGACCCGCAGGGTGCCTCGCTGGACGAGGACCGTCGCCACGGCACCGCGGCCGCGGTCGAGGCGGGACTCGATCGAGATGCCCTGCGCGTCCTGGTTCGGGTTGGCCCGCAGGTCGAGCGAGGCGTCGGCGGTGAGGACGACGGCCTCGAGGAGGCTGTCGATGTGCAGACCCTGCTTGGCGGAGATGTCGACGAACATCGTGTCGCCGCCGTACTCCTCGGCCACCAGGCCGTACTCGGTCAGCTGACCGCGCACCTTGGTCGGGTCGGCACCCTCGACGTCGATCTTGTTGACCGCGACCACGATCGGCACGTCGGCCGCCTTGGCGTGGTTGAGCGCCTCGACCGTCTGCGGCATGACGCCGTCGTTGGCCGCGACGACCAGGATCGCGATGTCGGTCGACTTCGCACCACGGGCACGCATGGCGGTGAACGCCTCGTGACCCGGGGTGTCGATGAAGGTGATCTTGCGCTCTTCGTCGTTGACCTCGGTCGAGACCTGGTAGGCACCGATGTGCTGGGTGATGCCGCCGGCCTCGCCCGCGATGACGTTCGTCTTGCGGATGGCGTCGAGCAGTCGGGTCTTGCCGTGGTCGACGTGACCCATGACGGTGACGACCGGCGGACGGACCACCAGGTCCTCGTCGTCGCCCTCGTCCTCGCCGAACTCGATGTCGAAGGACTCGAGCAGCTCGCGGTCCTCCTCCTCGGGGCTGACGATCTGAACCTGGTAGTTCATCTCGCCCGCGAGGAGCTGCAGCGTCTCGTCGGAGACGGACTGCGTGGCCGTGACCATCTCGCCGAGGTTCATCATGACCGCGACGAGCGACGCCGGGTTGGCGTTGATCTTCTCCGCGAAGTCGGTGAGCGACGCGCCGCGGGAGAGACGGATGGTCTCGCCGTTGCCGCGCGGCAGCATCACGCCGCCGACGCTCGGGGCCTGCATGGCCTCGTACTCCTGGCGCCTCTGCCGCTTCGACTTGCGACCGCGACGCGCGGGACCACCGGGACGGCCGAAGGCGCCCTGCGTGCCACCACGGCCACCGGGACCGCCGGGACGGCCGCCGAAGCCGGGACGGCCACCGCCGCCACCGGGACCGCCGGGACGACCGGCGAAGCCGCCGCCGCCACCGCCGCCACCGGGACGGCCGGCGAAGCCGCCGCCACCGCCACCGCCGGGACGACCGGCGAAGCCGCCGCCACCGGGACGACCGCCACCGCCGGGCCGGCCGGCACCGGCCGGGCCTCGGCCACCGCCGGGACCGCCGCCGGGACGCGGGCCGGCAGCGGGACGCTGCGGCATCATGCCGGGGTTGGGACGCGGGCCGCCGGGACGCGGACCGCCGGGGCCTGCGCCCTGCGGGCGAGGCATGCCGCCCGGGGTCGGACGGGCGCCGCCCGGAGCCTGCGGACGAGGACCGCCGCCCTGGCCGCCGGGGGCCTGCGGACGGGGACCGCCGCCGGGAGCACCGGGACCGCCGGGACGCGGAGCACCCTGCGGGCGGGGAGCCTGCGGGCGCGCCATGCCGGCGTTGCCGCCGGAGGTGAAGGGGTTGTTGCCCGGGCGGGGACCGGCCGGACGGGCGCCCGGACGCGGAGCGCCGGCGCCGGGACGCGCGCCGCCCTGAGCGGCGGCGGGACGCTGGCCCTGCTGGCCCTGACCGGGAGCACCGGGACGGGCGCCGCCGGGCTTGGGGGCACCGGGACGCGCACCGGGGCGCGGGCCCTGGGCGGCCGGAGCCTGCGGAGCGGCGGGGGCGGCCGGCGGAGCGGTGAACTCCGGGGCGGCCGGGGCCGGACGCGGCGCGGGCTTCGGGCCGGGCACGGGACGCGGGCCCTGGGCCGGCGCGGGCGCCGACGGGGCCGCGGGCTGCTGCGCCGCGGGCTTGGGGGCGGCGGCCGGCTTGGGAGCAGCCGGTGCAGCGGGACGTGCCGCCTGCGCCGGGGAGGGCGCGGCGGGCTTGGGGGCGGCCTTCTTGGGAGCGGCGGGCTTGCCGGACTTGCCGGAGCCACCTCCCTGGAAGGCGTCGGTCAGCTTGCGTACGACAGGCGCTTCGATCGTCGAAGACGCCGAACGGACGAATTCACCGAGTTCCTGGAGCTTGGCCATGACGACCTTGCTCTCGACACCGAACTCCTTGGCGAGTTCGTAGACCCGGACCTTAGCCACTTCGCTCCTTTGAGGTCCGGGTGATGCCGGACCGTCGCTAGTTCATGGGCGTACTCATCGCGTACTCATCGAGTGCTCATCGCAATCTCGACCTGCTTTCGACTCGCGAGGTACCTACACCGCACGGGGTGCCGTGCGGCACGTCTTCTTACCGTGTTGCCTGCTCGGCAACTGTTGCCTGCTCGACGTACTGACGCAACGCCTTTGTGTCGAGCGCTCCCGGGGCGCGCAGTGCCCGCGTGAACGCCCGGCGGCGTACCGCCTGATCGAGACAGACCAGGGCGGGGTGCACGTAAGCACCCCGGCCGGGCAGCGTACCGCGTGGATCAGGAACACACTCGTCCTTGATCGCCACGATGCGCACCAGCTCCGTCTTGGCCGCTCGTTCCCGGCACCCCACACAGGTGCGTTCAGGGCATGCTCGGTCCCGTGTCCGGCCAGACACCCTTAAGTCTACCTCCCCGTACGCACCTCACCCCTTTGGGGCAGGGTTCGAACAGTTACCCGACGTCAACCTGTCGTGATCTCAGCGGCCGACGGCCGGTATTTATTCCCCGGCGTGCTGCTCGTCCGGCTGAGCGGTCTGCTCGGTGTCCGGCCGGATGTCGATCCGCCAGCCGGTGAGCCGGGCCGCGAGCCGGGCGTTCTGGCCTTCCTTGCCGATCGCCAGCGAGAGCTGGTAGTCGGGGACGGTCACCCGGGCGGAGCGGGTCGACATGTCGACGATCTCGACCTTCGACACCCGTGCGGGTGACAGCGCGTTCGCCACCATCTCGGCCGGGTCGTCCGACCAGTCGACGATGTCGATCTTCTCGCCGTTCAGCTCGCCCATGACATTGCGCACCCGGCCGCCCATCGGGCCGATGCAGGCGCCCTTGGCGTTCAGGCCCGAGCGGGTGGAGCGGACGGCGATCTTGGTGCGGTGGCCGGCCTCACGGGCGATCGCGGCGATCTCGACCGATCCGTCGGCGATCTCCGGGACCTCCAGCGCGAACAGCTTCTTCACCAGGTTGGGGTGGGTGCGCGAGAGCGTGACGGACGGACCGCGCACACCCTTCGCCACCCGTACGACGTACGACCGCAGGCGCATGCCGTGCGGGTAGGTCTCACCGGGGACCTGCTCCTGCACGGGCAGGATGGCCTCCAGCTTGCCGATGTCGACCAGCACGTTCTTCGGGTCGCGGCCCTGCTGGACCACGCCGGTGACGATGTCGCCCTCGCGGCCGGCGTACTCGCCGAGCGTGGCGTCGTCCTCCGCGTCCCGAAGGCGCTGCAGGATCACCTGCTTGGCGGTGGTCGCGGCGATCCGGCCGAAGCCGGAGGGGGTGTCGTCGAACTCGCGGGGCTCCTGCCCCTCCTCGAGGTCGTCCGGGTCCTCCTTCGCCCACACGGTCACATGCCCGGTCTCCCGGTTGAGCTCCACGCGCGCGTGTCGGCGGCTTCCCTCGGTGCGGTGGTAGGCGATGAGGAGGGCCGATTCGATCGCCTCGACCAGCAGGTCGAAGGAGATCTCCTTCTCCCGGACCAAGCCCCGCAGGGCACTCATGTCGATGTCCACGGCTACGCCTCCTCTGCGTTCTCGTTCTTGTCCTTGCGGCTGAATTCCACCTGCACGCGGGCCTTCTCGATCTCCGGGAAGGCGATGCGGCGGGTGGTGGCCTTGCGTCCCTTGACCCCGGGCACCTCGAGGTCGAGTCCTTCGTCGTCGACCTGAAGGATCCGCGCGACCAGCTCTCCGTCCTCGGCCAGCTGGAACTTCACCAGCCGGCCGGTGGCACGCACGTAGTGCCGGTGCTCGGTGAGGAGGCGTTCCGCGCCCGGGGTGCCGACCTCGAGGGTGTACTCCCCCTCGCCCATCGCGTCGGTCTCGTCGAGCTTCGCCGAGAGCGCACGGCTCACATCGGCGATCTGGTCCAGGTCGGCTCCGGTGTCGGAGTCCACGACGACGCGCAGCACACGCTTCCGTCCGACGGAGTCCACGGCGATCTCTTCGAGATCCAGGCCCTCGGAAGTGACGAGCGGTTCCAGCAGTTCCCGCAGCCTCTCGTGGTGGGTGGTGCTCATCCGGGTGACTCCTCGGCCGCGTGTGCTGTTGTGGGATGGGTCGCGTGTCAGGTCAAAGGGTATCCGGTCCCGGGCGGTGATGCCGTCCACCTGTGCACGGACGGTGCCGGTGCGTGGCTGGCGGGACGGGGCGGGGGCCGAGGGGTGGTCGGTGTTGCCGGGGGCCGAGGGTGGTCGGTGGAGGGGCGGGGGGCCGGCGGACGGTGGGGGCGGGTGGCGAGGGACGGCGGGGGCGGAGAGTGGGGGCGGGGCGGGGCGGTGCGTGGGCGTCCGAAGGCAGTGGGGGGTGCTGATGGGTGGTCGGTGGTGCCGATGGGTGGTGGTGGAGGAGGGCGCGGGTACGGTGATCACGGGCCGTGTGCCCGCCGGTCCCGCTCGTACGAGTTCCCTGAGGACGACTGCCGTGCCGTTCCCTCCGCCGCGCCTGCCCTCGGGGCCGCGCCGAAGAACCCTGCTCGCCGCGTCCGCCGCGGGCGCCCTGCTCGTCACCGGCTGCTCCGGCGGTTCCGGGGACGGTGACGGGGGCACCGGCGGCAGTCCGTCGCTCAGCGAGCGGACACGCGCGCGTGCTGCGCGGGACAGCGCGGGGCTGGTCGCGCGCTACGACGCCGTGCTCGCCGCCCATCCGGCGCTGGCGGCGCGGCTCGGGCCGCTGCGGGCGGAGGTCGTACGGCACGGGGAGGCGTTCGGCGGGACGGCCGCGGGTGCCGGGAGCCGGGCGGGAGCGCCCACGGCGTCCGGGAGCCCGGCGGTGTCGCCTTCGCCGTCGCAGCCGCCATCGCAGTCGCCTTCGGCGGCGGGGGCTCCCCCGGCGTCGGTGTCCGCGTCGCCCGCCGTGCCCGGCACCCCGGCGCAGGCGCTGGCGCAGCTCGCCGCCGCCGAGCGGGAGCTGGCCGACCGGCGCACCGCCGAGCTGGTCGGCGTCGACGGTGAGCTGGCGCGGCTGCTGGCCTCCGTGGCGGCGGCCGGGGCGGCGCACGCGTTCCTGCTGACGGAGGGGGCCGCATGACCGGCAACGAGGTGATCAGGGCGCTCCAGGCGGCACTGGCCGCCGAGCACGCCGCCGTCTACGGCTACGGCGTCGTCGGCGGCCGGATCGGCACTGACCGGCGTGCGGAGGCCCGGGCGGCGTACGACACGCACCGGGCGCGGCGTGACGCCCTGGTGCGCGAGGTGCGCGACCGCGGCGCGCGGCCGGTCGCCGCGGCGGCCGGGTACGCGCTGCCGTTCCCGGTGCCGGACGCGGCGGCTGCGGTGCGGCTCGCCGCCGACCTGGAGGAACGTGTCGCCGGGGTCTACTCCGACCTGGTGCGGGCCAGTGCCGGCGAGCGGCGGCGGGAGGCCGCCGGTGCGCTGCGGGAGGCGGCGGTCCGGGCGGTGCGGTGGCGCGGCGGGAGCGTAGCCTTCCCTGGGCTCGCCGAACGGGGCGGGACGCCCACGGCGTAGAAGCCCTGCCGGAGGCGTAGGGGAAGGAAGGAGCGGCTCGCGTATGGCTTTCGACCCGCCGCGGCGTCTGGTGAAGGCGCTGGGTGAGACGGCACCGGGCGGTGACGAGTGGCTGGAGAGGCTGCCGGAGGCCGTGGCGCAGGCCGTCGCGCTACGCGAGTTGACCGTCGAGCGGGTGCAGGTACCGGGCGGTCGCAGCAGTCTGGTGCTGCTCGTGCGGTGCGCGGACGGGACACCCGCGGTGCTGAAGCTGGCGCCGGCCAGGGCTCGTCCCGAGGCGGAGCGGGCGGCGCTGACACACTGGGCCGGGCGGGGTGCCGTGCAGCTGCTCGATCCCTCGCCGGTCGCGCCCGGGGTGCTGCTGCTGGAGCGGCTGCATCCCGAGGTGTCGGTGCGGTCGTTGCCCGAGGCGCGGGCGTTGCTGGAGGCGGCGGGGACGTTGCGGCGGCTGTGGGCCGAGCCGCCCGCGGAGTACACGTTCGAGACCGTGGCCGAGCGGACCGGGCGGCAGGCCGAGGCGATGCGGGCGAGCGCCGAGCGGGACGCGGAGGTGGCGCCGCTGGTCACGGAGGCGCTGGCCGCGCGGGAGGCGTTGCTGGTGGCTCCGCCGGAGCGGCGGTTGCTGCACGGGACGTTCCGGCAGAGCAAGGTGCTGGCCGGGGACCGGATGCCATGGCTGGCGGTGGGGCCGGACCCGGTGGTGGGCGAGTGCGCCTTCGATCTGGCGCGGCTGGTGCGGGACCGGGTGGAGGATCTGATCGCCTCGCCGTCGGGGGCGACCATCACGCGGCGGCGGGTGAAGCGGCTCGCGGAGTCGCTGGAGGTGGATCAGGAGCGGCTGCGGGGGTGGACGCTGTTCCGTGCCGTGGAGTCGGGGGTGCGGGCACTGCGCGTGGGGCGGCCCAAGGACGGGGAGTTGCTGCTGGAGTTCGCGGGGTGGCTGTGACGGTGCGTGGTGCCTGCGGCGCTTGGTGCGTTGTTGTCTGCGGGTGCGTTGTGGCTGGTCGCGCCGTTCCCCGCGCCCCTTTTTGCCTGCGGCGGCCCGTTGCCGTCCGGTGTCCGGTTGCGGTCCTCGCCTGCGGCCGGTTTCTGAGTCGGGGCCGGGGTGGGGGGTGTCCGTCCTCGGTCCGGCCGGCCGTTTCCGACGAGGGGCGCCCTTGGTCGGTGCCGGACGCTGCGGGCGGACACCCCCCGCCCCGGCCCCTTCCCGCCGTACGCGGCTGCGGGCCGTCGCCCCGACGGTTCTAACAGGCCGGCGGCCACCGCCGGCTGCCCAGCCACGACGCGCCCGCACATGTACCGCGAAACGCCGGGCGCTTCGTCGCGCGCCCGGCGTTTTCGGGGTCAGGCCGTGAGGCGGGTGATTGCTTCGGCGACCGGGAGTTCCTCGCGGTCGCCCGTGCGGCGGTTCTTCAGTTCGACGACGCCCTCGGCCGCACGGCGGCCCGCGACCAGGATCCAGGGGACGCCGATCAGTTCCGCGTCGGTGAACTTCACGCCCGGCGAGACGCCCGCGCGGTCGTCGACGAGGACGCGGACGCCGGCCGCGGCCAGCTTGTCAGAGACGTCGAGGGCCAGCTCGGTCTGCAGCGCCTTGCCCGCGGCGACCACGTGGACGTCGGCCGGGGCGACCTCCTGGGGCCAGCACAGGCCCTTGTCGTCGGCGGTCTGCTCGGCGAGGGCCGCGACCGCTCGGGAGACGCCGACGCCGTAGGAGCCCATGGTGACGCGGACGGGCTTGCCCTGCTGGCCGAGGACGTCCAGCTTGAGCGCGTCGGCGTACTTGCGGCCCAGCTGGAAGATGTGACCGATCTCGATGGCGCGGTCCAGCTTCAGACCGGTGCCGCACACCGGGCAGGGGTCACCGTCCTGGACGACCACGACGTCGACGTACTCGTCGACCTCGAAGTCACGTCCGGCGACGACGTTCTTGGCGTGCGTGTCCGCCTTGTTCGCGCCGGTGATCCACGCGGTGCCGGGGGCGACGCGCGGGTCGGCGATGTACTTCACCTTGTCCAGGCCCTGCGGGCCGACGTAGCCGCGGACCAGGTCGGTGCGGGTCGCGAAGTCCTCTTCGGTGACCATCTCGACCGTGGCCGGGGCGAAGTGCGCCTCGACCTTGTCCATGTCGACCTCGCGGTCGCCGGGCACGCCGACGGCGACGATCTCGCCGTCCACCTTGACCAGGAGGTTCTTGAGGGTGGCGGAGGCGGGGACGCCGAGGTGGGCGGCCAGGCTCTCGATGGTGGGGGTGGCGGGCGTCGGGATGTCCTCGGCGGCGGGGACGTCCGTGGCGTCGACCGGCTTCAGGGCGTAGTGGACGGCCTCGGTGTTCGCCGCGAAGTCGCAGTTCGGGCAGTCGGCGAAGGTGTCCTCGCCGGCCTCGGCCGGAGCGAGGAACTCCTCGGACTTGGAGCCGCCCATCGCGCCGGCCGTCGCGGCACAGATGCGGTAGTCCAGGCCCAGGCGGGCGAAGATGCGCTGGTAGGCCTCGCGGTGCAGGGCGTAGGACTGCGCCAGGCCCTCGTCCTCCAGGTCGAAGGAGTAGGAGTCCTTCATCAGGAACTCGCGGCCGCGCAGGATGCCGGCGCGGGGGCGGGCCTCGTCACGGAACTTCGTCTGGATCTGGTAGAGGATCACCGGCAGGTCCTTGTAGGAGGACGCCTGGTCCTTCACCAGGAGGGTGAAGATCTCCTCGTGGGTGGGGCCGAGCAGGTAGTCGCCGCCCTTGCGGTCCTGCAGACGGAACAGCTCGGCGCCGTACTCGTCCCAGCGGCCGGTCGCCTCGTAGGGCTCGCGGGGCAGCAGGGCGGGCAGGAGCACTTCCTGGGCGCCGATGGCGTCCATCTCCTCGCGCACGATCCGCTCGACGTTGGCGAGGACCTTCTTGCCCAGCGGCAGCCAGGTCCAGATGCCGGCGGCGGTGCGGCGGACGTAACCGGCGCGGACGAGCAGCTTGTGGCTGAGGACCTCGGCGTCCGCCGGGTCGTCGCGCAGCGTCTTCGCCATCAACTGGGACATGCGCTGGACCGGTGCGTTCGCCATGGCTCTCTTACTCCCGCTACGTGTAGGTGATGGCTAGGAGGTTAGCCGGGCGGCCGCCGTGGCCGGAAATCCGTTTCACGGGCGGCGCAGCGGCAGGGGGGCGCCCATCACGGCGTACGGCTTGGGGGCGCTCGGGAAGTGCACCTGGCGGGCGAGGTCGCGGTAGCCGAGGGAGCGGTAGAGGGCGCGGGCCGGGCTCTCGGTGTCGATCGCGGAGAGGATCGAGCGGGGTTCGGTGGCGCTGTCGGTGATCGTGGTGATCAGGCGGCGGCCGATCCCGCGGTGCTGGTGGTCGGGGTGGACGTGCAGCTCCGTGATCACGAAGGAGTCGTTCAGCCATTCCTCGTGGTCCTGGGCGCGCAGGTAGGGCTCGACGACCGTGGACCACCAGTGGGTGCGGTCGTTGGGCATGCCGTAGACGAAACCGACGAGGCGGCCTTCGACGGTGGCGCCGAGGGCGCGGGCGCCCGGGTGGGTCATGTGGCGGATGACGATCTGACGGCGTACGGCCACTTCGTCGGCACCGAGCCCGAAGGCGACGGCCTGGACGGCCAGTGCCTCGTCGACGTGGGCGGACAGGTCCAGCGGGCCGATCACGACATCCATGCCGGGAGCCTACAGGGGGCCTCGCTGGCCGGGTTCAGAAAAGCACGCTCATGAACTCGCCGGCTTCCCGGAAGCCGACGCGCCGGTAGGTCCTGCGTGCGGGGGTGTTGAAGTCGTTGACGTACAGGCTCACCACGGGGGCCACATCGGCCAGTGCGTAACGCAGGACGGCCGCCATGCCGGGGGCGGCGAGGCCCTGGCCGCGGTAGGCGGGGTCGACCCAGACGCCCTGGATCTGGCAGGCCTGCGGGGTCGCCGCGCCGATCTCCGCCTTGAACATCACCTTGCCGTGTTCGTCGACGCGGGCGAAGGAGCGGCCGGAGCCGACGAGTTCGGCGACCCGGGCCTGGTAGAGCAGACCGCCGTCGCCGGCCATCGGGGAGACGCCGACCTCCTCGGTGAACATCGCGACGCAGGCCGGCATGATCGTCTCCATCTCGTCCTTGCGGACGCGGCGGACGTAGGGGTCCGGGGCGATGTCGCCGGGCATGCGGTCGGTGACCATCAGCGGCTGGTGGGCGCGGACGTCGCGGGCCGGGCCCCAGCTGGGTTCGAGCAGGCGCCACAGCGCGGAGGTCGGGCCGGCGGGGCCGACGATGGAGGAGCAGCGGCGGCCGGACCGCCGCGCGCGGTCGGCGAAGGCGCGCACCGCGCGCGGGGTGGCACAGATCGGGACGAGGTTGGCGCCCGCGTAGCACAGGGACGTGAGCATGCCGTCCTCGTACCAGCCCCACATCTCGCCGCCGAGCCGCCACGGGTCGAGGCCCGCGACCTGGACGCGTGACGTCACGAAGGCGTTCACGACCGGCTCGCGGTGCAGCACGGCGAGCGCGGCGTCCAGGTCGCTCGGTTCGAGGACCCGTGAGGTGGTCTGGGTCAGCACGGGTGGGGCCTCACGGTCGGGTGTGCACTGATCTCCGCACTATAGCTGCGCTGCTGGTGCCGGGCGCCTTCGATCTCGGGGGGTTCCGGTCCGTGGGCGAGTGCAGGTGCGTTGAGGCTGGTCGCGCCCACGCGGCGGAGCCGCACATCGACACAGCCCCGCACCCCTGACGGCTTTGCACTGCCCAGCGCACGAAAGGTCAGCCCGGCGTCCGGAAGGTCAGCCCGCTACCGTCACCGACGGTTCGCCGGAGGCGGCGCCCTCGGACTCCATCTGCTCGGCGAGCTTCATCGCCTCTTCGATCAGGGTCTCGACGATCTTGGACTCGGGGACGGTCTTGATGACCTCGCCCTTGACGAAGATCTGGCCCTTGCCGTTGCCGGAGGCGACGCCGAGGTCGGCCTCGCGGGCCTCGCCGGGGCCGTTGACGACGCAGCCCATGACGGCGACGCGCAGCGGGACGTCCATGCCGGTGAGGCCGGCGGTGACCTCCTCGGCGAGCTTGTAGACGTCGACCTGGGCGCGGCCGCAGGACGGGCAGGAGACGATCTCCAGGCCGCGCTGGCGCAGACCGAGGGACTGCAGGATCTGCAGGCCGACCTTGACCTCCTCGGCGGGCGGGGCCGAGAGGGAGACGCGGATGGTGTCACCGATGCCCTGGGAGAGCAGGGCGCCGAAGGCCACGGCCGACTTGATCGTGCCCTGGAAGGCGGGGCCGGCCTCGGTGACGCCGAGGTGAAGGGGGTAGTCGCAGCTCTCGGCGAGCTGGCGGTAGGCCTCGATCATGACGACCGGGTCGTTGTGCTTGACCGAGATCTTGATGTCGCGGAAGTCGTGCTCCTCGAAGAGGGACGCCTCCCACAGGGCCGATTCCACCAGGGCCTCGGGGGTCGCCTTGCCGTACTTCTGGAGCAGGCGCCGGTCCAGCGAGCCGGCGTTGACGCCGATGCGGATCGGGGTGCCGTGGTCCTTGGCGGCCTTGGCGATCTCCTTGACCTTGTCGTCGAACTGCTTGATGTTGCCCGGGTTGACGCGCACGGCCGCGCAGCCGGCCTCGATCGCGGCGAAGACGTACTTCGGCTGGAAGTGGATGTCGGCGATCACAGGGATCTGCGACTTGCGGGCGATGGTGGCGAGCGCGTCGGCGTCGTCCTGGGTGGGGCAGGCCACCCGCACGATCTGGCAGCCGGACGCGGTGAGCTCGGCGATCTGCTGGAGCGTGGCACCGATGTCGGACGTACGGGTCGTCGTCATCGACTGCACCGACACGGGGGCGTCTCCGCCGACGGCCACGGATCCGACCTGGATCTGCCGGCTCTTGCGGCGCTCGGCGAGCTTGGTCGGAACGGACGGCATGCCGAGAGAAATCGCAGTCATCTGCTGTGCAACCCCAAGTCGTGGATCAAGGTCCCGGTCCCGTCAGCGGCGGGCTCCGGATTTCGAGATTACGGCACGCGCGATCGCGCGGGCACATCACACCCGTAAACCCACTCGATGGGAGGCGGCCGGGTCCCCGTGGGGGCCCGGCCGCGTCGTCCCCCGTGTGGCTAGGAGATTCTCACCGGGTTGACGACGTCCGCGATGAGGACCAGGACGGTGAAGCAGATGAAGATCCCGGCCACCACATAGGCCACCGGCATCAGCTTCGCCACGTCGAACGGGCCCGGGTCCGGGCGGCGCAGCACCTTGGCGGTGTTGCGGCGCAGGGCCTCCCACAGAGCGCCCGCGATGTGCCCGCCGTCCAGCGGGAGGAGCGGGAGCATGTTGAACAGGAACAGCGAGAGGTTGAAGCCGGCGACCAGCATCAGGGCCATGCCGAGCTGCTGGGTGGGCGGGATGTGCAGGGTGAAGATCTCACCGCCGACCCGGGCCGCGCCGACGACGCCCATGGGCGAGTCGGGGGCGCGGGGGGCGCCGTGGAAGGCGGAGTCCCACAAGGCGGGGATCTTGGCCGGGAGCGCGGCGAGGGAGTCGACCGCGTCGCCGACCCGGTCGGTCATCCAGGTCATCGACTGGCCGAAGTCCTGCTTGACGACGCCGGTGGCCGCGCTGAAGCCGAGGAAGCCGGCCTTGACGTACTGGCCCTGGACGTAGGCGCCGGAGGCGTCCTTCTTGGCGACCATGTTGGTGGCGATCTTCGCGTGCAGGGTCACTTCCCGGCCGCCCCGCTCGACGGTGATCGGCACGGTTTTCCCGGCGCTGTCGCGGATCAGGTCGGACAGCGTGTTCCAGTCCTCGGTGCGCCGGCCGTCGAAGGCGACGATCTTGTCGCCGGCCTTCATGCCGGCGGCTGCCGCCGGGGAGGCGGGGTCGGTCTTCTTGCACGTGTCGCGGTTCTCGCTCTGCGAGATCACACAGGGCGAGACGGAGCTGACGGAGGTGGTCTGCTGCTGGATGCCGAAGCCCATGAGGACGACGAGGAAGAGCGCGACGGCGAGGATGAGGTTCATGAAGGGCCCCGCGAACATCACGATGACCCTCTTCCACGGCTTGCGCGTGTAGAAGAGCCGTGACTCGTCACCGGGCTGCAGTTCCTCGAAGGCGGCGGAGCGGGCGTCCTCGATCATGCCGCGCCAGGGTGAGGTGGAGCGGGCGGTGATCCGGCCGTCGTCGCCGGGCGGGAACATGCCGATCATGCGGATGTAGCCGCCGAAGGGGATGGCCTTGACGCCGTACTCCGTCTCGCCCTTCTTCCGCGACCAGACGGTCGGGCCGAAGCCGACCATGTACTGCGGCACGCGGATGCCGAACAGCTTGGCCGTGGACAGATGCCCCAGCTCGTGCCAGGCGATCGAGACGAGCAGGCCGACCGCGAAGACCACTATGCCGAGGATCATCATCAGGGTCGTCATGCACGGGCCTCCGCCGTCTTCGCTGTCAGTTCCCTGGCCCGGGCCCTCGCCCAGGTCTCCGCTTCGAGGACGTCCGGCACGGTGAGTGAAGTTCCCGTGACCGGCGTGTCGTGTTCCTCGACCACCCGGATGACGGTGTCCATGATCCCGTTGAACGGCAGCGCGCCGCGCAGGAACGCGTCCACGCACTCCTCGTTGGCCGCATTGAACACCGCCGGGGCGGTGCCCGCGAGCGTACCCACGTGCCGGGCCAGGTTCACGGAGGGGAAGGCGTCGTTGTCCAGCGGGAAGAACTCCCACGTGGAGGCCTTGCTCCAGTCGAAGGCGGGCGCGGCGTCGGGGACGCGTTCGGGCCAGCCGAGACCGATGGCGATCGGCCCCCTCATGTCGGGGGGCGTCGCCTGGGCCATCGTCGATCCGTCCGTGAACTCCACCATCGAATGGACATACGACTGCGGGTGCACGACGACCTCAATGCGGTCGAAGGGAATGTCGTACAGCAGGTGGGCCTCGATGACCTCCAGACCCTTGTTGACGAGGGTCGCGGAGTTGATCGTGATGACCGGTCCCATGGCCCAGGTGGGGTGGGCGAGGGCGTCCTCGACGGTGACCTGGGCGAGGTCGGCCCGGGTGCGGCCGCGGAAGGGGCCACCGGAGGCGGTGACGACGAGCTTGCGCACGTCCGCGCGCGTGCCGGCGGCGAGCGCCTGGAAGAGCGCCGCGTGCTCGGAGTCGACGGGGATGATCTGACCGGGCTTGGCCAGCGCCTTGACCAGCGGGCCGCCGACGATGAGCGACTCCTTGTTGGCGAGCGCGAGGGTGCGGCCCGCCTCCAGGGCGGCGAGGGTGGGCGCGAGGCCGATGGAGCCGGTGATGCCGTTGAGGACGGTGTGACAGTCGGAGGCGGCGAGTTGCGTGGCCGCGTCGGGTCCGGCGAGGATCTCCGGCAGCGGCTCCCCTGCGCCGTACTGCCCGGCGAGCGCTTCGCGCAGCTGCGGTACGACGTCCTCGCGGGCCACCGCGACGGTGCGCACCCTCAGCCGGCGGGCCTGCTCGGCGAGGAGGGCGACGCGGCCGCCGTTGGCGGACAGGCCGGTGACCTTGAACCGGCCGGGGTTGCGCAGCACGAGGTCGACGGCCTGGGTGCCGATCGAGCCGGTGGAGCCGAGGATCACGACGTCCTTCGGGCCGTCCGCGGTCACCGGGTCGTAGACGAGGTGCGGATCGGCGAGGGGTGCGGGACTGTCACTCATGCCCCCCATTCTTGCCCCTTGGGGGCGTCGGCCGTGTTCACGGGGTGGCGTGCCGGAACTTGTGCCACTGCGCGTCCACCACGTCCTGCGGTACGCCGCCGACGTCCTCGGTGCTGTGCGTGTCGGCGCGGAAGGACAGGGTGGTGGAGCCGGAGCGGATGACGGTGAGGTAGTCGTACAGCTTCAGGCGTGCGTCCTTGACGTCCTGCGTGGTGATCCGGAAGGCGTACGCCTCGTCGCCCGCGGCGGGCGGGCGGAGGGTCTCGACCCGCAGGACCTTCGCGTCGGTGATCACCCGCTGCTCGGTGAAGCCGTGCGCGCACTCCCGGCCCGCCCTGGCGAGGGCCTGCATGACGGCGGCGGCGTCGGCGGCGGTGTAGGAGCGCAGGTGCAGGTCGATGTCGACGCCGCGTTCCGCGTCCGGGTCCCAGACGGTGCGGACGATCTCGGCGGCCGGATCGTGCGGTGTGGCGCCCCGGGTGAGGCTGACGAGCGGCTGGCAGACGGCCGGGGCGGCGGTGTACATGTCGCTGACGGGCGGCTCTCCGTCGACGGGCTCCTCCGCGGTGTACGACCCGGCATCGTCCTCCTCGGAGAGCGCCGCGGCCAGCAGCTGCGTCCGGGTGAGGGGCCTCGGGCCCGCCGGGGCGGCGGCCGGCGGGACCGGTGAGGAGGCGGTCGGTGCGGCGGATGACGGGGCGGCGGCCCGGCCGGCCCCGTTCCCGCCGCAGGCGGCCGCGGCCGTGAGGACGGCCGCCGCGAGTGCGGCGGCCGCCGTGTGTCGGGCCCGTGAGCCGAGCATGCCCACCCCTGTGGTCGTGTGCGTCGGTCGACTGGTCGACGATTGTGCACCACGCGCCGGGGCGGGCAGCGCTCGATGTCACCGGATCGGGCGGTGCACGTTCTCCTTCGTGCTCGGGCCGGGGGTGGTGTCGGCGATCCAGGGGCCGTCCCCGGATGCGTCGATGACGCCGTCCTCCAGCCATGTGTACGTGCCGCTGAGGACGCCCTTGACGACCGTGCGGTCCATGTCGTCGGTGTTGTTCCACAGGCGGCCGAAGAGTTCCTCGACGCGCAGCCGGGACTGGCGGCAGAAGACGTCGGCGAGCTGGTAGGCCTCGCGGCCGTTGCGGCCCTGGGCGCGCAGCAGCTCGGCGCGTACGCAGGCGGCGCTCATCGCGAACAGCTCGGCGCCGATGTCGACGATCCGGCCGAGGAAGCCCTGCTTGGACTGCATGCGGCCCTGCCAGCGGGACATGCCGTAGAAGGTGGAGCGGGCGAGCTTGCGGGCGGTGCGCTCGACGTAGCGCAGGTGCGGCGAGAGATCCACCTCGTGCTTGAACTCGGTGTAGGCGGTGGGCAGCTGGCCCGGTCCGGCGACCAGCTTCGGCAGCCACTTGGCGTAGAAGACGCCGGCGTTCGCGCCCGCCTTCGCCTTGTCGGACAGCGACTTCCCGGGGTCGATGAGGTCGCCCGCGACCGACAGGTGGGCGTCGACGGCCTCCCGCGCGATCAGCAGGTGCATGATCTCCGTCGAGCCCTCGAAGATGCGGTTGATGCGCAGGTCGCGCAGCAACTGCTCAGCGGGGACGGCGCGTTCGCCGCGGGCGCGCAGCGACTCGGCGGTCTCGAAGCCGCGGCCGCCGCGGATCTGGACGAGTTCGTCGGCCATCTTCCACGCCATCTCGGAGGCGTACAGCTTGGCCAGCGCGCCCTCGATGCGGATGTCGTTGCGGTCCTCGTCAGCCATCTGGGAGGCGAGGTCGGTGACGGCTTCCAGGGCGAAGGTGGTGGCGGCGATGAAGGAGATCTTCGAGCCGACCGCCTCGTGCTCGGCGACGGGCTTGCCCCACTGCTCGCGGGCGGCCGACCACTCGCGGGCGATCTTCAGGCACCACTTGCCGGCGGCGACGCACGAGGCGGGCAGGGAGAGCCGGCCGGTGTTCAGGGTGGTCAGGGCGATCTTCAGGCCCTGTCCCTCCTCGCCGATGCGGTGCGCGGCGGGCACCCGGACCCGGTGGAAGCGGGTGACACCGTTCTCGATGCCGCGCAGGCCCATGAAGGCGTTGCGGTTCTCGACGGTGATGCCGGGCGAGTCGGCCTCCACGACGAAGGCGGTGATGCCGCCCTTGTGGCCCTCGCCGCGCGGCACCCGGGCCATGACCACGAGCAGGTCGGCGACGACCCCGTTGGTGGTCCACAGTTTCACCCCGTCGAGGACGTAGTCGTCCCCGTCGGGTACGGCGGTGGTGGCGAGGCGGGCCGGGTCGGAGCCGACGTCGGGCTCGGTGAGCAGGAAGGCGCTGATGTCGGTGCGCGCGCAGCGCGGCAGGAACGTCTCCTTCTGTTCCTGGGTGCCGAACATCTTCAGCGGCTGGGGCACGCCGATCGACTGGTGCGCCGACAGCAGCACGCCGATCGCGGGGGACGCCGAGCCGGCCAGGGCGAGCGCCTTGTTGTAGTACACCTGGGTGAGGCCGAGCCCGCCGTACTTGGGGTCGATCTTCATGCCGAGGGCGCCGAGCTCCTTGAGGCCGTCGATCACCTCGTCGGGGATGCGGGCCTCGCGCTCGATGAGGGCCGCGTCGACCCGGGTCTCGACGAAGTCGCGCAGTTTGGCGAGGAAGGCCTCGCCGCGCTGGACGGCGTCGTCGGCGGGCAGCGGGTGCGGGTGGATGAGGTCGAGCCGGAAACGGCCGAGGAACAGCTCCTTGGCGAAGCTGGGCTTGCGCCAGTGCTGTTCCCGGGCGGCCTCCGCAACCTCACGGGCCTCGCGCTCACTGACGGCGGGCCGGGAGGGCGGTGGGGTGGCGGGAGAGGAGGAGGGAGTGGTGGGGGCGGACATGAGGGTCACCTCGCCGCGAAGAGGGATGTTCGGGGACCGTTCGTTACCGACCAGTGCTACTGGATCGTTGTTACCCGAAAGCGGACGTCCCCACCAGTCCTCGCGCGTCCGTTCAGCCGATGCCGGTACCTTCGGGCCACGGGGGCGACGGGACGGTCGAGCGGCTGGGGAGGGTGTCGAAGCGCTTCGACACCCTCGTGGACAGCACCTCGTGGACAGCAGACTCCGAGACGAGCTAGGGTCGTCGCACCCTTAATCCTGTGGACACAAACGAAGCGTCGTCGAAGCGCTTCACGCCGCTTGGAGAGCCGGATGGTCACCCTCGCCGAGGTCGCCCAGCACGCCGGAGTCTCGGCGAGCACGGTGAGCTATGTCCTCAGCGGCAAGCGGTCCATCTCCGCCACCACGCGGCAGCGCGTCGAGCGGAGCATCCAGGAGCTGGGCTACCACCCCAACGCGGGAGCCCGCGCCCTGGCCAGCAGCCGGTCGAACATCGTTGCGCTGATGATGCCGCTGCGCACCGACATGTATGTGCCGGTGATGATGGAGATCGCCATCGCGGTCGCCACCACGGCCCGCGCACACGGGTACGACGTACTGCTGCTCACCGGCGAGGAGGGCCCCGACGCCGTGCGCCGGGTCACCGGCAGCGGGCTCGCCGACGCGATGATCCTCATGGACGTGCAGCTGGAGGACGAGCGGCTGCCGCTGCTGCGCGAGAGCCGGCAGCCCGGTGTGCTGATCGGTCTGCCCGCCGACACCACCGGTCTGACCTGCGTCGATCTCGACTGGAGCGCGACGGGCGCGCTGTGCCTCGAGCACCTGGCGGAGCTCGGCCACCGGGACGTCGCCGTCATCGGCGAGGCACCGGCCGTCTACGAACGGCACACCGGCTTCGCCGAGCGCACCCTGGACGGGCTGCGCTCGCGCGCCCGTGAGCTGGGCCTGCGCGTGCTGCACCGTCCGAGCGAGGGCGGCTACGACGCGATGGCCGCCACCCTCGCCCGCATCCACGACGAGCGGCCCGGCACGACCGGCTTCGTCGTGCAGAACGAGGCGGCGGTCGAACCGCTGCTCGCGCTGTTGCGCCAGCAGGGCCGTGCCGTACCGGAGGACGTGTCGGTGGTGGCCGTCTGTCCCGAACAGGTCGCCACGCAGGGCTCGGTGCGGCTGACGTCGGTCGCCGTGCCCGCGCAGGAGATGGGGCGTCGCGCCGTCGAGCAACTGGTCGCCAAGCTGGACGGGCGGGGCGGCGACGAGGTCGTGCTGATCGCGCCTCGGCTGACGGTCCGGGCCAGCTCGGGGCCGGCGCCTTCCTGAACCACCGCCCGCCACGCGGCCGTCCGGGACGCGGTACGGGCCGCCCGACGGCGAGGTGACCCCGCGGCCGCAGCGGACCGTACGGCGGGTACGACAACGGCCCGAGCTCCCGCACAGTGAGCTCGGGCCGTTGGCCTGGGGGGGTCGGTCAGAGGGCGATACCCGTCAGGACCAGGACCCGCTCGTAGGTGTAGTCGTCCATCGCGAAGCGCACGCCCTCGCGGCCCACACCGGACTGCTTGACGCCGCCGTACGGCATCTGGTCGGCGCGGTAGGAGGGGACGTCGCCGATGACGACGCCGCCGACCTCGAGGGCGCGGTGGGCGCGGAACGCGGTCTGCAGGTCGTGCGTGAAGATGCCCGCCTGGAGGCCGAACTTGGAGTTGTTGACCGCGGCGAACGCCTCGGCCTCGCCGTCGACCTTCTGCACGGTGAGGACCGGCCCGAAGACCTCCTCGCAGGCGATCGTGACGTCGGCCGGGACCTCGGCGAGGACGGTCGGCGCGTAGGAGGCGCCGTCGCGCTTGCCGCCGGCGAGCAGCTTCGCGCCGGCCGCCACGGCCTCGTCCACCCAGGTCTCGACGCGCTGGGCGGCGGCCTCGCTGACGAGCGGGCCGACGTCCACCGTGTCGTCGGACGGGTCGCCGGTGACCTGCGCCTCGACGGCAGCGACGATGCGCGGCAGGAGGCGGTCGTACACCGACGCGTCGGCGATCACGCGCTGCACCGAGATGCAGGACTGGCCGCCCTGGTAGTTGGAGAAGGTCGCGATGCGGGTCGCGGCCCAGTCCAGGTCCTCGTCGCTCGCCCAGTCGCCGAGCACGACGGCCGCGCCGTTGCCGCCCAGCTCCAGGGTGCAGTGCTTGCGCGGCACCGAGTCCATGATGGCGTAGCCGACCGTGTCGGAGCCGGTGAAGGAGATGACCGGCAGGCGCTCGTCCTTGACCAGGGCGGGCATGCGGTCGTTCGGGACGGTCAGGATCGACCAGGAGCCCGCCGGGAGGTCGGTCTCGGCCAGCAGCTCGCCGAGGATCAGGCCGGAGAGCGGGGTGGCCGGGGCCGGCTTCAGGATGATCGGCGCACCGGCGGCGATCGCCGGGGCGACCTTGTGGGCGCACAGGTTCAGCGGGAAGTTGAACGGCGCGATGCCGAGCACGACGCCCTTCGGGAAGCGGCGGGTGATCGCCAGGCGGCCCTGGCCGCCGGCGTCGGTGTCCAGGCGCTGGCCGTCGCCGCCGTTGAAGCGGCGGGCTTCCTCGGCCGCGAAGCGGAACACGGACACGGCACGGCCGACCTCGCCGCGGGCCCACTTGATCGGCTTGCCGTTCTCGGCGGAGATCAGCTGGGCGATCTCCTCGGTGCGCTCGACGAGCCGCTTGCTGACGTGGTCCAGGGCGGCGGCGCGCACATGCGCCGGGGTGGCGGCGAACTCGTCCCGCACCGCGTACGCGGCGGCCACGGCCTCCTCGACCTGCGCCTCGGTGGGCACAGCGACCGTGCCGACCAGCCGGCCGTCCCACGGGGAGCTGACGTCGAAGGTGTCGTCGCCGGTGGCCTGGCGGCCGGCGAGCCAGAAGGCGTGGGTGGAAGTCATTGGCGAGTCCCGGCCCTTCCGCGTAGGGGGTGTGCGTGCTTTCGCCACCACGGTAGGGCCGGGACAGGCAGGGGTCGTTTGTCCGACCCGTAGCAGTCGGCGGCCGGCATGCGCCGCTTTGGCGTACGACTATTCGGTCGATGTCGCCTTCAGGGCCAGCCACAGCTCCATGCGGACGTCCGGGTCGTCCAGGGAGCGGCCGAGGATCTCCTCCACCCGGCGCATCCGGTAGCGCAGGGTGTGCCGGTGCACGCCCAGGTCGGCGGCGGCCGCGTCCCACTGCCCGTGCCGGGACAGCCAGGCGCGCAGGGAGGCCACGAGGTCGCCGCGGCCCGTCGCGTCGTGCTCGTGCAGGGCCCGCAGCAGGCCGTCGGCGAACGCCTTGACCGCGTCGTCGGCGAGCAGCGGCAGCACCGAACCGGAGGCCAGGTGCTCGTGCTCGACGCACACCCGGCCGCGCCGGCGGGCCACCGACAGCGCCTGTTCGGCCTGCTTGTACGCGGCGGCGGCCGCGATCGGCCCGGACGGCGCCGACAGGCCGACGATCAACTCGTCCTCCTCGCCGCCGGGCTGCTCGTGCAGCTCCGTGGTGCGGCTCGCCTCCAGGGCCGCCGCGTACGCGGTGCACGCGCCGACGGCGGCGCCGCCGTCGCCGGCGAGCACCACGAGCCGTTCCCCGTCGGGGACGACGAGCACGGCCTCACCGGCGCGGGCGGCGGCCGCCTCGACGGTCTCGGCGAGGACGCCCAGCGGGTCGCCCGAGGAGTCGACCGCGGCGGCGGGGCCGGCGGCGGCCGGTTTCGCCGCCGTCACGTGCGCGTGGCCGTCGGCATGCGCCCGTGCGGCGGAGGCGGACGCCGACTCGGCGACGATCACCCGGAACGGGGCGTCGAGCAGCGTCCCGTACAGGTCCCCGGCGACGGCCCGCGCGTGGTCCGGTTCCCCGGCGAGCAGCATGCGCAGCACGGCGGTGCCGATCCGCTGCTCGGCGGCGTGCAGCGAGCGGGAGCGCTCGGTGGTGAGGGTGAGCAGGGCGATCGCGGAGTGCACGGCGTAGCGCTCGGCGGTGCCGAGGGTGGCGGCGGTGCCGACGGCGAGGGCGGCGCGGGGGCGGCGGCCGGTGCCGATGGAGTGCAGTTCGACGCGGTCCTCGTGGTCGGGGCCGCCGACCACGGAGGACGCGGGGGCGGGCCGCTCGCGCAGCCGCTCCACGTCCGCGGTGAGCCGGGCCGCCCGGCGTACGGCCCAGTCGGGCGCGGTGGCGACGACGGCACCGGAGGCGTCGTACAGCGCCGCCCAGCCGTCGACCTGCGCGGCGAGCGCGGCGAGCAGTCCCTCGGGCCCGGAGTTCAGGGCCTGTTTGGTCAGCTCGCGCTGGGCGGCGAAGCCGGCGGTGACGGCCCGGTACTGGTCGGCGGCGATCGCGGCGGACACGGCCTTGCTGATCGCGAGGAAGGGGGTGCGGCGGGGCACTTCCAGCAGCGGCAGTCCCTCGTCGGCGCAGGCGTCGACCAGGGCCTTCGGGGTCTCCTCGTAGTTGACTCCGACGGCGAAGCCGATGCCGACGACGCCCGCGCCGGCCAGCCGCCGCACATAGCGCCGCATCGCCTCGGGGTCCTCGGCGTCCAGCTTCAGCGCGGTGATCAGCAGCAGCTCCCCGCCCTCCATGTAGGGCACGGGGTCGGCGAGCTCGCTGACGTGCGCCCAGCGCACGGGCACGTCCAGGCGGTCCTCGCCCGCCCGCACGGTCAGCTTGAGCGCCGAGTGGTGGACGAGGGAGGCGAGCGTCAGGGGCATGGGGCCTTCAGGTCTGCGGCAGGTCTGCGGACGTCGTGCGGTCGCTGTGATCGCTGTGATCCTTTGGCCGCCACGTATGAACGACCTATGTCGATTCTGCCTCACCGTACGGTCCCGGCGCGCCGCCATCCGGGAGTTCCGGTCAGCGGTGGGCGCGTCCGGGGGCGTGACGCCGTGTCGGTGGGCGGCCGTGGCGGCGGACGCCGGGCGCGGTCGTCACGTCGGGCGCGGTCGTCACGTCGGGCGTCGGGCAGGGCCATGGCGTGCGCCACGGACGACGGCGTGACGCGGCCGTCGCCGTGCACCACCGTCGCCTTGCACCACCGTCGCCTTGCACGACCGTCGCCGTGACGCGCCGTCGGGCGAGGGACGTGGCGTCAGCCGCGCAGGTCGACCAGCAGCGGCGGGGCGTGCTCGCCCGTCACCGTGGTCAGCGACAGCACCGCGTGCCCGGGCGGCACCGAGTGTGCCAGTTCCGAGGCGGACCACCGCTCCCGCTCGACCTGCCGGACGGTGACCGCCTCCGTGGTGACGGCCTTGCCGGTGACCAGTTTGCGCAGCGCGTGCAGCGCGCGGGTCATGGGCTGGTCGGCGAAGACGGTGTGCTGGGCGACGTCACGGGTCTCCACCCACTCGGTGCCCCAGGCCCCCGCGAACCGGCTGCCGTCCCAGGTGCTGACCCCCGACAGGGCCATCCGGCAGCCGACGGCGGCGTACAGCGGCCCGTGCAGCGCCTCGGGCACGTCGGCGACCGTGCGCAGGGCGAGCACGACACCGGCGTTCTGCGAGCGCAGCCGCTGGACACGGCGGACGGACTCGGCGGTGATCGCTCCGGTGGCGTCGTCCAGGACCAGGCAGGCGAAGTGGTCGCGTCCGCTTTCCCGGGCGACGGCGGCGAACTGCGCGAGGACCAGCCGGGTCAGCAGCCGGGCGGCCTCCTCGTGGCCGTGCTCGGGCAGGTCGATGCGCACCCGCAGCGGGTGGTGGGCGAGGGCGCGCAGCGAGAACGGCCGGATCGCGTCGTCGGACGCGCCGCTCGCGTCGGAACCGGCACCGCCCGCTCCCGTACCCGCGCCGAAGAACTCCGCGAACACCGGCCGGTCCAGCAGCGCGAGCCGGTCGGCGAGGGCGAGCCCGGCATCGCCCGGGGTGCCGGACTGACGGACCCGGGCGTCCAGCTCGCGCCGCATCACGGCGTGCCGCTCCTCGGCGAGGGCGGCGCGCAGGTCGGTGAGCGGCGCGGGCTCCCCGGCGAGGAGTTCGCGCAGCACGGGCAGGGTGGGGAAGGCGCCGTGGACGGCCCGGTAGGGGCCGAGCAGCTGGGCCAGCGCGGTCGCGGCGCGCTGGGCGCCGACGGTGTCGAGGTCACCGGCGAGGGCCTCGGCGAGCAGGGCGGCGGCCTCG
Source organism: Streptomyces sp. NPDC104814 (assembly GCF_055583185.1). Lineage (NCBI taxonomy): Bacteria > Bacillati > Actinomycetota > Actinomycetes > Kitasatosporales > Streptomycetaceae > Streptomyces > Streptomyces sp. NPDC104814. Next base: position 70,253 of record NZ_JBVJOL010000017.1, on the reverse strand, counting down.
TCGGGGTCGGTGGTGCCGGCGTAGGGGTCGAGGTCGTGCAGGGAGGCGGGGTCCCCGATGCGGACCACCACGTCGAAGGAGGCGTCGGGTCCGCATCCGGGGCCCACCGCGACGACGGCGCACCGCCCGGTCAGCGCCTGCAGCGCGAGGGACTCGACGAGGGGTGCGATCACCTGCCGGGTCTTGCCGGTGCCCGAGGGGCCGACGACCAGCAGGGAGGTGCCGAGGGCGGCCGGGTCGAGGGCGGCGCCGGCGTCGCCGTACGCGGGCGGGGTGCGCTCGCCCGCGACCCAGCGGCCGATGCGTACCTGCCCGGCGCGCAGGTCGTGCCGGGCGGTGCGGGCGGGCAGGTCGCGGGCGCCGGAGGGGTGGGTGAGCGCGGCGGAGCCGTGGCGCAGGACGGCGTCGGTGAACTCGGCGAGGCGGCCCCGGCCGCGGGCCAGCGTCCAGGCGTGTTCCAGCCGGGCGCAGTCCACGTCGTTCATCCGACCGGCGAGCACGTCGGCGGTGAGCAGATCGGCGGCCCGGTGCTGCCCGGCCTCGCGCAGCGCGGGCCACTGCGTGGGCGGCAGCGTCGTGTCGGGCACGGCAGCGCTCGGTGTCTCACGGCGGGCGGCGAGCAGTTCCTTCGCGTACGGCAGCCAGGCGCCGAGGCGGGCGAAGGGCCACACCACGAGCGCGGTGATGACGGCGTAGAGCAGGTCGGTGACCCAGGGCGAGGTGAAGACGTCGTAGCCGCCGCTGACCAGGGCGACCAGGGAGAACACGGGTCCCACGACGGGCAGCGCGTCCCAGCCGACGCCGGGGAAGGCGCTGGGGAAGACGAAGCTCAGCGCGACCAGGGCGAACAGCAGCGCGAGCAGGGCGCGGGCGGGCTGCGGCCGGCGGGCCACGACGTGCCGGACGACGCCGGGCCAGCTGCCGAGCCGGCCCATGGCGTAGACGAGCACGCCGAAGAAGACGCCGCCGTAGACGACGGTGGCCTCGGCGCCCTGCCAGCCCTTGGGGGAGGCGAAGGTGCCGCCCCACCACCAGTCGTCGGGGGTGACCAGGCGCAGCAGGCTCCACTGGTAGGGGACGCTGCCGTGCCGCCACAGCGACCAGAGCAGCAGCCCCACGACGAGCGGGACGGCCATGCCGACGAGGGTGACGGGGGCGAGCCGCTCGCGGCCGGGACCGGGATCGGGGCGCCGGTAGCCGAGCCGCCAGATCCCCGGCTCGGCGTCCGGGCGGGGCGCGTCCAGCCACTCGGCGATGGGGGAGGCGGGGCTCTGCCCCGGGGCCCGGCCCGGCGCGGGGACCTGGCCCGGCGCGTGCGCGGGCCGTGGCGGCACCCCGGGCGGTCCGTACCCCCCGGCGTCGGCGCCGGAGGCCGCCGCACCGGCCGCCGGCACCTGCGGCGGCCCCGCCGGGCGCGGCACCGGGTTCGCATGGGTGCCCGGCCAGGCACCCGATCGGGCGCCCCGCGCCTCGTGCGTCCCGTCGCTCTCCATCGCCCCTGCCCCCTGACCAGCCGTTCCGTCGACCACTAGCGAGCCAATCTAATGCCCCCGCATGGGGAGTTCACCGATTCCGCGGCCGGTCCTTCGTCGCCGGAGCGTCGCCGGCCGCCCCCACCTCTATATCCATCGCGGACAACGGACACCCCCGACAACGCCCACATGGAGCATGCCCGCCCCTCCTCCCCCGTCTTAGCCTGCGAGAAAAGAAGGCAAGCATCCGCAAAACCCCCAGGAGCCCCGCATGACCGCACTTCCGCAGGAGCGCCGCGTCGTCACCGCCATCCCCGGTCCGAAGTCGCAGGAGCTTCAGACCCGCCGTCTCGCCGCGGTCGCGCAGGGCGTGGGCTCCACGCTGCCGGTGTTCGTCACGCGCGCCGGCGGCGGCGTCATCGAGGACGTCGACGGCAACAGCCTGATCGACTTCGGCTCCGGCATCGCCGTGACCTCCGTCGGCGCCTCCGCCGAGGCCGTGGTGCGCCGCGCCTCCGCGCAGCTCGCCGACTTCACCCACACCTGTTTCATGGTCACCCCCTACGAGGGCTACGTGGCCGTCGCCGAGGCGCTGGCCGAGCTCACGCCGGGTGACCACGCGAAGAAGTCGGCGCTGTTCAACTCGGGCGCCGAGGCCGTCGAGAACGCCGTCAAGATCGCCCGTGCGTACACCAAGCGCCAGGCCGTCGTCGTCTTCGACCACGGCTACCACGGCCGCACCAACCTCACGATGGCGCTGACGGCGAAGAACATGCCGTACAAGAACGGCTTCGGCCCGTTCGCCCCCGAGGTCTACCGCGTCCCGGTCGCCTACGGCTACCGCTGGCCCACCGGTGCGGAGAACTGCGGCCCCGAGGCCGCCAAGCAGGCCATCGAGCAGATCACCAAGCAGGTCGGCGCGGACAACGTGGCCGCGATCATCATCGAGCCGGTGCTCGGCGAGGGCGGCTTCATCGAGCCGGCCAAGGGCTTCCTGCCGGAGATCGTGAAGTTCGCCAACGACAACGGCATCGTCTTCGTCGCCGACGAGATCCAGTCCGGCTTCTGCCGCACCGGCCAGTGGTTCGCCTGCGAGGACGAGGGCATCGTCCCGGACCTGATCACCACCGCCAAGGGCATCGCCGGCGGTCTGCCGCTGGCCGCGGTGACCGGCCGCGCCGAGATCATGGACGCCGCGCACGCGGGCGGCCTGGGCGGCACCTACGGCGGCAACCCGGTGGCCTGCGCCGGTGCGCTCGGCGCCATCGAGACGATGAAGGAGCTGGACCTCAACGCCAAGGCGAAGAACATCGAGGCGATCATGAAGTCCCGCCTCGCCGCCATGGCCGAGAAGTTCGACGTCATCGGCGACATCCGCGGCCGTGGCGCGATGATCGCCATCGAGCTGGTCAAGGACCGCGCCACCAAGGAGCCGAACGCCGAGGCGGCCGCCGCCCTGGCCAAGGCCTGCCACCAGGAGGGCCTGCTGGTCCTGACCTGCGGCACCTACGGCAACGTGCTGCGCTTCCTGCCGCCGCTGGTCATCGGCGACGACCTGCTGAACGAGGGCCTCGACATCATCGAGCAGGCCTTCACTCGCATCTGAGCGGGGCGCGCACCGGCACGCCGTGCGCACGTCCGGCGGCCCTGCGGCAGAGGGTGTGAAGAACGTGTGCGAGGTGGATGGCAGGACGCCGTTCCTGCTGTCCCCCGCGCATCCGCTGCCGTAGGTTCTACCCAGATGAGAGATACACCCCCACCCACAGGGGACTGTGGGTGATCTCAGGCCGAGGCCTCCCCAGCTTCGACCTGGTCGTGCCTCGCGCACACAGACGGAGCCCGAGGGCTCCGGATCTCCTCACCGATCGGACGGTCGCCCGCCCCAAACCCCCCGGGGCGCGCGGCGTTCCGGTCAGTTCGGCCGCCCCGGAACCACCCCCCCTGTTCCGGGGCGGCCGGCCTCCTTTTCCGCCGCGCCCGCCGTCCGCTGACGGATCATGGGCCTCATGCTTCTGCTGCTCCTGCCGGTTCTGCTCTTCGCCCTCATCACCTGGCAGGTCGTCACCGACGGCCCGCTGCTCACGGTGGACGAGCGGGTGAGCGGCGACATCGTGCATCCGGACCGCTTCTGGGCGCTGCTCTCCGACCTCGGCAATGTGGAGGTCGCGGTGCCGGTGCTGGCCCTGGCGGTGGCGTACGCCGCCTGGCGCGGCCGGTCCGCGGGCCCGGAACGCTGGTGGCTCCCGCCGCTCGCCGCGGCGCTCACCATGGCGCTGGTACCGGCCCTGGTCGTCCCGCTGAAGGACTGGACCGCCCGCCCCAGCACCCCGGTGATGCCGCCGGCCACCGGCTACTACCCCTCCGGGCACACGGCGACGGCCCTGGTGGCGTACGGCGCCGCGGCCCTGCTTCTCCTTCCCTGGCTCCGCTCCCCCGCTGCCCGCCACGTCACCGTCGCCGTGTGGGCGTTCCTCGCCCTGGCCGTCTCCACCGGCCTGCTGATCCGGGGCTACCACTGGCCGCTGGACGTGGTGGCCAGCTGGTGTCTGGCCACCGTCCTGCTGACCGTGCTGTGGCGGGTGATCAGCCGAAGTAGCCGTCGAACGTGCGCTGGAACTCCCCGCCCGCGAACCGGTCCCAGTTGACCGACCAGGTCATCAGGCCGCGCAGGGACGGCCAGGTGCCGTGCGGGGTGTAGGAACCGCAGCCGGTCTTCTTCGTCAGGCAGTCCAGGGCCTTGGTGACCTCGGCCGGAGTGACGTAGCCGTTGCCCGCGTTGCTGGAGGCCGGCATGCCGATGGCGACCTGGTCGGGGCGCAGCGGCGGGAAGAAGCGGGTGGCGTCCCCGGCGACGGGGAAACCGGTGAGCAGCATGTCGGTCATCGCGATGTGGAAGTCGGCGCCGCCCATGGAGTGGTACTGGTTGTCCAGGCCCATGATCGGGCCCGAGTTGTAGTCCTGGACGTGCAGCAGGGTCAGGTCGTCGCGCAGTGCGTGGATCACCGGCAGGTAGGCCCCGCAGCGCGGGTCCTGGCCGCCCCACTTGCCGGTGCCGTAGTACTGGTAGCCGTTCTGCACGAAGAAGGTCTCGGGGGCCATGGTCAGCACGAACTTCGCGCCGTACTTGGCCTTCAGTGTCTTCAGTGCCGAGATCAGGTTGACGATCACCGGGGTCTTCGGGTTCCGGAAGTCGGTGTCGTCGGCGTTCAGGGACAGGGAGTGGCCCTCGAAGTCGACGTCGAGGCCGTCGAGGCCGTAGGTGTCGATGATCTTCGCCACGGAGGCGACGAAGGTGTCGCGGGTCGCCGTCGTCGTCAGCTGGACCTGGCCGTTCTGGCCGCCGATGGAGATCAGGACCTTCTTGCCGGCCGCCTGCTTGGCCTTGATCGCCGCCTTGAACTCGGCGTCGGACTCGGCGGTCGGGCACTCGGTGAGCGGGCAGCGGGTGAAGCGGATGTCGCCCGAGGTGACCGAGGTCGGCTCGCCGAAGGCCAGGTCGATGACGTCCCAGCTGTCGGGGACGTCGGCCAGGCGGGTGTAGCCGGCGCCGTTGGCGAAGCTCGCGTGGAGGTAGCCGACCAGGGCGTGCGGGGGGAGGTCGCCGGTGCCGCCGCCCGTCGTCGCGCCGGTCGTCGCCGTCACGGCCGCCGACTTCGCGGACTCGCCGGCGCTGTTCGTCGCGGTGACCTGGAAGGTGTACGGCGTCGAGGGGGCGAGGCCCGTCACCGTGGCCGTCGTCCCCGTCACCGTCTGCGCCTTCACGCCGTCCCGGTAGACGGCGTACCCCGTGGCGCCCGGCACCGCCGGCCAGGACAGGGCCACGCTGGTGGAGGTGACGGTACCGATGGCCGGGGCGGCGGGAGGGGCGGGCGGCTGCGTGGTCGTGCCGCCGGGGCCGGTGAGGGTGAGGTCGTCGGCCTGGTAGGCGCCGGTGCCGTACCAGCCGTGGGTGTAGATCGTGACCGCGGTCGTGGCGGCGCCGGTGCGGAAGGTGGTGGTGAGCTGCTGCCAGTCGGGGGCGGACTGGGTCCAGGTGGAGACGTCGGTGGTGCCGGTGCCGCTCGCGCCGAGGTAGACGTAGGAGCCGCGGACGTAACCGGACAGCGTGTACTGCGCGTTCGGCTGCACGGTCACCGTCTGGGCGCACTGGGCGTTGTCGTTGCCGGCCGGGGTGGCCTGCAGCGCGTGGGTGCCGCTGTGCACCGGTGAGGTGACGGACTGTCCGGCGGGACAGGTCCAGCCGTCGAGGCCCGACTCGAAGCCGCCGTTCACCGCGAGGTTCGCCTCGGCCGCACGGGCGGCCGACGACAGCGCGGTGATACCGGGGAGGGTCAGGACGGCGGCCGCGATGAGGGCGGCCAGGGGTCTGGTGCGGTCCACAAGTGCCTCCGGGCATGGGGGAAGTGGAGGGGTGGAGCGCGCCCAACTTGGTCCAGACCAATCCCGTTGTCAAGACGTCCGGCGGCTCAGTCCGTCCCGTCCCCGGCCGCCAGACCCGCCGCCGCCTCGTGCATCGCCAGCTCCAGCAGCGCCGGGTCGGTCAGCGTCCCGGAGCCGTCCGGCTGCACGAGCCAGCGGACCGCGCCGGTGGACCGGCCCGGACGCGGCACCACGATCCAGGTGCCGTACCCGGCCGAGCGGATGCCGGTGCCGACCCAGCGCGCGGCGGTGCCCGGAGGCACGAAGAAGCCCATGCGGTGGTCGCCGAAGTCGACCAGGACGGGTCCGGGCCGGTCGAGGATGCGGGTCAGGACGTCCAGCGTCGGATAGCCGAGACCGCTCGGCAGGATCAGCACGTCCCAGGCCCGGCCGGCGGGCAGCAGCGCGACCCCGAGCGGACTGCGCTCCCACTCCCAGCGGCAGGCCGCGGGGTCCGGCGCCACCGATGCCAGCCACTCCACCGCCGTCTTCGCCCCTGCCATGAGAAGACCTCCCTGTCTCGTCCACGTGCCGCGACGCGGTGCGCACCGCGGGCGCCACGAGTGGAGAGGGAGGTCTTCCAGGAGCATTACGCGGGTTCCGGCGACCCGTTGGAGTGATCCGGGTCACATCCGAGGTCAGCTGTCGAAGCCGAGCCCCAGCTTGTCCATCGTGCGCAGCCACAGGTTGCGCCGGCCGCCGTGGGCGTCCGCGCGGGCCAGGGACCACTTGGTGAGGGCGATGCCGGTCCAGGCGAACGGCTCGGGCGGGAACGGCAGCGGCTTCTTGCGGACCATCTCCAGCGCGGTGCGCTCGGTGCGCTCCCCCGCCAGCAGGTCCAGCATCACGTCCGCGCCGAACCGGGTCGCGCCGACACCGAGGCCCGTGAAGCCCGCCGCGTACGCCACCCGGCCCTGGTGGGCTGTGCCGAAGAACGCCGAGAAGCGCGAGCACGTGTCGATCGCGCCGCCCCACGCGTGCGTGAACCGCACACCCTCCAGCTGCGGGAAGCAGGTGAAGAAGTGCCCGGCCAGCTTGGCGTAGGTCTCCGGGCGGTCGTCGTACTCGGAGCGCACCCGGCCGCCGTACGGGTAGATCGCGTCGTAACCGCCCCACAGGATCCGGTTGTCGGCGGACAGCCGGAAGTAGTGGAACTGGTTCGCCGAGTCGCCGAGGCCCTGCCGGTTCTCCCAGCCGATCGACTTCAGCTGCTCGGCCGTCAGCGGCTCGGTCATCAGCGCGTAGTCGTACACGGGCACGGTGTAGGACCGCACCCGCTTGACCAGGCTCGGGAAGATGTTGGTGCCGAGCGCCACCTGCCGGGCACGGACTTGGCCGTACGGCGTGCGCACGGCCATGCCGGCGCCGTACGCCTTCAGGGTGAGGGCGGGGGTGCGCTCGTAGACGCGCACGCCCAGGTCGAGGCAGGCGCGCTTGAGGCCCCAGGCGAGCCTGGCCGGGTTCAGCATCGCCACGCCCCGGCGGTCCCACAGGCCCGCCTCGAAGGTGGGTGAGTTCACCTGCGCGCGCACCGCGTCGGCATCCAGGAACTCGATGCCCTCGGCGAGCCCCTTCGCCTCCAGCTCGTCGTACCACTCGCGCAGTTCCCGGGCCTGGTACGGCTCCGTCGCCACGTCGATCTCGCCGCTGCGCTCGAAGTCGCAGTCGATGGAGTAGCGGGCGACCGCCCGCTCGATCTCGTCGAGGTTGCGCCGGCCCAGCTCCTCCAGGGTGTGGATCTCCTGCGGCCACCGGGTCAGCCCGTTGGGCAGGCCGTGAGTGAGGGAGGCGGCGCAGAAGCCGCCGTTGCGGCCGGAGGCGGCCCAGCCCACCTCGCGGCCTTCCAGCAGGACCACGTCCCGCTGCGGGTCGCGCTCCTTGGCGATCAGCGCGGTCCACAGTCCGCTGTACCCGCCGCCGACGACCAGCAGATCGCAGGATTCGGCGGCGGTCAGCGCGGGCTCGGGGCGCGGCCTGCCGGGGTCGTCCAGCCAGTACGGGACCGGCTGCGCTTGCGAAAGAGACTCTGTCCAACGGCTCATGGCGCTCGGGGCCATGATTTCAACTCCCTACCGGGGTGTGCGAGAAGAGGCTTACGCCTTCTGCTTGCTGCGGCGATTGCCGATCAGCATGGAGGTCAGCACCAGCAGCACGGCGACCAGGAACATGGCCGTACCGATGACGTTGATCTGGACGGGCGTGCCGCGCTGCGCCGAACCCCACACGAACATGGGGAAGGTGACCGTCGAGCCCGCGTTGAAATTGGTGATGATGAAATCGTCGAAGGAGAGCGCGAAGGCGAGCAGCGCGCCCGCGGCGATTCCGGGGGCCGCGATGGGCAGGGTGACCCGCAGGAACGTCTGCACCGGTCCGGCGTAGAGGTCCTGCGCGGCCTGCTCCAGACGCGGGTCCATCGACATCACGCGCGCCTTGACCGCGGTGACGACGAAGCTCAGGCAGAACATGATGTGCGCGATCAGGATCGTCCAGAAGCCGAGCGGCGCGCCCATGTTGAGGAACAGGGTGAGCAGCGAGGCCGCCATGACGACCTCGGGCATCGCCATCGGCAGGAAGATCAGCGAGTTGACCACGCCCCGGGCGCGGAAGCGGTAGCGCACCAGCGCGAAGGCGATCATCGTGCCGAGCAGAGTGGCGCCGATGGTCGCCCACACGGCGATCTGCAGGCTGATGCCGAGCGAGCCGCACATGTCGGCGACGCCGCACGGGTCCTTCCAGGCGTCCGTGGAGAACTGCTGCCACTCGTAGTTGAAGCGGCCCTTCGGTTTGTTGAAGGAGAACACCGTGACGACGATGTTCGGCAGCAGCAGATAGGCGAGCGTGAAAAGGCCCGCGATGACGACGAGTTTCTTCTTGAACCAGGTGACGAAGGGCATTTAGACCAGATCCTCCGTCCCGGACCTGCGGATGTAGAAGGTGACCATGAGAAGGATCGCCGCCATGAGGATGAAGGACAGCGCGGCGGCCGTCGGATAGTCCAGGATCCGCAGGAACTGCGTCTGGATGACGTTGCCGATCATGCGGGTGTCGGTGGAGCCGAGCAGTTCGGCGTTGACGTAGTCGCCGGCCGCCGGAATGAAGGTGAGCAGGGTGCCGGAGACGACGCCCGGCATCGACAGCGGGAAGGTCACCTTGCGGAAGGTGGTCCACGGCCGCGCGTAAAGGTCGCCGGCCGCCTCGTGCAGCCGCCCGTCGATGCGCTCCAGGGACGTGTACAGCGGCAGGATCATGAACGGCAGGAAGTTGTACGTCAGACCGCACACCACCGCCAGCGGGGTGGCGAGCACCCGGTCACCGGCCGTCCAGCCGAGCCAGTTGGTGACGTCCAGGACGTGCAGCGTGTTCAGGGCGCCGACGACCGGCCCGCCGTCGGCCAGGATCGTCTTCCAGGCGAGGGTGCGGATCAGGAAGCTGGTGAAGAACGGCGCGATCACCAGGATCATGACCAGGTTCTTCCAGCGTCCCGCGCGGAAGGCGATCAGATACGCCAGCGGGTAGCCGAGCAGCAGGCACAGCACGGTCGCGGCGGCCGCGTAGGCGACCGAGCGCAGGAACTGCGGCCAGTACTCGGCCAGCGCGTCCCAGTAGGTGGCGAAGTGCCAGGTGACCTTGTAGCCGGTCTCCAGGGAGCCCGTCTGCACGGACGTGGAGCCCTGGTAGATCATCGGCAGCGCGAAGAAGACGATCAGCCAGAGCAGACCGGGCAGCAGTAGCCAGTACGGCGTGAGCCGGCCCCGCTTGCGCGGCGGCTTCTTCTCCGGGGCGGTCGGGGTGAGCGGCGGGGGCGCCTCGGTGAGCGTCGACATCAGGCCGCCGCCTCTTCCTCGGTGCCCGCGTCGATGTCCTGCGTGGCGTCAAGACCGAAGGTGTGCGCGGGGCTCCAGTGCAGGACGACATCGGCGCCGGGGACCAGCCGGCCGTCGCGCTCGACGTTCTGCGCGTACACCGCCAGCTCGTCGCAGACCGGGCTGTCGATGACGTACTGCGTGGAGACGCCGATGAAACTGGCGTCGGCGATCCTGCCGGTGACGCGGTTGCGGCCCTCGGGGATCGAGCCCGCGTCGTCGGCGTGCGTGAGCGCGATCTTCTCCGGGCGGATGCCGACCAGCACCTTGCCGCCGGCGGTGGCGGGCGCGGAACATCGCGCCTGCGGCAGCACCAGCTTGCCGCCGCCCGCCTTCAGGACGATGTCGTCGCCGCTCTTGGTGTCGACCTCGGCCTCGATCAGGTTGGAGGTGCCGAGGAAGTTCGCGACGAACGTGGTCTGCGGGTTCTCGTACAGGTCGGTGGGCGCGCCGAGCTGCTCGACGCGGCCGGCGTTCATCACGGCGACCGTGTCGGCCATGGTCATGGCCTCCTCCTGGTCGTGCGTGACGTGCACGAAGGTGATGCCGACCTCCGTCTGGATGCGCTTGAGCTCCAACTGCATCTGGCGGCGCAGCTTCAGGTCGAGCGCGCCGAGCGGCTCGTCGAGGAGCAGCACCTTCGGGTGGTTGATCAGTGCGCGGGCGACCGCGACGCGCTGCTGCTGGCCGCCGGAGAGCTGGTGCGGCTTCTTGCGTGCCTGCTCGCCGAGCTGGACCAGCTCCAGCATGTCCTCGACCTGCTTCTTCACGCTCTTGATGCCGCGCCGGCGCAGACCGAAGGCGACGTTCTCGAAGATGTCGAGGTGCGGGAAGAGGGCGTAGGACTGGAAGACGGTGTTCACGGGCCGCTTGTAGGGCGGCAGGCGGGTCACGTCCTGGTCGCCGAGGTGGACGGTGCCCGTGGTGGGCTCCTCCAGGCCGGCGATCATGCGCAGGGTGGTGGTCTTGCCGCAGCCGGAGGCGCCGAGCAGGGCGAAGAAGGAGCCCTGCGGCACGGTCAGGTCGAGCGGCTGGACGGCGGTGAAGCCGTTGTCGTAGGTCTTGCTGATCCCGGAGAGGCGGACGTCGCCGCTGTTGTCTGTCGTCATGATCGTCACGCCCCAGTGAGCTTCGCGAATTTCTGTTCGTAGGCGGTCTCTTCCTTCTGCGTCAGCGAGCGGAAGGGATGAGACCTCGCCTGCATGGCCTTGTCGGGGATGATCAGCGGGTTGTTCGCCGCATCCTTGTCGATCTTCGCAAGCTCGGCCTTCACGCCCTCGACCGGACAGACGTAGTTGATGTAGGCGGCGAGCTCGGCGGCCGGCTGAGGCTCGTAGTAGTAGTCGATGAGCCGTTCGGCGTTGGTCTTGTGACGCGCCTTGTTCGGGATCAGCATCACATCGGTCGAGGTGATGTACCCGCTGTCCGGGATGACGAAGTCGACGTCCGGGCTGTCCGCCTTCAGCTGTACGACGTCACCGGCCCAGGCCAGACAGGCGGCGAGGTCGCCCTTGGTGAGGTCGGAGGTGTAGTCGTTGCCGGTGAAGCGGCGGATCTGGCCGCTGTCCACGCCCTTCTGCAGCCGGGCGATCGCCGCGTCGAAGTCGTCGTCGGTGAACTTCGCCGGGTCCTTGCCCATGTCCAGCAGCGTCATGCCGATGCTGTCGCGCATCTCGGTGAGGAAGCCGACACGGCCCTTGAGCTTGCGGTTGTCGAGCAGGTCGGAGACCGACTTCACCTCGACGCCGCCGAGCGCCTTCTTGTTGTAGGCGATGACGGTGGAGATGCCCTGCCAGGGGTAGGAGTACGCCCGCCCCGGGTCCCAGTCGGGATTGCGGAACTGCTGCGAGAGGTTGGCGTAGGCGTGCGGCAGGTGCGCCGGGTCCAGTTTCTGCACCCAGCCCAGACGGATCAGCCGGGCGGCCATCCAGTCGGTGAGGACCATCAGGTCGCGGCCGGTGTCCTGGCCCGCGGCGAGCTGCGGCTGGATCTTGCCGAAGAACTCGTTGTTGTCGTTGATGTCCTCGGTGTAGCGGACCGAGATGCCGGTGCGCCGGGTGAACTGGTCGAGCGTCGGGTGGTGCTTGCCCGAGGCGTCGACGTCCATGTACTCGGTCCAGTTGGAGAAGTTGACGGTCTTCTCCTGGGCCGAGTGGTCCTCGGCGGACGTGCCGCCCGCCGTCTTGCCGGCCGCGGGGATCCCGCAGGCGCTCAGCGCCCCGAGTCCGCCGACCGCGAGCGCGCCGCCCGCGGAGGCGCGCAGCAGCGAACGGCGGGTCAGGGCGGCCCGGCCGTTGGCGAAACTGCGCCGCATGGCGGCCGCTTGGGCCGGGGTCGGGCGGTCGGGCTCGTACTGCTCCATGCGCGTGGTTGCCCTTTCGGGAGGGTGGGCCGCGCTCAGCGGCCCGCTGTGGCTATCGGTCCCCGAAGATCGTGCGGTGCCAGTCCTTCCTGACGACCGCCGTGTTGTCGAACATGACGTGCTTGATCTGCGTGTACTCCTCGAACGAGTACGATGACATGTCCTTGCCGAAGCCGGACGCCTTGTAGCCGCCGTGGGGCATCTCGCTGATGATCGGGATGTGGTCGTTGATCCACACGCATCCCGCCTTGATCTCGCGTGTCGCCCGGTTCGCCCGGTACACGTCCCGGCTCCACGCGGAGGCGGCGAGGCCGTAGGGGGTGTCGTTGGCCAGCCGGATGCCTTCATCGTCGCTGTCGAACGGCAGGACGACCAACACGGGACCGAAGATCTCCGCCTGGACGATCTCGCTGTCCTGCGGTGCGTCGGCGACCAGGGTGGGCCGGTAGTACGCGCCCTTGGCCAGCTCTCCCCCGGGTGCCTCACCGCCGGTGACCACGCGCGCGTAGGCACGCGCCCGGTCGACGAAGCCGGCCACGCGGTCGCGCTGGGCGTGCGAGATCAGCGGTCCGAGGTCGGTGCCGCGGGCGAAGGGATCGCCGAGGCGCACCGTCTCCATCAGCGCGGCGGTGCGGGCGACGAACTCCTCGTACAGCGGGCGCTGCACGTACGCGCGCGTGGCGGCCGTGCAGTCCTGCCCGGTGTTGATGAGCGCTCCGGCGACCGCGCCGTTGACGGCCGCGTCCAGGTCGGCGTCGTCGAAGACCAGGAAGGGGGCCTTGCCGCCGAGTTCCAGGTGCAGGCGCTTGACGGTGGCGGTGGCGATCTCGGCGACCCGCTTGCCGACGGCGGTGGAGCCGGTGAAGGAGGTCATCGCCACGTCCGGGTGTCCCACCAGGCGCTCACCGGCCTCCTTGCCGGTACCGGTGACGACGTTGATCACGCCGTCGGGGATGCCGGCCGCGGTGGCGGCCTCGGCGAACAGCAGCGAGGTCAGCGGGGTCAGCTCGGCGGGCTTCAGCACGATGGTGTTGCCCGCGGCGATCGCCGGGAGGATCTTCCAGGCGGCCATCTGGAGCGGGTAGTTCCACGGCGCGATCGACCCGACGACACCGATCGGCTCACGGCGGACGTACGACGTGTGGTCGCCGGAGTACTCACCGGCCGACTGGCCCTGGAGGTGCCGGGCGGCACCGGCGAAGAAGGCGGCGTTGTCCACCGTCCCCGGCACGTCGAACTCACGGCTGAGCTTGAGCGGCTTGCCGCACTGCCGGGATTCCGCGCGGGCGAAGTCCTCCGCCCGTTCGGCGAGGACCGCGGCGAAGCGGTGCAGGGCGTCGGACCGCTCCCCGGGGGTGGCGCCGGCCCAGCCGGGGAAGGCCGCGCGGGCGGCGGCCACGGCCGCGTCGACGTCGTCGGCTCCGGCCAGCTCGTAGGTGAAGACGTCCTCGCCGGTCGCCGGGTCGACGACCGCGTGGGTACGGCCCGAGGTGCCCCGGGTGAGTCGTCCCGCGATGTACTGCGCGCCGTCCGCGAAACGTTCCTGCGCGGGGAATTCCGCGGACCTCTCCGGGGTGCTGCCCGGGTTGTGCATGTCGCTCTCCTCCGCCGTCGTCCCCTTGTCCCGCGAGGGGTGGGTGGCTGTGCCGTGAGGGGGTGGGTGGCTGTCCCGTGGGGGTGGGTGGCTGTCCCGTGGGGGTGGGTGGCGCAGCTCCAGCTCGATTTGAGTGCCGATCCTGACAGAGGCCCGGGAGGTGGACAAGGGATTCCGTTGTTGCCTTTCGGTTACGCGACGGAATCGGTCGACCAGGTGTCGAGTGATACCGGAAAAGGACGGACGCAGTGTCAGTGGCGCGTGCCAGACTCCCGTGCATGACGAAGATCGATTCTCGGGAGGCCCTGGTCAGGGCGGTCCACGCGGGGGCGAGGATCAAGTACCTCTGCTTCTGGGGACACCGGCCGCGGCCCGACGGCCGCGTGGGCGCGAGCTGTCTGAGCCAGTGGTGGCCCTCACCGTTCGTGATCGACGGCGTGCGGTACGCCACGGCCGAGCACTGGATGATGGCCGGCAAAGCGCGGCTGTTCGGCGACGCGGAGGCGGAGCGGCGGGTTCTGGCCGCCGGTCATCCGTCCGAGGCGAAGAAGGCGGGGCGCCTGGTGCGGGACTTCGACGAAGCGGTCTGGGAGCGCGAACGGTTCCGGATCGTCGTCGAGGGCAGCGTGCACAAGTTCTCGTCCGACCCGGGGCTGCGGCGGTTCCTGCTGGACACCGGGGACCGGGTGCTGGTCGAGGCCAGCCCGGTCGACCGCGTCTGGGGCATCGGCCTCGCGGCGGACGACGAGGCGGCGACGGACCCGGAGCGGTGGCGGGGGCCGAACCTGCTGGGCTTCGCGCTGATGGAGGCGCGGGAGCGGCTGGGGCGGACCGGCTGAGGGGGTGGCCGAGGGCCCGGTCGAGGGGGTGGCCGGGGGCTTGGTCGGGAGGGCTGCCTGCGGCCCGGTCGAGGGGGCTGCCTGCGGCCCGGTCGAGGGGGCTGCCTGCTGCTCGGTCGAGGGGTGGGGCGGCGGCGCGGGCCGTCGTCGGCGTCAGCGGGCGAAGATCACCAGCATCAGGAAGCCGACACCGAGGGCCATGCCGGTGGCTCCGCAGATGATGCCGGCCAGGGACTGACCGGGGTTGGTGGCCTCGCCCCGCTTGGCCTTGGTGCGGCCGATCGCGCCGAAGATCACGCCGAGGGCGCCCGCGATGATGGCCAGCGGCCACGCGCAGAAGATGACCGCGCTGATGATGCCGAGCACCAGCCCCGCCGTCCCCATGCCGTTGCTGGGCAGGGGCTGCGTGCCGGGCCAGCCGTAGTAGCCGACCGGGTATCCCTGGGCCTGGGGGCCGTGGGCGCCGCCGGGGCCGGCCGCCCCGGGGTAACCGTACGTGCCGGGATAACCGTAGGCCGTCCGGCCGGGACCGTCCGGCGCGATGGGCGGCGGCGGCACCGGCTCCCCGTGCCCCGAGGACACGCCCGGGGACGCGAAGGGACCGGCACCGCCGACCTGGCCCGGCTGCGGCGGGGCGAACGGGTTGGCGCCGCCGGGCTGACCGGACGACGGCGGGGCGAACGGGTTGGCGCCGCCGGGCTGACCGGACGACGGCGGGGCGAACGGACCGGCGCCGCCCGGGTGGTCGGACCGCGGCGGGGCGAAGGGGTTCGGCTCCGGCCAGGAGTACGGCTGCTGGGCGTCCGCGCCCTCCGGGACGGAGACGAACGTCTGCTGGTCGTGCAGCGGCGACGGGGCAACCGGACCCGAGGACGCGACCGTGTGTCCGGAACCGTCCGCCGCGCCCGGAGCGGCCCACGGCGCGGGTCCGCCACCGGCACCGTGAGCACCGCCGGCACCCGGCGCCTCGGAGCCGCCGGCGGCGGGCGCACCCCCGGTCGCCGGGCCCTTGCCGAGCGACACCTTCGGGCTCTCCCCCGCGCCGGGCCGCTCCGCGGTCCCGTTCTCCGGTGCCCCGGTCGCCTCCGGTATCCCCGGCGTCCCCGTCTCGTCGGCCATGCGCGAATCCCCCTCTGCGAACGTCCCGCCATGCTACGGCCCGACCACACGCCCCTCCTCGGCCCCCCTGGGCCGCCCAAGAGGCCGTTCGTCCGCCCCGACCGGCCAGGTCGGCTCCTCTCCCTCTCCCCGGGCCGCCGTAAGCCGCCCCCGTCCCCCATCCCGCCGTCCCCCGTCAGCCGTCCCCCACCCCCGGCCTACGATGAGCCCGCACCACCGATCAGCCGATCACCGCGTCCCGGCACCGGCACCACCGGCCGGAGGCGCCGTCCCGGGGAGGACCCCTTGACCGAGCACTTCGACGCAGCAGCCGCGCCCGTCCCGGGCGATCTGCACGCCTTCATCGCCGGACTGCCCAAGGCCGAACTGCACGTGCACCACGTCGGCTCGGCCTCCCCCCGGATCGTCTCCGAACTGGCCGCCCGCCACCCCGACTCCAAGGTGCCGGCCGATCCCGAGGCGCTGGCCGACTACTTCACCTTTACGGACTTCGCCCACTTCATCGAGGTCTACCTCTCCGTCGTCGACCTGATCCGCACCCCGGAGGACGTCCGCCTGCTCACCTACGAGGTGGCCCGCGACCTGGCCCGTCAGCAGGTGCGCTACGCCGAGCTGACCATCACCCCGTACTCCTCCGTGCGCCGCGGGATCGACGAGCGGGCGTTCATGGCGGCGATCGAGGACGCCCGCAAGGCGGCCGAGGCCGAGTTCGGCACGGTGCTGCGCTGGTGCTTCGACATCCCCGGCGAGGCGGGCCTGGAGTCCGCCGAGGTGACGGCCCGGCTCGCCACGGATGACGCGGTACGCCCCGAGGGGCTGGTCTCCTTCGGCCTCGGCGGGCCGGAGATCGGTGTGCCGCGCCCCCAGTTCAAGCCGTACTTCGACCGGGCGATCGCGGCCGGCCTGCACTCGGTGCCGCACGCCGGCGAGACCACCGGCCCGCAGACCGTGTGGGACGCGCTGACGTACCTGGGCGCCGAGCGGATCGGGCACGGCACGAGTTCCGCGCAGGACGCCAAGCTCCTCGCGCACCTCGCCGAGCACCGCATCCCGCTGGAGGTGTGCCCGACGTCGAACATCGCCACGCGCGCGGTGACCACGCTCGACGAGCACCCGATCAAGCAGTTCGTGCAGGCGGGCGTCCTGGTGACGATCAACTCGGACGACCCGCCGATGTTCGGCACCGACCTGAACAACGAGTACGCGGTCGCCGCCCGGCTGCTGGACCTCGACGAGCGGGGCCTGGCCGAGCTGGCGAAGAACGCCGTCGACGCCTCCTTCCTGGACGGCGCCGGAAAGACCCGTGTCCGCGAGGAGATCGACGCCTACACCGCGCGGTGGCTCGCCGCCTGACACGCGGGGGCCGGCTGCCGTCACAATGACCCGCATGCAGACCCTGACGGCCGTGGCGCACCGCGGCGACCCGTACCGCGTCCGGGAGAACACCATCGCCTCCCTGCGTTCCGCGCTCGCCGCGGGCGCGGACGCCGTGGAGATCGACGTACGGCTCACCCGGGACGGCGTCCCCGTGCTCCTGCACGACGCGACGCTGAAGCGACTGTGGGAACAGGACCGGCCGTTGCCCGGCCTCTCCCTGGCCGAGGTGGAGGGGCTGACCGGCGGCGGGGTGCCGACGCTCGCGGCGGCGCTGGCGGCGGTGGACGGCAACCGGGTGATGGTCGACCTGCCCGGCACGCCGGACGTGCGGGCGGCGCGCCGGGTCGTGGACGTGGTCCGGGAGGCGGGAGCACAGGACCGCGTGTACTACTGCGCCGACGCCCACGCCATGCTGGCGGTGCGTGCCGCGGACCCGTCCGCGGAGATCGCGCTCACCTGGACGAGCCTCGCGCCGCCGCGGCCCGCGCTGCTGGAGGCGGTGCGGCCGCGCTGGCTCAACTACCGCTTCTCGCTGGTGGACCGCGCCCTGGCCGAGCGCGTCCACCACGACGGCTGTCTGCTGTCCGTCTGGACCCCCGACACCCGCCGCGCCATGCGCCGGCTGATCGACGCGGGCGTCGACTCGATCACCACCAACCGCATCGACGTCCTCACCGCCCTGCGGAAGGACTAGGGGGTGCGGACACCGGGGCGCCTCGAACGACCGGACCTAGCATGGAGCTGAGGGCCGGCGGCATGGCGGGCGGCCTGGAGGCGATGCGTCATGAGCGTGGACTGGCAGCTCAGGCAATCAGGGCCGGCCGACGGCCGCGAAACCGTGCTGCTGCTCCCGGGCGGCATGTGCGGCGCGGGATCGTACGCGGAGGTGATGGCGCAGCCCGGCCTCGCGCACCTGCGGCTGGTCGCCGCGACGCTGCCCGGTCAGGTGGGCGCACCCCCGCCGGAGGACTACAGCGTCGAGGGGTATGCCCGGCTCACGGCCCGTCTCGCCGACGAGATCGGCGCGGATGTCGTCGTCGGATTCAGCATGGGGGCCGTGGTCGCGCTGGAGATGATCGTCTCCGGGGCGTTCAAGGGGCCGGCCGTACTGCTGGGCGTCAGCATCTCTCCGAAGGACGAGCCGGCGTTCTTCCACGCCCTGGTGCGGGCGGGCGGTGTGCTGGGCGGATTTCCGGTCAGGCTGCTGGCCAAGATGGCGGCGGCCATGGTCGGCCGGACCGGGCTGCCCGCCGAACGCCGGGCGGAACTGCGAGCGGACTTCGCCAGGAACGTGCCGCGGCATGTGCAGCCCGGTCTGCGCGCGTACCTGGGGTGGCTCGAACGGCACGGACAGCGCACTGAGCGGCTGTGCGCGACGGGCGTCCCGACCTGGGTCGTCCACGCCGAGCGGGGCGACGGCGGTCTCACCGAACAGGAGCGGCGCGTGCTCGAGGCGTGCCCGCACACGCAGGTGGTGACCATCCCCGGCACGGTGTTCTTCCTGCCGAACGAGGTCCCCGACCGGATCGCCGCCCTCATCCTCGAGGCGACGGCCCGCGTCCGCCGTTGACGCGGCTCCGAAGGACGACGACCCGGACCGGCTCGCCGGGCGGACCGTGACGGCAGCGATCAAGCGGCCCCCGCCCCGCGGCGGTCCACCGTGCCGCGCCGCCGGGCGGACCATGGCGGCGGCGCTCAAGCGGCCGCCGTGGCCCGAAGTCTCCCGGCGCCACGGCCGACGCCACGCCCGGCGCCACGCCCGACTGCCCACCGCGTCCCCCACCGCGCCGCCGCGTGCGCCGCCGCCGTGACGGCGCCGGCCGTCGCCAGGCCGGCAGCGACATCGCGGGGGCGGCCAGGGCGCAGTACGCCGGCGCGGCGCAGGCGACCGCGGGCCCACAGGGTGAACGGCACGACGACGAACGGGGAGGTCGCGACTCCGGGGGTGTAGCCGCGTACGGCTGCGGCCTGCGCCAGGTGGACGACGCCGTGCAGGCCGAAGCCGTTCAGCGTGGCCTGGTAGAAGACCGACCGGCCGCCGCTGACGTGTCCGGCGGCGGCCGCGGCGGCGACGAACGCGCCGACGACCGCGACGGCCAGGGGGAACTCCCGCCCGTCGACGGCCTCCATCTCGCGCCACGCCCGCTCGGGCACCGCCGGGAACCGCTCGCGCAGCCGGGGCAGGCTGCGCCGGACCCAGCGCGGGCCGGCCGCCAGTTCCTCGAGGTCGTGGAGCGACCAGGCGGCGAGCAGCCCGAAGGTCACCCGTGCGGGCAGATTTTCACCACTCGATGAATTATCCACGCCGGTGATTCTGCTACAGCCCGGCGATCTTGTTCCAGCGCTTCGCGAAATCCACCCGCTCCTCGGCCGTGATGTCGCGGGCGATCGCGAGCCGGCGGCGCATGCCCGCGTCCGGGAAGATCAGCGGGTTCTCCGCCAGGGCCGCGGTGTCCTTGTCGTCGGAGTCGGCGAGGACCTGCTGGGCCGCCGGGACCGGGCAGACGTAGTTGACCCAGGCGGCCAGCTCGGCGGCGACCTCGGGCCGGTAGTAGTAGTCGATCAGCCGCTCGGCGTTGGCCTTGTGCCCGGCGAGGTTCGGCACCATGAGCGACTCCGCCCACAGCTCCGCGCCCTCCTCCGGTACGACGAACTCGATGTCGGGGTTGTCCGCGCGCAGCTGGATCACATCGCCGGAGTAGGCCTGGCAGGCCAGGACGTCACCGCTGACCAGGTCCTTGGTGTAGTCGTTGCCCGTGAAGCGGCGGATCTGGCCGCGCCGCACCTGGGCCTGGACCTGGTCGCAGACCCGGTGGAAGTCGTCGGCCGTCCACCGGGTGATGTCGACGCCGTTGCCCAGCATCAGCAGCGCGAAGGACTCGTCCAGGCCGGAGAGCAGGGTGACCCGGCCGCGCAGGTCGTCGGCCCACAGATCGGAGACGTGCCGTATCTCGCGGCCGAGCTTGCGGCGGTTGTAGGCGATGCCGGTGATGCCCGACTGCCACGGCACGGTGAACCTGCGGCCCGGGTCGAAGGCCGGCGAGCGCAGCAGCGGGTCGAGGTACCGGGCGACGTTCGGCTGCCGGGCGCGGTCCTGCTGCTGCACCCAGCCCAGCCGGACGAACCGCGCGCACATCCAGTCACTGATGACGATGAGGTCCCGGCCGGTGGTCTGGTGGTTCATCAGCGCCGGGCTGATCTTGCCGAAGAACTCGTCGTTGTCGTTGATCTCCTCGACGTAGTCGACGGCGATCCCGCTCTGCTTCTCGAACGCCTCCAGCGTGGGCCGCCGGCTGGGGTGGTCGTCGTCGGTGTCGATGTACAGCGGCCAGTTCGCCCAGGTCAGCCGTCGGTCGCGGGCCGAGTCGTCGGCTGCGGCGCGGTCGCCGGGCTGGACGTAGGCCGCCGGCACGCCGCAGCCGGCCAGCGCGCCGAGCGCGGCGGTGCCGCCGAGGGTGCGCAGCAGGGAACGGCGGGAGACGGTCTGGTGTGGGAGGGCCATGACCGCAGCTTGCCGCCCGGTGACACGCGTGATCAATTGACGCCCCGTCGAGCGAAACGACCCCTGCCGGACACATTGCCGATGACGGCACCGCCGTCGCCGGCCGCGGCGCCGGACACACCGCGGCCCCGGACGGTCCGTCCTCCGTCCGGGGCCGCGAGCCGTGGGTGAGGCCGTGGGCCTCAGCGCACCCGCAGGGGTGGTGTCACGCGTCCAGGGACGTCATGACGTGCTTGATGCGGGTGTAGTCCTCGAAGCCGTACGCCGACAGGTCCTTGCCGTAGCCGGACTTCTTGAAGCCGCCGTGGGGCATCTCGGCGACCAGCGGGATGTGGGTGTTGATCCACACACAGCCGAAGTCGAGCTTCTTGGACATCCGCATGGCGCGGCCGTGGTCCTTGGTCCACACCGAGGAGGCCAGCGCGTACTCCACGCCGTTGGCCCACTCGACGGCCTGGTCCTCGTCCGCGAAGGACTGGACGGTGATGACCGGGCCGAAGACCTCGTTCTGGACGATCTCGTCGTCCTGCTTGAGGCCGGAGACGACGGTCGGGGCGAAGAAGTAGCCCTGGTCGCCGACGCGCTTGCCGCCGGCCTCCACGCGCGCGTGGGCGGGCAGCCGCTCGATGAAGCCCTCGACCTGCTTGAGCTGGTTGGGGTTGTTCAGCGGGCCGAAGAGCACGTCCTCGTCGTCCGGCTGACCGGTCTTGGTCTCGGACGCGGCCTTGGCGAGCGCGGAGACGAACTCGTCGTGGATCGACTCGTGCACCAGCACGCGCGTGGCGGCCGTACAGTCCTGGCCGGCGTTGAAGAAGCCCGCCACGGTGATGTCCTCGACGGCCTTGGCGATGTCGGTGTCCTCGAAGACGACGACCGGGGCCTTGCCACCCAGCTCCAGGTGGACGCGCTTGACGTCCTTGGCGGCGGACTCGGCCACCGACATGCCCGCGCGCACAGAACCGGTGATGGAGGCCATCGCCGGGGTCGGGTGCTCGACCATCGCGCGGCCGGTCTCGCGGTCACCGCAGATGACGTTGAAGACACCCGTGGGCAGGATCTCGCCGAGGATCTCGGCGATCAGCACGGTGGAGGCCGGGGTGGTGTCCGACGGCTTCAGCACGACGGTGTTGCCGGCGGCGATCGCCGGGGCGAACTTCCACACGGCCATCATCATCGGGTAGTTCCACGGCGCGACCTGCGCGCAGACGCCGACCGGCTCACGGCGGATGATCGAGGTCATCCCCTCCATGTACTCGCCGGCCGAGCGGCCCTCCAGCAGTCGCGCCGCACCCGCGAAGAAGCGGATCTGGTCGACCATCGGGGGGATCTCCTCGGTGCGGACCAGCCCGGTGGGCTTGCCCGTGTTCTCCACCTCGGCCTTGATGAGGTCCTCGGCGCGCTCCTCGAACGCGTCCGCGATCTTCAGCAGGGCCTTCTGGCGCTCCGCCGGGGTGGTGTCGCGCCAGGCCGGGAAGGCGCGCGCGGCGGCCTCCATGGCGGCGTCGACGTCCGCCTGGCCGGACAGCGGCGCGGTGGCGTACGCCTCGCCCGTCGCGGGGTTGACCACCTCCGTGGTCCGTCCGTCGGCGGCGTCCCGGAACTCACCGTCGATGTAGTTGCGCAGACGACGCAGCTCGGTGCTCACTGCCGGCCCTCCAAGGTTGGGTGTGTCCAATCGCTGAGATGCCCAGACTAATCGCTGAGCCCACGTTTTCAACACCCCTGATCCCCTCACTTCTGCGAAATCCGTCGGTTGCCGTCTCGCAAACAACGAATTTCATCGATCCGGGCTTGCGCAACTGTCGAGACGTCGTGCACAGTGAGGTCGTGGCCAGTCGAAGCGCAGACCCCAGGGACGCAAGGGACTCCCGCGAGTCCCTCCGCGACACCCCTCGCGAGTCCAGGAACGGGAGCAACCCCAACCTGGACGCCGTCTCCCTCGCCATCATCCAGCAGCTTCAGGAGGACGGCCGCCGGCCGTACGCCGCGATCGGCAAGGCCGTCGGCCTCTCCGAAGCGGCCGTGCGCCAGCGCGTCCAGAAGCTGCTGGACCAGGGCGTGATGCAGATCGTCGCCGTCACGGACCCGCTCACCGTGGGCTTCCGCCGGCAGGCGATGGTCGGTCTGCACGTCGAGGGCGACGTCGAGGCGGTGGCCGACGCGCTGACCGCCATGTCGGAAGTCGAGTACGTGGTGATGACCGCGGGCTCGTTCGACATCCTCGCGGAGATCGTCTGCGAGGACGACGACCACCTGCTGGACGTCATCAACAAACGCATCCGGGCCCTGCCCGGCGTGCGCTCCACCGAGAGCTTCGTCTACCTCAAGCTCAAGAAGCAGACCTACATGTGGGGAACCCGATAACCGTGAGCACAAAGGACCTCAGCAAGTCCGCGTACGACCACCTGTGGATGCACTTCACCCGCATGTCCTCGTACGAGAACTCCCCCGTCCCGACGATCGTCCGGGGCGAGGGCACCTACATCTACGACGACAAGGGCAAGCGCTACCTCGACGGTCTCGCCGGCCTGTTCGTGGTCCAGGCCGGTCACGGCCGCACGGAACTCGCCGAGACCGCCGCCAAGCAGGCCCAGGAGCTCGCCTTCTTCCCGGTGTGGTCCTACGCCCACCCCAAGGCCGTCGAGCTGGCCGAGCGGCTGGCCAACGAGGCCCCGGGCGACCTGAACAAGGTCTTCTTCACCACCGGTGGCGGCGAGGCCGTCGAGACCGCCTGGAAGCTCGCCAAGCAGTACTTCAAGCTGACCGGCAAGCCCACCAAGTACAAGGTCATCTCCCGCGCGGTCGCTTACCACGGCACCCCGCAGGGCGCCCTGTCCATCACCGGCCTGCCGGGCCTGAAGGCCCCCTTCGAGCCGCTGGTGCCGGGCGCGCACAAGGTGCCGAACACCAACATCTACCGCGCGCCGCTCTTCGGCGACGACCCCGAGGCCTTCGGCCGCTGGGCCGCCGACCAGATCGAGCAGCAGATCCTCTTCGAGGGCCCCGAGACCGTCGCCGCGGTCTTCCTGGAGCCGGTGCAGAACGCCGGTGGCTGCTTCCCGCCGCCCCCCGGCTACTTCCAGCGCGTGCGCGAGATCTGCGACCAGTACGACGTGCTGCTCGTGTCGGACGAGGTCATCTGCGCCTTCGGCCGCCTCGGCACGACGTTCGCCTGCGACAAGTTCGGCTACGTCCCGGACATGATCACCTGCGCCAAGGGCATGACCTCGGGTTACTCCCCGATCGGCGCGTGCATCGTCTCCGACCGGCTCGCCGAGCCGTTCTACAAGGGCGACAACACCTTCCTGCACGGCTACACCTTCGGCGGCCACCCGGTCTCCGCGGCCGTGGGCCTCGCCAACCTCGACATCTTCGACAAGGAGAAGCTCAACCAGCACGTGCTGGACAACGAGGGCAACTTCCTGTCGACGCTGCAGAAGCTGCACGACCTGCCGATCGTCGGCGACGTCCGCGGCAACGGCTTCTTCTACGGCATCGAGCTGGTGAAGGACAAGGCCACCAAGGAGTCCTTCAACGACGAGGAGACCGAGCGCGTCCTGTACGGCTTCCTCTCCAAGGCGCTGTTCGACAACGGCCTGTACTGCCGTGCCGACGACCGTGGCGACCCGGTCATCCAGCTCGCCCCGCCGCTGATCTCCAACCAGGAGACGTTCGACGAGATCGAGCAGATCCTGCGCGCGACGCTCACGGAGGCGTGGACGAAGCTCTGAGCCCCGTCCGGGCGGCCCCGGCCGCCCCGACGGCTCCGGCAACCGTCCCGACGGCCCTCACCGTCGAGACGGTCACGGATCCTCCGACGGCGCTGATCGGTCCTCCTGCCGATCTGCCTTCTGGATGATCATCCCGGCCCCGGTGCCCCCCGTTCGAGTGAGAAACGGGGGCCCGGGGCCGCGTGCTGTCCGGGCTCCCGGCCTCGCCTGCCTAGCGTGCCAGTGACCGATCGGCCCTGCCTTCGTTCCCCCGCACGGGGGAATGGCACGGGAACTACGGATCTGACACGAGGTGTACGCCCATGGAGGCCCCGCCGGACAACGACGTGCTCTGGGCACGCTCCCTGCACTTCACGCACAGCGACGGCTCCCCCGCGCTCCAAGGGGTCTCGCTCGGCGTGCGCGAGGGCGAGATCCTCGCCGTCGGCGGCCCGCGCGGCAGCGGCAAGACGACGCTGCTGCGCTGCCTGTCCGGCCTCGCCCCGGCCCAGCGCGGCGAGGTGTGGTTCAACAGCGTCCCGCTGCACACCATGGGCCCGGTCACGCGCGAGCGCCTGCGCCGCGACCGCTTCGGCTGGATCGACCCCGCCCCGCTGCTGGTCCCCGAGCTGAACCTGTGGGAGAACGCCGCCCTGCCGCTGATGCTGCGCGGCGTCAGCCGGCGCCGCGCCAAGGTCGCCGCCACCGAGTGGCTGGAACGCGTCGACATCGGAGACAAGGCCCGCCGCCGTCCGCACGAGCTGACCCAGGCCGAGCGGCAGCGCGCCTGCATCGCCCGCGCCCTCGCCCCGGCGCCCGCCGTCCTCTTCGCCGACGAGCCCACCGCGCCGCTGCACCGCGCCGACCGCGCCCATGTCCTGCGCACCCTCACCACCGCCGCCCGCTCGCACGGCATCACCGTGGTGCTGGCCACCACCGACCCGGAGACCGCCGCGCTCGCCGACCGCACGGTGTCGCTGCTCGACGGGCGCCGCGTGAAGACGGTGCACCTCCCGCCGGTCACCGAGACGGAAGGCCGGACCGCGTGGTCGCTCTCCGTCTGACCCGCGGCGCCCACCCCGCCGTCCAGCTGCGCCGCCTGCTGGTGGCCACGGCGTCGGCGGGCACCGGCTTCCTGCTCCTGTGCACCCTCGGCTACGCGCTCGGCCACCCCGGCGCCTCGCCGGGGTCCCTGCTGCTGCGCCTGGCGTGGTGTGTCGTACCGCTGGCCGCCACGGTGTGGTTCGCGCTGGCGGTCGCCCGCACCGACCCCTCGACCAGGCCCCGCCCCGGCCTGTCCGCCGTGGGCCTGGGGCCCGCCCGCCTGATGGCGATCGCGGCCCTGACGACGGCGCTGTCCACCGTGCTCGGGTCGGTGCTGGCCCTGCTGTTCTTCCTGGAGCTGCGCGGCGGCCTCACCGGCACACCGTTCGACGGCGCGGCCTCCCAGTTCCTCGCGGCGGACCAGCCGCTTCCGGTCCCG
Organism: Streptomyces sp. NPDC104814; assembly: GCF_055583185.1. Taxonomy (NCBI): domain Bacteria; kingdom Bacillati; phylum Actinomycetota; class Actinomycetes; order Kitasatosporales; family Streptomycetaceae; genus Streptomyces; species Streptomyces sp. NPDC104814. The sequence continues at coordinate 44,513 of NZ_JBVJOL010000017.1, read as the reverse complement.
GCGGCGCTCACCCTGCTCGCCGTCCTCCCGGTCACGGCCTCGGCCCTGGTCGCCCTGGCCCTGCGCCCTCGCGAACCCCGCCCCCGGACCGCCTCGCACACGTACGGCCGCTTCGGCGCGTACAGCGCGGCCGCGGTCCGCGAGACCTTCGGGGCGTACGGCCGCTTCGGCGCACGCCTGCGGGGCGGCGAAGCCGTGAGCCGGCCCCGGCCCGCCGAGGGCGCCGCGGCGCAGGCGGACACGGACGTCCTCACACGCCCGCCCGGCGACGCCCCCGGCCCCGAGGAGACCCCGGCCGAGAACACCCACCCTGCTCCTGCCGCCGAGCCCCACCCCACCGCCCTGCTCCCCTGGGGTGTCACCCTCCTCGCCGCCGGCCTGGCCACCGAGGCCTACGCCACCCGCACCACCGACCCGGCCACCCTGCCCATGCCCGGCGGCCTGACCACCGGACCCGTCGCCGTCCTCCTCGGCTGGCTGCTCACCGCCGTCGGCCTGGCCCTCGCCGGGCCCGGCCTCACCCACCTGACCGGCCGTCTGCTGCAGGCCGTCCGCCCGGGCGCCCTGCGGCTGCTCGCCGGGCGCGTGCTGATGGCGGAGGCCGGCCGCATCGGCCGTCCCCTCGGTGTCGTCTGCGCCGTCGCGTCGGCCGCGTTCGCCACGACCGCCCTGCGCGGCGCCGGCTCCCCCACGCTCGGCCCGCTGACCACGCTCGGCGCCCTCGTCGTCGCCGGCTGCGCGGTCGCGACCCTGGGCACCGCCGCCGTGGAGGCGCGCCAGGCCCGGGCCGACACCACCGCGGCGCTGCTGCGGCTCGGCGCCCCCGCCACGACGCTGCGCTCGGCCGCGGCCCTGCGCGCGGCCGCCCTGCTGGCCGTGTTCGGCCCGCTGACGCTGCTGGTGGCGGAGCTGGCCGCGCTGCCCCTCGCCCGCTGAGGACACCGCGGCGAAGAAAAGTCGCCGGCCACCGATGAGTTCCGCGCGGTACCTCCGTCTACCCCCTCGACAACACCGCGCCACTACGGGAGAGGCCCCATGTACCAGCAGATGATCTTCGTGAACCTGCCCGTGAACGACCTCCAGGCCTCGAAAAAGTTCTTCACCGACCTCGGCTACACGATCAACCCGCAGTTCAGCGACGACAACGCCGCCTCGGTCGTGATCAGCGACACGATCATCGTGATGCTGCTGACGAAGCCCTTCTACGCGACCTTCACCGACAAGGGGATCGCGGACACGAAGACGACCAGCGAGGTGCTGATCTGTCTGAGCGCCGAGAGCCGCGAGAAGGTCGACGAGCTGGTCGACCGTGCGATCGCGCTCGGCGGCGCCGCGACCGGCAAGACGCAGGACATGGGCTTCATGTACGGCCGGGCCTTCGACGACCTCGACGGCCACACCTGGGAGATCACGTGGATGGACCCGGCGGCCGTACAGGGCTGACGGCCGTACAGGGCCGACGGGCGCCGTGCCTAGCATGGGCGGGTGCATTCGACACCCGCCCAGCCGTACGACGGCTCCCGCGACCGTGAGATCGAGTCCCTCGCCCAGTTCGACGAGGTGGTCGCGCGGGACGGCACCCTCGCCGGTTTCCGTGTCCAGGCCGTCGACCTGACGGGCCGTACGGACGCGCTGCTGTCCGTGGACACCGCCGGCGCCGTCTTCCTCGGTTGCCCGATGGCCCCCGAGGCGGCCGCCCGGGTCCGGGCGTCCGACGCCCTGGTCTTCCCGCCCGTGCCCGGCCTGCCCTTCGACCCCTACCGCGGTTTCGTCTACTCCGCCGAGGAACTCTTCGCCGGACTCGACCGCGGCTACGAGGCCACCCCGGACGCCCTCGCCTACGCCTGGTTCCAGCGCACCAGGGCCGACGGCGACATATTCGCCTCCATGCTGCGCTCGATCCACGACGACGCGGTCTCCGACGCCCTCGACGAAGTCCTCGTCGGCGCCCGGGTGGTGGGCGTCATGGGCGGCCACGCGATGGCGCGCGGAAGCCGGGAGTACGCCGGTGCCGCGCGCCTCGGCCGCGCCCTGGCCCGGACCGGCCTCACCGTGGCGACGGGCGGCGGGCCCGGCGCGATGGAGGCGGCGAACCTCGGCGCGTACGCGGCTCCGTTCGACGACGACATGCTGAGCGCGGCCCTCGAACTCCTCGCGCCGGCCCCGTCGTTCAGGCCGTCGGTCACCGACTGGGCGCGGGCGGCGTTCGAGGTGCGCACCCGCTGGCCGCGCGGCGGCACGTCGATCGGCATCCCGACCTGGTTCTACGGCCACGAGCCGCCGAACCCGTTCGCCACGCACATCGCCAAGTACTTCGCCAACGCCACCCGCGAGGACGGTCTGCTGGCCCGCTGCACGGCCGGTGTGGTGTTCCTGCCGGGCGCCGCCGGCACCGTACAGGAGATCTTCGACAACGCGACGCCGAACTACTACGAGTCCCGCGGCGAGGCGACGCCGATGGTGCTGGTGGACCGGGCGCACTGGACGGAGCGGCTGCCGGCGTGGCCGCTGCTGCAGTCGCTCGCCCGGGACCGCTCGATGGAGGGGCGGATCGCGCTGGTCGACCGGATCGAGGAGGCGCCGGAGGCGCTGAAACGTCTCGCCGGTTAATAAGAGGGCAAAGGCAACGCCCTTGGCGGGCATATGCGTTGACACTTCTTATGGAGCACTTATAAACCTGTGAGCCTCATGGGGGCGGTGGTGCCGGGCGGTTGTGTTCGCATCCCCTCGGCGTCCCCTCTCCCTCTCAACCCCCCGCAGTTGCATCCCGTAAAGGACAAACGTGTCCATATCCCGCCGTACTGCCGCCCGTTCCGTGCGCGCCCTCGGGGTCGCCTCCGCCGCGGCGGCGCTCGCGCTCGGTGTCGCCGGCAACGCGCTCGCCTGCAACATCAGCGAATTCTCCGCCAAGGCCTCGTGCGAGGGTGACAAGGGCGTCATCACCGTCACCGACGTCGACGCCTCCGGCACCCCGGCCGTCGTCTCCGTCTTCCTGGAGAACAAGGGCAGCGACGACCACAAGGTCGGCGAGCAGACCGTCACCGGCTCGCCCGAGGGTGTGACCGTCACCTTCGCCGAGGACTGGAAGCCGAACGCCACCTACCGCGTCCACGTCGTGGCCGGCGACGCCAAGCACCCCATCGTGGACGAGGACATCACGCCGAACCTCACCACGCCGGGCACCGCCTGCAAGAAGGACACCCCGTCGACGCCGCCGGCCACGCCGAGCAGCCCGGCGCCCAAGCCGTCGCAGTCCACCCCGGCCGAGGACACGCCGAGCCCGTCGGCCCCCGCGAGCACCACCCCCGCGGGCACCACGAGCAACGCCCCGTCCCCGGCGGCCGGCGACTCCAACCTCGCCGAGACCGGTGCGAACTCCAACACCGGCCTGATCGCCGGTGTCGCGGGCGCCCTGGTCGTCGTCGGCGGCGGCGCCGTCTTCCTCGGCATGCGCCGCCGCGGGGCCAAGAGCAACGGCTGACCCCGCCGCGCGTACGACGGCCCGCCCCCGGGAGACCGGGGGCGGGCCGTTCGCTTGCCGGGCGGCCACGCTCAGCCGAGGACGACGACCTCCGCGCCGTCGAAGGCGACGCCCACCTCGGCGCCGACCTCCGGTGCCTCGCGCAGCGCGCAGGCGGCCTCCAGACGGGGCGCGTCCTCGGGCTGGAGGTGCACGGCGACATGGGTGCCCCGGAAGGTGCGGGCGGTGACGGTGCAGCGCAGGCCCTGCGCCGCCTCGGTCAGCCGGACGCCGGCCGGGCGGACCAGCAGGTCGCGCGGACCCTGCGGGGAGCCGTCGGGCACCGGCAGCTTGCCCCAGGGGGTGTCGGCGGCCTCGCCCACGACGGTCCCCGGCACCACGTTGTCGAAGCCGAGGAAGCGGGCGACGAACGCGTCCGCCGGGTGCTGCCACACCTCCAGCGGCGTGCCGGACTGGGCGATGCGTCCGTCCCGCATCACCACGACCCGGTCGGCGAGCGCGAACGCCTCGCCCTGGTCATGGGTGACGGCGAGCACGGTGGTGCCCAACCGGCCGAACAGCTCCCGCAGTTCGACGACGAGACGTTCGCGCAGCGAGCGGTCGAGCTGACCGAGCGGCTCGTCCAGCATCAGCAGCCGGGGCCGCGGCGCGAGCGCCCGGGCGAGCGCGACCCGCTGCTGCTCACCACCGGACAGGGCGCCCACGGCCCGCCGTCCGGCGCCCGGCAGCCCGACCAGGTCCAGCAACTCCCCGACGCGGTCCCCCTGTTCGCTCTTCCCGGCGCCGCGCATCCGCAGCCCGAAGGCGACGTTTCCGGCCACGTCCCGCTGCGGGAAGAGCTGGTGGTCCTGGAACATCAGGCCCACGCCCCGCTTGTGCGCGGGCACCTTCGCCTGGTCCTGGCCGTCCAGCAGGATCCGGCCCGCGTCCAGTGGCTGGAGTCCGGCGACCGCCCGCAGCAGCGTCGACTTGCCGCTGCCGCTGGGGCCGAGCACGCACACCACCTCGTGCTCGGCGACGTCCAGGTCGACCGCGTCGAGGACGGTCCGCTCGCCGAAGCGGACGGTCGCGGCGTCGAGGCTGAGCAGCATCTAGAACTCCCCCGTCCGGTCGGGCACCCGCAGGCTCTCCAGGACGAGCAGCGCCACGGCGCACACCACCATCAGAATCGTCGACAGGGCCATCGCCTGCCCGTAGTTGAGGTCACCGGGCCGCGCCAGCAGCCGGGCGACGGCCACCGGCAGGGTCGGGGTGTCGGGCCGCGCGATGAACACGGTCGCCCCGAACTCGCCCAGCGAGACGGCGAAGGCGAACCCGGCGGCGATCAGCAGCGCCCGGCGCACCATCGGCAGATCGACCTCCCGCCACACCCGCCACGGCGAGGCGCCGAGCACGGCCGCCGCCTCCCGCAGCCGTCCGTCGACCGCGCGCAGCACCGGCAGCATGGTCCGGATGACGAAGGGGACGCCGACGAGCGCCTGCGCGAGCGGCACCAGGATCCAGGAGCTGCGCAGGTCCAGCGGCGGCTTGTCGAGCGTGATCAGGAAGCCGAAGCCGACGGTCACCGCGGACACGCCGAGCGGCAGCATCAGCAGCGCGTCGAAGCCGCGCACCAGGCGACCGGCGTCCCGGCGGGTCAGCGCTGCGGCGGCGAGCGCGCCGATCAGCAGGGCGATACCGGCGGCGGCAAGGGCGTACTGCAGCGAATTGCCGATGGCCTCGATCGGCGGTACCAGGAAGGTGTTGCCGTCCTGGCTGCTCAGCGCCCGGTAATAGTGCAGGCCGCCGTCCAGGGAGCGCTGCACCAGCACCGCGGGCGGCAGCACCAGCAGCAGCGCGATGGTCAGCAGCACCCCGGCGAGCAGCGCCCACTGCCCGGCGCCGCGCGGCCGGCGGGCCGTCGTCGCCGCGTCCACCAGCTTCAGGGCGCTCTCCCGGCGCCGTACCGTCCGGGCGTGCACGGCGAGGATCGCGCCGACCGCGACGAACTGGAGAATCGTCAGCACGGCGGCCGTGGACAGGTCGAAGACGTCGGCGGTCTGCCGGTAGATCTCCACCTCCAGGGTGGAGAAGCCGGGGCCGCCGAGGATCTGGACGATGCCGAAAGAGGTGAAGCAGAACAGGAACACCATCAGCGCGGCCGCCGCGACCGCCGGCGCGAGCGCGGGCAGGGTGACGGTGCGCCATGCGGTGAAGCGGGACGCGCCGAGCATCCGCGCCGCGTCCTCCTGGCGCGGGTCGAGCTGCGCCCACAGACCGCCGACGGTGCGGACGACGACGGCGTAGTTGAAGAAGACGTGCGCGAGCAGGATCGCCCACACAGTGGTGTCCAGCCGTACACCCCACAGCTGGTCGAGCAGTCCGCCGCGGCCGACCAGCGCCAGGAAGGCGGTGCCGACGACGACGGTCGGCAGCACGAACGGCACCGTCACCACCGCCCGCAGCAGCCGCTTGCCGGGGAAGTCGAAACGGGCGAAGACATAGGCGCCGGGCAGCGCGAGGAGCAGGGTGAGCCCGGCGGAGACCAGCGCCTGCCAGGTGGTGAACCACAGCACGTGCCGGATGTCGGACTGGCCGAGCACATCGGTGAGCCGCCCGAACTGCCAGGCGCCGTCCACCCTGAGCCCGCGGGCGACGATCGCGGCCACGGGGTAGGCGAAGAACACGGCGAAGAACGCGACGGGCAGGGCCATCAGGCCGAGCCGCGCCGCGCTCCCCGCACGGTCCGTGCGACGGGCTACTTCAGTACGAGCGAGGTCCACTGCTTGACCCACTGGTCGCGGTGGTCGGCGATCTTGCCGGGGGCCATGGTCTCGGGGTCCTTGGCCGCGGGGCCGTACTGGGTGAACTCGGCGGGCACCTTGGCGCCGTCGAGGACGGGGTAGACGAACATGTTCAGCGGCATGTCCTGCTGGAACTCCTTGGAGACCAGGAAGTCGATGAACGCCTTGCCGCCCTTGGTGTTCTTCGCGTTGTCGAGCAGCCCGGCGAACTCGATCTGCCGGAAGCAGGTACCGGCCGCGACGCCGGTGGGCGCGGTCTTGGGCTGCGGCTTGGCGAAGACGACCTCGGCGGGCGGGGAGGAGGCGTAGGAGACCACCAGCGGCCGGTCGCCGTGGGCCTTCTTGCCGCCGGAGGAGCCGGAGAACTCCTGGTCGTAGGCCTGCTCCCAGCCGTCGACCACCTTGACGCCGTTGGCCTTGAGCTTCTTCCAGTAGCCCTGCCAGCCGTCGTCCCCGTACTTGGCGGCGGAGCCGAGCAGGAAGCCGAGGCCGGGCGAGGAGGTCGCGGCATTCTCGGTGACGAGCAGGTTCTTGTACTCCGGCTTGACCAGGTCGTCGAAGGACGCCGGCGGGGTCAGCTTGTGGTCGGCGAAGTACTTCTTGTCGTAGTTGACGCAGATATCGCCGAAGTCGACCGGCGTGACCCGGTGCTTGGCCTGGTCCAGCTGGTACTGGGCGCCGATGGAGCCGAGCCCCTTGGCCTGGTACGGCTGGAAGAGGCCGTTGTCCAGGGCGCGGGAGAGCAGGGTGTTGTCGACGCCGAAGAAGACGTCGCCCTGCGGGTTGTCCTTGGTCAGGATGGCCTTGTTGACAGCCTGCCCGGCGTCGCCGCCGGTCAGGACGTTGACCTTGTAACCGGAACTCTTCTCGAAGTCCGCGAGGACGCTCTTCGACACGGCCCACGAGTCATGGCTGACCAGCGTGACGGTCTTGGACTCGGCGGACGACTTCCCGCTGCCGCCGCCCGACGAACCGCACGCGGACAGCGTGACCAGACCGAGGCCGACGACCACGACCGTGGCCTTCTTGGTGATGCTCACTGACATTCCTCCTGGAGGGACCAGGAAGAGACGCGGCCCTGCCCGGGTCGTCCGACGACGACCCGGGCAGGGCGCAACAGCTCGAGTGATGACCGATCTCCCTACCCAGAATGACCTGGGCGAGGTTCGGAGGGTCTGCGGCCCTGTCCGCCGCACTCTCAGCGCTGTGGCGCTCCCCTGTCGGAATATGTAGATGTACTGACGAAAGTCAGATTACCGCTCGGTGGCGGCGAGCTGACCACATGCCCCGTCGATCTCCTGCCCACGGGTGTCCCGGATCGTCACCGGTACACCATGGGCGGCGATGGCCTCGACGAACGCCTTCTCGTCCTCGGGCCGCGAGGCGGTCCACTTCGAGCCCGGGGTCGGGTTGAGCGGGATGAGGTTGACGTGCACGGGCTTGCCCTTGAGCAGCCGCCCGAGCCGGTCGCCCCGCCACGCCTGATCGTTGATGTCCCGGATGAGGGCGTACTCGATGGACAGCCGCCGTCCGCTCTTCTCGACGTACTCGAACCCGGCGTCCAGCACCTCGCGCACCTTCCACCGTGTGTTGACGGGGACGAGGGTGTCGCGCAGCTCGTCGTCGGGGGCGTGCAGCGAGATCGCCAGCCGGCACTTGAAGCCCTCGTCGGCGAACCGGTGGATGGCGGGCACGAGCCCGACCGTCGACACGGTGATGCCGCGCTGCGACAGCCCGAGCCCGTCCGGCGCGGGGTCCGTGAGCGCGCGGATCGCCCCGACCACCCGCTTGTAGTTGGCGAGCGGCTCACCCATGCCCATGAAGACGATGTTGGACAGCCGGGACGCCCCGCCGGGGATCTCCCCGTCCCTGAGCGCCCGCATGCCCTCGACGATCTGGTGCACGATCTCGGCGGTGGACAGATTGCGGTCCAGCCCCGCCTGGCCTGTCGCACAGAACGGGCAGTTCATGCCGCAGCCCGCCTGCGAGCTGATGCACATGGTCACCCGGTCCGGATACCGCATCAGCACGGACTCGACGAGCGTGCCGTCGAAGAGCCGCCACAGCGTCTTGCGCGTCGCCCCCTCGTCGGTCGACAGATGCCGTACGACCGTCATCAGCTCGGGGAACAGCGCCTCCCGCAGCTTGTCCCGCGCACCGGCGGGGATGTCGGTCCACTGCTCCGGCTCGTGCGCGTACCGCGCGAAGTAGTGCTGCGACAGCTGCTTGGCGCGAAACGGCTTCTCCCCGATCTCGGCCACGACCGCCTTGCGCTCGACGGGCGAAAGATCGGCAAGATGCCGCGGCGGCGTCTGCGCTCCGCGCGGCGCGACAAAAGTAAGTTCTCCGGGCTTGGGCATGGTGCTACCAGTGTCGCAGATCGACTTGGGTGGCCCGGATCTGCGCCTTGCCACGACTGTCCTCAGCCGTCGACGCCGGGCGATGTCAGTGCTGCATGGCACTGTGCTGCCGTGACGACAACGACAGAGCTCACCCTCTTCGCCGACTACTTCCAGATACATGTGTCCGATGCGGATGCGGACGGCGATCTCAGCGACGCGTGGACCGATGAGGCCGTTGCCGATCAACTCGCGGTGGCACCGGATGCGCTGGGCATCGGCACGGCGGTCAATGTCAACGTGTCCGTCACTGTCGTCGTCCTCTCCGAGGAGCCGAACGACGACAGCCCGGAATTCGATCATGTGGTGGAGGCCGGCCTCCAGGTTTCGCTGGGTCGCCTGATGGTTCTGGGCTGCACGGATTACGGGCCCGACGCGGCCACCTTCGAGGTCCCGCCGGGCGTGAACCGCGTCCGCGTGTCCCGGAGCAACCTGGCTCGGGCGGCACAGGCCGACGTCGACTCCGACGACAGCCCCGAGACCATGGAGCAGATCCGTATCCAGGTGTGGCCGGCTCTGGAAGCTCCGGCGAAGGTCATCAAGCGGTGGTCGCACACACCGTGACGTGAGAGCTGGAGGACTTCCAGCGGTGTCGGCGTCGTGGGCTACGCGGCCGTGTGTTCCAGGTGTTGCTTCAGGAGTTGCTCGTTGCGGGGGAATTCCTTGCGGACCTGGGGGCGGACCACGAGGGGGATGAGGACCTTGCCGAGGCCGTGGCCCTCGAAGTCGAGGTCCATGGTCAGCCGGGTGCGCCGGCCCTCGTCGACGGGGGTGACCTCGCCGCGGAAGGTGCCGCGTACCGCCCCGTCGATCCCGTGCACGGTCCACGAGCGCCCCGGCTCGTACTCGGTGCACTGCATCGTCATGGGAACGTCGCGGCGGCCGAGGTGCCGGGTGACGCGGACCCGGGAGCCGACTCCGAACGGGCCGTCGTCGAGCTGCTCGGCGGACACCGCGCTCTCCTGCCAGTCCGGCAGGTGGGCCGGGTCGGTGACGAACATCCACACCTCGTCGGGGCGGCAGTCGAGAACGATCTCATCGTGGAAACCGGACATGGTGGCCCCCTTTCCAGGGCGAGCCGGTTCGGGGCTTACACCCGAAATCGTCCCACCGCACCCGCCCACCGGCCATCCAGAGGAGCGGGACACCTTACGGAAAAGCCCCGCCCTCCCTGACCGGAGGACGGGGCTCCACAGCCGTGCGCGGCCGGTCAGCCGGCGCCGACGAACAGCACCAGCAGCAGCCACACCACCGGGGCCGTCGGCAGCAGCGAGTCCAGGCGGTCCATGATGCCCCCGTGCCCGGGGAGCAGCGTGCCCATGTCCTTGATGCCCAGGTCCCGCTTGATCATCGACTCACCGAGGTCGCCCAGCGTGGCGCTGGCCGCGACCGCGAGACCCAGCAGCAGCCCCTGCCACCAGGTGCCGTCGTCGATCAGGAACTGCAGGCACAGCGCACCGGCGACCATCGCGAACGAAACGGCGCCGAGCAGGCCCTCGCGGGTCTTGCCGGGACTGATCCTCGGCGCCAGCTTGTGCTTGCCGAAGCGCCAGCCGACGGCGTACGCCCCGGTGTCGCTGACGACCGTCAGGAGCAGGAAGGTCAGCACACGCCAGGGGCCGTCGTCGGCGGTGAGCATCATCGCGACGAACGTCGCCAGGAACGGCACGTAGAAGGCCGCGAACACGCCGGCCGTGACGTCCTTGAGGTAGCCCTCCGGCGGCTCGGTCATCCGCCAGACCAGCACCGCGAGCGCCGTGAGCGCCATGGCGACCCACGCGCCCTCGGCGCCGCGCACATACCCGGCGACCACCATCGCGGCGCCGCCGATCGCCAGCGGCACCAGGGGCGCGTGGATCTCCTTGCGCTCCTGCAGCCTGCTGGTCAGTTCCCACAGGCCGACGACGACGGCGACGGCGATCACGCCGACGAACACGGCCTTGACGATGAACAGCGAGGCGATGATGACCGCGCCGAGCCCGACCCCGACCCCTATGGCGGAGCTCAGGTCGCGGCCCGCGCTCTTCTTCTGCGGGGCGGGCGCCGGCTGCGGGGCGTCGGGCATGGGCTCCGGATTCTGCTCGCGGAAGGTGTCGGTACGGACGCGGTGGTCGCGGAGGTCGTCGTCCCGGGCGCTCTCGGCGCGGACGCTTGCGCCGCGCGCGTTGTCGTCGCGGAACAAGGGGCCGCTCAGCCGAGCGGCCCCCCGATCGTCATCCTGGTCTCCGCCGAGTGCGGGTCCGTCGGGCACGATGGGCATGGGGCGAGTCTGCTGCGCTTCCTGCGCATCGTACGCGGGACCCGCCGGACCGGTGCCCGGGACGGGCCCCTGGTCGGCGGGGCCCCAGTATCCGGCCTGCCCGGCGTGGGGCGGTGCCCCCCAGGAAGAGTCGTTCATCAGACCTCGAGCAGTTCCGCTTCCTTGTGCTTGAGAAGCTCGTCCACCTGGGCGACGTACTTCGACGTCAGGTCGTCGAGTTCCTTCTCCGCACGGCGGCCCTCGTCCTCGCCGACCTCGCCGTCCTTGATCAGCTTGTCGATGGCGTCCTTGGCCTTGCGGCGCACGGAGCGGATGGAGACCTTGGCGTCCTCGCCCTTGCCACGGGCGACCTTGATGTACTCGCGGCGGCGCTCCTCGGTCAGCTCCGGGAACACCACACGGATGATGTTGCCGTCGTTGCTCGGGTTGACGCCGAGGTCGGAGTCGCGGATCGCCTGCTCGATGTTGCGCAGCGCGGTCTTGTCGAACGGGGTCACGACGGCCATGCGCGGCTCCGGCACGGAGAACGAGGCCAGCTGGTTGATCGGCGTCGGCGCGCCGTAGTAGTCGGCCACGATCTTGTTGAACATCGCCGGGTGCGCACGACCGGTGCGGATCGCGGCGAAGTCCTCCTTGGCGACCACGACGGCCTTCTCCATCTTCTCCTCGGCCTCGAGGAGGGTCTCTTCGATCACCACTTGCTCCTGCGTGTCTTGAGTAGGCCCGGCTGCGGTTCCTGGCTGTGGTCGGCGGCCGGCTGCGTCGCGTCTTCTTCCTGCACGGTTCCCGACCTGCAGGACATTGTCCATCCCCCGGTCAGGGTCGGGGTGAATCTCCGGTCAGTCCCGGCTGCCCTGTTCACCCACGAGCGTGCCGATCTTCTCACCCTTGACGGCGCGGGCGATATTGCCCTCCTTCAGGAGCTCGAAGACCACGATCGGGAGCTTGTTGTCACGGCAGAGCGTGATGGCCGTGGCATCGGCGACCTTCAGGTCGCGGGTGATGACCTCGCCGTAGCCGAGCGAGTCGAACTTGACGGCGTCCGGGTTGGCCTTCGGGTCGGAGTCGTAGACCCCGTCCACGCCGTTCTTGCCCATGAGGAGCGCCTCGGCGTCGATCTCCAGGGCGCGCTGGGCGGCGGTGGTGTCGGTGGAGAAGTACGGCATGCCCATACCGGCGCCGAAGATCACCACACGGCCCTTCTCCAGGTGCCGCACGGCGCGCAGCGGGATGTAGGGTTCCGCGACCTGGCCCATGGTGATGGCGGTCTGGACGCGGGAGACGATGCCCTCCTTCTCCAGGAAGTCCTGGAGGGCGAGGCAGTTCATCACGGTGCCGAGCATGCCCATGTAGTCCGAGCGGGCGCGGTCCATGCCGCGCTGCTGCAACTCGGCCCCGCGGAAGAAGTTGCCTCCGCCGATGACGACCGCGACCTGCGCGCCGTCACGCACGACGGCGGCGATCTCACGGGCGATCGCGTGCACCACGTCGGGGTCGACGCCCAGCCCACCGCCGCCGGAGAAGGCCTCTCCGGACAGCTTCAGCAGAAACCGGCCGTGTACTTTGCCGTCATCGCTCTTGTCGGGCTTGGTGGTCATGGGGATCCCGCCTCTTTCAACGTGGTGCACATGCGAAGAAGGCCATTGCCGGCGGGGCGTGGTTCACATCCCATGCGGCAATGGCCTCCTCGTCAGATCTGCTGCCGTCCGTCACGCGCGCGTGTGACGCCGTGCGCGGACGGCAGGGACGACTGATGTCGACCCTATCGGGGTCGAGCGTCGATCGCCGTACGGACTCAGATGCCGACCTTGATGCGCGAGAAGCGCTTCAGGGTGACACCGGCCTCCTGCAGAACCTTCTCGACGCTCTTCTTGTTGTCCAGCGCGTACGGCTGGCCGAGGAGCGTGGCGTCCTTGAAGAAGCCGTTGAGGCGACCCTCGACGATCTTGGCGATCGCGGCCTCGGGCTTGCCCTCGGCGCGGGTGGTCTCCTCGGCGATGCGGCGCTCGGACTCGACGACCTCGGCCGGGACGTCGTCCTTGGCGAGGTACTTCGGCGCGAAGGCGGCGATGTGCTGCGCGACGCCCTTGGCGACCTCGGCGTTCGGCTTGTCCAGCTCGACGAGGACACCGATCTGCGGGGGCAGGTCGGGCATCGTGCGGTGCATGTAGGCGAGCACGAAGCCGTCGGTGAACTGCGCGAAGCGGTCCAGGACGATCTTCTCGCCGAGGTTGGCGTTGGCCTCGTCCACGAACGCCTGGACGGTCTTGCCGGGCTCGATCTCGGAGGCGAGCAGGGCCTCGATGTCGGCCGGGTTCGACTTGGCGACGTGCTCGGCGATCGCGTTGGCGACGGCCTGGAACTTGTCACCCTTGGCGACGAAGTCCGTCTCGCACTTCAGCTCGACCAGGACACCGGAGGAGTTGTCGTCGGCGATGACGGAGACCACGGCGCCGTTCTCGGCGGAGCGGCCCTCGCGCTTGGCGACGCCCTTCTGGCCCTTGATGCGCAGCGCCTCGACGGCCTTCTCGACGTTGCCCTCGGCCTCGTCCAGCGCCTTCTTGCAGTCCATCATGCCGGCGCCCGTGAGCTCGCGGAGCTTCTTGACGTCGGCGGCGGTGTAGTTCGCCATGAGTCTGTGAATCTTTCTCGAAGTCTGGAGGATCGAAGATCTGCGGGTGCGGACTCCATGTGGCCAAAGGCCCCTGTCCTGCCGCTGACCTACGGGTGAACGGCGGGAGCGGACTTCACACCGCGTCGTGAGACGCGGTGTGAGGGAGTGCCGCTCCCGCCGTCAACGCTGACGCTGACGGGTCAGGCCTGCTCGCCCTCGGCGGCCTTCTCGTCCTCGGCGGCCGGAGCGGCCTCGGCGGCGGGGGCCTCGGCGGCCGGGGCGGCCTCAGCGGCCGGAGCCTCGGCGGCCGGAGCAGCCTCGTCGGCCTTCTTCTCACCCTCGAGCAGGTCGCGCTCCCACTCGGCCAGCGGCTCGCCCGCGGCCTTCTCGCCCTTGTCGCCGGTGGCGACGCCGGAGCGGGCGATGAGGCCCTCGGCGACGGCGTCGGCGATCACGCGGGTGAGCAGGGTGACGGAACGGATCGCGTCGTCGTTGCCCGGGATCTTGTAGTCGACCTCGTCGGGGTCGCAGTTGGTGTCGAGGATCGCGACGACCGGGATGTTCAGCTTCCGGGCCTCACCGACGGCGATGTGCTCCTTCTTGGTGTCCACGATCCAGACGGCGCTGGGAACCTTGGACATCTCGCGGATACCGCCGAGGGTCTTCTCCAGCTTGGCCTTCTCACGCGAGAGGACCAGGAGCTCCTTCTTGGTCAGACCGGAGGCCGCGACGTCCTCGAAGTCGATCTGCTCGAGCTCCTTGAGGCGCTGCAGACGCTTGTAGACGGTCGAGAAGTTGGTGAGCATGCCGCCCAGCCAGCGCTGGTTGACGAAGGGCATGCCGACGCGGGTGGCCTGCTCCGCGATGGCCTCCTGCGCCTGCTTCTTCGTACCGACGAACATGACCGTGCCGCCGTGGGCGACGGTCTCCTTGACGAACTCGTAGGCGCGGTCGATGTACGACAGCGACTGGAGCAGGTCGATGATGTAGATGCCGTTGCGCTCGGTGAAGATGAAGCGCTTCATCTTCGGGTTCCAGCGACGGGTCTGGTGACCGAAGTGGACGCCGCTCTCCAGCAGCTCCCGCATCGTGACGACGGCCATGGCCGTATCTCCTTGAGTTCTCGGTTGTGCCGCGTCCGCCGGACGGCGGTCGCGCCTGACGCCCGCGGTGCGCCGTGCCACGAAGGACCGAGGGGCGCTGATACGGACCGTTTCCGGTGGCCGTAGCGGGGCGTGCGAAGTCGACCCGGTGACCCGGATCGCCAGAAGAAGTGTACGGGACCGGCGGGGCGCCGGGTGACGCCGCTGTCCACAACCTGGTGGTCGTCCACAGATCCCGGCGCGGCACGCACGGGGTGCGGGACCGTCTGAGGCATGCGGACACAGCGATACGCAGGGGTGATGTGGGCGGTGCTGCTGGGGCTGGTGGTGATGGCCCTGGCGCCGCTGGCGTGGGCGCAGGGGCCGTCGCCGGGGCCTTCGGACCCGGGGGCGGGGGTGCCGGCGGTGGGGACGACCTGGCCGGTCGGGGTGCGCCCGCGCATCCTCCGCGGCTGGTCGCCTCCCGCGTCCCCGTACGGCCCGGGTCACCGCGGAGTCGACCTGGCCGCCCCGCCGGGCGCTGCCGTGCGGACGGTGGCGGCGGGCCGGGTGTCCTTCGCGGGGCGCGTGGCGGGGAGGGGGGTGGTGTCGGTGGAGCTGCGGGAGACGGGCTCGCCGGCCCTGCGGACGACGTACGAGCCGGTACGGGCGTCGGTGCGTGAGGGCGACGAGCTGACGGCGGGCGCGGTGATCGGCACCGTGGAGCCGGCGGGCAGCCACTGCACGCTGCCGTGCGTGCACTGGGGCCTGCGAAGAGCCGGGACCTACCTGGACCCGCTCCTGCTGCTCCCGCCCCGCCTGCGCAACGGGGGGCCGTCGAGGCTGCTCCCGGTGCTGGGGGTACCGCTGCCGCCGTAGCCGCGGATCGGTCCGGCACACCGGCGGCATCACGCCGCTGCCGGGAGCACCGCGGCCGTCACCGGCGCGGGCTCGGCCCCGCACGCCGGCATCGGTGCCGTCCCGGCCGCGCGCTCAGCGCCGTACGCTCCGCAGCATCACGCCCCTGCCGCCGGCGCCGTGGAACTCGCCGCCGTCACCGGCGCGGGCTCGGCCCCGCACGCCCGGCATCGGTGCCGTCCCAGCCGCGCGCTCAGCCCCGTACGCCCCGCAGGACCATCGCCACGGCCGCCTCCGCGATCACCGCGGGGTTCTCCGCCGCCCCGAGCTCCAGGCGCCGCACCGCGGCGTCCACGACTCCCTGCACGAGCATCGCCGCGAGCCGGGGTTCCCCGTGCCCCAGCTCCTCCAGGGCCTCGACGATCAGCGCGACGAGCCCTCCGTGGGCGGCGCGGATCTTCTCCCGGGCCCCCGCGTCCAGCTCGCTCGCGGAGATGGCGACCACGGCCCGGTGCCGCCGGTCCCCGACCAGCTCCAGCTGGGTGCGCACATACGCCTCGACCTTGGCCTCCGGCCCGGTCGCCGCGGCCATCGCCGCCTCCACCTCGGCGGCCCACACGGGGAAATCGACCGCGCACAGCTCCTCGACCACGGCCGCCCGCGACCGGAAGTACTCGTACACGGACGACCGCGCGAGCCCCGTCCGCTCGGCCAGGGCCGGGAACGTCAGCGCTTCGGTGCCGCCCTCGGACAGCAGGGAACGCGCCGCGTCCAGCAGGGCGGCACGCTGCATCGACCGGTGCTCGGCCACGGAGGCCGCTCGAATCCTTGGCACGTCAACCACTCTACGGACGCGCCACCCGTCACGGGAGTCACGCACCGGCTCGGGCCGCTCGGCGGCGCCTCAGCGGCCGAAACCGGCCAGTTTCGCGCGCAGCTGGAGCACCGACTTGGTGTGGATCTGACTGACCCGGCTCTCGGTCACCCCGAGCACGTTGCCGATCTCCGCGAGCGTGAGGCCCTCGTAGTAGTACAGCGTGACGACGGTCTTCTCCCGCTCGGGCAGCGTGTTGATCGCCCGGGCGAGGAAGCGTCGCAGCTCGCGATCCTCGGCGACCTCCACCGGGTTGTCGGCGGCGGTGTCCTCCAGCGTGTCCATCAGGCTCAGCCGGTCGCCGCTCTCCCCGCCGACGTGCAGCAGCTCCTCCAGCGCCACGACGTTGGCCAGCGACAGCTGGCTGAACACCGCGTGCAGGTCCTCCACCGCGATGCCCAGCTCGGCGGCGACCTCCTGCTCGCTCGGGGTGCGCCGCAGGCGGGCCTCGAGCGTGGCGTAGGCCCGCTCGACGTTGCGTGCCTTCTGTCGCACCGAGCGCGGGATCCAGTCCAGCGCCCGCAGCTCGTCGATCATGGCGCCGCGGATCCGGGTGATCGCGTACGTCTCGAACTTGATCTCGCGGTCGATGTCGAACTTCTCGATCGCGTCGATCAGGCCGAACACCCCGGAGGAGACGAAGTCGGCCTGCTCCACATTGGGCGGCAGGCCCACGCTCACCCGGCCGGCCACGTACTTGACCAGCGGCGAGTAGTGCAGGATCAGCTGTTCCCGCAGCCGTTCGTCTCCCGTCGCCTTGTACGACCGCCAGAGCTCGTCGAGCGTCGAGGGAGCGGGCGGCCGCACGCTGCCACCGTCACGGGCGGCTGAGGGGATCGCCGCCCGGTCGGACCCGGAAGTGTGCTGGGGCATTCGTCGCCTTGTGCCGTTCTGCTGTGCCGTACGCGTGAAAGTGGGGATGTCGTCGCCGATCCTCGTGAGCGTAGCGTGACTGAAGGATCGCGGTGTGCGAAGAAGGGGTCCCGGAGGATCCGCAGATACGTTCCGCCGAACGCCCCGGCGGAGGGCTGCCGTCATCGCGCGTCCTCCCCCCGGGGCGCCAACTCGCCGTGGATTGCCCGGGCTTCGCCCTTCCCCCGGACGGCCGAACGGCTCCCGGCGGCCGGGTCAGCGAGCGCCTCGGGCGGACACCACGGCCTGGCGTGTCAACTTCCAGTCGTCGCCATGTCGTTCGACGTAACCGAGGGCCTCGAGTTCGTACAGTCTCGCGATCGCGTCGTCCTTTGAAGTCTGGGCGTGGCGCGCGATGTCGGACGGCGTGGCGGCGCCCCGGCCGGGCAGTGCCGCCAGCACCCGCCGGGCACCGGCACCCAGCAGATCCCGCGGCAGCACCGGGCCGCGGCGCTCCGGGGCCAGCTCCCCGATGTCGCCGACCAGTTCGACGACCTCCGCCGCGTCGGTCACCAAGGTGGCGCCGCCGCGCAGCAGTTCGTGCACTCCTGCCGACAGTCCGCTGGTGGCGGGTCCGGGTACTCCTATCGTGTGACGGCCAAGACGCTGCGCGGCCCGCGCGGTGACCAGGGAGCCGCTGCGGTGGGCCGCCTCGACGACCACGCTGCCCCGGGTCAGGGCGGCGATGACCCGGTTGCGCAGGACGAACCGACTCGGCGTCGGGTGGTCGCCGGGCGGCAGCTCACCGACCACCAGTCCTTGCTCGGCGATCCGGCGGATCAGCTCGGTGTGTCCGCGCGGGTAGGGCCGGTCGACCCCGCAGGCCAGGACGGCGACGGTGGCGCCGCCCGCGCCGAGCGCCCCGCGGTGGGCGGCGCCGTCGATGCCGTAGGCGCCGCCGGAGACGACGACCCACCCTCGCTCGGCGAGGCCCGCGGCGAGGGTGGCCGCCATATGGGCGCCGTACTCGGTGCAGGCGCGGGCGCCGACGACCGCGACGGACTTCAGCGCCCACATGCGCAGACTGGGCCGGCCGCGCACCCACAGCCCGACCGGGCGGGCGTCGCCGAGGTCGTCGAGCTGCCCGGGCCACTCGGAGCTGCCGGGGGCCACGAAGCGCACACCGGCGGCCTGTGCGGCGGCGAGGTCCGCCTCCGGCTCGGCCCGCCCGGCCCGGGCCAGCAGCCCGGCCCACCGCTGCGGGCTCACCCCGGGCAGGGCGGGTCCCCCGGCCCGCAGCCGCCGCACGACCTCCGCCACCCCGAACTCCCGCACCCACCGCCCGCCGGTCTCGTCCCCCGGCTCGACCACCCGGGTGAGGAAGACCCGGCCGAGCAGGTCCTCGGCCGGTGCGCAGCCGCCGGTCATGCGAGCGCTCCGATGGCCATCGGGACCCCGCGCGGGACGCCGGTGCGCAACTGCAGCGCCAGCGCGACGTCGGTCGCGTCGGGCCGGTCGTGGCCGACGAGGTCGGCGACGGTCCAGGCGACCCGCAGGACGCGGTCCAGGCCGCGGGCCGTGAGCACCCCGCGCTCCAGGTTGCGTTCGGCGTCGTCCATGGCGCCCGGCGCGGCGTGCCAGCGGGTGCGCAGCTCCCGGCCGGGGACCTCGCTGTTGGTCCGCCAGGGGGTGCCGGCCAGCCGGGCCGCCGCCCGCTCCCGGGCCGCCCGGACCCGTGCGGCGACCGTGGCCGTCGACTCGCCGCCGGGTCCGCGCTGTGCGAGTTCGGCCCGGCCCACCGGGTCCACCTCCACCCGCAGGTCGACCCGGTCGAGCAGCGGACCGGAGATCCTCGCCTGGTAGCGGCGGATCACCGAGGGCGGGCAGTCGCACAGGCTGTCCCGGAGCGAGAAGCGCCCGCAGGGGCACGGGTTGGCAGCGAGCACCATCTGGAACCTCGCCGGGAAGCGCACCACGCCCGCGCTGCGCGCGATCACCACGTGCCCGGACTCCAGCGGCTGCCGCAGCGCGTCGAGGGCATGGCTGCTGAACTCGGGTGTCTCGTCGAGGAACAGCACGCCCCGGTGGGCCAGCGACACCGCGCCGGGCCGGGCGATGTGCGCACCACCGCCGACGAGCGACTGCATGGTGGCCGAGTGGTGCGGGGCGCAGTAGGGCGCGACGTCGATCAGCGGTTTTCCGGGCGGCAGCAGCCCGGCCACCGAGTGGACGGCCGTGACCTCCAGCGACTCCTGCCGGGTCAGGTGGGGCAGGACGGCGGGCAGCCGCTCGGCGAGCATGGTCTTGCCCGCGCCGGGCGGCCCCTCGAGGAAGAGATGGTGCCCGCCGGCCGCGGCCACCTCCACGGCCGTCCGCGCGGAGATCTGGCCGACGACGTCGGCGAGGTCGTGGCCGGCGTCCTGCTGGGCTGCTCCCATGCTGTGCATGCCGGTGGCCGCGCCGGTGCCGGGCATGCGCAGCCCGGCCAGCAGCGGGTCGGGGCGGCCCAGTTCGTCGGGCTCCTCCTCCGGGACGGGTTCGTCGGTGAGGACGGCGATCAGCTGGCGCAGGCTGCGCACGCCGAGCACCGACACCCCGGGCACCAGGGACGCCTCGGCAGCGGCACACTCGGGGACGACCACCTGTTCGTACCCCGCGTCGGCGGCGGCGAGGACGGCCGGCAGGATGCCGCGCACCGGCCGTACCCGCCCGTCCAGCCCGAGCTCGCCGATCATCACGATGTCGGAGAGCACCCGGGGGTCGATCCGCTCGGCGGCGCCGAGGACGGCGCAGGCGACGGCCAGGTCGAATCCGCTGCCGGCCTTGGGCACCGAGGCGGGCGAGAGGCCGACGGTCAGCTTCTTCTGCGGCCACTCGGCCCCGCTGTTGACCACCGCCGCCCGCACCCGGTCGCGGCTCTCGGTCAGGCTCTTGTCCGGGAGGCCGACCAGGGTGAACGCGGCGACGCCCGGTTCGAGGTCGGCCTGGACCTCCACGACGACGCCCTCGACACCGACCAGGGCCACGGAACACGTACGCGCGAAGCCCATGTCAGGCCACCCCCCGCACATGCTCGACGACCGGCGCGCCCCGCCGCGGCAGGACCACCCCGACGACGTCGATGCGGACGCCGCCCGGTGGCGCCCCGCCGTGGGCCTGGATCCACCGCTCGGCCAGCGTGCGCAGCCGCTCGGCCTTCTCCGGGGTCACGGCGGCCATCGGATGCTCGAACGAGCCGTCCCTGCGGGTCTTGACCTCGCAGACCACCAGGACGTCGCCGTCCCGCGCCACGATGTCGATCTCTCCGGACCGTCCGGCCCGCCAGTTGCGCTCCAGGAGCGTAAGGCCGGTCTCGGTCAGCCGCCGCGCGGCCAGGGACTCTCCGTACTTGCCGAGGGCACTGCGTGCGTTCATGTCGGCACCACCTCCGGCGCCAACGATCACGCACCCGCCACCCAGAAGTGGATCTTGGTGGACGGCTGACCGATTGTGGAAAACTCAGCCACCCACACGGGTGACACGGACCCGCGGCATCAGCCGCCGGGCAGCTCCAGGTCGCTCTTGTTCAGCTCCTCGATGTTCACGTCCTTGAACGTGAGCACACGGACCTGCTTCACGAAGCGGGCCGGCCGGTACATGTCCCAGACCCAGGCATCCGCCATCGTGACCTCGAAGAACACCTCACCCTGGACCGAGTGCACCTGCATCTCGTAGTCATTGGTCAGATAGAAGCGCCGCTCGGTCTCGATCACATATTTGAACAGACCGACGACATCGCGGTACTCCCGGTAGAGCTTGAGCTCCATCTCGGTCTCGTACTTCTCGAGGTCCTCGGCGCTCATGGCATGTTCCCCTTCAGCCGTGCGGTCCCACCATTGTGCGCCAGTCCCGCGCGCCCCTAGACGATTTCCGTGTCCAGGGTCACGGGCCGGCCCGGAGGACCTTCGTCGAGCAGAGTGCGCAACAGCTCGGCGAGTCTGGTCGGATACACCGTCTCATGCGTCCCGGTCAGTTCCGCACAGGACCACCACCTCGCTCCCGCGACGCTGCGCCGTTCCAGCTCCGTCAGCGCCGGCGCCCGGGTCGCCGTCGTCATCGCCGTACGGGCCAGGAAGTACCACTCGTCCTGGTCCCAGCGGCGGCCCGCGAACGGGAACGAGCACGTCCGCCGCCACAGCACCGGGCCCAGGTCGACCTCGGTGATGCCCGTCTCCTCGGCGAGTTCCCGCAGTGCGGCCTCCTCACGGGTCTCGTCGCCCTCCAGGCCGCCACCGGGAGTGAACCACCAGTCGTCGGCCGGATCGTCCGGCTCATGGCCGTGCAGCAGCAGCACACGGTCGTCGGGATCGAGCAGCACCACCCGCGCCACCTTGCGCAGACCCCCCTCAACGGACACCGGCGGGCTCCGTCCGCGCGGCGGTGTGGGCGCGGCGCGTCGCACGCTTGGCGATCGGCCCGTAGGCCCCGCCCGCGAGCACCAGCACGGCACCGGCGACGATCACGGTGACGACGGAGCGCAGCGGCCCCGGCTCGGACAGCGCACCGAGCGCCTCGAACCCGGTGGGCCGGGCCAGCATGCCCTTCATGGGCCATACGACGGCGTCGACCCGCGCGGTCACGGCGCTCTCGTCGACCGTGCCGCGGGCGGCGTCGGTGAGGTGGGCGGTGGAGTCCAGCGAGCCCTGGCGCTCGTCGCCGAGCAGGAACAGCCGGCCCTTGGGGACCGTCACCTTCGGGAAGTTCATGATCTCGGCCGGGGCACCCTCGGCCAGATACGGCTCGTCGATCTGCTTGCCGTTGACGGTCAGCTTGCCGCCGGTGCAGCAGGCGACGGTGTCCCCGCCGACCGCGACGACCCGCTTGACCACGGGGGCGTTCGACACCCATGTCTTGTCGGTGAACACGACGACGTCACCGCGGCGCACCTCGCTGCCGTCGACCCGGTGGGCCAGCACCCGGTCACCGACGTCGATCGTCGGCGTCATCGAGGGGGTCGGCACGGTGTACGGCCGGTAGACGACCGCGCCCCAGACGAAACCGCCGAGGAACAACACCATGCCCAGCGCGACGACAAACCCGGAGACCCGTTGCCCCGCCTTGCCGCCACCACGTATGCGCGCACCCATGGCCACGCACCCTACCGTGGGTCACCCCACGCGGGGAGGCCCCACCGCGGCCACCACAGGGTCGGGGCCAGTGGGGTGTGACGACCTGAGTCGTGCCTTGCCCGGCGTCGCGGCCGCCGCCGGGCGCACAGAGGGAGAACCGCGCGGCCGTCCCCGGCGAAATCCGCAGAGGGACGACGGCCGGAAACCTACTGGCGGCGGCGCCACAGCGCGATCGGGACCACGCCGGCCAGCACCATCGCGTTCGGCGCCACGGGCAGGGCCCCGGCCGCGGAGGACGGCTTGTCGAGCCCCGGCTGGTCGAAGGTGTCCGGCACCGGCAGCGTCCCCCACCGGTTGATCGGCCACGCCTTGACGATCGCGCGGCCCACGACGTCCTTCACCGGGACCATGCCGTGGTGCTTGTCGTTCTGGTTGTACCGCGAGTCCTTCGAGTCCTGGCGGTGGTCACCCATGACCCAGATGTAGCCCTCGGGCACCTTCACCTTGAACGTCCCGCCGCCCTGGTCGTCGGAGCACGGCGTGTTCCCGGCGTAGACGTAGTCCTGCTCGTTCAGCGCGTGGCCGTTGACCTTGAGCGGCCCGGTGCCCTTGCACTCGATGGTGTCTCCGCCCACCCCGATGACCCGCTTGATCAGGTCCTTCTCCTCGGCCGACGGCATCAGACCGATCCAGCTGAGCACCTTCTGCACGGCGTTGGGGTTGGCGGTCGCCTCCCCCGCCAGCCAGTTGTCCGGGTCGTGGAAGACGACGACCTCGCCGCGCTCGGGCTCGGAGCCGAACCAGGGCGTCAGCTTGTCGACGAGGACCCGGTCACCCTCCTGCAGCGTGTTCTGCATCGACGCCGAGGGGATCGAGAACGCCTGCACCAGGAACGTCTTGATCAGCAACGCCAGCACGAGCGCGATCCCGATGAGGATCGGCAGTTCCTTCCAGAAGGAGCGCGGCTTCTTCGGCCCGGCGGCCCCTGCCGCAGAACCCTGTGACACCGTCCCTGCCTCGCCCGGCACCGCGCCGTCCTCCATCACGTCGGAGTCGTTCCCTGAAGTCCCCGAAGCCACATCCCCCACGCCAACTCCTCACTCTGTGTCGCCGCCTGCCCCGTGCAAGACGCAGGCCCACCACTCCCATAACGAGCGGGAGTTCCGCAGGGCTCGGGAGCTGGAACATTTCCTTGTGATCCACCGGATCAACGGAAGCAACCCTATGCGACACCGCACCGGCTCCAGCCGCAGCGCCCCGCAGGGACGCATACCCCGGCGGCTCGTCCAGGGTGCTCCAGTGGCCGAGCGGCCAGGCGATGACCATGGCCCGTCCGACCACCTCGTCCTCGGAGACCGTACCGCCGTAGTCGGTGTCCTGATGCGAGCGGGAGTCCGCGGAGTTGGAGCGGTGGTCGCCCATCACCCACAGCCGCCCCTGCGGAACGGTGATGTCGAAGGGCGTGTCGGAAGGGGTGTCGCCGGGGTTCAGATAGTCCTCGTTCAGCGGGACGCCGTTGACCGTGATGCGCCCCTGCGCGTCACAGCACTTCACATGGTCCCCGCCGACCCCGACCACCCGCTTGATGAGGTCCTTCTCGTTGTCCGACGGCAGCAGCCCGATGAAGGTCAGCGCTTCCTTGACCTGCTTCACCACGACCGGGTCGTCCTTCTTGACCGTGGTCTTCTCGTCCTGGAGCCAGCCGCCGGGGTCCTTGAACACCACGACGTCCCCGCGGTCGGGCCTGGACCCGAACC
The DNA here is from genome assembly GCF_055583185.1 of Streptomyces sp. NPDC104814. Taxonomy (NCBI): domain Bacteria; kingdom Bacillati; phylum Actinomycetota; class Actinomycetes; order Kitasatosporales; family Streptomycetaceae; genus Streptomyces; species Streptomyces sp. NPDC104814. The sequence continues at coordinate 20,445 of NZ_JBVJOL010000017.1, read as the reverse complement.
ACGGGGTGAGCTTGTCGACGAGGACCCGGTCGCCGATGCGGATCGTCTGCTCCATGGAGCCGGACGGGATCACGAACGCCTGGACGAGGAAGGTCTTCAGCACCAGAGCGATCAGTACGGCCACCCCCACCAGGAGGGGGATCTCCTTCACGGCACTGCGCCGGCGCTTGCGCTTGACCTTGCGCTGCAGCCGACGCCGCTCGGCCCGCGTCCGGCCGCCCCCGGCAGGGGCGCCGGCGGAGGCGGAGGCGCGCCGTACACCGGTGGGCAGCGGATCGTCCGCACCCGCCGCGGCGGCACTCCGCCGCCGGCCACGGTTACCCATGCCCGCCCCCCGCACCGCCCGGCAGGCCCCCCGCACCGCCCTGCGGGCCCGCCGTACCGCCGTGCACGCCGCCCCGGGGGCCGGCCACAGCACCGGCGGCCTCCGGCACACGCGCGTACGCCCCCGGCCGCTCCAGCCGTGCCGCGTGTCCCAGGGGCCATACGATCCAGTCGGCGCGCCCGATGACGTCGCCGACCGGCACCATGCCGCCGCCGGGCGAGCCGAGGTGGTCCCGGGAGTCGCTGGAATCGCCCCGGTGGTCACCGAGCACGAAGAGCCGGCCGGCGGGCACCACCACGTCGAAGGTCACGGTGGAAGGGCTGTTCCCGGGATACAGGAACGCCGACTCGTCGACCGACCGGCCGTTCACCCGGATCCTCCCCTCCTGGTCGCAGCAGACCACGTGGTCTCCCCCCACACCGACGACGCGCTTGACGTAGTCACCGTCCCCGAAGGAGTCGCTGCCGTCGAACACGACGACGTCCCCGCGGCTCGGCGCGGCCCCGAAACGGTATGCCAACTCATTTACGAGAACCCTGTCCCCGATCCTCAAACCCGGCTCCATGGACCCGGAGGGAATCTGGAACGGCCGCACCACGAAAACGTTGAGGAGCAGCAGGAAGACCAGGCAGACAAGCAGGGTCAGGCTGATACGACCGCCGGGGAGCCACCCGGCGATCCGGTCCACCAACGCGAAACGCGACCGTCCCTCCCCACCCGCCGCTGCGGGTTCGGAGGAGCGGTCGCGCTCCGTCGGCTGTGCTTCGGTGTCCATCGGGGCCGAATGCTATCCGGCCCCGCTGTGACCCCGGGAAAGCGCTCAGCTCTCGCGCTTCTCCTTGATCTTCGCCGCCTTGCCGCGCAGCTCGCGCAGGTAGTACAGCTTGGCGCGACGCACGTCACCGCGGGTGACGAGCTCGATCTTCTCCACGATCGGGGTGTGCACCGGGAAGGTGCGCTCGACGCCGACGGAGAAGGAGACCTTGCGGACCGTGAAGGTCTCGCGCACGCCGGAACCCTGGCGACGGATCACCACGCCCTTGAACTGCTGCACACGGGAGCGGTTGCCCTCGATGACGCGGACGTGGACGTTGACGGTGTCACCCGGGCGGAAGGCCGGGACGTCGCTGCGCAGCGACGCGGCGTCGACGGAGTCGAGCAGGTGCGACATTTCGTCTGCTTTCTTCGCTGATGCCACAGGTCATCAACGGGATAGATCTTCCAGAGGAACGCTGCCCGGGTCGGAGCGGACGTCGTCTCCCCCTGTGGCAGGGGCGCACGCCGGACGGACGGACAGCAGCGGTCTATTCTTCCACGCCGTTCGCCCGGCGCCAAAATCGGCCGTACGGCTCGCCGCCGGGGTCGGGCTCCCAGCCCAGGATGGACAGCATCTCGCGGTCCTTCTTGTCGAACGCCTTCGGCTCGCACCGCTCGATCAGGTCGGGCCGGTTGGCCGTGGTGCGGCGCAGCGCCTCGTCGCGGCGCCAGCGGGCGATCTTCCCGTGGTGGCCGCTGAGCAGCACCTCGGGGATCTCCCGGCCGCGCCAGGCGGGCGGCTTGGTGTAGACGGGGCCCTCCAGGAGGCTGGCCATGGCACCGGGCGCGAAGGAGTCGTCGCGGTGGGACTCGGCGTTGCCGAGGACCCCGGGCAGCAGCCGGGCCACGGCCTCGGTGACGACGAGGACGGCGGCTTCCCCGCCGGCGAGGACGTAGTCGCCGATGGACACCTCGTAGACGGGCATGCGGGTGGCGTACTCGTCGATGACACGGCGGTCGATGCCCTCGTAGCGGGCCGGGGTGAAGATCAGCCAGGGCCGTTGCGAGAGGTGCACGGCGAGTTCCTGGGTGAAGGACCGGCCGCTGGGCGTGGGCACGATGAGCGCGGGCTCGCGGGAGCCGCTCTCGTAGCCGTCGGCGAGGACGGTGTCGAGCGCGTCGCCCCAGGGGTCGGTCTTCATGACCATGCCGGGGCCGCCGCCGTACGGGGTGTCGTCGACGGTGTTGTGCCGGTCGTAGGTCCACTGCCGCAGGTCGTGGACGTGCACGTTCAGCTGTCCACGCGCGCGTGCCTTGCCGACCAGGGAGACGTTCAGCGGGTCGAGGTACTCGGGGAAGATCGTGACGACGTCTAGCCTCATGCGCCCTCGTCCTCCGGCTCCGCACGGGAGGAGGCGATCTCCGCGCGGTCGTCGATCAGCCCGGGCGGGGGCGTGATGACGGCCTTCTGCTCGGCCAGGTCGATCTCGGTGACGATCTCCTCGACGAACGGGATCATCACCTCGGTGCCGTCGGGCCGTTCGACGATGAACAGGTCCTGGGAGGGCAGGTGGGAGATCTCGGTGATCCGGCCGACCTCGGTGCCGTCCTCGGTGACCACGTCCAGGTCGATCAGCTGGTGGTCGTAGAACTCGTCCTCGTCCTCGGGCAGCTCGTCCGGGTCCACCTCGGCGATCAGGAGGGTGTTGCGCAGCGCCTCGGCGGCGTTGCGGTCGGCGACGCCCTCGAAACGCAGCAGGAGACGGCCGCTGTGGACGCGTCCCGTCGCGATCGTCAGCGGTCCGGCGGAGGCGGGGTCCGTGGCGAGCACGGCGCCGGGGGCGAGCCTCACCTCCGGCTCGTCGGTCCGTACCTCGACGGTGACCTCGCCCTTGATCCCGTGGGCACGGCCGATCCGTGCGACTACCAACTGCACCTGTTCATTCTCCTGTCATACGACTGCGGGCCGGGGACGGCCCAGTGGCCTTCCCCGGCCCGAGCCGGTGCTGCACAGCGTCAGCGGACGTGGTCCACGTCGACGAGGTCGACACGGACACCGCGGCCGCCGATGGCGCCCACGACGGTGCGCAGAGCGCGTGCGGTACGGCCGTTGCGGCCGATGACCTTGCCGAGGTCGTCCGGGTGGACCCGGACCTCGAGCACACGCCCGCGGCGCAGGTCGCGCGAGGCCACCTGCACATCGTCAGGGTTGTCGACGATGCCCTTCACGAGGTGCTCGAGAGCCTCCTCGAGCATGCTCAGGCCTCGGTCGACGCGGACTCAGCCGCAGCCTCGTCCTTCTTCTCAGCCTTCTTCTTCTGGGTGATCGCCTCACCCTTGCTGTCGTCGTCGCCACCGAGGGCCTCGAACGACGGGCGCGCCGGCTTCGGCTCGGCGACCAGGAGCGGTGCCGGGGCGGGCTCGCCCTTGAACTTCTGCCAGTCGCCGGTCTTCTTCAGGATGGCGAGCACGGGCTCGGTCGGCTGAGCGCCGACGGAGAGCCAGTACGCCACACGCTCGGCGTCCACCTCCATGACCGACGGGTTGTAGGTCGGGTGGTACTTGCCGATCTCCTCGATGGCCCGGCCGTCACGGCGGGTACGGGAGTCGGCGACGACGATGCGGTAGTGAGGCGAACGGATCTTGCCCAGACGCTTCAGCTTGATCTTGACTGCCACGGGAGTGGGTTCTCCTGAATTTGACGTGGTTGGGCACGGCGAGAATGCCGCGTGGGGTTGCGGTACCCGAGTGCCCGATGGACGCGTCAGCCGGAGGAGAGAGGGGTCCTGTGCGACTGTCGAGTACAGCTAGCCATTGTGCCACACGCTGCGGGGCGCTTCCGGCCGCGGGTTGCTTGTCGTGGGCACGCTTGAGAGGCACCCGGCGTCGTTGTGAACGCCGTCGGGTGCGCAACCCGGCGTGAGGGGGTGCCGCCGCGTCGAAGCCGACGCGGTGGCACCCCACCCCGGTTTCCGGCCGCTCCGGCACCCACGAGATGCCGGTGTGCGCGGCCCCGCTACGCCGCCCCCACGACCTCGGGGATACGGAAGGGCTTGCCGCAGCCGCCGCAGACGATCGGCGCCTGGGCCAGGACGGACGGGACGACGCGGACGTTGCGGCCGCAGTCGCACACCGCCTTGACGCGGACCCCGCCGCCCGAGGACCCGTGCCGTGCGGCCGGGCCGCGGAAGGCGCGGGTGGCGTCCGAGGAGGTCGCCACCGAGTGGGCCTTGAGGGCCCGCTGGAGACGGTCGATGGTCGGCCGGTAGCGCCGCTTCGCCTCGGGACTGAGCGTGACCAGCGAGAAGCCGCTGCTCGGATGCGGCTCCTCGGGGTGGTCCAGGCCCAGTTCCTCGGCGATCGCGAGGAATCTGCGGTTGTGGTAGCGCCCGGCCCGGGACGTGTCGCGCACGCCGCGCGAGGCGGCGATGCCATGGACTGCCTCGTGCAGCAGTCGCTCGAAGGAGAGTTCGTGCCCGCACGCGGACGACGACTCCCCGATCAGTGACTCCGGCGCGGCGAGGTCCGGCAGCTCGGGGTGGTACCGCTGAATGTCGGCCCACGCCTGCGCCAGCTCGGCGGCGAGAACAGGTGGTGTCTGTGTCGTGCTCACGTAATGACAACGAGCCGGGGTGCCGCTGTGTTCCGATTCCGGGGCATCCCAAATAATTTGCACGTACCCGTCAGTTGCGGCTGATGCGCACCGACGAGGACGGGTGCGCTGATCTGCGGAAATGCCGCCTAGCTCGTACCAAGGTGGTGCGTAGCCCGACGTAGGCGTACGTACGTACCGACGCGTAGATCATGTCGACGCCGGACGTGCCACGGGTCCGTCGGTGCGCAAGGGCTCTTTCGGTCACTCGTGCCGCGAGCCCCCGTCACCTACGTCAGCGCACGCGACGACCGCGACGTTACCGGGTCGGTGACGGGCCTCCGGCACCGCCCCGGACGCCGGCCGCGGGACCTCGTTCCGGCCACGTTGCGGGCAGATGAATTCCGGCCAGTCCGACGCCCAACTCTCAAACCGCGGTCGCTTTCCACTGGACGCACCGCCGAGGCCGGAGTTTCCTGGCATACGGGGGTCAGTGCGAGCGCACTGGACGGGGGCCACGCAACACGGCAACTCCATGCGATACGGGCACACGACTTTGCTCTCGGCGGATTGGGGCGCGTACCTATGACACCTACGCTCGTGCGGCAGCACCTCCCCCAGGCGGGCTCGGCCCCCCGCGTGGACCTGTGTGCACGCGCGCGTGACTGGTCGGAGATCCAGGAGCGGATGCTGGTCCCGCTCTACGAGACCGTCTACGAGCGACTGGAAGTGGGGTCCGGCACCCGCCTGCTGGGCCTGGGCTGTGGCTCCGGCCTCGCCCTGCTGATGGCGGCGGTGCGCGGTGCGGAGGTCACCGGCGTCGAGTGCCACTCCCCGGAACGGCTGGCCCTCGCCCGCGAGCGGCTGCAGCCGGATCCACCCGGGGCATCCGCGCGTGGCGGTGCGCGGCTGGTGCGGGAGACCCCGCGGCGCGCGGCCCCGCCGTACACCCTGGTGACCGCGTTCGAGCCGATCGGCTGCACGGCCGGCGACTCCGACGGGCTCGCCGAACTGCTCGCCGGAGCGGTGGCGGTCGCCGAGCGCGGCACCCCGGTGGTGCTGGCCGGCTGGGGCCCGCCGGAACGGTGCGCCACCTCGTCCGTGCTGCGCGTGGCCGGGAAGCTGGCCGATCCGCTGCGCGGCGCGGGCAGCTGGCGCCCGGCGCTGCGCGACGACCTCGAGGAGGTCGCCCAGCGGGCCGGGCTGCTCCCGGACGGCTCAGGGCGCGTGGCCTGCCCCTTCGGGTACGCCGACGTGGACAGCGCGGCGCGCGGCCTGCTGTCGACCGGGCTGTTCGACGCGGCGATCGCGGCCACCGACTCCGAGCAGGTCGGCAAGGAGCTGACCGAGGCGCTGCATCCGCACCGACGGGCCGACGGCACCGTGTGGATGCCGAACGTCTTCCGCTACCTCATAGCCCGCGTGCCGTGAGCGGCCCTCACGGCTCCTCCTTGGTCAGCCGGGTGATGCCCGCGATCCGGTAGGCGTCGGCCTCCTCCAGCGTCTCGCGCTCCAGCAGCGCCTCGGCCAGGGCGTCGAGCTGCCCGCGGTGCTCGCGCAGCTTGCGGCACGCCTCCTCGTAGCACTCGTCGACGACGCGGCGCATCTCCTCGTCGATCGCGTCGAGGGTCTGCGGGGCGGCGGCCAGGCCGTAGGCCTGCTGGGCGTCGTCGGGCAGCGCGGAGAGCCGACCGACGCGTTCGCTCATGCCCCACCGGGAGACCATGCCGCGCGCGATCCGGGTGACCTGTTCCAGGTCGCTCTCGGAACCGGTGGTGATCACGTCGTAGACGACGTGCTCGGCCGCCATGCCGCCGAGGGCTCCGATGATGCGGCCGCGCAGGTACTCCTCGGTGTACGCGTACTTGTCCGCGTCCGGCGTGGACAGCGTGACGCCGAGGGCCCGGCCGCGCGGCACGATGGTGATCTTGCGGACCGGGTCGGCGCCCGGCTGCAGCATGCCGAGGAGCGCGTGCCCGCTCTCGTGGTAGGCGGTGCGCCGCCGTTCGTCGTACGGCATGACGAGTGCGCGTTCCGCGCCGAGCTGCACCTTCTCCAGGGCGTCGGACAGATCGGAGCGGGTGACCTGCTGCCGGCCGCGTTTGACGGCGAGCAGGGCGGCCTCGTTGGCGAGGTTGGCGAGTTCCGCGCCGGTCATGCCCGGGGTGGTCCTGGCGACCTGGGCGAGGTCGACGTCGCCGGAGAGCGGGATCTCGCGGGTGTGGATGCGCAGGATGGCCTCGCGGCCGCCCCGGTCCGGGGGCGAGACCTGGACGACCCGGTCGAAGCGGCCGGGCCGGGTCAGCGCCGGGTCGAGGATGTCGGCACGGTTGGTGGCGGCGATGACGATGACACCCTCGGAGCCGGAGAAGCCGTCCATTTCGGTCAGGATCTGGTTGAGGGTCTGCTCGCGCTCGTCGTGCCCGCCGACGCTCGCGCCGCCGCCGCGGGCCCGGCCGATGGTGTCGATCTCGTCGATGAAGATGATCGACGGGGCGACCTTGCGGGCCTCCGCGAACAGCTCGCGCACCCGGGAGGCGCCGACGCCGACGATCATCTCGATGAACTCGGAGGCGGACGCCGAGAAGAAGGGCACCCCCGCCTCTCCGGCGACGGCCCGCGCCAGCAGCGTCTTGCCGGTGCCGGGCGGCCCCGCCAGCAGCACACCGCGGGGCATCTTGGCGCCCATGCGGCGGTAGGCGTCGGGGTTCTTGAGGAAGTCGACCACGTCGTTGAGTTCGCCCGCGACCTCGTCGATCCCGGCCACGTCCGCGAAGGTGGTGCGCTGCTGCCCCGGCTCCAGCTCCACCGGTTTGGGCGGCGCCTTGCGGCCCAGCATGCCGCCGGCCCCGCCGAGCCCCGCGCGCATCCGCCGGGCGATGAACACCCACACCGCGACCAGCAGCAGCATCGGCGCCAGCGAGATCAGCAGGTTGGCCAGAAAACTGCGGTGCTGGACGACGGGTTCCGCGGTGACCGTGACGTTGTGCTTGGTCAGGGACTCCCAGATCTTGTCGTCGGCGAAGGTCGGGCGCTCCGTCTTGAACTTGGTGTAGGTGCCGGAGCCCTCGGGGTTGTCCTTGGCCTTCTTCAGCTGGCCCTGGATCGCGTCGCCCTTGGCGTAGATCTTGCTGACGTTGCCGGCGTCGACCTGCTTGCTGAACTCGGTGTAGGAGATCGTCGGCTCGGTCGCCTCGTCCTGGAAGGACAGGATGAGGTTGGCGATCAGGTACACGACCAGTGCGGCGACGATCAGCCGCCACCAGCCGCCTCCCATCCGCCGCCCGCCGGAGGGCGGCTTCGGCGGCTCCTCGGGGGTGCCCTCGGTACGCCAGGGCTGGTCCGGCGACTTCCGCGGCGGCGCAGGGTTGGTCATACCGGGACGTTACGACAGGAAAGCCCGGCAGGCATGCGGGTGTACGACGCCGGGGGCGCCCCTTGAGGAGGGGCGCCCCCGGCGGACGTACGACGGACCGGCCGGCCGATGGACGCGGGCCGGTCGGCCGGCGGAGAGGGGCCGGCCGGCCCATGAACACCGACCGGTCAGCCCATGAACTTCTTGAACTCGTCCGGCAGCTCGAAGTCCTGGCCGGCCTGCTGGCCCGGCAGACCGAAGGCGCCGCCGTTCTCGGCGGCGGCCGCGCGGCGGGCGGCCTCCTCCTGCTCCTGCTGCTTGCGCTTCATCGGGTTGCCGGAGCGCTGCTTGCCCTTGGCCTTCTTCTGCTGCTTCTTCTGCCGGCCGGGGCCGCCGCCCATGCCCGGGATCCCCGGCATGCCGGGCATGCCGCCGCCCTGCGCCATGCGGGACATCATCTTGCGGGCCTCGAAGAACCGCTCGACCAGGTTCTTCACGGCGCTGACCTCGACACCGGAACCCTTGGCGATACGGGCGCGGCGCGAGCCGTTGATGATCGTCGGGTCCTGGCGCTCGGCCGGGGTCATCGACTTGATGATCGCGGCGGTGCGGTCCACGTCGCGCTCGTCGATGTTGTTGATCTGGTCCTTGATCTGGCCCATGCCCGGGAGCATGCCGAGCAGCTTGGAGATGGAGCCCATCTTCCTGACCTGCTCCATCTGGGCCAGGAAGTCGTCCAGGGTGAAGTCCTGGCCCTTCTTCGACGCCAGCTTGGAGGCCATCTTGGCGGCCTCTTCCTGGCTGAACGTCTTCTCGGCCTGCTCGATCAGGGTGAGCAGGTCACCCATGTCGAGGATGCGGGAGGCCATCCGGTCGGGGTGGAAGGCGTCGAACTCGTCGAGCTTCTCGCCGTTGGAGGCGAACATGATCGGCTTGCCGGTGATCTGCCGGATCGACAGAGCGGCACCACCGCGGGCGTCACCGTCGAGCTTGGAGAGCACCACGCCGTCGAAGCCGACGCCGTCGCGGAAGGCCTCGGCCGTGTTGACGGCGTCCTGACCGATCATCGCGTCGACGACGAACAGGATCTCGTCGGGGCTGACCGCGTCCCGGATGTCCGCGGCCTGCTGCATCATCTCCTGGTCGATGCCCAGACGGCCGGCGGTGTCCACGATCACGATGTCGTGGACCTTGGCCCGGGCGAACTCGATGGAGTCCTTGGCGACCTTGACCGGGTCACCGACGCCGTTGCCCGGCTCGGGCGCGTACACCGCGACACCGGCGCGCTCGGCGACGACGCTCAGCTGGTTGACGGCGTTGGGGCGCTGGAGGTCACAGGCGACCAGCAGCGGGGAGTGGCCCTGCTCCTTGAGCCACCGGCCGAGCTTGCCCGCGAGGGTGGTCTTACCGGCACCCTGGAGACCGGCCAGCATGATGACGGTCGGCGGCTGCTTGGCGAAGCGCAGGCGCCGGGTCTCGCCGCCCAGGATCGTGACGAGCTCGTCGTTGACGATCTTCAGGACCTGCTGGGCCGGGTTCAGGGCCCGGGAGACCTCGGCGCCGAGGGCGCGCTCCTTGACGTTCTTGATGAACGTCCGGACGACGGGCAGGGCCACGTCGGCTTCGAGGAGCGCGATGCGGATCTCGCGCGCGGTGGCGTCGATGTCCGCCTCACTCAAACGCCCCTTGCCGCGCAGATTCTTGAAGGTCGCTGAGAGGCGATCGGAGAGAGTATCGAACACGGCGGCGTCGGTCCTCGGAGTCGGGGGCAGTATGAGCGTCTTCCAGGGTATCCGGCTCCGCAAGACAATCGTCCCCGCCCGCTGCATCGCGGACGGGGACGGCACCCCCGCGTGAGCGGGGACCACGTGGCGTCCATGCCGGCCTCGGAGAGACGTCCCGGATCACCCCCGCGCGAGCGGGGACCACGCCCGGTCAACGGGCGCCGGGTCCGCCAGGTCACGCTTGCAGCATCTCTTCCAGCTTGCGGGCCTGCGACGACGCCTCCTCCTGGGGCAGGGGAGCGCCTTCGCCATTCGTCACGTAGAAGGCGTCGACCGCGTTGGAGCCCAGCGTGCTCACGTGCGCGCTCCGCACCTGCACCCCCGCGTCCTCCAGCGCCCGTCCGATGCGGAACAGCAGGCCGGGGGCGTCCTGGGCGCGGACCTCGATGACCGTGGCGAGGCGGGAGGCGGCCGGGTGGACGGTCACCCGGGGCGGGGGCGGGACCACGCCGCGGCGGCGCGGGTAGGCCGCGTCGCGTTCCGCGAGGCGCGAGGCGATGTCCAGGGTGCCGTCCAGCGCGCGGACGAGGTCGGCGCGCAGCCGGGTGGCCTGCGGCAGGGAGCCGTACTCGGCCGCGACCCGCCAGTCCAGCAGCAGCACCGAGCTGTCCACGCCGTCCGGCAGGTCCAGCGCGCGCAGCTCGGCGGTGCGCACGGTGAGCCGGTGCACGGCGAGCACACCGGCCACCGCGGGCAGCACGCCCGGCTGGTCGGGTACGGCGATGAGCAGCTCCACGCCGAGCGGCTCGGGGTCGGCGGAGGTCTCCCCCGCGGGCGGCTCAGTCTGGGCCCGCAGCGCCAGCACCGGTCCGCCGGTGGCGACCGCCTCCAGCGCGAGCCGCTCGTGCTCGGCCGTCGGCGCGGCGATGTCGGGCTCGTCGTCCGGTACGTCCCCGGCGAGCACGGCCGACACCCGGCGCACCAGATCGGTGACGAGGGAGCCGCGCCAGGAGGACCAGGCGGCCGGGCCCGTGGCGAGCGCGTCCGCCTCGGTCAGGGCGTGCAGCAGTTCCAGCGTGGACTGCGTCCCGACGGCCTCGGCGACCAGCCGCACGGTGGCCGGGTCGTCCAGGTCACGCCGGGTGGCCGTCTCGACCAGCAGCAGGTGATGACGGACCAGGGCGGCGAGTACGGCGACGTCGGCGCGGTCGAAGCCGATGCGCGCGGCGACGTCGCGGGCGATGATCTCGCCGGCCACCGAGTGGTCACCGGGCCAGCCCTTGCCGATGTCGTGCAGCAGGGCCGCGACCAGCAGCAGGTCGGGGCGGCCGACCCGGCGGGTGAACTCCGAGGCGCGCACGGCCGTCTCGATCAGATGCCGGTCGACGGTCCACACATGGACGGCGTTGCGCTGCGGCCGGCAGCGCACCCGCTCCCAGTCGGGCAGCAGCCGGGTGATGAGCCCCTCGGCCTCCAGCGCTTCCCACACCTCCACGGTGGGCCGGCCCGAACCGAGCAGGGTGACCAGCTGTTCGCGTGCCTCGGCGGGCCAGGGCGCGGGAAGCGGGCGGGCGGTGGCGGCCATCCGGCGCACGGCGTGCAGGGAGAGCGGCAGGCCGGCCTGGGCGGCGGCGGCCGCGGCGCGCAGCGGGAGCACGGGGTCGCGTTCGGGGCGGGCGGCGCGGGCGAGCACCACCTCGCCGTCCTGTTCGACGACGCCCTCGGCCAGCGGGGACCGCTCGGTGACGGGTCTGCCGCCGCCCAGGAGGGCGCGCAGCCGGGGCCGCGCCGCGCGGGAACGCAGCACGCGGCTCACTTCGCGCCAGGTGACGTCACTGGCGTAGGAGGTGACACGGGCGGCCTCGTAGACCTGCCGCAGCAGGGCGTCGGCGTCGAGCAGGCCGAGGGCGGCCGCGACCTGGTCCTGTTCCTGAAGGGAGAGCCGGTCGGTGGCCCGGCCGGTGGTCAGGTGCAGGGCGTCGCGGACGTCGAGGAGGCGGCGGCGGGCGTCGGCGAGGCCTTCGCGGGGCGCGTCGGCGAGCCAGGACGCGGCGACGGCGCGCAGGGCGGTGGCGTCGCGGAGCCCGCCCCGGGCCTCCTTGAGGTCGGGTTCCAGCAGGTACTGCAGCTCGCCGTGGCGCTCGGCCCGTTCGGCGCACAGCTCCTGGAGCTCGGGCAGGCGCCTGGTGGCCTGGTTGCGCCAGTCGGCGAGGACGGCGGTGCGCAGGGACGCGGTCAGGGCGGGGTCGCCGGCGAGATGGCGGGCGTCCAGCAGGCCCAGCTGCACCTTCAGGTCCTCCCCGGCCGTCCTGCGGGCCTCGGCCGGGGTGCGCACCGAGTGGTCGAGGGCGAGGCCGAGGTCCCACACCGGGTACCAGAGGCGGTCGGCGAGCGCGGCGACCTCCTTCGGATCGGCGCCGTCGTGCAGCAGGAGCAGGTCGAGGTCGCTGCGCGGGGACAGCTCGCCACGCCCGTACCCGCCGACGGCCACCAGTGAGACACCCCCGAGGTCGCCGGCGCCCGCCCTGAACAGCTCCGCGAGCCAGTCGTCGGTGAGCTGTGCCAGGGCCGCACGGCGCGGCGGCCCGGACTGCTCCCCCTCGGTGAGGAGGTGCAGCCGGGCCGCCGCGTAGCCGCTGGGGCCGGGCTCCTCTGCTTCGTTGTGCGCGTGCGTCGTCACCCGGCGGCTCCTGTTCGTCAAGCGGTCAGAGCGCGTCGGGGCCGCGCTCGCCGGTGCGGACCCGGACGGCCGTGTCGACCGGGATCGACCAGACCTTGCCGTCACCGATCTTGCCGGTACGGGCCGCCTTCACGACGACCTCGATCAGCTGCTCGGCGTCGTCGTCCTCGGCCAGCACTTCGATACGGATCTTGGGCACCAGGTCGACGGTGTACTCGGCGCCGCGGTAGACCTCGGTGTGCCCCCGCTGCCGACCGTAGCCGCTGGCCTCGGTGACCGTCAGTCCGTGGACCCCGAAGGCCTGCAGGGCCTCCTTGATCTCGTCGAGCCGGTGCGGCTTGACGACGGCGGTGATGAGCTTCATGCGTCCACCTTTCGGGTCACGGCCTCGGTCACGGCGGCCGGTACGGCGCTGGTGCGGGCGGCTCCGCCTCCGGCGCCGCTGAAGTCGTACGCGGTCTCGGCGTGCTCGCTCTGGTCGATGCCGCGGACCTCCTCGTCCTCGGTGACCCGCATGCCGATCGTCTTGTCGAGGGCGAAGGCGAGGATCGCGGAGACGACGAGGGAGTAGGCGAGGACGGCGCCGACACCGGCGCACTGCTTCCACAGCTGGGTGAAGGAGTGGTCGCCGTAGAAGACGCCGGTCGCGGCGGACTGGCCCTTGCCGGTGGCGAAGAAGCCGATGAGCAGGGAGCCGGCGATACCGCCGACCAGGTGGACGCCGACGACGTCGAGGGAGTCGTCGTAGTTGAAGCGGTACTTCAGGCCGACGGCCATCGCGCACAGCACACCGGCGATGGCGCCGACGGCGATCGCGCCGAGCGGGGAGACCGCGCCGCCGGAGGGGGTGATGGCGACCAGGCCGGCGACCGCGCCGGAGGCGGCGCCCAGCGTGGTGAACGCGCCGTGCCGGATCTTCTCGTAGATCAGCCAGGCCAGCATGGCGGCACCGGTGGCGACCTGCGTGTTCACGAACATCAGCGCGCCCACGCCGTCGTCGTTGCCGAGCCAGGAACCGGCGTTGAAGCCGAACCAGCCGAACCACAGCAGGCCCGCGCCCAGCATGACCAGCGGCAGGCTGTGCGGGCGCATCGGGTCCTTCTTGAAGCCGACGCGCTTGCCGATGACGAGGATGACGCCGAGCGCCGCGGCACCGGCGTTGATGTGCACGGCCGTGCCGCCGGCGAAGTCGATCACACCCAGCTTGAAGGCCCAGCCGCCCGCGCCCCAGACCCAGTGCGCCACGGGGAAGTACACGATCGTCACCCACAGCGTGATGAACAGCGCCCAGGCGCTGAACTTCACGCGGTCGGCGAGCGCGCCGCTGATCAGGGCGGGTGTGATGATCGCGAACATCAGCTGGAAGACGCAGAACACGAAGACGGGGATGGAGTAGCCGTCCCACAGCTGGGTGAGCCCGATGTTGCTCAGGCCCAGCCAGTCGGAGTTCCAGCCGATGACGCTGCCGGAGTCCGTGCCGAAGGCGAGGGAGAAGCCGTAGAGCACCCACAGAATGGTGACGATCCCGAGGCTGATGAAGCTCATCATCAGCATGTTCAGGGTGCTCTTGACGCGGACCATGCCTCCGTAGAAGAAGGCCAGGCCCGGGGTCATGAGCATCACCAGGGCGGAACAGATGAGCATGAAGCCGGTGTTGGCGGACGACAGTTTGGGTGCGTCCGCCGCGAGCATGATGGCTGCTGGTGCCATCGGCGTCTCCTCGTCGTTGTACGGCCCCGTGCGGGCGAAGCCTGAGCGGAATGCCTCAGCGGAATGAGGGGTGGGCCGGTTATGGCGACGAGATTGACGCAGTGCCGTTTCGGTGGGCGCCCCGCGTTGTTTCGCCGGGGTGACGAAGGCGCCCGGCGTGTTACGCCCCGATGAATTGCCGGGGGGAACGGGACCGGCCGCGGCGGCCTTCCGATGACCTGGCGGGGGAGCCGAGTCGGGCAGTTCGGGAGGGCCGGCCGCGGCCGGGGTTCAGGGGGTGGAACGGGTGGTGTCAGACCGCCTCGGCCGCCTCCGGCAGTTCGGCGGCGAGCTTGTCGGTGAGGTCGACGATCTCGGCGAGGTCGCCGAAGTCACGGGCGGCGGTGTCGACGGTCTTGCGGATGCGGGTGTTGACCCGCTCGGAGCGCACCTTCCGGGCGATCCGCATGGCCTGCCCGGCGTAGACCGAGCTCTGCTCGGGCTCGCGGCGCAGCAGGTGGACGGTGGCCATGCCGATGAGGTTCAGCGCGTACGACCGCTGGTGCTCGCTGTCCTCGGCGAACAGGTCCACGGCCCGCTGCATCAGCGGCTCGGCGAGGGAGGCGTAGGCGGGGCTGCGGCCGGCGACATAGGCGAGGTCGCGGTAGGAGTGGCTGTTCTCGCCGTACAGCTCGGCCTCGGAGAAGAAGCGGATCCAGTCGGGGTCCGGCTCGTCCCAGTCCTCGGCGTCGGCGAAGGTGTCCTCGGCCATGCGCACGGCCCGCTTGCACTTACCGGGCTGGCCCATGTTGGCGTAGGCGCGGGCCTCCATCGCATACAGCATCGCCTGGGTGCGGGGGCTCGCGCAGTCACGGCTGCCGTACTGGGCGAGGTGGATGAGCTCCAGGGCGTCCTCGGGCCGGCCGAGGTGGATCATCTGGCGGCTCATGCTGGACAGGACGTAGGAGCCGAGCGGCTTGTCGCCGGCCTCCTTGGCGGCGTGCAGCGCGAGGACGAAGTACTTCTGCGCGGTCGGCTGCAGTCCCACGTCGTACGACATCCAGCCGGCCAGCTCGGCCAGCTCGGCGGCGACCTTGAACAGGCGCCGGGTGGTGGCCTCGGGCTGGGGTTCCTGGAGCAGGTCGGTGACCTCGTGCAGCTGGCCGACGACCGCCTTGCGGCGCAGGCCGCCGCCGCACTGGGCGTCCCACTGCCGGAACATCACGGTGGTGGTCTCCAGCAGGTCCAGTTCCGGCTTGGAGAGCCGGCCGCGGGCCCGGCTGGTGGGGATCGGCTGCGGGTCCGCCTCCTGGCGCTGGCCGGGCAGCGCCGGCGTGGGCACCAGCCAGCGCTGCATCGGCTCGATGAGCGCGGGGCCCGCGGCCAGGCCCAGCGAGCTGCCGAGGAAGCCGCGCCGGGCGAGCATCAGGTCGCTGCGCGAGAACTCGCCGAGCAGCGCGACGGTCTGCGGGCCCGTCCAGGGCAGGTCGACGCCCGTGGCGGACGGCGAGGGGCGCACGGTGCGCAGGCCGAGGTCCTCGATGGAGACGACACAGCCGAAGCGCTCGGAGAACAGCTCGGACAGGATCCGGGGAATGGGCTCGCGGGGGTTCTCCCCGTCCAGCCAGCGGCGGACCCGGGAGGTGTCGGTGGAGATGTGGTTGGCGCCCAGCTGGCGGGCGCGGCGGTTGACCTGGCGGGCCAGCTCGCCCTTCGACCAGCCGCTGCGCACGAACCAGGAACCGAGCAGCTCATTGGGGCGCTTCTCAGCGTTCGTCCCGCTACCGCCGTTGCCGCCCACTGGAACGCCCCCATCCCTCAAGACCTCTTGCCGCGCCTGTGCGGCAAGCCCTATCAGAATGCCGGTTCTCGGGCCCTCCGTCCGGCGGTTCTCACCCTTCGAACGGAAAGTCGAGTTGCCTCCGGCATACCCACGAGTGCATGTGCCCGCCGGTACCGTGCACTCAAAGTAATCCTACGATCACCCGTCCGGCCATGGTGAAACCGTAAACGCCACCATTCGCCACCCCTTCGGATGAACTCACGACGACCATCCCGCGATTCACTTGACATAGGACAGCCGGAAGTGGGCGCACGGGTGCACTCGGGGGCGCGTGTCGCCGGATGCACCACCGCGGACACGTCCGGACGCCGTCGGCGGCAGCGCCGGGAACACGCTCCGTAGCGAGTTGAGTGTTCTTGGTGACCACCGCTTCGTAACCACCGGTGCGTCGGACCCGTTGGAGGGGGCATGGGCTTCACGATCGGCAGCAGTCGGGGCATCCGTGACATCCGCGACATGCGGTCCGCCTCGCGGCGGCGCGGCCGCTCGTCGGAGTGCACCACCGTGGCCGAGTTCACCGGCCTGTGGGGCTGGGACGTGGTGCCGGGCGCGCGGGCGGCGGCGGGCGTGTGCTCGTGCGGGCTCCGCGACTGCCCGGCCCCGGGCGCGCATCCGCTGACGTTCACCGCCGAGGTACGGGCGGGGGCGACGCTGGACGAGGTGAGCGCGGCGTGGGCCGAGGTGCCGGGGGCGTCGGTGATGCTGCCGGTGGGGCGCGCGTTCGACGTGATCGAGGTGGCGGAGGCGGCGGGCCGGCGGGCGCTGGTCCGGCTGGAGCGGATGGGGGTGCCGCTGGGTCCGGTGACCGCGACGCCGCAGGGGCGGGCCCAGTTCTTCGTCGCGCCGGGGGCCGCGGCGGAGCTGCCGCGGCTGCTGTACCGGATGGGGTGGGACGACCCGTCCCTGGATCTGCGGGGGCTCGGTCCCGGTGCGTACATCACGGCTCCGCCGTCGGACCGGGGCGGGCGGGGGCCCGTGCGGTGGCTCCGGCCGCCCGACCTGGACTCGGCGACCCGGCCGCCGGCGGCGCGGCTGGTGCTGGGGACGTTGGCGTATGTGGCGCATCGGTCGCGGGGCGCTGGCGCTGGCCGCGGGGGGGCGGGGCGTCGGTAGTTGTTCGTCTGCGGGGCGCGTCGTGGTTGCTCGCGCCGTTCCCCGCGCCCCTTTTGTGCCTGCGGCGGCCCCTTGCCGTCCGGTGGGCGGTTGCTGTCCTCGCCTGCGGCCGGTTTCTGGGTCGGGGCCGGGGTGGGGGGTGTCCGTCCTCGGTCCGGCCGGCCGTTTCCGACGAGGGGCGCCGTTGGTCGGTGCCGGACGCTGCGGGCGGACACCCCCCCACCCCGGCCCCTTCCCGCCGTACGCGGCTGCGGGCCGTCACCGGTACCCGTACCACCGAAACACGCCCCACCCCCGGTCGGGGATCCGTACCGGGGGTGGGTTTGTGTGTGACCGGCGTTTTCGCTAGTCGCCGATGAGGGCGTCCACGAAGGCGGCCGGCTCGAACGGGGCCAGGTCGTCCGCTCCCTCGCCGAGGCCGATCAGCTTGACCGGTACGCCGAGCTCGCGCTGGACCGCGATCACGATTCCGCCCTTGGCCGTGCCGTCGAGCTTGGTCAGGACGATGCCGGTGATGTCGACGACCTCGGCGAAGACGCGGGCCTGGACGAGGCCGTTCTGCCCGGTGGTGGCGTCGAGGACGAGCAGCACCTCGTCCAGCGGGGCGTGCTTCTCCACGACCCGCTTGACCTTGCCCAGCTCGTCCATGAGGCCGGTCTTGGTGTGCAGACGCCCGGCGGTGTCGATGAGGACGACGTCCGACCCCATCTCCTTGCCCTCCTTCACCGCGTCGAACGCGACGGAGGCGGGGTCACCGCCCTCCGGCCCGCGCACGGTGTATGCGCCGACCCGCTCACCCCAGGTCTGGAGCTGGTCGGCGGCCGCCGCGCGGAAGGTGTCGGCGGCGCCCAGGACGACCGAGCGGCCGTCGGCCACCAGGACGCGGGCCAGCTTGCCGGTGGTGGTGGTCTTGCCGGTGCCGTTGACGCCGACGACCATGACGATGCCCGGCTTGCTGGTGGCCGGCTCGGTCTTGACCTCACGGTCCATGTCCGGGCCGACCAGCGTGAGCAGCTCCTCGCGCAGCAGGCCGCGCAGCTCCTCGGGCGTGCGGGTGCCGAGCACCTTCACACGCTCGCGCAGCCGGTCGACCAGCTCCTGCGTGGGCTGCACGCCGACGTCGGCGGTGAGCAGCGTGTCCTCGATCTCCTCCCAGGTGTCCTCGTCGAGGTGCTCCCTGGACAGGAGGGTGAGCAGGCCCTTGCCCAGGGCGTTCTGCGAGCGGGACAGACGGGCGCGCAGGCGCACCAGGCGGCCTGCGGTGGGCTCCGGGATCTCGATCTCCGGGGCCTCGACGACTTCGGCCGGCGGCTCCTCCACGGCGACGGGTGCCTGGCCGCCTGGAAGATCCACCTCCTCGATGGTGCGCCGCGGTTCCTCCCGCGGCGTCTCGGCCTCGTCGCCGACATGCGGCTCGGCCGGAGGAGCGGTGATGTCGGGCGCGGCGGGGGGCGGCGGAGGCAGCGACTTCTTCCGTCGGCTGCCGACCACGAGCCCGCCGAGCGCGACGATCGCGACCACGGCGATGACTACAGCAAGGATGACGGTTTCCATAACCCGTCCAGTATCAGCCATGGGCCTCCGCCAGCGCCGTCTTGTGGCTTCCTCTGAGAGACAAACTCCACTGGGGGGCAGGAGTCGGGCCAAAGTACGATGGTGGTCCCTACATCAACGCGCGTAGAGTCCCGACGACACCCTGTCCCCCACCTTGAGGCTCCTCCTTCCATGAGTAAGACCGCCGAGACCGAAGGCGCTCTCGAAACCCGCGGCATCGAACAGGTGCCCGACAACGAGCGCACCGCCAAGCCCCGCGAGCTGTTCCCCACCTGGGTGGGCGCCAACATCAGCGTGCTGCTGCTCACGATGGGCGCGAGCCTCGTCGTGGCGTACCACCTGAACATCTGGCAGGCGCTCGTCGTGGCTGCTGTGGCGCCCGTCGTGTCGTACGGCCTCGTCGGGCTCATCGGCATCGCCGGCAAGCGTGGCGGGGCGCCCGGGATGGCGCTGTCGCGCGCGGTGTTCGGGCAGCGCGGCAACCTGCTGCCCGGTTCGCTGATCTGGGTGGCCCGCTGGGGCTGGGAGACGATCAACGCGGTGACCGGCGCCTACGCCATGCTCACCATCCTGGACATCGTCCTCGGCGTCGGCGCGAACAGCGTGCTCGACATGGTCATGCTGCTGCTGTTCGTGGTCGCCACCTTCGCCATCTCCGGCCTCGGCATCAACGCCGTCCAGAAGTGCAACAAGTACGCGACGTACCTGTTCGGCGCCTTCTCGGTGCTCGTCCTCGTCTATCTGGCCGTCAACACCGACTGGTCGAAGGTGATGGACCACGGCGCCGGCTCCACCGCCGCGGTGATCACCGGTATCGGCATGATCGCGGCCGGTGGCGTCAGCTGGATCCCGTCCGCCCCCGACTTCACCCGCTACCTGCCGCGTACGGCGTCCTCGAAGGCGATCGTCGGCACGTCGGTCGGCGGTGCCGGCATCGTCGTCCTGCCGATGGTGCTGATGGGCGCGGTGATGGCGGTGTCCACGCCGGACCTGGCCTCCGCGTCGGACCCGGTGTCCTTCCTGGGCGAGATCCTGCCCACCTGGATCGCCGTCCCCTATCTGCTGATCGCCCTGATCGGCATGCTGCTGATCAACTCCATGTCGATGTACTCGGCCGGCTTCACCGCGCAGACCCTCGGCTTCAAGGTGCCGCGCCACTGGGCGGTGTCCGTGAACGCCGTGATCTCGCTGATCTTCGGCGGCATCCTGATGCTGGTGGCGACCAGCTTCATGGGCTCCTTCATCGCCTTCCTGTCCCTGCTCGCCGTCGCCTTCTCCGCGTGGGTCGGCGTCTTCGGCGCGGACATGCTCCGCCGCACGGAGTACGACGGCGCCGCCATGGCCGACACCACGCGCACCAGCGCCTACTGGTACCGGGGCGGCTTCTCCCCCGCCGCGGTCGCCTCCTGGGCCGTCGGCCTCGTCGGCGGCCTGATGTTCACCACGTCGGACTGGTTCACCGGCCCGCTCGCGAAGAACAACATCATCGGCGAGTACGGCCTCGGCTGGGTAGCCACGATCGTGATCTCCGGCCTCCTGTACCTCGCCCTGCCGAAGCCGCCAGTCGCTCAGCCGAAGGCCGCGGCCCCGGCCGCGGAGCGCGAGAGCCTCTCCGTCTGACGCCCCTCCTCCCCCAGCCCCCTCCGACCGAGCCCGCCGGAGGGGGCTTTTCGCTGCCACGGATGAGGCCACGACGCCGCACCCGCGTACGGCGGGAAGGGGCCGGGGTGGGGGGGGTCCGCCCGCAGCGTCCGGCACCGACCAAGGGCCCCCCCTTCGAAAAAGAGGGGCCGACCGAAGACAGAAAACCCCCA
>NZ_JBVJOL010000016.1:0-135760 GCF_055583185.1 Streptomyces sp. NPDC104814 | reverse complement strand
GGGATCGTCGCCGAGGCGATGGTGGCGCTCGTCCTCGCGGACGCGGTGGCGGAGAAGTTCGGCGGCGACAGCGTGGCCGAGACCCGCCGCAACGTGCGCTCGTACCTCGACAACCTCCACATCCGATGAGCGGCCCGCTGCTGGTCCTGGTCGGCCCGATGGGCGTGGGCAAGTCCACGGTCGGGCGGCTGCTGGCAGAGCGCCTGGGCGTGGGATACCGGGACACCGACGACGACATCGTCACCGGGCAGGGCCGCACCATCGCCGACATCTTCGTCGAGGACGGCGAGAGCGCCTTCCGCGCCCTGGAGAAGCAGGCGGTGCAGCGCGCTCTCGCCGAGCACGAGGGTGTCCTCGCGCTCGGCGGCGGCGCCGTCCTCGACGCCGGCACCCGCGCGCTCCTGGCCGGCCATGAGGTGGTCTACCTGTCGATGGACGTCGAGGAGGCCGTCAAGCGCACCGGCCTCAACGCCGCGCGTCCGCTGCTCGCGGTCAACCCGCGCAAGCAGTGGCGCGAGCTGATGGAGGCCCGCCGGCACCTGTACGAGGAGGTCGCCACCGCGGTCGTGCCGACCGACGGGCGCACCCCCGAAGAGGTCACCCAAGCCGCCCTGGACGCAGTGGAGTTGAAGAAAGCATGAGCGAGTCGGTCACGCGGATCCACGTCGGCGGGACGGCCGGCACCGAGCCGTACGACGTCCTGGTGGGCCGTCAGCTGCTCGGTGACCTCGGCGGGCTGATCGGCACCAGGGCCAAGCGGGTCGCCGTGATCCACCCCGAGGCGCTCGCCGAGACCGGCGACGCACTGCGCGCCGACCTGGCCGAGCAGGGCTACGAGGCCGTCGCGATCCAGGTGCCGAACGCCGAGGAGGCCAAGACCGCCGAGGTCGCCGCCTACTGCTGGAAGGCGCTCGGCCAGTCCGGGTTCACCCGTACCGACGTCATCGTCGGCGTCGGCGGCGGCGCCACCACCGACCTCGCCGGTTTCGTCGCCGCGACCTGGCTGCGCGGTGTGCGCTGGATCGCCGTCCCCACGACCGTCCTGGCGATGGTGGACGCGGCCGTCGGCGGCAAGACCGGCATCAACACCGCCGAGGGCAAGAACCTGGTGGGCGCCTTCCACCCGCCGGCCGGCGTCCTGTGCGACCTGGCCGCGCTGGACTCCCTCCCGGTCAACGACTACGTCTCCGGCCTGGCCGAGATCATCAAGGCCGGCTTCATCGCCGACCCGGTCATCCTGGAGCTCATCGAGTCCGACCCCGAGGCCGCGCGCACCCCTGCGGGCCCGCACACGGCCGAGCTGATCGAGCGTTCGATCCGGGTGAAGGCGGAGGTCGTCTCCAGCGACCTGAAGGAGTCGGGCCTGCGGGAGATCCTCAACTACGGCCACACCCTCGGCCACGCCATCGAGAAGAACGAGCGGTACAAGTGGCGGCACGGCGCGGCCGTCGCGGTCGGCATGCACTTCGCCGCCGAACTCGGGCGGCTGGCCGGCCGGTTGGACGACGCCACGGCCGACCGCCACCGCACGGTCCTCGAAGCGGTCGGGCTGCCCCTGCACTACCGCTACGACCAGTGGCCCAAGCTGCTGGAGACGATGAAGGTCGACAAGAAGTCCCGCGGTGACCTGCTGCGCTTCATCGTCCTGGACGGCCTGGCCAAGCCGACCGTCCTGGAGGGCCCGGACCCGGCGGTGCTGCTCGCCGCGTACGGGGAAGTGGGCGAGTAACTCCCGCCGGATCCCTTCCGCCCGATTCCGCACGCACAGCGGGCACTTCACACCGCCCCCGGCCGTTCACCAATCAGCGGCCGGGGGCGGTACCGTTCGGTAGGGCGGGGTTCGCCCCCGCCGGCCAGCGTCAACCTTCTGTACGAGACGGAGTGGCACCGGATGCAGCATGCAGTGGGTTCTCCGCTGCCGCCGCCCCACCAGCCGGGGCACGGACCGGCCGTCGGCTGGTCACCGGCCGCACACCACCCGGTCGCCCCCCACGGGCCGGCCCCCGTACCGCAGGGCTCCGGCCCGGTGCCCCCGCCGCCCCCGGGCTTCACCGCGGGGCCGCCCTCCGGCCCGCATCCGCCGCACCCCGCGGCACCGCCCCAGCCGATGCCGCCGCACCCCTCCGCGCCCCGGCCCCCCGACACCACCGGCCATGTCGCGCTGCCCCCGGGCGGCCCGGTCGGTGTGCCCACGGCCCCGCCCGCACCGGTCACCCCCGACCCGGCGACCACCACCCTCGCCGTCCTGCTCATCGGCCCGGCCGGCGCCGGCAAGACCAGCGTCGCCCGCTACTGGGCCGACCACCGCGGGGTGCCCACGGCCCACATCAGCCTCGACGACGTACGCGAGTGGGTGCGCTCCGGTTTCGCCGACCCCCAGTCGGGGTGGAACGACCACTCGGAGGCGCAGTACCGCCTCGCCCGCCGCACCTGCGGCTTCGCCGCGCGCAACTTCCTCGCCAACGGCATCTCCTGCATCCTCGACGACGCCGTCTTCCCCGACCGCCCGGTCGTCGGCCTCGGTGGCTGGAAACGACATGTCGGCCCCGGCCTGCTGCCGGTCGTCCTGCTGCCGGGACTCGACATCGTGCTGGAGCGCAACGCCGAACGCAGCGGCAACCGCCGCCTCACGGACGAGGAGGTCGCCCGCATCCACGGCCGGATGGCCGGCTGGTACGGCTCGGGCCTGCCGATCATCGACAACTCCCAGCTGGACGTCCCGGAGACGGCGAAGCTCCTCGACGACGTCCTGGCGAGGGCGATAGCCAGCCCGCCGCAGTGGTGACGGCTGCGCACCCGCACCCCGACAGGACAACGGCCGCACACCCGGACAAACGAGCAGCCCCGTCGGTGGCACCCCCTTCGGCCCCTCCCAACCGGCACAATCCGGCCACCGCTCCTACGCTCGTGTCATGTCAGAGGTGTACGCGACCCGCCGAGCCAGGCTGAGGGAACGCTGCAGTGTGGGCGGCAGCCCCTCCGCCCTGGTCACCCGTCCCGCCAACATCCGTTACCTGGCGGGCGCGTCCCCGCACGGCGCCGCACTGCTGCTGAGCAGGGACGACGACGTGCTGGTGTGCGTGAGCCCGCTCGAGGACCGGCCCACCGAGGGCCGCCCCGACGAGGCCGTGCGCGTCCACACCCTGTCCGGCACCGGCGGCGACGCGGCCGTCGCGGCGGCGGGCCTGGCGCAGGCCGCGGGTCTGGACGCCCTCGCCCTGGAGGAACACCACCTCACCGTCGCCCGGCACCGGGCCATCCGCTCGGTGGCGCCCCGGCTGCGCCTGAGCGACCTGGGCGGCGCGGTGGAGCAGCTCAGGGTGGTCAAGGACGAGGAGGAGATCTCCTGCCTGCGCATCGGCGCGGAGATCGCCGACCAGGCCCTGGGCGAACTCCTGGAGTCCATCCTCGTCGGCCGTACCGAACGGCACCTCGCCCTCGAACTGGAGCGCCGCCTGGTCGACCACGGCGCCGACGGGCCCGCCTTCGCCACGTCCGTGGCCACCGGCCCGCACGCGGGGCGGCGCGGCCACCGGCCCACCGACCGCCGCGTGGAGGAGGGCGACTTCCTCTCCGTCTGCCTGGGCGCGACCTACCGCGGCTACCGCTGCGAGATCGGCCGCACGTTCGTCATCGGCACCTCCCCGGCGGACTGGCAGATCGAGCTGTACGACCTGGTCTTCGCCGCGCAGCGGGCCGGCCGTGAGAGCCTGACACCGGGCACCGCGTACCGTGACGTGGACCGCGCGGCGCGCCAGGTCCTGGACTCGGCGGGCCACTCCGAGCGCCTTCTGCCGCTCACCGGGCACGGTGTCGGACTCGAAATCGACGAGGACCCTCAGTTGGCCCCCTCGGCCATGGGTAAACTGGACGCTTGCGTGCCGGTCACCGTCGAACCGGGGGTCCACCTCCCGGGCCGGGGCGGTGTCCGGATCGATGACACGCTCGTCGTCCGCCCCGAGGCGGACGGCGGACCCGAGCTACTCACCATCACGACCAAGGAGCTGCTCGCCCTCTAGCGACCCCGGGGAAGTCCACGCGACCTTCCCCGGCGCCGCTCGGTGCGTGCCCCGGGGTCGTCCACGTCAGTCCAGGAGATTCCGCAACCGTGGCTTCCACGAACGACCTCAAGAACGGCATGGTGCTCAAGCTCGAAGGCGGCCAGCTCTGGTCCGTCGTCGAGTTCCAGCACGTCAAGCCCGGCAAGGGCCCGGCCTTCGTGCGCACCAAGCTCAAGAACGTGCTGTCCGGGAAGGTCGTCGACAAGACCTTCAACGCCGGCGTCAAGGTCGAGACGGCCACCGTCGACAAGCGCGACATGCAGTTCTCCTACATGGACGGCGAGTACTTCGTCTTCATGGACATGGAGACCTACGACCAGCTGATGGTCGACCGCAAGGCCGTCGGCGACGCCGCCAACTTCCTGATCGAGGGCTTCACGGCCACCGTCGCGCAGCACGAGGGCGAGGTGCTCTTCGTCGAGCTGCCGGCCGCCGTCGAGCTGGTCGTGCAGGAGACCGAGCCGGGCGTCCAGGGCGACCGCTCCACCGGTGGCACCAAGCCCGCCACCCTGGAGACCGGCCACCAGATCCAGGTTCCGCTCTTCATCACCACCGGTGAGAAGATCAAGGTCGACACCCGCACCAGCGACTACCTCGGCCGGGTGAACAGCTAACCGTGGCTGCCCGCAACACGGCCCGCAAGCGCGCCTTCCAGATCCTCTTCGAGGGCGACCAGCGCGACGCCGATGTCCTGACGGTCCTCGCGGACTGGGTCCGGCTGTCCCGCTCCGACACCCGGCAGCCGCCGGTGAGCGAGTACACGATGCAGCTGGTCGAGGGCTACGCCGAGCACGCGAAGCGCATCGACGAGCTGATCGCGCAGTACGCGGTGGGCTGGACGCTGGACCGGATGCCGGTCGTCGACCGCAACATCCTCCGTCTCGGCGCCTACGAGCTGATCTGGGTGGACGAGACCCCGGACGCCGTCGTCCTGGACGAGATGGTGCAGCTGGCGAAGGAGTTCTCCACCGACGAGTCGCCGTCGTTCGTCAACGGCCTGCTCGGCCGGCTGAAGGAGCTCAAGCCGTCCCTGCGCAGGGACCAGGCCTGACGCCCCCTTTCCGTGCCATGTCCGAGGGCCCGCGGATCACTCCGCGGGCCCTCGGCGTTCACTGCCTGCCCGCTGCCCGCTTGATCTCGCCCCCGTGTGTTCCGGGGGGCGGCGGATCGCCGGGGGGGGGGCAGCGCCTGGCCGTGGCTGTGCCACGCCTCCCACCGTTGCTGCCGCCAGCCGGCGACGCCGTACAGGCCCTTCAGGGACTCGTCACGGGGGCGGGCAGGACCTCGACGACGTCCGGGCCCCCGGCGGCTCACAGACCGGCCGCGGTCGGCCCACGGGCCGGCCGCGGCCGGAAGAACGCACCAGGGGCGGAGCCACACGGCTCCGCCCCTGGTAGAGACGTTTCTGCTGAGGGCGCCCGGGGCGCTCAGCCCTCCTCGTGGGCGACCGCGCGCCGCGCGTCCGCGTCCAGCACACCCCAGCTGATCAGCTGCTCGGTGAGGACCGAGGGGGACTGGTCGTAGATGACGGCGAGTGTGCGCAGGTCGTCCTGGCGGATGGAGAGCACCTTGCCGTTGTAGTCACCGCGCTGCGACTGGATGGTGGCCGCGTAGCGCTGCAGCGGGCCCGCCTTCTCCACCGGGACGTGGGCCAGGCGCTCCAGGTCCAGGACCAGCTTCGGCGGGGGCTCGGCGGCGCCGCCGGGGGTCGTGCCCGGGAGCAGCTCCTGCACCGGAACGCCGTAGAAGTCCGCCAGCTCGGCGAGGCGCTGAACGGTCACGGCACGGTCGCCGCGCTCGTACGAACCGACCACGACCGCCTTCCAGCGTCCCTGGCTCTTCTCCTCGACACCGTGGAGGGAAAGGCCCTGCTGGGTGCGGATGGCCCGGAGCTTGGCCCCGAGCTGTTTGGCGTATTCGCTGGACATATAGCTCCCCGGCACTGTGTCGACGCGACTGGCTTCGTCCATGCCGCGCGGCTGGTAACTCACTGTGAGGTTACGCAGCGTGATTCTCCTGCGTCAAGCCGAATGGTCCACACCGACTCTTCCGTGGTAGTGGCATCCGGTTGGGCCGAGCGGGTGACGGAGCAGGGCCGAGCGGGTTACTCCCCGGCGCGTCGCGGACCCTCCGGCGGGACGTCCCGTACCGGACGGCGCGGGTGGCAGGGGGGTGTGGGCGAGGGGCCGTCGCGGCCTGCTACCGTGGATGGCGCAAACCCGACGTCCTTTAAGGTCCGTCCCGTGAGGCGGAGAAGGAGGTCCTTTTCGTATGGACACGCAAGCGTCCGATGCGAGGCCCGTTCTCGAAGGCCCCGACATCGCGCGGGTACTGACCCGCATCGCCCACGAGATCGTCGAGCGCGCCAAGGGCGCCGACGACGTGGTGCTCCTCGGCATTCCCACCCGGGGCGTCTTCCTGGCCCAGCGGCTCGCCGCCAAGCTCGAGCAGATCACCGAGCGCAAGGTGCCGGTCGGCTCGCTGGACATCACCATGTACCGCGACGACCTGCGCATGCACCCGCCGCGTGCGCTGGCCCGCACCGAGATCCCCGGTGACGGCATCGACGGCAAGCTGGTCGTGCTCGTGGACGACGTGCTGTTCTCCGGCCGCACCATCCGCGCCGCCCTCGACGCCCTGAACGACATCGGGCGCCCCCGCGCGGTGCAGCTCGCGGTCCTCGTCGACCGCGGCCACCGGGAACTGCCGATCCGCGCCGACTACGTCGGCAAGAACCTCCCCACGTCGTTGCGGGAGACGGTCAAGGTCCTGCTCGCCGAGGAGGACGGTCGCGACACCGTGCTGCTCGGTGTGACGGCCGACCAGTAGCACCTCGCGCGCCGGGCGGCTTCGGCATGCCCGCACACGCACCGAAGTGCGCACATCCTCCCGAATTGAACTGCCTTACGGAGCCTGACAGATGCAGCGTCATCTCATCTCGGCCGCCGACCTCACCCGCGACGACGCCGTCCTGATCCTCGACACCGCCGAGGAGATGGCCCGGGTCGCCGACCGGCCGATCAAGAAGCTGCCGACCCTGCGCGGCCGCACGATCGTCAACCTCTTCTTCGAGGACTCCACCCGCACCCGGATCTCCTTCGAGGCCGCCGAGAAGCGCTTGTCCGCGGACGTCATCAACTTCACCGCCAAGGGCTCGAGCGTGTCCAAGGGCGAGTCCCTGAAGGACACCGCCCAGACCCTGGAGGCGATGGGCGTCGACGCCGTCGTCATCCGGCACGGCGCCTCCGGTGCCCCCTACCGCCTCGCCAACTCCGGCTGGATCGACGCCGCCGTGATCAACGCCGGCGACGGCACCCACCAGCACCCCACCCAGGCCCTGCTGGACGCCTTCACCATGCGCCGCCGCCTGGTCGGCCGGGACGCCGGGCTCGGCCAGGACCTCGCCGGCAAGCGCATCACCATCGTCGGCGACATCCTGCACAGCCGGGTCGCCCGCTCCAACGTCGACCTGCTGCACACCCTCGGCGCCGAGGTCACCCTCGTCGCCCCGCCCACCCTGCTGCCGGTCGGCATCGAGACCTGGCCCTGCGAGGTCTCCTACGACCTCGACTCGACGCTGCCCAAGTGCGACGCGGTGATGATGCTGCGTGTCCAGCGCGAGCGGATGAACGCCGCCTTCTTCCCCACCGAGCGCGAGTACTCCCGCCGCTACGGCCTCGACGGCGACCGCATGGCCAAGCTGCCCGAGCACGCCATCGTGATGCACCCCGGCCCGATGGTGCGCGGCATGGAGATCACCGCCGAGGTCGCCGACTCCGGCCGCTGCACCGCGATCGAGCAGGTCGCCAATGGCGTCTCCATCCGCATGGCCGTCCTCTACCTGCTGCTGGGCGGCAACGAGCCCGCCGTCACCCACACCCGTACCGAGGAGAAGTAAGACCATGAGCAAGATCCTGATCCGTGGTGCGAAGGTGCTCGGCGGCGAGCCGCAGGACGTCCTGATCGACGGCGAGGTCATCGCGGCCGTCGGCGCGGGACTCTCGGACGAGGGCGCCGAGGTCGTCGAGGCGGCCGGCAAGGTGCTGCTCCCCGGCCTGGTCGACCTGCACACCCATCTGCGCGAGCCCGGCCGCGAGGACTCCGAGACCGTCCTCACCGGCACCCGCGCGGCGGCGAGCGGCGGCTACACCTCCGTGTTCGCCATGGCCAACACCTTCCCCGTCGCCGACACCGCCGGCGTGGTCGAGCAGGTCTGGCGGCTCGGCAAGGAGCACGGCTACTGCGACGTGCAGCCCATCGGCGCCGTCACCGTCGGCCTGGAGGGCAAGAAGCTCGCCGAGCTGGGCGCCATGCACGAGTCAGCGGCCGGCGTCACCGTCTTCTCCGACGACGGCAAGTGCGTCGACGACGCGGTGATCATGCGCCGTGCGCTGGAGTACGTGAAGGCCTTCGGCGGTGTCGTCGCCCAGCACGCGCAAGAGCCCCGGCTCACCGAGGGCGCCCAGATGAACGAGGGCGTCGTCTCCGCCGAGCTGGGCCTGGGCGGCTGGCCGGCCGTCGCCGAGGAGTCGGTCATCGCGCGGGACGTGCTGCTCGCCGAGCACGTCGGCTCCCGGGTGCACATCTGTCACCTGTCGACCGCCGGCAGCGTCGAGATCGTCCGCTGGGCCAAGTCCCGCGGCATCCAGGTCACCGCCGAGGTGACCCCGCACCACCTGCTCCTCACCGACGAGCTGGTGCGCACCTACAACCCGGTCTACAAGGTCAACCCGCCGCTGCGCACCGAGCGTGACGTGACGGCGCTGCGCGAGGCCCTCGCCGACGGCACGATCGACATCGTCGCCACGGACCACGCCCCGCACCCGCACGAGGACAAGGACTGCGAGTGGGCCGCCGCCGCCATGGGCATGGTCGGCCTGGAGACCGCGCTGTCAGTGGTCCAGGCGACCATGGTCGACACGGGCCTGCTGGACTGGGCCGGCGTCGCCGACCGGATGTCCGTCAAGCCCGCGCAGATCGGACAGGCCACCGGACACGGCCGTCCCGTCTCGGCTGGTGAGCCCGCCAACCTCACGCTGGTCGACACGGAATACCGTGGCCGGGTGGACCCCGCGGGCTTCGCCTCGCGCAGCCGCAACACCCCCTACGAGGGGCGCGAGCTGCCGGGCCGTGTGACGCACACGTGGCTGCGGGGCAAGGCCACGCTCGTCGACGGGAAGCTCACGTGACACCTGCACCACTGCTCGCAGCCGCGGAGAAATCGGCACCGGTCACCGACTGGGCCGGCCGCCTCGGCTGGGTGATCGGCCTCCTCCTCTTCGTCGCGCTCGTCTACTGGCTGATGCGCGAGGGCTGGAAGTGGCGCGGCACCCTCCAGGGCGACCTGCCCGAGCTGCCCGGCGCGCCCGCGGAGCCGGGCGAGGCGAAACTGACGATGAGCGGCCGCTACCACGGCTCCACCACCGCCGGACAGTGGCTCGACCGCATCGTGGCGCACGGCCTGGGCACCCGCAGCCGGGCCGAGCTCACCCTGACGGACGCGGGACTGGACGTCGTACGCCCCGGCGCGCGCGACTTCTTCGTCCCGGCCGCGCAGCTGCGCGGGGCCCGGCTGGACAAGGGCATCGCCGGCAAGGTCCTCACCGAGGGCGGACTGCTGGTGGTGACCTGGGCCCACGGCGCCAAACTGATCGACTCCGGCTTCCGCTCGGACCACGCGGCCGAGCACACCGAATGGGTCGACACCCTGAACGACATGATCAACAAGACGGAAGGCGCACGATGACGACCTCCACAAGGGGAACCGAGAAGGTTCCCGCCGTACTCGTCCTGGAGGACGGCCGGATCTTCCGCGGCCGCGCCTACGGGGCCGTGGGGGAGACCTTCGGCGAGGCCGTGTTCTCCACCGGCATGACCGGCTACCAGGAGACCCTCACCGACCCGTCGTACGACCGGCAGATCGTCGTCGCGACCGCCCCGCAGATCGGCAACACCGGCTGGAACGACGAGGACGACGAGTCGGGCCGCATCTGGGTCTCCGGCTACGTCGTGCGCGACCCCGCGCGCGTGCCGTCCAACTGGCGCGCCAAGCGCTCCCTGGACGACGAGCTGGTCAACCAGGGCATCGTCGGCATCTCCGGCATCGACACCCGCGCCCTCACCCGCCACCTGCGCGAGCGCGGCTCCATGCGCGCCGGCATCTTCTCCGGCGAGGCCGTGAGGTCCGACGACGAGCTGCTCGCCCTGGTGCAGGCCCAGCCCCACATGAAGGGCGCCAGCCTGTACGAGGAGGTCGCCACCAAGGAGGCCTACGTCGTCCCGGCGGTCGGCGAGAAGAAGTTCACCGTCGCCGCCGTCGACCTCGGCATCAAGGGCATGACCCCGCACCGCATGGCCGAGCGCGGCATCGAGGTGCACGTCCTGCCCGCGACCGCCA
Source organism: Streptomyces sp. NPDC104814 (assembly GCF_055583185.1). Lineage (NCBI taxonomy): Bacteria > Bacillati > Actinomycetota > Actinomycetes > Kitasatosporales > Streptomycetaceae > Streptomyces > Streptomyces sp. NPDC104814. The sequence continues at coordinate 125,302 of NZ_JBVJOL010000016.1, read as the reverse complement.
CCGCCGACGACGTCTACGCCGTGAACCCCGACGGTGTGTTCTTCTCCAACGGCCCCGGCGACCCCGCCACCGCCGACGGCCCCGTCGCCCTGATGCAGGCCGTGCTGGAGCGCAAGACCCCGCTGTTCGGCATCTGCTTCGGCAACCAGATCCTCGGCCGCGCCCTCGGCTTCGGCACCTACAAGCTGAAGTACGGCCACCGCGGCATCAACCAGCCGGTCCAGGACCGCACCACCGGCAAGGTCGAGGTCACCGCGCACAACCACGGCTTCGCCGTGGACGCGCCGCTCGACAAGGTCAGCGAGACGCCCTTCGGCCGCGCCGAGGTCTCCCACGTCTGCCTGAACGACAACGTCGTGGAGGGGCTGCAGCTGCTCGACCAGCCGGCCTTCTCCGTCCAGTACCACCCCGAAGCGGCCGCCGGCCCGCACGACGCCGCCTACCTGTTCGACCGCTTCGTTTCCCTGATGGAGGGCCAGCGTGCCTAAGCGCACCGATATCCAGTCCGTCCTGGTCATCGGCTCCGGCCCGATCGTCATCGGCCAGGCCGCCGAGTTCGACTACTCCGGCACCCAGGCGTGCCGCGTGCTGAAGGCCGAAGGCCTTCGGGTGATCCTCGTCAACTCCAACCCGGCGACGATCATGACCGACCCGGAGATCGCCGACGCCACCTACGTCGAGCCGATCACCCCGGAGTTCGTCGAGAAGATCATCGCCAAGGAGCGCCCCGACGCGCTGCTGCCCACCCTGGGCGGCCAGACGGCGCTGAACACCGCGATCTCGCTGCACGAGAACGGCGTCCTGGAGAAGCACGGCGTCGAGCTGATCGGCGCCAAGCCCGAGGCGATCCACAAGGGCGAGGACCGCGACCTTTTCAAGGACGTCGTGGAGGAGGTCCGCAAGAAGATCGGGCACGGCGAGTCCGCCCGCTCGGTCATCTGCCACTCCATGGACGACGTCCTCAAGGGGGTGGAGACCCTCGGCGGCTACCCGGTGGTCGTGCGCCCCTCCTTCACCATGGGCGGCGCCGGCTCCGGCTTCGCGCACGACGAGGAGGAGCTGCGCCGCATCGCCGGCCAGGGCCTCACGCTCTCCCCGACCACCGAGGTGCTCCTGGAGGAGTCCATCCTCGGCTGGAAGGAGTACGAGCTGGAGCTGATGCGCGACAAGCACGACAACGTCGTGGTCGTCTGCTCCATCGAGAACTTCGACCCGATGGGCGTGCACACCGGTGACTCCATCACCGTCGCCCCGGCGATGACGCTCACCGACCGCGAGTACCAGATCCTGCGCGACGTCGGCATCGCGGTCATCCGCGAGGTCGGCGTGGACACCGGCGGCTGCAACATCCAGTTCGCGGTGAACCCCGAGGACGGTCGCGTGATCGTCATCGAGATGAACCCGCGCGTCTCCCGCTCCTCGGCGCTCGCCTCCAAGGCCACCGGCTTCCCGATCGCCAAGATCGCCGCGAAGCTGGCCGTCGGCTACACGCTGGACGAGATCCCGAACGACATCACCGCCGAGACCCCGGCCTCCTTCGAGCCGACCCTCGACTACGTCGTCGTCAAGGCCCCGCGGTTCGCCTTCGAGAAGTTCCCGCAGGCCGACTCCACGCTGACCACCACCATGAAGTCGGTCGGCGAGGCCATGGCCATCGGCCGCAACTTCCCCGAGGCCTTCCAGAAGGCGCTGCGCTCGCTGGAGAAGAAGGGCAGCCAGTTCACCTTCGTGGGGGACCCCGGCGACAAGACGGCCCTCCTCGAAGAGGCCGTGCGCCCCACCGACGGCCGGATCAACACGGTCATGCAGGCCATCCGGGCCGGCGCCACCCCCGAGGAGATCTTCGACTACACGAAGATCGACCCGTGGTTCGTCGACCAGCTCTTCCTGATCAAGGAGATCGCGGACGAGCTGGCCGAGGCCCCCGAGCTGACCGGCGAGCTGCTCGCCGACGCCAAGCGGCACGGCTTCTCCGACCAGCAGATCGCCGAGATCCGCGGCCTGCGCGAGGACGTCGTCCGCGAGGTGCGGCACGCCCTCGGCATCCGCCCGGTCTACAAGACGGTCGACACCTGCGCCGCCGAGTTCGCCGCGAAGACGCCGTACTTCTACTCCTCCTACGACGAGGAGAGCGAGGTCGCGCGCCGCGACAAGCCCGCGGTGATCATCCTGGGCTCCGGCCCGAACCGCATCGGCCAGGGCATCGAGTTCGACTACTCCTGTGTCCACGCCTCCTTCGCGCTGAGCGACGCCGGCTACGAGACGGTGATGGTCAACTGCAACCCGGAGACCGTCTCCACCGACTACGACACCTCCGACCGCCTGTACTTCGAGCCGCTGACGCTCGAGGACGTGCTGGAGATCGTCCACGCCGAGTCCCTCGCCGGCCCGATCGCGGGCGTCATCGTCCAGCTCGGCGGCCAGACCCCGCTGGGCCTGGCCCAGGCGCTGAAGGACAACGGCGTGCCGGTCGTCGGCACCCCGCCCGAGGCCATCCACGCGGCCGAGGACCGGGGCGCCTTCGGCCGGGTGCTGAAGGAGGCGGGCCTGCCGGCCCCCAAGCACGGCACCGCCACCACCTTCGACGAGGCCAAGGCCATCGCCGACGAGATCGGCTACCCGGTCCTGGTCCGCCCGTCCTACGTGCTCGGCGGCCGCGGCATGGAGATCGTCTACGACGAGACCCGCCTGGCCTCCTACATCGCCGAGTCCACCGAGATCAGCCCGACCCGCCCCGTGCTGGTCGACCGCTTCCTCGACGACGCGATCGAGATCGACGTCGACGCCCTCTACGACGGCGAGGAGCTCTACCTCGGCGGCGTCATGGAGCACATCGAGGAGGCCGGCATCCACTCCGGCGACTCGGCGTGCGCCCTGCCCCCGATCACGCTGGGCGGCTTCGACATCAAGCGCCTGCGCGCCTCCACCGAGGCGATCGCCAAGGGCGTCGGCGTGCGCGGCCTGATCAACATCCAGTTCGCGATGGCCGGTGACATCCTCTACGTCCTGGAGGCCAACCCGCGCGCCTCCCGGACCGTGCCGTTCACCTCCAAGGCGACCGCGGTGCCGCTCGCCAAGGCCGCCGCCCGCATCTCCCTGGGCGCGACCGTCGCCGAACTGCGCGCCGAGGGCCTGCTGCCGAAGACCGGCGACGGCGGCGAGCTGCCGCTGGACGCGCCGATCTCCGTCAAGGAGGCCGTGATGCCGTGGAGCCGCTTCCGCGACACCTCCGGCCGCGGCGTGGACACCGTCCTCGGCCCGGAGATGCGCTCCACCGGCGAGGTCATGGGCATCGACTCGGTCTTCGGCACGGCGTACGCCAAGTCGCAGGCCGGCGCCTACGGCCCGCTGCCCACCAAGGGCCGCGCGTTCATCTCGGTCGCCAACCGCGACAAGCGCTCGATGATCTTCCCGGCCCGCGAGCTGGTCGCCCACGGCTTCGAGCTGCTGGCCACCTCCGGCACCGCCGAGGTCCTCAAGCGCAACGGCATCAACGCCACGGTCGTGCGCAAGCAGTCCGAGGGCGAGGGCCCGAACGGCGAGAAGACCATCGTCCAGCTCATCCACGAGGGCGAGGTCGACCTCATCGTCAACACCCCGTACGGCACCGGCGGCCGCCTCGACGGCTACGAGATCCGTACGGCGGCGGTGGCACGCTCCGTGCCCTGCCTGACGACGGTCCAGGCGCTGGCGGCGGCCGTCCAGGGCATCGACGCCCTCAACCACGGCGACGTGGGCGTGCGCTCCCTGCAGGAACACGCAGAACACCTGACCGCGGCCCGCGACTAGCAGCCGAAGAGGGGGACACCGAATCAGCGGTGTCCCCCTCTTCATGAGGACACCGACACCCATGTACAAGATCTTCTTCAAGCTCTTCTTCGCGCGCATGGACCCCGAGCAGGCCCACTACCTGGCCTTCCGCTGGATCCGGCTCGCCGTCCGCGTCCCGGTCCTGCGGACCTTCGTCGCCGCCGCCCTGGCCCCCCGCCACAAGGAGCTGCGCACCGAGGCCCTGGGGCTGCGCATGCACGGCCCCGTCGGGCTCGCCGCAGGCTTCGACAAGAACGCCGTGGCGATCGACGGCATGGCGATGCTCGGCTTCGACCACGTCGAGATCGGCACGGTCACCGGCGAGCCGCAGCCCGGCAACCCCAAGAAGCGGCTGTTCCGCCTGGTCCAGGACCGGGCGCTGATCAACCGCATGGGCTTCAACAACGACGGCTCGCTGGCCGTCGCGGCCCGCCTGGCCTCCCGCAACCCCGTCTTCAAGACCGTCGTCGGCGTCAACATCGGCAAGACCAAGGTCGTCCCCGAGGAGGAGGCGGTCACCGACTACGTGAAGTCCGCCGAGCGGCTCGCACCGTACGCCGACTACCTGGTCGTCAACGTCTCCTCGCCGAACACCCCCGGTCTGCGCAACCTCCAGGCCACCGAGGCGCTGCGCCCGCTGCTGACCGCCGTGCGCGAGGCCGCCGACCGCGCGGTCACCGCACGCCGTGTCCCGCTGCTGGTCAAGATCGCGCCCGACCTGGCCGACGAGGACATCGACGCCGTCGCCGACCTGGCCGTGGAGCTGGGCCTGGACGGCATCATCGCCACCAACACCACCATCGCCCGCGACGGCCTCGGCCTGCGCTCGGCGCCGTCCCTGGTCAAGGAGACCGGCGGGTTGTCCGGCGCCCCGCTCAAGGAGCGCTCCCTGGCGGTCCTGCGCCGCCTGTACGCGCGCGTGGGCGACCGCATCACGCTGGTGGGCGTCGGCGGCGTCGAGAACGCCGAGGACGCCTGGCAGCGCATCCTGGCCGGCGCCACCCTCGTCCAGGGCTACAGCGCCTTCATCTACGAGGGCCCCTTCTGGATGCGCGCGCTCCACAAGGGACTCGCCGCACGCCTGCGCACCAGCCCGTACGCCACCCTCGCCGACGCGGTCGGCGCCGACGTGAGGAAGTCCGCATGATGTCGCACGAGCCCTTCGGCACCCGGCTGCGCCACGCCATGGACGAGCGCGGTCCGCTGTGCGTCGGCATCGACCCGCACGCCTCCCTGCTCACCGAGTGGGGCCTGAACGACGACGTGGCCGGTCTGGAGCGGTTCAGCCGCACGGTCGTCGAGGCCGTGGCGGACCGGGTGGCCGTCCTGAAGCCGCAGGCCGCCTTCTTCGAGCGGTTCGGCTCGCGCGGCGTGGCCGTGCTGGAGAAGGCGGTCGAGGAGGCGCGGGCGGCCGGTGCGCTGGTCGTCATGGACGCCAAGCGCGGCGACATCGGCTCCACCATGGCCGCGTACGCCGAGGCGTTCCTGCACAAGGACTCCCCGCTGTTCTCCGACGCCCTGACCGTCTCGCCCTACCTCGGCTACGGCTCGCTGAGCCCGGCCGTCGCGCTCGCCCGCGAGAGCGGGGCCGGCCTGTTCGTGCTGGCGCTCACGTCGAACCCGGAGGGCGGCGAGGTGCAGCACGCGGTGCGCGCCGACGGCCGCAGCGTGGGCGCGACCATGCTGGCGCACCTGGCGGCCGAGAACGCCGGGGAGGAGCCCCTCGGCTCCTTCGGCGCGGTCGTGGGCGCCACGCTCGGCGACCTGTCGTCGTACGACCTGGACATCAACGGGCCGCTCCTCGCGCCCGGCATCGGCGCGCAGGGCGCGACCCCGGCGGACCTTCCGCAGGTCTTCGGCGCCGTGGCGCGCAACGTGGTGCCGAACGTCAGCCGGGGCGTGCTGCGCCACGGCCCCGACGTCGTCGCTCTGCGTGACGCGGCGCAACGCTTCGCAGACGACGTCCGCGCCGCGGTGGCCGCCGCCTGAGAGCCCCGAGTCCTCGCCGGAGCGGTCCGGCGAGGACTTCTGAGGTGACTTGAGTATGGATACAGCCTCAAATCCGGGGCAATATGTCCTAAATGTCCGTCCTGGCGGAGGCTGACCAGGACTTTTCCGCTGTTCTCGCTGACTCTGGCGGACTTGACCGCTAGTCTCCGACGTGTGGGGGCACCACCCACGCCCCCAAGGCTGTGGGGGAGAACGGGCGAGCGTGTTGCTCGTGGCTCCCCAGGTGTGGGGCGTACTAGGTTCCTCACCGGTCCGTATCCGACAGTTCGACATCCGAGGTGACGTAGGCGTGGCTCTTCCGCCCCTTACCCCCGAACAGCGCGCAGCCGCGCTCGAAAAGGCCGCCGCGGCTCGCCGGGAGCGGGCCGAGGTCAAGAATCGACTGAAGCACTCCGGCGCCTCCCTGCACGAGGTCATCAAGCAGGGTCAGGAGAACGACGTCATCGGCAAGATGAAGGTCTCCGCCCTGCTGGAGTCCCTGCCCGGCGTGGGCAAGGTCCGCGCCAAGCAGATCATGGAGCGACTCGGTATCTCCGAGAGCCGTCGTGTGCGCGGCCTCGGCTCGAACCAGATCGCTTCCCTGGAGCGTGAGTTCGGCAGCACGGGTTCCTGAACCGGTGCTCGCCGGGAAGGGAGTCCCGGGCACTCCGGGATTGCTGGAATAATCGCTGCATGGCTGTAACACCCCGGGGGACGACCCCCGAGCCCCCGGACGTCCGTCCGCGGCTGACCGTGCTCTCCGGCCCCTCGGGGGTCGGCAAGAGCACGGTCGTCGCTCATATGCGCAAAGAACACCCCGAGGTCTGGCTCTCGGTGTCGGCGACGACCCGCAAGCCCCGCCCCGGCGAGCAGCATGGAGTCCACTACTTCTTCGTCACCGACGAGGAGATGGACAAGCTGATCGCCAACGGCGAGCTGCTGGAGTGGGCCGAGTTCGCCGGCAACCGTTACGGCACGCCGCGCGCGGCCGTGCTGGAGCGGCTGGAGAACGGCGAGCCCGTCCTGCTGGAGATCGACCTCCAGGGCGCCCGCCAGGTCCGGGAGTCGATGTCCGACGCCCAGCTGGTGTTCCTGGCGCCTCCCTCCTGGGAGGAGCTGGTGCGCAGGCTGACCGGCCGGGGCACCGAACCGCCGGAGGTCATCGAGCGCCGCCTCGGGGTGGCCAGGACCGAACTGGCCGCCGAGCCGGAGTTCGACAGGACCCTGGTCAACACCTCCGTCGAGGACGTGGCGCGCGAGCTGCTAGCCTTGATGGACGTTGTGTGATCAGAACTGGTCACCTCGGTGTGATCAGAACTGAGTGTGATCAGAACTGGTCACCCTGACTGTTTTTTCCCATCCATCGGAAGGTAGAGCGTGTCCTCTTCCATCTCCGCGCCCGAGGGCATCATCAACCCGCCGATCGACGAGCTCCTCGAGGCCACCGACTCGAAGTACAGCCTCGTGATCTACGCGGCCAAGCGGGCCCGCCAGATCAACGCGTACTACTCGCAGCTCGGCGAGGGTCTCCTCGAGTACGTCGGTCCCCTCGTGGACACGCACGTCCACGAGAAGCCGCTCTCGATCGCCCTGCGTGAGATCAACGCGGGTCTGCTGACCTCCGAGGCCGTCGAGGGCCCGGGCCAGTAAGTCATATCTGCACACCGCAGTGGGTTTTTCCACAGGCCCGGCAGTCACGCTGCCGGGCCTGTGGTGTCTCATGGGGTTCAGACGTTTTCCGAGGTCCGGGGAGTGACGGTGGACAAGCCGAAGGTCGTACTGGGGGTCAGCGGCGGTATCGCCGCCTACAAGGCGTGCGAGCTGCTGCGCCGGTTCACCGAGTCGGGTCACGACGTCCGTGTCGTCCCCACCGCCTCCGCGCTGCACTTCGTCGGCGCGGCCACCTGGTCGGCGCTGTCCGGCAACCCCGTCTCCACCGAGGTCTGGGACGCCGTCCACGAGGTCCCGCACGTGCGCATCGGCCAGCGGGCCGACCTGGTCGTCGTCGCCCCCGCCACGGCCGACATGCTCGCCAAGGCCGCCCACGGCATCGCCGACGACCTGCTGACCAACACGCTGCTCACCGCGCGCTGCCCGGTCGTCTTCGCGCCCGCCATGCACACCGAGATGTGGGAACACCCCGCCACCCAGGAGAACGTGGCCACGCTGCGCCGGCGCGGCGCCGTCGTCATCGAACCCGCCGTCGGCCGGCTCACCGGCGTCGACACCGGCAAGGGCCGGCTGCCCGACCCGGCCGAGATCTTCGAGGTCTGCCGCCGCGTCCTCGCGCGGGGTGTGCGCGAGCCCGACCTCGCCGGACGCCATGTCGTGATCAGCGCCGGCGGTACCCGCGAGCCCCTGGACCCGGTTCGCTTCCTCGGCAACCGCTCCTCCGGCAAGCAGGGCTACGCCCTCGCCCGCACCGCCGCCGCGCGCGGCGCCCGGGTCACCCTGGTCGCCGCCAACACGGGCACGCTGCCCGACCCGGCCGGCGTGGACGTCGTCCCCGTCGGCACGGCCGTGCAGCTGCGTGAGGCGGTGCTCAAGGCCGCCGCGGACGCCGACGCCGTGGTGATGGCCGCCGCCGTCGCCGACTTCCGGCCGGCCGTCTACGCCGCAGGGAAGATCAAGAAGAAGGACGGGCAGGAGCCCGAGCCGATCGTCCTGGTGCGCAATCCGGACATCCTCGCGGAGATCTCGGGCGACCGCGCCCGGGCCGGCCAGGTGATCGTCGGCTTCGCCGCCGAGACCGACGACGTGCTGGCCAACGGCCGCACCAAGCTGCGCCGCAAGGGCTGTGACCTGCTCGTGGTCAACGAGGTGGGGGAGCGCAAGACCTTCGGCTCCGAGGAGAACGAGGCGGTCGTCCTCGGCGCCGACGGCAGCGAGACGCCCGTCCCGTACGGCCCCAAGGAGGCGCTCGCCGACACCGTGTGGGACCTCGTGGCCGAGCGCCTCGAGTGAGCCCCGGTTGGGCCGGTTGGCGGCCGCGACCCACCCCATCGGGTACTCGCCCGCCCTGGCCAAGCCCGGTCGGCATTCGGCAGAATGCCTGTGCCGCAGGTCACACGACTCCCGAGTGGCGAGACACGTGCCCCGGCGGCCGAGCCTGACCGATAAACTGTTCACGGACGGAGCCGGGCGCAGCCCCCGACCCGTCCGCCACCGATCAGCCAGCAGCCGCTGCAACCCCAGGGAGCGTTGTGTCCCGTCGCCTGTTCACCTCGGAGTCCGTGACCGAGGGTCACCCCGACAAGATCGCTGACCAGATCAGCGACACCATCCTCGATGCGCTCCTGCGGGAGGACCCGTCCTCCCGCGTCGCCGTCGAGACGCTGATCACCACCGGCCTGGTGCACGTGGCCGGCGAGGTCACCACCAAGGCCTACGCGGACATCGCCACCCTGGTCCGCAGCAAGATCCTCGAGATCGGCTACGACTCCTCCAAGAAGGGCTTCGACGGCGCCTCCTGCGGTGTGTCGGTGTCCATCGGCGCCCAGTCCCCGGACATCGCACAGGGCGTGGACACGGCCTACGAGACCCGAGTCGAGGGCGACGAGGACGAGCTGGACCGCCAGGGCGCGGGCGACCAGGGCCTCATGTTCGGCTACGCGTCCGACGAGACGCCGACCCTGATGCCGCTGCCGATCTTCCTGGCGCACCGCCTGTCCAAGCGCCTCTCCGAGGTCCGCAAGAACGGCACCATCCCCTACCTGCGCCCGGACGGCAAGACGCAGGTCACCATCGAGTACGACGGCGAGAAGGCGGTCCGCCTCGACACCGTCGTGGTCTCCTCCCAGCACGCCTCCGACATCGACCTGGAGTCGCTGCTCGCCCCCGACATCCGCGAGTTCGTCGTGGAGCCGGAGCTGAAGGCCCTGCTGGACGAGGGCATCAAGATCGACACCGAGGGCTACCGCCTGCTGGTCAACCCGACCGGCCGCTTCGAGATCGGCGGCCCGATGGGTGACGCGGGCCTGACCGGCCGCAAGATCATCATCGACACCTACGGCGGCATGGCCCGCCACGGCGGCGGCGCCTTCTCCGGCAAGGACCCGTCCAAGGTGGACCGCTCGGCGGCGTACGCGATGCGCTGGGTCGCGAAGAACGTCGTCGCCGCGGGGCTCGCCTCCCGCTGCGAGGTGCAGGTCGCGTACGCGATCGGCAAGGCCGAGCCGGTGGGTCTGTTCGTGGAGACCTTCGGCACGGAGAAGGTCGACGTCGAGAAGATCGAGCAGGCCATCGACGAGGTCTTCGACCTGCGTCCGGCCGCGATCATCCGCGACCTGGACCTGCTGCGCCCGATCTACGCCCAGACGGCCGCCTACGGTCACTTCGGCCGTGAGCTGGCCGACTTCACGTGGGAGCGCACCGACCGCGTGGACGCGCTGCGCAAGGCCGCCGGCCTGTAAACGGCATCCGGCCCCACCGAGGCCCGGCTCCCCCGCGGGGAGCCGGGCCTTCGGCATGCCGGGGGCGGCGGGCGGCGGGCGGCGGGTCTTGCGGCGGCGGGTGGTGCGGAGCGGCTGCGCCGGGCGGAGGGGGTGCCGGGCGGGGATGGGTCTGTGCCGGGCTTCGACGGGTTTGTGCCCGGCGTGGGCGGGTCTGTGCCGGGTGGGTCGGCTGGCAGCCGGGGTGGGCTGGCGGGCCGTGGGACGGCGCCCTCGTACGGAGCGGCTGCGCCTGGCGTGGGCGGGTCTGTGCCCGGTGGGCCGGCCGGCGGCCGTGGTGGGCCGGCCTGCGCCTGGCTTCCCGGGCTGGCGCCCGGGGGTGGGGGGCTGCGGTCGGCGGGCAGGGGGCCGGTGGCCGTGTGGAGCCGGTCTGCATCCGGATCCGGAGCCCCGGCGCCGGGCTGCGGTCGGCGGGCAGGGGGCCGGTGGCCGGCGTGGGCCGGTCTGCGGCCGGGGTCCGGTGTGTGGGTCGGGCCGGGAGTGCGGGTCGGCGGACGGTGGGGCGGGGCTCTGGGCGGCCGGTGCCGGGAGGGGCTCGGGTGCGGGTGGGCGGCGTTGTCAGTGGGGTTTGGTAAGAATGCAGGCGTGAGCAGCGAGAACGGGACGGGTGGCGGGGGCGCCGAGGCGGCGCCCCCGGAGCAGCTCGCGCTCATCCGGGAGAGCGTGCGCAAGGCCAAGGAGCCGCGGGCCAAGCCGCGGACCTGGCGGGGCGCCGCGCTCGCACCCACCTTGCCGGTCGCGCGGGTCCTCGTCGACAAGGGCGTGCTGCACCTCGACCGGTACTTCGACTACGCCGTGCCCGCCGAGCTGGACGCCGAAGCGCAGCCCGGCGTGCGGGTGCGCGTCCGCTTCGGGGCCGGGCGGCACCGGGTGCGCGAGGGGCGCCGCGAGGGCGGCGGGCTGATCGACGGGTTCCTGATCGAGCGGCTCCCCGAGTCCGACTACTCCGGACCGCTCGCCGCGCTCGCCCAGGTCGTCTCACCCGAGCCCGTGCTCGGCGCCGAGCTGCTCGCCCTCGCGCGGGCCGTCGCCGACCGGTACGCCGGCAGCCTCGCCGACGTCCTGCAGCTCGCCGTGCCGCCGCGCAGCGCGCGGGCCGAGCAGCGGCCCTCGCCCGAGCCGCTGCCCCCGCCACAGGCCCCCGAGCCGGGTTCCTGGGCCCGTTACGAGCGGGGAGCCGCCTTCCTGGAGGCCCTCGCCGCCGGGAGCGCGCCGCGCGCGGTCTGGAACGCGCTGCCGGGACCGCAGTGGAGCGACGAGCTGGCCCGTGCCGTCGCCGCCACGCTGGCCTCCGGACGCGGGGCCCTGGTCGTTCTGCCGGACGGCCGGGCCGTGGCCCGCGTCGACGCCGCGCTGACCGCCCTGCTCGGCGAGGGACGGCACGCGGTCCTCACCGCCGACGCCGGGCCGGAGAAGCGGTATCGGGAGTGGCTCGCCGTGCGCCGTGGGTCCGTGCGGGCCGTCCTCGGCACCCGAGCCGCCATGTTCGCGCCGGTGCGCGACCTGGGCCTGGTCGCGCTCTGGGACGACGGTGACGACAGCCACAGCGAACAGCACGCCCCGCAGCCGCACGCCCGCGAGGTGCTGCTGCTGCGCGCCGCCCAGGACAAATGCGCCTTCCTGCTCGGCGGCTGGAGCTGCACGGTCGAGGCGGCGCAGCTCGTGGAGAGCGGCTGGGCGCGGCCGGTCGTCGCCGTACGCGAGCAGATGCGGGCCGCCGCGCCGCTCGTGCGGACCGTCGGTGACAGCGACCTCGCCCGGGACGAGGCCGCACGCGCCGCCCGGCTGCCGACGCTCGCGTGGCAGGTGGCCCGTGAGGGGCTGCGGCAGGGGCCGGTGCTGGTGCAGGTGCCCCGCCGCGGATACGTACCCCGGATGGCCTGCGCACAGTGCCGTGAGCCCGCCCGCTGCCGGCACTGTTCGGGCCCGCTGGAGGCGCGGGACGCATCGGGCGGCGGCGGGTCGCTGTGGTGCGGCTGGTGCGGGCGCGAGGAGACGCGCTGGCACTGCCCCGAGTGCGGCTCCTTCCGGCTGCGCGCCCAGGTCGTCGGAGCGCGGCGCACGGCCGAGGAGCTGGGCCGGGCGTTCCCGGCCGTCCCGGTGCGCACCTCGGGACGGGAGCACGTGCTGGACACCGTGCCGGCCGCGCCCGCGCTGGTGGTGAGCACGCCCGGCGCGGAACCCGTCGCCGAGGGCGGCTACGCGGCGGCGCTGCTGCTGGACGGCTGGGCCATGCTCGGCCGGCCCGATCTGCGCGCGGGCGAGGACGCCCTACGGCGCTGGATCGCGGCCGCCGCGCTGGTGCGGCCGCAGAGCGCCGGCGGGACCGTGGCCGTCGTCGCGGAGGCCACCGCCCGGCCGGTGCAGGCGCTGGTGCGCTGGGACCCCGTCGGGCACGCGGTGCGCGAACTCGCCGAGCGGGCCGAACTGGGCTTCCCGCCCGTGTCGCGGATGGCGGCGGTGTCGGGACCGGTGGCGGCGCTGACGGACTTCCTCGGCGCGGTCGACCTGCCCAGGGAGGCGGAGGTGCTGGGGCCTGTCCCGGTGCCGGTCACCGCAGCGGGGCGGCAGCGCAGGCCCGGTGCGCCGCCACCGGGGGAGCACTGGGAGCGGGTGCTGATCCGCGTGCCGCCCGGCAGCGGGGCGGCGCTGGCCGCCGCGCTGAAGGCCGCGCAGGCGGCACGGATGGCTCGGGGCGGAGGCGATCCGGTCTGGGTACGGATCGACCCACCGGACATCGGGTGAGCGTCCGGGGCGCGGGGGCACCGGACGTCAGTGGTGCGTCGCCGCCCCGGACAGGGGTCTGCCCTTCCGGAGGCCGCCTCCGGAAGGGCAGTTGACGGTGTGTCACCTCGCGCGGGCGCTGGGCGGGCGTCAGCCGTTGCGCGGGGCCGGGAACGCCGTCGGCCTGGCGTCGTCCCGCAGGGAGGTGCTGCCCGCCGTCGGCTGGGTCGGCATGGAGCGGGCGGCCGGGACCGTGGGCACGACGGGGATCCCCGTGCCCACGCTCACCGCGCGGCTGCCCGGCGACTCCGCGGGGCGCTCGGCCTCGGCTGCGGTCTGCGCGGGGGCGCGGCGCGAGCCGTAACGGCGGTGGACCGCCTGCTTGGTGACGCCGAGCGCGGAGCCCACCGCGTCCCACGAGAAGCCGAGCGAGCGGTCGAAGTCGACCGCGGCCGTCACAAGGGTCTCGACGCTGTCCCGCAGCTCCTGGGCGAGGCGGACCGTCGGGGCGGGAGCGCGTCCGTAGACGACGAACCCCGTGGAGGGGCCGGAGCGGCGCGGGCGGTAGACGTTGCCCAGCTGAGCGGTGAGCGTGCGCAGGGCGTCCACCTGCCGGCGGACCCGCTCGATGTCCCGCACCAGCAAGTGCAGGCTGGCCCGGGCCTGGGCGTCGTGGGTTGCGTGGTCGGCCATGAACAAGCCTCTCGAACCGGCGATGAAGAGAAGGGGGTCAACTCTTCCTTGACCAACGCGGGATCGCTCCGCGGGTCACGCAGTGGGGGCGTGCGGGCATATGACTGCGCCCCTGGAGGACGGCCCGCCCTTCTCCTGCCGATCCGTCACGGCCCGATCGGCCAGGGCCCAGGGCCGATCGGCGACGGCCCCGGTCCCGATCGGCCAAGGCCCCGGTCCCGATCGGCCACGGCTCAGACCTGATCGCCCACGGCCCAGGGCCGATCGCCGTCGGCCCTCGCCCGACGGCACGGCTCAGTCGACGGCCGGACCGTCGACGGCCCCGGCCCGATCGGCCACGACCCGGGCCCGATCGGCGGCGACCGGGCCCACCGACCCGTCATGGCCCACTGACCCGTCATGGCCCACTGACCCGTCAGGGCCCACCGACCCGTCACGGCCCACCGACCCGTCATGGCCCACTGACCCGTCATGGCCCACCGATCCGTCATGGCCCACCGAGCCGTCACGGCCCACGTCCGGTCGCCCACGGCGGCTGTCCCGGCGGGGTCATAGACTGGTGCGCTGCCCGTCGCACGTCTGTCGTCCGAGAGGTCCGAACCCGCCCATGAAGCTCGTCTTCGCCGGTACCCCCGAGGTCGCCGTTCCCGCCCTGGACGCTCTGCTCGCCTCCGGGCGACACGAGGTGGCCGCCGTCGTCACCCGGCCCGACGCGCCGGCCGGGCGGGGGCGCAGGCTGGTGGCGTCCCCCGTGGCGGAGCGGGCGGAGGAGGCCGGGATCGAGGTGCTCAAGCCCGCCAAGCCGCGCGACCCGGAGTTCCTCGAGCGGCTGCGGCAGATCGCCCCCGACTGCTGCCCCGTCGTCGCCTACGGCGCCCTGCTGCCCCGGGTGGCGCTGGACATCCCCGCGCAGGGCTGGGTCAACCTGCACTTCTCGCTGCTGCCCGCCTGGCGCGGCGCCGCGCCCGTGCAGCACTCCCTCATGGCCGGCGACCAGATCACGGGCGCCTCCACCTTCCTCATCGAGGAGGGACTCGACTCCGGTCCCGTCTACGGCACCGTCACCGAGGAGATCCGGCCCACCGACACCAGCGGCGACCTGCTCACCCGGCTCGCCTTCGCCGGCGCCGGGCTGCTCGCCGCGACCATGGACGGCATCGAGGACGGCACGCTGAAGGCCGTACCGCAGCCCGCCGACGGCGTCACCCTCGCACCGAAGATCACCGTCGAGGACGCCCGCGTCGACTGGGCCGCGCCCGCGCTGCGCGTCGACCGGGTCGTGCGCGGCTGCACCCCGGCCCCCGGCGCCTGGACCACCTTCCGCGGCGAGCGCCTGAAGCTCATTCAGGTGGCGCTGCTGACCGACCGCACCGACCTCGCTCCCGGCGCCCTCGACATCGGCAAGAACCACGTCCATGTCGGCACCGGTTCGCACGCCGTGGAGCTGCTGTGGGTGCAGGCCCAGGGCAAGAAGCCGATGCGCGCGGCGGACTGGGCGCGCGGGGTGCGGATCGCCGCGGGGGAGACCCTCGGCGCGTAACGCGGGCACCTGCGGGACGTAGGCTGGACGGACAGCCCGTTCTGACACCCGGAGCACCTTTTTCGTGAGCGACACCCCCGGCACCTCCCGCAGGCCGCGCAAGCCCGCCAAGCCCTACCGCCGTCCCCAGAAGGACCCCGTGCGCATCCTCGCCTTCGAGGCGCTGCGCGCGGTGGACGAGCGCGACGCCTACGCCAACCTCGTGCTGCCCCCGCTGCTGCGCAAGGCCCGCGAGAAGGAGGGGCCGGAGAAGTTCGACGCGCGGGACGCGGCTCTGGCCACCGAGCTGGTCTACGGCACGCTGCGCCGCCAGGGGACGTACGACGCCGTCATCGCCGCCTGCGTCGACCGGCCGCTGCGCGAGGTGGACCCGCCGGTGCTGGACGTGCTGAGCCTCGGCGCGCACCAGCTGCTCGGCACCCGTATCCCCACGCACGCCGCTGTGTCCTCCACGGTGGAGCTCGCCCGGGTGGTGCTCGGCGACGGCCGGGCCAAGTTCGTCAACGCCGTCCTGCGCAAGGTCGCCCAGCGCGACCTCGACGCCTGGCTCGCCGAGGTCGCCCCGCCCTACGACGACGACCCCGAGGACCATCTCGCCGTCGTGCACGCCCACCCGCGCTGGGTCGTCTCCGCGCTGTGGGACTCCCTGGGCGGCGGCCGCGAGGGCATCGAGCGGCTGCTCGCGGCCGACAACGAACGGCCCGAGGTCACCCTGGTCGCCCGGCCCGGCCGGGCCACCGCCGAGGAACTGCTGCGCGAGGAGGCCGCGGTGGCCGGGCGCTGGTCGCCGTACGCCGTACGCCTCACCGAGGGCGGCGAGCCGGGGGCCGTGGAGGCGGTGCGCGAGGGACGCGCGGGCGTGCAGGACGAGGGCAGCCAGCTCGTGGCACTCGCGCTGGCGAACGCGCCCGTCGAGGGACGCGACCGGCTGTGGCTGGACGGCTGCGCGGGCCCCGGCGGCAAGGCCGCCCTCCTCGGTGCCCTCGCCGCCGAACGGGGTGCCGCGCTGCTGGCCTCCGAGAAGCAGCCCCACCGTGCCGGGCTGGTCGCCAAGGCGCTCGCCGGCAACCCCGGCCCGTACCAGGTCATCGCCGCCGACGGCACCCGGCCGGCCTGGCGCCCCGGCAGCTTCGACCGGGTCCTCGTCGACGTCCCCTGCACCGGCCTCGGCGCCCTGCGCCGCCGCCCCGAGGCCCGCTGGCGCCGCCGCCCCGAGGACCTCGACGCCTTCGCGCCCCTGCAGCGCGGTCTGCTGCGCACGGCCCTGGAATCGGTACGCGTCGGCGGGGTCGTGGGCTATGCCACGTGCTCCCCGCACCTGGCCGAGACGAGGGCCGTCGTGGCCGACGTGCTCAAGCAGTTCCCGGACACGGAGCTGCTCGACGCCCGCCCCCTCCTCCCCGGGGTCCCCGACCTCGGCGACGGCCCGGACATCCAGCTCTGGCCTCACATCCACGGCACGGACGCGATGTATCTGGCCTTGATCCGCCGAACAGGCTGACGCACGCGAGCTCGGCGCCCCGAAGGGGGCGCGGGGAACTGCGCGACCGGCCCCCACCGGCCCGCGGCCGAAACACAACCGGAAGAGACCGCCGTTCCAGCCAAGCGCAGCGGCATGGCAGGCTTAGGCCATGGCCGTGCAGATCAACCCCAGCATCCTGTCCGCCGACTTCGCCCGCCTCGCGGACGAGGCGAAGGCGGTGGAGGGAGCCGACTGGCTCCACGTCGACGTCATGGACAACCATTTCGTCCCCAACCTCACGCTCGGCGTGCCGATCGTGGAGTCCCTGGCCCGTGCGACGGACACCCCGCTGGACTGCCATCTGATGATCGAGGACCCCGACCGCTGGGCGCCGCAGTACGTCGAGGCCGGGGCCGGGTCGGTGACCTTCCACGTCGAGGCGGCCGCCGCGCCCGTGCGGCTCGCCCGGGAGATCCGCGCCAAGGGGGCCCGTGCCTCCATGGCGCTGAAGCCGGCGACGCCGATCGAGCCGTACGAGGATCTGCTGCCCGAGCTGGACATGCTGCTGATCATGACGGTCGAGCCGGGCTTCGGCGGGCAGGCCTTCCTGGACATCATGCTGCCGAAGATCCGCCGCACCCGGGAGCTGATCGGCAAGCACGGCCTCCAGCTCTGGCTCCAGGTCGACGGCGGTGTCTCCGCGTCCACGATCGAGCAGTGCGCCGACGCCGGCGCCGACGTGTTCGTCGCCGGGTCCGCGGTCTACGGGGCCAAGGACCCCGCGGACGCGGTCCGCGCCCTGCGCCGGCAGGCGGAGTCGGCCACCGCCCGGGCGAGCTGGGCATGCGACCACTGACCGACAGATACGTGAACGACCGCCATCAGGGCTGATCGACCGCGCCGGATCTGCAAGGATGAACGGCGAATCCAGAGTGTGAACAGCAGTGAGGAGAACGCCGTGTCGGGTATGTCGGCGGGCCGGTCAGCCATGCGGATGGGACCCGCTGAGCTGGTGCAGGCGGCGGCCATGGCCCGCCGCTTCTACCTCGAGGGCAAGTCCAAGATCCAGATCGCGGAGGAGTTCGGCGTCAGCCGCTTCAAGGTGGCCCGGGTCCTGGAGACGGCCCTCGAACGCGACCTCGTACGCATCGAGATCCGGGTGCCGGCCGAACTGGACGCCGAGCGCTCCGACGCGCTCCGCGCCCGCTACGGACTGCGGCACGCCGTCGTGGTCGAGTCCCCGCCCGAGTCGGAGGAGACCCCCGACCCGGAGAACCTGGGCGAGGTCGCCGCCGACCTGCTCGGCGAGCTGGTGAACGAGGGGGACGTACTGGGCCTGGCCTGGGGCCGGTCCACCATCCACATGGCCGCGGCCCTCGACCGGCTGCCGCCCTGCACGGTCGTGCAGCTGACGGGCGTGTACGACGCCGGGACCGCCGAGCGCGGCTCCGTGGAGGCCGTGCGTCGCGCCGCGCAGGTCTCCGGCGGCGACGCCCACCCCATCTACGCGCCGATGCTGCTGCCGGACGCGGCCACCGCGGTGGCGCTGCGCAACCAGACCGGGATCGCCCGGGCCTTCGAGTACTTCGACAAGGTCACGGTCGCCTGCGTCTCCATCGGTTCCTGGGAGCCGGGCATCTCCACCGTGCACGACATGCTCTCGGAGGAGGAGCGCGCCCACTACGCCTCGCTCGGCGTGGCCGCGGAGATGTCCGCGCACCTCTTCGACGCCGAGGGCCGCCGGGTCGGACGTGACCTGGGGGAGCGGTGCATCACGGTCAAGGCCGACCAGCTGCGCCGTATCCCGGAGGTCGTGGCGATCGCGGGCGGCCAGCGCAAGGCGTCCGCCATCGACGCGGTGCTGCGCTCCGGGCTCGTCACCAGCCTGGTGACCGACACCTCGGCCGCCGACTACCTGATGACCGCGGGCCCGACGCCGAAGCCGGCGCTCAACCGTGCGGACCCCGACGGAGTCTGACGCGGCCGGACGACGCGTGGGACGGGACGGCCGTGGCAGCATCGGACGCATGCTTCTGCGGTGCGTCCCCCGGGTGCTGCTGTGCGTCCTCGCCCTGCTGGTCGGGTGCTCCCCGACCCAGGGCCCCTCGACCGGCCCGCCCTGGGCGCACGGCATGGCCACCGTCAAGGAGGCCGACCTGCCGGCCGAGGCCCGGCACACCCTCGACCTCATCGACCGGGGCGGCCCCTTCCCGTACACCAGGGACGGGGTCGTCTTCGGCAACGTCGAGGGGCGGCTGCCGCGGCACCCGCGCGGCTACTACCACGAGTACACCGTCCCGACGCCGGGCTCGCGCGACCGCGGGGCCCGGCGCCTGGTCACCGGACAGGGCCGCGAGACGTACTACACCGACGACCACTACGACTCGTTCAGGGCGGTACTGAGATGACGCAAGCCGTGGTCACCCTGGACCTCGGCGGGGTCACGGACAAGGTGGCACTGATGGACCGCTGCGCCCGTGACCTGCGGCTGCCGGACTGGTTCGGCCGCAACTGGGACGCCCTCGCCGACGTCCTCTCCGACCCCCTCCTGTGGCCCGGGGAAGGCGAGCCGCTGGTCCTCGTGCGGAACTGGGAGCCGTACGCGCAAGCGCGCCCCGACGAGTGGGAGACGGCGCGGGAGGTGTTCTCGCAGGCCACTTCCGTCACCGTGGCCCTGGTTCTCGGATGATCCTCCAAGGGCGTCCCTGACCGGCCTGGACGAACCGACTGTGCCCCCCGGTCCGGTCGGCATGGGAGAATGAAGTACGTGCTCTTTCCCCCTGGCACACCTGTCCGGGGGTCACCTCTGAACGACTGGGATGTGCAGCACGTGCGTTTCCTCAACGACATCCAGCCCCCGTACGACCTGACGTACGACGACGTCTTCATGGTGCCGAGCCGCTCCGCGGTCGGCTCGCGTCAGGGCGTGGACCTCAGCTCCCCGGACGGCACGGGCACCACCATCCCGCTCGTCGTCGCCAACATGACCGCCATCGCCGGCCGCCGCATGGCCGAGACGGTGGCCCGCCGCGGCGGCCTCGTGGTGATCCCGCAGGACATCCCGATCGAGGTCGTCACCGAGGTCGTCTCCTGGGTCAAGAGCCGCCACCTCGTGCTGGACACCCCGATCGTGCTGGCCCCGCACCAGACCGTCGCCGACGCCCTCGCCCTGCTGCCCAAGCGGTCGCACAACGCCGGCGTGGTCGTCGACGAGGAGCAGCGGCCCATCGGTGTCGTCACCGACGCCGACCTGTCCGGCGTGGACCGCTTCACGCAGCTCGAGGTCGTCATGTCCAAGGACCTGCTGCTGCTCGACGCGGACATCGACCCGCGCGAGGCCTTCAACACCCTGGACCACCACAACCGGCGCTACGCCCCGGCCGTGGACCGGGACGGCCGCCTCGCCGGCATCCTCACCCGCAAGGGCGCCCTGCGCGCCACCCTGTACAGCCCCGCCGTCGACGCGAAGGGCAAGCTGCGCATCGCCGCCGCCGTCGGTATCAACGGCGACGTGGCGGGCAAGGCCAAGCAGCTGCTGGACGCGGGCGTCGACACCCTCGTCATCGACACGGCGCACGGCCACCAGGAGTCGATGATCAGCGCCGTGAAGCTGGTGCGCGCGCTCGACCCGCAGGTGCCGATCGTCGCCGGCAACATCGTCGCCGCCGAGGGCGTCAAGGACCTCATCGACGCCGGCGCGGACATCATCAAGGTCGGTGTCGGCCCCGGCGCCATGTGCACCACCCGCATGATGACCGGCGTCGGCCGGCCGCAGTTCTCCGCCGTGCTGGAGTGCGCCGCCGAGGCGAAGAAGTACGGCAAGCACGTGTGGGCCGACGGCGGTGTCCGCCACCCGCGCGACGTGGCCATGGCCCTCGCGGCCGGCGCGTCCAACGTCATGATCGGCTCCTGGTTCGCCGGCACCTACGAGTCCCCGGGCGACCTCCAGCACGACGCCCAGGGCCGTGCCTACAAGGAGTCCTTCGGCATGGCGTCCGCCCGTGCCGTGCGCAACCGCACCTCCGAGGAGTCGGCCTACGACCGCGCCCGCAAGGCGCTGTTCGAGGAGGGCATCTCCACCTCGCGGATGTTCCTCGACCCGGCCCGCCCGGGCGTCGAGGACCTGATCGACTCGATCATCGCGGGCGTCCGCTCGTCCTGCACCTACGCCGGTGCCAACAACCTGGCGGAGTTCGCCGACCGCGCCATCGTCGGCATCCAGAGCGCCGCCGGTTACGCCGAGGGCAAGCCGCTGCACGCCAGCTGGAGCTGACCCCGCGGCTCCCGCGCCCACGGCCCCCGGCGAAAACCGGGGGCCGTTCGCGTCGCCGGGGCCCTACCGTCGGCGTATGGACATCACCGTCTGCCGGGCCGTCGACGTGGCCCTTCTCGACGAGCACATCGGCTCCCCGGCCGCGACCTCGTTCCACGCCCGGCGCTACGCGCGCCAGCAGGCCGGGCAGAGCACGTATCTCGTCGCCTGGCTCGATGAGCGGCCCGTCGGGCACGCGGAGGTGCGCTGGACCGGCTGTGAGGCCCCCGAGGTGCGCCGGGCGGCGCCGGGCTGCCCGGAGATCAACGGGCTGGCCGTGTGGCCCGAACCCCTTCGATCCCGGGGCATCGGCAGTGCCCTGATCCGGGCGGCCGAGGACCTCGCCCGGGAGCGCGGCCTGCCCCGCGCCGGTATGGGCGTCGCCCGGGACAACCGGCGCGCGGCGGCCCTGTACGCGCGGCTCGGTTACCGCCGGCTGACCGACTACCTCGACCGCTGGACGTACGAGGACCACGACGGCACGACCCACGAGCAGGTCGATCCCTGCACCTTCCTCGTCAAGGGGCTCGCGACCTGCTGAAACGGGTGCAGATGCAATGGTCGAAACCCCTGGCGCAACGAAAATTCGTCTGACCCGGAGCAACGCAACGATCATGCGGATGCACGCAAGGTTGCTGCATTACAGCGGCAACGTCCGGCCTCATAGAGTGTCGCGCTGAACGTGGTGTGGCGGGGACCCCGCTCGGTGGTTCCCGTGGGATGGGGTGCCGCCGGTCCCCGCCCCCTGAACGGCAGCGATAAGGAGCCGCGCGTGCTCGACCAAGGCGCACCCCCGCAGAACAGCACCAAGACCGCCCCCGTGTCCCCACTGGGCGGCCTCATGCGCCGCAAGCCCGTGGAGCGCCTGGTCGCCGAGGGCGGCCAGGGCGAGGGAGGCAGCCTCCGCCGCTCCCTGGGGCTGTGGCAGCTGACCATGATCAGCATCGGTGCCACCCTCGGCACCGGCATCTTCGTCGTCCTCGGCGAGGCCGTCCCCAAGGCGGGCCCGGCCGTCACCCTGTCGTTCGTCATCGCCGGCCTCACGGCCCTCTTCTCGGCCCTGTCGTACGCAGAGCTGGCGGGCACCATCCCGGTCGCCGGCTCCTCCTACTCGTACGCCTACGCCACCATGGGCGAGCTGGTCGCCTGGGTCTGCGGCTGGTGCCTGCTGCTGGAGTACGGCGTCTCGGTCGCCGCCGTGGCCGTCGGCTGGGGCGAGTACCTGAACGAGCTGCTGGACGGCACCATAGGCGTGACCATCCCGGCCGCCTTCGCCAACCCGCCCGGCGTCGACGGCGGCATCTTCAACCTGCCGGCCCTCATCGTCGTCGTCCTCGCCATGGTGTTCCTGCTCGGCGGCGCCAAGGAGTCCGCACGGGCCAACACGATCATGGTGTGTGTGAAGATCGCCGCGCTGATCCTGTTCTGCGCCATCGGCTTCATGGGCTTCAAGTCCGGCAACTACTCCCACTTCATGCCGCTCGGCATGGCCGGCGTCAGCGCGGCCGGCGCCACGCTGTTCTTCTCCTACATCGGCTTCGACGCCGCCTCCACCGCCGGTGAGGAAGCCAAGAACGCCCAGCGTGACCTGCCCCGCGCGATCATCCTGTCGCTGGTCATCGTGACCGCGCTGTACGTGCTGGTCGCCGCCGTCGCCGTCGGCGCGAAGCCGTGGCGGAAGTTCAACGACTCCGAGGCCGCGCTCGCCCAGATCATGACGGACGTCACCGGCCAGAGCTTCTGGGGCACCCTGCTGGCGTTCTGCGCGGTGATCGCCATCGCCAGCGTCGTCCTGACCGTGCTCTACGGCCAGACCCGCATCCTGTTCGCCATGTCCCGCGACGGCCTGGTCCCCAAGATCTTCGCCAAGGTCCACCCGAAGACCGGCGCTCCGCGTGCCAACACGGTGATCGTCTCCCTGTTCTGCGGCGTCCTCGCCGCCGCGATCCCGCTCGGCCAGCTCGCCGACGCCACCAGCATCGGCACCCTGTTCGCCTTCGCGCTGGTCAACATCGCCGTCGTGGTCCTGCGCCGCACCCGCCCGGAGATGAACCGCACCTTCCGCGTGCCGCTGTCCCCGGTCCTCCCGGCCCTGGGCTTCCTCTTCTGCGTCTGGATGATGGGCAGCCTCTCGTCCGTCACCTGGGTGGTCTTCGGTGTCTGGATGGCCGTCGGGCTCGTGTTCTACTTCAGTTACGGCTACCGCCGCTCCCGCCTCGCCGTGCCTGACCAGAAGTGAAGTGAACGACCGCCCGTGCTGAACGATCTCGACGAACGCATCGTGCACGCCCTCGCCGAGGACGCCCGCCGCTCCTACGCGGACATCGGGCAGCTCGTCGGCCTGTCCGCGCCCGCCGTCAAACGGCGCGTGGACCGGCTGCGGGCCACCGGAGCCATCACCGGCTTCACCGTCCGCGTCGACCCGGCGGCCCTCGGCTGGGAGACCGAGGGGTTCGTCGAGATCTACTGCCGCCGCAACACCTCGCCGGACACCATCAAGCGCGGCCTGGAGCGGTACCAGGAGGTCGTGGCCGCGTCGACCGTCACCGGCGACGCGGACGCGGTCGCCCAGGTCTTCGCCTCCGACATGCGCCACTTCGAGCGCGTCCTGGAGCGCATCGCGGGGGAGCCGTTCGTGGAACGCACCAAGTCGGTCCTCGTCCTCTCCCCCTTGCTGCGCCGCTTCTCGTCGGGTTCCCCGACCTGACGCTCCGCTGGTGACGCCGGGTTCATGTCCTCGGCCGACCGCGGCTACGTCGTGGCCGTTCGCGCAGTTCCCCGCGCC
This sequence comes from Streptomyces sp. NPDC104814, assembly GCF_055583185.1. NCBI lineage: Bacteria > Bacillati > Actinomycetota > Actinomycetes > Kitasatosporales > Streptomycetaceae > Streptomyces > Streptomyces sp. NPDC104814. The sequence goes on along the minus strand of NZ_JBVJOL010000016.1, from coordinate 101,536 downwards.
CCCTTCGGGGCGCGTTCGCGTACCGCCGACAGCATGTGCCGCACCGCCACCCTGTGCGCGCCCGTGCCGATGACCAGCCGCCGGTAGACGGCGCCGGCCGGACCGGGGAACCGGGCGCGCGTCACGGCCCGCACCCGGGTCTGCCGCGGACCGACCGCCTCCAGCCGGAAGATCAGCGCATACGACGCGAACCGGTGCCGCCCGACGAGTGCCAGCTCCCGCCCCGGATCCGCGACGGCCACCCGGAACCCGCGCAGGGTCGACCCCTCGGCCGGAGGCCGGGGGCCGGAAGCGGTGCGGTCGGCGCACCCGAGCAGCCGGGTGAGCAGCGTCCACGGCCTCCCGGAACCGTCCAGCGAAGTGCCCAGCGCCCGCCACACGGCGTCCGGTTCCGCCGCCACCAGCGCCGCGTGCTCGTCGACGAACGGCAGAGCGGCGATCTCGGTGTGTTCCATCCCAGGGCCCCTTCTCAAGACGGTCGGCTCGCGGCCAGTCTCCCGCCCGTCCGCCGCACGGCGCCTCCTCCTCAGGACCGACGGCACCCCCCCCGTACGGCGGAGACGAAGGCGGGGGCACTCCCCCGGAAACCACCTGTACGACCACGCCCACCGGGCCTACCATCGCTGCATGACCTGGCGACATTGATCCTCCCGCCGCGCCTCCCGAGGGCCGCCTCGGACGCCGCACGTCCGGCGTCCGATCCGTCCCTGCGGGAAGGCCTCATGACACACTCACGCGCGCAACGGCTCGCGTTCACCCTGTACGCGTACGCGTTCCTGGACGACTGCGTCCTGCTCTACCCCGTGTACGCCCTGCTCTTCACCGACACCGGCCTCTCGGTGGGCGAGATCTCCTCCCTGTTCGCGCTCTGGGCGGCGACCGGCGTCCTGCTGGAGGTCCCCTCCGGCGCATGGGCCGACGCGGTCTCCCGCCGCCTGCTGCTGTGGTGCGGGCCGCTGCTGGCGGCGGCCGGCTTCACGCTGTGGGTCTGGCAGCCGGCGTACTGGTCGTTCGCGCTCGGATTCGTCCTGTGGGGCGCCCGAGGCGCCCTCGCCTCCGGTGCCCTGGAAGCGCTGGTCCACGACGAACTGGACCGGCTCGGCGCGGCCGACCGCTACCCCAGGCTGATGGGCCGGGCCCGGGCGGCCGGACTGCTCGGCGTGATGACCGCGACCGCCCTGGCCGGACCGGTGCTGCGGGCCGGCGGCTACCCGGCGGTCGGCGCGGCCAGCGTCCTGGCCTGTCTGCTGACGACGGCAGTCGCCACGGGCTTCCCGGAACACCGGCACACGGCCGCGGAGCCTTCGGAAGGCTGGTCCGAGACCCTGCGCTCCGGCCTGGCGACGGTCCGCGCGAGCCGCCGGGTCCGGGCGGCGATGCTGCTGGTGCCGGCGGTGACGGCGATCTGGGGCGCGCTCGACGAGTACACGCCGCTGCTGGTCCGCGGGGTCGGGGTCCCGGAGTCGGGGGTGCCCTTCTACCTCCTGCTGATCTGGGCCGGCGCCACGGCGGGCGGCCTCCTCGCAGGCCCGGCCGCCCGCCTGCGCTCACGCGGCCTGGCGGCCCTCCTGACCTTGGCCGCGCTGGCCCTGGTCACGGGCGCGCTCGCCCGCACCCCGGCCGGGCTGGCTCTGGTGGCCGTGGCCTTCGGGGGCTTCCAACTGGCGACGGTCCTGGCGGACGCCCGCCTCCAACGACGCCTCGACGACGCCACACGAGCGACGGTCACGTCTCTGGCCGGCCTGGGCACGGACGTGACGACGATCGCGGTCTACGGCACGTACGCGGCCCTGACGACTCAGGCAAGCCACGCGATGGCGTTCACGGCGCTGGCGACGCCATACCTGCTCACAGCAGCGCTGCTGTGCCGCCGCCGAGGTCTGCCCGTGACCTGCACCCGGCGTTGACCGGTGCCCCGGCGTCTGGGCCGGCCGGGGGTGGGGACGCTCGCCGGCGCCGGCGGGGTGCCTCCCCCAAGTACTACGTGCAGGGGGGTACCCCCAGCCCACCCGTGCCGCCCTGGGGGTCCCCCCTGCTCGAAGAGCTTGGGGGAGGCACGACTGCCCGCAGCTTGGTCGGCATGACGGCCGCCCGTCGCTGCACCCGCCGCAGCTGCGCGCGCCACGGCGTGCAGGCGCGGCGCGCCACGGCGTCGGTGCAGTCGCGTACGGCGGTGAGGGGACGGGGTGGGGGGTGTCCGCCCGCAGCGTCCGGCACCGGGCAACAGCGCACTCGTCGGAAACGGGTGGCCGGACCGAGGACGGACACCCCCCGCCCCGGCCCCGACTCAGAAACCGGCCGGAGGCGAGGACCGCAACCGGCCACACACCGCAACGGGCCGCCGCAGGCAAACAGGGGCGCGGGGAACTGCGCGACCAGCCACAACGCACCCGCAGATGACCACGCGCCCCCCGCCGCAGGCACCGCGCAACGATTCGCCGCCCACCCCCCACCCCACGCAACAATCCGCTCACCGCCGCGCAACAGCGACGCCTTGTCCCGCCCGCGCAGCCGACCGTACCGTCTAGAAGGCCCCCAACCCCCTCCGTACCGGTGAGGAACACCCATGCGCACAGCCCTGCTCCAGAGCTCCGGCCGCCCCGGATCCGTCGCCGAGAACCTCAAGGTGCTCGACGACGCCGCGGGCCGCGCCGCCGCCGCCGGAGCCGGACTGCTGACCGCGCCGGAGATGTTCCTGACCGGCTACGCGATCGGCGACGACATCGCCCGCCTCGCCGAGCCCGCCGACGGCGACTCGGCCGACGCGATCGCGGAGATCGCCACCCGCCACGGCCTGGCCGTCGTCTACGGCTACCCGGAGCGGGACGGCGAGACCGTCCACAACTCCGCCCAGCTGATCGACGCCACCGGCACCCGCCGCGCGAACTACCGAAAGACGCACCTCTTCGGCTGCTTCGAGCGGGACCACTTCACGCCCGGCGACCAGCAGGTCGTCCAGGTCGAGCTGAACGGCCTCACCGTCGGCCTGCTCATCTGCTACGACGTCGAGTTCCCGGAGAACGTCCGCGCCCACGCCCTCGCCGGCACCGACCTCCTCCTCGTGCCGACGGCGCAGATGCACCCCTTCCAGTTCGTCGCCGAGTCGATGATCCCGGTGCGGGCCTTCGAGAACCAGATGTACGTCGCGTACGTCAACCGGGTCGGCCAGGAGGACGAGTTCGAGTTCGTCGGCCTCTCCACCCTCGCCGGCCCCGACGGAGTCGCCCGCGCCCGCGCCGGCCGTACCGAGCAGTTGGTGTTCGCCGACGCCGACCCGGCGTTCCTGGCCGCCTCCCGCGAGAACAACCCGTACCTGAAGGACCGCCGCCCGGACCTGTACGGGTCCCTCGTCTGAACCCCGTCCGAACCTCCCGGGCAACCCGGGGCACCCCCGACCCCGCCTCACCAGCAGAACCCCCGCAAGGAGTCCGTACCCCATGACGTCCACGGTGCCCAACGCCGTCGAGCACACCGACGAGCAGCAGCCGCCGATCACCATGTTCGGCCCGGACTTCCCCTACGCCTACGACGACTTCCTGGCCCACCCGGCGGGCCTCGGTCAGGTCCCGGCGACCGAGCACGGCACCGAGGTCGCGATCATCGGCGGCGGTCTGTCCGGCATCGTCGCGGCGTACGAGCTGATGAAGATGGGCCTCAAGCCCGTCGTCTACGAGGCCGACCAGCTCGGCGGCCGGCTGCGCACCGTCGGCTTCGACGGCTGCGACGAGTCGCTGAACTGCGAGCTGGGCGCGATGCGCTTCCCGCCGTCCTCCACGGCCCTGCAGCACTACATCGACCTGGTGGGCCTGGAGACGAAGCCGTTCCCGAACCCGCTGGCCGAGGCCACCCCGTCCACCGTGGTCGACCTGAAGGGCGAGTCGCACTACGCGGAGACCGTCGACGACCTGCCCCAGGTGTACCGGGACGTCGCCGAGGCGTGGAACAAGTGCCTCGAAGAGGGCGCCGACTTCTCCGACATGAACCGCGCGATGCGCGAGCGGGACGTCCCGCGCATCCGCGAGATCTGGGCCCAGCTCGTCGAGAAGCTCGACAACCAGACCTTCTACGGCTTCCTCTGCGACTCGGAGGCCTTCAAGTCCTTCCGGCACCGCGAGATCTTCGGCCAGGTCGGCTTCGGCACCGGCGGCTGGGACACCGACTTCCCGAACTCCATCCTGGAGATCCTCCGCGTCGTCTACACCGAGGCCGACGACCACCACCGCGGCATCGTCGGCGGCTCCCAGCAGCTGCCGCTGCGCCTGTGGGAGCGCGAGCCCGAGAAGATCGTCCACTGGCCGTACGGCACCTCGCTGAAGTCCCTGCACGTGGACGGCGAGCCGAAGCCCGCCGTGACCCGGCTGCACCGCACCGCGGGCAACCAGATCACCGTGACCGACGCGAACGGCGACATCCGCACCTACAAGGCGGCCATCTTCACCGCCCAGTCCTGGATGCTGCTGTCCAAGATCGCGTGCGACGACTCGCTCTTCCCGATCGACCACTGGACGGCGATCGAGCGCACCCACTACATGGAGTCCAGCAAGCTCTTCGTGCCCGTGGACCGGCCGTTCTGGCTGGACAAGGACGAGGAGACCGGCCGGGACGTCATGTCGATGACGCTCACCGACCGCATGACGCGCGGCACCTATCTGCTGGACAACGGCCCGGACCAGCCCGCTGTGATCTGCCTGTCGTACACCTGGTGCGACGACAGCCTGAAGTGGCTGCCGCTGTCCGCGAACGAGCGGATGGAGGTCATGCTGAAGTCGCTCGGCGAGATCTACCCGAAGGTCGACATCAGGAAGCACATCATCGGCAACCCGGTGACGGTCTCCTGGGAGAACGAGCCCTACTTCATGGGCGCGTTCAAGGCCAACCTGCCGGGCCACTACCGCTACCAGCGCCGCCTGTTCACGCACTTCATGCAGGACCGGCTGCCCGAGGACAAGCGCGGCATCTTCCTCGCCGGCGACGACATCTCCTGGACGGCCGGCTGGGCCGAGGGCGCGATCCAGACCGCGCTGAACGCTGTCTGGGGCGTCATGCACCACTTCGGCGGTGAGACCGACGCGACGAACCCCGGCCCGGGTGACGTCTACGACGAGATCGCTCCCGTGGAACTGCCGGAGGACTGACCGTGGTTCGCGGCCGGACTCACAGCCCGGCCGCCCGCGCCTTCTCGTAGACCTCCGCCGCGGCGTCCTTCAGCTCCTGGGCGTCGCGCGGAGTCGTCTGCAGGTCGATCAGGACCTCGTCCATGCCGACCTCGGCGAACGCCGCGAGGTCCGTCACGATCTGGTCGGCGCTGCCCTGGAAGGGCCGGCGGTCGTCGCCGTCGTAGGGCTTGGCGCTGTACATCGCGTTGACCCGCGGCACCCGCAGGATCGGCTGGCTGCGGCCCCGCTCGGAGGCGATGTCCTGGAGCTGGTTCCACCCGGTGGCGTAGGCGTCCACGCCCATGGCGACCGGGATCCAGCCGTCGGCGCGGTCCACGACCCGCGTCAGCGCCTTCTTGTTGGCCGCGCCCACCAGGATCGGGATCGGCCGGGCGGGCTTGGGCCCGACCACGGCCGCGTCGAGCTTCGTGACGCGGCCGTCGTAGCTCACCGGGTCCGGGCCCCACACCGCCCGGCACACGTCGATCACCTCGTCCAGCACCCGGCCGCGCTCCTCGTAGGGCCGTACGCCCGCGGCGGCGAACTCGTCGGTCGACCAGCCGGAGCCCAGGCCGGCGATCACCCGGCCGCCGCTCGCCGCGTCCAGCGACGCGAGCGCCTTGGCGAGCTGGAACGGCCCGTGCAGCGGCGCGACGAGGATGCCCGAGCCCAGCCCGACCCGTTCGGTGACCGCCGCGGCCAGCGTCAGCGTGATCAGCGGGTGCGCCATGCCGCGGTAGAAGTCGGGCCAGGGCAGGCCTGGGATGCCGTACAGGCCCTGGGTGGGGTTCTCCGGGACCAGGGCCCGCTCGTACACCCACAGGCTGTCGTATCCGATCCGCTCGGCGGCACGGGCCACGTCGGTGACGTCCTGGGCGAGGTCGTACTGCCGGTGCTGGGGAAGACCGAGTCCGAGACGGATGGCCATGGCTGATTGCTCCTTCGCGATCGGAGTGCCCCATCGGCCAACGTACAGCGGCCCGCGGGAGCACACCCGTCGGACGACGCGCCCGGCGGGGCGGCCGACCGCGGCCGCGGCGGTGTCCGGCCGGGCGGCCGGCGCGGCCGCCGGGACGGGCTCAGGCGGGCAGCGGGGTGAGCAGCATGCGGCCCGCGAAGCCCACGGCCGCGTCGAGCCGGTCGGCGAACTCCCCGGCCAGTTCGGGCAGCAGACGCAGCGCCCACAGCGCACGCGCCGCCGACCACGCGGCGTCCCGGGCCCGCTCCAGGCTCCAGGACCCGAGCAGATGGGTGAGCGGGTCGGCGATCTGCAGCAGGTCGGGGCCCGGCATCAGCTCTTCGCGGATGCGCTCCTCCAGCGACACGAGGACATCACCCACCCGGTCGTACTCGTCCTCCAGCTCGGCCGGAGCGCAGCCGAGGCTACGGCAGGCGTCCACCACGGCGAGCGCCAGGTCGTGGCCGATGTGCGCGTTGATGCCCGCGAGCGCGAATCGTTTGGAGTAACATCACATGCCATGACGCAACTCGCTCGGCGCGCGGGGCTGTTGCCACGCCAGGCGCCGCGGGTCGTGGGGGCTATCCGGCTGAGCCGGTACCACGACTCCACCACTTCGCCCGAGGTGCAAGAGGAGATGATCACTCTTGCCGCTCACCGCATTGGCGGCGTCCTCGTCGGATGGGCGAAGGATATTGACGTATCTGCCCTGAAGACGTCGCCATGGGAGCGCGAGGAACTCCTATACTGGCTAGAACGACCAGACGAGTGGGACGTTATGGTCTGGCAGCGCATGGACCGGGCGGTCCGGTCCATGGCTGACATGGCGAATCTAGGACGGTTCGCCAAGCAACACGGGAAGAGATTGGTATTTGCCTCCGGACCCGGGGGCGACATGCTAGAGCTGGACTTCGGCTCTGCAATGTCAGAACTGATCATGCTCATTCTGGCCTTCGCGGCACAGCTCGAAGGGCAAACCATCGTCGAGCGCAATCAGGGTGCTGCGGCTCGCCTTCAGTCCCTGGGACGTTGGGCCGGCGGCCCGGTGCCGTACGGATTTCAGCCTGAGCGGAAGACCTTCCCCGACGGCAACGAGGGATGGTGGCTGGGAGAGCATAAGGAGACGGCCGACATTCGCCGCTCCGCTATCGCACGGGCTATCGCCGGACAGTCGTTCAACGAGATCACGGATTGGCTCAACTCGTCAGGCGCAGTGACGCCGACGAATCACAGAGCGCGGCTCGCCGGACGCGACGAGGATCCGAGCAACGTATGGATGGCAACGACCGTCAGGTCAATGCTCATGTCTGCGCTCAATCGCGGGCACCTCGTCACCCGGGAGGGCGCGACGGTGCGCAACGCTGACGGGAGCCCCGTACTCCAGGGCGTCGCGCTCATCAGCGACGACACGTGGCGAGAGCTGCAAGAGGCGTTGAAGAACCGGGCGGTGGAGGCGCTCCAGGCCCCGCGACGACGTGACGCTCACGAGCTACTGGGCATCCTCGTGTGCCACGAATGCGGGAGCAACCTCCATACCGCCTACCGTACGGAACACGACGGCACGCGAGCCGGAATCTTCCGGTGCAACAGCGCGCGTCACGGCAAGGGCATACCGAAGCCCACGGTGACGCGGGCAACCACGGTGGAATGGGTCCACTCTGAGTTCGTGCGCCGTTTCGGGTTCATGCGACAGACGCAGATCGTCCGTACGCCCGGTGTCGATCATCGGCCAGAGATCGCAGAGCTGGAGTCCAACCTCGAAGAGCTGGGCAACCGGCTCGCTCAGCTCCGCGGCGCCGCTGCTGACGTCGTCGTCCGTCAGATGAACGGCATCGACGCCAGGCTGACGGAACTCCGAAGCGTCCCCGTGGAGCCTCCTAAGATCCAAGAGGTGGAGCTAGACACGACGTGGGGCGACGCCTTCCGGGAGGCGAACGACGAGGAGCGTCGACAGATCATGCTGTCCATGAGCATTCGGGTCACGGTGGGGCCTCCTACGGGTTGGCGTCGACCTATCGAAGAGCGTCTGACGTTGGAGATCGACCGCCCGGACCCTGTGGCTGATGAGCTGGAAGACGTGGTCTACCAGGAAAGCCTCTGATGCGTTCCATGGCGCGCGAGAGCCCCCGTCACTCGACGGGGGCTCTTCTATGGCTGCGGCAGGCTCCACGGCCCCGCGGGTGGCCTCTCGGGTAGCTTCGCGCCCGGCCGGCGCAGGTACCAACCTACGAAGCGGCGCAGGACGTCAGAGCGGTCGGTGTCGTCGGGGACTGCATCCCCGAACGCCTGCCACATCTCCGCGTCGATACGGAAGCGGCTCACAGGTGTCTTCGGCTGATTAGGCATGGGTGAACGGTAGCAGAGGTGTGGCCACACCGAGAGGGTTGCGGTGTGGCCACACCTGTGCCTAAGGTGTAGCCACACCCCGACGCAAGCAAGGCAAAGGGCGGCCCGCAGATTCTTGGCGGAAGCGCAGGGCCGCCCCTTGTCTCCATAAATGGAGGTCCCCATGGTGGCACAGGCTCAGGTTCTCGTCATCGGTCCGACCGCTCTTCCCTCCGACGTCGAGCGCCTCCGTCACGTCGCCTGGAACGTCGCCTACGAACTGGGCACCCCTGCCGTCTTCGCCATGCACACCGACTACAGCGTCACCGACTTCGCCGCTGTCTACCTCACGGGCGACACGGAATCGATGCTCGACGCGTCGACGCTCGTCCTCCTCGGGGAGGCGCTGGCGGCCGGCGTGGACGTTCACGAGCCGCTGAAGATGGACGAGGCTCTGACGTGTGACTGCGGACTCGTCCACCACTTCACTCGCCCCGACGTCGACCAGCGCGGCACGGTGTGGTGCGCAGAGTGCCAGGAAGACTCCGCCTGCGCGTGGTGCGGGGAGTGGAACGACATGGAAGACCTGGAGATCGTCGAGAGCGGTAACGCATGGGTGCCGCTCCACCCCGGTTGCCGCGCGGGGCTGAGCCGCTCGACGTCGGCCAGCGTCCTCCCTGCCACCGTCTGACGCTACTTTCTGTGACTAAGAGCCGCTTTCCATGAACGTCGGGAGGCGGCTCTCGTCATGCTCGCCGGCGGTAGCCGGAAGAGAGTGGAGCGGGTGATTCCGCGGTATGTAAGGCGACCAGCCGCCTATGCCCCTTACTCTGTCGCTTCCCGTCGCCAAACCCGCCTCCAAACCGGGCCGTTCTGCATGGCTTCTGACCTGCGGCTTTAGTGCAACTAGCCAAAACAAGGGTGTACTTTCATTTTCTTCTAACGCGCATAGAGAGAAATTGAGAATGGGGGTTAGTTCGACACTTTGGCACCCGGTTTGGTCGGCAGGTGTCGGAGGTCCTCTCGACGGGGGCGACGGAGGCGGGCGGACGGCGTGAGGCGGAGGGCGCCTTGGAACGCCCCTGGCGCCTCTCTGCGTGCCTCTCAGGGGGGTGGACGATAAAAGGATCGTCGACTCCTTTCCTGACCCCTCCTGTGGCCACTGAGAGGATTTCCGTGTATCGCCGCAGGCACTCAGCCTCTGAACCCTCAATCGTCACGCAGCGTAGCTGACCTGAGTGCACGTCAGTGACGGAGGACGACCCCGCCTCGATGTCACGCCTAACATCCGGCCGCGATTCCCCCATAACTCCTTTAGGAGCGCACCAAACATCTGACGGTCTGCGCCCCATAACGCATGTGTGAGGGCGCGTCACATCCGGCGCTCATTACGACACCACGTAGGTAGAGGCCGCGCGGAGGGCGCGGGCCGATGACGGAGGGGAAGGCCATGTACGAGGACACATACGGCACTGCGGGACGTCGGCGCGCGCGGTACGCGGAGGAGTTGGAGGAGTTGCGCTACCTCGGGGTGGAGCTGGAGGAGGGCGGGGCGTACGTCTCACCGACGCGCACACACTGGCGGGGCCTGGAGGCGACTGACCCGCTCGACCTCGTTACCGACGAGGAGTTCAGCGAGGAGGCGTGGCGTGCCTGGCATGACGCGTCGGAGGTCGACGAGGAGCGTCCGCAGCGACGACGAGCGGGAGGACGGCTCGACGACATCGTGCCGCCGGTCGCGGCGCCGGTAACCGTCAGAGTGGATCCGGGCATCGCTGCGGCGTACGCGGCGCGTCAGGCTCATGCGACGACGACACTGGCCTACGAGTCCGCGGGCGGCGTCGTGACGGTCGAAGGCTCCGTGAAGGTGTGGCGCGGCACGTGTGCACAGTGCTCCAAGCATTTCGAGCAGCGACGGCCGGCGTCGCAGCGCCGACGGTGGCGAACCCTGTGCGATGACGAATGCTCTGCCGAGTGGGCACGCGCCCGGACGCGGGATCGCATGCGACGGTTGAGGGGCCGCGACGCCGCCTAATGTGCGGGTTACTGTTCTAAGTGGAGAGGGGTTTAACCCAATGACTAGGCGGCCCCTCTCCCGCTTCTACCAAAGCCGCGCCGCTCCCCTCCTCTCGTAGCGGCGCTAGGTCCGGCGACGTTGAGCCGGCCGTGTCGAGTGGGTTCTCTCCTCCTTCCTCGCTCCACGGCTCTGCGCTCCGTCGCCGGACCTTCAACTGATCTTTGGCGTGGCCCCCGGGCCGCGCCTTTTTTGTTGCCCACGCCCGGGAGAAGGCGACCACCGACACGAACGCGGAGAAACCCTCATGTCCCAACTTGACGTACCGACCTCGGGTCCGGGGTCGCGCCCCTGCCCGGAGTGCGGGCGCGTGCTCGCGCGGACGCCGGCAAACTTCCACGTCGACCCAAGCTGCGCTGACTTCCTGCGCGGTACGTGCCGGGAATGCGTCAACACGCAGCGACGCGCGCGCTACCGACGTAACCCGGAGCCCGTCAGGGAGCGCGAGAGGCTCCGGCGGGCAGCGCGCACGGAGTTGATGAGACAAGCCCCGCAATGGGCGCCCACAGAGTGCCACGAAGCGACTGACCAAACCGGGTCGGTCGCTTCAGTCATGTCCCCAGAGAGGTCCCCCTGTGTCCACTAATCCCATGCTCGACGCCGCACGCGCGGCCGTACCTGAGATCGCTGCCGCGGAGATGCTGCTCCAGGGCGCGAAGGCGCTACTGACGGACGCACCCGTCAGCGAGTCACCCGACGCCGCACGGGAGGCCATCATCGAGCGCGCCGCGGACGACTTCCTGTCGGGCGGTGCCTGGCCGAAGGACGTCGGCCGACGAGGCGTGAAGGCATACGAGGACGCTGACGCCGCCCTCGTCGAGCGCCAGGCCCGGCAGCGCGTTGTCACCCGAGCGGAATGGGAGGTGTACACGGCTCTCAGCGACCATGCTGACGCCGCTCTCGCGTATCTGGGGAAGAGGCTGGAGGAACTCCTCACCGACGCCAGGACGGCGCTGGAGACCGTCGGCGGAGCCCGCACGGCGGAGGAGGTCATCGACGTTGGTCCGGACGCTGTAGCGGCCTGGAGTCGGCTGAAGGGCATCATGCGCGAGGTCGAGAACGTGAGGTCAGCGCAATGGGACCTCATCCGCGGCCCGCGGACCCCGGGGGCTCCCGCCGGCGGGGATTGGACGGCTCGCCAATGGATGAACCAGGGATACGGACATGCCCGCGGACTCCGCCCCGACGAGGCGCCTGAAGCGGTGCGTGAAGCCATCCGCTCCCGGCGCGTGACGCTGGAGTACCTGACGTGGCTCTGTGACCGTGACGACGCGTACGTTCCCGCCTCAGAGTCGCAACTCGCTGACGACGTGACCGTTCTGAGCGCCCCGGATGCGCTCGACGCTGAAGCCGTCGACTGGTCGCCTACCGTCCTCCCGCCGCTTCAGAGTCGGCCGGCTGAGGTCTACCCACACTCGACGGCGCCGCACCTGGACGCGTCGAAGCCCATGCCGCCAGCACCCAAGCCCAACGCGACGCCGGGAGACCCGACGCCGCTCCGGCGCTCCTACTGAGAGGAAGAACCATGGAACAGACCCCTGAACAGCAGCGCGACGCCGCACTCCTCGAACTCGCCCGCCTGCAAGCCGGCCTTAGGGCCGGACTCACCGTCGAACAGTCGGCCCGCCTCGTCGGCACCACGCCGGAGGAACTCGCGGCCGACGCGCGGACGCTGGCAGCAGAGTTCGGAACGGCCAACCCGCCGCACCGCACGGGCTCCGGCAGCGACGTCGGGAGCGGCTCCGGCACGCTCGACGCTGGCGCAGCGCGATACCGCCGGGAACACGGCATCGACGAGGACGGGCGCAGGCCCGAGGCGAGCAAGGGTGGCAACCCCTTCCAGGTCGCTAGCTACCGCATGGAGCGGTGACGAGCGACCCCGGCTAGCGTCACCTCCCACGCCAGAACCTCAGGGCGTCCGCCCAAGCACGCACAACGTGGGCCAGGCTGCGCAGGATGGCTGAGCGCTGGGCAGGAGATGTGCCCCGCAGTGTGACGACTACCAGAGCGATGGCAGTGCAGCACACCACCGTGAGGCAGTAAGCAAGCGCGAGGAACAGGACGAGCGCGGATGACATGTGTGACTCCACGAAGCGCATCGCCGTCGAAGTGGAGTCCTCGCTACAGAGCTTCGGCCCACTCGACGGACACCAACGGTCCGACCGGCCTCCTGTGGCGGAGGCGTCCCAGTGGGCGCGCTCTGGGTAGCGTCGCAGGCCAGGGGCCTGCGTAACCATCGAGTCAGTTGTACCACGGCCGGCCTCAGACCAGGGGGGTGATCCCCTTCATGCAGGTCAGAAGACCGTCTAGGTGCTGGGCGTCGCGGTCTGTACGGGTCTGGGGATCCGGACTGTAACGCTTCTGAGAGCCGTCTCCCCGGCGCCTGACGGCCCCCTGGAGCCCCTGCCTCGTTATGTGCGCGAGGGATCGCGTCCGCGAGGTGATGAAGCCGCACGCGAAAGATTCAATTCGTAAGCGTTACACCTTCTATTGAGCCCCGGAGCGATGCTCTCGGGGCTCTTCGCATTTTCACGGAGGAGCCATGACGTCAGACCACGAGCCGCGACTCTGCAAGCGGCCCGGATGCACATTCCAGCGCAGCTACCTCCAGTGCCGAGACGGCAGCTACCGACGTCAGCGCACGTGTTCAGCGGAGTGCTACGTCTGGAGCATTCGCGCGCGACGGGCGGATCGCAATGGGGACGCCAACGAGGCCGCGGAGCTTCTGCGCCTCGCCATGCTCCTCGACGCGCGGCGGGACCCCAACGAGCGCGTAGGAGGCGTTTTCACGGACGAAACGGCGACCGCGTAGGCGGAGATCAGCACAACTCAACAGATCATTTCCAGGCCCTTAGCGGACGCGCTAGGGGCCTTTTGTATTGGACGTCCAATGACTAACAACGACCCGCGTTGCCTGCGCTCCGGTTGCCGTTTCACGCCGTTGCCGGCGTTTACGGAAGACGGAGCCCTAGAGGTATTCGCGTATTGCTCCATGAGTTGCAAAGAGTTCATGGAAGCGGCCCTAGTGATCTCCCGTTGGGAGCCGTCCCCTGACAGGGAACGGCGTTCACATCAACTTGTCCTCATCAATCAGCTACTCGACCTGAGATCGCACGCGGCTGAGTACGACGAGGGACAGAGCATGTGTGGGGTGTTCGATGGCCGGTGACAACCTGGACATCGTCGGAACCGCAGCGGTCGACGTCGTACCGATCGCGCCTAACTTCCATGAGAAGCTGAAAGCCGCCGTTCTCCCTGCCGCTGATCGCGTTGGCGAGGAGGCTGGACGGCGAATAGGCGACGCCATTGGGCGCCATATTCAGGTGTCCATCCCGTCGGCCGTAACGCAGGGCGGAAACGCGGCTCGCAACGCGGCAACGCGGGCGGGAAACGACAACGCTGGAGCGTTTGGCAGAGCGTTTAAATCGCGTTTGGAAGTGGCGTTCAAGTCGCTCCCGAAGCCAGAAGTCCGGCTTTCGACGACAGGCTTTGATGCCGACCTGGCCCGCGTCCGAGCCCGCATGGAGACGCTCGCAGGAAAGCGCATCGGGGTCGACGTCGACGCAGCGCGAGCCCTCGAAGAGATCGCAGCGCTTGACGCCGACCTGTCGCAGCTTGGCTCTCGCAGCCCGAATATACAAGTCACCGCAGACATCGCTTCCGCCCGTGCGGCCCTGGCGGCGATCCGCGAAGAGGCAGACCGGGTCGGGCGCAGGGATCCGCGCATCAAGGTCCACGCCGACACTTCTCAGGCTCAGGCAGCGCTCTTCCAACTCGCCATCTCCCTGGGCGCCGTCGCTGCTCTCCCGCTCGTTCCCATTGCGGCTGCGGGACTGGGAGCCATTGCGGCGGCTGCTACTGCCGCCGGCGCAGCCGTGGGCGCCTTCGCCCTGGCAGCCATCCCCGCCGTCAAGGGCGTCACCTCCGTAATCCAAGCGAAGACAGCCGCGGAAAAGGAAGCGGCGACTGCGACGGACAAGAGCGCAGCCGCGAACAAGCGAGCCGCGCAGTCCGCCCTTCAGATGCAGTCTGCGCAACAGGCGCTGACGGCTGCGCATCGCAGTGCCGCGGATTCCATCGCACAGGCCAACCGGGCCGTCGAGGATGCTGAGCGGGCACTCGGTCAGGCCGCTGTTCGCGCGATGGACGAGCGTCGTCAGGCTGCTCAGAACGTGGAGCGTGCAGAGCGATCCCTCGTCGACGCGAAGCGCCAGGCGCGCGACGCGGAGGAGTCGCTGACGAAGGCCCGGCGGGACGCTACTCAGCAACTCGCGGACCTCAACGACAAGCTCACTCAGGGCAAGTTGGACGAACGCGAGGCAACGCTCCGCGTCCAGGAAGCACAGGCCGAACTCAACAAGACACGCGAGGATGCTGCCGCCGGCAAGGCCACTCAACTCCAGCTCCAGCGAGCACAGCTTGCCTACGATCAGGCCGTCGAGTCCGCCAAGCAACAGAAGAAGGATTACGGACAGCTCCAGAAAGACGCTGAAGCCGCGAAAAAGGCGGGTGTCGACGGTAACGCGGACGTCAAGCGTGCCAGCGACGAACTCGCGAAGGCTCAGCAGAACGTCAGAGACCAGACCGAAGCCGTAGCTGACGCTCAGCGCAAGGCTGCGGAGGCTCAGGTCAAGGCGGCGCAAGAGGTTGCCGATGCTCAGCGCAGCCTCTCCGATGCCGTCAAGAACGCCTCCCGCACGCAGATTCAAGCCGCGGAGTCCATCGCATCGGCGGAGCGCGGTGTCGAGTCGGCACGCCTGTCAGCCATGGACACCACGGCGCAGGCTGCGACGAAGGCCGACGCATATCGAAAAGCACTCGCGAACCTGACGCCAGAGCAACGGCGCCTGTACGACTCCATTGCGGGTCCAAAGGGGCTGACGGCGGCGTTCAAGGACTGGAGCAAGTCCCTTCAGCCTGACGTCCTCCCGCTCTTTGTGCGGGGCGTCGACGGGGCGAAGGCGTCCCTTCCGGCGTTCACGCCGCTCGTAAAAACGGCTGCGGACGCCGTCGGCGAGCTTATGGACCGCGCGTCGGCCGACCTGAAGCGCCCGTTCTGGCAGCGTTTCAAGCAGGACATAGCCGATAACGCGAAGCCTGCGATCGTGGGGCTAGGCATTGCGTTCGGCAATGTACTCAAGGGCATGGCCGGCATTGTCGACGCCTTCCTCCCGCATATGGAGGGTATCTCCGACCGAATGCAGCGCATCACGGGCCGATTCGCTACGTGGGGTGCAAACCTCAAGGGATCGCCGGCCTTTGAGGGATTCATCGAGTACGTGAACCAACACGGACCGGTGGTTGCCCAAACCCTGGGGAAGATAGGCGGAGGGTTCCTCGACGTCGCGAAGGCCTTGGAGCCGTTCACTGACGTCATCCTCGAACTGCTCGGAAACGCCGCGGACATCATCGGGTGGGTTGCCGAGCATGCTCCGTGGTCAATTCAGCTCCTCTACGGGCTCTGGATTGCGACACGGCTGCTCAATCTGGCTATGGCGAGCAGCCCTATCGGCCTCGTGGTCCTGGCGCTCATCGGGCTCGCGGTCGCCGTGAAATTCGCGTGGGATCACTTCGCGTGGTTCCGCGACGTCGTGACGAGCACGTGGGACGCCATCTCCGGAGCCGCGCAAGCGGCGTGGGAAAAGGGTCTGAAGCCCGCGTTCTCAGGCATCTGGTGGGCGATTAAGGGCGTCGGCGACATCGCCGTCTGGCTTTGGCAGAACGTACTCGCCCCAGCTTGGTCCGGAATTGTCCTCGTGATGAAGTACGCGATCACGATCATTCTGACGGTTTTGATTGCGCCGCTCTACCTTGCGTTCAAGGGTATTGGCGCGCTCGTCATGTGGCTCTGGACGGATTGCTTCAAACCATCGTTCGACGGCATAGCCTGGCTCGCGACGTGGGTTTGGAAGAACGTCCTCGCCCCGACGTTCACCGGTATTTGGTGGCTGCTGAAATGGGTCGGTGACAAGTTCGTCTGGCTCTACAATAACGCCGTCAGGCCGACGGGCGATTTCATCGCCTCTAAGGCTACGTGGCTGTGGCGAGCGGCACTCAAGCCGACATTCTCCGCTATCTGGGATTTGCTGAAATGGCTCGGCGATAAGTTCACCTGGCTCTATGATCACTCAGTAAGGCCCGTCGCGGATTTCATCTCGTCCAAGACGCATTGGCTGTACGAAAAGGGCATCAAGCCTGCGTTTGACGGCATCAAGTCCGCCGCGAAGCTGGTCGGCGATGCCTTCAGCTCCACGAAGGACGCCATCGGCAAGGCGTGGTCGCAGGTTGCCAGCATCGCCGCGAAGCCCGTCAACTTCATCATCGACTGGGTTTACACGAAGGGCATCAAAAAGGTCTGGGATTCTGTGGCTGACTTCGTCGGCCTGGACCCTTTGCCTGACGCTCCGAAGCTCCTCGATGAGCGACCGAAATTCGCGCACGGAGGACGGACGCAAGGCGGAACGCCTGGCGTCGACAGCATCCCGATCCTGGCCATGGCGGACGAATTCATCATCAAGCGCGACAGCGCGAGGAAGATCGGATTCGACAAGCTCGCTTACATGAACGCGACGGGCGAAATCCCGCACGTTCAGAAGTTCGCCGGCGGTGGCATTGTCGGGGCTCTCGGCTCCGCATGGGACTGGACGAAGGACAAGGTAGGCGGAGCGATCTCGACGGGGATCGACTGGGCTAAGACGGCCGGCGACCTCATCGCGCATCCCGGCAAGGTCTGGAATTCGCTCATGAAGCCTTTCCTTGACAAGGCGGCGAAGAAGCTGGGCGTCGCACAAATGGGGAAGGTACTCCTCAAGTACCCCGTGAAGATCGTCGGTGATCTGAAGGACAAAATCGTCGACTTCGTCAGCGGAGGTGGTGGGGGAGGCGGAGGCAGCGCCAATCTCGGCGGCGTCATTCCGACGGGAAAGCGCGCACAGATCATCGCTCAGGCTCTTGCAGCCGCGCACATTCCGCCCCCGGGCTCGCTCGACCAGTGGCTCCGCGGAATGAACACGCTGATCACGCGTGAGTCCGGCTGGAATCCGAACGCGATCAACCTCTGGGACTCCAATGCCAAAGCCGGCCACCCGTCGCAGGGCTTGACTCAGACAATCCCGTCGACGTGGTCAGCCTACGTGCCGGCCTCTCTGCGGGCGCGAGGAATCCTCGACCCCGTCGCCAACGTGGCGGCATCCGCGCGCTACATCAAATCGGTGTACGGCAATATCACGAACGTCCAGCAGGCGAACGCGAATTTGCCTCCGAAGGGATACGCCGAGGGCGGCCCCGTCACCCCGACGTGGTTCGACTCCGGCGGGCTCATTCCGCCTGGCCTCTCCTTTGTCGCAAACGGCACTGGCTCTCCGGAGCCGGTATTCACCGCTGAGCAGTGGAGCGATATCCGGGCAACGAAGTCCGGCGCAGCCCCGACGCAACTCCACGCCGACGTGCGCGTTTTCGTCGGTGACCGCGAGATCACGGACATCGTCGACACCCGCATTGAGATGCGGGAGGAGGCGAGCGCGACGGCTCTGAACGTCGGTCGCTGGACCTGACGCACACCCTGGCGGCCCCTCCGACATGGCGGGGCCGCTCACACACTCACCCTCGCGCCCCGTCGGCCGACATGGTCGACGGGGCGCCCCCATGACTTTGAAGAGGAGTAACCATGTTCGGTCAGCCGGCGAAGAGCGAAACCGTCACCTGCGGGCACTGCGGGACCATGCTGGAGCAGAAGCCGGGAGTGGGCCGCCTGCGCCGCTTCTGCAACCCCGACCACGGCAAGGCGTACAGGAGTCGCATGCGGGCGCTGGGCTTCCCTGTCTGAGGCCCTCTTGACCGTCGGCGGATGGCGCGACATCGTCATAGAACTCTGCGCAACTTCCGCGACTCTGGAGCAGCCATGAAGCTACGTTTCGTCGGTAAGGACCCGAATTCGGAGGAAGAGAACTGCCCCAGCGTCCTCGTAGACGAGGAGACAGGGGACTATGTCCTCCAGGGCTGGACGGGGGACGCGGAAACCGTGGCCTCGTGTGAGGCGTTCGGCCCCGTTGCTCCGAACGAGTCTGTGATCCGCTTGCCTGCACGTATGACGACGCTGTTGAAGGAGGCGATCCGTGCCAACGAGCACCCCGACGTTCGCTGAACTCCTCGCCAAGACGTCGCGGCACGCGCTCCACCTGGAGATGCGCGACGTCTACGGCGTCGAGTCGGAGGATGCGGCGTTCGCGGCATGGAAGGCCGGCGAGCAACGCGACTTCAGCGATCGGGCGTCATGGTGGAGCGGCTTTCATCAGACCGTCGCTGACGCCGTCGCCAGGGGTGTCAAGGTCCGTCGGGCGCGAGTCGTCTCTGAGCCCGTGTCGGACTACATCCGGTTCGAGCACTGCGGGACTGCGAAGAACCTTGCCGCGGGTGAAGAGGTCCGGTGGCTGCCCAGAAGCCAGGCATCGGACATCATGCTCCCGGGCAATGACGTGTGGATCTTCGACGACTTCGCGTTGAAGTTCGGCGTCTTCGACGGGGACGGCAGGCACGTCGGGGCGCAGATGTCCTACGACCCTGACCTGATTGAGCGCTGCACGTCCGCGTTCGTCACGGTCTGGGACCGTGGCACCCCGCACGCTGAGTACGAGATCTGACATATGTCCGAAGCCCCGTCCGCCCGCATCGAGGAAGCACGTCAACGCGTCGCGAGGCGTCTTCGGGACCTTCGCCAAGACGCAGGGCTGACGGGGCAGGACATCGCAGAGCGCACGGGATGGCAGAAGTCGAAGGTCTCCCGGCTTCAGAACGGCGTGACGCCTCCGTCGACAGCGGACATCCAAGCGTGGTGCCGCGTCTGCGGGGCGGAGGACCAGGCGGCCGACATCGTCGAGGCGGCCCGGACAGCCGATTCCGCGTATATGGAGTGGCGCCGCAAGAACCGCAATGGCCTACGGCACATGCAGGTAGCGCGGGCAGCCGTCCATCAGCAGACACGGCACATGCGTGTCTACAGCTCCACGCTCGTTCCGGGACTCCTCCAAACACGCGCCTACGCCGCTGCCCTGCTGTCTGACATCGCACGGGCTAAGCGCATCCCCGATGACTCCGAGGCAGCCGCAGACGCACGCGTCGAACGCTCAAAGATCATCAAGGAGACTGGTCGCACGTTCGCCTTCGTCGTCGAGGAGGCGGCCCTAAGGCGCCGCATGGGCGGATCCGACGTGATGACGGAGCAGCTCCTCCACCTCCTCGACGTCGCGCGGTACCCGGCGGTGTCACTCGGCATCATCCCGGCGGCGTCACAGGCGATGTGGCCGTTGGAGACTTTCAGCGTGTACGACGATGAGAAGGTCTACGTCGAGTTGCTGACGGCTGGACTGACGATCACGGCACCTTCAGAGGTCGCTCAATACGTCGCGGCGCATGCCGAAATGGCGCGTGCAGCCGTCTACGGTCCGGATGCATACCGGATCATCGCAAGCGCCATACCGACGTCATCCCAATAGGCGTAGAACTGTATAGAACTGCGTGGAATCCCGCCTCTCCGTCCGCCTACGTTCGTCGTAGAGAGAAGACAACGGCGGAGGTCTTGGGATGGCTGTGCATTTGCTCGACCCGCTTGCCTACGAACGACCGGAGCCTGAGCCCGGTTGCGACGTCTGCGGCGCTCTGAGTCGGCAACTCGCGGAGGTAGACGACCCGACGAGTGCGAGCTACGACCCGTCGAAGGCGACAGACATTCGCGTCGAGATGCGCCGGCATCAGAAGAAGCGGAGGCGGGCGTGACGACTCTCGACGCACGGCCGGCGAAGAAGCTGGAGTCCCAGGGGATTCCCGTCAGGCAGTGGATCGAATGCGCCCGATGCCTGGAACTCAGCAGAGACGAGAGCGACGTGACGGAGTGGGCGACGCGACACGAGTCGCTCCACCCCGGGCACGACAGCTTCCGCACCGTCAATCAGTCGTATTGGCGACTCGTCCCGCGGAAGCAACCCCAGAGCCCGCGGACTGACGCCTAGCGTCGGTTCGTGGAGGGCGCGGCGGGACGAGGTCGGCATACCCCGCTCCCGTCGCGTTCCTTTAGCCCCCTCCGTCATCCACCTGACGGAGGGGGCTTCCGTGTGTCCGCAGGTCAGCCACGGTTAGACGTGGAGTGCACGTTCGCTCATCTCGCGAGGGCGAACTGCAGCGGCCGTACCCCGGGATGGCGGCGGAACTGAAGGAGGGGGCGCCAGCACGCCGGTGCCCGGCGGTCCGGTCCGTCCGCCTCGACCGCCGTCAGATACCGCTCGGCGAACAGCACGTCCAGCGTGACGGCGGCCCTGCGGTCCGGGAAGGCACCGCTGTCGACACGCCGGCCGACCTCCTCGGTGACGGCGAGGTAGACACGGTTGAACACCCCCACGCCGTCCCACACGGGCAGGGCCGCGTCCAGCGCGCGCATGCGGGAGACGACCGCGTCGACGGGAGTGGTGAACTGTTCCAACTGCGCCATGCAGGAAGGGTCCCAGTCCTAGGCTGGCCGGAGTGCCGGCGGGCCCGCCGCTTCCCCAGAACGGGGGAACGGGGGCGCCGCGCACGGCGCGCCTGCCGTGGGGGAGCGGCCGCAGTGAGGGGGGATCAGGACCGTGTCCGGCTTACGTGCGCGGCGGCTCGCCGCGCGACGGGCCCAGCGCCGGCGTGCCGCGCGGCGCCAGGCGATGCTGGCGGCGGCGTCCGTCGTGGTCGCCGTCGGCGCCGTCACCGGGACGATGTCGGCGCTGGAGGACGGGCGCGGCGTCGACGCGGCCCGGCCGCAGGCGACCCGTTCGACCCGGCTGGACGTCCGGCCGCCCCCGCCGTCCCCGTCCTCGGCGCCGCCCTCGCCGTCGGTGTCCGCCCGGCCGTCCGCGAAGCCGTCCCCCGCTCCGACCGGGAGGAAGCCGCGGCGGGCCGCGCCCGCGCCCCTCACGGGCCTGTACCGGCACCCCGACTCACAGGTCCTGGACTGGGTGCGCGCCCACCCCGGCGATCCGCGCACCGAGGTCATCGCCTCCCGTATCGCCGACCAGCCGGCCGCGGTGTGGTTCGCCGACCACGACACGGGCACGATCGCCGCCCGGGTGCGCGCGGTCACCGCGGGTGCCGCCGCGCAGCGCCGGGTCCCGGTCGTCGTCGCGTACGCGATCCCCGGCCGGGACTGCGGCGGCGCCTCCGAGGGCGGGGCACCCGACCTGGCCTCGTACGACGGCTGGATCGACGGCTTCGCCGCGGGGCTGGGCTCCGGCGAGGTGATCGTCGTCCTGGAGCCGGACGCGATCGCCCAGTCCGACTGTCTGTCCGCCGCCGACCGGGCCGCCCGTTTCGCCTCGCTGGCCCGCGCCGGCCGCGTACTCAAGGCCGCCGACCCGCGGGCCCGGGTCTACCACGACGCCGGGCACTCCGGCTGGCGCGCCCCGGCCGAGCAGGCGGCGCTGCTGCGGCAGGCGGGCGCCGCCTCGGCCGCCTCCTCCGACGGCGTGTTCAGCAATGTCTCCAACTTCCGCCGCACGGCCGACGAGATCGTCTACGACCGGCAGGTGTTGGACGACCTCGGCGGTCCGGCGAGCCTGAGCGCCGTCATCGACACCAGCCGCAACGGCAACGGCGCCCCGGCGGACGGCGCCTGGTGCGACCCGGCCGGCCGCAAGCTGGGCCGCACGCCCACGCTGCGCACGGGTGAGGCACGGATCGACGCCTACCTGTGGGTGAAGCTGCCGGGCGAGTCGGACGGCTGCTCGGGCGCGCCGGGCACCTTCACGCCGTCGTACGCCTACGACTTGGCGCGCTGAGGGCCGTCGTCGCCGTCGGTGCCGTAGGAACTGGTGCCCTCGTCCAGCAGCGGTTCCTGCGTCTTGAGGTGGGCGGGGGCGAAGGCGCGCAGGGCGTGGTAGCCGGTGATGACGACGAGCGTGCCGAGGGCGATGCCGCTGAGCGAGAAGGTGTCGGTGAACTTCATGGTCACGTTGCCGACGCCGATGATGATGCCCGCGGCGGCCGGCACGAGGTTGAGCGGGTTGCGCAGGTCGACCCCCGCGTTGAGCCAGATCTGCGCGCCGAGCAGGCCGATCATGCCGTAGAGGATGACGGTGATGCCGCCGAGCACCCCGCCCGGGATGGCGGCGACGATCGCACCGAACTTCGGGCACAGGCCGAACAGCAGGGCGAAGCCCGCGGCGGCCCAGTAGGCGGCGGTGGAGTAGACGCGGGTGGCGGCCATCACGCCGATGTTCTCGGAGTAGGTGGTGTTGGGCGGGCCGCCGACCGCGGTGGACAGCATCGAGCCGATGCCGTCGGCGGAGATGGCGGTGCCGAGCTTGTCGTCGAGCGGGTCGCCGGTCATCTCGCCGACCGCCTTGACGTGTCCGGCGTTCTCCGCGACCAGGGCGATCACGACGGGGAGGGCGACCAGGATCGCCGACCACTGGAAGGTGGGGCCGTGGAAGGTCGGCAGTCCGACCCAGTCGGCCTTGTGCACGCCGGAGAGGTCCAGGCGCCAGTGGTCGGTGAGCTTGCCGCTCGCGTCCACCGAGTGGATCTTGCCGAAGACCCGGTCGAAGAGCCAGGAGATGCCGTAACCGAAGACCAGGCCGAGGAAGATCGCGATACGGGACCAGAAGCCGCGCAGACAGACCACGGCCAGACCGGTGAACAGCATCACCAGCAGCGCGGTCCACTGGTCCTGCGGCCAGTACGTCGAGGCGGTGACCGGGGCGAGGTTGAAGCCGATCAGCATGACGACCGCGCCGGTCACGATCGGCGGCATCGCCGCGTGGATGATCCGCGCGCCGAACTTCTGCACCGCGAGCCCGACCAGGAACAGCACGACGCCGACGACGAACACCGCGCCGGTGACCGTGGCGCTGGTGCCGCCCTGGGCGCGGATGACGGCGGCGACGCCCACGAACGACAGCGAGCAGCCCAGGTAGCTGGGCACCCGGCCGCGGGTGGCGAGCAGGAACACCACGGTCGCGATGCCCGACATCATGATCGCCAGGTTCGGGTCGAGCCCCATCAGCACGGGCGCCACGAAGGACGCGCCGAACATCGCCACCACGTGCTGGGCGCCGAGGCCGATCGTGCGCGGCCAGGAGAGCCGTTCGTCGGGCCGGACCACCGCTCCGGGGGCCGGGGTGCGTCCGTCGCCGTGCAGTTTCCAGCGGACGCCGAGATCCATGGTGGGTTTCGCTCTCGTCGTGCGGGTGGGCCGCCGACCATTGTCCCCGCTCAGGCGGGTGCCGGGCCGCCGGGCGCCGGGCCCGCCCGAGGAGCGGGCTGAGCGTCCGCTTAGGATGGAGTGGTTGAACCGTCCACCACAGGAGACCCATCCGTGACCGCCGAAGCCCCGATCGCCCCCGCCCTGTCGTACGGCCGGCTGATCCCCGTCACCGTCCACTTCGACGACCTGGACGCGCTCGGCCTGCTGCACAACGCCCGTTACCCG
The DNA here is from genome assembly GCF_055583185.1 of Streptomyces sp. NPDC104814. Lineage (NCBI taxonomy): Bacteria > Bacillati > Actinomycetota > Actinomycetes > Kitasatosporales > Streptomycetaceae > Streptomyces > Streptomyces sp. NPDC104814. Next base: position 77,576 of record NZ_JBVJOL010000016.1, on the reverse strand, counting down.
CTGATGGTCGAGCGGGCCTGGGCGCAGTTGTGGCAGGAGCACGGCCTGGTCTTCGAGGGCGACTGGGCGGCGGCCGGCGACGCCTGCAACGCGGTGAAGGAACTGCGGATCACCTACGACGCCCCGGTCACCCGCCCCGGCGTGTACGCCGTCCACCTGTGGCTGGAGCGGCTCGGCACCACCGGCCTGACCTACGGCTTCCGCTTCTGCTCGGCCGACGGGGTGACGACGTACGCGCGCGGCAGCCGGGTGCTCGTCCGGCTCGACGCCGACACGCTGCGCCCGGCGCCGTGGAGCGAGACGTTCAGGGCCGCGGGTCGGGAACTGCTGCGTCCGACGGACGGCTGACCTTCGGCCGGCCCCGGTCACCCGCCCGCAGCACGCCGGCGAACACGGCGAGACCGCAGGCCAGCAGGGTGACCAGACCGAACGACACCACCAGACTGGTCGCCTGGGCGAGTCCGCCGATGGCGCCAGGCGCGACCAGCCCCGAGGTGTAGGTGATGGTCGCGACACCCGCGATGGCCTGGCTCGGGTTCGGACCGCTGCGGCCCGCCGCGGCGAAGCACAGCGGTACGACGACAGCGATGCCGAGACCCATCAGCGCGAACCCGGCCATCGCCGGGGCCGGCTGGCGGGAGACGACGATGAGCAGTCCGCCGAGCACGGCCAGGACCCCGCCCGCCCGCACCGTGCGCACCGAGCCGTAGCGGTCGACGACCCGGTCCCCGGCGATCCGGGCCACCGCCATGGTCAGCGTGAACCCTGTCGTGCAGGCCGCCGCGAGCCCCGCCGAGGTCTCCAGCCGGTCCCGGAGATAGACCGCCGACCAGTCCAGGCTCGCGCCCTCCGCGAACACCGCGCAGAACCCGATCGCGCCGATGAGCAGCGCGGACTTCGGCGGCAGCGCGAACCGCGGCGGCGGCTCCTCGTCCTCGGCGGGCTGCAGGTCCAGCACCCAGGTGCAGGCCCCGATGCCCAGCACGGTCAGCACGGCGGCCGCCAGCGTGTGGTGCAGCCGGGCGTCGGCGCCCAGGTGCGCGGCGAGCGTTCCCGCGGCCGAGCCGACCAGCGCGCCCGCGCTCCACATGCCGTGCAGTCCCGACATGATCGAGCGCCCGAGCCGGTTCTCCACCTCGACGCCGAGCGCGTTCATCGCCACGTCGGCCATGCCCGCGGTCGCGCCGTAGACGAACAGCGCCGGACACAGGGTGAGCAGGCTCGGCGCGAGGGACGGCAGGATGAGCGACAGTGTCCACAGGGCCATCAGTCCGCGCAGGGCGTTGCGGGCGCCGAAGGTGTGGCTGATGCGGCCGGCGAGCGGCATCGCCAGGGACGCGCCGAGCGCCGGGAAGGCGAGGGCCAGGCCCAGCTGTCCCGCGCTCACCGCGGCGTGCTCCTGGATCCACGGCACCCGTGTGGCGAAAGAGCCGGTCACCGCGCCGTGCACGGCGAACACGGCGGCCACGGCGTACCGCGCCCGCCGCACGGCGCGCTGGTCGTAGGACACTGCCTTCATTCTCCCCGCCCCTCCCGGACATGCTCGCCCGCTGTGCGGCCCGTGAAGTCGCCGCCGCGTCGCAGCAAACTATCAGGAACCCTGCCTGATAGATACCGGATATCATCCGCCCATGCCCGCATCACCGCGCACCGCCCGGGCCCTCAACGACCGGCTCGCCCTGCGGCTGCTCCAGCAGGAGGGCCCGCTGACGGCCGCCCGGCTCAAAGAGCTGACCGGCCTGTCCCGGCCAACGGTCGCCGACCTCGTCGAGCGCCTCATGGCCGCCGGCCTGATCACCGTCGTCGGCGAGGCCGGAGAACAGCGCCGCGGCCCCAACGCCAAGCTCTACGGCATCGTCGCCGCCCGCGCCCACCTCGCCGCGCTCGACGTGCGCACCGAGGGTGTCGCCGTCCTCGTCTCCGACCTGGTCGGACGCGTCCTGGCCGAGGCGTCCGCGCCGATCGCCGGCGAGAGCGGGACGGGTCCGGCCGTGGAGCAGGCGGTCGCGCTGGTCGAGCGCGCGGTGAAAGAGGCCGGCGCCGACCGGCTGCACACCGTCGGCATCGGCGCGCCCGGCCTCATCGACCCCGCCACCGGTGAACTCCGTGATTCGGGCGGCCTGCCCGCCTGGCACCGCCGCCTGGTCGCCGCCCTCCAGGAGCGCCTGCCCGACGCCCGCGTCAGCGTCGAGAACGAGACGAACCTCGCCGCCCTGGCCGAGCAGCGCGAAGGCGCCGCCCGCGACCGCGACACCTTCGTCCTGCTGTGGCTCGGCCACGGCACCGGCGCCGCGGTTGTGCTCGACGGGGCGCTGCGGCGGGGCGCCTCCGGCGGCACCGGGGAGATCGGGTTCCTGCCGGTGCCCGGCACGGCGGGACTGCCGTCGGCGACGGGCTGCGAGGGGGGCTTCCACTCGCTGGCGGGTGCGGCGGCGGTCGCCGGGCTGGCGGCGGAGCACGGGCTGCGCGGCACGGCCCGGGAGGGCGAGCCGGTGGGCGCGGCGGTCGTCCGCGTCGCGGTGGCGGCCTCCCGGCAGGCCGCGGTCCCCGGGGCCGGCGACCGCTTCCTCGACGCGCTCGCCGGTCGGATCGCCGTCGGCGCCGCCTCCGTCGTGGCCGTCCTCGACCCGGGCTGCCTGGTCCTCGGCGGCGAGCTGGGGCAGGCCGGGGGAGAGGCACTCGCACGCCGGGTTCAGGAACGCCTCGACGCGATGTCTCCGCTGCCCACCCAGGTCCGGGCGAGCACACTCGGCGGCGGCGCAGTCCTGCGCGGCGCGCTCCTGACGGCCCGGGAACGCGCGCAGGACGAGCTGTTCGCCGGGCCGGAGGGGTAGCGGGGCGGCCGTCCCATTCGGCGGGGAGGACGGCTCGGCAGCGCGGAGGTCTGCTCGGCGGGGAGGACGGCTCGGCAGCCCGGAGGTCTGCTCGGCGGGGAGGCCGCTCGGCGGGAAGGACTGCTCGCCGCGGGGACCGCTCGGCGGGGAGGGCCGCTCAGCGGGCCGCCGTGTCGCCTCAGTGGGCCGCCGGGTCGCCGAAGCGCTTCGCCAGGTACTCCTCGAACGTGCCCACGCCCACGGCCTGGTGCGGCGCGAGGTGGCCGCCGGCCCGGAACGCGCGATACGCCGCGCCCCACAGCCGCACCGGCATCAGAGGCCGGCGCCGGCCCGTCGCCCGCAGCCACGCCCGGGCCAGGGAGTCCAGCGTGCGCACCTCGGGGCCGCCCATGTCCGCCACCCGGCCCGCGGGCGCGCCGAGGGCCAGCTCGGCCAGCCGACCGGCGACCTCCGCCACCTCGATCGGCTGGTCGCTCAGCCCGGCCGGAACCGGCATCACCGGCGACTTCGCCAGTGTGGCGAGCACCTGCACCACCAGATCGTGGAACTGTGTCGTCCGCAGGATCGTCCAGCCCAGACCGGACCCCTCCACCAGCTTTTCCACCGCGAGCTTGGAGCGGTAGTAGCCGAAGGGCACCCGGTCCACGCCGACGATCGAGATGTACACCAGATGGCCCACCCCGGCCCGCCGCGCCGCCGCGATCAGATTCCCGGCCGCGCGCTCGTCGCCGCGCGGGCCGCTCGCGCAGTGGACGACCGTGTCCACACCCGCCACGGCCGCCTCCAGACCGGGACCGCCCTCGCGCAGATCGGCGGCGTACGGCTGGGTGTGCCGGCTGAGCACGCGCACCTCGTGGCCGCCCGCGCGCAGCCGCTCGGTGACGAGCCGGCCGAGGGTGCCGGTGCCGCCGGTCACCAGGATCGTGGTCATGCTGTTCAGCTCCTTCACGGCGCCGGGCGCTCCCGGACGGAGCGCCCCTCACCAGCTGGGACCGGACAGCCCGCGAGAATGTGACAGGTACCTACGACCGGTCGAGCTGACGGCGTACGAACTCCAGCTTGTCCGGATTCATCACCGTCCACGCTTCGGTGATCAGACCGTCGCGGTACTCGAAGGCGACCACCCCGGTCAGCGTGTCACCGGCCCGCAGGAGCAGGGCGTCCGCGCCGTTCACCTCCGCGACCGCGAAGTCCATGTCCGCGCCGTACTTGCGGGCGATGCCCAGCAGGAAGCGCAGGACCTTCTCCCGGCCGCGGACGGGCCGCAGGGCCGCACTGACCTTGCCGCCTCCGTCGCTCCACCAGGTCACGTCGTCGGCGAGCAGCTTCTCCAGCCCGGCGAGGTCGCCGTCCCGGGCGGCGGAGAGGAACGTGGCGACCAGCTCGCGCTGCCGGTCGGGCGCCGGCCGGAACCGGTTCTCGGCCGCCTCAAGCCGCTTCAGCGCCCGCCGGTGCAGCTGGCGGCAGTTGGCCTCGCTCAGGTCCAGCACATCCGCGATCTCACGGTGGCCGTAGCCGAACGCCTCGCGCAGCACATACACCGCCCGCTCGGTCGGAGTGAGCCGCTCCAGCAGGACCAGCAGGGCCACGGACACCGCCTCGCGCTGCTCGGCGGACTCCTGGGGGCCGAGCGTGCCGTCCAGGGTGACGACGGGCTCCGGCAGCCAGGTGCCGACATAGCTCTCGCGCCGGGCCCGGGCGGACGTCAGGCGGTTGAGGCACAGGTTGGTGACCACCTTGGCGAGCCAGGCCCCGGGATGGGTGATCCCGGCGACGGTGTCCTCGGCCTCGTGAGCGGAACCCAGCATGCGGTAGGCCAGACCGAACAGACGGGGGCGGTGGGCCTCGAACTCCTCGGCGAGCGCGGTCGTCATGAACTCACCCTGCCAGGCGGGCCGCCGCCCGGACATGGGAGGACCCGGCGGCGGGCAAGGGCCGTCGTCACCGCCGCCGGGCCCGTCTGCGCGGGCGGCCCGGCAGGCCCCCGGTCCTGGGACGGTCCGCTCCCGCCGGCGGCAACACGGTCCACCCGCTGGGAAGTTGCGCCGACCATAGGGAGGACTAGACCAATGTGTCAACAGGTATGGACCAATGCGAGGTGCAGCTCGCCCTGTGAGCCACTCCACAGACATCACCCGTATGGACGGACGGCGGCCGTGGCACACTGGCCCTGTACCTAAAGCAGCGCACTCCGGGGTCGGTGAAAGTCCGAACCGGCGGTTAAAGTCCGCGACCCGGTCACCTCCAGTGACCGGTTGACCAGGTGAAATTCCTGGACCGACGGTTAAAGTCCGGATGGGAGGCAGTGCGCGGCGGGCGGGCATCCATGCGCGCCGCCGTATTCGCTCGTCCGTGTGGACGGGTCTGTCCGGCGTCGCCCCCGGTGTTCCTGCCCGTGGTCTCTGTCGTATCGACAGCCCCGGAGTCCGTGCCCCCATGAGGCAGGAGGACCCGGGAAGTGTTCACCGGAATCGTCGAAGAGCTGGGCGAGATCACCGCCGTCGAGACCCTCGACGACGCCTGTCGCTTCCGGCTGCGCGGGCCCGTCGTCACCGAGGGCGCGAAGCACGGAGACTCCATCGCCGTCAACGGCGTCTGCCTCACCGTCGTCGAACACGAGGGCGACGAGTTCACCGCCGACGTCATGGCGGAGACCCTGAACCGCTCCAGCCTCGGCGCCCTCACCGTCGGCTCCCGGGTCAACCTCGAACGCCCCATGGCCGTCGGCGACCGCCTCGGCGGGCACATCGTGCAGGGGCACGTGGACGGCACCGGCGAGATCCTCGAGCGCAAGCCCTCCGAGCACTGGGAGATCGTGAAGATCTCCCTCCCCGCCGATCTCTCCCGCTACGTGGTCGAGAAGGGCTCCATCACCGTGGACGGCATCAGCCTCACGGTCGTCGACGCCGGCCCCGACTTCTTCACGGTCAGCCTCATCCCGACCACCCTCGCCCTGACCACGCTCGGCCACAAGCAGCCCGGCGACCCGGTCAACCTCGAAGTGGACGTCATCGCCAAGTACGTCGAGCGGATGCTCGGCGACCGCCTCCCGGGGGCCGGCCGATGAGCTGGATGAACTCCGAGGCGTTCAGCCTCTTCGGCCAGCACATCATCTGGTCGGACATGGTCGGCAACATCCTCGGCCTGATCACCCTCGCCCTCGGCTGGCGCCGCCATGTGTGGACCTGGCCGGTGCAGTTCCTGTCCGGGCTGGTCCTTTTCGGCGCCTTCTACGGCCACCTCACCGGCAGCGCCGGCAAGCAGGTCGTCGTCATGGCCGTCGCGCTGTACGGCTGGTGGCAGTGGCAGCGAGGCCGGGGCAAGGCCGAGGACGGCCGGATCACCGTCCGGTTCGCGACCTGGACCGAGCGCGGCGCGATGCTCGCCGCGGCCGCCGCGGGGACCGTCGCCGTCGCCCTGCTCTTCACCGCCTACCCGAAGCTCTCCTGGGACCCCTGGCCCGACGCCTACATCTTCGTCGGCACCATCGTCGCCATGTACGCCCAGGCCAAGGGCATGGTCGAGTTCTGGTTCGCCTGGCTGCTCGTCGACCTCGTCGGCGTCCCCCTGAACTTCGCCAACGGCTACGCCTTCTCCGGATTCGTCTACGTCATCTACGGCGCGCTCGTCCTGTGGGGCATGCGCGACTGGTGGCTGCGCTCCCGCCGGAACGCGCAGCCCGCCCTGGAAGGAGCGCCGGCATGAGCACCGCACCGATCCTGTACTCCACCGACGGCATCGAGGACTTCTCCCTCGACCCCATCGAGCAGGCCATCGCCGACATCGCCGCCGGCCGGCCGGTCGTGGTCGTCGACGACGAGGACCGCGAGAACGAGGGCGACCTCGTCATCGCCGCCGAGAAGGCGACCGAGGAGATCGTCGCCTTCATGATGAGCGAGTGCCGCGGCCTGATCTGCGCCCCGATGGAGGGCGACGAACTGGACCGGCTCGAACTGCCGCAGATGGTCCAGGACAACACCGAGTCCATGAAGACCGCCTTCACGGTCTCCGTCGACGCCTCCGGCGCCCACGGTGTGACCACCGGCATCTCGGCCTCCGACCGCGCCACCACGCTGCGACTGCTGGCGGGCGGCACCGCCGAACCCACCGACCTGGTGCGCCCCGGTCATGTCTTCCCGCTGCGCGCCCGCTCCGGCGGTGTGCTGGTCCGCAACGGCCACACCGAGGCCGCCGTCGACCTCGCCCGCCTCGCGGGCCTGCGCCCGGCCGGCGCCATCGTAGAGATCGCCGGTGAGGACGGACGCATGCTGCGGCTGCCCGAGCTGATCCCCTTCGCCCGCAAGCACGGCCTGACGATCATCTCCATCGAGGATCTGATCGCCTACCGCCGCAGCAGCGAGCCCACCGTCCGCCGCGAGGCCGAGGTCCACCTGCCGACCGCGCACGGCACCTTCACCGCCTACGGCTATCGCTCCACCGTCGACGGCGTCGAGCACGTCGCCCTCGTCCACGGCGAGATCGGCGACGGCACCGACGTCCTGGTCCGGGTCCACTCCGAATGCCTCACCGGCGACGTCTTCGGCTCCCAGCGCTGCGACTGCGGTCCCCAGCTCGACGCCTCCCTGGAGCGCATCCACACCGAGGGGCGCGGTGTCGTCGTCTACCTGCGCGGGCACGAGGGGCGCGGCATCGGCCTGATGTCCAAGCTGCGCGCCTACGAACTCCAGGAACGCGGACGCGACACCCTGGACGCCAACCTGGAACTGGGGCTGCCCGCCGACGCCCGGGACTACGCGGCCGGCGCGCAGATCCTGACCGACCTCGGCGTGCGCAGCGTCCGCCTGATGACCAACAACCCCGACAAGACCGACGCGCTCCAGCGGCACGGCATCGAGGTCACGGGCCGGGAGCCGATGGCCGTGACGGCCGGCGAGCACAATCTGCGCTATCTGCGCACCAAGCGGGACCGGATGGGGCACGACCTGCCCTGGCTGGACCCGGCCCCCGCGACCACCTGCGGCAACCAGTAGGACTCCGCGGGACCAGCAGACCAGCAGGACCAGCAGGACCAAGCAGAACCAGCAGGACCAGTAAGAAACGGCACTGAGGAGAGACGTGAGCGGCAAGGGCGCACCGGAGCTGTCCGTACGCAATGTGGGTGACCTGCGGGTCGCCGTCATCGCGGCACAGTGGCACGAGAAGGTGATGGACGGTCTGGTGGACGGCGCCCTGCGCGCCCTGCACGAGATGGGCATCGACGAGCCGACCCTGCTCCGGGTCCCCGGCAGCTGGGAGCTGCCGGTGGCGGCCAAGGTCATGGCCGAGCGCGGCTACGACGCGGTCGTCGCCCTCGGTGTCGTCATCCGCGGCGGCACCCCGCACTTCGACTACGTCTGCCAGGGCGTCACCCAGGGCCTGACCCAGGTGTCGGTCACCACCGGCGTGCCCGTCGGCTTCGGCGTGCTCACCTGCGACAACGACGAGCAGGCCCTCGACCGGGCCGGCCTGGAGGGCTCCAGCGAGGACAAGGGCCATGAGGCGGTGACGGCGGCGGTAGCCACCGCGGCCACGCTGCGCTCAGTATCTGAACCGTGGCACTAGGCCGTGCGGCACACCGCGTAGAGTGGGCGGCACCATGTCCAAGAAGACGTTCGAGGAGCTCTTCACCGAGCTCCAGCACAAGGCCGCCCAGGGCGATCCCGCCACCTCCCGCACCGCCGAGCTGGTGAGCAAGGGCGTCCATGCCATCGGCAAGAAGGTCGTCGAAGAGGCCGCAGAGGTCTGGATGGCCGCCGAGTACGAGGGCAAGGAGGCGGCGGCCGAGGAGATCTCCCAGCTGCTGTACCACCTCCAGGTGATGATGGTCGCTCGCGGGATCTCCCTCGACGACGTCTACGCGCACCTGTAAGCCGCACGCCCTCACCCGCCCTGCCCCACCCCTTCACACAAAGGAAGCCGACCTCATGCTGCGCATCGCCGTCCCCAACAAGGGTTCACTGTCCGGCCCTGCGGCGGAGATGCTGCATGAGGCCGGCTACCAGCAGCGCCGCGAGTCGAAAGAGCTGCGCATCGTCGACCCGGAGAACGACGTCGAGTTCTTCTACCTCCGGCCCCGCGACATCGCCATCTACGTCTCCTCCGGCATGCTCGACATCGGCATCACCGGCCGTGACCTGCTGATCGACTCCAGCGCGGACGCCGAGGAGATCCTGCCGCTCGGCTTCGCCCGCTCCACGTTCCGCTTCGCCGCCAAGCCCGGCGCGGTCGCGAGCCTGGCGGACCTCAAGGGCAAGACCGTCGCCACCTCCTACGAGGGCATCGTCTCCCAGCACCTGGCCGACCAGGGCGTCGACGCCGCCGTGGTGCACCTCGACGGCGCCGTCGAGACCGCGATCGAGCTGGGTGTCGCCGAGGCCATCGCCGACGTCGTCGAGACCGGCACCTCGCTGCGCAACGCCGGCCTCGAGGTGTTCGGCGAGCCGATCATGAAGTCCGAGGCGGTCGTCATCCGCCGTACCGGCGCCGGCACCGAGGAACCCAAGGTCCAGCAGTTCCTGCGGCGCCTTCAGGGCGTCCTCGTGGCCCGGACCTACGTGATGATGGACTACGACATCCGCGCCGAGCACCTCGAGGAGGCCGTCGCCGTCACGCCCGGTCTCGAGGGCCCGACCGTCTCCCCGCTGCACAACGAGGGCTGGGTCGCCGTCCGCGCGATGGTGCCGACCAAGGAGGCCCAGCGGATCATGGACGACCTGTACGCCATTGGAGCGCGGGCCATCCTGACCACGGCCATCCACGCCTGCCGGCTCTGAGCGGCGGCCGTCCGTCGCCTCTGTGGGATCTTCCTGACATGTCCGATCTGCCCTCTCTTCCCGTCACGTTCCGGCCGGCCCGCACCCGGGTCGTCCTGCTCACCGCCGGTGTCGTGATCTTCGTCGTGATCTCCACGGTCGCCCTGCTGCTGGAGCAGCTCAGCCCGGGGGAGAAGCTCAGCTTCGTCTTCACCGGGGCGCTGCTCTTCGGCGTCCTGCTGTGGCTGTCGCGGCCCAAGGTCGTCGCCGACGAGTCCGGCGTCACCGTGGTCAACTTCGCCAGCAGCCGCCGGCTGGAGTGGGCGGAGATCCTCAAGGTGAACCTGCGCGCCGGCGACCCGTGGGTGTTCCTCAATCTCAGCGACGGCACCAGCCTGCCCGCCCTCGGCATCCAGCCCGGCATCAACAAGCAGCGCGCCCTCGCCGACGCGAACACCCTGCGGGCGCTGGTCGAGGCCCGGTCCATCACCGACCCCGACACCCCCGGCGACTCCGACGGGCGGCCCTGAGCCCGCGCGCGGAACCGTTCGGGCGAAGATCAGGGGCCAACTCGGGGTCGTCCACCCTGCCGTAGTGCCCCACCTCTTGATTAATCTGGGGGCGGAGGCGTTTTCGCTGCGCCCCGCCCCTGCACGCCGCCCGGCGTCCGGGGCCCCTGCTATTGCGAGGAGTGACCCTCTCCGGCGATGGACGGATCGTCCTGTAGTACCTGCGCCGCCCCCTGCCGACATACCGCGGCCCCGCGCCACGGACACCCGCAGGCGGCGGCATCATGACCATCCCCCTGCTGCTCCTGGCAGCCGCGTTCCTGCTGATCCTCGCCAACGGATTCTTCGTGGCCGCCGAGTTCGGCCTGGTCACGGTGGAGCGTCCGGAGGCCGAGAAGGCCGCCGCCGACGGCGACAAGCGCGCCCGAACGGTCGTCGACTCCCTGAAGGAACTGTCCTTCCAGCTGTCCGGCACCCAGCTCGGCATCACCATCACCTCCCTCGTCGTCGGCATGCTCGCCGAACCGGCGCTGGCCCGGCTGCTGCGCGGCCCCTTCACCGCGATCGGCATTCCCGAGGGCGCCGTCTCCGGGATCGCGGTGGTCGTCGGCATGCTGCTCGCCTCCGCCGTGCAGATGGTGATCGGCGAACTGGTGCCGAAGAACTGGGCCGTCTCGCGCCCGCTGCAGGTCGCCCGGTTCGTCGCCGGCCCGCAGCACGTGTTCTCGCGCCTGTTCCGGCCGGTGATCGCCGCCCTCAACACCGTCGCCAACCGGCTCGTACGGGCCCTGGGCGTCGAGCCCGCCGAGGAGCTGGCCTCCGCCCGCACCCCGGGTGAGCTGGTCTCCCTGGCCCGGCACTCCGCACAGGCCGGAGCGCTCGAGCAGGACACGGCCGACCTGTTCGTACGGACCCTCTCCCTCGGCGAGCTGACCGCGCAGCACGTGATGACGCCGCGGGTGAGGGTGAGCGCGCTGCAGGCGTCGGCGACCGCGGAGGACGTGGTGAACCTGACCCGGGCGACCGGGCTGTCACGGTTCCCCGTCTACCGGGAGAAGATCGACGAAATCGTCGGCATGGCCCATCTGAAGGACGCGCTGGCCGTGCCCGCGCACGACCGGCTGCGCACGCCGGTCGGCCGGATCGCCCGGCCCGCGCTGCTGGTGCCGGAGACCCTGCCGGTGCAGCCGCTGCTGACCCGGCTGCGCAGCGAGCAGCCGATCGCCGTCGTCGTCGACGAGTACGGCGGTACGGCCGGGGTGGTCACCCTGGAGGACATCGTCGAGGAGCTCGTCGGCGAGGTGCGCGACGAGCACGATGTGCACGATCTGCCCGAGCTGGCGCCCGCGCCGCCGGAGGACGGGCGGCCCGCCTGGGACGTCGACGGCAGCTGCCGGGTCGACCTGCTCCAGCGCGTCGGCTTCGAGGCGCCCGAGGGGCCGTACGAGACCGTCGCCGGGCTGGTCGCCGACCTGCTCGGGCGGATTCCCGCGCCGGGCGACAAGGCAGAGCTGCCCGGGTGGCGGCTGTCCGTCCGGCAGGTGGGGCACTACCGCGCCGAGCGGGTGCGCCTGGTCCGGACGGCACCGGCCGTGAACGTGATGGAGGCCGTGCGATGAGCGTTCTCCAACTCGTTTTCGCCGCGCTGCTCGTGCTGACCAACGGGTTCTTCGTCGGCGCCGAGTTCGCGCTGGTCTCCGTGCGGCGCAGCCAGATCGAACCGCTCGGGACCGCGCGGGCCCGGCAGGTGCTGTACGGCCTCGAACACCTGCCGCAGATGATGGCCGCGGCGCAGTTCGGGATCACGGTGTGCTCCCTGACACTGGGTGCGGTGGCCGAGCCGACGGTCGCGCATCTGCTGGAGCCGGTGTTCGCGTGGGTGCGGATGCCGGAGGGGGTGATCCATCCCCTCGGGTATGTGATCGCGCTGGCCGCGGTGGTCTTCTTCCACCTGGTGATCGGCGAGATGGTCCCGAAGAACCTCGCGATGGCCGCGCCGGAGAAGGCCGCGCTGTGGCTGAGCCCGGGGCTGGTGGCGTTCGCACGGCTGTGCAAGCCGATCACCGTGGCGCTGGGGGCCTGTGCGAAGGGCATCCTGCGGTTGTTCCGGGTGGAGCCCAAGGACGAGGTCGAGGCGGTGTTCACCAGCGAGCAGCTCAACCGGCTGGTCGAGGACTCCGGGCAGGCCGGACTGCTCGACCCGGAGGAGCAGGAGCGGCTGGAGGACGCGCTGGAGCTGGGGTCCCGGCCGGTGACCGATGTACTGCTGAAGCGGGAGTCGCTGGTGACGGTGCCGCCGTCGGTGACGCCGGGGCAGATCGTCGAGCTGACCGCTCGGACCGGGTACTCGCGGTTCCCGGTGGCGGCGGAGCGGGGGTCGGCGTTCATGGGGTACGTGCACGTCAAGGACGTACTCGACCTCGAGGACTCCGACCGGGCGGTGCCGCAGCAGGTGTGGCGGCCGATGACGACGCTGCGGGCGGAGCTGCCGCTGGACGACGCGCTGACGGTGATGCGGCGGGCGGCCACGCATCTGGCGCAGGTCGCCGACGGGGCGGGGCGTGTGCTGGGGGTGGTGGCGCTGGAGGATGTGCTGGAGCTGCTGGTGGGGGAGGTACGGGACCCCGCGCATCGCGCTGCGGCGGCGGAGCAGGTGTTGGCTTCGTAGGGTGTGTCGTCTCGTCCGGTGCGGGTGCGTGTGCCTGCGGCGCGGGGTGCGTTGTCGGCTGCGGGTGCGTGTGCCTGCGGCGCTGGGTGCGTTGTCGGCTGCGGGTTTCGTTGTGGCTGGTCGCGCAGTTCCCCGCGCCCCTTTTGTGCCTGCGGCGGCCCGTTGCGGTCGCGTCGTGGCGTGCGTCGCCTACGGCCGGTTTCTGAGTCGGGGCCGGGGCGGGGGGTGTCCGTCCTCGGTCCGGCCGCCCGTTTCCGACGAGGGGCGCCGTTGGCCGGTGCCGGACGCTGCGGGCGGACACCCCCCACCCCGTCCCCTCCCCGCCGCGGGCGGCTGCACCTACGCGGTGGCGCGCGGCGGCCGCATGCCGACCCAGCTGCGGGCAGCCGTCCCCCCAAGCTCTTCGAGCAGGGTCCTGGTGTCGTCGGCTAGTGGGCCGATGGGTCCTGGGGGGCTCGGCCTGAGAGGACCTCGCCGTAGGCCTGCATGAGGTCTGCCAGGCGTAGCGTGGCGAGGTCGTCGCGGGAGAGGGGGCCCGCGCAGGCCGACAGCCGCAGATCCCGGTACGCGCAGCTCTTCTCGTACAGCGTCCGCAGAAAGCGGCCGTTGCCGAGTTCGTCGATCCAGCCCTGGTCGACCACGTGCCCGGCGATCGAGCGCAGCTCGTCGAGGGCCTCCTCGTCCCACAGGTCGCCGTTCTCCGCGGCGAGGACCTTGCCGATCTCGGTGAGCTCGAGCGGGCGGTAGGAGGGGAAGTCCACGCGCGTGGTGAAGCGGGAGGACAGGCCGGGGTTCGCCGTGAGCAGGCGGTCCATGCCCTCCGGGTAACCCGCGAGGATGACGACGAGGTGGTCGCGGTTGTCCTCCGCCCGCTTCAGCAGGACCTGGAGCGCCTCGTCGCCGTACGCGTCGCCCTTGCCGTAGCCGGAGTTGGACAGGGAGTAGGCCTCGTCGACGAAGAGGACGCCGCCCAGGGCCGAGTCGATGAGTTCGTTGGCCTTCACCGCGGTCTGGCCGAGGTATTCACCGACCAGGTCCGCCCGCTGCGCCTCGACCAGGTGGTCGCCGCCGAGCAGGCCCAGGGCGTAGAACACGCGGCCGAGGATACGGGCGACGGTGGTCTTGCCGGTGCCCGAGGGGCCGGAGAAGACGAAGTGCCGCTTGGGCGGCTGGACCGGCAGGCCCTGGCCGGCGCGCAGCCGGGCCATGTTCAACTGTGCCGACAACGCCTTGACTTGGCGTTTCACGGGCTCCAGACCCACCATGCGCTCCAGCTCGGCGAGCGCCTCCTCGAGTAACGCCGGGTCGGTCGGGCCGGCCGGCAGGTGCGAGGGCGCGGTCGTCTTCTCGCGCACCACCGGGGCCGGCACGGACGGTACGGGCGGCAGGTCCAGGTCGGTCAGCCTCAGGTCGCGGCCCTCGGTGCCGAAGAGCGGGTCCAGACCGTCGGGGCCGTCCGCGCCGTCCTGGCCGGTGCCGGTGAGGGTCACCGCCGCGAGGTCGGCCGGGTCGGTGGTGACGTCGTAGCCGTCGCCCTCGGCGATCGCCGCGAGCCGGGCCGAGGTGTCCATGAAGGCGGGGTCGACGCGGTGGACCGCTCGGTACAGCGGGAGGGCCGCGGCGGAGCGGCCGGTGCCCTCGTGGGCGCGGGCCAGCCAGTAGCGCAGCTCCTTGCGCTGGGGCTGTTCGCTGCGGCAGCGCATCAGGGCGGTGGCGAGGAGGGGTTCGGCCTGGCCGTACATCTCCAGGCGGACCCTCGCCATGCCGCCGAACAGGCCCGCCTCGATGCCGAGGAGGGGGTCGTCCAGGAGGGGGTCGGTGTGGCGGACCAGCTCCTCCCAGTCCTTGACCAGATAGGAGCGGCAGGCGTGCAGGAAACGGACCTGCGGGTCGGTGTCCACGGGGGGCAGCCCGGCGAGGGCGCGGTCCAGTTCCGGGACGTGGCGGCCGTCCAGCCAGTGCGAGGCGTGCGCGAGGAGGAGGTCGCGCGGGGTCTCCAGGACGGGCTGCACCCACCAGCCCAGCCAGTACCAGGAGTTGAGCGTACGGCGGTGCCGGGCGCGCTGCTCGCCGAAGCGGTCCCGGTGGCGGTACATGCGCAGCAGGGCGGTGGTGGTGTCCACGCGCAGCGCGTGCAGTCCCAGCCAGCCGTCGGCCATGCCGGGATCGATCCGCACCGCTGTGCGGAACTCCTCCTCCGCCTGCGGGTAGCCGCCCATGGTGTAGGCGTCCACGCCTCGTAGCCAGGCGAGGTCGGCCGGGGCCTCGGGGCCCCGCGTGCCGAAGTCCATCACGTCCCCCACAAACCGTGCCCCCGCCGATGCCTTGGTTCGAACCGCTGTGCCGCGGACCGGAGTTGCAGGTGCGCGAAGCAGCGTCCGTAGGTCGCACCGAGGGCATCGTACCCATGGGTCGGTGGTGGGCCGAAGGGTGTGGCACCGGCCGTTTGGTGAGGTGGGAGCAGACGGGGCGCACACGGGGTGGTCACCGAGGGTGAGCGCGCGGCGCCTCACAGCGGCCGTGCGGGGCGGTGAGGGCAGAACGAAGCCCCCGGTCACGGGGGAACAACCAGGGGCTTCGCGTCGCGGGGGCGGCTTCATTTGCCGCACATTGAGAACGTAAGTCCTGTACGGGCCCAGGGTCAAGCGGAGTTGGGACACTTGGCCAAGTTCCCGCGCAAGGGTCTTCACAGGTTCACCACATCGCGGACGGTCCGTCACCGTGAGTGATGTCGTGGTCCTCGGCGGCAGTCGCACCAGGCCCCGGCAGCACCTCGTATCCCGTGGTCAACTGCCGTACCAGAAGGTGCGCGTGGGGGCGCGAGGGGTCCGCGGCGAAGTGTCTTTCCTCCGCCTCGGTCCATCCGGTCCAGAACTCCCGCTGTTCCGCTCCGTCCCGCTGTCTGCCGCGCTCCCACGCCTGCTCGCGCGGCAGGTCCAGCCACAGCAGGCGCGCGAGGTGGGGACGCAGGGCGCGACGGCCCGCGCCGACTCCCTCGATCAGCACGACCGGCGCGGCCGGGAGCGGCACCGGCGCTCCGAAGCGGCGGGCGCGCCAGTCGTAGGGCCTGTAGCGGGCCGTCTCGCCGCGTCCGAACGGTTCGATCACCTGGCGGCGCAGCCGGTCCGTCCAGGCGAACAGCTCCTCGTGGCTGGCGATGTCGTCCAGGTGCAGGACCGGGGCGTCGCCCAGGGCTTCGGCCAGCCGCCCGGCGAAGGTCGACTTCCCGGAGCCGGCGTGTCCGTCGACGCCGACCAGGCGCACCGGGCCGCAGGACGCGGGGAGCCGGCGCAGACGGGCGGCGAGCAGGTGCAGGGTGTCGGGCATCGTCCGGTGGTGGTTCGGGGGCTGGAGCGGTGGCGGGGAGAGTGTACGGCCGCCGCCGCCCAGGTCATGCCAGGGGTATGGACCAATATTGGTGGCGCGGCATGCCCGTCGGGTGCTGGCCAGTGCCGTCCCCTGCGGTCATAGTGGGGCCCACTGCCGCACGGACCTGCCTGCCCCGACTCGCATCCCTGGGGGTCTTTTGCCCATGAGCAGAGCCGAACAGCCCTCCCGCAGAACCCTGCTGGCCGCCGCGGTCACCGCCGCGGTGGCCGGTGGCGCCGGCCCCGTCCTGGCCGCGGGCGGTGCGTCCGCCGCCGGTCGCGCCACCCCGGCCCGTCCCGTCGACTACCGCTCCTGGATCACGTACACCGACTGGCGGGGCGGTACCGCGCTCGGTGCCCGGGCCGTCGCGGGCGTCCGTCCCGGTCTCGTCATCGGTGAGGCGGCCGGCACCACCGACTACACCGACCCGCACACCGGCACCACCGCCCGGTGGGAGTACGCCACCTGGACCTCCCCGGTCCACCGGCCGGCCGTCCCGGCCACCGAGGCGGTCGCCTCCTGGAACGCCCGCACCCCCGCGGGCACCTGGATCCAGATCGAGCTGCAGGGCACCTACACCGACGGCACCACGACCCCCTGGTACGTGATGGGCCGCTGGGCGGCCGGTGACGGGGACATCCGGCGCACCTCCGTCGACGGCCAGACGGACGGCAGGAGCAGCATCTGGACCGACACCTTCTCCATCGACGACGCCGCCTCCGGCCTGCGGCTGGCCTCCTACCGGCTCCGGCTGACCCTGTACCGGCGCCCGGGGCTGAAGGCCACGCCGACGGTGTGGCGGCTCGGAGCCATGGCCTCCGACATCCCCGACCGCTTCACGGTCCCCGCCTCCACCCCGGGCCTCGCCCGCGAACTGGCCGTCCCCCGCTACTCGCAGGAGATCCACAAGGGCCAGTACCCGGAGTACGACAACGGCGGCGAGGCCTGGTGCAGCCCCACCTCCTCGCAGATGATCATCGAGTACTGGGGCGGTCGGCTCACCCCGCAGCAACTGGCCTGGGTGGATCCGACGTACGCCGACCCGCAGGTCTGCCACGCGGCCCGGTACACCTACGACCATCAGTACGGCGGCTGCGGCAACTGGCCCTTCAACGCCGCCTATGCCGCCACCTTCCCGGACCTGCAGGGTGTGGTCACCCGGCTCACCTCGCTGACCGACCTGGAGACCCTGATCGCGGCCGGCATCCCGGCCATGACGTCCCAGTCCTTCCTGAAGACCGAACTGACCGGGGCCGGTTACGGCACCTCGGGGCACCTGATGACGGTGATCGGCTTCACGGCCGACGGCGACGTCGTCGCCAACGACCCGGCCTCACCGAACGACGCGGCCGTACGACGGGTCTACCTGCGCCGGGAGTTCGAGAACATCTGGCTCAGGACCAAGCGCTACAACGCCTCCGGCAAGGTCGTCTCCGGCACCGGAGGCGTCTGTTACCTGTACTTCCCGGCCCGCCCGACCCCGCGGCAGCGCGCCGCGCTGGCGGCGGTGGGCGTGCGCTGAGCTGCCCTGGACGGCCTCCGGGGGCCGACCCGGTGGCCGTCTCCCGAGGGGGCTGTGACCAACCTCTCCGCCAAAAACGGGGCCGTGGGTGGCATGGTGGACGATCGGCGGGGAACTGCCCCGCACCCGCGACCACAGTGAGACGACGCCATGACCGCACACACGGCCACCGCCCTCCGCGCACGCACCGGCGGCCCCCGCGACGACGGCCCGAAGATCCTCGAGCATGCGATGGGCTGGGTGCTCGTCATCGTGGTCGCGATGCTCGTCAGCCGGCTCGGACTGCTCTGAACCGCCCTTGGTCCGGGCGGTTCTCGCCGCTCGGACAGCTGTGATCTGAGGCATACCCGACCTGCCATACTGCGGCATGTCCGCCGCCCGCAGGAACCCGGGGTCGACCTTGAACCTCAGCCATCAGCCCGCTGCCGTCGCCGTTCCGGGACCCCGCGGCACGGAGCGCTCGCTGGCGCGCCGCACCGAACTGATCGCCATCGGGCGCCGGCTGTTCGCCGACACCTCCTACGACGCCCTGTCGATGGACGACATCGCCCGCCAGGCCCATGTCGCCAAGGGACTGATCTACTACTACTTCCGGTCCAAGCGCGGCTACTACCTGGCCATCGTCCAGGACGCCGTCGCCGACCTGGTCGCCTTCGCCGCGAGCGGCGCGGACCTGCCCGCGGTGGACCGTGTGCACCGCACCATCGACGGCTATCTGCGCTACGCCGAGCAGAACCAGGCCGCCTACCGCACCATCGTCAGCGGCGGCGTCGGCTTCGACACCGAGGTGCACGCCATACGCGACTCGGTGCGCGAGGCGATCATCCTCACCATCGCCGAGGGCGCCTACGGCCACGGCGACCTGACCCCGCCGGCCCGCATGGGCCTGCTGTCCTGGGTGTGCGGGGTCGAGGGCGCCACCCTCGACTGGGTCGACCGCCCCGAGCTGTCCCGGGACGCGATGCGCGAGCTGCTGGTGAGGACCCTGGGTGGTGTCCTGCGCGCCATCGAGGAGATCGAGCCGGCCTGCCCGGCCCCCGATCCCGCCCGCCGCGACGGCTGACACCGGCGGAGCCGCGCCCCGATCCGGCTCTGCCGGAGCTTTCCGTTCCGGCGCGCTCGGAGAGTCCCGTTCCGGCCCCGTGACAGGACCCCGGATTTTTATTTGAAGTAAGCGGTCGTTAACTGGTGACGCGCCCCCCTGGATCGGGCATACTCACAGCGCAGCCGCTGGTCAGCAGTGTTCCGAGACCCGGAAACGCCCGCCCCGACCGGCACCCGGAAAGACCCGGCGGAGCCGCCCCCACCCCGGGCGCACGTCCGCCGACGTGCCCGACAGGGAGGAGAGCGTCGCCATGCCCGACCGCGCCCCGCAGCCGGTGGACCGTCTGCTGCCCACGGAGGAGGCCCGGGATCTGATCTCGCTCGTCCGTGACATAGCGCAGCGCGAGATCGCCCCGAAGGCTGCCGAGGAGGAGGACGCCGGACGCTTCCCCCGCGAGGTCTTCTCCCTCCTCTCCGAGTCCGGACTGCTCGGTCTGCCCTACGACTCCGAGTACGGCGGCGGCGACCAGCCGTACGAGGTCTACCTCCAGGTGCTGGAGGAGCTGGCCGCTGCCCGTCTCACCGTCGGTCTCGGCGTCAGCGTGCACACCCTCGCCTGCCACGCCCTCGCGACCTTCGGCAGCAAGCAGCAACAGGTCGAGCACCTGCCCGCGATGCTCGGCGGAGGCCTGCTGGGCGCCTACTGCCTGTCCGAGCCGGCCTCCGGCTCCGACGCGGCCTCCCTGCGCACCAAGGCCGTCCGGGACGGCGACGACTGGGTGATCACCGGCACCAAGGCCTGGATCACACACGGTGGGGTCGCCGACTTCTACACCGTGATGGCCCGCACCGGCGAGGAGGGCCCGCGCGGGATCACGGCCTTCCTGGTGCCGGGGGACGCCGAGGGGCTGAGCGCCGCGGCGCCCGAGAAGAAGATGGGCATGAAGGGCTCGCCCACCGCGCAGGTCCACTTCGACGGCGTCCGCGTCGGCGACGACCGGCGCATCGGTGAGGAGGGCCAGGGCTTCACCATCGCCCTGTCGGCACTGGACTCCGGCCGGCTCGGCATCGCGGCCTGCGCCATCGGCGTGGCCCAGGCGGCGCTCGACGAGGCGGTGACGTACGCGACCGAGCGGCGGCAGTTCGGCAAGCCGATCGCCGACTTCCAGGGGCTGCGCTTCATGCTCGCCGACATGGCGACCCAGATCGAGGCGGGCCGGGCCCTGTACCTGACCGCGGCCCGGCTGAAGGACGCGGGCCGGCCGTTCGCCAAGCAGGCGGCCATGGCCAAGCTGCACTGCACCGACGCGGCGATGAAGGTCACCACCGACGCCGTCCAGATCCTCGGCGGCTACGGCTACACCGCCGACTTCCCGGCCGAGCGGTTCATGCGCGAGGCCAAGGTGCTGCAGATCGTCGAGGGCACGAACCAGATCCAGCGCATGGTCATCGCCCGCCACCTCGCGGGCCCGGAAACCCGCTGACCGACGCAGCGGGGGCACCTGGCCCGCCGGTCCTGGGGGAGCGGTGCTCCGACGGCCACATGGCGTGCCGGTCCAGTGGGAGCGGTGCTCCGCCGGGCGCTTGGCCTGTCGGGGCCAGGTTCCGGGCTGGGTGCGGGCCGTGGGGCCTGCGGGTCCGGGGCCCGACTGGGCGCAGGCGCGGGTCTGCGGGACCGGGGCGGGTTCCAGTTGCGTGCGGGCGTGGCCTGCCGGGGGCGGGCTCGGGCCGCTGAGCCCCGTCGCCCGCCGGCTCGGTGAGGACCCGCGTGGCCCGCGCACCCTGGGGGCGAGGCCCAGCGCCCCACCGAACGCGAGCCCCTCGCGCCCCGTTGCCCGATCAGCCCGGGTCGCCCAGGCCGCGGTAGCCGCCGAACTGGCCCGGGCGGACCAGCGGGGCCGCCAGCCGGGCCCACTCCGGGTCGTGGCGGCCCGGCAGGGTACGGCCGCCCTCCGCCCACACTCGCAGCACCGCACGGTAGATGGGCGGGTCCGGATGCTGCGGCGGGGCCAGCGGAACCGATTCTGCGGGCGGCGGCACGAAGAGGCGCCGCTCATGTCCGGTCGTCGCATACGTGCGGGTCATACCCGGGCAACGCGACAGCGGTCCGCGAGGTCACCGGCCCGCGGAATCGGGCGTGCGTTCGCGCCGGACTCCGTCCTCGTGCGGCCCTCCAGGGCCACCTGGGGCACCGTCAATCCGTACGCGCCGTAAGCCATTTGGTGACGCCTGCGCCACGGCGGCCTCGCCGCCGTGGCGCAGATCGGTCACGCGTGACGTCAGGCGGCGCGCCGCATCGTCGGCACCCGCATCGGGCGCGAGCCCGGGCCGCCGACGTGCGAGAAGGGCTGCGTCCGCCAGTCGAGCCCCTGAGGGAGCGTCAACAGCAGGGCCGTGTCCTGCTCCTGGGGCGCGAACGACTCGTCCGCGGGCCGGGCGTCGGAGGCCCGGCGGCCCGTACCGGCACACACCGTGAGCCCGAACGGGTTCCACGGCGAGGCGCACAGCGCGTGCTCCGGCAGGACCTCCTCGTCCGCCAGCAACGCGATCGGCTGCGCGCAGTCCGGGCAGATCACCCGGTACATCTCGAAGGTGTCGTAGGCGTCGAACTCCTCGCCGTCGTCGAGGGCGTCGGGTTCGACGCCCTCCGGCTCGGGCTCGACGACGAGCTGCTGCCGCTTGGGCACGGAGCGACCAGGGCGCTTAAGACTCTGCATGGGATTCTCCCCCTCGGGCTGGGCCGTGAAGGCACTGCGGCCTCGACCACAGCAAGCACTTCCCGCCCGCTCTCGGGGGTAATCACGAGACCATCACGGAGACGGTTCCAGCCGTGTGGCGTTCGTCACATGCCGTGTGCAGGTGACCGGGAGCGGGCCGCGCGCCGCCCGGATGGCGCACCAAGGGCCGGCCGCCAGGTCACGAACCGGGTATGACCTGGGCTTGGGAGGTATCCGAGGAGATCACCCGCCCTGTAGGTTTCTGCGTCATGGAGGAGCTGGACCGTCAGATCGTGCAGCTGCTCGTCAAGGACGGGCGGATGAGCTACACGGACCTGGGCAAGGCCACGGGCCTGTCCACGTCAGCCGTGCACCAGCGGGTGCGCCGGCTCGAGCAGCGTGGCGTCATCCGCGGTTACGCGGCCGTCGTCGACCCGGAGGCCGTCGGGCTGCCGATGACCGCGTTCATCTCGGTCAAACCGTTCGACCCCAGCGCGCCCGACGACATCGCCGACCGGCTCGCCGGCGTGCCCGAGATCGAGGCCTGCCACAGCGTCGCCGGCGACGAGAACTACATCCTCAAGGTGCGTGTGGCCACCCCGCACGAACTGGAGGAGCTGCTCGCCCGGGTCCGCTCGCTGGCCGGCGTGTCCACCCGCACCACGGTGGTGCTGTCCACGCCGTACGAGGCACGGCCGCCGCGCATCTGAGCCCACCTGGGTGCGAAGCGGTCCGGGCCAGGCGCGAGACTGTTCCCCATGAGTGAGCGCACCCCCGAGCCGCAGACCGTCCTGCTCCGCCGTGGCGAGGTCCACAGCCCCGCCGATCCCTTCGCCACCGCCATGGTCGTCGAACGCGGCCAGGTCGCCTGGGTGGGCTCCGAGGGCGCGGCCGACGCCTTCGCGGACGGTGTCGACGAGGTGATCGACCTCGACGGCGCTCTGGTCACCCCCGCGTTCACCGACGCGCACGTGCACACCACCGCCACCGGCCTGGCGCTCACCGGCCTCGATCTGTCCGACGCGCCCTCGCTGGGGGCCGCCCTGACCGCCGTACGGGAGTTCGCCGCCGCCCGGCCGCACGACCGGGTGCTGCTCGGGCACGGCTGGGACGCGGCCCGCTGGGCCGACGGCCGCCCGCCCACGCGCGCGGAGCTGGACGAGGCGACCGGTGGGCGCCCGCTGTACCTGTCGCGCATCGACGTCCACTCGGCGGTCGTCACCACCGCCCTGCTGGAGCTGACCCCCGGCCTCGGCGCCCCGGACGGGCCGCTGACCGCCGACGCCCACCACGCCGTGCGCGCCACCGCCTTCGGCGCGATCACGCCCGAGCAGCGCACCGAGGCCCAGCGCGCGGCCCTCGCGCGCGCCGCGTCCCTCGGCATCGGTTCCGTCCACGAGTGCGGCGGGCCCGACATCTCCTCCGAGGACGACTTCACCGGCCTGCTCCGGCTGGCCGCCGAGGAGCCGGGCCCGCGGGTCGTCGGCTACTGGGCGCAGGCGGACGTCGCCAAGGCGCGGGAGCTGGGCGCCGTCGGCGCCGCCGGCGATCTCTTCGTCGACGGCGCCCTCGGCTCGCACACCGCCTGCCTGCACGAGGCGTACGCCGACGCAGCCCACACCGGCACCGCCTACCTCGACGCCGACGCGGTCGCCGCCCATGTCGTCGCCTGCACCGAGGCGGGCCTCCAGGCGGGCTTCCACGCCATCGGCGATGCCGCGGTGAGCGCCGTGGTCGAAGGCGTCCGCGCGGCCGCGGAGAAGGTGGGCCTGGCCCGCGTACGGGGCGCGCGCCACCGCGTCGAGCACGCCGAGATGCTCACCCCGGAGAACATCGCCGCCTTCGCCGAGCTGGGCCTGACCGCCTCCGTGCAGCCGGCCTTCGACGCGCTGTGGGGCGGCGAGGACGGTATGTACGCCCAGCGCCTGGGGGCCGAGCGGGCCCGCACGCTGAACCCGTTCGCCGCGCTGCTGCGCGCCGGTGTCCCGCTGGCCTTCGGTTCAGACAGCCCGGTCACGCCGCTCGACCCGTGGGGCACGGTCCGCGCCGCCGCCTTCCACCGCACCGCCGAGCACCGGGTCTCCGTCCGCGCCGCCTTCACCGCCCACACGCGCGGCGGCTGGCGGGCGATCGGACGCGACGACGCGGGCGTCCTGGTGCCCGGAGCCCCCGCCGACTACGCCGTGTGGCGCACCGACGCGCTCGTCGTCCAGGCCCCCGACGACCGCGTCGCCCGGTGGTCCACCGACCCGCGCTCGGGCACCCCGGGCCTGCCCGACCTCACCCCCGGCCGTGACCTGCCCGTCTGCCTGCGGACGGTGGTCGGCGGCCGCACGGTGTACGTAGGGCCGGGCGAGTGATCTACGGCGGCCGGGCGGCGGACCGGTGCCGTACGCCCCGCCGCCCGGCTGACCTGCGTATTGACGCCGTTCCCGCAGGTCGCAGGGCTGTTGACAGGCGGCGCCCCGGGGCCGATAGGTTCGGCGGAGTCCACCACCGGACGCCCGGTGCGGGAAACGTTCAGGCGCCGCAGCGCAGCTGGGTCAGGGACGGTGCAACCGGATCGGGAGCACCGCCACTGGGAGCCAGGCTCAGCGCAGCGCCGGCGAGGGAACGTTTTGGCCGCGCCGGGGAGGTGTGACCCGGGTGGGGCCCGGGCGCTCAGTAGACAACGGCTTTCGGTCGATCCGCAGCCGGCGGATCCCAGGTCGGCCCGAAGGGCGCCGGGCCCCCATCCGCCGCACGCACGCGTGCGAACGGACCCAAAACAGGCTCTCCTACCCCGAGTTTCCTCTTTGGACACCGGCATACGAACGTCCTGTCACGTCATAGCAGGCCGCGGCCACTATGGTGGTGCTCTGCGTACGGACATGAAGGGGCAGCAGTGAACGACGGCGACGGGACTTTCGAGGCGAAGGCCCAGGGGAGGAAGTTCGGTCCGCTCGGCACGGCCTTGGTGATCATTCCGACCTACAACGAGGCGGAGAACATCAAGAGCATCGTCGGCCGGGTGCGGCAGGCGGTTCCCGAGGCGCACGTTCTCGTGGCCGACGACAACAGCCCGGACGGCACCGGCAAGCTGGCGGACGAGCTGGCCGCCGAGGACGACCACGTGCACGTGCTGCACCGCAAGGGCAAGGAAGGCCTCGGCGCCGCCTATCTGGCGGGCTTCCGCTGGGGGCTGGAGCACGGCTACGGCGTACTGGTCGAGATGGACGCCGACGGCTCCCACCAGCCCGAGGAACTGCCTCGCCTGCTCACCGCGCTCAAGAGCGCCGACCTGGTCCTCGGCTCGCGCTGGGTGCCCGGCGGCCGCGTGGTCAACTGGCCGAAGTCCCGCGAGTTCATCTCCCGCGGCGGCAGCCTGTACTCGCGGCTGGCGCTCGACCTTCCGCTGCGGGACATCACGGGTGGCTACCGGGCCTTCCGCCGCGAGACCCTGGAGGGCCTGGGCCTGGACGAGGTCGCCTCGCAGGGCTACTGCTTCCAGGTCGACCTGGCGCGCCGCGCGATCAAGGCCGGCTACCACGTCGTCGAGGTGCCCATCACCTTCGTCGAGCGGGAGCTGGGCGACTCCAAGATGAGCCGCGACATCCTGGTCGAGGCGCTGTGGCGGGTCACGGCGTGGGGCGTGGGGGAGCGCGTCGGGAAGCTCACGGGGAAGGCGAAGCCGGCCGGCCCGTCGGCGGACGAGCCGGCCAAGCCGCCGGCGGCCGCGCCGGAGGAGCCGGCGACGGGCGGACCGGTGAAGGGTGAACCGGCCAAGGGCGAGCCGACCACGGGTGAGCCGCCTGTGGGCGGGAACGCCTGATCAGGGCTCTTATCCGGAGCTGAGCCGGGGCCAGGCACACTGGAGACATGACGACTGGCGCTCCGACCTCTTCCTCCTCCCGCAACTCTGGCCGGACCCGCCGCTCGCGGCTGCGCACCGCCCTGCCGCTGGGCGTCGCCGCATGGCTGGTGCTGGAGATCTGGCTGCTGACCGTCGTCGCCGGCGCGTCGAACGGGTTCGTGGTCTTCCTGCTGCTGCTCGCCGGCGTCGTGGCCGGCGCCGCGGTGGTCAAGCGGGCGGGGCGGCGCGCCTTCCAGAACCTCAACGAGGCGCTGCAGCGGGGCGGCTCCCCGGCACAGCGAGGCGGCAACGGCTTCCTCATGCTGGCCGGCCTGCTGCTGATGATCCCGGGACTGATCTCGGACGCGGTGGGCCTGCTCCTGCTGGTCCCGCCGGTCCAGAAGGCCGTCGGCCGCTACGCCGAGCGCACCGTGGACCGCACCTTGCGCGCGGCGGGCACGGGCGGTTTCGGTGACGTCTTCCAGCAGGCCCGCATCCACCGCCCCGACGGCAAGGTCGTCCAGGGCGAGGTCATCCAGCACGACGAGCCGGGCGACACCCCGCAGGACCGCCGCCCCCCGCTGACCCGCTGAGCACGAGGCCGACCCGCTGAGCACGAGCCCCGAGGGGCCCCACGCACAACAGACCGCGGGCGCCGTACGTCAAGACGTACGGCGCCCGCGGTCAGTAACGCGCGCTGTGTACCGGTCCGAGCCCCGCAGGGACTACGCGGACTTGCGGCTGTCCCGGGGATGAACCGCGAGGTTCATCGCACCGGAGCGCAGAACGGCGAGCCGCTCCTCGAGGACCTCTTCGAGTTCCTCTCGGGTCCGCCGCTCCATCAGCATGTCCCAATGCGTACGCGCGGGCTTGGCCTTCTTCTCCTCAGGGCCGTCGCCATCCACGAGGAGTGCCTGGGCTCCACAGACCTTGCACTCCCACTCCGGCGGGATCTCCGCCTCGACCGAGAAGGGCATCTCGAATCGATGCCCCTTCTCGCATGCGTACTCCACGGCCTGGCGCGGGGCCAGGTCGATGCCGCGGTCCGTCTCGTAGCTGGTCACCACGAGGCGCGTGCCGCGAAGAGCTCGCTCACTCATGAATCGTGCCTCCCGGGCTTGTCGCCCACAGGACAGGTGTCGCTGTCGTCGTCATCCGGTCAACGTCCGGTCGGCGGTAAAGATTCCCGTCCCGATGTCCCGATCCGGGTCATGCGTCGCCGTCGTGCCGCAGCCTTGTCAACCAGTGCAGTACCCACCGACGCCCGGTTTGTCACGTCTGATCGGAGATGTCACCTAGCGCCTCGTCGCCTTTGACGCGCAGTAACGGTACGCCTGGCAGGCCAAACGCGTACACTACCGCCCTTTCACCCCGAGTGCTAAATCCTCTCGGGAACCGGGTTGCCCGCGTCGCCGATCGCCCGCCGCACCGGCACGCGCGCGAGGAGCACGAAACCGATGACGAAGAACGCCACCAGCGAGATGATCGCGGACCGGTAGCTGCCGGTCAGCTGGTAGGTGACGCCGAAGAGCAGCGGGCCAAGCCAGCTCATCCCGCGGTCGCTCAGCTCGTACGCCGAGAAGTACTCGGCCTCCTTGCCCGGCGGCACCAGGTGGGAGAAAAGGGAGCGGGACAGCGCCTGGCTGCCGCCGAGGACCAGACCGATCCCGGCCGCCAGCACGAAGAAGAACACCGGCGCCTTCGCCGGCAGGAAGTACCCCGCGCCGAGCGTGACCGTCCAGGCGATCAGCGAGCCGAGGATCGTGCGCTTCGCCCCGTACGTCCGGGCCAGCCGGCCCATGCCCAGCGCCCCCGCGACCGCGAGCACCTGGACCAGCAGCACGGCCGTGATCAGCGTGGACTGGCCGAGGCCCAGTTCCTCCGAGCCGTACACCGACGCCTGGGAGATCACCGTCTGGATGCCGTCGTTGTAGACCAGGTAGGCGAGCAGGAAGGCGACGGTCAGCGGGTGGCGGCGCATGTCGCGGACCGTCGCCGCGAGCTGCCGCATCCCCGGCAGGGCGGCCTCGCGCCGCGCCGTGCGGCGGTCGCGCAGCCGCGCGAGCGGGACGAGCGTGAACGCGCCCCACCACAGCCCGGCCGAGGCCAGACAGATCCGCACGGCCATGGTCTGCGAGACGCCGAAGCTGTCGTGGGCGGAGTAGAGGACGAGGTTGGCGATCAGCACCAGGGAGCCGGCCGCGTACCCGAAGGCCCAGCCCCGGGAGGAGACCGCGTCGCGTTCCTCGGGTCCGGCGATCTGCGGCAGATAGGAGTTGTACAGCATCGTTCCGACGGACTGGGCCGCGTTCGCCACCACCAGCAGCACACCGCCGAGCAGATAGCGGTCGCCGGACAGGAAGAACATCCCCGTCGTCGCCGCCGCGCCCGTGTACGCGGCCGCCGCCAGCAGCGGCTTCTTCCGGCCGGTGCGGTCGGCGGCGGCCCCCACCAGCGGCATCACCAGCACCGCCACGATCACCGACAGGGACACGGCGTAGGCGAAGAAGGAGCCGGCCCGGACCGGGACGCCCAGCGGATGCACGTACCCGTCCGCGTCGGCGGCCGCCTTCGCGACCGACGTCAGATACGGCCCCAGGAACACGGTGAGCACGCTCGTCGAGTAGACCGAGCACGCCCAGTCGTAGAAATACCAGCCGCGCTGTTCGCGCCTGCGGTCCGTGGCGTCGTCCGCCCCCGCCCCGCGCACGGTGTCGATGTCCACCCGTGCCCTCGCTTCCCCGCCGAAGGTAGAGCGCGCCGCCCGGGCGGGCGCCGGTCGGTCAGACCCAGACGCCGCGTTCCTCCATGACCTTGCGCAGTGTGTCGATGTGATCGGTCATGATGCCATCGACACCCAGGTCCAGGAGCCGGTGCATGCGCTCGGGTTCGTTGACCGTCCACACGTGCACCTGCAGCCCGTGCGCGTGGGCGAAGCGGACGAAGCGCCGGTCCACCACCTGGATCCCCGACTGCACCTCCGGCACCTGCGCGGCCACCGCCGAGCGGCGCAGCGCGGCCGGCACGCCCCAGGAGCGCAGCCGCAGATTGAGCACGCCCCGGGTGCCGTAGGAGGTGGCGAGCTTCGGGCCCGCGAGGTGCTGGGCGCGCACCACGCGCGCCTCGGAGAACGATCCGAGACAGATCCGGTCCCAGGCGTTCGTCCGGGCGATCAGGTCCAGGAAGGGGTGCAGCGCCGCCTCGGCCTTGACGTCCACGTTCCAGCGCACCCGGGGGAAGGCCTCGAGCAGCTCCTCGAAGAGGGGTACCGGCTCCGTGCCCTGCACGCGCGCGCGGCGCACCTGCGTCCACGGCAGGTCGGCGATCCGGCCGGCGCCGTCCGTGACCCGGTCCAGCGTGGCGTCGTGGAAGGCGACGAGCCGGCCGTCCTTGGTGGCGTGCACGTCGGTCTCGATGTACCGGTAGCCGGCCTCCACCGCCCGCCGGAACTGCGCCAGGGTGTTCTCCAGGCCGTCGGCCGCGCCCCCGCGGTGCGCGAAGGCCAGCGGGCCCGGATGGTCGAGGTACGGGTGGCGTATGGACGTCGTCACGGACGCAGTATCGCCCGAGTGGGTGACCCCGTGGCAACGACCGTGCTGCCCTGCGGTGTCCGCGGTGTCTGCGGAACGGCGAACACCCGGAGGAAGAACTGCGCGAGCGGGCCGATGGACACCGCGTACAGCAGCGTCCCGGCGCCGAGGGTGCCGCCCAGGGCGAACCCGGTGACCACGACCACCACCTCCACCACCGTGCGCATCAGCCGGATCGAGCGGCCCGTGCGCCGGTGCAGCCCGGTCATCAGCCCGTCGCGCGGGCCCGGACCGAAGCGGGCGGCGATGTACAGGCCGGTCGCGACGCCGTTCAGCGCGATCGCGGCGGCCAGCAGCGGGACGCGGACGGCCAGGGCGTGCGCCGTGGGGACGGCCGCGAGGGTGCCGTCCATGGCCAGGCCGATGACGAAGACGTTGGACACCGTGCCCAGGCCGGGGCGCTGACGCAGCGGGATCCACAGCAGCAGCACCGCCGCGCCCACGACGATCGACACCACACCCATGCTCAGCCCGGTCAGCTCGGCGAGGCCCTGGTGGAGCACGCCCCACGGCTCCAGGCCGAGGCCCGCGCGCACGAGGAGCGCGGAGCTGGCGCCGTAGAGGACCAGCCCGGCGTAGAGCTGGATCAGCCGCCGGGGCAGGTGGCGTGGTGGTGTGGACACGAGGGCCCCCTGGGTGGTGGTAGTGGCCTGACACATGACACCCTGTGGCGTGGAAGCACACGCTCTCCATGGCCAATTCGGGGAAGGTGGACTGATCGGCATGGCCCAGTGGACCTCTGCGGTGGGCGCGGCGCAGCTCGCCCGGCTGCTCAAGTCGCAGCAGGACCGCCCGGCGGGCCCCGGCACCCGCCGGCCCCCCGCCTACCGGGCGCTGGCCGACGGCATCCGCCTGCTGGTCCTGGAGGGCCGCGTCCCGGTGGCCGCCCGCCTGCCCGCGGAACGCGAACTGGCCCTCGCCCTGTCCGTCAGCCGTACGACGGTGGCGGCGGCCTACGAGGCGCTGCGCACCGAGGGCTTCCTGGAGTCCCGGCGCGGGGCCGGCAGCTGGACCGCCGTCCCGGCCGGAAACCCGCTGCCCGCCCGGGGTCTGGAGCCGCTGCCGCCCGAGGCGCTCGGCTCGATGATCGACCTCGGCTGCGCCGCGCTGCCCGCGCCCGAACCGTGGCTGACGCGTGCCGTCCAGGGCGCCCTGGAGGAACTCGCGCCCTACGCCCACACGCACGGCGACTACCCGGCCGGGCTGCCCGCGCTGCGGGCGATGATCGCGGAGCGGTACACCGCGCGCGGCATCCCGACGATGCCCGAGCAGATCATGGTGACCACCGGCGCGATGGGCGCCATCGACGCCATCTGCCACCTCTTCGGCGGCCGCGGCGAGCGCATCGCCGTGGAGTCACCGTCCTACGCCAACATCCTGCAGCTGATGCGGGAGGCGGGCGCGCGGCTGGTGCCGGTCGCGATGGCCGAGGGGCTGTCCGGCTGGGACCTGGACCGCTGGCGGCAGGTGCTGCGCGATGCCGCGCCCCGCATCGCCTACGTCGTCGCCGACTTCCACAACCCCACCGGCGCGCTCGCCGACGAGGAGCAGCGGCGGCGACTGGTGGAGGCGGCCCGTTCCGCGGGGACCGTGCTGGTGGCCGACGAGACGATGACCGAGCTGTGGCTCGACGACGGTCTCGAGGGGGCCATGCCGCGGCCCGTGTGCGGCTTCGACCCCGCCGGTTCGACCGTCATCACCGTCGGCTCGGCCAGCAAGGCCTTCTGGGCGGGAATGCGCATCGGCTGGGTGCGGGCCGCACCGGACGTGATCCGCTCCCTGGTCGCCGCCCGCGCCTACGCCGACCTCGGCACGCCCGTGCTGGAGCAGCTCGCGGTGAACTGGCTGTTCAGCACCGGCGGCTGGGAGGAGGCCGTGCGGCTGCGGCGAGCCCAGGCCCGGGAGAACCGGGACGCCCTGGTCGCCGCGGTGCGCCGGGAGCTGCCGGACTGGGAGTTCGAGGTGCCCCGCGGCGGGCTGACGCTGTGGGTGCGCGCCGGGGGACTGTCCGGGTCGCGGCTCGCCGAGGCGGGCGAGCGGGTCGGCGTACGGGTCCCGTCGGGGCCGCGCTTCGGCGTCGACGGGGCCTTCGAGGGGTTCGTCCGGCTGCCGTTCACGGTCGGCGGCGCGGTCGCCGATGAGGCGGCGGCCCGGCTCGCGGCGGCGGCGCGCCTGGTGGCCAGCGGCGGGGCCGGGGGCGCGGAGGCACCGCGCACGTTCGTGGCCTGAGCGGGCGCGGGAGTACGGCCCGAGCCGGCTGTGGGCGGCAAGGCCGGTCGATGCCGTTCGGCAGGCCGCGGTCGGCGGGCGTACGGCCTGTCCCGGCGGTGGGCACGGGCCAGTCGGTGTCGGTCGGCCGGCCGCGGTCGACTCGTGTCCACGTCGCACTCGTGGAGCCGGACATCGCTCAGGAGCGGAGGCGCCGGTGCGGGTACGGCGCAGGCGCCGCACGCGTGCGTGGCGTGCGGCGCCTCCGGCAGGCGTAGGGCCCTGGGGCTACGCCTGTTCCACCACCGCGGGCTCCGTGGTGAGCGGCTCCTCCGGAACGTCCTTGTCCATGGGGACCTTCTCACCGTCCGCGGGGGTCGTACGCGGCGGCAGCAGGTCCAGTACGGCCTGCCGGTGCGCGTCACTGGTCGCGTCGTCGTACGGGTCGGGGGTCGCCGGCACCTGCAGCCGGTGCACCGGGCCGCTGCCCAGGCGGGCGTAGCCGCGGCCGGGCGGGACATGGGCGAGGGGCGTGGTGCACGGGGGCGCGCCCAGGACGGCCTCCAGCTGGGCCGGCGTCGCCGGGCCCAGGGCGACACGCGCGCGTGTGTGCTGCCGTACCGGGTCGCTCAGCGCTTCCAGGCTGTCGAACTGCTCGGCGATCACCACGGTGACGTTCGCCGCGCGGCCGTGTCGCAGCGGTACCTGGAGCAGGGCCTCCGGGTCCTTGCGGCCGTCGGCGGCGGCCAGCGGCGCGAACGTGGTCGGCCGGTCGAGCAGGACCCACAGGGGGCGCCGGGTGTCGTCCGGCGGCGGGTGCCCCTCCTGGCGGGCCCGGTTGGCGGCGATCAGCCGGCGCTCGGTCTCGGTGGCCGCCCACTCCAGGCTGGCCAGCGCCCCGCTCAGCCCGCACTCGACGGCCAGCACGCCGTCCCGGCCGGTCAGGCAGGCGTACTCGCCGGTGCCGCCGCCGTCGACGATCAGGACGTCGCCGTAGGGAAGGGCCTGGAGCGCGATGGAGCGCAGGAGGGTGGAGGCGCCGCTGCCGGGCTGGCCCATGACCAGCAGGTGCGGCTCGGTGGAGCGGATGCCGGTGCGCCAGATGACGGGCGGCATGTCGCGCTGCTCGTCGCCGAAGGAGAGCGGGAGGGTCCGCTGGACCTGGAGGGAGTCCGTGAACCCGAGGACCGTCTCGCCCGGTGTGGTGACGAACCGCTGGGCGGCGATGCCCGCGGGCAGCGGCGCCAGCACGCTCACCGTCAGCTCGTTGCCCTCCTCGTCCCACGCGAAGTGGTACTCGCGGCCGCGGCCGGACTTCGCGGTGAGGAGCTGCTCGACACGCGCGCGTGCCTCGGCCCTGCCGTCCGGGAAGTACGCCGGGTAGCGGATCTGGAGGTGGGTGATCCGGCCCGAGCCGTCGAACTCGTGCGCCGGGAAGGCCTTCTCCCACTCGCCGCCGTGCGCGTACAGCGGCGCCGGGTCCTCGGCGGTGGAGAAGTACGGCACCAGGGCCTCGTACAGCGCCTTCAGCCGTTGCGTCTGCGACTCGTCCGGGCCCTCGGGTGCCGGGGGTGTGCGGTCACGGCCCTGCCAGGCTGCCGCCGCCATCAGCGTGATGACGGCGAGCAGCAGGCCGTACGGCACCAGGGCCACGGCCAGGATCACCGCGGCCACCATGAACAGCAGCTGGCCGCGCTTGTCCTTCGGGGTCTCGGCCCATCTGCGCCGTCCGGCCGAGGCCAGCCGGCGCAGACCGCGGGTGATCGTGATCAGCGGATGGAGGACGTCGGTGGCGCTGTCCGCCGCCGTCCGGGCCAGCTCCCGGCTCCGGGCGATCTGCGCGCTGCCTGTGCTCAGGATGCGGGGGAGGGGGCGCCGGGCCACTGCTGCCTCCTTGTGGTGCGTACGGGCGGGGAGGACGGCGTCAGAACCTGATGCCGCCGAGGAGACCGGCCAGGCTCTCGCCGCCGGCCTTGATGCTGGGCGCGATCGCCGTGCTGGCCAGGTAGAAGCCGAACAGCGCCGAGATCAGCGCGTGCGACGCCTTGAGGCCGTCCTTGCGGAAGAAGATGAAGACGACGATGCCGAGCAGGACGACGCCTGAGATGGACAGGATCATTTGAGCTCTCCTGGTGTTCGGTGGGGACAGTCACCATGAGTACTTCCAGGCTCACAGCATGTATCTATACGATTAAAGGTGCAAACGGGGGAAATTCCCACGATTTCCCTCGCTCGGCGGAGCGTCGGCTGGGCTGTCCGAGCAGGACAATTGGCGTCGAACGGGCCTGTCGGTGATCTTTGCCGCCTGTGGCGCCCGACAGGGGAGCGACGAGCCAGTACCCTGGCGATTCACTCGTACGGCCGCACCGCTCGCGGTCGTACGCCGCCTCCGCGGCCGCGGAGGCGGCACCCCGCAGCAGTCCCCAAGAACGCAGTGAGAGGCGGTCCGGCCGATGACTGAAGCCCCCGACCCCGAGGTCGTGGAGCTGGCGACCAAGATCTTCGATCTGGCCCGGCAGGGGCAGACGGAGCCGCTCGTGGCCTATGTCGACGCGGGCGTACCGGCCAACCTCACCAACGACCGCGGCGACACCCTCGTGATGCTCGCCGCCTACCACGGCCACGCCGACACCGTCCGTGCGCTGCTCACCCGCGGCGCCGAGGCCGACCGCGCCAACGACCGCGGTCAGACCCCGCTCGCCGGCGCCGTCTTCAAGGGTGAGGAAGCCGTCATCAGGGCCCTCCTGGAGGGCGGCGCCGACCCGGCCGCGGGCACCCCCTCGGCCGTCGACACGGCGCGCATGTTCGGCAAGACCGAGCTGCTCGAACTGTTCGGCGCGGCCTGAACACACCCGCTGCGACCAGCGGGAACAAGGATTTTGACCAGATAGGACACCGACCACGGGGGAGGCGGTAACAGGCCGCCGGAAATTTCGGTCGCGGTGGGCGGAACCGCCGGGTCATCATGACGTCGTGATTCACGGACGCGATGGCCGGGCAGGTGATGCCGCACCGCGCGGGCCGTGATGCGGCCCGCATGGGCCACCGACGAGAGGCAGAGAGAGATGGTCTACAGCAAGCAGGAAACGGCGGGCGCCCCGACGTGTTGTCACGCGGCCAGGTAATGCACGTCCCCGGTTGCGTCGACGCTTGATGTGAGGCTGTTTCCCATGTTCGATCCGGTCATAGCGCCCAGTGGTACGCTGCTCGGCCTGCTCCAGCGGGGCCGCGGCGACGGCACACTCCACGCGCTCACCGCCCCCCGGGCCGAGGCGCTCGCGGCACTGAACCACTGCGTGCTGCGCGACCCCCGCCACGACTGGCAGGTGGAGAACCGCTCCCTGTACTACGCCCGTCTCTTCCTCGATCTCGGTGGCCAGCTGGACGAGATCGAGGCCCACCTCTTCGACGTCGAGGACGTCTTCGACACCGACGAGTCCCGCACCGGACTCGCCCTGGCCGTGCTCGGCCACCTCGCCTCCTACGGCCGCCGCGACGCCCTCGATCTGCTGCGCCGCTACGCCGCCACCGGCTCCAACTGGGCCTGGGCGCTCGACGAACTCGCCCTGCGCGACGACGACGCCGGGCTGCGCGCCCTCGCCGCACCCGTCCTCGCCCGTTTCACCACCGACGCCGAGGGCGAGGCGGCGCTGGCCACCGTCGTACGCGACGCCTTCGAACCCCGGCCGTGGCGGCTGTGGGCCGAGGACCAGCGGGCCGACATCGCCGCACGCGTGCGTGCCGCGCACGAGGCCGGCTCGTTCGACCGCTGGCAGCGGCAGATGCGGCCGACCGGGCCCCGGCCCGGATGGAGCGTCGCCGCGGTCCTCGAATGGGCCCAGCAGGGCGTCGAACGCGGCGCCGCCCTCCATGTCCCCGCCGCGCGCTGCCTCGCCGCCGTGGCGGGCCCGGAGGACCGGCCGGAGATCGTGCGGGCCGCGCTGGACGGCACCGAGGGAGCCCGGTGCGCCGCCCTGCGCTACCTCGCCGACAGCAACGATCCCGACGCCCTCGACCTGATCGAGGCCGCTGCCGCGGGCGGCACCGCGCCCGTCGTCGAGGCCGCCGTCGACGCCTTCGAACGCATGCGCGCCGTCGCCGCCGTAGACCGGGCCCGCGGCTGGGCCCGCCGGCCCGACGCGCTCGGCGCCGCCGCCGGACGCGTCCTCGCCTGCCGGGGCGGCGCCCAGGACAGCGACCTCGTCCTCGGCGCCCTGCGCGAGGCCGTACGGGGAGAGGGCTGCGACGCGCCCACCCTGTGGACCCTCGTCGACGGCGCGGGGCGCCTCGGCATCGCCTGCGCCGCACCCGTTCTGCGGCACGTCTACCGCGAGACCGCCTCCTCCCATCTGCGCGGCCGCTGCGCCCGCGCGCTGGCGGCCACCGACCCCTCCTTCGGCACCGGCTTCGCCGTCGAGTGCCTGTGGGACTGCGAGGAGACCACCCGCGAGATCGCCGCGCGGCACGCCGAGACGGGCGACGCGCGCGTGGTGGAGCGCCTGCGCCGGCTGGCCGCGGACCCGGCGGAGGAGGACGAGGTCCAGACGGCCGTACGCAGCCGCATCGGACCGGACGCGTCGGCGGTGTGACACCGGGCGACGGGGGACAGCTGGGACGGGCAGGGCGTCGACCCTGCGGGGTCGCAGGGCGAGGCGTCCGGCCGTTGCCCCCTGAGGGGGGCCTGCTGTGCGGACGCGATGGGACCTGTCTCGGGCCGCTGCGCGGTTGCCGTCGTGCGACTCGCCGGACGGGCGCGACTCGCCGGGCGGGTGTGACGCGCCAGGCCGGGTGCGATCCGCCGGGCGGGTGTGACGCGCCAGGCCGGGTGCGATCCGCCGGGCGGCCGCGGCCCGGCGTGTGAACGCCGGGTGACCCTTACTTCAGGAGCGCGTGGCCGGTTCCCGGCCTGCTCGGGTGCGGAGCGCAACGCTCACAGGACGTTCCTCGGCCGGAAAGATCCACGTTGACGCGGCCACGTCCGGCGCGGCGACAACACACGTATGCGTGTCGTCATCGTGACCGAATCCTTTCCCCCCGACGTGAACGGCGTGGCCCACTGCGCGCTCCAGACCGCCCGGCACCTCGTCGCCCGCGGTCACGCCCCGCTCGTCGTCGCGCCGGCCCCCGCCCCGGGGACCAGGCCCGACGCGTCCGCCCCCTGCCCCGTCGTCCACGTCCCCTCCCTCCCGCTCCCCGGCTACCCCCAGGTCCGCGTCGCCCTCCCCAGCCGGCGCCTGGCCTCGACGCTCGCCGAGCACCGCGCCGACCTGGTCCACCTGGCCGGCCCCTTCGTCCTCGGGGTGCGCGGCATGGCCGTCGCCGCCCGGCTCGGCATCCCGGCCGTCGCCGTCTACCAGACCGACCTGGCCGGATACGCCCGCACCTACATGGGCGCCGGCGAGGCCGCCGCCTGGCGGCGCATCCGCTCCGTGCACGCCGCGGCCGACCTCACCCTCGCCCCGTCCACCGCCGCCCTGCGCGACCTGGACGAGCACGGCGTGCCCCGGCTCAGGCTGTGGCCGCGCGGCGTGGACACCGTCCGTTTCCGCCCCGACCGCCGCGACGAGGCGCTGCGCCGTGAACTGGCCCCCGGCGGCGAGGTGATCGTCGGCTACGTCGGCCGGCTCGCCCCCGAGAAGCAGGTCGAGCTCCTCGCCGGGGTGTGCGGCCTGGACGGTGTGCGGGTGGTCGTCGTCGGCGACGGACCCAGCCGTTCCGGTCTGGAGGAGGCGCTGCCCGGCGCCGTGTTCCTGGGCCGCCGTACCGGCGACGACCTCGCCCGGATCTTCGCTTCCCTCGACGTCTTCGCCCACACCGGGCCCTTCGAGACGTTCTGCCAGACCGTGCAGGAAGCCATGGCCAGCGGCGTGCCGGTGCTCGCGCCCGCCGCCGGCGGCCCGCTGGACCTGGTCGCCCACGGGCACACCGGGCTGCTCTTTCCGGCGGGTGACGCCACCGCCGTACGGGAGGGCGTACGGGCCCTGGCCGCCGACCCGGCCCGGCGCACGGCCTTCGGAGCCGCCGGGCGGGCCATGGTCGAGGGCCGCACCTGGACGGCGGTGGGAGACCGGCTGATCGGCCACTACGCCGATGTCCTGGCCGCGCGCAGGCCGGTGGTGGCGGCATGACCGGCCTGCGGATCGTCCGGCTCGCGAACTTCGTGACCCCGGCCTCCGGCGGCCTGCGCACCGCCCTGCGTGAACTGGGCAAGGGCTACCGGGCCGCCGGGCACGAGCCCGTCCTGGTCGTTCCCGGCGAGACCGAGAGCGAGAAGGAGACCGAGCAGGGACGGGTCATCACCCTGCCGGGGCCCTTGCTGCCCGGCACCGGCGGCTACCGGGTCCTCACCGACAGGCGGCGCGTGGCCCGGCTCCTCGACGAGCTGGCCCCCGACCGCCTGGAGGTGTCCGACCGTACGACGCTGAGGTGGACCGGCCGGTGGGCGCGGCGCGCGCGGGTGCCGGCCGTGATGGTCTCCCACGAGTCCGCCGACGGGGTACTGCGCACCTGGGGCCTGCCCGGGGGCGCCGCCCGGCGTGCCGCCGACGCGCTCAACATCCGCACCGCGCACACGTACGCGCGCGTGGTGTGCACGACGGAGTTCGCCGAGCGCGAGTTCGTCAGGATCGGCGCCCGCAACGTCGTACGCGCCCCGCTCGGCGTCGATCTGGCCGAGCGGCACCCCGCGCTGCGGGACGCGGGCGTGCGGGCGGTGCACGCGCGTGGGGACGAGACGCTGCTGCTGATGTGCTCGCGGCTGTCCGTGGAGAAACGCCCCGGCACGGCCCTGGACGCACTGGAGACGCTGCTCGGGCGCGGTCGCCGGGCGGTGCTCGTGGTGGCCGGGGACGGTCCGCTGCGCGCCCGGCTCGAACAGCGGGCGCGGGAGCGGCGGTTGCCGGTCACCTTCCTCGGACACGTCGCCGACCGCCGGGACCTGGGCGTGTTGCAGGCGTCCGCCGACGTGTGCCTGGCGCCCGGACCCGCCGAGACGTTCGGTCTGGCCGCCCTGGAGGCACTGGCCTGCGGCACGCCCGTCGCCGTCAGTGCGTCGTCCGCGCTCCCCGAGGTCGTCGGATCGACGGGCGCCACCGCGGCCGACCACGGCGGCGCTTTCGCGGACGCCGTGGAGCTGCTGCTCGCGCGGCCCGCGCGGGAGCGCCGGGCGGCGGCACGCGCGCGTGCCGAGTGCTTCGGCTGGCAGCAGGCCGTGGACGCGTTCCTCGCCGCCCACGACGTGCCCCTCGCTCCGCGGCCCACGGTGCCGGAGGGCGTGGCATGAGACCCGTGCGGTTCGCGGCCCTCGGCGACTCGCTGACCGAGGGCGTGGGCGACCCGGTCGTGGGCGGCCGGCGCGGCTGGGCCGCCCTGCTCGCCCCGTCCCTGGCCGTGTCGCCCGTGGACTTCACCAACCTCGCGGTCAGCGGGGCGCAGACGCGGGACGTGCTGGAGAAGCAGTTGCCGGCCGCGCTCGCCCTCCGCCCCGACCTGGCATCGGTCGTGATCGGCGTCAACGACACCCTGCGCCGCACCTTCGACATCCACGAGGTGGCCGCCCGCCTCGACACCGTGTACGGCGCCCTCACCCGGCACGGCGCGACGGTGCTCACCGCCTGCCTGCCCGACCCGGGCACGATGCTGGGCCTCCCGGGCGCCCTCGCCCGGCCGCTGGCCCGGCGCCAGCACGCCGTCAACACCGTCGTGCACGCCCTGTCCGACCGGTACGGCACGCTGCACCTGCACGCCGGCACGGGGGAGTGGACCAGGGACCGCGCGATGTGGAGCGCGGACCGGCTGCACCCCGGCGAACGCGGCCACCGGCAGCTCGCCGTCCGCTGCCACGCCCTGCTGGCCGGGGCGGGCCTGGCGAACGGTCCCGCGCCCTCGGCCGAGCCGGAGCTCCCCGCGCCCACCCGCGCGGCGAGCCTGCGCCGGCTGGCCACCGCCGGTACCGGCTGGGTGGCTCGTCGCTGCACCGACCTGCTGCCCCAGCTGCTCGCCCTCGCCGCCGAGGAACTGCGCCACCGGGCCCGGGGCACCGCCGCCCGCCTCGACCTGCGCACCTCGGCCGCGGTCTCGGCGGCCCTGGCGGCGGTGTCGGTGAGGGAGGTGGAGGAAGCGGCGTAGACCTTCGCCGGCCGCACATCGGCGAGGAAAGGGCGCCGCGCTCGCCGGTCGCCGCATCGCCAGGAGACGCCGCCGCGCCGGCCCGGGGCGGAGCCGCCGGTACGTGTGGCCCGCCCGCTCGGCCTCCCTGGCAAACACGTCGCCGCCGCAGCCACGCCTTCTACCGGCGGCGTACCGCCACGAACCGTACCGGCGTCCCGGGTGCGGCCTGTGCCGCGGCCGGGAGGTCGGCGGGGCGGACGACGCCGATCACCGGGTAGCCGCCGGTGGTCGGGTGGTCGGCGAGGAAGACCACCGGGCGTCCGTCGGGCGGCACTTGGACGGCGCCCAGGACCATGCCCTCACTGGGCAGTTCGCCCGGGCGCGCGCGTTCGAGGGACGGCCCCTCGGTGCGCAGGCCGATGCGGTTGCTCGCGGCGGAGACCCGGTACGCGCGCGTGGTGAAGACGCGCACCGCCTCCGGCGTGAACCAGTCGTCACGTGGCCCCAGCGTGACCCGCAGCACCAGCTCGGACGGCGGGCCAGGCTGCGGAGCCACGTCCACGCGCGTGTACGGCACCGTCGCCCGGCCCGGTTCCGGTCCGAGGGCGAGCACCGCACCGTCGGCGAGCGGCGCCGGCCCGAGCCCGGAGAGCAGGTCGGTGGAGCGGCTGCCGAGGACCGGCTCGACCGCCACACCGCCGGAGACGCCCACGTAACTGCGTACGCCGCGCACCGCCGGGCCGACGTCCAGCAGCGCCCCGGCGGGCACCCGGACCGGAGCTCCCCAGGCGGCCGGCCGCCCGTCCACGGTGACCCGGCAGGGCGCGCCGCCGACGGCCACGGTGACCGCGCAGCGCGGCCGCAGGGCGCAGCCGGTCAGCGTCGTCTCCAGGACGGCGGCCTCCGGCGGATTGCCGGTCAGCCGGTTGACCAGCCCGGCGGCGGCCGCGTCGAGCGCCCCGGAGCGCGGCACGCCGAGATGCGCGTGCCCGGGCCGCCCCCGGTCCTGCACGGTCGTCAGCGCCCCGGCCCGTACGACGGCGAGCGCGCGGTCCGTCATACGCCGTCCACCCCGCCCACGGGCACGAACCGCACGCGCGTGCCCGGCGCGAGCAGCGCGGCCGGCACGCGCGCGGGGTCCCACAGCACGGCGTCCGTCGTCCCGATCAGCTGCCAGCCGCCGGGGGAGGAGCGCGGGTAGATCCCGGTGTACGGCCCGGCCAGCGCCACCGAACCGGCCGGGACGGCCGTGCGCGGAGTGCCCCGGCGCGGCATGTCGTAGCGGGAGGGCAGTCCCGTGAGATAGCCGAAGCCGGGGGCGAAGCCGCAGAACGCCACCCGGAACGCGGTCGCCGCGTGGATGCGCGCCGCCTCCGCCGCGTCGACCCCCCAGTGCGCCGCGACCTGCTCCAGGTCCGGGCCGTCGTAGCGGACCGGGATCTCGACCACCTCACGCGCGCGTGCGGGAACGGGCGGCACCTCCGCCTGCGCCAGCTGACCGGCCACGCGGTCCGGCTCCGACAGCCCGTCGAGCAGGACCGTGCGCGCCGCCGGGACGATCTCCCGCACGGTGAGCAGCCCCTCGGCGCGCCGGCGCACCAGCTCGGCGTGCAGGGCCTCGGCCTCCTGACCGGAGGTCACCTCGATCAGCAGGGCGTCGTCGCCCACGGGCAGCGCCCTCACGCGAAGGCCTCCACCCGCACCCCGGCCTCCTCCAGCCGCCGGCGCACCCGGCGGGCCAGCTCCACCGCGCCCGGGGTGTCACCGTGCAGGCACAGGGAACGCGCGCGTACCTCGATCCGCGCCCCGGAGTGCGCGATGACCGTCCCGGAGCGGGCGAGGCTCACCGACCGTTCCACCACCGCCTCGGGATCGGCGATCACGGCACCGTCCCGGCCACGCGGGACCAGGGTGGCCTCGTCGGTGTAGGCGCGGTCCACGAACGCCTCGGTGACGACGGGCAGCCCGGCCTTCTCCGCCCTCTCCAGCAGCCGCGAGCCGGGCAGTCCCAGCACCGGCAGCGCCGCGTCGGCGAGCAGCACCCCCTCGACGACGGCCTGCGCCTGCTCCTCGTCGCGCACCACCCGGTTGTACAGCGCGCCGTGCGGCTTGACGTAGGCCACGCCCGCCCCGGCCGCCCGAGCGAACACCTCCAGGGCGCCGATCTGGTACGCCACCTCGGCGGCCAGTTCGGCGGGCGGCACGTCCATCGCGCGCCGCCCGAACCCGGCCAGATCCCGGTAGGAGACCTGTGCGCCGATCCGCACCCCGCGCTCGGCCGCCAGCTCGCACACCCGGCGCATGGTGACCGCGTCCCCGGCGTGGAAGCCGCAGGCCACGTTGGCGCTGGTGACGACGGACAGCAGCCGTTCGTCGTCGGTCAGCTCCCAGCGGCCGAAGCCCTCGCCGAGGTCGGCGTTCAGATCGATGGAGGTCATGGATTCTTCCTGGGTGCTCATGCCACGCGGTACTGCTCGTCGCGGGCGTCGGTGAGGAACATCTGTCCCGGTGCGTGGGTGAGGGCGAACGGCGGCCGGGAGGCCGTCACCGCGGCCTGCGGGGTCACTCCGCAGGCCCAGAACACCGGGATGTCGTCCGGTTCCAGGCGGACCGGATCGCCGAAGTCGGGACGGCCGAGGTCCTCGATGCCGAGCGCCGAGGGATCGCCGCAGTGTACGGGGCTGCCGTGCACGGCCGGCAGCAGTCCGCTCTCCCTGATCGCCGCCGGCAGGTGCTCCGGCGGCACCGGACGCATCGACACCACCAGCGGCCCGTGCAGCCGCCCCGCCGGACGGCACTGCCAACTCGTGGTGTACATCGGGACGTTGCGGCCCTGCTCGATGTGGCGCAGCGGCACACCCGCCGAGGTCAGCGCCCATTCGAAGGTGAAGCTGCATCCGATGAGGAACGACACCAGGTCGTCGCGCCAGTACGCCCGCACATCGGTCGGCTCGTCCACCAGCCGACCGTGCTCCCACACCCGGTAACGCGGCAGATCGGTGCGCAGATCGGCGCCGTCGGCGAGCGCGGTCGTCCACGAGCCCGCGTCGGTGACGTCGAGGACCGGGCAGGGCTTGGGATTGCGGGTGCAGAACAGCAAGGTCTCGTACGCCCAGTCGGCCGGGACGGAGATCAGGTTCACCTGGGTGTGGCCGGCGGCGACCCCGGCGGTCGGACCGGACAGCCCCGCCCGGAAGCGGGCGCGTGCGGCGGCCGGGCTCCATGCGTGCGCGTGCGGGTCGACGAGGGTGACGGGGCGGTCACTGCTGCCGATGTCGACGGCGGTGCTGTCGGTCACACCAGCTCCTTCCCGCGAGTCTCCGGAAGCCCCAGCAGGGCGAGGGCGGCCAGGCCGTAGCCGATCGCGCCGAAGACCAGCGCGCCGCCCACGCCCCAGCTGTCCGCCAGGAAGCCGACCGTGGTCGGGAAGACCGCGCCCACCGCGCGGCCGGTGTTGTAGGTGAAGCCCTGGCCCGTGCCGCGCACGGCCGTCGGGTACAGCTCGCTCAGATACGACCCGAAGCCGCTGAAGATGGCCGACATGCAGAACCCGAGGGGGAACCCGAGCACCAGCAGCAGGGTGTCGGCGCCGCTCGGGAGGTTGGCGTAGACCGCGATGCACAGTGCCGACAGCAGGGCGAACAGCCAGATGTTGCGCCGCCGGCCCAGCCGGTCCGTCAGATAACCGCCGGTGAGGTAGCCGATGAACGCGCCGGAGATCAGGAAGGCGAGGTATCCGCCGGTGCCGACGACGGACAGACCGCGCTCGGACTTCAGATACGTCGGCACCCAGGTGGCCAGCGTGTAGTAGCCGCCCTGGACGCCGGTCGACAGCAGGCCGGCGAAGACGGTGGTGCGCAGCAGGCCCGGCTTGAAGATGGCCGCGAAGGACCCCTTCTCGCCGCTGCGTTCGCGTGCGGCCGCGGCCTGCGGAGCGTCGTGCACCCGGCGCCGTACCCAGACCACGAGCAGCGCGGGCAGCGCACCGGTCCAGAACATCACACGCCAGGCCAGGCCGTCGTCGACGAACGAGAACACCAGCGTGTACACGACCACGGCCAGCGCCCAGCCGGCCGCCCAGGCACTCTGCACCGCGCCGAGCGTGCGGCCGCGGTGCCGGGCGCTCGCGTACTCGGCGACCAGGATCGCGCCGACCGCCCACTCGCCGCCGAAGCCGAGGCCCTGCAGCGCGCGGAAGACGAGCAGCGTCTCGAAGTCGGGCGCGAAGCCGCACGCGACGGTGAACACCGCGTAGGTGATCACGGTGAGCAGCAGTGCCCGCACCCGGCCCACCCGGTCCGCGAGCATCCCGGCGAGGGCGCCGCCGACCGCGGAGACGACGAGGGTGACCGTGGTGAACAGGCCGGTCTGGCCGCTGTCCAGGCCGAAGTACGCGGACAGCGCGACCATGCTCAGCGGGAGCGTGAAGTAGTCGTAGGAGTCGAGCGCGTAGCCGCCGAACGCGCCCGCGAAGGCGCGCCGGCCGCGTGGGCCGAGGGCGCGCAGCCAGCCGAACGCGCCGTCGGCAGCGCCGGGTTCCGTTGCGGCGGCGTGCGCGCCGGCGGTCGCTGCCCGGGGTGGAGGGGTCGTGCTCATGGACACCTCGCTCAGGGGTGACGGAGGAGCATCGGGAAGAGCCGTGCGCAGCACCGTAGAGGATCGTTCAACGATCCTTCAATACCCCTGTTGTCTCGTCCCCGTGGGTGCGATTGAATTCCGGGCATGGCAGAGCAGCTGGCGTCACTGGCCGACGACCGCGCCCTCCTGGGCCGCACCAGCACGGCCGAGCGGGTCGCGGACATCCTCCGGAGCCGGATCGCCGACGGCTTCTTCCCACCCGGCACCCGGCTGTCGGAGGACAGCATC
This sequence comes from Streptomyces sp. NPDC104814, assembly GCF_055583185.1. Lineage (NCBI taxonomy): Bacteria > Bacillati > Actinomycetota > Actinomycetes > Kitasatosporales > Streptomycetaceae > Streptomyces > Streptomyces sp. NPDC104814. The sequence continues at coordinate 33,556 of NZ_JBVJOL010000016.1, read as the reverse complement.
GGCGGCGCGCTCGGTGTGTCCCGCAACACACTGCGCGAGGCGTTCCGGCTGCTCACCCACGAGCGACTGCTCGTCCACGAACTCAACCGGGGCGTCTTCGTCCGGGTCCTGACCGTCGAGGACGTGGAGGACATCTACCGCACGCGCGCGTTGGTGGAGTGCGCGGTCGTCCGGGGCCTCGGTGACCCGCCGTACGCACTCGACGGCCTCGCCGCGGCGGTGGCCGAGGGCGAGCGGGCCGGCGCCGAGAACGACTGGAAATCGCTGGGCACCGCGAACATCCACTTCCACCAGGAACTCGTCGCCCTGGCCGGCAGTGAACGCACCGACGAGCTCATGCGCAGCGTCTTCGCCGAACTCCGCCTGGCGTTCCACGTGGTGGACGACCCGCGAAAGCTTCACGAACCGTATCTGGTACGCAACCGGCAGATCCTGCAAACCCTCCGAAACGGGGACAGAGAGGGCGCGGAACGGCTCCTCTCCGTCTACCTGCGCGACTCCCTGGACCGAGTGGTCGAGGTCTACCGCAGACGGGTCGGAGACGAGGGTCAACTCCCCGGCTGACGGTGGAAGCAGACCGGGGCGCTTCCAGGCTGACGGTCGGCCTTACGTGCCAGGGGCGCGGGGAACTGCGCGACCAGCCACACCCGGGCCGCACCCGAAAGACAACCGCACATACCCGGCGCTCCCCGGCGGAGCCGCTCGTTTGGGCTGTTGTCAGACCAAGGACCTAGTCTGTGCACCGTGACTTCGCCTGCATCGACGGACAGCGCTCCGCCCCAGCTCAGCGCGGGGCCGCGCCCCGCGCCGGGCCCGGCCGCCGACGAGGGCCTGGCGCGGCGGCTGCGCGCGCTCGCCTGCACCGCGCCGATCCACGACCTCGACGCGCGCAAGGCCAACCTCGCCGGTGAGTACTCGGTGTACGGCATGGCGGAGATCGCCCTCGCCGCCATCGACCTCGTCACACTCAACATGGACTTCGACACGGGCGCCGACCACGAGCAGATCGTCGCCCGGCTGATCCCGCGCATCGCCGCCCAGGCCCCCAACCGCCCGCCCGCCGAACACGAGCGGGTGGCCCGCTGGGTCCTGGAGAACCTGATCAACGTCGGCAGCGTCGACCGCGGCTTCCGCGCGGTGTACGGCACCTTCGCCTCCGACGGCTCCTACGTCCGCCGGGACTACGACTTCAAGCTGATCGAGGAGGTCCCGGGACCGGGCGGCACGGTCTATCTGCGCACGACCGACGAAGCGGTCAACGTCCTGGTCGGAGCCCTCGACACCGACGTCACCTCCGCCCAGATCGCCGCCGAGGTCAAGCTCGAGGTCCTGATCAGCCGCGGCCGCCTGGCCGACGCCCAGCTCGCCGCCGAGCAGGCGCGCTACCGCACGGTGCAGTACTCGGAGACCCTGCGCCGCGCCCTGGACGCGACCCGGCGCAACGTCCGCGCGGTGGACTGGCTGAACGCCGTACCCGACATGATCGCCGAGGCCCTCGACCATGTCGCCGAGCGGTACCGCCACGAGAACGCGATCCTCACCAACATCCGCAAGGCCCGCGACGAGTCCGAGGAACCCGAGCACAAGCGGCGCGCCGCCGAGCTCGTCGACATCGTCAAGGACTGCATCCGCCGCCACACCCAGCTCCAGTCCCGTCTGCTGGAGGCCGGCCCCCTCTTCCGCGCCGAACAGGACCGGCAGGCCTTCGCCACGCCGCTGACGACGTCGGGACTCGACCTGTACGGCCACCTCCTCGCACCGACCCTGCCGCTGCCGCTGGAGCGGGCCACGCGCGTGACGGACGCGTTCTTCCACCGCGGCACGGGCCTGCGCACCCCGGTGGCCGTGCGGGTCGGCGACCTGGTCGACATACTGCTCACCCCGCCCGTGGAGCGCGAGCACCTCGGCGCCGAGATGCCCGAGCCGGACCTGGTCGCCACGCCCGACGACAGCCGGTTCAGCGAGGAGCAGATGGCCGCCGCGCAGGAGCTGCTCGACCTGCCGCACGACGCGCCCCGCCGGCTGTCCGGTCTGCTCGCCGAGGCCCGCACCAAGGACCCCGACCTGCCGTACCTGGTCGCCCTGCTGGCCGTGCACGCGGCCAGCCCGCCCTTCGGTACCGCCTACCGGCAGGGCGAGGAGAAGCTGCTGTTCGCCGTCGACGACGGCACCGAGCTGGACGACCCGGAGTTCGGCGGCGCCGACCTCATCGTCGGCACGGCCCTGCTGGACGCGGCGGGAATGGCCGCGGACCGGACGGACGCGGCATGAGCCGGTGCGCGCACGACCCACTGACGTACGACGGGTACGACCCGCACCACCCGTACGACCCACTTACGTACGACACCTGCGACACGTACGACCCGCACCACCCGCACCACCCGCATGACAAGGAGCGACAGCCGTGACCGAGCACGTCGAGTGGAGTGAGCCGGAAGCCGGACCCGCCCCGGCATCCGCCGCCGTCACCCCCGCCGACGCCGCCGACGCGGCCCGGCTCGTCGCCTTCGGCCTGCAGCCCAAGCTCCAGCCGGCCCGCGACCAGGAGTACGCCGACCTGCTGCGCCGCTACCGCGAGGACCCGCCGTTCGCCCGGCTCGCCGACGCCGTCGCCGCCGGGCTCGGCCTGGTGGTGCTGGAGGTGTCGCCGCGCGCCGGTATGGCTGTGACCGCCGCAGAGGACTCCGTCTTCGCCGTCCGCATGGGCGACTACGCGCGTCGCGCCTCCGCCGACTCAGGCGACCGCTTCCTGCACGGCCTCGCCCATCTCGCGGTGGCCGCCCTCGCCTTCCCGCGCCCCGAGGACCTCGCCGACGACGGCTACATCGGCCGCGTCACCGTCAACGGCGTGGACGCCTTCGTCCGTCAGGCCTGCCGCCGCCTGGAGGAGCGGGCCGCCGAACAGGGCGAGAACACCGACCCGGTCACCGACGCGCCCGGCCTGGAAGCGGCCTGGCGGATCTGGGCCAGACGCAGCGCCACCGGCGCCACCAAGGACGCCCGCCGGCTCGCCGGTTCGACCACCGGCATCGTCGCCAAGGCCGTCGCGTTCCTCACCGACTCCGGGTTCCTGCAGCGCACCGGCGACGACAACGGCGGCACCTACCGCACCACGGCCCGCTACCAGCTCCAGGTGCGCGACATGGCCGGCAGCGCCGCCCTGGCCGAACTGCTGGAGCTGGGCGTCGTCCCCGTCACGGACGGCACGCCGACGCTGCTGCCGGCCGAGGACACCGAGGACCTGGACCTGGTGGCCGACGCCGGGCTGCCGTTCCATTCCTGACCAGCACCGCAGAACCACCGCACCTGTTCGAAGACTTAACGAGAGTCCGCCATGTACGAGCTGTCCCGGGTCCGCCTCTACTCCATCGGTCCCGCCGGTGCCCGCTACGCCGACACCGTGCTTGACCTGCGAGGTGTGGGTGAGCCGGTGCCCGACCCCGCGCCGGCCCAGGCGGAGTTCTTCGAGGAGGAGCCGGTCGGCCCGCCGCGCCGCCCCGCACCGGCCGGCGTGCTCTTCCTGGAGAACGGCGGCGGCAAGTCCGTCCTGCTCAAGCTGATCTTCTCGGTGATGCTGCCGGGCCACCGCAACACCCTGGGCGGCGCCAGCTCCGGCGTGCTGCGCAAGTTCCTGCTGGCCGACGACTGCGGACACGTCGCCCTGGAGTGGCAGCATGTGCAGACCGGCGAGTGTGTCGTCGTCGGCAAGGTCAGCGAGTGGCGCGGCCGCCAGGTCTCCAACGACCCGCGCAAGTTCGCCGAGGCCTGGTACTCCTTCCGGCCCGGTCCCGGGCTCTCCCTGGACAACCTGCCGGTCGCCGAGTCCACCGCCGTACGCCCGCCCGTCGAGGGCCAGTCCGGCGCGCAGGGCCGCCGCCGCACCATGAAGGGCTTCCGCGACGCGATCACCGAGGCGGGCAAGGCGTACCCGCACCTGGAGGTGCACTGGGAGGAGATCCACGACCGCTGGATCGAGCACCTCGGCGACCTCGGCCTCGACCCCGAACTCTTCCGCTACCAGCGGGAGATGAACGCCGACGAGGGCGAGGCCGCCGGCCTGTTCGCGGTCAAGAAGGACTCCGACTTCACCGACCTGCTGCTGCGCGCCGTCACCGACACCCGCGACACCGACGGACTCGCCGACCTGGTCGGCGGCTTCGGCAACAAGCTGGGCCGGCGCGCCGAGCTGATCGCCGAACGCGACTTCACCGCCGGCTCCGTCGACCTGCTCGGCCGGATCGTCGAGGCCGCCGACGCCCGCGCACGCGCGCGTGACGTCCACGCGGGCGCCGAGCGCCGCACCCGCACCCTGGCGCGCCGGCTGACCGCACGGGCCGTGCAGGAACGCACCCGCGCCACCGACCTCGCCCAGCGGGTCACGGCCGCCGCCTACGCCGTCACCCATGCCGAGGGCGCCCGCGAGCGCAGCGCCCTCATCGCGGCCGAACTCGCCTACCGGCACGCCTCCCTGGCGTTGACCGCCGCCGAGAAGGCCGCCGCCGCGCAGAAGCGCGAGCTGGCCGACGCCCGCACCCTGCACGCCGCCTGGCAGGCCGCGGAGGCCGTCCTGCGCCACCGCGCGGCCGCCGACCGGGTCGCCCGGGTGTCCGCCGCGATCCAGGAGGCGGAACGGGACGCGGCCCCCGCGCTCGCCGCGCGCACCAAGGCCGCCGTCGACCTGGTCCGGGCCCTGCACGCCGCCGCGGAGAACGCCGAGAACCTCGCCAACGAGGGGGAGGAGCGCTCCGCGCAGCTCCAGGAGGTCAGCGACGCGGCCTACCGGGACTCCACTGCCGCCGCGACCGAGGCACAGCGCGCCCGCAGCGAGGTCGGGCACCTGCGCCAGCGCCTCGGCGAGGTCGAGCAGGAGACCGCCGAGGCCGTCCGCGCCGGCTGGCTCGACGACAGCACGCCCGACGCCGACCCGGCCCGCGCCGCCCTCGCCGCCTCCGACGCCGAGAAGACCGCGGTGGCCGCCTGGGACACCGCCCGCGAGGCGGCGCGCCGGGCCACCGAGCACGCGCGTGAGACAGCCGCCGCCGAGACCCGCGCCGAACTGACCGCCGCCCGTGCCGCCGACGCCGCCACCGCCGCCGAGCGCTCCCACGACGGCGAGCGGCGCACCGCCGAAGCCCTGTCCCGCGAGGAGCGGCTCGCCGAACTGCTCGGCCTGACCGACGCGCGCTCCGCGATCCCGCAGCCCCGGCAGGGCGACGACGACGGCGGCCGCGGTGCCCTGACGCCGGAGGAGCTGGACCGCTGCGCCGACGAGCTGCGCGAACTCCTCGACGACGCCGTCTCCTCCGCCGAACGCCAGCTGTTCGACCTGCGTACGGCCGCCGCCGACGACGCCCGCATCCTGGGCGCGCTCGGCGACGGCGGACTGCTGCCGCCCGGCCCGGACGTCCTCGCCACCGTCGAGTTCCTCGGCGAACACGGCATCCCCGCCCTGCCCGGCTGGCGCTACCTCGCCCAGGCCGTCGATCCCGCCGACCACGCGCGCGTGCTGGCCGCCCGGCCCGAGCTGGTCGACGGCGTGATCATCACCGACCCCGACTCGCACGCCCGCGCACGCCAGGCGCTCGGCGACGCGGCCCTGCTGCCCCGTTCAGCCGTCGCCGTCGGCACGGCGGCCGCCCTGCTCGCCCCCGCCCCGGCCGTGGAGACGGACAGCGGGGAGGTGTTCCTCGTCCCGCCGAACCCGGCCATGCACGACGAGCACGCCGCCGACGAGGAACGGCAGGCGCTGCGCGCCCGGGCCACCGCACGCGACGAGGAGATCCGCGCCCTCGCCGCCCGCCTCGGCAAGGACCGCGAGCTGTCCGCCCGGCTCGCGTCCTGGCGCACGGGCTGCCCCGCCGGCCGGCTCGTCGAACTCGCCGAGGCCGCCCGTGAGGCACGCGCGTTCGCCGAGGAGACCGAAGCCGAGCTGGCCGAGGCCCGCACCGCCCGCGCCGAGGCCGAGGAGAGCGCCGCCGAGGCGGTCCGCGTCCGCGACGAGCGCCAGGAGGCCGCACAGAAGGCCCGCCGCGCCGCCGACGCCCTCGCCGGACTCGCCTTCCGGCTGCGCGAACGCGCCGGCTGGCAGGCCCGCCTGCGTGAACTCGCCGACGAGGCCACCGAGTCCGAGGCCCGCGCCCAGGCCTGCCTGGAGCGGGCCCGCGCCGCGGACGAGGACCGCCGCGCCGCCCAGCGCGCCGCCGACGACGCCCGCCGCACCGCACGCGCGCTGCGCGCCGAGCGCTCCGAGATCGCCGGCGCCCCGGACGACGTACCGGAGGCGGACGGGGACACGACCAAGGCGTCCCTGCCCGCGCTGCGCGAGGCCTACCGGGCTGCCTCCCAGGTGTACGAGAAGGTCGGTGTCGGCGCCGATCTGCGCGCCGAACAGGCCCGCGCCGAGAGCGACGAGAGCGCCGCGCGCGCCGAACTGGACCGGCTCAGCAACAAGGTCCGCACCCGTGCCGAGCAGCTGCTCGAATCCCCCGACGGCTCCGACGGACCGTCCCGGCAGGCGGCCGCCGCCCGCGCCGAGGAGCTGGTGCAGCTCCTGGAGACCCGCATGTCGAACGCCAGCGAACAGCTCGGCCGGCTGCGCGGCGAGGCCGAACGGCACGCCCCCGAGGACGGCGAGACCCACACCGAACTGCCCGAGGAACTGGTCCCTCGCGACGCCGACCAGGCCCAGGCCCTGCTGCGCACGGCGAGCGCCGAACTCGCTTCCCACACCGAGGCGCTGGCCCAGGCCCGCGACGCGCACGCCGAGCTGCTCCAGGCCCACCGTGCGGCCGAGGACGCGGTCGGCGGCTTCGAGGAGCTCGCCGCGATGCTCCGCGACCTGCTGCGCGAGCACGCCGGTGACGAGGAGCAGGAGGAGTCCGAGCCCTACCCCGGCACACTGGAGGAGGCCCGCCACGCGGCCGCCGAGACCCGCCGATCACTGCGGAGCTGCGCCGCCGACCTGTCCGCCGCCGAGGCCTCCGTCCGCGAGGCGAGCGACGTCCTCGTCCGGCACGCCAACTCCACCCGCTACGAGCAGGTCCGCACCCCCGCCCGCCAGCAGATCCGCGAACTGCCCGCCTCCGCGCTGCCCGAGCACGCCCAGAAGTGGGCCGACGCCTTCGCGCCCCGTCTGCGCGTCCTCACCGACGAGCTGGCACAGCTGGAGCGCAACCGCGACTCGATCGTGGACCGGCTGCGCGGCCTGGTGGAGACCGCGCTGGCCACCCTGCGCTCGGCCCAGCGGCTGTCCCGGCTGCCCGAGGGGCTCGGCGAGTGGTCCGGGCAGGAGTTCCTGCGCATCCGCTTCGAGGAACCCGACCAGGCCACCCTCACCGAGCGCCTCGGCGAGGTCGTCGACGAGGCCACCCGCGCGGCCGTGAGGAAGAACTCCGACCTGCGCCGCGACGGCATGTCCCTGCTGCTGCGCGGAGTGGCGGCGGCCCTCCAGCCCAAGGGCGTCGCCGTGGAGATTCTCAAGCCGGACGCCGTGCTGCGCGCCGAGCGGGTGCCGGTCGGGCAGATGGGCGACGTGTTCTCCGGCGGCCAGCTGCTCACCGCCGCGATCGCGCTGTACTGCACGATGGCCGCGCTGCGCTCCAACGACCGGGGCCGGGACAAGCACCGGCACGCCGGCACCCTCTTCCTCGACAACCCCATCGGCCGCGCCAACGCCACCTATCTGCTGGAACTCCAGCGGGCCGTGTCCGACGCGCTCGGTGTGCAGCTGCTGTACACCACCGGTCTGTTCGACACCACCGCCCTGGCGGAGTTCCCGCTGGTGATCCGGCTGCGCAACGACGCCGACCTGCGGGCGGGTCTGAAGTACATCAGCGTCGAGGAACACCTGCGGCCCGGTCTGCCCCAGCAGATCCCCGCCGGGGAGGCGGCGCACAGCGAGATCACCGCGACGCGGATGTTCAAGCGACCGGCACCGACGACTCCTTAGCCGGGCGTACAGGGTGCGCGGCGTGCCGTGCGTACGGGGGTGCGCTGTGCGCCGCGCGTACGGCGGTGCGCAGCGCACCGTGCGTACGGCGGTGCGGCGGTGTCAGGGATGCGACAGCTGACCGGCGCTCCCGCGCCGCCCTATTCGCCCCTGGCCCCGCTCGGCGGCCCGTCGGGCGCGCCGCCGCTCGCGGCGCAGCGCCCGCGCGGTGCTGCTCGGCGCCGACACCACGCCGTTGCGCTGGTTCCACACCTGGCGGGTCACCCACACGTCGAGGACGCTCCAGGTGGCCACCACCGTGCTCGCGATGCTGCTCAGCACCATCGGGAAGGCCAGCCAGGACCCGGCCATCGTGCACAGGAAGGCCGTCACGGCCTGTATCAACGTCACGGAGATGATCAGCACCGCCCGTACGGCGGCCGTGCGCACCGGATCGGGCAGCCGGCGCCGGCGCGCGGGCTCCTCGACCCACAACGGCCGGTATCCTGCCCGGTTTTCGTGGTCCGTCCGCTCGGCCCCACTCTCGTCGGCCGGACCGCCGAGATCCGGGTGCCGCCATCCGCGCCGCTCCGGCGTGCTGTCCGCCGTGCCGGCCCCAGGTGTCTGGCGCCGCTCCGCCGTGCCCATCAACGTGCCCCTCCCCACCGCCGGTCGAACCGTTCCCCTCGATGCCGGAAGATCTCCGGCTCCTTGACTGGCTGCCCGGCTTGCGCTGCTTTAAGCCCCCGGGAGGCGGGATGTGGCTCCTGTGGTGCCTTCCGCCCCCATTTCCTGTAGAGAAGGACGAACAGGACGGCGCGAAGATTCCCGCGCGGCGTAAAAATCCAGCCACTTCCCGAAGTTCGGTGCGCCGGTTCGCGGTGGCCGTGCCGCCGTAGCCCGCCGAACAATCTCCCGCAATGCCCGGACACCTCCGCATGTCGAGCCCCTGGTGCGGAAGTTCAGGTTCCGGACGACCTTTCGAGTTACCTGTGCGTCGGTAGTAGGCTCGCGCCGTTTGTTGACGTACATGTGTACCCCCTGCTGGTGGGGGTCGAGCTGGGGGAGGCCATGCGCTTTCGCGGGAAGTCGATCCGCCGGAAGATCGTGGCGCTGCTTCTCGTGCCGCTGGTGTCCCTGACCGCGATCTGGGCCTTCGCCACAGTGCTCACCGGCCGGGAGGCCGGCCGGCTGTTCAGCGTCTCCTCCGTCATGGAGAACGTCGGTTTTCCGGTCGAGGACACCGTCCGCGTCCTGCAGCAGGAACGCCGGCAGACCCTCGTCTACCTGGCCGACCCGAGGGCCGCCGACGCACTGGCCGCGCTGCGCCGCACCCGGACCGCCACCGACAAGGCCGTCGCCGAGGTCCGCCGCAACGCGACCGCGTCCGATGTGCGAGAGGACCTCGACCCGGACGACAGCGAGGGCGTCACCGCCGTCCTGGACGCCTTCGACGGCATCGCCTCGCTGCGCCGCAGCGTCGAACAGGGCACCGTCAGCCGCGCCCAGGCCCTCGACCTCTACAACCGCCTGGTCGACCCGTGCTTCACCCTGCTGTCCACACTCGACGTCGTCGACAGCGTCGAGATGGACAAGGAGTACCGGGCCCTCGTCAACACCGCCCGCGCCCGCGAACTGCTCTCCCGGGAGGATGCCCTCCTCGGCTCCGCCCTGGTGGTCGGAAAGATCAGGCGGGACGAGATGCGCCACGTCTCCGACCTGGTCGCCCAGCGCGAGGTCCTCTACGAGGTCAGCCTCCCGCAACTGCCCGGCGCGGAGTGCGAACGCTACGAACGCTTCTGGAAGAACGCCACCACCGCGCCGCTGCGCTCCGCCGAGCAGTCGGTCCTCGCCGCGTCCCCGGGCCGCCTGCCCGACGACGTCACCGCCAAGGGCTGGGACACCGCGGCAGGCACCGCGCTGCGGGAACTCGGCACCCTCGACGACGATGCGGGCGCCCGCTACCAGGACCGGGTCCAGCCCGTCGCGATGAACGTCATCCTCAAGGCGGTCTTCGCCGGAGCCCTCGGCCTCGTCGCCCTGGTGCTGTCCCTGCTGCTGTCCGTGCGTATCGGACGCGTCCTCGTCCGGGATCTGCGCCAGCTGCGCACGGATGCGCACGAGGCGTCCGGCGTGCGCCTGCCCAGTGTGATGCGGCGCCTTTCCGCGGGCGAAAAGGTAGACGTGGAGACCGAGGTCCCGCGCCTGGAGTACGACAGGAACGAGATCGGCGAAGTCGGGCAGGCCTTGAACACCCTGCAGCGCGCCGCCGTCGAAGCCGCCGTCAAACAGGCCGAGTTGCGCGCCGGCGTCTCCGAGGTGTTCGTCAACCTCGCCCGCCGCAGCCAGGTCCTGCTGCACAAGCAGCTCACCCTGCTCGACACCATGGAGCGCAGGACCGAGGACACCGAGGAACTCGCCGACCTCTTCCGCCTCGACCATCTGACGACCCGGATGCGCCGGCACGCCGAGGGCCTGGTGATCCTCTCCGGTGCCGCGCCCTCCCGGCAGTGGCGCAAGCCGGTCCAGCTGATGGACGTGGTCCGGGCCGCCGTCGCGGAAGTCGAGGACTACGAACGCGTCGAGGTCCGCCGGCTGCCTAGGGTCGCCGTCACCGGCCCCGCCGTCGCCGACCTCACCCACCTCGTCGCCGAACTGCTCGAGAACGCCACCGTGTTCTCACCGCCCCACACCGCCGTCCACGTCGTGGGCGAGCGGGTCGCCAACGGCTTCACCCTCGAGATACACGACCGCGGCCTGGGCATGACCGCCGAGGCCCTGCTCGACGCCAACCTGCGCCTCGCCGAGACACCCGAGTTCGAACTCTCCGACACCGACCGGCTCGGCCTGTTCGTGGTCAGCCGGCTCGCCCAGCGCCAGAACGTCCGGGTCTCCCTCCAGCCGTCCCCCTACGGCGGCACCACGGCCGTCGTCTTCCTGCCGGACGCCCTGCTGAGCGACGACGTTCCCGACACGAACGGCATCGGCTTCCGCCTGGACCGTCCGCACACCGCCAAGGACACCAAGGCGGCCGGCCGGCGCCGTCCAGCCCTCGCCAAGAGCCCCGTGCAGCTGCCCGGTCTGCCGGCCTCACTGCTGGACGGGCCGGTCGAGCTGGACGCTCCCGTCGATCTGGACGCGCTCGGCGACCTGCCCGACGTGCTCGACGAGGACGGCGGCCTGTTCCGTCCCCGCCGCTCCCTGACGGGGACTCCGGACGCTCCCGCGGGCGAACCACGGGGATCGCTGCGCGGTGGCCTCGGCGCCCAGCGCGAGCCGGACGCCGCGGACCCGGCCGACCGGACGCCCGCCGCGGGCAGCCCGGTGCCGCTGCCCCGGCGCCAGACCCCCAAGCTCGTCAGCTCGCACGGCCGCCCGGTCGGAGAGCGGCGGTCACGGCGGGAGGAGGACGCGGAGCCCGCGCCCCGGTTGGGCCCGCGCCCGGCGTCCGAAGCGGAGAACCCGGCGCCGCTGCCCACCCGCCGCAGGGGCGGCCCCGCACCGCACCACCGCGGCACGGCCGACCGCCGCCCGGTGGAACCGGTCACCGCCAGTTCCGACGACCCGGCCGACGCCCCCGCACCGTCGGGCAGCCCCGACGTGCCCGGCCGTGCCCCGTCCCCGGAGCGAGCGCTGCCCAGCCGTGCCCCGTCCGCCGACCGGGACTCCGCCGACACCCGGCCCCAGGGCCAGGACCCGCGGTGGCCGAGCGGTCCAGACCTGCCCGGTGGTCGTTCCCCGTCCGCCGACCGGGACTCCACCGGCACCCCGCCTCCGGCCAGGGCCGCCGAGGCCCCCACCGCGCAGGGAGGGCTGCCCCGGCGGGTGCGCCAGGCCAGCCTGGCTCCGCAGCTCAAGCAGACGCCCACCCTTGGCTCCCGCCCCGCCGCGGTCGAGCCCGAGGAGCGGGACGCGGAAGAAGTACGCAGCCGTATGGCCTCGCTCCAGCGGGGCTGGCAGCGCGGCCGCGAGGAGAACGCCGCGGGCGAGACCGCCCCGCGCGGCTCAGCACCACAGGGAACCACTAAGGGGGACGGTCGATGACCGCACCGAAGCCGACCGGCCGCACGACCAGCAACGGGGAGCTCAACTGGCTGCTCGACGACCTGGTGGACCGCGTCGCCAGCATCCGCAAGGCCGTCGTGCTCTCCGGCGACGGCCTGCCGACCGGGGTGTCCAAGGACCTCACCCGGGAGGACGGCGAGCACCTTGCCGCCGTCGCCTCGGGCTTCCACAGCCTCGCCAAGGGCGTGGGCCGGCATTTCGAGGCCGGCAGTGTCCGCCAGACCGTGGTGGAGCTCGACGACGCCTTCCTCTTCGTGACCGCCGCGGGCGACGGCAGCTGCCTCGCCGTGCTGTCCGACGCCGACTCCGACGTCGGCCAGGTCGCCTACGAGATGACTCTCCTCGTCAAGCGGGTCGGTGTGCATCTGGGCACCGCACCGCGCACCGATCTGCCCTCCGGCGGGTAGTGAGAGGTCATGAGCGCAGACGGTCAGGCAAGCAGCCGCTGGTTCGACGAGGAGGCCGGACCCGTCGTCCGCCCGTACGCCATGACGCGCGGCCGCACCACCAGTGCGGCCCAGCACCGCCTCGACCTGATCGCGGTGGTCGTCACGGAACCCGACGCGGGCGACCCGGAAACCGATCCCACGCTCTCCCCGGAGCACGTGGACATCGTCGAGCTGTGCCGCACCACCCCGCAGTCGGTCGCCGAGCTGGCAGCGGAGCTCGATCTGCCCATCGGCGTGGTCCGGGTCCTCGTCGGCGATCTCGTGCACGCCGAATTCGTCCATGTGAACCGGCCCGTACCCCCTGCCGAGCTGCCCGACGAGAGTATTCTGCGCGACGTGATCAACGGCCTGCGAGCGCTGTGAACAGCGCGGAAGCCGGGTGAGGACATGACGGGCTGGCAGTTCTGGATCGACCGGGGCGGCACGTTCACCGACATCGTCGCGCGCCGCCCGGACGGCCGCCTGCTGACGCACAAGCTGCTCTCGGACACCCCCACACGCCAGGGCGACGCGGCCGTCGCCGGCGTGCGCACCCTGCTCGCCGGTTCCTCGGACCCGGTGGAAGCCGTCCGCATGGGCACCACGGTCGCCACCAACGCGCTGCTCGAACGCAAGGGCGAACGCACCCTGCTGGTGATCACCCGCGGCTTCCGCGACGCCCTGCGCATCGCCTACCAGAACCGCCCGCACATCTTCGCCCGCCGTATCGAGCTGCCCGAACTGCTCCACGAGCGGGTCGTCGAGGTGGACGAGCGCATGGCCGCCGACGGGACCGTCCTGCGCGCCCCCGACCTGGACGCCCTCACCGGGCCCCTCCGGCAGGCGTACGACGACGGGATCCGCGCCGTCGCCGTGGTCTGCATGCACAGCCATCTCCACCCGGCCCACGAGCAGGCCGTCGGCGACCTGGCTGCCCGCATCGGCTTCCCGCAGATCTCGCTGTCCAGCGAGGTCAGCCCCCTGATGAAACTCGTCCCGCGCGGCGACACCGCCGTCGTCGACGCCTACCTCTCGCCCGTGCTCCGCCGGTACGTCCAGCATGTAGCCGACGAGCTGAAGGGCGTCCGGCTGATGTTCATGCAGTCCAACGGCGGCCTCGCCGAAGCCGGGCAGTTCCGCGGCAAGGACGCCATCCTGTCGGGCCCGGCCGGCGGCATCGTCGGCATGGCCAGGATGTCGCAACTGGCCGGCTTCGACCGGGTCATCGGGTTCGACATGGGCGGCACCTCGACCGACGTCTCGCACTTCGCCGGCGCCTACGAACGCGTCTTCACCACCCAGATCGCCGGGGTCCGACTGCGCGCCCCGATGCTCGACATCCACACCGTCGCGGCCGGCGGAGGCTCGGTCCTGCACTTCGACGGCTCCCGCTACCGCGTAGGGCCGGACTCGGCGGGAGCGGACCCCGGCCCCGCCTGCTACCGCGCCGGCGGACCGCTCGCCGTCACGGACGCCAACGTCATGCTCGGCCGCATCCAGCCGGCCCACTTCCCCCAGGTCTTCGGCCCGGACGGCGATCAGCCCCTGGACGCCGGCATCGTCCGGGACCGCTTCCAAGCGCTCTCCCGGCAGATCCGCGAGCAGACCGGCGACGACCGCACTCCCGAACAGGTCGCCGAGGGCTACCTGGAGATCGCCGTCGCCAACATCGCCAACGCGGTGAAGCGGATCTCCGTGCAGAAGGGCCACGATGTCACCCGCTACACCCTCACCACGTTCGGCGGCGCCGGCGGCCAGCACGCGTGCATGGTCGCCGACTCGCTCGGCATCCGCACCGTCCTCGTCCCGCCCATGGCCGGCGTGCTGTCCGCCCTCGGCATCGGCCTCGCCGACACCACCGCGATGCGGGAACAGTCCGTCGAGGCCCCACTGGACCCCTCCGCACTGCCCGGAGTGCGCCGGACCGCCGACGACCTGGAGGCCGCGGCCCGTGCGGAACTCCTCGCCGAGGACGTGCCCGAGGACCGCATCCGCGTCAGCCGCCGCGCCCAGCTCCGCTACGACGGCACCGACACCACCCTCACCGTCGAGCTGACCGAGCCGGACGCCATGCGGCAGGCGTTCGAAGAACGTCATCGCGCCACGTACTCCTTCACGCTCGACCGTCCGATCGTCGTCGAAGCCCTCTCCGTCGAAGCCACCGGCATCACCGCACCCCCCGATCTGTCCGCCCTCGCCCCGTACGAAGGCACCCCCGCCGACCCCGAGACCGTCCGCCTGCACATCGGCGGCGCCTGGCGCGACGTACCCCTGCATGGCCGGGAGCACCTGGCTCCCGGCCATGCCGTCACCGGACCCGCGATCATCACCGAGGCCGGCGCGACCACCGTCGTCGACGACGGCTGGGAGGCCGCCGCCCGTGACGACGGGCATCTGGTCATGGAACGCGTGGCGGTCACGCAGAGTTCCGACGTCGGCACAGAAACCGACCCGGTCCGGCTGGAGATCTTCAACAATCTCTTCATGTCCATCGCGGAGCAGATGGGCGCCCGCCTGGAGTCCACGGCCCAGTCGGTCAACATCAAGGAGCGTCTGGACTTCTCCTGCGCCCTGTTCGACCCCGATGGAAACCTGGTGGCCAACGCCCCGCACATCCCCGTCCACCTGGGCTCGATGGGCACCAGCGTGAAGGAGGTCGTCCGGCGCCGCGGTGACCGGATGCGGCCCGGGGACACCTACGCCGTCAACGACCCGTACCACGGCGGCACCCACCTGCCCGACGTCACCGTGATCACCCCCGTCTTCGACACGGAGGGTGAACGGATCCTCTTCCACGTCGCCTCCCGGGGCCACCACGCCGAGATCGGCGGTATCGCGCCGGGCTCCATGCCCGCGGACAGCCGGACCATCGAGGAGGAAGGGGTCCTGTTCGACAACTGGCTGCTCGCCGAAGACGGCCGCCTGCGCGAACAGGAGACCTACCGCCTGCTGACCGAGGCGCCGCACCCGTCCCGCAACCCCAGGACCAACCTCGCCGACCTGCGGGCCCAGATCGCCGCCAACCACAAGGGCGTCGAAGAGGTCGGCCGCATGATCGACACGTTCGGGCTCGACGTCGTCCAGGCCTACATGCGGCACGTGCAGGACAACGCCGAGGAAGCCGTCCGCCGGGTGATCGACGCGCTGGACGACGGGGAGTACGCCTACGAGACCGACTCCGGCGCGGTGATCCGGGTACGCGTGCGCGTGGACCGCGCACAGCGCACGGCCACCATCGACTTCACCGGCACCTCGGCACAGCTCGACACCAACTTCAACGCCCCCTTCTCGGTCGTCAACGCCGCGGTCCTGTACGTCTTCCGCACCCTGGTCGCCGACGACATCCCGCTCAACGACGGCTGCCTGCGCCCGCTGCGGATCGTCGTGCCGCCCGGCTCGATGCTCGCCCCCGAGCCGCCCGCCGCCGTCGTCGCCGGCAACGTGGAGACGTCCCAGGCCCTCACCGGCGCGCTGTACGGGGCGCTGGGCGTGCAGGCCGAGGGCTCCGGCACGATGAACAACGTCACCTTCGGCAACGACCGGCACCAGTACTACGAAACGGTCGCCTCCGGGTCCGGCGCCGGGGACGGTTTCCCCGGCGCGAGCGTCGTGCAGACCCATATGACGAACTCCCGGCTCACCGACCCCGAGGTGCTGGAGTGGCGGCTGCCCGTGCGGCTCGAGGAGTTCGCGATCCGGCGCGGCAGCGGCGGCGCCGGGCAGTGGCGCGGCGGCGACGGAGCGGTGCGCCGCATCCGCTTCGACGCCCCCATGACCGTCTCCACGCTGTCGCAGCACCGCCGGGTGCCGCCGTACGGGATGGCGGGAGGCGAGCCCGGAGCCCTGGGCGCCAACCGGGTCGAGCGCACGGACGGCACCGTGACCGAACTGGGCGGCAGCGACTCGGCCGACGTCGCCCCCGGCGACGTACTCGTCATCGAGACCCCCGGCGGAGGGGGCTACGGCCCGCCGCCGGACGACCCCCAGCGAGCAGGAGAAGGAACCGATGATCTTCGGGCGCTCTGAACGCGGCAAGCCCCCGGTCGAGCCCCTCACGCTCAAGATCCTCGTGGCCGGCGGCTTCGGCGTGGGCAAGACCACGCTGGTCGGCGCGGTCAGCGAGATCAGACCGCTGCGCACCGAGGAACTGCTCACCGAGGCGGGACGCCCCGTCGACGACACGCGAGGAGTGGAGAGCAAGCACACCACCACCGTCGCGATGGACTTCGGGCGCATCACCCTGCGCGAGGACCTGGTGCTCTACCTCTTCGGCACACCCGGACAGGAACGCTTCTGGTTCATGTGGGACGAGTTGTCGGAGGGCGCGCTCGGCGCCGTCGTCCTCGCCGACACCCGGCGCCTGGAGGACTGCTTCGCCGCCGTCGACTACTTCGAGCGCCGTTCCATCCCTTTCGTCGTCGGGGTCAACTGCTTCGAGGGCGCCGCACGGTATCCGGCCGAGGACGTCCGCGCGGCACTGGACCTGGACGACGAGGTCCCGGTCGTACTCACCGACGCCCGCGACCGCGCGTCGGTCAAGGACGTGCTGATCGGCGTCGTTCAGCACGCCATGGAGTACACCGCCGAACAGCGCCGGGCCGTCACGACCTGACCCGAGGCCGTCACCATCTGACCCGGGGGAGCGGCTCGCACCCTCGCCGACCGGGGTACGAGCCGCCGTCCCGCGTGCACGCACGCGTGCCCCTCGAGGTGCCGCACGGGCACGCACGCGTGCGCTGATGGCTAGTCGTCACCGTCCTCCAGCCAGCCGAAGCTCTTCTCCACCGCCTTGCGCCAGTTGTGGTACTCGCGCTCGCGCACCGACTCCTCCATCGACGGCGTCCACTCGGCGTCCTCCTGCCAGTGCGCCTTCAG
This sequence comes from Streptomyces sp. NPDC104814, assembly GCF_055583185.1. NCBI lineage: Bacteria > Bacillati > Actinomycetota > Actinomycetes > Kitasatosporales > Streptomycetaceae > Streptomyces > Streptomyces sp. NPDC104814. The sequence goes on along the minus strand of NZ_JBVJOL010000016.1, from coordinate 16,261 downwards.
TTCGTCCAGGTCGTTCCACACCCCGGTGGCCAGCCCGGCGGCGTACGCCGCGCCCAAGCAGGTGGTCTCGGACACCTTGGGCCGGATCACCGGTACCCCGAGCACGTCGGCCTGGTGCTGCATGAGCAGGTTGTTCTTCGTCATGCCGCCGTCCACCTTCAGGCTGGTGATCTCCACGCCCGAGTCCTGGAACATGGCGTCCACGACCTCGCGGGTCTGCCAGCTCGTCGCCTCCAGCACCGCCCGCGCGAGGTGCGCCTTGGTCACGTACCGGGTCAGCCCGGTGACGACACCGCGCGCGTCCGAGCGCCAGTACGGCGCGAACAGCCCGGAGAACGCGGGCACGATGTACGCGCCGCCGTTGTCCTCGACGCTCGCCGCGAGCGGCTCGATGTCGTCGGCCGTGCGGATGATGCCGAGCTGGTCGCGGAACCACTGCACCAGCGCACCCGTGATCGCGATGGCGCCCTCCAGGCAGTAGACCGGAGCCTCGTCCCCGATCTTGTAGCCCATCGTCGTCAGCAGTCCGCTCTTGGAGGGCACCGGCCGGTTGCCCGTGTTGAGCAGCAGGAAGCTGCCCGTGCCGTAGGTGTTCTTCGCGGTGCCCACGTCGTAGCAGCACTGCCCGAACACGGCCGCCTGCTGGTCGCCCAGCGCGGAGGCCACGGGCACCCCGCCGAGCTGGCCGACGGCGGTGCCGTACACCTCCGCGGAGGACCGGATCTCCGGCAGCACCGCTTCGGGCACGTTCATCGCCGACAGGATCGAGGGGTCCCACTGGAGCGTCTCGAGGTTCATCAGCATGGTCCGCCCGGCGTTGGTCACGTCGGTGACGTGCCGTCCGCCGTCGGTGCCGCCGGTGAGGTTCCAGATGAGCCACGAGTCGATGGTGCCGAAGGCGATCTCCCCGCGCTCGGCGCGAGCCCGCAGGTCCGGCACGTTGTCGAGCAGCCAGGCGGCCTTGGGCCCGGAGAAGTAGCTGGCCAGCGGCAGCCCGGTCTGCTCGCGGAAGCGGTCCTGCCCGTCGGATCCGCCCAGTTCGCGGCAGAGCCCGGCGGTGCGGGTGTCCTGCCAGACGATGGCGTTGTGCACAGGCTTGCCGGTGGCGCGGTCCCACAGGACGGTCGTCTCGCGCTGGTTGGTGATGCCGAGGGCGCTCAGCTGGTCGGCGCGCAGCCCGGCCTTGGCGACCGCCCCGGCGACCACCGCCTGCACCTTCGACCAGATCTCGGTGGCGTCGTGCTCGACCCAACCGGGCTTCGGGAAGATCTGGCGGTGCTCGCGCTGGTCGACGGCGACGATCTCGCCGGAGTGATTGAAGATGATGCAGCGGCTCGACGTGGTGCCCTGGTCGATGGCGGCGACGTACTTCTCGGCGTTGTCCGTCATGGCTACCCCTTGTGCTTCGGCTCAGCAGGCTGGGTGGTGGACGAGGCCCGCCCGGGTCCTCCCGTCGGCGGGCCGGCGGCCGGTTTCCAGAATCGCCCCGATCGGCGAGAGGTGCCTCCGCTGCGCATGGCGGCTCCCGGGTCCGGCCGATGATCAACCTCGGTGCTCCGTGCAGGGTGCGCTTTCCGTGCGGCTTCGGCGGCGGGCGGGCCGCCCGAGCGCCCCGTCCGGCGTCCGCCCGTGACGAGCGTGCCGTCGCAGCCGACCCGCCCCGAGACAGGCCTGGTACGCAGAGAGCCCACACGGCACGGTGCGTGATTCGCCGAGAATGTACGGCGATGTCGGCTGACAACGGGAAGTCTTCCCCGGTGCTCAGGGGGCGTCAAGGTCGGCGACCGCACGCGTTGGACCCCTTACGCACCGGCATCGACCGTCCGTTCGACGGCCGCCGGAGCCGACGAACACCCGGCCGGGCCCGGCGCCCGCCTCTGCCTGCGCACGGTCGGCTCCCACGCCCTCAGCGCGCCTCGCCCCGCCTACCTGGGGCAACGCCGGCTCCCACGCCGCCCGGCGCGCCCCACCCTGCCTACCCGCGCACCGCCGGCTCCCGCGCCGTTCAGCTCTCCCCGCCCCGCCTACGCACCGTCGCTTCCCATGCCGCTCAGCCCGGCCCGTCACGCCCCCTGGCGAACCCTCGGCCCGCCCCGCGCCCTGGTGGCCCAAGCGGCCCTTCCTGGGGCCCAAAGGGCAGCCAGGGCCCCGAACCCCGCTCTGGGGCATGGGATGCCCGCCTGCCCGCCTCCAAGCCCCTCAGGACGCCACCGGAGCCCCCTCCGTCCCGCGCAGTACCTCATGCCCGGCCGATCCGGCGCGGCCCAGTACCCAGCTCGCCCCGCGCAGCGCCTTGGCGGCCTTCTTCAGCGGCGCCAGGGACGCCGCCGCCTCCCGGTGGTCTCCGACGGTTCCCGGCGCGCACACCACCGTGGCCAGGGACAGCGTCACCGGCAGGCCACCCGCCGCCCACGAGGCGTCCAGCACGGCCGCCGCCAGCGCGCCGAGGCCGTCCGGATCGGCGAGCACCAGGAAGTCGTCCCCGCCGATGTGCCCCACGCGCGTGGCCCCGGACGCGGCCCGCTGCAGCGCCCGTCCGACCGAGCGGATCAGCTCGTCGCCGGCCGCGAACCCGGCCCCGTCGTTGACCTGTTTGAAGTGGTCGACGTCCAGCCAGCTCAGCGCGAACGCCCGCCCCGCCGCGATCCGGCGGTCCACCTCGCCGGTGATCGCGTCCGACCCGGGCAGCCGGGTCAGCGGATTGAGCCCGGCGGCCTCCTCCACCCGGCTCTCGGCGAGCGCCCGCACCAGGTCCGCGAGGCGTACGACTCCCACGCAGCGCCCGCCCGCGTCGACGACCGCGACATCGTCCGAGGTGCGGTCGCGCCCGCCGACCGCCACGACGTCCAGCACCTCCCACGCGGTGGCGTCGATCCCGACCGTGCGTGGGGGGTCCCCGAGTTTGGCCGCGGGACGCTCGGAGTACAGGGCGTGTCCGTAACGCCCCGACATCGTGAGCAGGAAGCGCGAGCGGTGCACCGACCGCACCGGCACACCGGCACGGTCCACCAGCAGCACCCCCGACACGTCGGGCGATCCGGTCAGCAGGTCCCGTACCCGGCCTGCCGAGGCGTCGGCGGGCAGCAGCGCGGCCGGGCGGACGAACTGCCGTACCGGGGGCCCCGAGCGGGGCTGTGGGACGAGGCCGGGGGAGCGGGGCGGAACGTAGACGTCCGCGGCGGGCAGCCGGGCCGGCGGCGCGAACAGCTCGCCCTGGGCGAGCTGCGCCCCGGCTGCCAGGGCCGCGGTGCACTGGGACTCCGTCTCCACGCCCTCCACGGCGAGCAGGGCGCCCAGTTCGTCGCACAGCGTCCGCATCGCCCGTACCGCCGCGGGCCGGGCCAGCAGTGACGCGTCGAGCTTCACCAGCTCGGGGGAGAGGTCCGTGAGCAGCCGCAGCGGTACGTCCCCGTCCCCGACGCCGTCGGCGCTGATCCGGAAGCCCTGGCGGCGCAGCGCGCTCACGGCGTCCAGCAGGGCCCGCTGCGGCACGTGCGTGTACGGCGGGACGATGTCGACGGTCACCTCCCAGGGCAGCCGGCCTGCCTCGCGCACCGCGTCGTGCAACGCGGCCAGCCCGCCCAGATCGGCCAGGGTCCCCGCGAAGACGTTCACCTGCAGCGGCAGCAGCGTCTCCTTGTGGACGGCCGCGCGGAACGCCGACACGGCGAGCTGACCGTCCAGTCCGGGGTCGCGGCGGGCCTCGGCCAGGATGTCGCCGGCCTCCGGGCGGGCGAGGATCTCCAGGCCCGCGACCGCGCCGGTGGTGAGGTTGACCACCGGCTGGAAGGCGAAGCGGAGAGTATCCGTCCAGGAGCGCACGGGAGCATGATGGCGCCGCGGGAGCACGCTCAGGCGCAGTTCATGAGACGTTCACGCAGCATTCCGATGCGATCACTCAGCGTAGGAGAAGGAGCCCTAGCCGTCGCCTGGCCGACGGGGATGCGGGAAATCGGCTGCCTGCCGCCCCGCGCACCTGGTAGATGCAAGGGGCATGACACGACTGCCCCGTCCGGCGCATGCGCTGATCACCGCGCTCACCGCCCTGCTCACCGTCACCCTCGCCTCCGCCACCGCCCGGGCGTCCACCGACCCCAAGGCGCCCGCCGACTTCGTCGCGCTGAGAGCCGTGGACCCGACGATCCTGCAGGAGATGCGCTACTTCACGCCGCACAACTTCGTCGGCGAACGCATCGACGGCTATGAGCAGCCGATGTGCATCCTCACGCGCCCCGCCGCCCAGGCGCTGCACCTCGCGCAGCAGAAGCTGCTCCGCCAGGGCTACAGCCTGAAGGTCTACGACTGCTACCGGCCGCAGCGGGCCGTCGACCACTTCGTGCGGTGGGCGAAGGACCTCGACGACCAGCGGATGAAAGCCGAGTTCTACCCGGACGTCGACAAGACCCGGCTGTTCACCGACGGGTACATCGCGGAGAAGTCCGGCCACAGCCGGGGATCGACCATGGACCTCACCATCGTGCGGCTGCCCGCTCGGCCGACCCATCCCTATGTGCCGGGGCAACCTCTCATGCCCTGTTACGCCCCCAAGAAGGAGCGGTTTCCGGACAACTCCGTCGACATGGGGACCGGATTCGACTGCTTCGACACTCTTTCGCACACCCTGGATCCGCGTGTCCAGGGCGAGCAGCGCGCCAACCGGCTGCTCCTGAAGAACACCCTCGAAAGCCTCGGCTTCGTGAACCTCGCCGAGGAGTGGTGGCACTACACGTACAAGCCCGAGCCCTACCCCGGCACCTACTTCGACTTCCCCGTCTCCGCCAAGTCCCTGACGAAGGAACGGTCAACCGCCTGAAATCGGCCATGAAGGACCTTTCAACCGTCTGAAGTCGGCGCCCTCTCCGATCGGATACAGTCCGCGCGTGTCCGAAATTCAGCACTCCGCTTCCAACTCCGGTCCCGGCTCCCACTGTTCGAGCTGTGGCACGCCCTATGGAGAGGGCGTCACCGACTGGCCGCGCACCTGCTCGGGCTGCGGCGCGGTCGCCTATCGCAACCCCCTGCCCGTGGCGATCGCCCTCCAGCCCGTGTACGACACACAGGGCACCGCCCTGGTCGTGATCACCCGGACCGTCGAACCCGCGCGCGGGGGCATCGCCCTGCCCGGCGGGTACGTCGACGACCGGGAGGACTGGCGGCAGGCCGTCGTCCGGGAGCTGAAGGAGGAGACCGGCATCGACGCGGCCGGCCGTGACGTCCGCCTGGTCGATGCCATGAGCTCCCCCGACGGCCACCTGCTGCTGTTCGGACTGCTGCCCGAGCGGCCCGCCGACGGCCTGCCGCCCTCGGCGGCCACGGACGAGACACAGGGCTGGCAGCTGCTGCGCCGCCCGGAGCAGCTCGCGTTCCCACTGCACGCGGCGGCCGTTCGGGCCTGGTTCGAGGGCCGCTACATCTGAGCGGCGACGCTGCGCGTACCTGTACGTCAGCGCGGCCCGAGCCCCCGGACCCGGACCGGAAGGGACGGCTCACGCACACCGTCCGGGCCCTGAAGCCCCACGACCACGCGCGTGCCCTCCCAGCGGGTGACGTACCGCTCGATCTCCGCCTCGTCCCAGCCGTCGCCCGCGTCCGCCACCACCAGCCCGCCCCCCGAACGGCCCGGCGCCGGCGCCCACACCTCCAGTGCCGGCCGCCCGTCGTCGCCACGCACCGGCAGCACGGCACCCGCGCGTGCCAGCACCGGGATCCGCGACAGCGGCGCGTCCACCGTCACCCGGCCGGGCCCCTCGTACGCCCGTCCCGTGGCCGTGTCGTACCAGCGGCCACGAGGCAACTGCACCGCGCGCCGGTCCACCCCCGGTTCGAGCACCGGCGCCACCAGCAGACAGTCACCCAGCAAGAAGGCGTCCTCGCATCCGCGCAGCGCCCGGTCCTCCGGGGCACCCCACCACAGGGGCCGCACATACGGAGCGCCGGTACGCCGCGCCAGGTGCGCCAGCGTCATGAAGTACGGCCGCAGACGCCGGCGCTCCACGAGCGCCACGCGTGCGTGCTCCAGCACGTCGGCGCCGAACTCCCACGGCTCCCTGCGCCCCGCGTCCCTGCGCGCGTGCGTGCGGAACAGCGGCAGGTACGCGCCCAGCTGGAACCACCGCAGAAACAGCTCCGGCGACGGACTTCCGTCGAACCCGCCGACGTCCGGACCCGAGTACGGCACCCCGCACAGCCCGAGACCCAGCACGAGAGACAGGGACGCCCGCAGCCCGGGCCAGCCGGTGGCGACGTCGCCGGACCAGCTCCCGCCGTACCGCTGCATCCCCGCCCAGCCGGAGCGCGAGAACAGGAACGGGCGCCCGCCCGGGGTCAGCTCGCGCAGACCCTCGTACGCGGCACGCGCCATGCACAGGGCGTAGACGTTGTGCGCCTCACGATGGTCGCCGCCGCGCCCCTCCAGACAGTGCCGGGCGGACCGCGGCAGCGTCGACTCGCCGAAGGCCGTGAACGACGTCGGCTCGTTCATGTCGTGCCAGAAGCCCGCGAAGCCCTGGGTGAGGCGTTCCGCGTACAGGCCGCCCCACCACTTGCGCACGCGTGCGTGCGTGAAGTCCGGGAACACCGCGCCCCCCGGCCACACCACCCCCTCGACGAGCTGCCCCGAGGCCTCCCGCACGAACACGTCCAGGTCCACGCCGCTGTCGTACACGTCGTTGCCCGGGGCGGCCTTGACGGCCGGGTCGACGATCGAGACCAGCCGGATCCCGTCCCGGCGCAGCTCCTCGGCGAGCTGCGGCAGCGCCGGAAAGCGCTCGCGGTCGACGGTGAAGACCTGGTGGCCGTCGAAGTGGTCGATGTCGAGATGGACCGCGTCGAGCGGCAGACCGCGCTCCTGGTAGCCGGCGACGACGCGCCGTACCTCCTGCTCGCTGCCGAAGCCCCAGCGCGCGTGCTGGTGCCCGAGCGCCCACGCCGGCGGGAGCGCGGGCGCCCCGGTGAGCGAGGCCCAGGCGAGCAGCACGCGCGCGGGAGTGCCCACCATCACCCAGCAGCGCAGCGGACCGCCCTCGGCGCGCAGCTCGCTGATCCCGGGCCGGTCGTGTCCCGAACCGGCTCCCTCCTCGCCCTCCCGCAGGGTCACCGTCCCGTCCCAGGAGTTGTCGTGGAACAGCAGGTGAGTCCCCGAGTCCGCCACCACCAGCTGCACCGGCATGGTGATGTACAGCGGGTCGTCGCCCGGTGAGAAGGCGTGCCCCGGGTCGGTGTTCCACAGGCGGTACGTGCCGTTGCGCAGCCGGGGGCCGTTCGCCCGCCCGCCGAGGCCGAAGAACCGGGCGTCGGGGGCCACCTCGGAGCGCACCATCCAGCGCCCCGCGCCACCGTCGGAAGGCTCCCACCACCTCGGCGGACCCTCCCTGCGCAGCGTCACCCCGCCGGGCGTGCGGATCTCCACCGCGCCGTGCCGCGACACGGCGACCGTGACCCGCTCGGCCACCACCCGCCAGCCGCCGTCCTTGTCCGGTTCCAGCGACGCCCTGGGGTCGGGCTCCGGACAGCGGCCCGCCAGGGCGTACGACGGCTCCGCTCCGGCCCCGTCCCAGCCCCAGAACGCGGCCCCGTTGACGGCGACGAGAATGCGCAGCTCGGAGCGGCCGAACCTGATGACGCCGCCGCCCGGGCCGGGCTCCACCTCGTGGATGGCGCCGGGCACGCGCGCCCGCTCGGCCCCGCGCCGCGGCAGCCCGGCGGCGTCGGCCCGCCTCCTGCGCCACGCCGCCCGCACGGTACGCAACCCCTGGGCCGTCCCGACCGAACCGAGCAGCTTCACCGAACGCACCAGGTCACGACCGTCCATGCTGCTCACCCTGCCATTGACCGCGCCACGCGCGTGCGTCGTTCAACTGCCGTTCACCCGTGATCGGACCACATCTTCACGACACGAACTATGTGGGGTGGGCCCTGGTGCGGAAGACGATCACATGGCATCGTCCGTTCCATCCGCGTCACGCGCACACCCCAGCCCGTGCGTGGAGGACGCACACGACGCGCACAGCCCGGGAGCCGCCCCCATGACGACCGTGAACCCGCAACCGCTCTGGCAGCCGGATCCGGAGCTCATCGCCCAGGCCCAGGTGACCAGGTTCCAGACCTGGGCGGCCGAGCACCACGGCGCGCCGGCCGACGGCGGCTACGCAGCGCTGCAGCGCTGGTCCGTCGACGACCTCGAGGCCTTCTGGACGGCCGTCACCGAGTGGTTCGACGTACGGTTCTCCACGCCGTACACGCGCGTGCTCGGCGACCGTGCCATGCCCGGGGCCCAGTGGTTCCCCGGCGCGACGCTCAACTACGCCGAGCACGCCCTGCGCGCGGCCGCCGACCGCGCCGACGCGCCGGCGCTGCTCCACGTCGACGAGACCCACGAAGTGCGCCCGGTGACCTGGGGCGAGCTGCGCCGCCAGGTCGGCTCCCTCGCCGCCGAGCTGCGCGCCCTCGGCGTACGGCCCGGAGACCGCGTCAGCGGCTATCTGCCCAACATCCCGCAGGCCGTCGTCGCCCTGCTCGCCACGGCCGCCGTCGGCGCCGTATGGACCTCCTGCGCCCCCGACTTCGGCGCCCGCAGCGTCCTCGACCGCTTCCAGCAGGTCGAACCGGTCGTGCTGTTCACGGTCGACGGCTACCGCTACGGCGGCAAGGAACACGACCGCCGTGAGACCGTCGCGGAGCTGCGCCGCGAGCTGCCCACGCTGCGGGCCGTGGTGCACATTCCGCTGCTGGGCACCGACGCCCCCGAGGGCGCGCTCGAGTGGTCGGCGCTGACCTCGGCGGACACCGAGCCCGTCTTCGAGCCGGTGCCCTTCGACCACCCGCTGTGGGTCCTGTACTCCTCCGGCACCACCGGCCTGCCCAAGGCCATCGTCCAGTCGCAGGGCGGCATCCTGGTCGAGCACCTCAAGCAGCTCGGCCTGCACTGCGACCTCGGCCCCGAGGACCGTTTCTTCTGGTACACCTCGACCGGCTGGATGATGTGGAACTTCCTCGTCTCCGGCCTGCTGACGGGCACCACGATCGTGCTGTACGACGGCAGTCCCGGCTACCCCGACACGGGCGCCCAGTGGCGGGTCGCCGAACGCACGGGCGCCACCCTGTACGGCACGTCCGCCGCGTACGTCATGGCCTGCCGCAAGGCCGGCGTGCACCCCGCGCGGGACTTCGACCTCTCCCGGGTGCGGTGCGTCGCCACCACGGGTTCGCCGCTGCCCCCGGACGGCTTCCGCTGGCTGCACGACGAGGTGCGCGACGACCTGTGGATCGCCTCGGTCAGCGGCGGCACGGACGTGTGCTCGTGCTTCGCGGGCGCCGTCCCCACCCTGCCGGTGTACGTCGGCGAGCTCCAGGCCCCCTGTCTGGGCACCGACCTGCAGTCCTGGGACCCCAGCGGCAAGCCCCTGACCGACGAGGTCGGCGAGCTGGTCGTCACCAACCCGATGCCGTCGATGCCCATCTACTTCTGGAACGACCCGGACGGCGGCCGCTACCACGACAGCTACTTCGACACCTACCCCGGTGTGTGGCGCCACGGCGACTGGATCACTCTCACCTCACGCGGCTCGGTGATCATCCACGGCCGCTCCGACTCCACGCTGAACCGCCAGGGCGTGCGCATGGGTTCGGCCGACATCTACGAGGCCGTCGAGCGCCTGCCGGAGATCCGGGAGTCCCTCGTCATCGGCGTCGAGCAGCCCGACGGCGGTTACTGGATGCCGCTGTTCGTGCACCTGGCTCCGGGCGCGGTGCTGGACGAGGCGCTCACCGACCGGATCAAGCGCACGATCCGCGAGCAGCTGTCCCCGCGCCACGTACCCGACGAGATCATCGAGGTGCCCGGAGTCCCGCACACCCTCACCGGCAAGCGCATCGAGGTCCCGGTCAAGCGCCTCCTGCAGGGCACCTCCCTGGAGAAGGCCGTCAACCCGGGCTCCATCGACAACCTCGACCTGCTGCACTTCTACGAGGACCTGGCCCGCAAGCGCGCCTGACGCCCGCGGGGTCCGCTCCCGCGGCCTCAGCCCCCGTAGGTGGCCTCGGACTCGCCCAGGACCGCGGCGAAGTCCGAGGCCAGCCGCGCGGCGTCGGCGCTCCCCAGCTCGGCGACCGAGATACGCACCCCCGGGGGCGACGCCATCCGGAACCGGGCGCCTGCCGCGACCCACCAGCCGTACGACCGCAGTCCGTTCACCACCGCGGACTCGTCCCCGACGGGCACCCACACGTTCATCCCGCTCGCGCCGTGCGCGGCGATGCCCCGTTCCGCGAGCGCGCCCCTCAGGGCCTCCCGCCGCCGCCCGTACGCTCCACGCGCGCGTGCCACCAACGCGTGCGTACCGGAGTCCGTCATCAGCCCGTGCACGGTCTCCTGCAGCAGATGGCTCACCCACCCCGACGTCAGCAGCAGCCGGCCGTCGTGCCGGGCCAGCGTCACCGGATCACACGCCGCCGCAGCCCAGCGCAGGTCCGTCCCCAGGAACTTGCTCACCGTCCGCACATGCACCCAGCGTGCGATCCCCGAGGCCGTGAGCGTCCACAGCGGAGCGTCGGCGACAGCGGAGGCATGGTCGTTCTCCACGACCAACAGGTCACCGGCCGCCCGCAGCACCTCCGCGAGTGCGTCCCTGCGCGCCGCCGAGAAGCAGCCACCGTAGGGATTCTGCGCCCGTGGGCTGTACACGACGGCGCGCGCGCCCGCGCGCAGCGCATCGCGCAGGGCGTCCGGCCGTATCCCCTCGTCGTCCACCGCCACCGGCACGATCCGCAGCCCGAGTGCGGCCACCAGGTCCAGCACATGGTGATAGCCGGGGTCCTCCATCGCCACGGCGTCCCCGGGGCGCAGCTCCACCGACAGCAGCCGCCCGATCAGATCCAGCGCCCCATGGGCGAACGTCACGTGCTCCACGGGCACTCCGTCGGGCCGCAGCCAGTCGCGTACGGCTTCCTCCAGGTGCGCCAGGCGGGGCGTCGAGCGGTGCGAGCGGGCGCCGGGGGAGAGGCGGGACGGCGGTACCAGCGCGGGCAGGAGCCGGGGGTCGGGGTGCCCGCCCGCCAGGTCGCGCAGGCCGTCGGGCACCTTGGGTGGCCGGCGTGAGGCGACCGCCGGAGCCTGCGCCACCACCGTCCCGCCCCGGCCGCGCGTGACCACGATGCCGCGCTGTCTCAGCTCCTTGTACGCCGTCGCCACGGTCCCCGGACTCACGCCCAGTTCGTCCGCCAGCCGCCGCACCGGGGGGAGCGCGGCGCCCGGCGCCCACGTGCCCTCGGCCACGCCGCGTTCCACGGACGCGGCAATTGCCTTGGCCGTCGTGCCACTGATCCCATATTGTGTTGCCACGTTGATCATTATGTATCAATACATAACTGGAAGCAAGGGGGGCCCGTGCGCCGCACGCACCGGACAGCCAGAGGAAAGGCACGCATACCCGGAGGCCGCGACGGGCGCACGATGCTGCTCATCGCCCTCGTCGACCGCATCGGCAGCGGACTGTGGGCCTCCGTCTCCGTCCTGTACTTCGCCTACGTCGCCCACCTGTCCCTCGCCCAGATCGGCACCCTCGCCGCAGCCGCAGGGGCCGTCGGCATCGCGGGCTCACCCCTCGGCGGACGGCTCGCCGACCGGTTCCCGATCACCCGGATCCTCGTCACCGTCCAGATCCTGCGGGCGATCGCCTCCCTCGCCCTGCTCACCACCGACCGCTTCGCCCTCCTGCTCCTCTTCTCTGCCGCCGGCAGCCTCGGCGACCGCGCCGCCAGCGTCCTGACCAAGCTCTACGCCACCCGCATCGCCGGCCCCGACCGCGTCCCCTACCAGGCGCTGCACCGCACCCTCGCCAACGCCGGCTGGGCCCTCGGCGGCCTCGCCGCCGCAGCCGCCCTCGCCCTCGGCACCACCACCGCCTACCGCTGCCTGCTCACCGGCGACGCCCTCTCCTTCCTGCTCTGCGCGCTCCTCACCCTCCGCTGCGCCGAACCCCCCTCCACTCACCGAACCGTCACCACCTCGACCACGCCGGCCTCACCGGCCCCGCCCCGCAGCCCCTGGCGCGACCGCGCCTACCTCGGCTACGTCGCCACCGAGACCGTCCTCTCCCTCGACGACGCCGTCTTCAAGATCGGCCTGCCCCTGTGGATCGCCCACGCCGACAACGTCCCCCACGGCCTGGCCCCCCTCCTCCTCGTCCTCAACAACGTCATGGTCGTGGCCCTCCAGGTCCCGCTGGCCCGGTTCGGCACCACGACCGCCGCCGCCCGCCGCCTCCTGCTCCCGCTCTCCGCCGCCTTCGCACTGGGCGGCCTCACCATGGCGCTCTCGGCCACCGGCGCCACCCTGACCGCGATCGTCCTGCTCACCGCGGCGGCCGCCGCCTTCACCGTCGCCGAGATGCTGCACGCCACCATCTCCTGGGAACTCTCCGTCGCCCTCGCCCCCGACAGTGCCCTCGGCACCTACCTCGGCGTCCACGGCCTCGCACAGGCCGCCCAGCGCAGCGTCGGCCCGCTCGCGGTCACCGCGGCCATCGCCACCGGCCCCCTCGGTTGGACCCTCTTCGGCGCAGCCATCGCCCTGACCTGCGCAATCCAGCACCGACTCGTCCGCGACCGACTCGGCAGAACCCCGTTGTCAGTGCCCCCGGTTACTGTGAGTGAGCACTGATCGACTGCGCACAGGGGGAAACATGGCGCACACCGACCGCCGGACCATGCGACGCGTTCTTCGCCGCGAAATCGCCGGCACCATCGGCCTGCTCACCGACGAACACGACTTCCGCGCCATGCGGCGCTACCGCAGCTTCACCTTCGACGACCACACCACCTACCTGCGCGAGGTGGAAGCCCTCCTGCGGGCCCGCGCCACCCAGGGCGGCCACACCACCGTCACCCTCTTCGACCCCGAGGAGTACGCCGCCTACTGCACCGAGCGCGGCCTGGACCCCGACAACCCCTCCCACCGCACCCGCTTCACCGCCGAACTCGCCACCACCGGCCCCACCGTCCCCTACGACGGACAACCCCTCAGCGAACTCGTCCCCGCCCTCGTCGACGAGGCGGTCCGCCAGGCCACCTGGGAATACGCCGCCACCCTGCTGGCCCGCCTCGGCAGCTGCGCCTCCTGCGGCGAGGACATCGGACGCGCCGCCTTCACCCACGCCTCCACCCTCCTGCTGCGCGTCCTCGACACCGCACCACCCGGCGACCGGCACCTCGTCTGCAGCGTCTCCGGCCCGCCCGAAACCCTCGTCGCGGTACTCCACGCCGACCAGGACGACGACCACGCCACCCGACTCGACGAAGCCGAAGCCCTCGAATTCACCACCGTCCTCGCCCTCGGACTCGCCACCGACGGCCCCGGCGGCCTCGTCATGCGCACCAGCGCACCCGGCAGCCCGGACCGCATCTACGGCTGGCGCCTGCGAGGCAACGCACTCCACCCCCTGACGGCCGGCGAGGTCTTCGACGCCTACTGCACCGACATCGAGACCGGCGACCTCGTCTCCCCGGAATCCGACGTCGACTACTGCGAGCCACCCGACCTCGGCGCCAACGAGACACCGCACCGCCACCGCCCCTGACAACCGCCCCAGCACAACGCAAAGGGGCGCCCCGCCCGAAAGCGGAGCGCCCCTCCCTGCAGAACCGCGGGACGCGGCTACTCGCCCGACAACACCGCCTGAGCCGCGGCGCGCGCCTCCTCGGCACTGTCGGTGGCCCGGGCCGCCGCGGCCGCCCGCTCGCACTGCGCGAGCGTGTACTTCGCCAGAGTCGCCCGGACATAAGGAATCGACGCCGCACCCATGGACAGGGAGGTGACCCCCAGACCGGTCAGCACACACGCCAGCAGCGGGTCGGAGGCGGCCTCACCGCAGACACCGCAGCTCTTGCCCTCGGCCTTCGCCGCCTCGGCGGACAGCGCCACCAGGTCGAGCAGCGCCGGCTGCCACGGGTCCTGAAGACGCGACACCGCACCGACCTGACGGTCCGCGGCGAACGTGTACTGCGCCAGGTCGTTCGTCCCCAGCGACAGGAACTCGACCTCCTGCAGGATCGAACGCGCCCGCAGCGCGGCCGACGGGATCTCGACCATCGCGCCGAACTTCGCCCGCAGTCCCGCCTCCCGGCACGCGTCGGCGAACGCCTTGGCGTCGGTGCGGTCCGCCACCATCGGGGCCATGACCTCGAGGTAGACCGGCAGACCCTCGGCCGCCTTCGCCAGCGCCGTCAGCTGCGTACGCAGCACCTCGGGGTGGTCGAGCAGGGTCCGCAGACCCCGCACGCCCAGCGCCGGGTTCGGCTCGTCGCCCGGCGTCAGGAAGTCCAGCGGCTTGTCCGCCCCCGCGTCCAGCACCCGCACGACCACACGGCCCTCGGGGAACGCCTCGAGCACCTGCCGGTAGGACTCGATCTGCTTCTCCTCGGACGGCGCCTTCTTGCTGTCGTCCAGGAACAGGAACTCGGTACGGAACAGACCGACACCCTCGGCACCGGCCTCCACCGCGGCGGCCACATCCGCCGGACCGCCGATGTTGGCGAGCAGCGGCACCTTGTGCCCGTCGGCGGTGGCACCCGGACCGGTCGCGGCGGCCAGCGCGGCCTTGCGCTCGGCCGCGGCAGCCTCCAGCTGCGCCTTCCGCTCCTCGGTCGGGTTCACGAAGATCTCGCCGGTGCTGCCGTCGACCGCGATCAGCGTCCCCTCGGACAGCTCCCCGGCACCGGGCAGCGCGACGACGGCCGGCACCCCCAGGGCGCGCGCGAGGATGGCGCTGTGGCTGGTCGGACCGCCCTCCTCGGTGACGAAGCCGAGAACCAGCGTCGGGTCCAGCAGCGCCGTGTCGGCAGGCGCGAGATCCCGGGCCACGAGCACATACGGCTCGTCGCTGTCCGGCACACCCGGCATCGGCACCCCGAGCAGCCGGGCGACGATACGGTTCCGCACGTCGTCGAGGTCGGCCACCCGGCCGGCCAGGTACTCGCCCGCGGCGGCCAGCAGCTCCCGATAAGAGGCGAACGCGTCGTACACCGCGCGCTCGGCCGTGCTGCCGACCGCGATACGACGGTCCACGTCCGCCATCAGCTCGGGATCCTGGGCCATCATGGCCTGCGCCTCGAGCACGGCCTGGGCTTCGCCCCCAGCCAGATTGCCGCGCGCCATCAGATCGGCAGCCACAGCCTCCACGGCCTTACGGGCACGCCCCTGTTCGCGCTCCGCCTCCTCCGCCGGGATCTGCTTCGCCGGCGGTTCGAGCACCGCCGTTCCCATGTGCCGAACCTCGCCGATCGCCACACCGTGGCTCACGCCGACGCCTCGCAGCGTTGTCTCCATCTCACCCGTCTCCGATAGTGCGGCGGGCCCCGCCGCCGCGGTGGTTGTCCTACCAGCCGTCACAGGACGGCGCCGACGTCACTGCCAGGTGAAGAGGGTGTCGCCCGTCTTCAGGTCGCCGTCCTCACGAACCTCGTGGAGCGCCTCGGCCGTGGCCTCCAGGGCGACGACCGGGCAGATCGGAGACTTGCCCGCGGCCTCGACGGCGGCCGGGTTCCAGCGCACTACGGCCTGGCCGCGCGTGACGGTGTCCCCCTTGTTGACGAGCAGCTCGAAGCCCTCGCCGTTCAGCTGCACGGTGTCGATGCCGAGGTGAGTGAGCACGCCGTGCCCGTTCTCGTCGACGACCACGAAGGCGTGCGGGTGCAGGGAAACGATGACTCCGTCCACCGGCGCTACGGCCTCGGAGGCCTCACGGTCGGGGTCGATCGCGGTACCCGGGCCGACCATGGCCCCGGAGAAGACCGGATCCGGCACGGCCGCCAGTCCGATGGCACGTCCTGCAAGAGGGGACGTCACGGTGGTCATGGGAAACCTCCCAGGGGTGGAGATCAAAAGGGCCGTCTCGCCTGTCCCGGACGGCGCACTGAGCAGCAGCGTATGTCATAGGTAGTACCGGTTCCGCATGAGAGATCCTAATAGAGGTCTAGACCACATCTCCCACGGATTTGCACCGGCTCCGCGGCCCCATGTACTGTCGTACTCCTGCGACGGGCTGAGCGATGCGAACGAGCATCATCGCCCGAGCAGCACCCCAACTTGTCAGATCCTATCTCGGATCGCCTTCTGCATGCCTGCAGGACGGTGGTCGGGGGGCCGGAAAAAGCCTGGTAGAGTTGGAAACACCGAAGGGAAGCCCGGAGGAAAGCCCGAGAGGGTGAGTACAAAGGAAGCGACCGTTCCTTGAGAACTCAACAGCGTGCCAAAAGTCAACGCCAG
>NZ_JBVJOL010000015.1:0-152172 GCF_055583185.1 Streptomyces sp. NPDC104814 | reverse complement strand
GCGCGCGGTCTGCTCCGCAGACACGACGCGCCGCCGCTACGCGGCGGGTGATCCCGCGCTCCGCGCGGGATGCCGGCGGACTCCGTCCGCCGAACGGGCCCACTCCGTGGTCCCGTTGGCCCGGCTGTCGCCGGGCCTGTTCCGTACCGGCCTGCTCCGCAGTCCAGTACGGAACCTGACGCGCGCTCCGCGTGCGTCAGGGCCGGCAGCAGGAAGGGGGTGGGTGAGTCGCGTGCCGTTGCTCCATCAGCCGTCGCACTACCTAGCGGTGGAGCATCCCGACCCCAGAACCTGATGGACCGTCAACCTTGCAACTTCCGACCGAAGCGGTCATGCCCTCGTTCGCTCGCTTCCGGACGCTTCCTGTCCTAGTGTGTGCGTCACTTTCATAGCGGGCTGAGTTTTGGGATGATGACAGGGTGCCTCTCCTCCGAGTCGCCCCTTCTGGCTTGACCGGTGTAAGCGTCTGTCAGTAATCCAGTAATGCGCCCGATGAACGGTTTCCGGCGGCTGCAGGACAAGAACGCGGGTGCCTTGGAGGAGGACTATGTCAGCAGGCACGCCTTCCGGGCTGATGTAGGCCCCCT
Source organism: Streptomyces sp. NPDC104814 (assembly GCF_055583185.1). Taxonomy (NCBI): domain Bacteria; kingdom Bacillati; phylum Actinomycetota; class Actinomycetes; order Kitasatosporales; family Streptomycetaceae; genus Streptomyces; species Streptomyces sp. NPDC104814. Next base: position 151,585 of record NZ_JBVJOL010000015.1, on the reverse strand, counting down.
GGCCGTCGAAGAGGCGGAAACAGCGGATCGCTGGGTCGCCGGGGCCGAGGTAGGGGTTGCCGCTGGTCGCCGCATCGACCCAGGACCGCGCTGGGCGAGCCCCAGCGACCAGGCCTTGTCCGGGGTCTCCGACGAGCCGATCGGCCAGGAGGGTGTGCAACTGTCCATCCGATCCCATATTGCATCAGTGATCACTAAACTCCAGGTCGGTGCTGCGGCGGCAGAGCAGCAGCGGCGGCGCGCAGCGGGGGCAGGGTCTGGAAGTCGATCTCCCCGCGCGTCTGGATGCGCGCGAACGTGCCGTCGATCGTTCGCCTACCCGGACAGTCCGGAGTGGGCGACGCACGCGCGGGCGCTCGGGGCGGCTGCCCACATGGCCGGCCTGGACCCGCAGGCCGCGCTGGCGCTCGCCGCCTGGCTGGAGGCGACGGCCTCGGTTGCGGACCAGGCCGAAGAGGTCGGAGGCGGTCCGGTTGCGGTGCCGCTTGCAGATACGGCGGTCCGGTTCGCTCGCGTCTACCTGCGGACGACGGCCCCGTAGCGTGGGTGGGGGTCTAGGTCCGTCTTCATACGGATCTTGCCCAGAGCTGGAACGACACATAAAACTGACCGCTGCCTCGTAGGAAGAGGCGGTCTTTTCGTATCTGGTATCTCTTTTTGCCTGCCGATGGGGGCCAGCGTGTCATGGGGCGCCGACGTTGTCTCGGGGAGATCCTGGGGGGCACTGGTGATTGCCGGGGGCAGCCAATGAGAAGGGTCCGGTGATGCGGGAGTCGTCGCAGGGCGTTACGGTCGTGGCTCTCCTGGCGGATCCGGACGCGCCGACGGCGATCGCGCAGCACATGGCCCGGACACTTCCTGCTCGGCTCGCCGACAGATCGGGCCAGGGGCGGCGGTTCGATGTGGAGGTGGTCAGTGAGCCCTTCACCGCAGGGACCGAGGACGTGTCCACGTTGATGTGCCGGATCATGGAGCGCGGGCGGGCGGAGAACTGGGACGTCGTCGTGGCCCTCACCGACCTTCCGCTGCACTCGCACGGGCACAAGCTCGTTGTGGATCTGAGTCATGAACACGGCTTGGCGCTGCTGTCCCTTCCTCCGCTGGGAGGCCTGCGTCTTCAGACGAGAGCCATGCGGGCGGTGGAAGAAAGCGTGCTCAGCTTGGCCAGTCCGCGAGCCGCTGAGCAGCCTCGCCGGCCTCAGCCGCTGGGACGCTTCGTGAGTCGCTTTGCGCCGATTCACCCGGGCCCGATCGGTGAGGAGGAGACCGCTGATCTGCGGTACGTCGTCAGCGGGCCGCGCGGTTACCTGAGGGTGCTCGGCGGTATGGTCCGCGCCAATCGGCCGTGGCGGTTGGTGCCGGGCCTGTCGAAAGCCCTGGCGGCCGCACTGGCCACGGGAGCCATCGCCACCGTGAACTCCACCATCTGGAGCCTGTCCGAGGCCCTGAGCACGCCGCGTCTCGTGATCGCTATGGTGGGGTCTGTCACGCTCATGATCGGCTGGCTGATCGTGGATGCGCACCTGTGGCATCGATCAACAGACGCATCGGCGGAGGAGAAGAAGAGGACGAGCCTCTACAACGCCTCGACGGTCATGACCGTGGGGATCGGGGTGATCGTCTGCTACGGCGGCTTGATCGTCATCAATATGGTGTCGGCGCTGTTCATTCTCAACGACCGCGTGTTCGCCTCCATGACGCGATCCCCGCTGCACGCCACGGAGTACTGGACATTGTCCTGGCTCGTCACTTCGATCGCCACCGTGGGCGGCGCGCTGGGATCGGGCGTCGAGAGTGACGAGGCGATCCGGGCAGCCGCCTTCTCCAAGCGCGAACAGGAACGTCGTGACACGCTCCACGACGACCACGGTGACCAGCCCCCGAAGTAAACCGACACCAATGCAATGGTTCCCGGGTGTGCCTGCCTGCCGGCACCGCCGCTCACCGCTGGCGGGCTGCCCGGTGGTACCGGCTGCACGCGGCGGTCGTTCAGACCAGCCCACGCCCGTTGAACTAGGTAGTTCGCTGGAATGAGCTGATCGAACGGTACGCAATTGTTTCGCGTCGGGGCCGGCGGGGACCCGCACCGCACGCCGTCGGAGCGCCGAAGCTCCGCCCGGCGGGCCGACGGCCCACACCACCGTTCCACCTGATCCGGGGGGACGGACCGCAGAGGCGTGCCGCAGCCACAAACTCCGTCGTAGCACTTTCGAGAGTCAGGCTCTACGTGCCGTCTCGTCATCGCCGTGCCGCAGTCATGCCGCGGCACCGAGGGAAGTCGTCATGAAAGCAGCGGTATACGAAGGACCGCGAACGGTCACAGTGAAGAACGTACCGGACGCGAAGATCGAGCATCCCTGCGACATCATCGTCAAGATCACCGCTACCAACATCTGCGGTTCGGACCTGCACATGTACGAGGGCCGCACCTCGTTCGAGTCCGGCCGCACCCTGGGGCACGAGAACCTGGGGCAGGTGGTGGAGGTCGGACCGGCCGTCCGTAAGGTGCAGGTCGGTGAGTATGTGGTCCTGCCCTTCAACATCGCCTGCGGCTTCTGCAAGCAGTGCGAGCAGGGTCTGACCAATTACTGCCTGACCATGCAGCCAGAACCCGCCCTCGCGGGAGCTGCCTACGGATTCGCCGAGATGGGCCCCTACCAGGGCGGCCAGGCGGAACTGCTGCGCGTGCCCTACGGCGATTTCAACGCGCTGCGCCTGGGCGAGGACGCCGCCGAGCGGCAGACCGACTATGTGATGCTCGCCGACATCTTCCCAACCGGCTACCACGCCACCGAGATGGCCCACGTCAAGCCGGGCGACCAGACCATCGTCTTCGGGGCCGGTCCTGTCGGGCTGATGGCGACCTACTCCGCTCTCCTCAAGGGTGCCGGCCGGGTATGGACGGCCGACCACCAGCCCGACCGGCTGCGCATGGCGGAGGAGATCGGGGCCATCCCGATCAACACCGCCGAGCAGGACCCGGCGGAGGTCGTCAAGGAGGCCACCCTCGGGCTGGGGGCCGACAACGGCTGCGAGTGCGTGGGCTATCAGGCGCACGACCCCCAGGGACACGAGGACGCCAGCCTGACGCTCAATGGCCTGATCGACTCGGTCAGGTTCACCGGCCACATCGGCGTGGTGGGCGTGTTCCTGCCCCAGGACCCCGGCGGCGCGGAGGCGCAGGGTGAGCTGGAGGCCCAGGGCAAGGTCCCGATCGACTTCGGAATGATGTGGTTCAAGGGCCAGCACATGGGGACCGGGCAGGCGCCGGTAAAGAAGTACAACCGGGCGCTGCGGGACCTGATCGCCGGCGGGAAGGCGAAGCCGAGCTTCGTCGTGTCCCATGAGCTCAGCCTGGACGAGGCGCCCACCGCCTACGAGCACTTCGACGCCCGTGACGAGGGCTGGACCAAGGTGGTCCTGCATCCCAACGGGCACGGCAACGGCCACAAACAGTAAAGGCCCTCTGAGCCGCCGTCCGCCCGCTGTCCCGGGCATAGCCATTCCGCGAACGGCGTCCGGCCCGGCAGGGCGGACGGCGGACCCGCTTGACGGCGCGCGTTTTTCGGCTGGCCGGATCTGCATCCGCTTGTGAAGTAATGCCGTGGATGCGCTGGTGATGACACTCGTCGAGCCCATAGCGCGCGTCACGTTCACGCTGGCACCGGGCGGCAGCCCTGATCAGCCTCTCACTGAGGGGATGAGGACGATGGCATACGAACTTCGCGGGCGGAAGGTCGCGATCCTGGCCGCCGACGGCGTCGAGCGCATCGAACTCGAGCAGCCGCGCGGCGCCCTCCGCGTTCGACCCGAAGAGGCTTACTGCGGCCCCCGGAGACATCATCGAGTTGGTCACCAACAAGCTGTCCCCGCACAACGTCGTCTTCGAGGCCTCGGGTATCCCCAACCGGGACAAGACGATGGCTTCCTCGCTCAGCTGCACCAAGCTGATGCTGAACCCGGGTGAGACGCAGACCACGCAGACTCCTGCGGACGCACCGGAGGCGAGTGCCACTTCTACTGCGCGCCCCACCGTGGTGCCGGCGAGGCAGGCAAGCTCATCGTTCAGGCCTGGACCGAAGAGGCCTGAATCTCCTCGTGTGCAGAAGGGCCCGTCTGACCGGCACACGGTCGACGGGCCCACCGGCGACGGCTACTTCGACACGCGCGAGCATGGCGCGGACGACCAGCAACTGCGCAGCTCCTCGGTGCCGGCCAGCCAGCGGCTGATCGCCAGCGCGGTGGGCCGGCCCTGCCGTCCAGAGCGGACCTGCCACCGTCCGCGACGAACCCGTCAGCGACGTCCGCCACGAGCCCCACACCGTCGTCCGTGACAAGCCAGGCGGAGTCGCCGAGCGCGTCCCCCGCGCCCGCACCTCGGACACGTCCGGACCCGCGAGCCCCAGCAGCTCGAGCCAGCCGACCGCACCGCAACACAGCAGCCCGCCGCCTGAGCCCCAGGCTCCGACGGTGACCATCCAGCAGCCGGCTGGGGGCTCCAAACTGCGGCGCGGCTGCCAGGAGGCGTTCGCCGGTACCGCCCGAACGCGCCCGGGCGACCAGCTCATCACCGATCCGCAGGCCACCACCTGGCAGATCACCGGACCGCACGGACCGGTGACGCTCGGCGCCGGCCCATCCGGCAACTTCACGGTCCCGATGCTGGCGGACGGGACGTACCCGCTCGTCTTCACTGCCACCGATCCAGCCAGCGGACTGACCGGCATGGCGTAGATCTCGATCCACATCGTCGGCTGCCTCCGCTGGTGCTGTGACCGCATAGGTTCGCCGGGTGGGGTCACAGCACTGGGCACCTCCCGACCTACGAGATCAGCTTGGAAAGGCTCTGTCGGGATCACCATGTGACTCGCGAGGATGAACGGGGGCGTGGCCACCGGCAAAGCAGGGTGCCGCCCACAACCGGCGTAAGAAGCCCGAGAACCGGTCACGCCAGCCCTTCGACCTGCCACTTCACGTTGCGGAGGCTCGGCGCGGTGCACACTGCTCCGCACACATCGGCATCCGGCTGTCGCGCGTCTGCATCGCACGTGACAGTGATGTACTGAACATGTCACAGGACTCGTACCGGAACGTGCCGCCGCTTCCCCCAGCGCCTCAACGGATGGGATGTTTTCCAGCCGGAGCAGCCCGTATCGGGCCGCAGGGAGGGAACGGGGTGGACACCTTGACGCGCCAACAACACCGCACCGGTATCGGCAGAACCGTCGCAGGGGCTCGGACATTTGGCAGAGTCGGCGGAAACAGCACAACGCGGGGCCGCCGGGTGGCCGTGACCGCCGCGGCGCTTGCCATGGCCGTACCGCTGACCCTCGGCGCCGCAGAAGACGCGGGGGCGGCGGGGGAACACCCGATCGTCTTCGCCCGCTACACGGCGGCAGCGCCCATCGAAGACCTCTACGCGATCTCCTCCAGCGGCGGCACGCCCGTCAAGCTCACCCATACCCCCACCGTCAGCGACGTGATGCCCAGCTGGTCCCCGGACGGCAAGCGGGTGGCTTTCGTGCGCTATGGATCCGGTGGCGCCATCGACGGCGTCTGGACGATGAAGACCACCGGCGGCGACCTGAAGGCCGTACCCGGCACCAAAGGCGCCTCCGACCCGGCCTGGTCCCCGGACGGCAAGCGGATCGCCTACGCCAAGCCGGTCGGCACCCAGCGCGAGATCTATGTGGCTGACATCGACGGCACCCCCGCCACCCGGCTCACCCACACCACGGCGGACGACCTCCATCCGACATGGTCCCCGGACGGCAAGTACCTGGCGTTCAACCGCGCGGACGCCAGCGGACACAGCAGGGTGATGCGGATCCGGCTGTCCACCCTGGCCCAGACGGCCATCACCGCATCCGGCTCCCACGATTGGACGCCCGACTGGTCGCACCGCAACCGGATCGCCTTCAGCCGCGTGGACTCCTCGGGCTTCGCCCACCTCTACCTCGTCCGCCCCGACGGCACCGGCCTGCACCGCATCACCGCAGCCCGCCTCAACGACAAAAACCCCTCGTGGTCCCCGGACGGCAATCGCCTGGTCTTCAGTAGAGGCGGTACCGACGACGCGGACCCCGAACACCTCTACCTGGTACGGCCTGACGGCACCGGACTGACTCAGCTCACCAAAACCGACTCCCATGACCTCGAGGCGGACTGGCGCCCATAAAGCGCACGGCAGCAACCGGCAGCCTGCCCGGGGCCGGCGAGCACACCCTGCGGCCAGGTGCGCTGTTCGTGCAGGCTGGTGACAGCCAACCAGCCTCGCGAACTGGTCCATACGCAAGCCCGTGATCGTCTCGACCGACCGGCTCGGCCCTCAACACCCCACCCATACGGGCGAGATGCCCGAACCGAGCCTTCTGCAACACCCTTTAGGGCGTGTGTCGGAGGAGCTCCAGGTTGGCTGACGTGAGTGGGCGGGGGCGGGGTTATCGATATGTCGGGCCGGTCGAGTTGAAGACTGCCGTCCAGCCTGGTGACGGCGGGCGTCGGATCGGCTCGGCGGCTGACTTCGGTGACTGGATCGTGGAGCAGCCGGCGGCGGCGCCGGCCGAACCGTTCACCTTCGTGGTCGGTATGGATGGTGTGCTTCGGCTTGCGCCGCGGCGAAGCGAGCACGTGGCCTGTGCCGGCGGAGACATGGTCCTCAGCGCCGGCGAGATCAGCTTCACACGCGAGGCAGGCCGGTGGACCGTGAGCGAGGGCAGCAACCAATCCACCGGGTACTGCCCGGACGTCACCTCCTGGGTCGAGACAGCCCGCGCTCTGGATGCTGTAGAGCTTCAGCGGCCCTGCGGCTTCACCCACGAGGTGGTGTTCCGGCGGTGCCCCGACTGCCAGGAGCACAACATCGTCCGTGAGGACGACTTCGTCTGCGTCTTCTGCGGCAGCGATCTGCCGACGGCGTGGAACGCGGATCCCGCCGCGTGACGACCGAGGGCCACAGCCACTCGCTGATGGCCGCAACGAGGACGGTCCCTCAAAGCGGACGGCTGAGCTTGTCGTAGCACGTGGCCACGGCCCCGACGACGCTTCAGTCGGTTGATCCCGCACTCGACCGCGTGGCGCTCGCGGTAGTCCGCCGGGTCGAAGCGCGGCGGCCGGACGCCGCGGGAGCCCAGCTTTCGGCGGTCGCGTGCCTGGTCGACCTTGTCGGGGCTGGTGCAGCGGGAGCCCGCGGCGGCGCAGGTAGGCACGGTTCTTCCGGGAGGCGTACGCCTGTCCGTCCGTACCCGGTCGGGACGAACGCGTGGTCGGCCCGGCCCGATGCGGGGCACACGAACCTTCTTCAGCACGGGTTCGAACTGCGGCGAATCTCCCCACTGCCCGGCCGTCACCACGATCACCATGGGCTTCTGGCCCTGCTCGACGGCCAGGTGCAGCTTGATGCTGACCGCCGCGCGAGCGGCCCGACCCGTGGTCACAAGGCTCGGCGAACACGCCCCCCCGGAGGCTCCTTCTGCAGATCCCCCCTGCTCGCGGGCCCCGGCCGCATGCAGAGGGGAGCGGCAGGCCGTGGAGTCGACGTCCAGGTTCCACGTGATCGCATCGTCCGCATCGGCCAGGGGCCGGAGGCGGGTGAGGACGCGGTGCCAGGTGCCGTTCCGCTGCCATCGGCGGAAGAGGCCGTAGACCCGGTTCCAGGGCCCGTACTCGGCGGGGACGTCTCGCCACGGAACACCGGTCCGGATCCGGAATCGTATGCCGTCGATCAGCTGCCGCCGAGGCCGGTCGCCGCCCTCCTGCCTGCGGGTGGCATAACCGGATTGTTGGGGAACCCTTACCGGTGCCTTCCCGGTCGTGAATCTTCGGCCCGTACCGTTGCGGTGGTGCGGCGGCCGCCCGCCGCAGGCCTTTTTGACCAGGTGGGAGTGTGGATGACGACGGGTCGCCGGGCCGTGCTGGCCGCCATGGCCGGTGGCGTGCTCGCCGGATGCGCGGGCCCGAGGAGCGCGACGAGCGGCGCCACGTCCGGGCCGCCCACGGTGCCCGCACCGAATGCGACGCCCGCGCCGAACGCCGCCGCGGACGCTCCGGCATCCGCCCCCTCGGCGACGGCGCTGGCGATCCCCCGTGCCGAGATCGTGGCCCGTTACCGGCATGCCGTGCCGCGCTCCTGGGGCTTCGACGGCCCCGGCGTGGTGCACGCGCTGCCGAAGGGGAAGCGTGAGATCGCATTGACCTTCGACGCCTGCGGCGGCCCGGGCGGCAGCGGTTACGACCAGGCCCTGATCGACTTCCTGCGCAAGCGCGAGGTACCGGCAACCCTCTTCATCAACTCCCGCTGGATCGAGGCCAACCCGTCCCTCTTCCGCCGACTGGCCGCCGAGCCACTGTTCGAGATCGCCAACCACGGCACCCGGCACCGTCCGCTGTCGGTCACCGGACGCTCCGCCTACGGCATCCCCGGCACCCGTGACGCCGGGGAGGTGTACGACGAGATCGCCGGCAACCGCGCCGAGCTCACCCGGCTGCTCGGCGCCCCGCCGCGCTTCTTCCGGTCCGGCACGGCGTACTGCGACGACGTCGCGGCACGGATCGTCACTGATCTGGGAGAACGCTTCGCGAGCTTCTCGGTCAACGGCGACGGCGGCGCCACCTTCACCCCCGAGCAGGTCCGCACCAGCGTGGCGTCCGCGCCCGGCGGCTCCATCGTCATCTGCCACATGAACCATCCCGAGGGCGGCACCGCCCAGGGCATCGCCGCCGCCGTACCGAAGTTGCTGGCGAGAGGTCACACCTTCGTACGTCTTTCCGACGCGGTGCACTGACCATCGGCCCCAACAGACGATGCTTGCCTGCCAAGGAGCCTGCCGGTCGTCGCGACGAGGTGAACGCCGCCTGTCGCGGACCGGCTCCGCCTGACACCACCGAGGCGATCAACTGATCCGCGATGGGGGGCAGTACGACTCGCGCTCCCGGGCGTCGCACAGCAGCACCGGGGCGTACCCGGGCAGCGCCAGGGCGTCCCGTGTCTCCTCGGGCGGGAAGGGTGCCGGCCGTGGAAGCCGTTGGCGGGGAACACGAAGGGAATGCCGCGGACCGCGACCGCCAACCACCCGTTCTTTGTCCAGGGCCGCGGCTGGATCGACTCGTTCCAGCTCACCCCGGGCTCGCGCCTGGCCAACCCGACCGGGTTCGCACCCACGGTCACGGCCACCAGCCGCACGCAAGCGATCCGTACCGTCCTCGACCTGACCGTCGCCGGCAGCCACACCTACTTCGTGACCACCGACGGCCGGTCGGCGCTGGTCCACAACTGCGCCCATGAACGTCGGGGCGGTCAGAATCTCCTGACCGCCCCGACGCGTAGCTGCGTACGCCGACCGTCAGGCATCAGGCCTCGGGCGGCCCGGCCTCGGGCATCAGGCATCAGGCATCAGGCATCAGCCGTCAGCAGAACTCCTCGACATACAGCAGAATGCGGCCGTCCTCGGAGCGGAACTCGTACGCCTGGTACGTCCATGTCCCCGACCCGGCCGTGTCGAGTCCGTCCTTGATCAGCGCCCACGCAGCCTCGCGCTCCACTCCCGGCACGGGCCGCAGCACCTCTCCGGCCCCCTCCCCGACGATCACCTCGTCCGCGCCCCGTACGAGCCGCTTGACCAGCCGGACGTCCAACGGCCCCCGGCTCTTCGTCCACAGACAGCCCCGCTCGTCGACAAGCTCACCCGAACTCGCCGGGGAGCGCCCGCCCTCCACCGGACCGGACCCTTCCTCGGCTTCCATGGCGGCCACCACGTCGGCGAAGCCCTTGTCTGACGTTCGCTTCTTCGGCATGAGACCAGTGTGACCGCCGACGCGACGCGTACGGTGATCGGTTTCCGGCGGCCACGGCAGTGACGTCACCCGGCTGATCCGGCTCCTTAAGCCGTGCCATCACTTGGTGCAGGCGCTGCCGGTGGTCGGCCGATCCTCGACCTCGTCATGCGGGATCCAGTCCTTGGGCGGCCGGGGCCGATCGGCCCGCTGCATGCACACACCGTTGGACACCGGCTGCGCCGCCACCACCGCTGTCAGGCCCGCGTCTGCCTCCCTGCGACCGCGCCGGCCACCCCGCCACGCTTGGTGCCTTCCGCCACCTCCTCAACCGCCGACAGCGTCCTCGCCAGAGCGTGCGGAATCAGGGAGGCAGCCAGCTTCGTCAGCACCCCGTCCGCGTCACGCAACCCCTCGTCCACCCTCATGAACCTTCGGTACCCGAAGTCAGCCCTTCGTTCCGGGCCGGATGCTGGCGCGTTTTCGCTGGCGGCTTCCGTCATGCCGTTATAGCGTTGTGATCAGCAGTCGTGGTTCCGAAGTTCCGTTCGCCCGTGATCGCCGTCACGGGCGTTCTTGCTGTTCAGCGCTCTCCGGACCAGGGCGATCACCTCCCGGTCGCGCAGGGTGCGTGCCCGGTTTCCCCTCGAAGGAGACAGTCATGGCCAAGGGCACAGTGAAGTGGTTCAACAGCGAGAAGGGCTTCGGCTTCATCGAGCAGGAGGGCGGCGGCCCCGACGTCTTCGCCCACTACTCCAACATCGCCAGCCAGGGCTACCGTGAGCTGCAGGAGGGCCAGAAGGTCGAGTTCGACGTCACGCAGGGCCAGAAGGGCCCGCAGGCGGAGAACATCCGCCCCGCTTGATCTCGCGCCTCGGTAAGGGCCCGGCATCCCGGCTTCGGGACGCCGGGCCCTTGCCGGCGGCACAGACCTTTTGGCACCTACCGCTGGGTGGTCGAGCGAACCATCACCTGGCTCCACGGCTTCCGGCGCCTGCGGATCCGCTGGGAACGACGGGCCGACATCCACGAAGCGTTCCTCAGCTCGCCTGCTGCCTGATCACCCACAACTCGACTCATTGTGTTGGCCGTTGGCGGGCGGGCACGCATCCGTTGCCGTACCGTCGCCAGCGGCTCGAGAGAGCGGGCGAAGGGGGCGGCCGAGACGTTGACGTAACCGCACTCCGCGGTGACCGGGTCCACGGCCCACAGCGCGCCGAGGACGTTCGGCTCGCCGACGTTACTGGATCGAGAGCATGCGGGTCGCTGGGTCACGTGGTCACGTGGTCACGTGGGAAAGTCGCCGGCGCGTCCGCGTTTCAGCAGGTACTTGGGGATGTAGCCGGACTCCACTTCGATGGGCACACCACCGTCGAAGGCGAGGCAGGTCATGGCCAGCGGGCCCAAGGCGACGAGTCCGCTGACCTGCGCGGTTGAACGGCGTCCGCCGCTTCCTGCGCGACCTGATCGACCGCGTGCTGTCCGGCGGGATCCAGCCGGGCAGGTCTTCGGGACCTCACCTCACCCTGCCTCTGGACCAGGTCGCCGGGCCACCGGGCGATGGACGAGCGCCGCGCGGTCAAAGCTTTCCTTGAGCCCTGACCGCGCGACCGCGGGGGGAGTTACTGTCCGACCGGGTTGAGGTAGGTGCCCGGGTGGGTAGCACCGTCCTGCTTGAGGATCTGCCCGCCGAACGGCCACTGCAGGGTGAAGTGCTTTGTCTCGTTCGGCGGGGTGACCAGGAACGTCGCGGGGACGAACTTCTTCGTCTGCGGTGTGGACCTGGCAACGGGGAGCAGGTTGATGCTGAAGTCCGTCGTGTCGCCCCGTCCCAGGGTGATCTTCGTGGGCCTCTTGGAGGAGCGCACGAGAGACCAGGTGCCGTCGGTCCTCTGGGCGCCGACCATGTCGACACCGGCGAAGCCGGACAGGGTGCAGGTGCGGTTGCTCTTGTTGGTGAACCAGATGAACGCCTGTGTCTGCTTCCCGGTCCGCCCCATCTCCGGCTTCGCGTCGTCCCCGGTCGCGAAACCGGCCTTCAGGTCGGCGGTGTGACAGCGCGTCGGCGCGGTCGTGGCGGTGGCGGCCGAGGCCGGGACGGCGGCGACGGCGGTTCCGGCGGCGACAATCGCCGCAACGGCCACGGCGGTCATTTTGGTCTTCATGACGTGTTCGGTTCCCCTCGAATACGACTCGGTGCGCGAGGTCAGTGCGCACCCACGCACCAGTAGACGCTCGATGTCCGGCGAAGGTTTCGTTGCGCCGGGCATCCTTTGACCTGGCCAGAGGTTGTCCCCCAGCAGGCCAAGTCTCTGGAGAGCGCCAGGTTGTGGAGCCGGGCGATGCCGAGCATCGCTTGGTGAACGCCGTGGCCCTCGGGTCGGCGGTCCGCCGCGTCTCGTACAAGGTGAAGGGCCTGCCTGCCCAGGTTCGACCAGCAAGCGCAGCCGTGGACCTTTCAGAGCGGCGCGTGGAAGTACGACGCCTGCTGACCGTCGCCGCTCATAGTCCAGTGCGACTTCGTGATCTTGCATGGACGAGGCTGTTCGTCGCGTCCGCTCTTGCCGGACCGGTGTGGAAATCAGGTCGCCAAACGTGGGAGCCGATTACTACGGTGTGGCGCCATGCCCCTGCAGATGAAGCTGACCGCGATAACACTTGACTGTGCCGACCCCGAGGCGCTGGCCGCGTTCTATCAGCATGCCACCGGGTTCGAGCTTCACCCCAAGTCGGACGGCGATTTCGCTGGTCTCACTCGCGAGGACGGGCTCTTCATCGGCTTTCAGCGGGTTGATGACTACCGGGCTCCGCAGTGGCCCGACCAGACCGCGCCGCAACAATTGCACCTTGACTTCGCGGTTGACAACCTGGATGAGGCCGAGGCCCTGCTGCTGGAGCTGGGCGCGACCAAGCCGGAGTGCCAACCGGGGGGCGACAGGTGGCGGGTTCTCACCGACCCGGCCGGTCATCCCTTCTGCCTGACCAGGAGCCGAGCTGTGCCGCAGCCTACGCTCGATCAGCCGCACACTTCGGTGTGACCTTGCGATCGCGTCCGACCCGCGCGACGGCTGGAACGGCCATCGCGTGATCATCGGAGGTTGTGTGGACTCCCGAATGAAGATCGTGCGATGGCCGCGGGCCACAGCACGGACGCCGCCTGTTGGCGGGCGCTGTTCGACCGGGCCATGGCCCGGATCGCGGGCCGGTTTCGACGGGTGGAACCGCGGGCGACCGCCCGCCCAAGGCGTCACAGGAGCTCACGGGCCGGCGCCCATCGCCTGAGCGTGGACAGCGCCATCCAAAGGGGAACACCCAGTACTGGGCGCGGGCGGGCGAGCGGTGCCCCGTTGCCCTCCCGGCCTGCCCACAGGGGCGCAGGGTGGCGTCCCCGGGTGAAGGAACCGCTCCTGGAGGGCATGGGGATCCCGGCTCACCGTCCTGACAGGCGGGCGTAGATGATGATGTTGTCGGGTCGGTGACCGTGGACGATGTCACCGCCGCAGGTGATCAGGCGCAGTTCTGGGTCCCTTGTCGTGCCGTAGACCTTCTGGGCCGGGAATGCCTTCCAGGGGGACCTAGAAAGGCTCAATCGCTCTGAGGCGTAGTCTTCGATTCTTCGCGAGTGCGGGGCCGTTCCGACTCGTCCTCTTCGGCGGCCAGGTCGGCTTCGTCCGAAGCGCCACTGTTCCACGCGACGGGTGGTGTCGGCGCCGTGATCGTCTGCGGTTCGTCGGAACCCGGGCGGACGCTCGGCTGGGAGCCCGGTGCGTGGGATGTCTGCGCTTCATCATCGGAGTTCGTCATGGAGTCTGTGTTCCCGTCGTTCTCGATCCAATCCCCTCATCGCTCTCCGGCACCCGGATCACCGACCGCAGCACCTCGAGCAGCGGACACTGCAGCGCCCCGGACGCAAGCGGATCCGAGGCGCTGCTGTTTGATCAGGCTTCGACGTACGCGACGATCGTGATCGACCTCAAGGCGGTGACGTAGGAGATCACGCGGACAAGCAGGGTGCCGGGGCACCCCTCCAGGACCGAGGCGAGGGTGTCGACCTTCGCGCGCTGGTCGGCCGCGTACGCACGGACCGATTCGGCGGCGTGCTCATCGAGGGGCTGGCGGGCGGGCGCGGGGGACGACGAGCCCATGTCCGAGGTCGACACGGTTCCCGAGGAGCTACCTCCGCGCGCTCGGGGACGACAGGTGGCATGGTGGTGGGGCTCCCGCTGTGTGGGAGCTACCCCGACCTGGGCGAGGATCCCGAGAGCGAGATGCGCCGCCGCATCATCGACCAGGTCTTGGAAGCCAGTGCCCGGATGAATAACGGCGCCACCGGAGAAGAACCACCGCCACCGACGAAGCCGAAGGCGAGGAATAGGCGCACTACGGCGTCCCCGTCGCTGCTGATCAGCTGCGCGCTGGACTCCCGCTCGGCCGGCCTGGCATACGCACTGCGAGTCCTTGGCCAGTCATACGCCGAACACCCCACCTACCAGCAGGAACGGCGCCCACAGCGCCTCGAAGAGACAGTCCCTGGGGCATGCCGGTGAAGTCCCGGAAGTGCGCCGACCGCCTGGACCCGGTCGTCGAGCCCGATCCGCCTCCGCCGGAGAACGGCAGCCGTCCCCGATCGGCCCTGGGCGACACGGCACCGGATCGCACCAGAAGCTATCGATTTACTTAATAGTGGAGAAAGGGTGTATAGCGCTAAAATCCCGCAACCTACAACGTGGGGAGGGCCCGGGCATGCGGCGGTGGGCCGAGTTCGTTCTGAGGCATCGCAAGGCGGTAGTGGCGTTCTGGGGACTGGTGCTCGTCGCCGGCATCCTCCTGGCCGGCCGGACGACGCACCGGCTGACGATCGACTTCTCCCTGCCCGGCCAGCCCGGCACGGTGACGGCCCACCGCATCGAGCGCGCCTTCGGCAGCGGCGGTGACACGAACCCCTATCTGGTCTCGGTCACACTCCCCGCGGGAGAGACGGTCACCGGTCATGAGCAGGACGTCGGGCGGGCGTTCGCAGCCGCCGGCACAGCCGCCCCCGGCCTACGGGTGATCGACGAGGCGAACACCGGGGACAAGGCGTTCCGAACGAAGGACGACCGCACGGCCTACGCCCTGGTCTTCTACCGCTTCAACCCGTCACCCAGCCAGAGGCTGCTCACCGATCCCATCCGGTTGGCGGCGCAGCACGCCGTGCCGGCGGGGTCAGCGGTCGGCGTGACGGGGGAGGACGTGCTGGCCTCCGGCGGCAACAACGGAGGTGGCCCGGGCGTCCTCGGGGAGACACTTCTCGGCGCCGTCGGCGCTCTGGCCGTACTCGCCTTCGTGTTCGCATCCTTTTTGGCCCTGCTGCCGCTGGTGGTGGCCGCGGTGTCGATCCTCGCGACCTTTGTGATGCTGTTGCCGCTCACCTACGCGACGGATGTGTCGTTCATCGTGCAGTTCCTGGTCGCCCTCATCGGCCTGGGCGTGGCGATCGACTACTCGCTGCTGTTCGTCACCCGCTGGCGCGAGGAGCGCGACCACGGCCGGGACAATCGCGACGCGGTCGTCGTCGCGATGGAACACGCCGGGCACGCCGTGCTGTTCAGCGGCGTCACCGTCGCGATCGGCCTGCTGGCGCTGGTCGTCCTGCCGGTCCCGTTCATGCGGAGCATGGGCTACGGCGGAGCCCTGATCCCCCTGGCGAGCGTGCTGACGACGCTCACGCTCACCCCGGCGATCCTGGGCGGCATCGGACCGAGAGTCGACTGGCCGAAGATCCGGCACGAGAACCGGGCCAGCCGCTTCTGGACCCGGTGGACCACTGCTGTGGTACGACGCCGCTGGATCGCCGCCGCGACCGCGCTGGCCGCACTCTTCGCACTGACCGGAGTCTTCCTCGGCGTCAAGATCGGTCTCGCCTCGTCCGAGTCACTGGCCAAGAGCGGCCCGGCCTACGAGACCCTGCAGACCCTGGAGCGCGGCGGTGTTCCAACCGGCGTTCTGACGCCCATGGAGGTCCTGGTCCGCACCGACCAGGCCCGCACGGCCGCCGCCAAGTTCGCCGGCATCGACGGTGTGAGCAGCGTGTTCGTGCCGTCCGGACCGGCCGGCAACCGCGCCGGGCAGAGCATCGTGGTCGTCATCCCCGACCACGAGACCGTGAACTCCAAGAGCGTCGGCGTGGTCAAACGGGTCAAGACCGCCGCGGACGGTCTGCCCGGCGTCCTCGGTGTCGCGGGCGTCGGCGCGGCACAGATCGACTTCCTGCATGCCGTCTACGGCAACTTCCCGCTGATGCTCACCATCATCGCCCTGCTGACGTACGTCCTGCTGGTGCGCGCATTCCGCTCCCTGCTGCTGCCTCTCAAAGCGGTCCTGCTGAACCTGATCTCCCTGTCGGCGACCCTCGGCGTGATGGTGATCTTCTGGCAGGACGGGCACGGCTCCGACGCGGTCTTCGGCATCGCGGCCACCGGCGCGATCACCTTCTGGATCCCGCTGATGGTCTTCGCGTTCCTGTTCGGACTGTCCATGGACTACGAGGTGTTCATCCTCTCCCGCATTCGAGAGGAGTACGACACCGGCCGCTCCACCGACGCCGCCGTGATCGAGGGCCTCGGCCGCACCGGCCGGCTGGTCACCAGCGCCGCGCTGATCCTCTTCCTCGCCTTCGCCGCGCTCGCCTCCGGCCCGGGCACCGATCTGAAGACGCTGGCGACGGGTCTTGGTATCGGCATCCTCCTGGATGCGACCATCGTGCGGATGTTGCTGGTTCCGTCGCTCGTCTCGCTGTTCGGCCCGTGGAACTGGTATCTGCCCAGCCGGGCGGCCCGCCTGCTGCGGGTGGCCCCGTCGCATGCGCACCCGGAGACGGTGACGCCCACGGCGCAGCGGCGTACGGGCTGACCGCGCCGGAGCAGTCGGCCGCCGGTGACGGCTGGCGCTGTTGCGCCCCGCAGCGGCGTACGGGCTGACCGCGGCGGAGCAGTCGGCCGCCGGTAACGGCTGGCGCTGTTGCGCCCCGAAAGGACCCCTGATCGCCATGTCCTGGCGCAGCCGCACGAACCGGACCGGGTGGCGCCATGCCCCGCGCTCCCGCGCCCTGTGGACTGCGATCTCGGCGACCAGGCCCGGCTCGACCAGTGTCACGGCGGGTCGGCGGAGAGGGTCGAGGCGATCATGGGTACGCCGGTGCGGGCGGCGGCGCGTGCGGTAGCCAGGTCGCCGTGTCCGTCGCGGGCGCAGATGCCCAGGACCCCGACCGGGGCCATGAACAGCGGCGAGGGCAGCTTCAGACCAAAGAGGTCGACGGAGAGGTCACGCTGGTCCGCGCCGACGAGCATGCGCGGGACGAGGCCCCAGTGCGCGAAGGCCGCTCGGTTGGCGTTCTGTGTGTGCTCGTCGCCCGCTCCACCGGCGACGTACGACCACACGGCCGGTGGCATGGCGTGCCGGGCTCGCTCCTCCCATTCGGCGAATTCCATGGGGTGTTCCGGGACGACGCCGGACAGTCCGTCGAGGTAGATCTCGTTCTGATAGGCGGCGTAGGGCTCTTGTGGCGCTGTCGGGTGGGGCATGGTGAGAGGGCCATCCTGTCTGGCGGTCAGGACCAGGTCTGTCGTCCGCCGAGGTACGTGGCAGTCACGGCGACCTCCTCCTGGAAACGGTCAGGGTTCGCGGTGCGTGGGTCCGTGGTCAGGACGACGAGGTCGGCGCGCATTCCGGCGCGGAGCATCCCGATCTCGTTCTCCAGGTGCAGTTGCCAGGCGGGGGCGGTGGTGACGGCGTGCAGGGCCTCCTCGACGGTGAGGCGTTCGTCGGGCCCGTGGACCCGGCCGCTCGGGTGGCAGCGGCGCGTGATCGCGGTGGCGACGCTGGAGAGCGGGTCGGTGGGCGAGCAGATGCCGTCGTTGTGGAGCGAGACACGATGGCCGGCGTCCACGGCGGACCGTGCGGCCATCCAGCGAGAGGCGACGTCCGGGCCGAACAGGTCGTCGGCCAGTACGTCTCCCCACCACCGCACGTGGTCCATGAACAGGCTGACCGTCGCGCCGAGCCGGGCGGCACGACGGTACTGGTCCGCTGTGACGGCGCCGCAGTGTTCCAGGCGCGGTCTCAGCGCGCGCAGCCCCTCGGAAGCGGCGGCCGCCTTCTCGTAGGCGGCCAGGACGGTCTCGAAGGTGACGTCCCCGTGCACATGGCATGCCACAGGGAAACCTTGGGCCGTGAAGGCGGAGGCGAGGTCGGTGAGTTCGTCGGGCCCGTAGTTCATGGTGCCGTGGGCGCATCGGTCGAGGCCGATACGTGCGGTGGCGTCGTTGCCCTGGAAGGGGAAGCTGGTGGCGATGCTGCCCTGCCAGGGGGTGCCGTCGGCCCACAGCTTCATGCCGGAAACACCGAACATCTCGTGTGCGGGGGCGTGTCCGGCGAATTGCCGGTCGGGGTCGGCGGCCAGGTCGGGGGTGCCCATGATGTAGGCGCGGACCCGCACGTCGGCGTCCGGCTGTTCGGCGGCGGCGCGCAGGGCGGGCAGCAGGCGGGGTTCGGCGGCCATCTCGGTGACCGTGGTGATGCCGACCCGCGCGTGCCGGCCGAAGGCCCAGCGCAGGGCAGACTGGACATGGTCGGCGTCCAGGCGGTCCTCGGCGACGGTGTTCATCAGCGCGATGACGGCCGCGCTCTCGTGGGCCTCACCGGTGGGTTCGCCGTGGGCGTCGCGGACGAAGCGGGCACCGGGCGGGTCGGGCGTGGCCGCCGTGATCCCGGCGGCACGCAGGGCGGGGGTGTTCCCGTAGGCCGCGTGGCCGCTGTTGGAGACCACCACGAGCGGGGCGTGCGGGCTGATCTCGTCGAGCAGCGCGCGGGTGGGCAGGGCGAGATCGCGTTGGAGCAGCAGGTCGATGCCGTAAGCGCCGACCGGCCGGCCCGGTGCTGCGGCGACGGCCGTGCGGATCGTGTCGTAGACCTCGCGTCCGGTCGGCACGGTGAAGGGTCGGACGTCCAGGGCGGGCGGGGCGAGGGCCAGGCCCATGAGGGTCGGGTGGCCGTGGGCCTCGATGAACCCGGGCAGCAGGGCCTGTCCTTGGAGGTCCACGACGTCGGTGCCGGGACCGCGCAGGGCGAGTACGTCGCGGACGGCGCCCACGGCGGTGATGACGCCGTCGCGCACGGCGAGGGCCTCGGCATCGGGAGCGGCGGGGTCCATGGTGAGGATTGGGCCGCCGGTGAAGATGCGTTCGGGAGTCTGGGCCATGGGTGCGCTCACTTCCCCTCGGGGTTCAGCCATGCCGCGGCTGCCAGCAGCAGATGACGCACGCCAAGCTCGACGGCCGACTCGGGGGTCGGTGCGAACAGCGGGGAGTGATTGTGGGGGATCTGCGACGGGATCCCGTCCGCCTTGAGGTCGACGCTCCGGAAGGCGGACGGGTCGAGTCCGCCGAAGATCCAGTACACCGAGGGGGCGCCGAGGCCGGTGCCGAAGGCGCTGAAGTCCTCGCTGCCCGTGAGGGGATGGTCGAGGTCGATAACGCGCTCAGGTCCGAGGGCTGCCCGGAAGGCGTCCTGAACGGTGGCCGTCGCATCGGCGTCGTTGAGGGTGGGCGGCATGCGGTTGATGACGCTGATCTCCGGTTCCTTCGGCGCTGCCGAAGCTGCGGCCTCGGCGCGCACGATCCGCTCGACGGCGTCAAGGAGCTGCCGGCGCATCGCGGCCGTCGTGCTACGAATGTTGACCGTGAGCTCGGCAGTGTCCGCGATGACGTTCTCGCGGGTTCCGGCGTGCAGCGAGGCCACGGTGATGACGGCCGACTTGTCCGCTGCCACCTCCCGGGCGACCACCGTCTGCAGGCGCATCACGGTCGCGGCGGCCATCACCACCGGGTCCACGCCGGCCTCTGGCGTCGCCCCGTGCCCGCCCCTGCCGTGCAGGCGTACGGCGAGACTGTCCGCGGCAGACATGATCACACCGGGGCGGATACCGACCAGCCCCGCGGGGGCCGGAGCCACGTGCTGGGCAAGGCAGACATCGGGGCGGGGGAAGCGCTGGGCGAACCGGTCCGCGACCATCGCAGGGGCCCCGCCGACCTCCTCCGCGGGCTGGAACACGGCCACGACCGTGCCCTGCCAGGCGTGCCGGTTCGCGGCAAGCAGGGCGGTCGCGCCGAGCAGGCAGGTGACGTGCACGTCATGGCCGCAGGCGTGCATCACGGGCACTTCCTGGCCAGAGGCGTCCGTCGCGGTCCGGGTCGAGGCGTAGGGCAGACCGGTCGCCTCCTGTACCGGCAGCGCGTCCATGTCGGCCCGCAGCAGGACGACCGGTCCGGTCCCCGAGGTGAGGACCCCGACCACGCCCGTGCCCCCGACGCCCTCGGTCACGGTCCAGCCCTGCTCCCGCAGTCGGGCCGCGGCGATCCCGGCGGTGCGGAACTCCTGGTGCGAGAGCTCGGGATGGGCGTGCAGGTCACGGTAGAGGTCCAGGAGCGCGGGCAGTTCACGGTCCAGGCCGTCGAGGAGAGCGGTGGGTACGGCGGTCATGATGACTCCTTTGCCGTGGGGAGGGGGACGGGCGGCGCGGGCCGGTGGAGTTTGGCAGTGAAGGACTCCGTGTCCTGCGGAGTGAGCATGGCGAGTACGGCCGCGATGACCGGACCGATGGCGAGGAGGGCGAAGGCGGCTTCGAAGGAGACGGCGTCCGCGATCACGCCGAGCGTCGGGGGCACGACCATGCCGGCAACCTGCCCGCCGAAGACGATGACGGCACTGCCGACGCCGACCTTTTCGGGGGCGAGGCTACGCAGTGGCACGGCGAAGACCGGCATGTAGCACAGGGTGGCGGCGAAGACGGCGACCGTGCCGCAGACGACGGCGCCCGCGATGCTGGGCGAGAGCGCCATCAGGCACAGGGCGGGTGCCGCGACCGACATGGCGGGCACGATCACCTTGCGGTGGTGTCCCTCGAACCGGTCGCACAGCCGCCCGCCCAGCAGCGTGCCCACCGCGCCGGCGAGGGAGGGCACCGCCACGAGGGCGCCTGCGGAGGTGAGGGAGAGCCCGCGTTCGGTGCTGAGGTAGGTCGGGATCCAGGTGCTCAGCCCCCACATGAGAGCGGAGTAACCGAAGAGCATCAGGGAGAAGCGCCACAGCACGCGCATGCGCAGGATGCCGCCCAGCCCGACGCCGCCCGCGGCGGTCGGCGTGCCCTTGGGCCGCTCGAGCGGGGTCGGCAGCCACAGCTGCACCGCGAGATAGACGAGAATGCCCACCCCGGCGGAGAGGAGGAAGGCCCAGCGCCAGCCGACCACCGCCGCCAGCGGTGGAACGGCCAGCGGCGCGGCGACGGATGCGAGGGTGTTGGAGCTCATGACCAGTCCGTGCGCGCCCATGCGCTCGGCGACCGATGTCCGCTCCACCAGGGCCTTCATGGAGGCGGAGGGGAAGATGCCCTCGGCCGCCCCGAAGGCGAAGCGCACCAGCAGCAGGGCGCTGAAGGACCAGGCGAGGCCGGTGAGCGCGGTGAAGAGCGACCAGGCGAGCAGCGCCCAGCAGGTGATCCGCTTGGCGCCGAACCGGTCGGCCAGTATGCCGCCGGGTATCTGGACGGCGGCGTAGGCGACGAAGAAGACGGACACAATCAGCCCTTGACGGCCGAGGTCGAGGTCGAACTCCTCACCGATGGTCGGGAGGATCACGGAGATGGCGAGCCGGTCGACGTAGTCGATGAACCAGGCCGCGAACAGCAGGACGACGGTGGTCCTGACCGGCTTGCTCATCTTCGGCCGCGACACGGCTGAGGGGGAACGGAGGAAGGGCACGGTGGTCCTCTCTGAGATTGCCGCGACAGTGCCGGGGCTCTGCGATCCGTGCTCCGTCGGTCAGTCGAAGAGGTCCGGCTGCTCCTCGGTGATCTGGTCCCACAGGGGCCGGAGCTGGAACCATCCCGACAGCGGGCTGCCGATCTGCTCACGTACCTGGAGCGCGGTCTCCCGGTCGATGAGGAACGGAGTGCCGGCCGCCATGGCCAGCAACTGCGCCTGACAGGAACGCTCCATGGTGATGAACCACCAGGCGGCCTCGGCGACGGTCCGGCCGACCGTCAGCAGCCCGTGGTTGGCGAGGATGACCGCCTTGTGAGGGCCCAGCGCTTCGCCGATCCGCCGGCCCTCCTCCGTGTCGTTGACGACGCCGCGGAAGTCCTCGTAGAGACCGTGATCCTCGAAGAACGCACAGGCGTCCTGAGTGAGAGGGTCGAGGCGGCGGCGCAGGGCCGAGAACGCCTTGCCGTGCACGGAGTGCGCATGCGCCGCGGCGACCGCGTCGGGGCGGGCCCTGTGGACCTCGGAGTGGATGCAGAACGCGGCGCGGTTGACCGGGTGACGGCCCTCGACGACGTTGCCGGCGTGGTCGACCAGCACGAGGTCCGAGACCCTGACCCGGCTGAAGCTCATCCCGAAGGGGTTGACCCAGAACCACTCGGGATTCTCGGGGTCGCGCGCGGTGATGTGGCCCGCGACCCCCTCGGCGAACCCGAGCTTTCCGAAAAGCCGGAACGCGGCGGCCAGTTCCTGCTTGCGGTGCAGCCGCTCCTCCTCCACCGAGTCGAAGTCGGGCGGGAGCATCGCCTGGAACCCGGGGGGCACGGGTCCGACGCCGATGTGCGGTGCGGTAGTGGACAACGCGGCACTGCGTAGTCCCGCAGGGCACCTTGGGAACGGTACCGCCACTGTGCAGGTGTTCACCCGAGGCGGCGCGAGCACACGCCCATCCGGCGCGACGGCAGATGCCAGCGGCACCAGCAAGATGCCAACCTGGCACAGCGCAGCTCTCACGCGCGGCGGGCACGACGCTCGGCATACGGAACGTGCAGCAGCTCGCCGCCCGCTTTGACTGCATAAGTGTCTCTGGTTCCCGTCCCTGCCTAGGAGGCACTGCCCGTGGTGCGCACCGCTGTTCGCGCCGCCGCCACAAAGGCTGCGATCGCCGGGTGGGTGCCGCCGCCCGCCCGGAAGGCGACTCTCGACCGGCGGAAGAGCGGCAGCGGGGTCAGGATCACGCCCTCGGGGGCGTGCGCGGTGGCCATCTCCGGTACGAATCCTGCACCTTGCCCGATGGCGGCCAGTGCCAGGACCGTACGGAAGTCGTTGACCTGGTGGCGGATGCGCGGCTGGAAACCGGCCGCCAGACAGGCTCGTACGGCCATCGCGTGGCCGGTCGTGCCGTCCCGGGCCGTGATCCATGGGGACGTGGCCCACGGTCCGAGCAGCTCCGCCAGCGTGTCGCCGTGGGCGGTGGGACCGGTCACGGACGCTCTGTCGGCGGCGCCGGTGGCCAGGTACATCGACTCGTCCAGCAACGGCACTTGGTCGATCGTGCTGTCCGGTGACGCGGGCACGAAGTCGTAGTCGTGGACGAGGGCCACGTCGAGTTCGCCGGCGCGCAGACCGTCGGAGACTCGTGCCGAGTCGATCTCCTGCAGCATCGGTTCCAGCGCGGGATGCCGCCGGGCCAGTTCGGCCAGCGTGGCGGGCACGATCGCGGGGCCACCTGAGGGAAAGGTCCCGATCCGCAGCGGCCCGCCGATGCCCTCGCGTGCCCCGGCCAACTGGGAGACCGCCAGTTCGAGGCGTTCGAGGACGGCGTCGGCGTGGGTGACGAGGGTGCGGCCCGCAGGCGTGAGCACCACCCTTCTGCCACTTCGTTCCAGCAGGGGCACGCCCGCCTCGCGCTCAAGCACGCCCAGCTGCTGGGAGACGGCTGAGGCCGTGAAGGACAGTGCCTGGGCGACGGCCGCGATGGTGCCGCGTCGTTCCAGTTCGCGCAGCAGGTGAAGACGTCGAACATCGAGCATAAGTTGATCTTAGGTGTGAGTGTAGAAACATGAGCTGGATCTACTGGGTTTGGGGCGGTCAGGCTGGGTGCATGAAGCCCGAAGCGAATCTCTCCGGCCTGTTCGTCCCCTTGGTGACTCCGTTCACGGACGACCTGCGCCTCGACCCGGACGCGCTCGCCTGCCTCGCCCACGAGGCGTTGTCGGCCGGCGGCGCTCGCGGACTCGTCGCTCTGGGCACCACCGCGGAAGCGGCCACGCTGACCACCGAGGAGAAGCAGGCCGTGGTCCGCATCTGCTCGGCCGCCTGCCGGGCCCATGGAGCTCCGCTTGTCGTCGGCGTCGGCACCAACGACACCGCCGCCGCCATCACGACAGTGCAGGAGCTCGCTCAGAGGGGTGACGTCACCGCGGCGCTGGTACCCGCGCCGCCCTACACCCGGCCTGGTGAGGCGGGAACGCTGGCGCACTTCACGGCACTCGCCGAACACGGTGGCCTGCCGCTGGTCGTCTACGACATCCCGTACCGCACTGGCCAGACCCTCAGCACCACCACGCTGAACGCACTCAGCCGCCTGCCGGAGGTCGTCGGGGTCAAGTACGCGACCGGTGCGATCGACGCGACCGCGATGGAACTACTCGGCTCGTCGGCGCCAGGCTTCGCGGTGCTCGGCGGCGATGACGCCGTCATCTCGCCGCTGCTCGCGGCGGGCGCCCGCGGCGGCATACTGGCGTCGGCCAATGTCCGCACCGCTGACTACGCCGAGCTGATCTCCCTGTGGCAATGCGATGCCGCCGGACCGGCCCGCAGGCTGGGGGCCGAGCTGGCCCGGCTGTCCGCCGCCCTCTTCGCCGAGCCGAACCCGACCGTGATCAAGGGGGTACTGCACGCCCAGGGCCGTATCCCCAGCCCGGCCGTCAGACTGCCGCTGCTGGCCGCCTCCGCCGACTCGGTCCGGCGGGCGGCGGAGCTGGCCACGCCCGGACCCACCAGGCCCGCCAAGAGGCCGTGGCCTGAACGACCGGGTCGGTCAATCACAGGGACCTGGCGACAGCTTCAACAATGAGATCGGGACGATGCCCGCATGACTGATGAGATCAGAGAGACATACCTGCAGGCTGCCGAGAAGGCGGTGCATCTGTTGGCCACAGAGCAGGTGGCCCGACGCTGGGGGAGCGAGTCCGTGCTCCCCGGGATGTCAGTGGGTGGGCTGGTCGGCCACCTCGCGCGGAGCGTCCTCCAGGTCTAGTGGTTCCTGGACGGGCTGGACGGGGCGGCCGATTCACACCGCGCCAAGATAGCCCGGATCAACGCCATCGAACTGCCGACATGAGTCCCGAGCGACGCCAAGCAGCTCCCTCGTGGATACGGCGCGGCGGCTGGTCGCGGAGACGTCCTGGCGCGCCTCGGCAGACCACGACGGTGGAAACAGCGACAGGCCCTGCTTACCGTCCAGCGCCCGGACCTCCTCGTGCCAGCCGGACCAGCGCAGATCAGCGTAGAACTCATCGAGTGCCCCGGCCACCAGCCAGGCCAGCCAAGTCGAGTGACCGACACCCAAAGCCTCCCAGCGCAGGGAATCTGGGGCGAAGTAGACAACCTCGCCGGGCTGGCCGGCACTGGCAGGAGCAGCGCCGTTGAGAGCGAAGACGCCGCCCAGCACGTCGTGCGCCAACACCAAGCCCGTCTCAGGCCGCCACGCCGGGTCGAAGGTTTCGGGGAACTGATTCACGCGAGCCAGGCTCGGCACCCCAAGGGCAGCCCCCACTCACGAGGCTGCCGAAGAAGACCCGCAGCCATCCGTCATCAACGAGCAGACCGCAGCAGTGCAGCGCCACCGCACCCAGGGCCGGTTCCTCGACATCAATCAGCTGGCTCAACTCACGCATGCCCGCATCGTCGCACCCACACTGTGCGTCCCAATCGGCAGGTCGCTTCGACGAGCCACCCGCCTATCGAGATGACCTCTTACTGATCATTTCAGAATGAGTTTGGCTCACTGGCTTGGCAGTTGGGCTGGTGGGCGGCAGAGTTCTGCGGGTGTCGGATGATCTTGTGCCTGATGATCTGTGGGATTGTGTCGCTCCGCTGCTCCCGCCTCGGCCACCGCGGCGTCGACGGTATCCGGGCCGGCTGCCGGCGGATGACCGTGCGGCTCTGCGCGGGATCGTCTATGTGCTGCGCGCAGGTGTCACCTGGGCGGACGTGCCGACCGAGGCGATCGGCTGCAGTGGGGTGACGTGCCGGCGGCGCCTGCGGGACTGGACCGAGGCCGGCGTCTGGCCCCGCCTGCACGAGATCCTCCTCACGGAACTCCGCAAGGCCGGGTTGCTGGACATGGAGGACGCCGCGGTCGACGGCTCGCATGTCCGGGCCTTGAAGGGGGCTCACACCGGAACTTCGCCGGTCGACCGCGGCCGCCGGGGCAGCAAGCATCATCTGATCACCGACCGGCACGGAACACCCCTCGCGGTGTCGTTGACCAGTGGAAACCGTCACGACGTCACCCAACTCATGCCCCCGCTGGACGCGATCCCCCGCATCCGCGGCCTGGTGGGCCGGCCGCGTCACCGGCCACGGCGGCTGTTCGCCGACCGTGGCTACGACTACGACAAGTACCGGCGGCTCCTCCGCGCTCGCGGCGTTCACGCCGAAGATAGCCCGCAAGGGCACCGCCCACGGATCCGGCCTGGGCAAAACCAGGTGGGTCGTCGAGCGGACCTTCGCCTGGCTCCACCAGTTCAAGCGCCTACGGATCCGCTACGAGATTACGAGCCGACCTCCACCTCGGACTGCTCCAACTCACCTGCAGCATCATCTGCTTGAGACGACTCCGGACCTCATTCTGAAATGATCAGTTAGCGCGACTGATCGTCTCGGACCTTACGGTCAGCAGGTCCACCCCGAGCCGGCTTCGTCGTCGCACCGCGGTGACGGCTCCATCGGGCAATCCGTGACAGCGAGGCCCGCGTCAGCCGTCGGCCGGCCGACCTCACTGCTGCCGTCGGAATGCTGAGCCGCGCAAGCACTCATGCCTCATGGACCGTGTCTGGCCCGGCTCAGGAACCCTTAGGGAGTGTGGACCACATCCATGGTGGTCACCTTCGCGCAGACCGCGAAGGCCTGAAGCGTGCCCGGGTTGTTGGGGTCGCTGTTCGTGGCGTACGCCCACCACGTCTCGTTACCGATCGGCCTGCTGGCCGCGAGGTTGTAGCGCTGGACGTACGAGTTACCGGCTTTCACCTCGGCGCCGCCGCCCGTGAGAACCTCCCCCGCCGGACACGTGGCCGAGGCCGCCGCATCACCGGCGTAGCCGTTGCCGGGCGATACGGGCAGCGTGACGACCTTGCCCTCGACGATGTGCATCGTTCCCGTGCCGGCAGCGGTCGCGAAGCCGGACGGACCGACCAGCATCACCGCAGCCGCTGTTGCCACCAGACCGCATTTCACGGCGCGCTTGACCATTGAAGCCTCCATACGTCCGTGGCGAGAAGGGAGAGCCCCCTCCGCTCGATGACCATGCTCGCGCCAACCATGACCGACACGCCCGAATGGAGAAGAGAACGGCTCTTTCCATGGAATCAGCAGGAAATCCCGCTTAAGTCTCCAATTGAGTGGGGATCCTTACACGTCGTCCGGACATCTCCACCGGACGGCAGTCGTAACCCCCTGCACGCAGGGAGCATCAGGCAGGGCACGCGTGAACATCCCAACCTCTGCGGACGCGAATGAGCCCCGGCCTTCGCAGCTTCTGGGGCTCACAGCGTTGTCGACGCCCCTGCGAGTGGTAGAACTCGTTCATCCGCGCGGCCACCCCCTGATCCTGCACGGGCCGGCGCTTCCGCCACGGTCGCCATCCACCTCGCAACATCCGCACAGCATGACGGGCAGTCGAATACGTCGTCCAGGTCTGCCGGCCCTCGCCGCCCGGCCAAAACCGGTCTGCGACTACAGGTCGAGGACGGCGCGCAGCGCCTGGTCCACGCGGGCCATGGTCTCGGCGGGGACCTGGCCGCGGCAGGTCGCGCCCTCGAAGCGCGTACTGCGCAGCTGCTATAGGTTGACAGCGACGGCGGTCGCCGGAATGGGATCGCCCACCACGCCGGACATGGCGGTGTCGGGGTAGCGGCCCGAGGGGTGCAGGACGATCGCGAGTACCGCGCCGTAGGCCTCCTCGAGTCCGGTCAGGGACACGATTCGCACGTCGCGGCCGCCAGGAAGGCCGCGCCTCACGGCAGCGTGTCGCCTTCGTCAGCCAGGGCTCCTGACGATGTCATCCCCCTGCGCGGAGCGCCAAGGGCCTGGGGAGTGCCACAGAGTGGCGGTCACCGCCAGTGCGGAGCGCTGGCTCCCCAGGGCGGAGCCCTGGGATTGGCGGTCGGTGCCGCACCCCGCCCCGCCCACCCCGAAAAATGGGGCTGTGCTGCGCCCCGCGCGCGTGAAAGCGGCTGCTGTGTCGGGGGTATGGCTGCGCCTCAGGGGCGGTCAGAGGGGGCGCTGAGGCTGTCTTTCGGGTGTCAGGCTTCGCCGCCTGCTGCCATGTCGTGCTGCGCCTCGGCGACGGTGGGGTAGGCGCGCAGCAGGGTATCCATTCCGTCCGCCGCCCGGCAGGCCATCGGCCGGCACACCACCTACGCCGGCTGAGCACTCAATCCGCGCGCCGGAACACGATCAGGGCCCTGAAGATCGGGCTTGAGCCGCTGGCCTCAACGGCGAACGGGGAAACCTGCTCCAACGTCCAGCCCTCGTCTTCGAGGACTTGGATCACCGCGGAAAGATCATCCTCGATGTCCCCCGGCTCATGATTCGCGTACCCGGCCCATACGGCTCCGCTCAAGGGCATGCTGGCGGAGAACACACGCCACCCCTTCTTCCGCCGCTTCTGAGCAGCCGCCTTGATGAACTCGACGAGATCCACACCGCCCACCGACCGGCCCTCTCTCCGGACGAAACCGTGCCCGGCAGCATCCCACAGGGAACGACTCCGCGGGGCGTGCCAGGGACGATCTGCCGGTCCGGAGCAGGGGCTGCCCCGCGGGCTGGGAGGTCGGCCTGCGCCGTGCTGATGCCCTGAGCGGAGGTCCCGGGGCCGGTGCCAAGGGGCGTCGTCACAGCGCAGTTGAGCCGTCATCTGCCTGTCCTGTCGCGGGTGGCCCCTGGTCTCCACGGGGGTGGGGAGAGAGCAGGGGCCACTGGTGACAAGGCGGTCACCTTCAGGGTGCCGGTTGCGCCGCTCCGCTCATCGCCGGGCGGGGAGCGTGGCGCTTTTGCCTCTGCAGGTGCGCTCGACGCGCGGTGCCCTAAAGGGTGTTGCAGAAGGCCTGGTGGCGACGTGTCTGGGTGATGGCTGACCCTGCTGATTCACCCTGTCATGGCGAGGTTGTGCATGGTGGCGACGGCCTGGACGGCGTGGTGGAGGCCGTCGCCTTTCTGGCGGCAGTCGCGGAGGATCTTCCAGTTCTTCATGCGTGCGAAGGTGTGCTCGACGCGGGCTCGGACCCGGCGGTGTTCGGCGTTATCTTCCTCCCGGCCGCGCAGGAGGGGTCGTCCGGCTCGTCTGCGGTGCGGGACGATCAGGCCGGTACCCAGGTAGGCGCCGTCCGCGATCACCGTCGTCCCGGCCGCCGCGGCCGGCAGCTCCGACTCCCGCCAGACGTGGGCATCGGCCTTGTTTCCGGGGGGACTTCAGCAATTTCGCTCAGCCCCCTCACCAGCCTATGCCCGCGAGGCTCTCCAAGGGCGATATCCACCAAAGGAAGCCGGTCGGGTGACGTAGTGGCACACCGGGCGGCGGCCACCTACCGTCATCATCGCGTGCATGGAGACGCCTTACGCCTGTTACCTGCGACCGATCACACCGAGGTCGCGGTGGTGAAGCTGGACGTCGACGCGAACCAGGAGACCGCCGCTGCGTACAACGTCATCTCGATCCCGACCGTGAACGTCTACAAGGGCGGAGAGCTCGTCAAGACCATCGCTGGCGCCAGGCCCAAGGCCGCCCTCGAAAGGGAGTTCGCCGAATACTTCGCCTGAGGACCCAGCCCCGGAACGTCCGTCAGACGTCGACATGACATGACCGCAGCGCCATCGCGATACGCCAACCGCTGCCCCACACACAACATGGCAGCATTGGCCTGCGTGCTCGGCAGATGCCGTGTCGCGTCGACCATCGACGCGCACCCGGCGGCCTCCGCCTAGGGCGCTCCTTCCGGATCATGGTTCGGGCGGACTCGACCCTGTTGCCCGCACATCCATTGGCGAAATGGACGAAGCCGAGGCGAGCGGTCAGGTGTGGAGGGACGAGGTCCGAGCGCGTCCGACAGCTGAGCAGGATCGGGATGCCCTGGCCCGGCTTGTCGAGGTGGACGCAGACCCTTTCGAGGTTGAGCTGTACGAGCACGCTGCAGATCCCCAGGTGCTTTCGATTGATCGCGCCCAGAGGTCTCATGCTGGGCAATACGCCAGGCATGTGAAGAGACTTCGAGAGAGTCAGCAGCGCCAAGGAAGTTGAGCAGTAGCCTTCGGATCATCTGATCGGTTGCACTTCTTTCGGCTCACCTCGCCGTCCACCCGCCGTCTCCCCGTCGCAGGGGACGGGGCCCTCCCCCGGCCTCCCTTTGCACGCGAGATCGTCACTCGTGCGGATGTACCGACTGCGGAAATGATCACGCAGCTGCCGGGGCGCCGTAACTTCAGATCAGTGTGCAGTCAGCCGGCCTCACCTGACGGAAGAGGAGTCAGAAGCTATGAGCGATCACGAAAGCATCGGTGGGGCCGAGGACGACGGTCCGGTCGATGAGACGGGCATCGACCCCAAAGACATCGATCTGATCATGGCGCAAGTCAATTGCAGCAGGAGCAAAGCCGTCAAAGCGTTGCGTGAGTCCGGTGGGGACCTCATCAACGCCATCATGGCAGCCTCCGAATAGTGGCCGTGGGCCGTGAGCGCGCGCATGGGGCAGATTCCAGGAACGGCCTACTACGTAAAGTAAGGGATATGCGTAAGCCGATGGTGCTCCTGGTGGGCGTTGTCAACCCCAATTCGGACACGCTATGTGGTTGGCTGCCCACCCCGCCACCAGCAAACGAGCACCCCGGAGGGCAGCACACATGAGCCAGGCCACCACGGAACTGATCATCACGGCGGATCCGGAGGACGTCTTCGACGCGCTCGCGGACTACTCAGGCACCCGCCGGAAACTGCTGCCCGAGCACTTCAGCGACTACGAGGTTCGCGAGGGCGGCGACGGCAAGGGCACGCTGGTGCACTGGAAGCTCCGTGCCGCCAGCGTCCGGGACTGCCTACTGGACGTCGACGAGCCATCTCACGGCCAGTTGGTGGAGAAGGACCGCAACTCCTCGATGGTGACCACCTGGACCGTCACCCCGGCGGGCGAGGGGCGGGCCAGGGTCGTCGTCAGCACCACCTGGCAGGACACGGACGGACTCGACGGGCTCCGCCGCATCCACGACGCATTCCTCGACAACCTCGCCGAGCACGTGCAGAAGTGACGGAGCGCGGGGGAACACGGCCTCCGATCCGAGCGCTGAGCGGATCGGAAGATGGCGCATGGTTCGTTGCCGAGCAGCATCAGGCGCGTTTCTCGCCGGCGCCGCGCCAGGCACTGGGCACGAGTCCGGGCATGCGGTGGGTCTTGGGGACGGCCAGTGCGTAGCCGATGCCCGACTGCTCCAGCAGCCGTGGG
Organism: Streptomyces sp. NPDC104814; assembly: GCF_055583185.1. NCBI lineage: Bacteria > Bacillati > Actinomycetota > Actinomycetes > Kitasatosporales > Streptomycetaceae > Streptomyces > Streptomyces sp. NPDC104814. Next base: position 120,300 of record NZ_JBVJOL010000015.1, on the reverse strand, counting down.
AAGCGGTTGTCCTGACCGTAGGCGGACTCCGCGGTGACCCAGGTAATGGGCAGCGGCGACGCAAGGGCCCGCAACACCATGTGCCGGACCGGTTCGCCCTTGGTGGCGAACTCCGGCTCGTCGGGGACCCTTGCGGTGCGGCAGCGTTCCCGGTCCTCGGTCCAGGACTTCGGGAGGTAGAGCTCGCGGTCGAGAGGGCCCTGCCGCGGGTGGTGGCGTGGGCGGCGAAGACGCCGATCTGGCAGTTCCCGGTCCGGCCGGCGGTTTCCGGATGGGGCACCGGCCGGCCAGGTCGGATCTGGCGTGCGGGACCGGGGCCGGGCAGAGGCGTCGCCGGCGTCGTCCTGGAGGACGGCGGGCGGCAGATCGCCGTCCTCCGCAGTGGCGTCTCGGTCGCCGTGCGGGTGAGGCCGGGGGCGGGATTGCGACGTGGAGGTTGCGCGGGTTCCTGGCGCGCATGTCCGCCCCGCCCCCGACTGCACCACACCTACCCCGGATTCCCTTTCGGACCCCTTCGCGTGACGCGGCCGCCCGGCAATCCGCCGGACAAGCGGGCAGGGCCCGGCCGATGTCTCGGCCGGGCCCTGCCTGGGGGGATGGGTGTGCGGTGTCAGGTCACCATCGGTACCAGCGGCCGCGGCCGCCGCCTGCGTTGGTGGACCGCATCACGAAGCCGAGCAGCCACACCACCAGGACGACCAGCGCCACCCACCACAGGATCTTCAGGGCGAAGCCTGCACCGAAAAGGATGAGCGCCAGAAGCAGAACGAGCAAAAGGGGAACCATTGATATCGACCTCCTGACCGCCGTGTTCCCTGCATTGCTGTGCGCACTCCCCGCTGACGCCCTTGTTTGTGGCAGGAAAGCCGGGGCACGAGAGCGGTCACCGCAACAACGAGCACAGACTTCGAGGAGGCTGTCTTTCATGAGTGCCGGCGAGAAGGCCAAGGCGAAGACCGAGCAGGCCAAGGGCAAGGCCAAGGAGGCCGCGGGCAACGCCCTCGGCAACGACCGCATGGCCGCCGAAGGACAGGCCGACAAGAGCACCGGCGACGCCCGCCAGGCCAAGGAGAAGGCCAAGGACGTCTTCAAGCACTGACCCCCAGCCCTCAACTCAAGGGACCCGCAGGACAAGAGTGGGTGTCCGCCCGGCGCGCGGACACCCACTCATCTCTGCTGCCACCGGTCAGGTGATTCCCGCTCTCCGCGAAATGGCCGTTCGGGCGCCGAAGGCCGCCACGGTTCGTGCGGAAGCCCGGGCAGCGGCACCACGGGAGCGCCGTCCGCGCCGGGCGGTGCCGGGGTAGCTTATCCAGCAGAAAGCCCCGGACGAAGACGTCCGGGGCTTCCTGGTGCCGGGTCGCGCCTGTTACATCGGCAGGACGCCCGCGATGGGAGACAACAAGCCCAATGCGGGGTCGAGCGCCTGAGAAACGTGGCCCGGGCTGGCCGCTGAGGCCGCCAGCAACTGCCCTCTACCGGGGACTTAGCTCAGCGAGCAAGCTGTCAGCGGCCTGCCGGTATCGCCTGCTGAGATGGAAGTGCCTCCTCGTGCCGTCGTCCAACGTCACTGTCACCTGCATCGAGCGCGGACCTTGCTGAAGAGCGTGTCGTGGCCGGTCGAACCAGATGTCCCCGACGGATTGCGGTTCCCAGGAGAACAGCGCCGCCGGACTCTCCCGCTGCCTGATCTCGATGGCGCACAAGTACGCGCCGCACACCGCCGTGGGGCTCCACCTCACCTGCTGGGACTGGCAGACCAACACCCAAAGTTGCGTCAAGGACTACGCGAGCCTCGGGGCACGAAACGCCGACTTCCTTGGTCACCGACGTGTCGGACCGCGACGCAGGCTGGTATGCACAGCCGGCCCACGGCGGCCGTGACACCTTCTGGAGCGACCGGAAGGCCGCTGACTCGCTGAGGTTCTACAAGACGATGGCCGAGTCCGTGGGCAAGCCGGTGGTCCCGTGGCAGATCCCCGTGGGCAACATGGCGCAGAACAACACCGTCAACCATTACCGGGACGACAAGGTGGACTGGTTCTTCGCGCACATGGGCCAGGTGGCGAACGCGCATGTCGCCGGCCTGCTGTTCGGGCCAGGGCAGCAGGAACAGACTTCGGTCGAGACCGACGGCAAGAACCTGATCGACAAGACCATCGCCTACCACAACTCGGGCGGCGCAGCGCTCGAGTAGGCAAGGGTTTCCCCGCCCTGCGCGGAAGAGAGGAACCCCAGGCGACGCACGGCTGGGGTTACTCAGCGTGTGCTTGCGGGTCAGCGCTGCAGGGTGAGGAGACCCGGCCGCCACGGCAGTCGCTCGTAAGGGCCGCTCGCCGTCGGGGGCTTGCCCTGGTAGAGGAACTGCAGGTTGCAGGGGCCGATGGTCATGGTCTGGTCGGGGTTGTTGCGGACCAGGTCAGTGCAGGATGCTGACGGCTCGGGCGATCACGAGGAGCGAGGTGAACAGGGCGGAGACGCTCTGGATGCTCATCAGGAGCTTTGCGCGGGTGGACAGCGGCATCGTGTCGGTCGGGCTGAACGCCGTGGAGTTCGTGAGGGAGACGTAGAGGTAGTCCGCGAGGGTGGGGACCCAGTCCGATGTGCCGCTGGCGCCGTCGGCCACTTCCTGGATGGCGTCGTCGTTCTCGTCCTGCGAGAAACGGAAGTCCGCCAGGGGCAGGGCCGAGCGGGGGGCTTGGGTGCGGGTGACCGGGCCGCCGCGGTCCAGTTCCCAGTAGGCCAGGCCGAAGACGATGATGTTGGTGAGCCACACCTGCAGCGCCGCCACGAGCAGGGAGCGGCCGTCCTTCACCCCGGCGTACAGCAGTTCGTGGATCAGGATGACCAGCGCTGCCAGATTGCTGACGGCGATGAGCGCCACGAGCGTGAGGGACAGCACCCGGAACGTCTTCGTCTGCCGGGTCAGACGCTTGGGGTTGATCGCGATCAGCGGAACGAGCAGCAGGCACTCCAGGGCGGGCAGCACATAGCGCGGAGCGATCAGCAGCCGTTGCGGAAGGAACAGGTACAGGGCGATCGCGGCGAGCGTCGCGACGACCGCAGGCAGCCGAACTTCACCTCTGCGCTGGTGCCGGGGGTGTCTGGTGCTCGCCTCCGCACGCGTACGTGCCATATCGACTGGTCCTTCCGGTCGCCGCCACTGACAGCGCCACGACGTCTGCATCCTTTGCATCCTTCAGTGGTGCAGGCCACCGGGCACCTCCAGCATCTACCCCCAGTACCGCTCCCCCGCCCATGGTGAGGCTGTTGTTCCTACGGCAGCCGTGTGAGTCAGGGGCCTGTCAACGGCGCTGGTGTGGGCCGAGATTGTGCAGCACCTTGCCGAGCTGGTCGGCGGTGATGGCCGGCGTGGGCAGAGGGGGTGCGGCGGGGTGGGGGCGGAGGCCGTCGAGGAGCAGGGCGAGGGGGCGGTGCCAGGCGTCGGGGGTGAGTGTGGTGAGTGCGGGGACGGCTCTGCCCAGTGCTGCCAGGGCGAAGAGCAGGTCCTCGGTGGTGAGGTCCGCACGGATGGTGCCTTGTTCCTGTCCGCGCCGGAGCAGTTCGTCGATGGTTTCGCGGTTGTGGGCGTGGATCGCCTGTAGGGAGGTGACGCCTTCCAGGTTCGTGGTCATGAGGTCGTTGGTGCCGCGGTCCGCGGCCAGGCCCGCGAACACGGTGTGCAGGTACTGCGTCAGTGCCGTCCATGCGTCCTCGGCGGTGCGTGCCCGTTCACCTGCTTCCGCGGTCTCGGTGAGTGCGTCCTGGAAGACTGCGTCGACGAGCGCGGCGCGGGTCGGGAAGTGGCGGTAGAGGGTGGCGTTGCCCACGCCCGCCCGGCGGGCGATGACGTCGAGCGGGGCGTTGAGGCCTTGTTCGGCGAAGATTTCGCGGGCCGTGTCCGTCAGCTGTTTCCGGTTGCGCAGCGCATCGCGGCGCCCCGCCGGCGAACGGTCGCCCATCGAAGTCTCCCTCTTCTCGCCTCGTATCGGGGAGCGTTCCCCGGTACGGATGTTATCGTCGACCGCGTAAACGGGGACCGCTCCCCGCTTTGCTCGACCGTGGGTGGGCCGTCCGCGGTCGCTCACGGAGAGGGGGAAGCGTGTCCGGCAGTGCACTCGTGCTCGGCGGCGGCGGACCGGTGGGCGGCGCCTGGATGACCGGAGTCCTCGCCGGACTCGCCGAAGCCGGGGGCGATCTCGGCGGCGCCGACGTCGTGATCGGCACTTCCGCCGGTGCCGTCTTCGGGTCCCGGCTGCGGTCCGGTGTCCCGGCCGCGGATCTCTACGAGCGCCAGCTTTCCGGAGCGGACGCGGTCCGTCTGCCGGTCACCGTGCGCCAGACGGCGCGCTTCCTCGGGGCGGCCCTCGGCTCCCGCGATCCCCAGCGCTCCGTCGAACGCCTCGCCCGGGCGGCGCTGCGGGCCCGGACCGGGCCGGAGTCGGTCGTCTTCGACACGGTCGGCGCGCTCCTGGGCGACGTACGCGACTGGCCCGAGCGGGACCTGCGGATCACCGCGGTCGACGCGCGGACCGGACAAGTCGAGGTGTTCGACTCACGCTCCGGCGTGACACTCCTCGAAGCGGTCTCGGCGAGCTGCGCCGTGCCCGTCGTGTGGCCGCCGGTCACCGTGGCGGGCCGGCGCTGGATGGACGGCGGCAGCCGTTCGACCGCCAACCTGCAGCTCGCCCGCGGGTGTGGCCGAGTGCTGGCCATCGTGCCGGTCCCCCGGGCGGTCGGGCCGCATCCGAGCGCCTGGCGGCAGGCCGCGGAACTGTCCGACGACGGCACGCGTGTCATCCTGCTGTCTCCCGACCGCGCCGCACGCCGCGTGATGGGCCGCAACTTGACGGACGACACACGCCGGGCGGCTGCCGCCCGCGCGGGCCATGCCCAGGCCAGCGCGCTGGCCCCCACGGTGGCCGACGCCTGGCAGCGATGACCCGCGCCAAAACGCCCGCTTCCACATACCCCTGAGCCTTGGGAAGTCGATGTCGTCGGCGCCGTGAGACGGCGCAACCCCCCGCAGGCAGACCCCGGCCCCACCGTCACCACGGGCGGCGCGTCTTCGCTCAACCGTCGGCTGCCGAAAAGTCCGGCTCCGCCCGTGTGTCCACGGCAGCGGCCGGCAGTCCCTGGCTCAGTGCCGCGAAACCGGAGCAGAGCAGGCGGATGCTTCGCACGAACTTCTCGTCCTGGCTCAGCCGGGGCATCAAGTCGCCCATGACCAGCGGGAACCGCTCGCGCAGGTCGGCGTAGCCCTCGGCGGTCACGGCCGGCGGGGCGGTCGGCTGGTTCTGCTCCTGGAGGACGAAACCGGTGACATGGCTGAGCAGGGTGTCCGCGGCGATGGCGCAGTCGCCGGCCGGAAGGCCGCCCTCGATCAGGGTGCGCAGCAGGCGTTCCATCAGGGAGAGGGCGCCCGCGCTGAGCGTGCCGGGGCTCTCGGCGAGGAGCTGGGCGCCGCCGGGGTGTTCCCTGATGGTCCGGCGCAGCGCGCCGGCCTGGGTCTGGACGCGGTCCTGCCAGGTGGCGGCGGCGGGAAGGGCGGCCAGGGCGTCGGTGCCGGCGTCGTACGCGCTGCGGCACACCCGGTCGGCCATCAAGGCGAGCAACTCGTCCTTGCCGCGCACGTGGTAGTAGAGGCTGCCCGCGTGGACGTCCAGGTGATCGGCGACCTGGCGCATGGACAGATTCTGGTAGCCGACCCTGGCGAAGACGGCCATGCCCGCTTCGACGATGCGCTCCTTGGTGAGCTTCATGGCTCCACCGTACAACTTTTCCAACACTGTTCGAAAACTGTGCTAGCTTGGCGCCGCCGAGTTTTCGAACGGCGTTGGAAAAGACTCGAATACGGGGGAAGGGGCTGGCATGGGGGCGATCCTGTTCAACGTGACCACGGCCGCACTGATGGTCATGATGGTCAACTGCGGGCTCGGCGTGACCGGCCGCGACACCCTGCGGGGACGGCCGCTGCCCTGGGCGGCGATCACCCTGACCGCGCTCGCCGCCGCCGGAATCCTGCTCCAGCTGCTCTGGTCCGGCGCCATGGACACACTGGACGCCGACCCCGCCAAAACCGGCTGGTGGCGCGAACTCACCTCGGTGTTCATGCAGAACGGCGGCTTCTTCGGCGGCCTGTGGAACCTCGTCACCCTCGCAGCGGTCGCCGCGCTCGCCCAGTGGTACTGGGGCGGCCCGCTCACCCTCGCCTTCTTCCTCGCCGGCATCCTCCTGCCCGGCCGCATCGACGACCTGCTCGGCATCGGCGACGGCCCCAGCACCGACCCCCGCAACTTCGCCGGCAGCTCCGGCGCCACCTACTTCCTCGGCGCCACCCTCGCCCTCGCCCTCATCACCCGCACCCGCCTGCCCAAACAACTCGCCCTCGCCGTCGGCGTCCCCGTACTGGGCCTGACCATGTGGCTCACCCAGCACAACGGCCACGGACTCGTCACCGTCTACGGGTTCGCACTCGCCGCAGCCGTATGGGCGATCCGCCTCGCGGTTGTTCAGCGGTCACACAGGTCTGGTGCTCAGCAGTGGCGGGGCGGCGCGGGCCGCCCGTGAGGCCGAACTCGCGGGCAGCAACGGCCAGTACATCCGCCTGCGCATCAGCAACCACGGCCGCCACCACCTCCTCCCCGGCGACAAGCCCCGGGCACCCGCCGGCGACACGGAACAGACCAGGAAGGAAACCTTCGCGGCAGCCAGGGGGCGTTCTGGTGACAGCCCCTTCGAGGACCCCGACGTCATGCACTCCGACTACACCGAGTGGCGCGGCGGCCCGGAGGTATGCGGATAGGAGCCCGGTCAGGGGCTGGGGTATGAGGCGGCCTGCACCTTCCAGCCACTGCCGGTGCAACTGTCGTGCGGGGACGGGAACCGGCGTCTGTGAACTACGGGGTGACTGACGCGGTGATCTCCGCCTGCCGCCTGCGGCACCCTGGGAGATGGCTGCGGTCCCGTTGTCAGAGGCAGTTGGCAAGATCGCGGGCATGAAGTTGCCGTGACGCACGACCAGGCGAGAGGGATGGTCGAAACCCTCCGCGACTATTCAAGTTTGACTACACTGCCCGTATGAGGGAGACGACCATCCCGATCCTGCCGTGCCGGACCATCCAGCAAGTTGTCGACTTCTACACCGTCCTCGGGTTCGCGGTTACCTTCCAGCAGAAGAGTCCCAACCCGTACGCGGTCGTGGAGCTCGGCGGCATTCAGCTTCACTTCTTCGCGTTGAAGGGGTACGAGCCGGCCGAGTCATACAGCACCTGCCTTGTCCGCACCGATGATGTCGACGGGCTGCACGAGGCCTTCCGTGCCCGGCTCAAGGCAGCGTACGGAAAGGTCCCCACCCGTGGGCTGCCGCGCATCGGGCCGCTCAGGGACACGTCCTTCGGTACGCGGCAGTTCCTTGTGACCGATCCGGGTGGCAACTGCCTGCGCATCGGGCAGCCGACCAGCCAGGACCAGCGCCACCGGCCTGCACCCGCGGAACCGTTTGCCCGAGCCCTCCATCACGCCTCTTTGTTCGCGGACTCCAAGGACGACCCCGAAGGTGCCGCGAAGATCATCGATCGGGCTCTCCGCTTGGAAGACCAGCAGCCCACGCCCGTGCAGTTGCTTCGACTGCTGGTGCTGCGTGCGGACGTCGCCGGGCGACTCGATGACGAGGACACCGCGAGGGCCGCGCGCAGCCGAGCCATTGCCATCCAGCTCACCGACCAGGAGAGGGAATCGGTCCGTGACGACCTCCGCCGCCTCGGAGAGCTACAGGCCTGATCCCGTTACCCCTTTTTGCGGGCCCCTCAATGAAGGCGGCGCCAGATACGCGGTCACCGCCTCCTCCGTGTGCGCTCGGCGAGTACGCCTCGGCGAGGATCTGCTTGCCCGTGCAGTGGTCACGGAGCTCCGAGGGGATGTTGCCGGCGTGGACGACCAGCCGGTTCACGTGCGACGCGACGATCGCGCCCTGCAGGATGTTGGCCACAGGTCACATCGGAGCACCGAAGACGGTTGGCCAAAGATTGCAGGCGACCGAGGCGATCTGCTCGGTGGGGTGAGTCCTGCGCTGGGGTTGGCTCACGGATGTCGACCACGCTGTCAGGACGGGTTGGCTGCCTGCATGATCGCGTGCCAGGGGGTGGCGTCGAAGATCAGGCGGATGGTGTCGATCCGGCCGTTGGTGAGGTGGAAGTTTTCTGCCGTGCGTTGAGTGCCGATGGCCGGGACGGAAGTGTGAACGTCGTAGATCAAGGTCGCTTCGGTCTCGCCGTACAGTTCGCTGACCAGATCGACGGCGGTGACGATTCCCAGGAACGCGTCCAGGCCGGTGAGGTGCTCGTGCGTACTGTCGGAGGTCAGCAGGGGGCTTTGGAAGTGGAAGGGTTCGCTGAGGGTTCGGGCAGCGGCCGGGATGTCGCCCTGGAACCGGGCTTGGTGGTAGGCGCTGACGGTGGTGCGTGTCGTGGCCGTCGTCATCAGGGGTTGGTCCCTTCGGTGGCAGCGAGGTGGGTGGCGATGCGCTGCTGGTTCTGAACAAGCCGGAGGCACAGGTGGCGGAGTTGGTGGAGTTCGGTGTCGGTGAATCCGTGGAACAGTGCTGCCATCGCCCGCTGTGTCGGTGTTCGGAACTCGTCCAGCCATGTCAGGCCGGCCGGGGTGATGCGCACGAGGATGGACCGGCGATCACCGGGGTCGGGATCGCGTCGGACGAGTCCTTCGCGTTCGAGTGTGTCGACCAGGCCGGTGGCATTACGGGGCGTCATGCCCGCGGAACGGGCGAGGTCGCCGAGATTCGAACCGGCTTCGCCTAGTGTGCGCAGCCGGATCAGTACATCACTGGCTCCCGCGCTGAGACCACGGCCTTCCGCTCCATGGGCCCGAAGCCGCTCCACGGACCTGTGCGCGGCGCGCGCCGCGGCTGCCGCCTCCAGGCGCAGGGTGTCGCCACCCACAGTGAACTCCACCATGGCCGCGCGCACTTGAGGGTCGTAGAGCAAGCCGTCCGAGTCCTGGGCGAGGGGTTCGGAATTATTTACGTGCTTCACAATGAAGTGATACATGATTGGTTGAGCACGGTCAAGACGCCGAAGGACCCGACCGCAGCTCTCCGGAGACGACACCGCTGCGCCCATGGTGAGGCAGGCTCAGCTGCTTCCCCTTGCTGTGCCTCAGTCACCGATGCGAGCGGCTTCGACGGCCCTTACCAGGCAGTCGTCCGCTCCCACCGGCGGACATCGCCTCGCCCTCGGCATCGGCGAGGGCGACCTCTGCGTCCGCATGGCGTACGAGTTCCTGGCCGGCGGCAGGCCTCTGCAGCTGTCGACCAGTTGGGAGCTGGACGCCCTCACCGTCCTCCCGAGGGAGGGCCGCACTCCGGGAAGAGGTAGCGGCGATTGTCCGGGAGCGGAGGGCGGGTTGGCCCCCGAACATGTGTCGAGCGACAGAGGCTCAGAGCTACTGCACAGGAGGTGCGGACCCTTCTGGCGCAGGCCCAGGGGCCCCTATGCGCAGGCCATGGGCCCTGTGCGCAGGCAGCGGTCCTCCTGGCCGGAGAGAGCTCAAAGGACAATCTGCTCGATGCATTACAGATTAAAGCCAGCGCGGCTGACTCTTACGACAAGCGCCGCCTCCAAAAGTTTCACCAAATCCTCTCACTCGATTGCCGCGCATCTGGAGGAGCAAGGAATGCGTTAGCGGACTATGACGAAAGCAAGTGTATTTTCCTCGGCCCCCTCCGGGCCGACGGCGGAGAAGCGCCCTGCGGCCCGGGGCGTGCCGGTAGGGCGATACATCTTCACGCCGGCCACGGCGTATTCATCGCCTGACGCCAGAGGCACCCTGCACAAAGACGGCGCGAGGGTCGAACTGCGCGTCACTGAGACCCTGCTCAGGGAGTTTCTCATGTTGCTGGACACAGCCCAGGAGGAGCTCAGTCGGCGGTGGGCCGGCCAGGGGCATTCCGATGTCCTCGCATCCCGCATCTGACGGAGGCGGACTTTCGTGAATCACGATTATCCGGAGCACTGGTTCGCCCGGCACGACGAATACCTCGGTGCTTACCAGGACGGGCAGTCGACCGGTTGGCACATGGGCGCCCCTGAGACTCTGCACTCGATGACCTCTCCGGTAGAGGGTTGGGACCCCGTCGAGGAACTCACCTACCTCCTGCAGGATGTCGCGACGGCGGAGCAGGTGGCTGCCGTTCCACCTCCTCGCAGCGAGCCGTCCCCCGGCGTTGACAGCACCGACGACCCGATGGACAAGCTGGTCAAGCTCACGGCTGAGTTGCCGCCCATCCGGCGCTTCTCCGCCGGGCACCGGAAGGTGCGATCCCGCCAACCCCGCTTCACGAGGTTGCAGACCCTCAGCTACGTCATCGCTGCCGTCGCCTGCATCATCGTTTCGATGGTGAGTGTTTTTGGCGGCATGGTGGCCTACGCACCTCTCCTGCATATCGCGCCGGATACACGGGGCGCGATGGCTCAGGCGTGGCCCCTTCTGATCTACGGCCCCTGGATGGTGGCCTCGCTCTCCATCCTGCGGGCTGCCCTGCACCAACGACGTGCGATGCACTCCTGGTTCGTCGTTCTGCTGTTTTCCTCCCTCGCAATGATCCTCTGCGTGGCCGAGGCCGACAGAACCTTCACGAGTGTCGCCGCGGCCGCCTTGCCGGCCATCGCATCCCTGGCCTGCTTCCAGCAACTGGTCCGTCAGATCACTCTCACTCGGCCACCTCGCCAGAGGACCTCACGTCGCCGACAGCGCCTCACTCCCCCAGCTCCGGAGTCCACGAAATCCAAAAGGGCATAGCCTCACGTGAACCGAGGCGCAGGCCCTGCGCCCGGGCGACCGGGCGCGGACGCTGGACGACGGCGATGCCGAGGGGGCCTCGGTGCGCCGGGCCGCCGCGCGGACGCAGGTGTGCAATTTCGAGGTCGAGGGCGAACGCACCTACTTCGTGGGCGGCAGCAAGCTGATCGTGCACAACAGCTGCCGTATATTCCCCCACCGGATGGCCACTGGCATCGGGGAAGAACCAGCCCTGGCGGAGCGGTTCGGTATCGGGCCCGCCAAGCCGGGATCGGTGGACTGGGAGCGGTACATCGACTTCGATGACGAGCCCGTCAAGTGGGCCGTTCCGGAGGACGGACAACTGGTCATCACGGTGAAAGTAGTCAGCGGCAAGGATCTCTCCCACCCGGTGCTCAGCGGTGGCGGGGCGGTCCGGGCTGCCAGGCCTCGCGGTGGCCGGGTGAAATTCCAATGACCAGTCCCGTTTTCGGTGGCCGGCGTCCAGCACCCGCGCTCGCGCGGACTGGATGCCGGCCTTGTGCTGTCCCGTCAGGTTGCGGTGGCGGTGTGTGGGAGCGCTAGGGGGCGTGCGTCCCAACCGCCACAGCGGGAGAGTGGATTGGGGTGAAAAGTGCGCGTGGACGACGCGCTTCCGTACCGCGCCTGGATAGCCTCGGATTCCCCACAGACAAGGACACTCCATGCGCCTGCGACAGACCGCGGCCCTCATCGCCGCCACCGCACTCGCCGTTCTCATCCCCACCGCCGACGCCCAGGCCGCCGCCGTCTCCTGCGGCGGCTCCGTCTCCACCCAGGGCATCGCCGCCAACGGCTGCATCAGCGCCGAGAGGTTCAAGGAAGGAAAGGTCTTCTTCCGCGACATCAAGGCACACACCGTCATCACCAACACCCGCGCCCGCGCCTCCTACGTGGAGTACGAAGCTTTCCTTCACGTCGCCGGTGACGGCGACGACTGGATGAAGATGGGCAGCGGACGCACCCTCGTCCAGCGCCGCTCGACCGTCGGCCCCATCGAAATCGCCAGCTCCACCCGCGTCTGCTTCGTCGTCAACGCGAAGATCACCGTCCGCGTCCATGTCAGGCCGGCGGGAGGTGCCTGGAGCAACTGGTCCAGCGCCGCCACCTCCCAGTGCCAGACCTGACTTCCCGTGCCAGCGCCCCGGGCCCTCCCTCCCCGTAAACGTCGGGCGTTCAACGTTTTCGGCAGGGTTCATCTGCCATCGCGCTGGCCGGCGACATCGAACACGATCAGGTGGCCGGGCAGTTCCTCCGGCGTCCTCCCCTCGTCCGCCCAATAGCCCGGTCTCTGTCGTTGGCCTGTGTGTTGGCCGCGCCGGTGCAGCGAGTGCCTGGATGTTGGGATCAGGGGGAGCCGGCCGCGGGATGCCGGCTGCGGGCGGCTGGGGGGCCTCATCGGTTCCAGCGACGCGAGGCGGCGGCATGGGACCGGGGGGAGGTCAGGGCACGAGGACGGCCTTGCCCCGGTTGCGGTGGGCTTCCAGGTCGGCTTGTGCCTGTGCCGCTTGCGCCAACGGGTAGGTGCGCCAGACGGGCAGGGTGAGCTCCCCGGCGGCGGCCAGCTGCACCAGCTCTGCCAGGGACTGCCCCATCTGCTCGGCGGTACCGGCGCTGAAGCGCACGCCGTGCTGCTGGGCGGTCGTATCGGCGATGGTGATGACTTTGCCCGCGTCGCCGGTCAGGGTGACGGAGTCGGCGAGCACTCCGGCGCCGGAGGCGTCGAACACGAAGTCCACGCCTCCCGGCGCGGCGCCCCTGACCCGCTCCAGCCAACCGTCGCCGTAGCGGACTGCGTGGGCGCCGAGAGTGGTGACGCGTTCCAGGTCGCGCTCGGCGGCTGTGCCGATGACCGTGACGCCGCGGGCGGCGGCGAGCTGTACCGCAATGACGCCCACGCTGCCGGCGGCGCCGTGGACCAGCAGCGTCTGGCCCGCCCGTACGCCCAACTGGGCAAGGACCCGGGCCGCGGTCCGGCCGACCGTGACCAGCGAGGCGGCGACCTCCCACGGCAGGGCGCGGGGCTTGGCCACCGGCTCTTCCAGCAGGGCGTACTCGGCGTAGCTGCCGCCGACGGTGGCGCCGAGGACCTCGTCCCCCACCGTCGCGTCGGCTCCCTCGCCGACGGCATCGACGACACCGGCCGCGTCCAGGCCGGGGATCACGGGGAAGTCGGCCGAGGCCATGCGGGACATCAGGCCGGAACGGATCTTCATGTCGATCGGGTTCACGGAGGCGGCCCGCACCTTGATCCGGACCTGGCCCGGGCCCGGCGTCGGCGGGGTGACCTCCGACAGCCGCAGCACGTCGGGCCCGCCGTACTCGGAGAAAGTGATCGCTTTGGACATGGGAAGCTCCCAGGGAGAGGACGCGGATGCGAAGTGACCCGCATCACAAGAGTGGGGCCGAAGTGGCGGGGCGCCCCGGAGGCAGGCCGTGGGCACGGACGGCGGATGCCGTCTCCGTCAGCCGGTGAGGGTGGGGTGGTCGGTGTGACCGCGGTGGTCGCCCCTCCGCTGTACGCCGCTGTCGCCCGGGTCAATGCCAGGGCGATGGAGCGCGACATCTGCGGATCTGTGTATCTCAAGGCCGGCGCACTGCTGCAGACCCTGGTCCCGGCCATCCTCGGTGCGGGCCGCCGCCTGCTCGCGGACGGCGCCGTCCCCACCCGCCTCCGCCACACCGCCGGCCGCCTCACCTCCGCCGGGGTCTCCTCCAGTCGTACGACCTGGTCGGACCGCCGGAGTACGGGTCGTTCGAGACGCCGGAAGACGCCTAGAGCTTTTGACATGCCGGACAGGATCGCGGACGGGGGCGAGGCGGGGCAGCCGCCCCGTAGTCGGGCGCCGGTCAGCTCCAGACGGGTTTCTCACGGTTCTCCGGCTCGTCCGTCAGGAACCCGTCGAGCATGCGGGCGATCTGGACCGCTCTGCTCGTGCAGAACTCCTGTCGGCCCGTCTCGTCCGCCGGGATCTCGGACTCCCTGTACGACACCGTGATGAAGAGGTTGTCCTGCCGGAAGTGAACGGAAGTCCCGTCCTTCTTGCCGGACTTGTCGCTCGACTCGTCCTGCACGGACTGAAGGGCCTCTTCCGCCGGCAGGTCGGACTCCGGCACCTTGCTGGTGTTGATGGTGCGGTCGAAGGAGTTGGGGCCGGGCGTGATCGACGCCATCTCCTTGTGCGCGTCCGCTTCGCTGTCGAGCAGCCGTGCCTCGATGGTCAGTCTGAAGGGGAAGTTGCCGTTCGCCTTCCATCCGCAGTTCGCGTTCTTGCTGTCGTTGTCGGTCCGGGGAAGCTCCCAGCCCGCCACTTGGGTGAAGCCGCGCAGCTGGTTGCGGTCCAGGTAGCCGCACACGTCCGGCATCCGCCGGAACTGGGCCGTCGCCGTCGGGCTTGGGCTCGGGGCCGATCCGGCGTCGTCGGCGCGGTCGTCGCGGTGCCCGGCTGTGACGTAGTAGGTGACGGCGGCCGTCACGAGGAGGGCCGTCGAGAGAGCCGTCAGAGGCACGACGCCTCTGCGGCCGCGCCAAGGCCGGTCAGGCGCAAAGGATTTGGGCGGCTCGGCGTCCTCCTTGTCGTCTCCGCCGCCGGGAAGGGGGCGCGTAGGCGTCGCCGGCGGGAGCGGCGCGGTCAGGTGGGTGTCCGCGCGTAGCCGGGCGAGGTGCTCGCGCACCGCCGCCGCCGAGCGGGGACGGTCCTCCGGATCGCGTTGGAGGAGGTCCGTCAGTAACCGGGCCACCGCCGCCGGGACGTCGGGACGCAGTGCGGTCACCGGCCTGGGATCTTTGTCGAGTTTGCGGCGGACCACCGCCAGCGGGGTGCCGTCGCCGAACGGCGGCTCCCCGGCGAGCAGGGCGAACAGGACGCTGCCGAGGGCGTAGAGGTCGGAGCGTTCGTCACCGCGCTGGTCCAGGAACTGCTCCGGCGCCCCGTACTGGGCGGTGCCCACCGGCGAGAGCACGCTGGTCGGCGCGACCGTGAACGTGTGGGCGTGGATGAAGCCCGCGATGCCGAAGTCCACGACCTTGACGGAGCCGCCGGCGGTGAGCATGACATTGGACGGCTTGATGTCGTAGTGCACGACGTTGACGGCGTGCGCGGCCACCAGGGCGGCACAGATCTCCTCGGCGAGCTCCAGGGCGCGCGCGAGCGGCAGGGGGCCCTGCCCGTGCAGATGCTCGGCGAGGCTGGTGCCCTCGATGTGCTCCATGACCAGGAAGTGCACGTCCTCATGGACCCCGCTGTCGTGGAGGGCCACGACGTTCGGATGGTTGATCTGGGCCGCGGCGACGGCCTCGCGAGCGAAGCGCCGGACCAGCTCGGGCGATGCGCTGCCGTCGTGGCGCAGGAGCTTGACGGCGACATCGCGGTGCAGGCGCCGGTCACGGGCGGCCCACACCTCACCCATGCCGCCCCGGCCGAGCAGCCGCGTCAGTTCGTACCTGTCGGCGATGAGAGCGCCCCGCTCCACCCCGCCACCTCCCGTGATCGGTACCGGCGCCAGCATGACGGATCACGCCGGGATGCGGCAGCCGGTTCCGGTGCTCACCGACTTCGGGCCGGGCGAGGGTTGAACGGCCTGCTACTGGCGGTACTCCAGGGGGAACCGCCCGATCCGGCTGATCGCCGCGTCCAAGACGTCCGCACCTACGACGCCGACCCGCCCGAACTGCCCGAGCCGGACCGCGGTTTGGTCATCCGAGCGGTGCGCCGGTGGTGGTTGGAGTCGGTGGGCTGAGTCGCCGTCCCTGCCGCCCGGCCGCTTTGGCGTCGAATTCGCGCCATTGTTGCGCCAATTCGGCGAGATCGCAAAGAGGAATCCTACCGGTTCGGTAGGAAACATCGTCAAGGTAAAGGGTGGCAAAATTCGCAGAGGTGGCCTTGAAGCGCTTGCAATTCATCACCTAGGTTCCTGGCTTGGTTCATTCACCCGCCGACGACGCCGGCTCCGAGATCCGGACCGGCCGACCCTGGAGCGAGGATGCCCCACCCATCCGGCTCGCCCCTGTCCGTCTCCGACTTAGCCGAGTCCCTCGTCCACCACGACGAGATCTCCGCAGCCGCCCGCCTGCTGGCGGGACGCATCCGCCGCACTCCCGTGCTCCCGCTCGAGGGAAGCGAACTGCTGCTCAAGGCGGAGCATCTGCAACTGCTCGGCTCCTTCAAGATCCGCGGCGCGCTGAACGCCGTCGCCACCCTCCCCGAGGACGTCCGCGCCCGGGGAGTGGTCGCCTTCTCCAGCGGCAACCACGGCAAGGCCGTGGCCTACGCGGCCGGCCTGTACGGCATCAAGGCCACCGTCGTCATGCCGCACACCGCCCCCGCCGTGAAGATCGACGGGGTGCGCGCGCTCGGCGCCACCGTCGAACTGGTGACGCCCGAGCGGCGCGACGTGTACCCGTACGAACTCGCCGAACGCACCGGGGCGCACCTCGTGCACCCCTTCGACTCGCGCGCCGCCATCGCCGGGCACGGCACGCTCGCGCTGGAACTGCTGGAACAGGTCCCCGACGTCTCGGCCGTCCTCGTGCCGGTCAGCGGCGGCGGGCTGCTCAGTGGCGTCGCCGCCGCCGTCAAGGCGCTGCGCCCGCAGGCCGCGGTCATCGGCGTCGAGCCGGAACTCGCCGGCGACGCCGCCGAGAGCCTGCGCCGCGGCGAGCGCGCCGTGTGGACCACGGCGGACGCCTACCGCACCTGCGCCGACGGGCTGCGCGCGACCACGCTCGGAACACTGCCCTGGGCGCACATACGGCGGCTCGTGGACGACATCGTCACCGTCTCGGAGGACGACATAACCGAGGCCCTGTGTTGTCTGGCCCGCCAGGGAAAGCAGCTCGTCGAGCCGTCGGGAGCAGTGGCCCCGGCGGCTCTTCTGTGCGGCCGCCATGTGCCGCCCGCCACGGCGGGCCCGGTCGTGGCGGTCGTCTCCGGAGGGAACGCGGACCCCGCCCTGGTCGCCTCCCTGCTGACCTCACCGTCCTGAAACCCGTCCAGCCCATGTGAAGCACCGTCCTGAAATCGATCCAGACCATGGGACCGCACCGTCCTGAAATCGATCCACATCATGGGGGAGCTTTGTCACCGCACGCTCGGACCTCGCTGCCGGCGGCATGCACGGAAGCGGAATTCGCCTACCAGTCCTTATCGTTCTACCGGGAGTTGATCGATCGTCACGGTCTCGCGGAAAACGGACGCCTTCGCCTGGCGTCGGAGAAGGAATTCCGCGCCCTTCCCTTCACCGGAAAGCCGGATTTCCGTCGCGGTTTTCCGGCCAAGGTGATCAACCCCGCGGAATCCCTGCCCGAACTGACCTACACCAGCAGCAGTTCCGGCACCACCGGGGACCGTCTGGTCACGGTGGTCCATCGGCCGCTCCTGGCCGAGCGCATGGCGGTCACCGCCGCCGCCCACCCGGCGCTCGCCGAGCGGCTCCTGGGCGCGGAGAACCGCCGAGTGGCCCGGCTCGCCGCGCCCAACTGCTCCGACGTGGAGTGCGCCACGCCGCTGTCCACCCGCGCCGACCGCACCCTGCCCGACGGAACCCTCGTCCTGTCCGTCTCCCACGACGTGCTCGCCACACCGGACGCGATGGTCGACCGGATGCTGGAGGAGATCACCGACCACGCGCCCGCCTGGCTCTACGCCGACCCCACGCACCTGGCCTTCCTCTGCCACCGGGCCCGCGCACGCGGCGTGACCCGCCTGCCGGTCCGGGCCGTCGTCCTGACCTACTCGCTGCTCACCCACGCCGCCCGCCGCGCGGTCACCGAGGCGCTGCCCGAGGACGCCGTGGTGGCGGAGGTACTCTCCATGTCGGAGTTCGGCTGGTTCGGGATCGAGTGCGCCCTCGGCGCGCGGCACCTGAACGAGGAGAACTTCCACCATGAGATCCTGCGCGAGGACGGCACCGAGGCCGGGCCGGGCGAGCTCGGCGAACTCGTCGTCACCAGCATCGGCGACCGGCTCTCACCGCACGTGCGCTACCGCACCGGCGACCTCCTGGAACCCGGCGGCGCCTGTGCCTGCGGAGCCCCGGGGCGCACCGTGATCCACCACGGCCGCGCCTCCTCCCACCTGCTCGACGGCCCCGGCGGACGTGCCGTGACACCCCGCCAGGTGGACGACACCCTCGCCGACGTGACCGGCGTACGCCACTACCGCGTCGACCAGAGCGAGCCCGGCACGGTCCGCTGCCGGATCATCAGCTCCCCCGGCACCGACCCCGCCGAGGAGAGCGGCGCCGTACGGGAGCGGCTGCGCGCGCTGTTGCCGCGCGTCGAACGCGTCGAAGTGAGCACCGTCGCCCACATCGAGGCCGAGCGGTCGGGCAAGTTCGCCACCTGCTCGGGACCGGGCCGGGTCCGCGAAGGAGCGCTGCTGTGACCGCCCTCGCCGACCCGCGTGCCGACTTCCCCCTGCTGCAGCGCACCGTGGACGCCGGACGCCTGGTCTACCTTGACAACGCTGCCACCACGCTCAAGCCGCGCTCCGTCATCGACGCGATCGCCGGCTACTACGGCACCGTCGGCGCGAACATCCACCGCGGCAAGCACATCCTGTCCGAGGAGGCGTCCGAGCGGTACGAGCAGGTCAGGGCCCGGATCGCGGAACGGCTGGGCGTGCCACCGCGCAACGTGGTGTTCACGGCCGGCACCACCGAGGGCATCAACCTCGTCGCCGCCGGCCTGCCGCTGAAGGAGACCGACCTGGTCGCCCTGCCCGTCGACGCCCACCACTCGGCGCAACTGCCCTGGCGCGGGCGGTGCCGCACCACCTGGCTGGCCGCCGGGGAGGACACCACCGTCGACGAGGAGTCCTTCCGGGCCGTCCTGGAGAGCCGGCCCCGTGTCGTGGTCCTCACCGCCGCTTCCAACGTCACCGGCCACACGGCCGACGTGGACCGGCTCGCCGCCCTCGCCCACGAGGCGGGCGCCTGGACCGTCGTGGACGCCGCCCAGCTCGTCCCGCACCGGCTGCCGCGCGTCACCGCGGGCATCGACGCGCTCGCCTTCTCCGCGCACAAGATGCTCGGCCCCACCGGCATCGGCGTGCTCTGCCTCAGCGACCGCCTGATCGAGGCCATCACCCCCGACCGGCTCGGCGGCGGCACCGTCGACTGGGTCGACCAGGCCGGCTACCGGCTGCGTCGCGCGCCGTACCGTTTCGAGGCGGGCACCCCCAACATCAGCGGTGTCTACGGCTTCGGCGCCGCCTTGGAGTACCTCGACCGGACCGGCGCGGACACCGTCGCCGCACGGGACGCCGAGCTGCTCACCGCACTGCTGGAACAAGTGCGCGACCGGCCGTACCTCACGGCGCTCGGCGGGCTCGGCGACCGGGGACGCATCCCCGTGCTCACCGTCACCCTGCGAGGCGTACCCGACCCGTCGGCGATCGCCCGCGCGCTCAGCGACTCCTACGGCGTGATGTGCCGGTCGGGCCACTTCTGCGCCCAGCCGTACTTCACGGCCCACGACCACACGGCCGGGCTGCGGATCGCGCCGTACCTGTACAACACGCGCGAGGACATCGAGTACGCCTTCACCGCCCTGGACGAGGTCCACCGGCTGCTGGCGCGGAGCGTGTGACATGACCGAGCACACCGAGGGCTTCCACGAACGCTTCCGTGCGGTCGCGGCCGCCGCGCCCGATCGCACGGCCGTGATCGGACCGGACGGCCGGCGCACCACCTACGCGGAACTGGCCGCGCTGACCGAGGCGGCCACCCGCTCCCTCGCCGCCCGGCTGCGCGCCGAGGACTGCGTGGTCGTGGAGGCCGAACGCTCCCCGCGCCACCTCGCCGCCATGCTCGCGGCCTGGCGGCTGGGCCTGGCCTACGTACCGCTGCGCGCCCACGAGTCACCCGCCCGGCGCGAGCACGTCCTGCGCCAACTCGCCGGCCGGGCCCTGCTCGTCTCCGGCGACGCCTCCGCCGCCCGCATCGGCCGGGTCGACCGGCGCCGCCACGGCGAGCTGCCCGAGCCGCTGCGCTGGCCCAGCGGCCAGGCGGCCTACGTCGTCTTCACCTCCGGCAGCACCGGCACACCCAAGGGGACCGTGCTCACCGCCGAGGGCTTCACCGCCCGGCTCGACTGGAGCCAGCGGTGCTACCCGCTCACCGCCGACGACGTGCTGCTGCAGCACACCGCGGTCTCCTTCGACTTCGCGGTGTGGGAGGCAGCGGCCGCCCTGCTGCACGGAGCCGCCCTGCTGCTCACCGAGGACGGCCCGTACACCGACCCCGAGGAGGCGGTGGAGTCGGCCGTACGGCACCGGGCCACCGTGGCCCACTTCGTCCCGTCGGTGCTCTCCCTGGTCGAGATGTCCGGACTGCTCGCCGGGTGGACCTCGCTGCGCCTGCTCTACTCGGGCGGCGAGCAACTGCGCGGTGCCCTCGCCCAGCGCGTACTGAGCCAGGCCCCGCACACCCACCTGGTCAACCAGTACGGACCGGCGGAGACCTGCGTCGACTCCACCCACCACCCCTGCACCCCGCCCCTGCCGGACGGCCCCGTGCCCATCGGCCGGGCCATCGACGGCACCCGGCTCACCCTGCTGCCGGTGCCCGGCCTCGGCCCGGACTCCGGGGAGCTGCTCATCGGCGGCACCGGAGTCGGCTTCGGCTACCTGGACCCGGCCGACCCGGCCGGCGACCGCTTCGGCCACGACCGGCACGGCCGCACCTTCCGCACCGGCGACCTGGTGCGCCGGCTGCCGGACGGCGACCTGCTGTTCCTCGGGCGGGCCGACGACCAGGTGAAGGTCGGCGGTGTCCGGGTCGAGCTCGGGGAGATCGAGACGATCGCCGCCTCGTTCCCCGGCGTGACCGCCGCCGTCGCCCTGGCCGTGCCCGGCCCGGACGGCACCGCGCTCGACCTGGTGGTGGAGAGCCGCCGCGCCGATCTCGACGTACGGGCGCTGCGCGGCACGCTCACCGAACGGCTCATGGGTCCGGTGACGCCGCGTCGGCTGCGCGTCGTCACAGCCCTGCCCCGCACCGCGGGCGGCAAGGTCGACCGGGCACGGCTGGCGGCCGCGTCCCGCCCGGCCGGCACGCCGCCGGCGCCCGGCGAACCCGCACAGGACACATCCGTACCGGTGCCTTCCGCGCCGAGCCCTTCCGCGCCGGTCCCTTCCGCGCCGGCCGCAACCGCCCACGCTTCCCGCGCACACGTCCAAGAGGAGATGCGTTGACTTCAGCGAACGACACCCGCGCCACGGACACCGCGGCCCAGGTGGCACAGGTCTGGACGGACGTCCTGGGCTGTCCCCCGCCCGGCGCGGACCAGCACTTCTTCGACGACCTGGGCGGCAACTCGCTGCTCGCCTACCAGGCGACCGTGCGGCTGCGCACGGCCCTGGACCGGCACGTGCCGCTCAAACTGCTGTTCACCGCCCCGCGGTTCGCCGAGTACACCGCACAACTGGACGCCACCGCCGAGGAGGAGCAGCCCGCATGACCGACGGCTCGATCACCCTCGACGACTGCACCACGCACGGCACGTTCCCGCTGATCGTGACCGCGGACGGCGTCCGGGACGCCACCGGCTGGGCCGCCGCCCACGCCGAGCCGTTACGGACCGCGCTGCACCGCCACGGCGCGGTGGTCCTGCGCGGCTTCCCCGTGCCGGACGAGCGCGCCTTCGAGGACGTCGTCCGCGCCCTGAGCGGCGGTTCCTGGGCCGAGTACACCGAGCGCGCCACCCCCCGCTCCCATGTGGCGGGCAAGGTGTTCACCTCCACCGAGTACCCGCCCGACCGCTCGATCTTCGTGCACAACGAGAGTTCCCACGTCCTGCACTGGCCCCGCCACCTGTACTTCTGGTGCGGCACGCCCGCGCAGGAGGGCGGCGAGACACCGGTGTGCGACACGCGCCGCGTCCACCGCGCGCTCGACCCGGCGCTGCGCGAGCGGTTCACCTCCGAGGGGTGGATCTACCAGCGCACCTTCGGCACCGGCATCGGTTTCAGCTGGCAGTCCGTGTACGGCGTCGACACCTTCGAGGAGCTGGAGAAGTACTGCGCCGACCACCACATGGCGGTGCGCCGCGACGGCGACACCGTGCGGGTGCGCTACCGGCGCTGGGCGGCGATCCGGCATCCGCAGACCGGCGAGGACAGCTGGTTCAACCACGGCGTGTTCTTCAACCGCTGGAACCTCGAACCCGAACTGCAGGAGTTCGCCGAGGAACTGGGCGAGGACACGCTGCCGTACAACACCCTGTACGGCGACGGCTCCCCGATACCCCGCGAGGTCATCGAGGAGATACGCGCCGCCTACGACGCCGCGACCGTCGCCGAGCCCTACCGGGCCGGTGACGTCATGGTCGTCGACAACATCGCCGTGGCCCACGGGCGCAGGCCCTATCGAGGGCAGCGGCGCATCCTGGTCACGATGACCGACCCCACCGACGGCACGGCCTTCGCGCCACCTGCCGTCGTGGCCACCCCCGGCTGGTAGCCGGACGGCCGCCCGGCGCGAGCACACCGGCCCGCGCCGGGCGACCGCCCCCGCAGACGAGTACGACGACAAGGGAAGAGCTTTCGTGAACATCGTGCTGTACGCCGTGATCGTGCTGTTCTGGGGCACGACGTGGATCGGCATCAAACTGCAGCTCGGCAGCGTGGATCCGGCGGTGTCGGTCGCGTACCGGTTCCTGCTGGCGGCCCTGTGCATGTTCGTGTGGACCTCGGTCCGCCGGCTGCCGATGCGGTTCACGGCCCGCAGCCATCTGCGCTTCGCCCTCGTCGGCCTGCTGATGTACTCGACCAACTACGTGCTCTTCTACTACTGCTCGCAGCACCTCGTGTCCGGGCTGGTGTCGATCATCTTCTGCCTGTCGGTGGGCTTCAACATCGTCAACGGGCGCATCTTCCTCAAGCGGCCCATCTCCCGCACGGTCGTCCTCGGCGCGCTCGCCGGGCTGTGCGGTCTCGCCATGGTCTTCGCGGACGACATC
This sequence comes from Streptomyces sp. NPDC104814, assembly GCF_055583185.1. NCBI lineage: Bacteria > Bacillati > Actinomycetota > Actinomycetes > Kitasatosporales > Streptomycetaceae > Streptomyces > Streptomyces sp. NPDC104814. The sequence goes on along the minus strand of NZ_JBVJOL010000015.1, from coordinate 97,505 downwards.
GCCGGCACCGAGGCCGGCTCGGGGCTGGTGACCGGGCTGCTGCTCGGGCTCGGCGCGACGCTGCTGTTCTCCTTCGGCAACATCGCCTCCTCCTGGAACCAGGCCCGCGCCGGGCTGCCGGTCGTGCAGTCCACCGCCTGGAGCATGCTGTACGGCGGCCTGTTCACCAGTTTGGGCTGCCTGGTGGCGGGCAACTCCTTCACCGTCGAGCCCTCGTTCAAGTACGTGGCCGGTCTGGTGTACCTGTCGGTGTTCGGCTCGGCCATCGCCTTCGTCACCTATCTGACGCTGCTGGCCCGGATCGGTCCCGACCGGGCGGCCTTCGCGACCGTCGTCTTCCCGCTGGTGTCCCTGTCGCTGTCGACGGTCTTCGAGGACTACCACTGGAGCCTGCTCGCCGTCTTGGGCGTCCTGGTGGTCCTGTCGGCCAACGCGGTCATCCTGGGCGGGCCGCACCTGAAGGCCGCCCTGGGCCGCCTCCGCCCGGCCGGCGCCGGCGCGGGTGCGAACGGCGCTGCGGTGCCGGCGGGTGAGCAGGCCGCCGTACCCGAGAGCGGGCCGGGCCGTGGCTGACGGCCGGCCGGGCGTCGCCCGGCGCTACTACCTGCTGCCCTACGCAGGCGGCGGCGCCGGGGCCTACCGGCGGCTGACGGAGCGGTGGCCGGACACCGTCGAGGCCGTTCCACTGGGCTGGCGGCCGGCCGAGTACCTCGGCACGGGCGGCATCCGCCGGCTGGCCGCCGACCTGGCGCGGCGGGTGGCCGAGGACGAGGACCGCCGTCCGGCCGCGGGTTACGGCCTGTTCGGGCACAGCATGGGCGCGCTCGTCGCCTACGAGACCGCCGCCGCGCTGCTGGCCCTTGACTGCCCGCCGCCCGCGGTCCTCGTCGTCTCGGGCCGGGCGGCGCCCCAGTACGGCTTCCGCCCCGCCGTCGACCCGGACGTACCGCAGAGCACGGCGGCGTACCTGCGCTCGTGCGGCGGTGACCTGGCGGCGGCCGCCGAGGACCCCGAGTTCGTCGACCTGGTACGGGAACGGCTGCGGGACGACGTCCTGCTCGGCGGGGAGCACCTCCACCCGGACCGGCCGCCGCTGCCGCTGCCCCTCGTCGCCCTCGGAGGCCGCGACGACCCCCTCACCACACCGCGGGAGACGGCGGGCTGGCTGCGGCACAGCACCGATCCGGGCGGCCTGTGGATCTACCCGGGCGGCCACTGGTTCCTGTGGGACCACGTGCCGGCGGTCGCGGACCGGCTGACGGCGGAACTGCACACCCGCACGAAGGCGAACACCCCGGCCGGGGAGCCGCACCGGCGCGGGTGAGCGCGCGGCGACTGCGCGGTGCGGGGGCGGGCGTAGCGGTCCGGCCGGACCGTCCTGGGTCGGGGCCCCGGGGGCGAACCCCCGGGGGCAGGTCGCGTGGGAGGCCGGCGTGTCGGTCGAGGTCCGAGAGCACCGGGAATCACGCCGTGCGGGCGGCGGGCGCCGCCCCCCATCCCAGCTGACGCCCCGCCCCACACACCGGCCTACCGTCCACCGAACCCGGTCCGGACCGTCAACCCCGCCATGGCCGCAGCCCCCGCCCCGGAAGAGGACATGACCTCGCACGCACCCTCCCACGCGACGACCCACATACCCGATGCCGCACTGTCCCAGCGCCGCACCCTTCGGGTCCTGGTCGCCGCGCAGATCCTCAGCGGCGCAGGTCTCGCCGCAGGCGTCACTGTCGGGGCCCTCCTCGCCCAGGACATGCTCCGCTCCACCAGCCTCGCCGGCCTGCCCAGCGCCCTGTTCACGGCCGGATCCGCGCTCGCCGCCGTCGCCGTCGGCCGCATCTCCCAGGCGAGAGGCCGCCGTCCCGGCCTCGCCACCGGCTACCTCACCGGCGCCATCGGCTCGGCCGGCGTCATCACCGCAGCCGTCCTGGACAACCCGGTCCTGCTGTTCCTCGCCCTGTTCGTCTACGGCGCCGGCACCGCCACCAACCTCCAGGCCCGCTACGCCGGAGCCGACCTCGCCACCCCCGGCCACCACGCCCGCGCGGTCTCCACCGTCCTGGTCGCCACCACCCTCGGCGGCGTCGCAGGACCCAACCTCGCCGCTCCCACCGGCACCTTCGCCGAGCACCTCGGCATCCCGAACCTTGCCGGGCCGTTCCTCCTCTCCGGCGCTGCCTATGCGTTGGCCTCGCTCGTCCTCGCCCTGTGGCTGAGGCCCGATCCGCTGCTCCTGGCCCGCTCCCTCGCCGACGCCGACGAAGCTGACGCCAACCCGGCCGCCGCCGAAGCCGCCGAAGCGAACGAGGGTCGCGGAGGCGTGGTCCTCGGCGCCCTGGTCATGATCCTCACCCAGCTCGTCATGGTCGCGATCATGACGATGACCCCGGTTCACATGCACGACCACGGACACGGCACCGCCGCCTCCGGCCTCGTCATCGCCGTCCACATCGGCGCCATGTACCTGCCCTCACCCCTGACCGGCTGGCTCGCCGACCGCTACGGACGCATGAAGATCGCCGGCGTCTCCGGCATCACCCTGCTCGCCGCAGGTGTCCTGGCCGCCGCCGCGCCCGGCGACTCCGTCGCCCTCCTCGCGCTCGCCCTCGCCCTGCTCGGCCTGGGCTGGAACCTCGGCCTCGTCGCAGGCACCGCGATCATCACCGACACCGTGCCACTGGCCACCCGCGCCAAGACCCAGGGCATGGTCGACGTCTCCATCGCCATCGCCGGCGCCACCGGCGGCATGGCCTCCGGCATCATGGTCGCCGCCACCAGCTACCCCGCCCTCGCCCTTTCCTGCGGCATCCTCTCCCTCGGCCTCCTGCCCGCCGTAGCCGCCACCGCCTACCGCCGATGAGCACCATCAACGCCGGCACCCCTACGCCGGACATCACAGGTCCCGCGGGCGCCGACGTTCGCGTCACTGCTCGTGGTCTTTTCTCGATCATGGTCGAGGGCCGGGGTGCGTTATGGCACCTCACGTGCCGGCTCGTAGCCGATGGCGGGTCAGAAGTCGTACGGTTTCCGGGTGTTCCAGTTCAGTACGTCTGCCTCGTTCCAGCTGAACTGCGGCTTCTGGCCCTTGGTGTCGACGGAGTAGAACGGGCCGTTGCGACCGTCGGTTCCGCGCAGCGCGATGGCGAACGACTGTGCCGTGTGATGCTTCGAGCCGTAGTCGAAGAGGTTCACCGCGCTGTACGCCTTGTCTCCGGGCCGGAGAACGATGTGCTTGTCGCCGCCCGGGATGTCCTTCTTCGAGTGGGGCAGTGCGGCGCTGTCGACGTCTCCTGCGAGCTTCACGGCCGGGTACGAGGTGATCCAGCATGGCTTGGAGCCCTCGTTCGATGCGGTGACCAGCAGGTGGTCGCCCTGCTGTCCGGCGAATCGGTGCACGGCGGTGACCAGCATCTCGTCTCCGCGGCACGGTCGGGCGTCGGCCGTTGCAGCCGTTGTGCCCTTGCCCGCGCCCTCGCCGGTGCCGCTGGAGGGGGTCGCCGAGGAATGTGTGCCCTTGCCCTCCTTGGCCTTCCCGCCGCTGCTGGGCGCTGCCGCGCTGCCCGTGCCGTCCCCATCGGATGCGGGGCGGCTCTGCGCGGTGCCGGCGGTGTGGTTGCCGCCTGCCGGCTGCGAGCCGTCGTCGGTGCCCCCGCAGGCGGTCAGGCCCAGTGCCAGCGCGGCGGTGACGGCGGCCAGGCAGGCCGAACGGGCGGTACGGCGGGCACGGTGCGTGGTCATGATGAAAGCTCCCCCATGGTTGCCGGGACGCGGCACCTGCTCTGCTTCCGACGAGCGGCCGGCCGCGTCCGCTGCTTCACTGCATCCCGTGAGACGACGCCGGGACGGGCATCGTTCACTCCGGTCTGTCCGCATGTGGTAACAGGCAACCGGGGCAGCCACTCCGGTTCTTGCCGCCGCCAGCCCTCCTGTAAAGCCGCGAACCCCGGGTGGGGTCAGCTTGTGGGGGTGTCCAGGGCCGGCTTGCGCTTGACCTGGGTCAGGTCGATGTCCTCGTTCTCGGGTGCGCCGAAGGCTTCGACCACGGCCGTGGACGGGGTGGCGGTGATCTCCAGGGCGAGGCGGCTGCCCATGGTGCGCAGGTCGAGGCGTGCGCGGGGGCTGCCGGACTGGTCGGGCATGCGGTGGAGGCGCGCGGCCGGGTATCCCAGCGTCGTGAGTTTGTCGCTGAGCTGGGTGTACTCGTGCGTGCCGGCACCCCTCAGCGCGTCGGTGATCCGCTTGGCGTGGGCCTGGCCGGTGCAGGTCTCCAGGGTGCTCAGAGGCACCTCGTCCAGCCGGGTGGCCTGGGTGGAGTCGGGGGTGGGGTGGGCGTTGTCGCCTGTGTCGATGGGGATGTTGCCTTGGGCGTCGGGTGTGCCGGGCGGGGTGGCGCCTGCCGGGTAGCGGGGGCTGGGGGCACTGCCGCCCGGGACGTCTTCGGGGCGGGGTACGTCGCTGCCGGCCGGGGTGGCAGTGCTGGGGGCGTCGGGGGCGCACTGCTGGGCGACGCGCGTGGCCAGCTCCATGAACTTCAGTTCGGCGTCGTCGTCGGTGGGGCCTGCCGATACGGCTCGTGCGGCGGGGGCGGTGTCAGCGGGTGCGGGGGCTCCGCAGGCGGTGAGGGCGAGGCAGGCCACGGCCAGGGCGGTTGCGGTTCGGGGCAGCGTGAAGGTGCGCATGGGGTGCAGTGTGCGGCATGCCCTCGGGGCGTACATGAGTACCTGTACCTAGACCGTCGGCACCGCAACTCACCGGAAAATGTGGAGGAGTTGGCTCCCTGGCGCTGCTGCTTCCGCAGCAGGCTCAAGCCGCAGAGCCGCCCACGCCCGTCCTGGCCTCCGGGGCGGTAACCCCTGTGGGACCTGGCGTGTACGACGCCAACACCGGCAGTTTCCAGATTTCCGAGAACGACGTTCCGGCCGGCCTGATGGGCCGCTCGCACACCGTCGCCCAGCAGTCGTCCGGTCCCGCCCAGGCGCAGGACGCGCCGTCCACGCGCGCCGACCTGGGCGTGTTCGGTCCCCGTTGGCAGACGGAGTTCGTCGGCGGGCAGCTCAACCGCAAGCTGGCGCAGGGTTCGGGCAAGATGACGATCACCGACCTGGACGCGGCCGAGGCCATCGTCTACAGCCGGACCGACAGCGTCTCCGGCACCAACGGCGGCTACACCACCACCTACAAGGCGGCCGACGGGTCGACACTGGTCGACAACACGGTCTTCGACGACCTGTCCGGCACCTTGAAGACGACCATCACCGAGACGCTGAACATCGACCTGACCAGCGCGCAGGCCGCGTCCGGCGATGACGCCCCCACCGATGCCACGGGGGCGGCGTACAGCAAGCAGGACTTGAAGCCCTCGTACACGTGGAAGCAGGTATCCGGCGGAGGGGACACCTGGCGCGTGACGGCCGTGGGCAACACGGCGTTCAAGGCGACCACCATCGGAAAGGCGCGGCCGAGCTGGGTGGCGGTCATGGGCACTGTCGTCTCCGCGTGTTGTCGCCCCGGCGTCGTCCCTGAGAACCGGCTTCGAAGCCGACCTCGGACGGAGATCCGGAGCAACCGTCTCCCCTACGCGGGGGGTTGAGCAGGCCCGAACGACGGTCGGTCAGCGCGGTTGCAGGCTATGATCATCGGCAAGGCGGGGTCGTAGCACAGAGGTAGTGCGCCGCGACATCATCTCGGAGGACGTCGGTTCGAATCCGACCGCCCCGCCCCCTCTTCGCACACGGAGCACGTGATCACGACTCGCTGAGGTGTGCCCTACGGTGTGTGCCCGATGATCTCGCGTGCTGCGCGGATGAGGGCGGCGTTGCCCGGGGCGGGAGCGCCGTCGGGGAGGTGGAGCACGTCTTCCAGGCCGATACGGGCATCCAAGCGGCGGGAGGCCGCAAGCCGCAGGATGGGCCACGCGGCGGTGTCTTCGCCGTGCAGGAGGATCGGCGTGGCCGCCGGTTCGAGTTCGCCCAGCAGACCGGCTGCGGCGCGGAGTGCGTCCTGCGGGGTGGCCTCGGTGATCTCGGCCAGGACGCGTAGAACTCGGCGGGACCCGGGCCAGTGCACAAACCGTTGTGCTGCGGAAGTGCCGGAGTAGATGCCGGCTTCGATGCCGATCCCCCGGTCCAGCAAGGCCTCGGCGACGTCGGTGGCGCCGTCCTCGTGCCAGTTCACGGAAGCGTGGTCAGGTAGCACGGTCCAGGACCGGACCTGCGCGGCACGGGCATGAGGGTCGGCCGTGGCCCATGCACCCGTGGTGACCCCGACCGGGACGCCTGGGACAGCATCCCGCACCGCGCTCACAGCGGCGGCGACGGCGGCGGGTTCCAGCGTGTCGCGACCGTCGCGGTCCTTCGGGTGCAGATGGACATCCTCGGCGCCGGCGGTCACTGCCTCGCGGGCCGCCGTCGCCAGCTCGTCGGCGGTCACCGGCAGGTGGGAACACTCGGCACGGGTTCGAGCACCGTTGAGGCAAACCTGCAGCATGGCGTCATCCTCGCAGGTCGCACCGAGGCGGACGAGGTCAAGGGCCCCTGGGCGCACAGCGCGCCAGGGGCCCACCACAGGGTGGTTCAGCAGGCGCCCTCGTCCTGCCACGGGCCCCACTGCGAGGCGCCGGGCACCTCGTTCTGAGTCCACCACTTGGCCTTCCAGTTGTGCTTGCCGTAGGAGACCTCGTTCCCTGCCGTGTACACCGCCGACGAACTCCATGCCGTTTTGCATGAGGTGGGGGTCGGCGTCGGGGTCGGGGTGGGCGGGGTGGTCGGCGGCGTGGTCGGCGGGGTGGCGCCGGCGAACTTCACGGAGTACGCGGCGAAGTCCCAGGGGTTCTGGGCGACGCTCGAACAGGTGCCGGACGTACGGCCGCCGTTGTCGGGCGGACTGCACTGCCGGTCGCGGTTCAGCGACCAGAACGTGAACCGGTCCATGTGGTGACCGGTGGCGTAGTCCAGCACCGTCTGGAAGTCGGCCTGCGTGAAGATCTCGCCCGTGTCGCTGCGGCCGTTCATGCCGGAGAAGCCCTCGTGGGCGTAGGCGGTCGCCTGGTCCCAGCCGAAGGTCGATTGGAGGATCGAGTTGAAGTTGGTCAGGGCGCCGGTCTGGCTCGCCGCACCGTTGAAGCCTCCGTCGAACGGCATGATCGAGAAGTTGTTCGGGGTGAATCCCTGGGACTTGGCTTCCAGCAGCATCTGCTTGCCGAACCAGCCGGTGCCGTCCGCGGTGCCGGCCGTCGTCACGGAGACGTACAGACCGGGGTTGTTCTGCTGGAGGATCTTGGCGGCGCCGATCTCGTTGTGGATGGCCGCGGTGTTCTCGTACTCCGGCTCCTCCAGGTCGAAGTCGATGGCGTGCAGCCCGTACTTGGTGATGACCTGCTGGTAGGCCGCCGCCGTGGACGCGGGGTCCGAGCAGGTCTGGCCGAGCTTGGTGCCGCCGTAGCCGCCGATGGAGACGGAGACGTCGCCGCCCTTGCCCCGGATCGTGTTGATCACCGACTGCACGGCCGTGTCCGAGGAGACGGGGGCCGTGCCGCCCCAGGTCGGCGAGCAGCCGCCGCCGTTCGGGGCCAGGACGAAGGCCAGCTGGAAGGCCTTCAGGCCGGTCGCGTCCATGATGGCGGCCGGGTCCGGCGGGTCGTTGTCCAGCGGCATCAGATAGGGGGCGGCGGCGTACCAGCGGTTGTCGAGCGCGGTGGTCGCGCCCGAGGCGCTGCCCGCGGTGAAGGCGGTCGCACCGGCGGCGGCCAGCGTGACGGCCGCCGCCGCGCTCAGACAGGCCCGAAGGGGTCTCATGAGGTGCCTCCCGGAGGGGGTGGGTGGGGGTCGCCTCAGGCTCCGGGAGGTGTTGGGGTCACGTCAATGAGTTGGACTAGACCAAATGTCACTTTGGACTAGACCATACGATTCCTTTACCTCCCGTCGACCAGCTTGCTGCGGTGTGCTTGCCGGTAATTGCGGTGCGTGCCGGCAGCCACGCCAGGCAGACTCGCGGACATGACCGAGAGGATCACCCGCATCAACCCCGGGCAGCTGCACGAGACGCCCGGCTACCACCACATCACGGTGGTGGAGTCAGGGCGTACGGCCTACCTGGCGGGACAGTGCCCGCTGGACCACAACGGTGACCTCGTCGGCGCCGGTTCCCTCGAGACGCAGGTCGACCAGGTGGTCGCCAACGCTCTCACTGCCCTGGCCGCGGTGCGGGCCCAGCCGCACCATGTCGTGCGGTCGGTGATCTACGTGCGGAGCGACCAGAGGGACCTTCTCGGAGCCACATGGCGTCGGCTCACCGAGTCCGCCCTGAGGCCGGCGTTCACCACCGCCAGCACGCTGTTGGGCGTTGCCCAGCTGGGCTTTGCCGGACAGCTCGTCGAGGTGGACCTCACCGTGGCGCTGCCCGACTGACGTCCAGGTATCGAACTGCGCTGCCCGCTCCCACGGCGTATCGAACCGGGCAGCCCGGCCGGGCAGGCGGCCTGCTCGGCCGTGAGCAGCCGGTCAGGGCGGATGGGGAACCGGAACAGGCGTATAGGGTCTGCTCGTGGCTTTCATCATGGTGTGCGAAGACGACGCGGCCGTCCGCGGCGTCCTCAGGCGCGCCCTGGAGCACGACGGCCACACCGTCTCGGTCGCCGCCACGGCCGACACTCTGCTGCGGCAGCTCTCGCCGGCGCCCGATCTGATCGTCCTGGATCTCGGGCTCCCGGACGCCGACGGCCGCGACGTCTGCCTGGCCTTGCGGGCCCGGGGTGTCGACGTGCCGGTGCTGATGCTCACCGCCCTGGACGGTCTGCATCACAAGGTGGGTGGCTTCGAGGCCGGCGCCGACGACTACATGACCAAGCCCTTCGACATCCCGGAACTTCTGGTCCGCGTCCGTGCGCTGCTGCGGCGGGCCATCGTGGCGCCCGCACCGGGCGAGGTCGTCCTCGATCCGGCGAAGCACGTGGTGGCCTACGGTTCCCTGAGCGAGAGCCTGACCCCGACAGAGTTCCGGCTCCTCGGCCGTCTGATCGCCTCGCAAGGCGAGGCGGTACGCCGCCACGCCCTCGTCGCCGCCGGCTGGCCGCACGGGGCGCAGGTCAGCGACAACACCCTCGACTCCTACGTGCGCCGGTTGCGGACCAAGCTCGCCGGGCTGGGTGTGGCCGAGCGTCTGGCGACCGTTCGCGGTGTGGGCTACCGATGGCAGTGACGGGATTCCGTCAGCGGGTCGTCGCGCTCACCGTGCTGATCGCCACCGCCGTGGTCGCCATCCTGGTCGTAGTCTCGCACGTGCTGCTGAGCCGGGTGACGGACGCCGACGCGCACGATCTGGCGCATACGCGCGCCGAGGCGGTCGCGGCGAACGTCAGCGCCGAGGGCGGCCGTGTCGTGCTCACGGAGAACAACAGCGAGGCGCTGGACGAGGTCGCCTGGGTGTACTCCGACGGCCATCTGATCGACGGGGACGTACCGCCGAGCGTGGTCGATCGCGTCGAGGAGCTGGCGGACTCGGGGCGATCGCAGACCGCGACCGTCGGCGACTACCTCCTGTACGCACGGCAGGTCCCGATGGACGGCCACCACGTCATGGTGATCGTCCGCGTGGACCTCACGCCTTACGAGACATCCGAGCAGCGCAGCCTGACCTTGTCGCTGATCCTGGGCGGCCTGACGATCCTCCTCGCCGGCGGCGTCGCGCACCTCGTGGTGCACCGCGCGCTGCGGGTCGTGCACGAGATGGCCGCACTCGCCGACGACTGGGGCCATCACCAACCCGGGCGCCGCTTCGACCTCGGCGTCCCCCGCGACGAGTTCGGGGAACTGGGCCAGACCCTGGACCGCCTTCTGGAGCGTGTCGACAACGCGCTGGCGGACGAGCGCCGGCTCACCGATGAAATCGCCCACGAGCTGCGGACACCGCTCACGGTCCTGCGGGGCGAGGCGCAGCTGGCCCAGCTGTCCGGCGAGCCGGTGGCGCCGGAGGCGGTACTGAGCGAGGTCGACCGCCTCGGTGCGGCCATCACGACGATTCTGCGCGCCGCGCGAGCCAGGACGGACGACGGGGCCCGGTGCGATCTGCGCGCCGCCGCGCGGCAGGCGATCGGCAGCCGCGCGGTCGAGGTCGCCATTCCGGCGAAGGCCGAGGTCGCCGTGCCGGCCGACGTTGCCGTGTCGATGCTGTCACCCCTGCTGGAGAACGGCCTGCGGCATGCCCGGTCGCGTGTGTGGATCACCGCGCGCATCCAGGGGGAGGCTGTCGTCGTCGACGTCCTGGACGACGGCCCCGGGTTCGATCCGGCGGAGGTCGACCGGGTCTTCGAGGCGGGTGTGACCGGCGGGGACGGGTACGGGCTGGGGCTGCCGGTGGTCCGGCGCATCGCCGCCTCGGCCGGTGCAGAGGTCCGTGCGATCGCGGACGGCCGCGGTCATGTCGAGGTGACGCTCCCGGCCGTGCGTGCGGCCACGTAGTCAGGTTGCTTGCAGGTTGGCGGCGTAAACCTCCCTGCATGACAACGACAACGGAAGCACGCACACGCAGCGGGCGCCTCATGCTCAACAAGGTTCCCGAGGTCACCGTCTGGTTCTGGGTGATCAAGGTCCTGTGCACCACCGTGGGTGAGAGCTTCGCCGACTGGATCAACATGAAGCTGGGCGTCGGCCTGGTGAACACGGCCTGGATCTTCACCGCGGTGTTCGTGGTGGTCCTGGCCGTCCAGCTGCGGCTGAAGCGGTACGTCCCGTTCCCGTACTGGCTGACCGTGGTCGTTGTCAGTGTCACGGGCACCCTCTACACCGACATCCTCACCGACCAGCTCAATGTGCCGCTGTGGATCAGCTCCGCCGTGTTCTCGGTCCTGCTCGCCGTGGTCTTCGGCGTGTGGTGGCTGCGCGAGCGCACCCTCTCGATCCACTCGGTCACGACGCTTCCCCGTGAGTCGTTCTACTGGCTCGCCGTTCTCGTCACCTTCGCCCTCGGCACTGCGACCGGCGACTGGACCCTCGAGCTCACCGGCTGGAGCCCGGGCGCCTCGGTCCTGCTGCCGCTCGGCCTCATCGCGGCGATCACTGCGCTGTGGAAGTTCGGCGCCAACCCGGTGCTGTCCTTCTGGCTCGCCTACATCCTGACCCGCCCGCTGGGAGCCAACATCGGCGACTGGCTCGCCTCCCCCAAGGTCGCCCAGAACCCGGGCGACCCGACCGGCCTCGCGCTGGGCACCTTCACCACCAGCCTGATCTTCCTCGGCCTCATCCTGGCGACCGTCGTCTACCTGACGGTGACGCGCGCCGACGTGACCGAGACCTACGAGGCCGCCCACGCCGCACACTCCACCGGCGACCCGCGCAGGGAGCGCGTCGCGCTGGCCGGTTTCGGCCTGCTGGCCGTCGCCACCGCGGGCCTGCTGCTCTGGGCCCACGGCCGGCCGCACGTCGGCCCGGCGCCGGAGGACGACAACACCTCCGCCGTCCAGATGGCTCCCGGCGTCGCGGTGAAGAAGTTCCCGCCCGCCAAGGTCGCGGCGCTGAAGAGCCTGGCTTCCACCTCGCTCAAGGACGCCCGCTCGGGGAACGCGAAGGGCGCGCACGCGGCCGCCCAGTCGCTGCGTGACCTGTGGGATGCCGACCAGGCATCGCTGCAGCCGCTGGACCAGACCGGCTGGACCTCCATCGACGCCCAGATGGACAAGGTGCTGGGGACCTTCGGCATCGATCACTCGAACCCGCCGATGCCGGCTGCGCAGCAGGAGAAGGAACTGAACGCCCTCCTGACGGACATGGGCTGACAGGTCTGACGGACATGGCTGGCGGGTCTGCCGGACACGGGCTGACAGGTCTGATGGACATGGGCTGACAGACCGCACAGCGCGGTGACATCCGTAGGCTCCCTCGGGGCGGTCGAAGCCGGCGTCAACGGCTTCGACCGCCCCGCTGTCGTCCGTGTGAGAAAACCTCAGTCGGTGGAGGAGCCGCGTAGCTGTTCGGCCGCGGTGCGGTAGGCATCGGTGGCGCGGGTGAAGTAGTCGAACAGGACCTCCAGCTGCTCAGGTGTGTAGCCGCTGAGGAGTTCACCGATCTGCTGCCGTGCGGGGGCCATCACCTCGTCGAGGCCGGCCGGCTTGCCGACGGGTTCGACGATCACTTTGCGGCGGTCCTCGGGGGAGGGGGCGCGGCGCACGTACCCGGCCGCCTCCAGCCGGTCGATCAGCCGGGTGGTGGGACCGGTGGTCAGGCCGGTCCGGGCTCCCAGTTCGCCGGGGGTCATCGGGCCGGCGAGGTCCAGCACGTTCAGCGCGTACAGGTCGGTGGCGCCGAGCGCGCACGCCCTGGCGCTGGCATGCCCGTGGAGCATGACGGCACTGAGGTACCGGCGGTAGGCCTCGCCGGCCCCGGACGGCATGGCAGGCGTTGACATGAGCTTCCCCACTCCCTAATCTCTTCCTCAAGGAAGAGACTTCTCCTAGGCAGATACATCGTCGAAGAAGTGTCTTCTTCAGTGAAGCTACCATGGAGGAGACCCGTGAGCACCGACGCCGCCCAGGCCGTCCACGCGGCAGCGACCGAGACCGCGCAGCCGCCCGAGCCCCCTGCCTCCGGAACCGGTCGCCGCGTCCGCCGCCGCACTCTCAAGCGCGCCCTCGGCGCCACAGCCCTCGGCGCCGTCCTCCTCGCCACCGCCGGCTACGTCTGGCTCGACGCCACCTCCGGCGTCCACGCCACCGGTCAGGCCGACTGCACAGCGGTGACCGCCACCGTCACCCCCACCCCGGCCGGCGCGGCGGACGCCGGCGCCCAGGGTGAGGTCTGCGCCACCCTGGGCGCCCTCACCGATGCCTGGGGCCGGGGCGACGCCACCGCCTACGGCGACCAGTTCACCCAGGACGCCAGCTACACGACGTACGTAGGCACCCACTACCAGGGCCGCCGCGACATCGCCGACGCCCACCGCGCCCTGTTCGACGGCTTCGTCAAGGGCACGAGGCTCGCCGCCTCCTTCCTCTCCCTCCGGTTCTACGGCCCCGACACCGCCGTGGTCACCAGCCGCGGCGACACCTACGACGGCGCCGAGCCCGCTTCCGACGAGCTGACCAAAACCCAGACGTACACGCTGGTCCGCGAGAACGACGGGCACTGGCGCATCGCTGCCTTCCACAACACCGAACGCCAGAACGTCCTGGAGCGCATCTCCTTCCTCTGGTCCCCCGCCACCAGGCCCGCGGCCGAGAAGTGACCGCCCACCCCTCTCCCCCTCACCCTTCGGAGGACCTGACATGACGACCAGCCGGCCCGTCCCGCCCGCCCGCACCGAGGACACCGCCGCCATCCGCGCCCTGCTGCACCGCAGCGCCGCCGCGTGGGCCGAGGGCGACGGCACCGCCTACGGAGCCTGCTTCACCGCCGACGCCACCGACCTCACCTACGCGGGCACGCTCTACCGGGGCGGCGCGGAGATCGGCCGCGCCCACCAGGCCCTCTTCGACAGCTTCCTCAAGGGCACCCGCCTGGACCTCGACGAGCTCGACCTGCGTTTCTACGGCCCCGACACCGCGGTGGTGGTGACGCGCGGCGACGTCCGCAAGCGCAACGCCAAGCCCGGGCGCCTCGGCAAGCTCGCCACCTACACGCTGGTCCGCGAGCACGACGGCCGGTGGCGTATCGCCGCCGTACAGAAGACCCGGCACAAGCGCCTGCTGGAGGCCCTCTCCTTCCGCGCCCAGCCCGCCACCCGTCCCAGCGCGGGATGACACCTCACGCCCGACAGCCCCGACTTGCGACGCCCGGAACGAAACGGAGCCGAAAACGTGACCGCCCCGCCCACCGATGAACGCCCCACCGCGCTGGTCACCGGGGCCGGCGCCGGCATCGGCCTCGCCTTCGCCCGACGCCTCGCCCACGACGGCTACCGTGTGATCGCCGTCGCCCGCGACCCCGAACGGCTGCACGCCCTCACCACCGGACTCGGCCCGGGACACAGTCACCTCGCCGTCGACCTCTCCACCGACCAGGGCCTTCGACGCACCGCCGACCTGATCGCCGACACCCGCGTCCACCTCCTGGTCAACAACGCCGGCAGCGCCACGGCCGGCCCGTTCGCCCGCACCCCGCTGCACCGGGCGGAACACATGCTGCGCCTGAACTGCCACGCGCTGACCGGCCTGTCCCACGCCTTCCTGTCCCAGGCCCGGCCCGGTGACGCCCTGCTGAACGTGTCCTCCACCCTGGGCCACGCCCCCAAGGCCGACCTGGCGGTCTACAGCGCCACCAAGGCGTTCACCACCACCCTCACCGAGGCACTGTGGTCAGCCCACCACGCCTCCGGTATCCGCGTCCTGGCGGTCTGCCCCGGCATGACCGCCACGGCCTCCCAACCCCACCGCGACGCCCCGGCCGTCCTCGTCCAGACACCCGAACAGGTCGTCGCCACCGCATTGCGCGCACTGCACCGCAGTACCCGGCCCACAGTCGTCCCGGGCGCCGCCAATCGTCTCTTCACCCTGGCCTCCCGGCTCCTCCCCCGCCGCCACACCCTCACCGCCCTCGCCCGCGGATGACACCCAGGGCGAGCCCTGCGCGACCGCAAGCGTTCCAGCTCGTACGCACGTCATCGCCGGCAGCGCCTCGGTGCTGTTGAAGGTCAGAACCGCAACCACCGAGCAACTGCAGGACGTACTGCGCCGGATCTACGCCATCGACGGAGGCAGCGGAACGCAGGCCACAGTGGTCCTGGAAACGTTTCTCGAGCGTCCGCTCTCACCGCTGACCGTCGACCAGCAATGAGCGGCCGGGACCCGTGCGGTCTCGGCCGGGCGCAACGCCAGGATCTGCCGCCCCGCGCGCCGATGGTGCGCGCGGTCGGCGCCGGGCGGGTGGGGAGTACCCGCCCGGCAGGTCGTCGGCGCGGGGCCGCCGGGACCGTCAGATGTCGATGACGCGGTAGGCGATGGTGTAGACGCCGCCGGACCCCTCGAGCGAGCGGTACTGGATCTCGGCACCCGCCTCACTGCCCGTCACCAGCGTCGCCCCCAGCTTGTCGTCGCCGCTCGTCGTGTCGTAGTCCCACAGCGTCATGGTGCGCGCCTGCTGCTTGCCGAGGACGAGGGCCGCGTTGCCGTTGCCGTCGGTCATCGACCGGACGTAACCCGGGCCCATCGTCTGGTACTTGAGGCTTCCCGGCCACACCTTGACGGCGTTTCCGTTGGCGTCGGTGACCTTCAGGTAGGCCTCGTCGTGATCACCCTCGCTCTGCTGGTGACAGGTCAGCTCCAGCAGTTCGATGCGGACGTAGTCGATCGGCTCGGCCTGGGCCGCCGCGGCGAATCCGGTGACGCTGCCCAACGAGAGCAGAGCGGCCGTGGCCACTCGAGCGATTCCACGCATGGTTGGTTCCCCCTTGAGTGAGATGGTGGCCCCGCCTTGTCCTGCGAGGCCTGTGCCTCCCCCGGCACGCATCCACCCTGCCCGCGGTCACCGCCTCGCATCTACGCGCGTTCCACTGAGCGGAACGTGGCCGGGCACGCCCTCACGGACGTACCTCGAACCCTGAGCGGCCCAGCGCACGGGTGACGGCGGCGGCTGCTTCGGCGACCCGGTCCGCCATCACCTCCAGCCGCTGGCCGGCCTCGACCATCACGGCCACCGCTCCCACCACTGCCCCCGCCGGGAGCCGCACCGGCAGCGCGGCGCAGCAGACCCCGGCCACCACGTCTTCCCGATCCAGGGCCGGGCCGCTGCGCACCGGACCCCGCAGGGCCTTGCCCAGCGCCGTGTCCAGCGAGAACGCCTCGCCGTTACGGACCGGCACGAGTGGCTCGATCCGGCCGGGCACCGAACAAACCGTCAGGGCCCGTTCCTCGTGCATCACCGCCAGCACCGCGCTGCCTCCGGTGGCGGCCCTCAGCCGGTGCAGCGGCAGGCGTCCCGCCATGCGCAGCCCCGGGTGCGGCTGCCACGCCTGGCCGAGCCGGTAGAGCTGCGCGCCCAGCCGGTAGCGCACGCCACGGCGCTCCACCGCCCCCAGTGCCACCAACTGCTCCAGCAGCCGGTGAGCCGTGCTCTTGGGCACCCCGCACGCGACCGCCAGTTCGGTCACCCCCGCCTCGTCGCCGTACTGCCGCAGCGCTTCCAGCAGCGCGAACGCCCCCTCCAGCACTCCCCTTCCTCTGTCCGCCGCTCGTGTACGTACGGCTGTGCTCATGGCATCCCCCCGGATGGCGTGGCCCGCTCGCGTCCCCCAACAGCGGCCGCGGCCCGGGCCTTTGGCGTTTGCGGCCATGTTCCCCGGACCGGCATGCCGGGCGGAACCATTCCGCCGTGTCGCCCCGCACACACGCGAGTGTCCGGCGTCATCCCACCGGGTGCGCGCCGACGCCGGCCGACTGCCGCTCGCCGATGTATCGGTAGCGGCCGTCGCCGCCATCGACCAGGGACGCCGTCCCGCGGCGAGGTCGCGGGCGAAAGCCCGGAAGACCTCCGCGGTGCCCGGCGGCGGGAGCGGTTTGCCGTCCGGGCTGGGCAGGCTGCGTGGCAAGGTGGCGGTCACCGGTCCACTGCACCACGGGCAGGGCGTCGCGCGGATCGGCCCGGGGTGGAAGACGCGCCCCACCCCCGGGTGGAGAGCGTGTCGGTCGGTGCCGTGGTGGGCACTGGCCGTCACGCCTGTCCGGGTTCCCCGTCGGTGTTGTCTAGCCGTTGGGATCCAGGGCGCCGTCGAACTCGAAGACGGGGTTGGGGACGTCCTTGCCCGAACGGTCGGTGAGGGTGGCCTGGCCGATCAGCTTGGACGGGCCGCCGGCGACGTAGGTGGAGTCCGCCTTGATCTGGACCTCGAACTTGCCGGTGCGGACGGTGTGGTGGTCGTCGTGGAAGGTGATCATGCAGATCCAGTCGGTGCCGGAGCCGACGTCCGCGACCTTCGGGCCACCGCGGTCGCACTTGGCGGAGGCGTCGATGCCGGCGACGGTGATGCCGGGGACGCCGAGGATGTGGGACTGCTGCACGTACAGGTTGGCGAAGGTCGGGGCCAGGGCCTTCTCGACGCGGACCTTGGTGATGTCGGGAGTTCCCGCGGCGGTCGTCGCGGTGATGGCTGCGGCCGCCACGGCCAGGGCGAGACCGGTTTTGAGCAGGCGGGTGCGGTTCATGCGTCAGCCTCCGGTGATGTCACGACGGCGCAGGGAGAAGAAGGCGAAGCCCAGGCAGACGAGCGTCCAGGCGGCGCTGACGGCCAGGCCGAAGACGAGCGGGCCGTGGAAGGGGTGCTCGGTGAGCAGGCCGTGCCAGGAGTCCAGCGGGGTGGTCAGCAGGAAACGGCGGGTGAGGTCGAATCCGCCGATGGTGCCCAGCAGTCCCATGACCAGTCCGATGACGACCGGGGCGGCGACCCCGGCGGAGGGGTTGCGGGTGACCACGGACAAAAGGATGGCCAGCGCGGTGAATCCGATCAGCGGCGGAAGGGCGGTGGCCCAGCAGGTGACGACCAGTTGCAGCGCGTGCGCGGACGCGATGGGCTGGCCGCTCAGGCCGGTCAGGGGCTGGGTGCCGATGAGCACCATGCCGGCGACGATCGTGGTGGCGACGAGGACGACGATCTCGGCGATGGTGAACAGGACCGCGGTGACGGTCTTGGCCCAGAAGATCTGGCTGCGGCTGACGGAGCGGGTCAGGATCGTCTTCCAGGTGCCGTGCTGGTCCTCGTTGGCGAAGATGTCGCCGGCCACGAGGGAGGCCAGCACGGGGAAGATCCACTGCGAGGCGAAGGCGAGCAGGAACAGCGGCATCGCATAGCCGCTGGTGTGGATCTGCCGGCCGTAGATCGTGTCGCTCGGGGTGGTCTGCTGCCCGTTGAAGATCAGCACGACCGCTATCGGCCCGAGGACGCAGGCCAGCAGCGTGTAGCGGCTGCGGGCCTGGGCGGCAAGCTTGGTGATCTCCCAGCGCAGGGCGGTGGCGGTGCCCGGCCGCCGGGCAATTGCGGCTTCGCCGGGGGCCGCGGGCCGGCTGGGAGTCGCGGTGATGGTGGGTGCGTTCACTGGAGTGCTCCGCTGGTGGCCGGGATGTCGCCTTCGTGCGTGTCTGCTTGGGGGGCGGGTTCGGTGAGCATGAAGAACAGGGCTTCCAGCGGGGTTTCGTCCAGGCTCAGCCCCCGCATCGCTATGCCCGCGCCGACGATGTCGGCGACCAGGGCGTCGATGGCCTCCTGCGTGCCGCGCACGGCGAGGGCGTCCTCGGTGCGGGCGACGTCCAGTTCCCGGGCGCGGGCGAGTTTCTCCGCGGTGTCGTCATCGGTGGTTGCGATGCGGTGCGCCTGGGCGGGCGCCTGCTCGCGCAGGGCGGCGATCGAGCCGTGGTAGACCACCGATCCGGTGCGCATGATGGTGACGTCGTCGCAGATGTGCTCGACCTCTGCCATGTCGTGGCTGCTGAGCAGCACCGTCAGCCCGCCGGCGGCGAGGCGCTTGACCAGCGCGCGCATGTCGCGGATGCCCGCCGGGTCCAGGCCGTTGGCGGGTTCGTCCAGCACGAGCAGCCTGGGGTCGCGCAGCAGGGAGGCGGCCACACCGAGGCGCTGGCGCATGCCGAAGGAGTAGCCGCCGACCTTCCTGTCCTGCCGCTCGGTGAGGTCGACGGTGTCGAGGACCTCATCGATACGGGCGGGCGTGGTTCCGCCGTCGAGTCCGGCGAGGAGTTCCAGGTTCCGGCGACCGGTCAGGCCGGGGTAGAACTTCGGGCTCTCGATGAACCCGGCAACGCCGTCGAGGACTCCGACGCCGTACGCATCCCAGGAGCGGCCGAAGACCTCCAGTGTGCCGCTGTCGGGACGGATCAGCCCGAACAGCATCCGGAGGAAGGTCGTCTTGCCGGCGCCGTTGGGACCGAGGATTCCGTAGACCTCGCCCTCGGCGACCTGGATGCTGATCCCGTCCAGGGCGGTGACCGCCCCGTAGGTTTTGGTGAGGTCGGCGGCATCGACCGCCAGCACTTCGCTCATGCGCCCGGACGCTAGAGATCGAACATGAAAGCGCGATGAAGCCCGGCTCAGGCCGTTGCGAGGGGCAGGATCACGGTGACGGTGGTGCCCGAGTCCAGATGGCGGCAGTGCGGCGTGGAGTGTCCGGGGCCGTGATGGCCTGCGGAGCCCTCGCCGCGTGCTGTGCCGTTTCGGTGCGCCGGGTCGTCGTGGTGGTGGGCCGTGCCGGAGCAGATGCGCAGTTCGCCGTGGTGCGCGCGCACGATGGACTCGACCAGGGACAGGCCCAGGCCGCTGCCCGGCGAGGTGCGGGCCGCGTCCGCGCGGCTGAAGCGTTCAGTGGCGTGCGGAAGGAACAGCGGATCCATGCCGGGCCCGTCGTCATGCACCGTGAGCAGCGCCGAGGCCCCGTCCCGGCAAGCGGTGACCGTGATCCTCCCCGCGCCGTGACGCATCGCGTTGTCCAGCAAGTTGACGACGATCTGACCGAGCCGTGCGGGGTTTCCCCGCACGCTCAGATGCGGCGTCGTGGCGGTGTGCACCGCCCTGCCGCCCTCCGATGAGGAAGCGCGGTACCGATCGGCGAACCCTTCCACGAGAGGGCCGAGATCGATCACGGTCGCTACGTCACCGTCGGAGCTGCCCCCACCGACGCTGAGCAGCATCTCGGCCAGCGCGATGAGCTGGGCGGTGTCCGCCGCCGCGGCCCGGACGGTCCGCTCCAGTTCCTGCGCGCTGCGCGGCCGGCGCAGCGCGAGCTCCAGCTCCGTGGACAGCAAGGTGAGCGGTGTGCGCAGTTCATGGCTGGCGTCGTCGACGAACCGCCGTTCGCGGTCGACCGCGGCCTCCAGCGCGCCGAGCATGTCGTTGAGGGTGCGCCCGAGCCGTGCGACCTCGTCATGGGAGGTCTCCGGCACGGCCAGGCGTACTCCGCTGGCGCCTGCGGCGATCCGTGCGGCCTCCACCCGATAGCGCTCCACCGGCAGCAGGGCTGCGCGAGCGAGCCGGTATCCGACCAGCGACGCCACGACGAGCGTGGCGAGGTCGGCCAGGGCCAGCTGAGCGATGAGTTCGCGCAGCGCCTCGTCCCGCTGGTCCAGGCGGACCGCCACCACCACGACCGCGGGCCAGCCCGCCGGTGACCGGGCGCCCGCCGCCAGCGGTACGGCGTACAGGCGCAGCGGCCTGGCGCTGATCGGAAGCAGCGCCCCGCGATCCGTTCGCAGGGGTTGGACCAGCGCCGAGGCCAGCTCCCCGGGATGAAGAAGCGAGGCGCCGACCACACCGGAGCCGCGGGCCAGGACCCGGTTACCGGAATCGAGGACCTGGAAGTACGAACGGGCAGGCTCCTCCCCGGCGGCGTTTGCCTGCCGCGGAGCCGTGTGGGCGGCCACCGCCTGCGCCTGGTCGGCGAGGTCCTCGTCGAGGCGGAGGTCGAGCGCGTACTGCACGCGCAGATACACGAACGCCCCGGCGCCGCTGAGCACCAGCAGGATCGCCACGGAGAAGCCCGCGACCAGCCTGACTCTCAGCGGCAGACGGCCCCAGTAGGGCGGCAGCGCCGCCCGGCGCGCGGCCGACCCGCGCCGGCGCGGAGTCGGCACGGCCGCCACGTCAGCCACCGTCGGGCTGGAGGCGGTAGCCGGCGCCCCGCAGCGTCTCGATGGCGCGCCGCCCGAAGGGCTTGTCGACCTTTGCACGCAGGCCGGCGATGTAGACGTCGATGACGTTGGACCGCAGGTCGGTCTCGCCGTCCCACACCTCGTTGAGTATCTCGTAGCGGGTGACGCACCGGCCGGCCCGCCCGAGCAGCAACGCCAGGACGTCGAATTCCCGCGCGGACAGGACCACTTCGGTGCCGCCGCGGAAGACCCGGCGACGTCCGGGATCGAGGACGAGGTCACCGGCGTGCAGCTCGGCGGCGCCCGCGTCGGCGGTGCGCCGATGCAGTGCCCGCAGCCGGGCGAGCAGTTCGTCGAACGAGAAGGGCTTGGCCAGATAGTCGTCGGCGCCCGCGTCCAGGCCTGCAACGCGGTCGGGTATGCCACCGCGGGCGGTGAGCATGAGTACCGGCACCGTGCGCCCCCGGCTTCGTATCGCCTCGCAGACCGCGATGCCGTCCAGTCCGGGCAGCATCACGTCCAGCACCACGGCGTCGTGGTCGCCGCTGAGCGCCGCGGCCAGACCGTCGTCGCCGGTGTGGCGGACATCGACGATGTGGCCGGCCTCGCGCAGGCCCCGCGCAAGCAGGTCGGCCAGGCGCCGCTCGTCCTCCACTACGAGAACGCGCACAGCCCCGCCCCCTGTGCGTCCTCGGTCTCCTCGGGGAGGTCCGACGTCCGCTCCAAGCCCTTCAAGGCGCGATGCGTTTGTGTACGCGTGACGCGCGGATGCTCTCCGGTCATGCTCATAGGCGGCAGCATAAGGAAGGCGACCACGAGCAAAAGTGGCTCCCCCCGAAGAGCGGTCTCACGTCCTCCTTGCAGGTCGACGTGCACCCCTTTCCGGGGTGGCGCGGGTCGCTCCTCGCGTGTCCGGGTTCAGCGGCGGCGCAGGACGTCCACCGCGCGGTCGAACGCGGAGTCGCGTCCCTCGGCGAACTCCTCCGGGGTGAAGACCGGCTCGACGAGGTGGGGCGGGATGCCGGTGCCGTCGTAGGTGCGGCCCGCGGCGTCGAGGAACTCCTCGTTGGGCAGCCAGGCGGTCATGCCGTTCGGCAGGTATCGCTGCATGACGTCGGAGAACAGGCCCTGGGTGGGCTGTCCGATCCGCACCGTCCGGCCCGGGCGGGCCATCAGCGCCTGTGTGAAGGTCTCTCCGGCGCTGAAGGTGGAGCCGCCGGTCAGGACGGCGACGGGCCCGGTGAAGCGGGGCGCGGGCGAGGTGAGGACCGGCACGGGCTCGGGCCGGGTGTGGCGGGCGGGGTTGCGCGGGTCGTTGCGTACGCGCTTGGCGTAGGCGGTGTACGGCGTGTCCGTGAGCCGTCCGGCCAGGTGGACGCCGAGGGCGTCGGAGCCGCCGCCGTTGACGCGCAGGTCGATGATCAGACCGCGCAGGCGGTGGGTGCGGTCGGCGGTGAACACGGTGTCCAGGGCGGTGTCCAGCTCGCGCAGCTGGGCGGCGTAGGAGTGGTCGTCGCCGGTGTAGCCCCCGAAACCGGAGACGCGCAGGTAGCCGAGCCGGCCGGGTCCGGCGAGGTCGGCGTAGGTGATGCGGCCGCCGGCGAACTCCCGCCGGCAGGGGGCTTCGCGCAGGTCCCTCGTCGTGATCAGCTGCTTGGCCCGGGCGTCGAGGCCGGGGCCCGGGGCCTCGGTGCCGGGGCGCACCTCGGCGTAGGTCCGCTCCCCGTCCTGGACGGCGACGTGGGCGTCGTAGAGGGGCCGGACCATGCTGCTGAAGAGGTCGAAGAGCTGCTCGCGGGTGGTGTCGGGGCGCACCTGCGGCCGGTACCGCTGCCGCACCGCGTGCCAGTCGACGCCCTTGGCGGCGAAGAAGGGGTAGTTCTCCTCGAAGGACTGCCAGAAGACGTCGAAGGCGGTGAGCGGGTCCTGGGGCAGCGGCCGGGTGCAGGCGCGCGGCAGCTGCGGCAGCCGCCGCAGCGTGCGGTGGCCCACGGAACCGTCGGTGCTCAGGGTGGCGTGGCCTCCGTCGCCCGCGACCCGGACGGTCGTGACGTCGCCGTCGGCCCCGGCGTACCGGCCGGGTGCGGTACGCCGGGCCGCGTCGCCCTTCACACAGCCGGCGGCGGTCGTCTGGTACTCCTGCAGCGTGTCGCCGTCGAGGACGACGACGGTGCCGTAGCCGTCCGTGCGCCACACCCCGTCGGTGCGGGGTGGCGCGGGCTGTGCGAGGGCGGTGGGCGCGGCGAGCGCCAGGGCGAGCGCGGCGGCGCCGGCCGCGACGACCGTACGCACGATGGGTGTCCTCCCGTGGGTCGGTGATCACCCCACGGTGTCGGACCGGCCGGTGCCCGGACCATCCGGCTGGCAGGTGGCCGGGGGTGGGGCCGGCACCCCGTACCCGTAGTACTTCCGGGGTACGACGGCTGTGTGTGCTCGTACCGCCTGCTCCAGCCGAAGAGGCTCACCCCCTCGGCCGCGTGAGGCGGGGCGGCGCGTCGGGATCGTGCGCGTGGGCGTTACGAGCGCCGGAAGCGACCTGGAGCGGCGGTACTCGGGCGAGTGGAGCCGATGTGCCGGGGTCAGCCACGGGGCAGGAGGAGACGGGAGAGGGCGGCGGTGACGAGGAGGAGGGCGGCGACGGCGAGAAGCCCGATGCGCATGCCCGGGAGGGAGAAGCTGCCGCCGGGGCCGGAGAGCAGGCTGCCGAAGAGGGCGACGGCGAGCGCACCGCCGGTCTGGCGGAGGGAGTTGAGCAGCCCGGACGCGGCCCCCGCGCGTTCCTGCGGGACGGCGTCCATCAGCAGCGCGGTCAGCGCGGGCACCGCGAGCGCCCCACCGACGCTCAGCGGCAGCAGCAGTACGAGCACCAGCCATACGGGGGTGTGCGCGGCCAGCGGCAGCAGGGCCAGCATCGCCGCGGTGAAGACCAGCTGCCCGGCGACGATCACCGGCCGCCGCCCGATCCGCTCCGCCAGCCGCGGTGAAACGAGGTTGGTCGCCGTCACCACCGCCGACATCGGGACGAACATCAGCCCGGCCGCGATCCCCGTCATGCCGCGCAGCTGTTGGTAGTACAGCCCGAGGAGGAAGATCCCGCCGTAGAAGGCGGCGTTGACGGCGAAACCGACCGCGAGCGGGACGGCCACGCGGCGGTCCGTCAGCATGCCCAGCGGGACCATGGGCTGGCGGTGCCGGGCCTCGACCACGCGGAAGGCGTATCCGGAGACGAGGGTGAGCGCGGCGGCTGCCAGCACGGGGCCGCTGGTCCAGCCCAGGTGGCCGCCCTCGATCACCGCGAAGGCCAGCCCGGCCAGGGCCACCACGGCGGTGAGCTGGCCGCCGCCGTCCAGCGCGGCGGGCCGGCGCGGGGAGCGCGGCACCCTGACCAGCAGGCCCAGGATCACCGCGCCCACGGGGAGGTTGAGCAGGAAGACGGTCCGCCAGCCGGCGGAGTCGGTGAGCAGCCCGCCCAGTACGGGACCCGCGGCCATCGCCACCGAGCCGCCGACCGTCCACAGCGCGATGGCGCGGGCGCGGGCGCGCGCGTCCTCGTAGGCCTGCCGGACCAGCGCCAGCGAGGCCGGCATGACGATCGCGGCGGCGGCGCCCTGCGCCACGCGTGCGCCGACCAGCACGCCGATGCCGGGCGCGAGCGCGCAGCCGAGGGAGGCGAGGGTGAACAGGGCGACGCCCCAGGAGTAGGCGCGGCGGGCACCGGCCCGGTCGGCGAGGGCGCCGGCGGACAGCATCAGGGCCGCGAACATCAGGGTGTACGCGTCCACCACCCACTGGAGCCCGGCCATCCCGCCGCTGAGGGAGTCCCGGATCGCGGGCAGCGCGATGTTCACGGCTGAGACATCGATGGTGATCACTGTGAAGCCGAGCAGCGAGGCGACGAGCGCGACGCCGCTCCGCCGCCGCCCGGCGGGCACGGCAGGCACGGCGGGCACGGCAGGCACGGCGGGCACGGCAGGCACGGCGGGCATGGCAGGCACGGCGGGGGGCTCGGGGGGCGGCGGCGCGGTTGCTCGGGTGCCGTCCGCCTGGCGCCGTCGAAGCTCGGACGCCGACGGCTCGTCGTCGTGCCCGCGGGAGGAGGCGGTGGACGAAGACGGGAGCGGGGTGGCAGGCATGGTGGACTCCTGGGCAGGTGCACGTGAGGGCTCGTCGGAGATGACCGGGCGGGCGGGCGGGCGGTCGCGGCGCGCCGGGGCCGCGGTCCGGTGTCGCGCACCCCCTGGGCTCCGGCGGTCGGACCGCCCGCTCCGGGGTCAACTCTGCGCCCGCGCCCGCCCGCCCGGCAGACCGCGCTGTACCCGGGGTGTGGCGTTCCAGGCCCTGACACGGCCCCCCACGCTCCTTGCCCGCCTGCGACAATGACCGAATGGCAGCAGCAGCGGATACGAGGGGCACGGAGCTCGGCCGGTACCTGAAGGCTCGCAGGGCGCAGGTACGCCCGCAGGACGTCGGTCTCCCGGCCGGCGGAGGACTGCGCCGCACTCCCGGACTGCGCCGTGAGGAGCTGGCCGCGCTGGCCGGGGTGAGCGTCGACTACTACATCCGCCTGGAGCGCGGGCGGGAGACCAACCCCTCCCCCGCCGTCGTGGACGCCCTCGGCCGCGCCCTGCGGCTGCGTGGCGACGGTTACGAACGCCTGCACGAGCTCGCGGAACTGGCCTCGGGCCGCGTTTCGGAGTTGCCGGCGTCCTCGGACCACACCGTCCGCGACTCGGTGGTGCGCATGCTGGAGTCGGTGCGTCCGCTGCCCGCGTATGTGGTGAGCCGGTACAACCGCGTCCTGGCCGCGAACCCACCCGGACGGCGACTGATGCCCGGGCTGTGGGACTGGCCGGAGAGCCAGCGCAACCTGACCCGCTATCTCTTCCTCCACCCGGTCGGGCGGACGCTCTACGAGCCGTGGGAGGAAACGGTCGCGCTCTCGGTGGCACATCTGCGCGCGGTCGCCGGGGCCGACCCGGACGATCCGGAACTGACCGCACTCGTCGGCGAACTGGTGCTGAAGTCACCGGAGTTCGCGCGGCTGTGGGAGCGGTACGACGTCTGCGAGCGCGGCGGCGGGCAGAAGTCCTTCCGGCATCCGAAGGCCGGACCGATGACCCTGACCTATGAGGTCATGCGACTGGCCCGGACGGGCGGCCAGCGGATGGTGGTCTACCAGGCCGCCCCCGACACCCCGGACGAGAAGGCCATGCTCACGTTGGAATCCGCGGACGCCCGCCCGGAACGGGCGCCCTCGGACCACCCGGCGCCGGCCCCCTCGGACCGCCCGGAGCAGGCCCCCGAGCCCTGCCCCACGAGCGCGCCCTCCCCGGCCCACGCTTCACACCAGGGCCGCTAACCGCTACGGGTGGGCGACTCGTCGGCGGACAGATAGCTTTCCAGCACATGTCTGCTGGAGCGGGTGGCGGAGTGGTCGGGGCCGAGGACCCGGGCCAGGTCCGCGACTACGCCCGCCATCAGCTGCTTCCCTTTGGTGTGGTCCCCGGCGGCGTAGACGAAATCTGCGTGCAGGTGCCGGCTCCAGAGAGTGGAACGGTGGTCGGGGCCGAGGACCCGGGCCCGATCCAGGGCGTTCTGCGCCAACAGCCGGGCAGCCTCGGCAGGGTCGCCGCCCTTGCCGAGGAAGAGAGCGTGCAGTTGTCCGCTGCGAAGCGTTTCCTCGTGGTCGGGCCCGAGGATTCTCCTTCGGTCCGCGAGCACCCCGGCCATCAGCCGTGCCGCCTGCGCGGACTGCCCGGCGATGTCGAGGTAGAACGCTTGCATGTGGCGGCTCTGGAGGGTGTCCGTGTGGTCCGGACCGAGCAACCGCGCCTGCTCGACGGCCAGATGCTCCATCTGCCGCGCCGCATCCATCGGATCCAGGTCGCGCTCGTGCTGCCGGACCCGGGTGTACCGAAGAGTCAGCTGCTCACGTGTCGGCAGGGGCTCGCCCGCTGATTGCGGACCCGAGTCCTGGGGGCGGTGACGTGGGAGCAGTTGGGTTACGCGGGTGGGCCAGGGAGTGCCGTTCGGCCACTGTTCGGGCGGGTGCCAGGACGCGGTGACCAGCCGCAGGATCTCGGCCGGGGTGGGCCGGTCGGCGGGTTCCTTGGCCAGACAGGCGGCAACCAGTCCGCGGAACGGCGCGGGGACGCCGTCGAGCCGCGCACTGTTGTGGACGATGCGGTGCAGCATGGCGAGGGGCGGGCCGCCGCCGAACGGACTCTGCCCACTGGCAGCGAAGGCGAGGACGAGGCCGAGCGTGAACACATCACTGCTGGGGCCGAGATCGTCGCCGCCGATCTGCTCGGGCGACATGAAGCCGGGTGTGCCGACGACCACGCTGTCCGGGGTCAGGGCTGCGTGATCGAGGGCGCGAGCGATACCGAAGTCGATCACCCTTGGGCCGTCGGCGGCCAGCAGCACGTTCGCCGGCTTCAGATCACGGTGCACCACCCGGACGGAGTGGATGTCCTGCAGTCCCTCGGCGAGACCAGCGGCCAGCGGCCACAGCGACTCCGGCGGGAACGGTCCGGCCTCGGTCACTGCCTCGGCAAGGCTGGGTCCCGGCACGTACACGGTCGCCAGCCACGGCAGATCGTCCTCCGGCCCGGCGCCCACCAAGGGCGCTGTGAACGCGCCGCTCACCGCCCGGATCGAGGCCACCTCCTGGGCGAACCGCCGCCGGAAGCTCGCCTGCCGCGCCAGGTGCTCGTGGACCAACTTGACCGCCACGGCCCGGCCGGACGGCGACCGGCCCAGAAAGACCCGGCCCATCCCGCCCTGCCCCAGCCGCGCCCGCAGCGTGTAGGGGCCGATCCGTCGCGGGTCGCCAGCGCCCAGATCCTCCATGACCGGCCCCCGTTTCGATCCGCACCGTCGCGCGATCGTAACGCCGAGAACGAGAGCGAGAACAGGGGCAGCAAGCGGCGGGGAGGCGTCACGGCGCCGGGGCTTCTTCGGCTGATGCCACTGAGGCGGGTGGTCGGGCTACCGGGCGGACCGCGGGCTGCGTCTGCCGGCAGTCGACGCCGGTTGAGGCGTCATCTCCTCGGCGCGGCTTCTCCTGGTCGGCGACTGCCTGTTGCAACGCCGTTTGCAGTCGGTCGCGGGCCTCGGTCTGGGCGGCGATCCGTCGATTGAGGACTTCCAGACGTTGCAGCGCGATGCGCAGACCCTTGTCCGAGGGCGGTGCTGCGGCCATGTCGCCGTCCAGGCACGGCAGGAACACCCGCACGTCGTCCAGGGTGAGGCCGGCGGCCAGCAGGTGGCGGATGTTGCCCACGCGCACCACGGCCTGTTCGTCGTAGACGCGATAGCCGTTGGAGGCCCGTCGGGAGGAGATCAGTCCGGCCTGCTCATAGTGCCGCAGCGCACGAGCGGTCGTCCCGGTTTCCCTGGCCAGCTCACCGATCCGCACCCGTCCCACCTCCCCCGGCCTTCCTATCACGCCACGACCGCTCCGCCGTCGACCGGGAGTACCGCTCCGGTGACGAAGGCGGCGGCCGGGGCGGCAAGCTGGGTCATTGCCCAGGCCACCTCCTCGGGGCGGCCGATCCGGGCCAGCGGGGTGTGCGCAAGCTGCCACTGGCGCAGTGCGGCCGTCCGCTCCGGCGTCAGCCCTTGGTGCTCGCCGATGGGAGTGTCGATCGCGCCGGGCGCGACGGCCACCACCCGCACCCCGTGGGGTGCCAGCTCGACCGCCCAGCTGCGAGTCAACGTCTCCAGAGCGGTTTTCGTCGCCGCGTAGACCGAGCTGCCCGGCCAGGCCCGCTGTCCCACCGATGTACTGACATTGATGATCACACCGCGCGACGCCTCGAGGAGCGACAGCGCGGCCTGAGCCAGCAGTATGGGGGCGACGAGGTTGGTGGCGAGCTGAGCCTCGATCATCTCGGGCGTCAGCGTGCCCAGGGCGCCGCTGCGCACGATGCCGGCGTTGTTGACGAGCACGTCCAGCCGACCGTGGGTCTCCCGTACGGCCTGGACAATCCGACGGGGCTCGCCCTCGGCCGTGATGTCGGCGGTCAGCGGTGTGATCCTGGCGTCCCCGGCAGCGGTCTCTTCGAGTGGCTCTGCTCGTCGCCCGACAGCGATGACGTGGGCGCCCTCGGCGGCGAAGGCACGGGCGGTGGCCCGGCCGATCCCGGTGCCGGCACCGGTGACGACGACGATCCTGCTGGCGCGCGATGCGATGCTGTTCATGCCGGTCATGGTCCAACCCTGCCGCCAGCGGCAAGGTCAAGCAGCGCCCGCCGGAAGGTATGGGCCTGCCTGCCGATTTCCGGCCAGGCTGCCGCCCGAGGGGTTCTGCCGAGTGATCGACGCCGCCTACGAACGCCGCTCCGTGATCGGTCACATCGTGTGCACCTCGACCGAAAAGCCTTGTGCGAGGACGCCATTGAGGTGTTCCGCGTGGGCGCCAAGCCACTGCTCGGTGGGGACGCCTGGGGCGCTGATCCCAAGGAGTACGTAGTCGTCGGAGTCGGCGGTGTCCTGGCCGCAGACGCAGCACAAGAGACGCTCGAACATGGTGTCTGCGGGGCTCGCGTCATCGGGCATGAGCGGCAGGGTAACGAGCGCGGGCCGCTAGGTGCGGCCGATTGTCGCCCGGCGCAAGGGCGTCGAAGTTCCACACCGTGCGCAGCGGTCCCGCAGACAGGAGGAGCAGGGTTCCACTGCTGGGTCTGCGGGACCGTTGCATGGCTCACGTACCCAGCGGCGCGTCCGATACGCCCGATCCCTCCCAACCGGCCAAGCCAGTCCGCTTCTCACAGGGGTGAGGGCTTCTCACAGGGGTGGGGGCCCGGCCGCATCGGCCGAGCCCCCATCACCTCACGCGTGGCGCGCTCTTCGCGCCGGGCGTTCTTTCCTTTACCAGCGGTACCAGCGGCCCCTACGGCCTGCACCGTCCGCGGAGCGGACGACGAAGCCAAGCAGCCACACGATCAGCACGATCACCGCGACCCACCACAGTGCCTTCAGCGCGAAACCCGCACCGAAGAGGATCAGAGCCAGCAGCAGAACCAGAAGCAGGGGAACCATAGTTATCAACCTCCTGGCCAACGAATGCCCTTACCTCGGTCCTACAAGCACACAAAATCCGAGTTACTTCCACGAGGTACGGGGCATATGCAAGCGCCGCTCTGGACAGGGGTTCCCGGGTCCGGTCGCCCGTACTCGAGCCGTGCACGGCGGAACTGCTCACGCTGGTGGCCTAAATCTGGGAGCCCGCACTGCGTCCCTGCTGCGACGGTGAGAGGAAACGCCCACCCAAGCCCTGGGACAGTGGGAAGCTGCTCAGCGCCTCGTCTCGTACCTGGTCAGGACCACGCCGCCGGGCAACGTCCGCGTTTCCAGCAGGTTCAGGTTCACCCAGTTGTCCAGCGCCGTGAAGAACGGCGTGCCGCCGCCCACCAGGACCGGATGGGTGGCGATCACGTACTCGTCGATCAGTCCGGCACGCATCGCTGCCCCGGCGAGCGTGGCGCCGCCGATGCTCATGGGGCCGCCGTCGTCCTCGGCCTTGAGGCGGGTGATCTCGGCGATCGCGTCGCCGGTGACCAGCCGGGTGTTCCAGTCGACCTTGTCGATCGTCGAGGAGAACACCACCTTCGGCGTGTCCCGCCAGTTCCGCGCGAACTCGATCTCCGCCGCGGTGGCGTTGGGCTGCTGGTCGCCGGTCGGCCAGTAGGAGCTCATCGTCTCCCAGAGTTTGCGTCCGTACAGCGCCAGGCCACTCGCCTGATCGTGGTCGAGCCACCACTGGAACAGCTCGTCGCTCGGGGGGCCGCTCCAGCCGATGTCGTCGCCGGGCGCGGCGATGTAGCCGTCCAGGGTCAGGTTCATGCCGTAGATCAGTTTCCGCATGGCCCAGCCTTCCGTCCGTGGTGTCCGGCGTGTAGACCAGCGCGGCGCGGGAAACTCATCGGTGCGCGATCGGGGATCTCCGGCTCGGGGTCCTCGTGCTCGGGGCTCAGGGTTTGCCCAGGCCCCAGTCTCGATTGCTCAGGTTTCCGTCTCGATACGCGCCAGGATGCCCTTGAGCAGCCCCGTGGCCTGGCCCACCTCGATGAGGTAGCCGTCCGGATCACGCATGTAGCACCGCAGCTCGGCGCGGCGGTCGATGGGCGGGGTGAGGAACTCGGCCCCTTTGGCGCTCGCGGTGGCGTAGAAGTCGTGGATGTCGGCCACCCGCACGTTCAGGAAGCTGGAGACCGTGTGGGGGTCTTCCGGCGTGCGCAGGACGACATCGGGTTTGTCGTCGGTGGGCCCGCCGCCCGGGTTCATGATGATCCAGCTGTTGGCGGCCTTGATGATGCAGGGGTTCTCCTCCAGCACCACCTTTCCGCCCAGGACATCGGCGTAGAAGGCCCGTGAACGAGCGACGTCGCTGACCGTGAGGAAGTGCGTGAGTACCAAGCCCTCGGCCGGCGCGGGAAGGTCATCGGCTGTGGCGCCGGAAGACGTGACGTCGGACATGTGTCGAGCGTATGGCGCGTATGGCCGTGCCGCACCTGACAGCCGCTCGTCGTCGATGAGAGTGCCGGTTCGCGCCGAAAGGCGCCGGCGACCCGGCCGCGGGCGGCTCACCGGCGCACCACCCGGACTGCTCAGCGCCTCCGACCGTCCGGATCAGGAGTGGCGCCTGATCGTCTGCCGGATCCAGCCCGCGTAGGGGACTTCTACGTCGACCTGCGGGCGGCCCCTGCCGCGGCCCGGGCCTGGCTCGACCGGCCCCGGCCGGTCTACGACGCCGGTTCGACGTTCACTCCCACCCCCTGGCCACCCTCGCGATCGGCCGGGCCTAAGACGTCCTCGTGCACCTCCACCGAGTCCGGGCGGCCGACAAGCTCTGAACCCCGCCCGGCGGCGATCTCCGAGCAGACCAACTGCTCGCCCCCCCCGACGACGGCCCCCGTCGACGCCCGCCGTTGACGGTTCAGCGGGGGATCACCCAGCTCGGTGTCCAGGTTCCGGCGGCGTCGTGGCCGGTCGTCGTGGTGGCGAGGTGGGTGCGGAGGGTGGTCAGCGCGGGGTGGGGGTTGTCGCGGTGCCAGAGCAGCGAGTGGGGGTAGACGGGGGTCGGGTCGGTGACCGGGATGCGGCGCAGGCCGTGGTCGGCGGGCCAGATGAGGCGGCTGTGCTCGCCCATGAAGGTGGCCAGGGCCGGGGTGTCGGAGATGGTGTCGAGGAGCGCGTCGGAGCCGAAGTTGGGGCCGGTCGCCTCGATGGTGAGGCCGAACTCGGCGACGAGGTCGTCGTAGTAGGCGCCCCACTCGGTACCGGGGGCGATGCCGGGCATCCAGATCCGGTGCCCGGTGAGCTGGGCGAGGGTCACGGACCGGGCGCCCGCCAGTGCGTGGGCGGGGCCGGTGAGGAGCTGGAGCGGTTCGTCGAGCACGCGGACGGACTCGATGTCCTCGGGGAGGGGCCGGCCGGGCGCGGCGACGGCGCGGAAGGACGCGTCGATCGTGCCGGAGCGGATGGCGGCGACGGCGGTCTCGATGTCGAACAGCGTCACCACGTCGAGGTCGATGTCGGGGTGTGCGCGGTGGAAGCCGCGCATCAGGCTCGACTGCGCGCTGCGCGAGGCGATCACGTCGACGCGCAAGGGTCGGCGGCCGGGGCGCACGGAGGTCACCGCGCGTTCGGCTGCGCGCAGCAGCTCGCGCGCGTGGGGCAGGAACGCCTGCCCGTCGATGGTGAGCCCGGCGCCGCGTGGGGCACGGGTGAACAGTCGCACGCCGAGGGTGCGCTCCAGTGCGGCGATGCGCTTGGAGACGGCCTGCTGGGTGATCGACAGGTCGTCGGCCGCCTTCTGGAACTGGCCCGCTTCCGCCACGGCGACGAAGGTCCGTACTGCTTCGAGATCCACGCCGACCCACCTTAGTGAACAACCAGTGGTTGTGGATTGCCGGCAGATCAGTTGTTTGACCTGCCGCAGTCCGGCCCGATTGTCTCTCCTCGGTCAACGTGGGTTTGTTCGGGTGGGACCTCAAGGGAGCGCGCTGGGGATGGTGGGCAGGAGACGGTTGGGCCGGCGGTTCGGCTGGCTGTGGGCGTCGTATGCGGTGAGCGCGTACGGGTCCGGGCTGGGGTTCGGGGCGTTGCCGCTGATCGCCGTGCTGGTGCTGCATGCCGGGCCCGCAGAGGTGTCCGCGCTGTCCGCGGTGGGGCCTGCGGTGGGGGCGCTGATCGCGGTTCCGCTCGCGCCGTGGGTGGAGTTCCGGCGCAAACGCCCGGTCATGATCATGATGGACTTGGCCCGGTTCGCGGCCATGGCGACGATCCCCGTCGCCTACGCCTTCGGGTGGCTCGGCTATGTCCAGCTGCTCGTGGTCTCGGCCGTGGTCGCCGCAGCCAAGATCGCCTTCAACGCGGCGAGCGGCGCCTACCTCAAGGCTCTCGTCCGACCGGACGACCTGCTCGTCGCCAATGCGCGGTTCGAGTCCACGAACTGGAGCTCCATCGCGGTGGGGCCGCCCCTGGGCGGGGCGGCGATCGGCCTGTTCGGGCCGGTCACCACCGTGGGGGCCGACGCGATCAGCTACCTGCTCTCCGCGCTCGGCATCACCGCGATCCGCGGTCGGGAAGAGGCACCGCGAACGGCCGGCAGGAGCCCGGTCCGGGCGGGCGCACTGCTCGACGGCTGGCGGCACATCCTGAGCCACCCCGGGCTGCGGCCGCTCTACCTCAACCAAATGCTCGTCGCCGGCCTGATCATGGCCACCGAGCCGCTGCTGGCCGTGCTCCTGCTGCGCCGGCTCGGCTTCCCGCCCTGGCAGTACGCCCTCGCGTTCGCCGCCCCCTGCCTCGGCGGACTCATCGGCTCCCGGCTGGCCCGCCGTGTCGTGGCCCGCTTCGGCCGGCACCGGGTCTTCCGGACCGTCGGCACCCTGCGCGCCGTCTGGCTGATCGGCCTGGCCTTCGTCCGCCCCGGCGTCGTCGGCCTCCTCACCGTCATGGCCGTCGAGCTGGCGATCATCATCAACATGAGTCTGTACACCCCGGTGCTCGCCACCTACCGGCTCGAGCAGACCCCCAGGCATCTCGTCGCCCGCACCCTGTCGGCCTGGTCGATCGGCCAGCAGGCCGCCATCGCCGTCCTCACCGCACTCGCCGGGCTGCTCGCCGACGCCACCAGCCCACGCACCGCTCTGGCGGTCGCCGGACTGCTCATCCTCACCACCCCCCTCCTGCTCCCCCGCCAGGACCAGACGTCACAACACGAGCCGGAACTGTCCCCCAGCCACACATGAGGCGTCCCAACGTGCCACCGCAGGCCGCAGCCGGTCCGCAGGTGCGCGTCCGCGTCGACCTGGCGCGGCACCAGTCAAGGAGAACCCCGTGAACACCGCCCCCGCGCTCGCCCCCACCCGCACCGCGCTCCTCGTCCTGGACTGCCAGCCCGCGATCCTGGCCTTTGTGCCCGAAGGCGAGGACCGACACGCCCTGCTCGGTCGTCTGGAGAGGGCCATCGCCGACCTTCGCGCCCATGGCGGCACCATCGCCTACGGACGCGTCGGCTTCACCGATGCCGACTGGGACGCGATCCCGGCCTCCAACAAGTCCTTCGCCCCGCTGGCCCGGCACCGCGCCATGCACCACGAGGACCCTGCCGCTGCCATCCACGAGCGGCTGGCTCCCCGGGACGGCGACATCGTCGTGCGCAAGATCCGCTACGGCGGCATGTCCACCACCGACCTCGACCAGCAACTACGCGAGCGCGGCATCACCACTCTGGTCGTCGCAGGCGTCAGCACCAGCGGCGCCGTCCTGTCCACCGTCATCGACGCGGCCGACCGCGACTACCAGCTCTACGTCCTGTCCGACGGCGTGGCCGACCCGGACACCGAAGCCCACAATGCCCTGCTCCACCATGTCTTTCCCTCACGGGCCCACATGATCGACACGGCCGAGCTGCACCACTTGGTCCGCGCCGACTGACGTGCCCCAGGAGCCGATCCGACGAACGGACGCCGCACCCACCGGGTGCCGGCGGCTGCTCACCGCGTACGACCGCGCATCCGGTTGGGTCGCAGCGCCGGCCGGTGTCGCCCCGGGCTCATGACAGGGCGGTCGGTTCGCGAGGCGGCGGGACCACGCG
Source organism: Streptomyces sp. NPDC104814 (assembly GCF_055583185.1). Lineage (NCBI taxonomy): Bacteria > Bacillati > Actinomycetota > Actinomycetes > Kitasatosporales > Streptomycetaceae > Streptomyces > Streptomyces sp. NPDC104814. The sequence goes on along the minus strand of NZ_JBVJOL010000015.1, from coordinate 62,828 downwards.
GAGCAGCTCCCACAGCGGGCGGGAGCCGGACGCCCAGACTCCGAGGGTGTGGCGGTCGACCACATGGAGGCGCTGTTGCTCGGCGAAGCCGACGGCCGGTTCGGTGACCCGTCCGTTGGTCACGATGGAGGGCGTCCAGCTGGGACAGGCCGTAACGCAGGCCTTGCGCACGGACCGCTTCCCACTGCGCCTGCTGCTGCCTGTGGTACAGCCTGCTGCCTCCGGCCATTACGGCGAGCGCGCCGGCCACGGCCAGGATCCACCAGTGGGCCAGCAACCAGTTGACGACGGCCACCACCAGAACGACGGCGAGGACGACGGCCACCAGGAGACCGATCAGCCGGTCGTCGGCGCGCCGGCGCCTGCCCGGCCTACGGGGGCGCCGCCGCACCGGCGGGCGCCTGGTCGTCTCCGCCCGGCCCTTGCGCGGGCGGGGGCTCACCGGCTGGCCTGCGTGACGCCACCCGCCAGCTGGCCCAGGACGTTCAGGATCCCCTGGCCCGGGGGCAGTTGGATCGATCAAGTGCATGCGGAAGTCGACGGTGACCGTCGCCGCATTGAACAGGAGGTCAGGGCGTCAGGTCGAGGACGCGGACCGGTTCGCCGGTCCATCTGTCGGGGGCGGTCGTGGCGATGATCGCTCCGTCAGGGCGGTCCGCGGTCGGCTGGGCCGCGTACTGGCAGTGGGGCAGCGCCCAGGTGGCGTGCCGGGCCACGGCCAGAGCAGCCGGAAGGTCAAGCTCGAGAACCGTGATGCCTGGCAGCGCGGCCAGGTGTTCCGCCGTGCCGGGCCGGGCCCGGTCGGCTTCGACGAGCGCGCAGGGGGGCGTACAGGTACCAGACGGCTTGGGCGTGGGCGCGGTGAATGAGGCGGGAGGCGAGAACCGGGCTACAGGCCCAGGTCGAGGGCCAGGCAGGAGTAGTACTGCCATGAGCTCTCCGGGTTGTAGGTGGCGTTCGCGCCGCCGCCGTGGTCGGCGTTCACTTCTTCGGTCATGTCCTCGAAGCGGATGCGCTCGGGGAGGGTGCCGTAGCGGGCATGACGGGCTGCCGCCGCGGTGTCGGCGGTGAGTTCCTTGTTCATGGCCGTACTCCACTTCCTCGTCCGGGGGGCGTCCGCTCTTCGGAACGCCCTGGTGCGACATCCGCGGGCATCCGCGGACATCCCAAGACATTCGCAGCTGGTTCCGGGAGCACTGTCAGCATCGCTTCACCTGCGTCACCTGTCAAGGTGGTGACGCACGGGCGCCGGTCAATCGCCTTACGAGCGAGGTCAGACCGTGATCGTCTTGTACTCGGTGTACGTGCCGAGGCCGACCGCCCCGTACTCGCGGCCGATGCCGCTGGCCTTGAAGCCGCCGAAGGGGCCGTCGAAGGCGATCGGGGCGCCGTTGACCGTGACCGTGCCGGTGCGGAGGCGACGGGCGAACGCCAGGGCGTGGTCCTCGTCGGCGGACCAGACACCGCCGGAGAGGCCGTACTCGGAGTCGTTGGCGATGCGGACGGCGTCGTCCTCGTCGTCGTAGGCGATGACGACCAGGACCGGGCCGAAGATCTCCTCCTGCGCGATGCGCATGGAGTTGTCGACGTCGGCGAACACGGTCGGCGTGACGTAGTTGCCCTTCTCCAGGCCCTCCGGGATCTCCGGGCCGCCGGTGACCAGGCGGGCGCCCTCCTCGATGCCGAGCCGGATGTAGGTGCGCACCCGTTCCTGCTGGTCGGGGCGGATCATCGGGCCGATGAAGGTCTCCGGGTCGTTCGGGTCGCCGACCTTCAGCGACTCCACCAGCTCCTTCAGCGCGGCCACGACCTCCTCGTACCGGCTGCGCGGGGTCAGGACGCGGGTCTGGGCGATGCAGGACTCGCCGTTGTTGAGCAACGAGCCGAACTTCAGGCCCGCGACCGCCGTCGCGATGTCGGCGTCCGGCAGGATGACGGCCGCCGACTTGCCACCCAGCTCCAGACTGACCCGCTTGAGCTGCTCCCCCGCGATCGAAGCGATACGGCGGCCGGCGCGGGTGGAGCCGGTGAAGGCGATCTTGTCGACGTCCGGGTGCGAGATCAGGTACTCGCTGGTCTCGCGGTCCGCGGGCAGGAGACTGATCACTCCCCCGGGCAGACCTGTCCGTTCCAGCAGTTCGGCCAGGAGACCCATGCTCAGTGAGTTCTCCGGGGGCACCTTGAGGACCACGGAATTGCCGGCGACCAGGGCCGGGATGATTTTCGAAGTGGCCGAGGAGAACGGCGAGTTCCATGGGATGACCGCCGCCACGACACCTACGGCCTCACGGCGCACCACACTGCGCACGGGGGCGGCCGCGTCGGAGGACGCCAGGGTCTCCTCCCAGGCGAAGTGCTCCGCCGCCTTCAGGTAGGCGTTCGCCTGCCGTGTCAGGCCGGGCTGCCCGGCGCGGGTGAACCATCGAGCCGAGCCGTTCTCCAGGGAGATCAGCTCCGCGATCCTCTCGGCGTTCTCCTCGCGCAGGGCGTTGAACCGCCGCAGCAGCGCGATCCGCTCCGCCGGCGGGGTCAGCCGCCACTGCCCCGCCTCGAAGGACGCCCGTGCCGCGGCCACCGCGCGGTCGATGTCCGCCGGTTGGGCCTGCGCCGCACGGCCGATCAGGGTCTGGTCGTGCGGCGAGGCGATGTCCAGCAGGTCCTGGGCGCTCGGCTCCACCCAAGAGCCCCCGATGAAGAGCCTGTTGTACGTGATCACGCGCTGCCTCTCTTCCCGTGTACGCTTCTCTAACTGTCACTTCAATGTAGCATTTATCTGCAATACTTACACATGTGTATGGTCAGTCACTGCGCGCGTCACCTGCTTGACCGGTGACGATTGGTTGTGCGAAGGTCAGCGAGCCGCAGAGGCACGGTGGAGACGTACGACGGAGGGGTTCGAGATGATCGACAGGCGTACCTTCAACAAGGCAGCCGGCCTGGGCACCGGCGCGGCCGCGCTCTCACTGTCCGGCCTGCAGGCCCAGGCGTCCGCCTCGACCGGCACGGGCCAGGCGGGCGGCAAGGACGTCCCCGCCGTGCCCGAGGTCTCCCCCGGCACCCACACGAGCTTCCCCACGCTGAAGCACGTCAAGGCAGGCGTCCTGAACGTGGGTTACGCCGAGGCGGGGCCGGCACACGGTCCGGTCGTCATCTGCCTGCACGGCTGGCCGTACGACATCCACAGCTACGTCGACGTCGCCCCGCTGCTGGCCGGCCTGGGCTACCGCGTCATCGTCCCGTACCTGCGCGGCCACGGCTCGACCGGCTTCCTGTCGCCGAGCACGCCCCGCACCGCGGAGCAGTCCGCCATCGCGCTCGACATCATCGCCCTGATGGACGCGCTGAAGATCCACAAGGCGGTTCTGGCCGGCTTCGACTGGGGTTCACGCACCGCCGACATCATCGCCGCCCTGTGGCCCGAGCGCGTCAAGTCCCTGGTGTCCACCGGCGGTTACCTCATCACCGACCGCAAGATGCAGCTGACACCCGCGGCTCCTGCGGTCGAGCACAACTGGTGGTATCAGTGGTACTTCGCCACCGACCGCGGCAAGCAGACCATGCAGGACGTCGAGGACCGCATCGCCCTGTGCCGCTACGTGTGGACCCTCGTCTCACCCAACTGGGACTTCGACGACGCCACCTTCCAGCGCACCGCCGAGGCCTTCAAGAACCCCGACTACGCCGCCATCGTCCTGTTCAACTACCGCTGGCGCATCGGTCTCGCCGACGGGGAACGACGCTATGACCGCTACGAGGCGCTGCTCGCGGCCCAGCCCCCCGTCCACGTCCCCACGATCACCCTCGATCCGGCCCTCGACCCCTTCACCGCCCCCGGCGACGGCGCCGGTTACCGCACGCACTTCACCGGGCCGTACGAGCACCGCACCATCGCGGACATCGGCCACAACCTGCCGCAGGAAGCACCCTCCGTCTTCGCCCAGGCGGTCGTCGACGCCGACCACCTCGGGAGCCGGTGACGACTCGTCTCCGGCGAGCGCCCCCCTGTGCCGGAACTCCTGAAAGGGGATCTGTCGTGGTGGGCATCAAAGGTGGACGCAAGCCGATGGTGACGGCGGCTCGCATCGACCTGCCTGGTCCCGACACGTCTGTGTGACAGTTATGACACTAACCACCACAGTCAAATGCTTCTTGGGCTCGGAGGTTCCACATTCCGCGGCTAGACTCGGTGCGGTGAGAGCCGACGCAGTACGCAACGTCGAGGCCGTTCTGACCACCGGAGCGCGCATGCTCGCCGCCGACCCGGGCGCGAGCATCGCGAGCATCGCCGCCGAGGCCGGCGTGGACCGGCGTACCGTCTACCGGCGCTTCGCCTCCCGTGAGGAACTCCTCACCGCCATCTACGCATCCCGCCTCACGGCCATCGAACGGGCCATCGAGGACGCGCGGTTGCGTGAGGCGCCCGTCGCCGTCGCGCTCCACCGCTACGTCGAGAACATCATCGTCGTCAACCGCACCTGGCCCGTCGACCTCACTCGCATGCTCGCCGACGACAGCGTCCACGCTCGCCGGGACGCGGCCGTCCGCGAGGTCGACGCCTTCCTGGAGCGCGCCACCGAGGAGGGCCTGCTGCGCCCCGGCCTCCCGCCGGGCTGGGCGAGCGCACTGCTGCCCCAGCTGATGCACCTGGTGTCCCGGCAGCTGCCCGAACTGAGCGCCGGGCAGGCGGCGGACGTCGTCGTCGACACCCTGCTGCGCGGACTCGGAATGGGGCCCGCCGCCCCCGCCGTACGCCCCTGAGGGACCTCACCTTGACCCTGGCCCGGCGGCACACCGCAGGCGTGTGTCGTCAGGGGGTCGAGGTTGCTATGGCCACGTGGCCGCTCTGGGACCTCGGTGTCTTCGCTCCCGGCTTCTTCGGGGCGATCGTGCGCGGGTCGACCGCTTCGCCCGGCGCTCCCTCGCGGTACAGGCCGTCGGGCAGGCTGTCCCGGTCGTGGGGCAGCAGGAAGAACACCCTGCGCTTGTACAGGCCGCTGTCCGGGTCCGGGGAGGCGTCCTCGTCCAGCAGCGCGTAGCCGACCATGCGGCCGTCACGCGCGTACGGCGGCTTGGTGTTGCGCCGCCTGGTCTTGTCCAGAGCCTGACGCACGTAGTCGAGCCCTTCGAGGTTCTCCAGCCACACCACCTCGGCCTCGTGGATGAGGTCGCTCTCGGTCAACAGCGAACTCATGGCTGCAGCCTCTCCTTCATCGGCGTACTCCCCGGCCAGGGCCCACGGCCGGGGATGTCTCCCTGTCGCTCCGGCCCGCTCGTCGCCGGGGAATGGGCCACTTCGCGAGGGCCACCGCAACCGGAGGCCCGCCCACCATCGTAGAGCGCGCCGCGACGACGGTGTAGGCCGCGTGACGGAGGACGCAGGCCCGGGGAGGCGGTCACGGGTGCTCCAGCAGGGCGATGCCGGGGTAGTACTTGCGGCCGTTCGACTTGATCATGTCGTTCGGGGAGGCCACGCCGACCTCCTGGCGGACACGGTTGGCGAAGGCCCGGGGCGTCGCCGGCCGGATCCCTTCCCCGGCGTTGCACCACGAGCTGTACTCCGCGTAGAGCAGCCCCTGCTCCACCCGCAGATCCTTCCCCGCATCCCCGTCACGCGTGCAGCATTCGGCGAGGAATCGCCCGATGTGGTCCTCGGTGGTGGCGTACGCCGTCGTGGCGATACGCACCCTGTCCGGGCCCTCCAGGGGGTCCCTGGTGCGCAGATAGCGCTGCGCACCCTCGATGAGCCACTGCAGGATGCCCGGCCCCTCGTCGCGGACCAGCTCGAAGGCGAGGTTGTCGATCCTGCGGTGCGCCGGGACGGTCCGGGTGAAGGGCAGCAGGCGGATGCGCCGCCAGAACGCGAAGCCGCCCGTGGAGACCTCCGGTCGGTGGTTGCCCAGCAGCCACAGGTGGTGCGTGGGGGTGAAGGAGAAGTAGTCCTGCCGCATACGGCGGGCCTTGATCTTGTCACCGCCCGTCAGGAGCCGGACACGGGCCTCGTCGAACTTGTCGTTGGGCTTCAGCTCGCTGCACACGATCAGGCGGCGCCCGTGCAGTTCGGTGAGCTCGGTGGAGTGCTCCGAGAAGGCGCCACGGTCCATCAGGAAGCCGGGCGGAGCGGCGTCGGCGTAGTCCCCAAGGATCTGGATCATGATGTCGAGCAGTACGGACTTGCCGTTCTTGCCCTCACCGTGGAGGAAGGGCAGCACCTGTGCGCCCACGTCGCCGGTGATCGAGTAACCGAGCAGCAGGTGCAGGAAGGCGATCATCTCCCGGCCCTCGTCGTCGTCCCCGAAGGTGTCGGCGAGGAACCGGTGCCAGCGCGGGGTCTCCATCGTCTGCGGGGCGACGCTGGTGGCACGGGAGTGGAAGTCACGCGTGGGGTCCGGCTTGCGCAGATGACCGCTGTGCAGGTCGACCACGCCGACGGGAGTGCACAACGCGTAGGGATCGCCGTCCAGTCGGTCGGGGTCCACCGAGATGTCCGGTGACGCCTTCGCCTGGGTCAGCAGGGCCTTCAGGCCGGTGGTGGACAGCGTCCGCCGCTTGTGATGGGCGAGTTCGCGGTCGCTGAACACCCCGCGCGGGTCACTGGCGGCCATGTCCTCCGCCATCTCCCCCGCCGCCCACAGAGCGGCCTTCTCGCCTCCCCCGCGCTTCCAGCGGTAGCCGTCCCAGGCGAACCAGCCCAGCCCTTCGACATGCCGGAACTGGTCGCGGTGCATCTGCACGAACAGGCGGGCGTTGCCCCGGTCCGAGAGGGACGGAGGCAGCAACAGGGGCGAGGGAGAAGGGGCTTGCGCGAACGACGGGACGGTCTCGTGCACGGAGCCCTGGGCAGGCAGGCGTGCGGGCCCGGCGACCACACCCGCCGACTCCAGGTCGAGCATCTGCTGAGCGGCGGCCTGCGGGTCGAAACGCGGTGTGCCTTCGGCACTGCTGCTCATGGACGTCCTTTGAGGTGGAGAGGGCGAACGGACCCTACGGCAAGGGCGTCGTCGACGATCTTTTCATTCCGGGTCTGCTGCCACGGCCGGGCGTAGCCGGCGACACGGACAAGGCGGTCACGAATGGCGGCGTGGTCCAGATGCCCCGCCCCGACAAGGCCGCCGGCGGTATAGGCGGCTCGGTTCAACTTCTCGGTGAAACCAGTCCCTTCCGGAGCGGCCGCGCATTCGGCGACGACAGCGATCAGAGGCTCGATGAGCAGCTCGGCGGAGGCGGTACGACGCTGTCGGCGAGTGGTGGGGATGAGGGCGGGGGTGGGCGCGGTGCGGGTGCCGTCGGTATCGATGCCGGTCTCTATGCCGGTGTCGGTGGGGTGAGGGTGGGTTGGGACGGGAGCTGTCGAGACAGGGGCTGCGGTGGGCCGGGGCTCGAGCACGTGTCCCGTACGGCGGAGCTCGCGGCGGAGCCATTCCGGCAGGGGGGCGGGGCGACGAGCTGTTCCCTCCGCACGGTAGACGCCCTGGGGGGTACGGGTGCCGGGGGCCACGATGTAGCCGCCGTCGGCGCGTACGTCGACCTGCCAGGCCAGGGCCGTGTGCCGGGCCGACCCGGTGGAACACCTGTAGCGCGTCGAGGGGTTCGGATTGCAGTACCAGACGTGCAGGCCGCCCGAGGGGGTGCGCACGCGCAACGTGGTCTCGTCCTCGGCGGGAGAGGTCTCACGCCGGTAGGCGGCCAGCAGCGCAAGCGTGTCGAAACCTGAGGCGAGGCCGGCCAGCTGGACCTGCGCGGGGATGTCGACACCGGGCAGGAGGCGTCCTCTGTCCGGCACGGGGGCCTCGTGGGCGTCGATGTCGATGACGACGAGGTCGGCAGGACCGCAGGCGACTCCGACTCCCGCGGCCGGAGTCTCTGCCCACCAGCGCTCGACGCGGTCGGGGTCCGTCGTAGCGGCGTGGAAGCCGTGACAGGGGCGTCCTGCGGGCAGGCAGGGGCAGGACGCGGGCTCGTGTCTGCGTCCTGCGCACGCGGGGCAGTTCGCGACAGGAGTCTTCCGCCCGGGAGTGAGGGGGTGGACCGGCCAGCCCTGCGCGGCACACCAGCGGGCGACGGCGCGCGGCGACCCGGGCGCCACTCCGGCGGCACGGCGGCGGCTGTCGTCTTGGCGCGGCACAGGGATCGTCCTCGTCACTTCTCGTCTGCCCGATCACTTCACACACCTGGCACGGAGGTTGGCCCGGCCAGGGACCGAAGGGACTCTGATGCGAAAGGAGTCTAAGGCCCGCTCATCGAAAAGGGAGTGTCTCTCCGACCCGCGTGCCGTTCTATCAGCTCCGTGGGTCCCTTGGGTCCCTGGGGAGGGGCGGGGCGGGTGGAGGGGAGAGCAGCGGGGAGGGACTGACGGTGGATCGGCGCGGGACCGGCTTGGGGCGGGGGCTCAGGGCTGCAAGGGACCGGGGCTCGAGGGACCAAAGGGGCCAGGGACCGAAGCGCAGGGGCTGGAAAATCGGGCAGTCCCTGCGGGGTTGGCGGATATCTGTGCAGGTCAGAGCGTTTTCCTGAGATCAGCCAGGGACTGGAGGGACTTAACTTGGCAATTATGAGCTGTAGTAGAGAGTTGTGTTGTATGCGCGCGCGTGTACGAATACATGTCTTCTCTACGTCATAATTGCGGAGTTGAGTCCCTACAGTCCCTCTCAGTACGTGTCACAGGCCTCTGACCTGCGAAAATGCCAGGGACTGAAGGCCAGGGACGGAAAGAGCCGTAGTCCCTCGGCCCCTGTAGTCAGGCCCTGCCGGACGTTGAGTCCCTCGTTGCCGGGGGGCTTGGTGCGGGCCGGCGCCTGCACATCAGCTCTTGGGGTCAGGGACCGAACTGCTTGGTCCCTGGGGCACAGGTCTCTCGGCTTGGGACTCCAAGCCCCTCCCCTCCCTTGCCGGGTGCACCCTTCGCCTCGCCTAGGGACTGGAGCCTGGTGAGGACTTCGGTGCTCCGGTCCGCCCGCCAACTGCTACCCCAGTTCCCCGCCCGGCGTGAAAACGCTTGGCGGCAGAGTCCTCAGGGCGCTGGGCTATTACGCCGTAATAGCCCAGGGCGGGGGTCTCATGTCTCAGAGGACCCCCGATGTGGGAGCCTGTCCCCCGCCGGTGAGTGCTGGCGTTTCACATGCCGCGGTCTGGGCCGTACCAGGACTCGGGGCGTTCGTTCGCGGACATCGGTAGGTGGCGCAGCTTTACAGGCCCTGGATAGAAGGCGGAGCTGTTGGGGCCGGTCATGTCTTCGCCGATCAGGTAGCGGTAGAGCCATTCGGCGAAGTTCATGCGGTGCTCTGCCCAGGTTTCGTGATAGCTGACCACGAGCCTGGTGTTGTCGGCGGCTGCGTCGAGGAAAACCGTCTCTCCCCTGTCGGTGCACGCGATCGGCCACAGGCCGTTGCGGGTAAGTTCCTCAAGACCGGAGAGCTGGCGGGGATCCTCGTCGTCGTCCAGGTCGAGCTCGTCCCAGGGCACCTCTGACCAAGCCTGAGCGGTGTCCCGCATCCACTGGGCCAGGTTCCACCGCTCGGTCGCGGGATGCGACAAGTAGAGATGTCCGTTGAGTTGGATCGGGGCGTAGGCGTCGACGATCACCCGGTAGTCGGGCGGCAGCCGTATGCCGAGATCGGCGTGGAGGCGGTCCCATGCCGACGGCTCTGCATAGCGGCTCTGGGCCGGTCCGAGCATTGCCATGGTGGCAGCTAGGTAGTCGGTCATGGTGTTACCTCGTTGCGATGGATCGCGCTGAGCAACAGGCCAGCGGCAGGGTGGGATCACCGGAGTGCCTTATGGATCATCGCAGCCCGCCGTCCGCGCCGGTGAGGCCGCCAGCCTGCGTTAGCAGGTCAGCGGTGCGAGGCCGGCTGCTGAGGTACTCCCCGGCCCCGGGGCGCTGTGTGTGCTGGTCGGCCTCGGTGTCTCGAGCTATTACGGCGTAATAGCTCGCCGGTCTTGCATGGTCTTGCAGGAGTCGAGCCTTGCCGGAGCCGTTTGTCGGCGAGGTGGGTAGTCAGTCGAGGCTGTTGGCCCATGCTGTCAGCGTGGTGAAGTCGTCCGTGGTCAGGCCGCGTCGTGGGCCGACGCGGTGTAGGAGGGCGAGGCCGTTGTGGTGGTCCTTCACTCAGGTGCGGTCCGCCTCTGTGACTTCGTCATCGACCCAGGCGAACGCACGGCCTTGCGCCCACGCGACGGTCTCTGGCGTCTTCCAGAACACGCCGCTCCCGGGCTCCGGCCGAGGCGAGGGCCAGGGGATGAAGGGCAACTCGGGCAATCCCAGGACTGGTGCGATGAAGGTATTGGCTTCCTCCTCCCACGTCGTCGCCCACATGAGGTCGAAGGGAAGCGCCTCCAGGGCTGGGCCGTGATTCGGGTTGAGCCATACCCGCAGAGGCTTGACTGGTTTGTTAGGCAGTCCCCACTCAGTCAACCGACGCCGCTCGGCGGCCTCCCAGCGAGGGGTCAGAATGCGGTGCGTCTCGTAGCCCTCGGGCCGGCGATACGGCTTCGCGGCGTACGGGTTCAGCGGTCCGTCGACATCTATCAGCAGTACGGGGCGCACCCGGCTCCTCCTCCCCTGGTCCCGTGTCGCACGGTACCGACCGGCGTCGAGACCGCCCAACGCATTTCTTTCGAGCGTGCTCAGCCAGCGCTGAGGGAGGCCGTCTCGGCGGCTGGAGCTATTACGGCGTAATAGCTCCAGGTGCCTTGCAGAGCGCTTGCTTCCGCCAGAGCTGGCTGAGCCGTTCTCTGTACTGAGCGGCAGTAGTCGCGGGCGTTGTCATTGGACGAGGGCACACCCAGTGCATGAGCGCCCCCTCGTGCATCGCAGTCGGTGCGTCACCAGGCCTCCCTGCCTGGGTGGAGTCCGTGGGCGGCCCTTTGATCGTCGTTCCCGTCTCCGCCCTGGCTGCTTGGAGTGGCTGTGCTGAGAGCGGGGATACGGGGGGAGACGCCCCCGCTCCGGACGACTACGACCGGGCCTGTGCGGTGGACGATCTGGCCGGTGTGATCACCGTGGGCGAGAACGGTGCGCAGGCACTGGTGCTGGCGGATGAACCGGCCACCAGTTGCTATCTGCCCGAGCACCGAGCGTTCCTGCGGTGGCTTGCCGCCGAGTCCGAGGACGGACTGAGGGCTGCGGCAGATGCTCTTCTCGCCGACGTGGCCACAGTGTGGGAGGCGTGCGGCACCTGGGTGTTGGATGGTCCGGCCGTGCTCATGGACTCCGCTGAAGCGGGCTACGAACTCGGGGTGGGGTATCCCGGCGGTGGGGTGCCTGCCCAGGCATTGATCCCCTTGTCGGCTGGCCGTTGGAGGGTCCGCGCCACCAACAGCAAGGTGGGTGAGGAGAACTGGGTCGGTCTGGTCCAGCTGCTGCCCATCGAGTCCTGAACGGGCAGTGCTTCGGCCGGGTGCGGTCAGGGACGGCGGGCCAGGTTGTCCAGATGAGGCAGTGGGGCTATGTGGTCTGGGCGAGCGTCGGCACTCGGCGGCGAGCTATTACGGCGTAATAGGTGGGGGAGGGGGAGGGCCGGCTTGGGGCCGCCCCTCGGGCGTTTCGCGGTCTGCTGCTTGGGCGCGCGTCGGGGGTGGTCCGGTGAGGGGTCCGGATGGGGCGGCCTTGGGGGCGGGCGGTTTCTGTTTCCGTGGTTGAGGGAGTGTCAGCCGCTGTCCCGCAGCTGGGGTCCTGGAGGGGGATGACGTGGCTGGGGGCGGTGGGGGGCTGATGGAGGCATACGCGCGCCTGGTCGTTCGTGTACCGGTGCGTCGTGGCTGACTTTCTGTGGTGCGGGAGCAGTGGGGGAGTGGGGCCGGCCGAGTCAGTTTGGCTGTGCCTTGGACGGGCCTGAGGTGAAGGCGGGACCCCGGTCCGGCGGTGGGTTTAAGGAGAGAGAGCGTCAGCTTCCGCGCGCCTCTGACCTGCGGAAATAGGGGGACCAGCCCAGTTCCTGTGAACTGCCGGGCAGTTCCTGTGACAGCGGAGGCAGCTCTGCGGAACTGAGTGCCCGGTTCTCTTGATCGTGGTGGTCGGTTCTGCGGGACTGCCACCGCTGCTGTAAGAACTGCCAGGCAGTTCCTGGCGACTGCCACCACGTCTACAGGAACTGAGTACCGCTGTTCTGTAGCAGCGGTAGATTGACGTCACGTACATGTCTCACCGGGCGTGTGCCCGAGTGTCAGGGTGAGCGAGTCATGTCTCCGGTGCACGCGACACGGCCGACAGGCGGAGTTGATTGACTTCCTGCTCATGTACGTTAGGTTCATGAAGGCGGCTCAAGGTGCCGCCTTCAACGAACAGTGCGGCAATGACCCATGCACGGAGGGCCTGTTGGGAGCAGCACGCAGACTGGTCGACGCCGACACGGGCGAGCCGGTCATCTATGCGCCATACGCCTTCTCCGGCAAGCACACCCAGGTCGACAAAGCCAGGGTCGAGGCCATCACCGAGTCGACGGCCTTCACGCCCAGTCAGAAGTTCCTGGTGCTCTGGTGGATCGGTGTCTCCCCGGAGGGCATGGAGCCGCTGCGGGCTACGGGGGCGGACATCGCCAAACGGGTGGGCATGTCGACCGATGCCGTGGGGAAAATCAATAGGAAGCTGACCAAGCACCGCATCCTGGTCGTCCGTGGTCGTATCGGTAATTACAACCTCTACCGGATCAGCCCCTACATCGCGTTCCACGGCACAGGCGTGGAACAGCGTGAAGCGGTGAAATCATGTAATCCACCAGACATCCCGGGCTTCGACGAGAACACGCCAGCACGGTGGGAGGCAAAGTGACCAGCGACGACAGGCAGCAGAACCTCAAGCTGCTGGAGGCCACGGCCGGTATGACCGCCAACCAGCGCCTCGTCGTCATGCTCTACGCTCTGCATCCGACCGATCGTTCCGGTGCCGTACTGGAAACGGCCGCGCAGCTGGCCAAGCTGGTCGGCATGGCGCCGCCCGTCTTCTCGCGCACGCGCAAGCAGGTCATCGAGCTCGGTTGGCTCGAGCAGACGGAGAAGATCGGTCACATCAAGTACTACCGCCTGACCCCGGGACAGCTGGGGGAGCGGGTCGTGGTTCCCTTCCGTCGGGCCACCTGAAGCGGTCGGCGGATCGCCCCTCATGTACCTCACGTCAATGAGGGGCGATCCGTGGGACGTCATAGCCTGACGTCCCGGTAACCGCGTTGCTGCGTGGCGAGGCCGGCCTCTCCGTGCCTCCGGGCCTCGCCGCAGCTGGAAATGATCAGTGGCGCCTGCCGAGTGATCTATGCCCGCCTATATGTGACACGTAGGGCAGACACTTCCTTATCGCCGCTCTTTCGAACAGTTCGATTCTTCGCTCAGAACGATTCTCCGGTGCAGCCGCCTTGGCGAGGTACGGAGGATTTCGAGCCGAGACCGTACCGAGTGGAGGTGCGGCCGAGGTGGGGGAGGGGAGTGGTCAGCGTGCGGAGGTGGCCTTCTTGCGGGCGCGGTAGGCCTTGGCTTTGATCTTGTTGCCGCAGGACTCCATGCCGCACCACTGGCGTCGCATGCCGTGGGAGCGGTCGATGTAGATCCGGGTGCACTCCGGGTTGCCGCACTCCTTGAGCAGGGGGACGTCCGGGCCGCTGAGCAGTTCGATGGCCTGCCGTGCGACGGTCGCGAGGGCCTGCCCGGGGGTCGCCTCGCTGTGCCGGCCGGTCAGGGTGAGCTGGGGTGTCACCGGGGTCTCGCGGGCGGCGCCGTTGACGACGGTGAGCGCCTCGGGGTCGAACTCCTCGCCCAGGCGGCGGTCGGTGACGAGGCGGTAGACGGCCTCGCGCACCGTGGTCGCCGCCCGGACGTCTTCGTCGTCGGCGGGCGTGATCGTGTCCACGAGTCCGGACTCCAGGTACCAGGCGGTCAGCCGCTCCGGGGTCGCGAACATCTCGAACCGGGCCGAGCGACGTGCTCGCAGGGTCGCCGCGAAGTCGAGAGCCGGGTGCCCGCATACGAAGACATGGTCGAGGTTCACGTCACCATCCTGACAGGTGACTGTCCCGGCAGGCAAGAATCGTCCGCGGTCCGGAAGCAGTGCCTGGTCAGGCGGGTCGCCGCGCCGGACCTCACAGGTGGGCCGGGTGGTCGCGGGGAGAATCCGGCCGACGTGATCGGTGGTCGGCCCGCGCCGGGCACGGGGACTCGGACGCGGGCCACGTCACATGCGGCGGCTCACACCGCCGGGGCCCCGGTCTCCTCGAGCGTGCCGTCGGCCAGTCGCAGCCAGCGGTCGATCCCGATCCCGGCGAGGAACCGCTCGTCGTGGCTGACCACCATGAAGGCACCCCGGTAGGAATTGAGCGCGCTCTCCAGCTGGCCCGCGCTGACCAGGTCGAGGTTGTTGGTGGGCTCGTCCAGCAGGAGCAGATGGGGTGCCGGCTCGGCGCACAGGACGCAGGCCAGGGTGGCGCGCAGCCGCTCACCGCCGGAGAGGACACCGACGGGCAGGTGTGCGCGGGCGCCCCGGAAGAGGAAGCGGGCGAGCAGGTTCATGCGCTCCGCCTCGGGCCGTTCGGGCGCGAAGGCGGCGAAGTTCTCCGCCACGGTGCGGTCCACGTCCAGCAGGTCCAGGCGCTGTGAGAGATAGGCGATCCGGCCGTCGTTGCGCCTGATCTCCCCGCTGTCCGGGGTGAGATCGCCGGTGATCAGCCGCAGCAGGGTCGTCTTTCCCGCGCCGTTCGGCCCGGTGAGCGCGATGCGCTCGGGGCCGCGGATACTCAGGTCGACGCCCTGCCCGGCGAACACCGCCCGGCCGGCGTGGTGGACCTGCAGCCCCTCGCCGACGAAGAGGTGGCGCCCGGCGGGCACCTGGGTATCGGGCAGGTCCAGCGTGAGGCGCTGCTCGTCGCGCAGGGCACGCCCGGCCTCGTTGAGACGGGCCTTGGCATCGCTGACCCGGGAGGCATGCATCGTGCCGGACCTGCCGGCGGCCTCCTGGGCACCCCGTTTCATGGTGCCGGCGAAGATGCGCGGCAGTCCGGCGTTCTTGAGGTTCTTGGCGGCGTTGCTCGCGCGGCGCTCGGCGCGTTCGCGGGCCTGCTGCATCTCCCGCTTCTCCCGCTTGAGTTCCTGCTCCGCGTTGCGGACGTTCTTCTCGGCGACCTCCTGTTCGGCGCGCACGGCCTCTTCGTACTCGGTGAAGTTGCCGCCGTACAGGCGTAGTTCGTCGCTGCCGAGTTCGGCGATGCGTTCCATGCGGTCGAGCAGCGCGCGGTCGTGGCTGACCAGCAGCAGACAGCCGTTGAAGTCCTCGAGGACGTCGTAGAGCTTGTGCCGGGCCTTGAGGTCGAGGTTGTTGGTCGGTTCGTCGAGCAGCAGGATGTCGGGGCGCTTGAGCAGTTGGGCGGCGATGCCGAGGGAGACGACCTGGCCGCCGCTGAGCGTGCTCAGGCTGCGGTCCAGGGTGAGGTCTGCGAGGCCCAGGCGGTCGAGCTGGGCGCGGGTGCGCTCCTCGATGTCCCAGTCGTCTCCGATGGTGGCGAAGTGCTCGTCGCTCACGTCACCCGACTCCACGGCGTCCAGTGCGCGGATCACGTCGGCCACGCCGAGCACTTCGGCGATGGTGAGGTCCCCGGTCAGGGGGAGGCTCTGCGGAAGGTGGCCGAGGGTGCCGTTGACCGTCAAGGAGCCGGTGGCGGGCACGAGTTCGCCGGCGATCAGCTTGAGCAGGGTGCTCTTGCCGGAGCCGTTGGGAGCGACCAGGCCGGTGCGGCCGGTGGTCACGGTGAAGGACAGGTCGTGGAAGACGGGGGTGTCGTCCGGCCAGGCGAAGGAGAGGGCCGAGCAGACGATGGCAGCGTCGGACATGAGGGCGACCTGACCAGCATCACCGGCTGTACGGGTGACGGTTTCCTGCGGCGGCCCCCAAGGCTGGTAACGTCTGTTACCATCCTGGTATGGCCAAGACACAGCTGGGTGCACGCGTCGACGACGACATCGCGGAGCTGGCCAGGGCCCGCGCCAAGGACCGGGGCCTGAGCCTGGGGGACTACATCGCCTCCCTCGTCCGGGACGACGCCGACGGCATGCGCCGGCGCGGGCTGGACGCGGCGCGCCGCTTCCTCGACGAGCACCAGGCGCTGTTCGACGAAGCGGAAGAGGCCGGCCGGCGTCCCGCGGGACCCCACGCGGCCTGATGGATCTCCATATCGACGTCCCCTGGATCCTTCAGGTCGCCGAACTCGCCGGCGCGGACGACCCGGCCCCCGACGACTACGGCGTCCCCGTGGCTGCCGTCGCCTGTCACCGGGCCGAACTCCTCGACCAGCCCGTCTACGACGGCCCCTACGCCCGCGCGGCCGCCCTGGTGCACGTCCTCGGCCGCTGCCGCTGGCTGGAGCGCTCCAACATGGCCGTGGCCGCGGCGACCGGCGTCATGTATCTGGAAGCCTCCGGCATCCCCGTCAAACCCACCCGCGAGGACGCGATCGCGCTGCGCGACCTGCTGCGCGACCCCGCGTGCACCGCCGGGCGGATCGCCGCGCTCCTGCAGACCTGGTCGCCGTCCCGCTGACGGCGCGAGCGCGGCCTTGTCCACCCCCGGCCGTACGCCGCCCGTACACGTACACCGCCCGTACACGTACACCGTTCGTACACGTACACCGCTCCTACGCCTCTTGTGCGCGTACGACGAAGCCCCGCTCCGGTGTGTGGAGGAGCGGGGCTGACGGTGGTCCACCGGTCAGTCGGCCTGAGCGGCGATCTGGTCGACGAGGCGTTGCGCCAGTTCGCCGAGCCGGGCCGGGTCGCGTTGCAGCGCCTTGACGCTCAGGAAGTCGATGAGGTCGAAGAACGTGTCGTCGCTGGGGATCTTCTGGTCCAGCAGCATCGCGATGTACCCGGGCTCGTCGTACGGCAGGGGCCGGGCGGGCCGGGCGTTGGCGGCCGCCGACTCACTCACGCCGGAAGCGGCCTCGGCCGTGCGCGGTTCGGCGATCGGCTGAGCCGCCTTCGTCGGCACGGGCGGTGACGCGGTGTCGGACGCCTCCAGCGGTGCGGCTTCCCGGACCGGGTCCGCCGCGTCCGTCGGGTCCGTCGGGTCTGCCGCGTCCGTCTCGTCCATCGGCACGGGCGAGGGCTGGGCCGCGGAGGCGGTCTCCGCTCGGGGCTGCGGCTGGGGCGCCGGCACCGGATCGACGGTGTCCGCCTGGGGCGGCGGGGCCTGTACCGGCACCGTCGGTGACGGGGCAGGCACTGTCGGGGCGGCTGCCGCGGCGGCACCGGACGCGGACGTGTCGTCGTACGCGGCCGGGCCGGGACCGGGCGGCGGTTCCGTCTGGGCGGCGGCCTTGCGGGCCGCCTTCTCCGCTTCCTTGCGGGCGCGTTCGGCCTTGAGCGCTTCGAGGGCCGCCTTCTGCTGGTCGGCCGGCTTGTTGCCGACGGCGCGCAGCAGGTCGATGGGCTCCTGACCGATCAGTGCCTGGAGTTCGGGAGTGAGCGTGAGCAGCGCCAGCCGCTGGGAGACCCAGCCCTGGGAGCGGTGCAGCCGCTTGGCGAGGGCCGTCTGGCTGCCGTGGATGGCGAGCAGCCGCTGCAGAGCGCGGGCCTCGTCGAGTTCCTCGAGGTCCTGCCGGTGGATGTTGGCCACCAGGGCGGACTCCAGAAGCTCCTCCGACGTGCTGCCCTGGTCGTCGCTCACCATGACCTTGACGGTGGTGAGGCCGGCTTCGCGGGCGGCGGCGAGGCGGCTGCTGCCGTCGATGACGACATGCGTGGCGTTCGGCTCGAGGTCGTCCGCACGGTCCGGGTTGGCCGCCAGATAGGCATCGCGGTTCATGACCGTGATGGCCTGCTTCTGGCCGTGGGTCTTCAGGCTTCCCGCGAGGTCGGTGAGATCGCCCAGTTGCGAGCGCGGGTTGTCGGGGTTGGGGCTGATGCGGTGGACGGGCAGTTCGCTCGGCGGAGCGACTCCCTCGGTCGGCACGCCGGTCGCCGCGGCCACGGCCTGCCGGCGTGCGCTGACGGGCCGGGCGCCGAAGCGTCCGGCGCCCAGCTGGTCGGCCTTGCTCATGAGATCTCCCGGGCCAGTGCGCGCATTCCGATGGCCTGCTGGGACCTGGGGGCGTAGGACAGCAGCGGCTGCTTCATACGGACCGCTTCCTTCTGTTCCTTCAGGTCGCCGATCAGCCCCACCACCCTCGGATCCTTTATGTCGACCCAGCCCTGGAGCGAGGAGGTGGCGATGTAACCGCGGCGGGAGTCGTAGAGGTTGACGACGATGCCGAGGTAGCCGATGTCGATCTGGAGGTCGTCGCGCAGGTCGTCGATCTGCGTGGTGAGCAGCTCGTAGGCGTCGGCGGAACTGTCCTCGGCCTGCACCACGATGAGGGCGCCGGACTGCCCGGGCTTCTCGCCGTCGCGGCGCCTGCCGTAGTAGGCGGCGGCGTCCATGCTGAGGCCGAGGCTGGGCGGGCAGTCGACGATGATGACGTCGTAGTCGGACTCCAGCGGTGCCAGGGCCCGCTCCAGCGCGGCCTCGCGGGCCCGGACGGCGGACAGGCGCACGTCCAGCAGGAAGGCGTCGTTGCAGGCGGGCAGCAGGTGGAGGCGGCCGCCGAAGGTCTCCTCGTCGATGGGCACGATGAGGTCGCGCAGATCGCCCTTGGGGTCGCCCGCCATGTGGTTGGTGAGGCTGTCGCCGTTCATGGGCAGGGGAGCGGCGCCGAGTTGGTTGGTGAGGTGGCACTGCGGGTCGAAGTCCACGAGCAGGACCCGCATGCCCAGGCCGGGCAGGTTCTCCACCTCCAGGGGCCCGTCCTCGGCCTCCTCGCCCTCGTTCTCGCTCGCGCGCAGGGCCTTGGCGAGCGCCTTGGACACGCGGACGGAGTGCAGGGCGTTCGGGGACTCGGCGAGCGCCTCGCCGACGCCGGCCGTGATGGCGGTCTTGCCGACTCCGCCCTTCTGGTTGCAGACGATGATGCGGCGGGTGACGGTGGGCCGCTCGACCTCGGGTGCGGGGTTGGAGTCGAGCCACAGCTTCACCGACTGGGCGAGTCCCTGGATGAGGGAGACGTTGCGGTCGGCGGCGACCTGACGGAAGGTCTCCCACTGCCCGGGCGGCAGGAAGGTGGAGAAGGAGTCCGCGCCCGCGGTGTCGACGGTTTCGGTGGCCGAGGCGAGCGCGCACCAGTCCCTGATGCCCTGTTCCACGGCCGCCTGGATCTCGACGCCGTGCTGGGCCGCTCTGATTTTCAGGTCTTGCCGGATCTGGCTGGGCAGCTTGGAGACGACCTTGTCGCGATCGCCGGAGGAGGCTGGAGAACTCATGGGGATACCTTACTAACGCTCGTGATCGTTTGCGTCATTGACACGTTAGTTAGGTCGACTTCCTTGTGTCGCGGCGCGGTTGAGACCCCGTAATCGCCGCTGTCGTAGTGTCCGAATCGACACCAGTTGTCCCAACTCTGCGGTGTGCGGCGGGCTATTACGCCGTAATAGCCCGTCCGAGTCGGCCCGGTCGCGGGGTGCGCCGTCGCCGTGGGGCATCTGTCGGCGGTTGAGCCCGGAGGGACACTTTCGCGGCCTGTATTCTCGACGCGGCAGACGTGTGTGAGGGCCTTGCCACATGTGGACGGGTGAGGAGTCGAGATGCCGGATAGAAACATCGAGTTCGGCAGATACGGTGCTCGCGGCATCAAGGGCCACGAGGCAGTCGCCCGCCAGCTGGATGCGCTCGCCAACTTCGTCGCCACCCCTGTCACAGCGCGACGCGGCCTCCTGGCGCGTCTGCACTACCTGACCCGCACCCCGCATGCCCGGCAGGCGGCCCGTGAGGCCGGCCTGACGGTGACGGACCGGACCCTCAAGGCGTGGCTCGACGGCCGGCGCAGTCCGTCGAGGCAGAACCTCGAGCGGATCGAGACGGCGTACCGGACGGTGCGGCGGCACAACGTGGCCCGCTACCTGCTGGCGCGTCTCAACCGTGAGGGCCGGGGCACGAGGGTGGAGTTCCATCCGCTGGACCAGTCCCAGGTGTCGGGGCCCCGGCAGCGTCCGGTGTCCTTCCGCACGCTGAACGTGCGTCACTGGGACCGCATCGTCCAGGCCTGGGCCGACGACGACATAACAGCCCTGGACGACGTCTGGATCAACGACGCGGTGGTGGACCTCGGCTCCGAGTGGGGGCAGTACGAGTACGTCACCAATATCGGCTTCGCCGCGTGAGGTGCTGGCGCGCACGGTCCTGGCGCGCCGATCCGCTCGGTCCTGGCGCGCCGATCCGCTCGGTCCTGGCGCGCCGGGTGTGCACCGTCCTGGCGCGCAGGCGCGCTGAGTCCCGGCGCTTTACGTTCTCAGGCCCCGGCGTTGTGGCCGGCCAGGTCCGTCGCGCGATGCCGGAAGGCGGCTGCGACAGACGGCTCGCCGAGCAGGGTCAGGGCCTCGCCGAGATCGGCGTAGGCGCGGGCCAGTTCGACACGGTCGCCCGAGGCCCGCAGCAGGGACACCGCCCGGGACAGGGTCACCGGCCGGCGCGCCGGTCCCTGTGTGGCGGCGTACAGCCGCAGGGCCACACCGTGGGCCCGGGGGCCGAGCGGGCCGGGCTCGGTGAGCTGCTCGGCGAGCAGTTCGGCGGCGCGTTCCGGCCGTCCGAGGCCCAGCAGGGCCTCGGCGGCGCCGCTGCGCCAGACGGCGGCGTACGGCCGTGCGGGGCCTTGGCGAGGGGCGGACCGGCCCAGCCGTTCGAAGACGACAAGAGCCTCCGCGTGGCGGTGTGCGGCCAGGTGCAGGCGGCCCTGGGCGCCGAGATGCGCCAGGACCGGGGCCGGGCAGCGGACGGAATGCGGGCCGGCCGGGTCGGTGGCCGACGCGTCCAGCGCCAGGTGGCGGGCGGCCTCGTCGAGGCGGCCCTGCGCGGTCAGGGTCTCCGCGAGGACGGCGGCGGGCCGCAGGCGGTGCGCGGGGCCGAGGGGGTCGGCGGTGCGCAGGGTGGCGGCGGCCTGGTGTGCGGCCTTGGGGAGGTCGCCCAGGCGCAGCAGAGCCTCCGCGCGCAGCGCCCCGAAGTCCGCTTCCCAGCCGGGGCATCCTTCCCGGGCGGCGCGCCGCATGAGTCCGGCACTGCGGACGGCGGCCCGGTGCGGGTGCCCGGCGTGCAGAAGGTCGTCGATCTCCCGGAGCCGGGACCGGAACGGTGCCGGGCGCCGGGAGGAGTACGCGAGGCGAGCCATGGCCGTCAGTGAACGCCACGGCCCTCGGACGCGTCCATGTCGCTGAGGCGGGGCTCGAGCGGGAATGCGGCAGGTCCTGAGTGCGCCCAGCCGTGTGTACCGCATGCGGCCGAGATACCGGCTGCTGCCGTCCGCACGCCCGGGGGGCCGTCCGCGCGCCCCGGGCCTATGCCGCTTGGCCGTCGGAGTCAGGCGCTCGCCCGCTTCCCGGGCCGTGTCCCGGCGAGCCGGACGCGGTTCCGCCGCGGCGGTCCGCCGAGGCCCGTTCTCGGAGCTTCGCCCTGTGGGCGGGGGAGTGGCTGCCCGAGACGGGGACGGCGCTGGGGTGGTGCCCGGGCTCGGCCCCGCCACCGCAGGGGCAACGGCCCGCATCAACTCCACTCATCCGGGCAGCGCTTCGCGCCCCGCCGCGGCGCTGCCGAGTCGTTCTCCAGCGGGACTCCAGCGGAACCTGACACCTTCAGTTGCTCATGACCTCCACCGAGTCACAGGAGAGTGAGGCCTTCGTGTCCACCCCCGCACTGGACCGACCGCCGCCCCGTCCACAGCAGCAGGAGCGACCGGCGCCGGAACGTGGGCCGCGCGGTGCGCGCAACGGGAGACGCACGCGGCGTGAGGAGTTCCGGCTCGGCGCCCGGGGACGGAAGCTGACCCTCGCCGTGCACATCACGTCGTCGGTCGGCTGGATGGGCCTGTCCCTGTCGATGGCGACCCTCGCGGTGATCGGCTACACGACGACGGACCCCGGCGTCGCCGAGGGCGCGTACTACGCGATGTACGTCTTCGACGAGACAACGGTGTCGCTCGTCGGACTCACCAGCGGTGTCTCCGGCGTCCTGCTGGGGTACGGCACGCCTTGGGGGCTGCTGCGCCACTGGTGGGTGCTGGTCAAGTGGGTGCTCGCGCTGGTGGTGCTGGTGTTCGCGTGGGCGTACACGCACCCCTTGGTGCTCGCTGCCGCGCGGCGGGCCGGCGAGGCCGGTCAGGACGCCTACCGGCCCGGCTCGGACGCCACACTGCTGGTGTGGACCGTACCGCCGCTGTTCGCGGTGCTGGTCTTCCTGTCCGTGGTGTCCGTGTACAAGCCGTGGGGGCGCACCGCGCGCGGCCGGCGGTACGTGGCGGCGGGCCGGGCCCCGAAGACCCCGGCCGCCGGGGCGGGCCAGGACGTGCCGGTGACGGTCGCCGCCGTCGAACGCCTCGCCGACGGTGTGGCGGGGCTGCGGCTGGAGCCCGTCTCGGGCGAGGCCGTCGCTTTGTGGGCGGCGGGCGCGCACATCGACCTGGTGCTGCCGTCGGGCCGGGTGCGCCAGTACTCCCTGTACGGCGATCCGCAGGACCGCTCCTGCTACCGGGTGGCGGTGCTGCGGGAACCGGCGGGCCGCGGTGGTTCGGTGGAGGTGCACGGGCTGAAGGCCGGTGACCGTATCGCCGTGCGCGGTCCGCGCAACCACTTCCCGCTGGCCGACGCGCAGCGGTACCTGTTCGTGGCGGGCGGGATCGGCGTGGTGCCGTTCCTGCCGATGATCGAGGAGGCCGAACGGCGCGGAACTGACTGGCAGTTGGTGTACGTGGGGCGCGGCCGGGCCTCCATGGCGTTCGTGGCTGAGCTGGAGCGGTACGGCTCCGAGCGGGTGCGGGTGTGCCCGCGCGACGAGGAGGGGCGGCCCGATCTGGCGGCGCTGCTGGCCGGCTTGCCCGCGGGTACGGCCGTTCACTGCTGCGGCCCGGACCGGCTGATGGGCGCCGTGGAGGAACTGATGGGCACCGCCTGCCCGCAGGGCACCCTGCATCTGGAGCGGTTCACGCCCAGCGCCCGGCAGTCCGCGCCCGGCGAGGACCGGCCCGTCGAGGTCGAGCTGCGCGCCACGGGCGAGGTGGTGTCGGTGGGCGCCGGCCAGTCGGTGCTGGAGGCGCTGCGCACGGTCGCGCCGGGACTGTCCGCGTCCTGCGAGGACGGCCTGTGCGGCAGTTGTGAGCTGCGGGTCGTCGAGGGCGTACCGGATCACCGTGACGACGTGCTGTCGCCGGGTGAGCGGGACCGCACCGACGTGATGTATCCGTGCGTGTCGCGTGCGCGCACCGAACGACTGGTCGTCGATCTGTAGGAGTCCTGCGCACGGCTCTTCCACGCCGTGGCACGCCCCGTGAGGGTGTGCCACGGCGCACGTGCGCACGGGCCGCCGGGTGTGCCGGCACCGGTCCCGTAGGAGGCGTGTTCGAGCCATTCTCCAGGTCGATCGGCGACGCTCGGACGGTAGCCGAGGTGGTCGTGACACCTGGAGGACAACTGTGAGGAACAGCCGATGAGACGGGTTGTGATCACCGGTATCGGAGTGGTCGCCCCGGGCGGGGTGGGGACCAAGGAGTTCTGGTCGGTCCTCACCGCAGGCCGCACGGCGACCCGAGGCATCACCCTGTTCGACCCGGCCCAGTTCCGCTCGCGTATCGCCGCCGAGGTGGACTTCGATCCCGAGGCGCACGGGTTCGACGCGGCCGAGGCCGCGCGGCTCGACCGGGCCGCGCAGTTCGTGGTGGTCAGCGCGCGGGAGGCGCTGGCGGACAGCGGGCTGGCCGGGGAGCTCGAACCACTGCGTACGGGCGTCACGCTGGGCAGCGCCGTCGGCTGCACCACGGGCCTGGACCTCGAGTACGCGGCCGTCAGTGACAACGGGGCGAACTGGCTCGTCGACCACACGCGGGCCGTCAGCCATCTGTTCGACTACTTCGTGCCCAGCTCGCTGGCCGTCGAGGTCGCCCACCGGGTCGGTGCGCAGGGGCCGGTGTCGCTGGTCTCGACGGGCTGCACCTCGGGCCTGGACTCGATCGGGCACGCGGTGGAGCTGATCCGCGAGGGCAGCGCCGACGTCATGGTCACCGGCGCCACCGAGGCACCGATCTCGCCCATCACCCTGGCCTGCTTCGACGCCATCAAGGCCACCAGCCCCCGTAACGACGAGCCGGAGACGGCCTCGCGGCCCTTCGACCGCACCCGTAACGGGTTCGTGCTCGGCGAGGGTTCGGCCGTGCTGGTCGTCGAGGAACTGGAGCACGCCCGCCGGCGCGGTGCGCATGTGTACGCCGAGATAGCGGGCTTCGCCAGCCGCAGCAACGCCTACCACATGACCGGGCTGCGCTCGGACGGCCGGGAGATGGCCGAGGCCATCACCGCCGCCCTGGACGAGGCCCGGCTCGCCCCCGGCGACGTCGACTACATCAACGCGCACGGCTCGGGCACCAAGCAGAACGACCGGCACGAGACGACCGCGTTCAAGCGCAGCCTGGGTGAGCGCGCCCACGAGGTGCCCGTCAGCTCCATCAAGTCGATGATCGGGCACTCGCTCGGCGCCATCGGCTCCCTGGAGGTGGCGGCCAGCGCCCTGGCCATCGAGCACAACACGGTGCCGCCCACGGCCAACCTCCATGAACCCGACCCGGCCTGCGACCTGGACTACACCCCCCTGGTGGCGCGTGAGCAGGTGACCGACACGGTCCTGACCGTGGGCAGCGGCTTCGGTGGCTTCCAGAGCGCCATGGTCCTGACCCGCCCGCATCTGGGAGTGAGCGCATGACGACCCGTACGTCCCCCGCCCCGGCCCGTACCGGCGTCGCCGTGGTCACCGGTATCGGTGTCGCCGCCCCCAACGGGCTGGGTGCCGAGGCCTGGTGGGCGGCGGTGCTGCGCGGGGAGAGCGGCATCCGGCCCTTGACGCGGTTCGACGCCTCCCCGTACCCGGCACGGCTGGCGGGCGAGGTGCCCGGCTTCGTCGCCGAGGACCACGTCCCGAGCCGGCTGCTGGCGCAGACCGACCAGGTGACCCGGCTGTCGCTGGTGGCGGCCAAGGAGGCCCTGGACGACGCCGGGGTGGACCCGGCCGAGATGCCCGAGTACGCCGCGGGTGTGGTCACCGCCAGTTCCGCCGGCGGTTTCGAGTTCGGGCAGCGCGAGTTGCAGGCCCTGTGGAGCAAGGGCAGCCAGCACGTCAGCGCGTACCAGTCGTTCGCCTGGTTCTACGCGGTGAACACCGGCCAGATCTCCATCCGGCACGGGCTGCGCGGCGCCAGCGGGGTGCTGGTGACCGAGCAGGCAGGCGGGCTGGACGCGGTCGGGGAGGCTCGCCGCCAGCTGCGCAAGGGCTCCTCCCTCGTCATCACCGGCGCGGTCGACTCCGCGCTGTGCCCGTGGGGCTGGGCCGCGCACCTCGCGGACGGGCGCATCAGCGTCAGCGACGACGCCGGCCGCGCCTTCCTGCCGTTCTCCGCCGACGCGAGCGGGTACGTCCCCGGTGAGGGGGGTGCCCTGCTGGTACTGGAGGACGCCGAGGCCGCACGCGCCCGGGAGGCCCGGGTGTACGGGACGGTCGCCGGGTACGCCTCCACCTTCGACCCGGCCCCGGCCGCCGGGGGAGGGTCGCGGCTCGCGGCGGCCGCCGAGCTGGCCCTGGCCGACGCCGGCGTACGCCCCGACCAGGTCGACGTGGTCTTCGCCGACGCCGCCGGGGACCGGGCGGCCGACCGTGCCGAGGCGCAGGCGCTCACCGAGCTGTTCGGGGAGCGCGGGGTGCCGGTGACCGCGCCCAAGAGCATGACGGGCCGCCTCGCCGCCGGAGGGTCCTCGCTGGATCTGGCGGCGGCCCTGTTCTCGGTGCGGGACCAGGTGATCCCGCCCACCACCGGCACCGTGCGCCCGGCGGACGACTGCCCCGTGGATCTGGTGACCGGTGCGCCGCGCCGTGACGTCCCGGTGCGCACCGCGCTGGTGCTGGCCCGCGGGCGGGGCGGTTTCAACGCGGCCGCCGTGGTCCGCGCCTGAGCCCACGCCGGCGTCACGGCGTGACGTCCGCGCCTGAGCCCTGCCCGGTCGCCGAGCCGTGACGGGCCCGATGTTTCGAGCAACCCCCACCGATGAAAGAGGTATGCCGTGAACCGGCTGGAACTCACCGATCTGACCACGCTGCTGCGCGAGTGCGCAGGCCAGGAGGAGGGCGTGGACCTGGACGGGGACATCCTGGACGTCCCGTTCGTCGACCTCGGCTACGACTCGCTGGCGGTGCTGCAGACCACCGGGCGTATCGAGCGTGACTTCGACCTGGTCCTGGACGAGGAGGCCATCGACCAGGCCGACACCCCGCGTGCCTACCTGGAGCTGGTCAACCGGGCGCTGTCCGAGCGCGCCGCCGTCTGAGCGGGGGAGTGATGACTGCTCCGAACCGCAGGCGTTTCGTCACGGGGACCCTCGCCGCTGCGGCGACCACGGGGGTCGCCGCGGCCGCCGGGAGCGCCGTCGCGGCGCCCGCCCCGGCGCGCGCCTCGTCGACCGCCGGGGCGGGCGGGGCCGGCCCGGTGGTCGTCGGCCCGTCGGACCCGCGCTACGAGGACCTCGCCGTGCGCGGCAACAACAAGAGGTTCTCCGCCCGCCCGGACTCCTTCCACCTGCTCACCACCACCGACCAGGTGGTGCGGGCCGTGGGTGCGGCCGTGCGGGACGGCAAGCGCATCGCGGTGCGCAGCGGCGGCCACTGCTACGAGAACTTCGTGGGGGACGCTTCCGTCCGCGAGGTCATCGACCTGTCCGGGATGGACACGGTGCGCTGGGACGCGGCGCGCGGGGCGTTCGAGGTGGGCGCGGGCGTCCGCCTCTCGGACCTCTACCGGACGCTGTACTTCGGCTGGGGCGTGACCGTTCCGGGTGGCGCCAGCGCGACCGTCGCCGCCGGCGGGCATGTGCAGGGCGGCGGTTACGGCCCCCTGTCGCGGCGCCACGGCGTCTCCAGCGACCATCTCCAGGCGGTGGAGGTGGTGGTCGTGGACGCCTCCGGGCGGGCCCGTGCCGTCATCGCCACGCGGGAGCCCGGCGACCCGAACCGGGAGCTGTGGTGGGCCCACACCGGAGCGGGCGGCGGCAACTACGGTGTCGTCACCCGCTACTGGTTCCGTTCCCCCTCCGCAGGGCGGGATGATCCGGCCACCGCGCTGCCGCGCCCGCCGGGCTCCGTGCTCACCTCCAGCGTGATGTTCCCGCGCGAGGGCATGACCAAGGCCGCGTTCCGCACCCTGGTCGGCAACCACGGGCGCTGGCACGAGCGCAACAGCGGCCCGCGCTCCCCGTACCTCGGGCTGTTCAGCGGGCTGGTGCTGCTCGGCCGTCAGGCGCAGAACGACCAGGGGCTGAGCGCGATCGCTTTCACGCACCTGGACGCGACGCTGCCCGACGCCGAGCGGCTGCTGCAGAACCACATCGACGCCGTCACCGCGGGCGTGGGCGTCGAGGCGTACACCGCGCCGGCGCAGACGCTGCCGTGGCTGGAGTCGGTGGAGGCGCTGGCCACCGCGCAGGACACGGAGAAGGGCCGGCAGAAGATCAAGTCGGCGTATCTGCGCCGGGCGTTCACCGACGAGCAGATCGACGTCCTGTACGACGTCCTGGGCAGCACTGAGCACAGCAACGACAGCAGCTCGGTGTCGATCCAGTCGTACGGCGGGCAGGTCAACACCGTCCATCCGGCGGCGACGGCGTCCGCGCAGCGCGAGTCGGTGATGAAGGCGCTGTTCATGAACACCTGGCAGAACCCGGAGCACGACGCGGCGAACGTGGACTGGCTGCGCCGGCTGTACGCGGGTGTCTACCGGGGCACCGGCGGGGTGCCGGTGCCGGGGGAGCGCAGCGAGGGCTGCTTCATCAACTTCCCGGACGTCGACATGGCCGACCCGGCGTGGAACACCTCCGGGGTGCCCTGGCACACGCTGTACTACGGGGCCAACTACCGGCGCCTGCAGGCGGTCAAGGCCGTATGGGATCCGCGGAACGTCTTCCATCACCCGCTGTCGGTGACCGCGGCGCGCTGAGGGTGCGCACACGAGAGCGGGCGGCCCCTGTGTGCGCAGGGGCCGCCCGCTCTCGTATGCCTGGCGCGGGGCGCTCAGGCGTCCTGGGGGGTGGCGGTGCGTTCGAGCACCGTGGCGTACAGGTTCGGCTCGCTGGTGCTCAGCGTGCGCAGGGCGGCCGCGTGCGGGGCGAAGCCGGGGTCGCTGACGGCCGCCCGGAAGGACTCGGCGTCCACCCACTCGGCGACGTTGACGTAGCTGCCGGGCCGGTCGGTGTGGCGCAGCAGCCGGTGGCTGACGAATCCGGGACGGTCGCGGAAGAAGGCCGACGTGTCGTCGAAGAGCCGCTCGAACTCCTCGGTGGGGCCGGTGACCGTGAAGCGGTTGATGAAGGTGACCACGTGCTCCTCCGGGACGGTGGGCGTGCTGTGACGTCCCGACGCTTCCGCCCGTGGGTCGAGCGGGACTCGAAGGCGGACCGAGCGGCGCCCTCCACACTGCTCGGACACGTCATCCACCCCCAGGGAAGGACATTCATGGGATCCGAACACGCGATCCTCGCCGAGAACCTGTGCAAGCGCTACGGCGACGCCCCGGCCCTGCACGGGTTCGACCTGCGGGTGCCGGAGGGCACCGTGCACGGGCTGCTCGGGCACAACGGTGCCGGTAAGACCACCGCGGTACGCATCCTGTCCACGCTGGCCCGGCTCGACGAGGGCCGCGCGGAGGTCGCCGGCTTCGACGTGGTCCGCGACAGCGCGAAGGTCCGCTCCCGGATCGGGCTGCTCGGCCAGTACGCGGCGGTCGACGAGGTGCTCAGTGGCCGGCAGAACCTGGTGATGTTCGGCCGGCTGTACCACCTGGGGAAGCGGGCGGCGGGGGAGCGCGCGGACGCGCTGCTGGAGCAGTTCGGGCTCGCCGACACCGGAAACAAGCAGGTCAAGGACTACTCGGGCGGTATGCGCAGGCGCCTGGACCTCGCGGCCAGCTTGATCCTCGCGCCGCGGGTGCTCTTCCTCGACGAGCCGACGACCGGTCTGGACCCGCGCAGCCGCAACGAGGTGTGGGCGGCGGTGCGTTCACTCGTCGACGACGGCACCACCGTGCTGCTGACCACGCAGTATCTGGACGAGGCCGACCAGCTCGCCGACCGTATCTCGGTCATCGCCTCGCCGCGCGGCGCCGGCGGCCGGGTGATCGCCGAGGGCACGCCGGACGAGCTGAAGTCGGCGATCGGCGGCGACCGGCTCGACGTCACGGTCCGCCACGACGCGGACCTGGCGGCCGCGGCCGCGGTCCTGGCGCGGATCTCGGGCCGGGAACCCGACACCGATGCGGAGAACCGGCGCGTGGGCGCCCCGGTCCAGGACCGGGTCGCCGCGCTGACCGAGACGGTGCGCGCGCTCGGCGACGCCGGGGTGGAGGCCGAGGACATCGCGCTGCGCCGCCCGACCCTGGACGAGGTGTTCCTGCACCTCACCGGGACGGAGATGGACGCGGACGCGGCGACGGGCCGCACGGCCCGCGACAAGAACAAGAAAGAGGTGACGGTGTGACCACCGCAGCCCCGCAGCCCCGGGCCGCAACGGGCGGCGCCCGCTGGGCCCTGTCCGACTCCTGGGTGCTGACCTGCCGTTCCCTGGCCCACTGGGCCCGCAACCCGGCACCGGTCGTGATCGGCCTGCTCTTCCCGATCATGATGGTGCTGATGTTCGGGTACCTGTTCGGCGGCGCGATGCAGGTGCCCGGAGGCGGCAACTACCGCGAGTTCCTGGTGCCGGGCATGTTCGCCATGACGATGGTCTTCGGCATCGAGGTGACGATGCTGGCCGTGATCGGCGACGCCGCCAAGGGCGTCACCGACCGGTTCCGGGCGATGCCCACGTCCTCCGCGGCGGTGGTGACCGGCCGCAGCATCGCCGACATGCTCAACTCGGTCCTCGGCCTGGGCGTGATGATCCTGTGCGGTCTGGCGGTCGGCTGGCGGGCCGACAGCGGGCTGGGGCAGGCGCTCGGGGCCGTGGGCCTGCTCCTGCTGCTGCGCTTCTCGCTGCTGTGGGTGGGCATCTATCTGGGGCTCGTCTTCACGGACACGGCCGCCGTGACCGCCGTGCAGACCCTCGTGTGGCCGCTGGGGTTCCTGTCGAACGCGTTCGTCTCGCCGGACACCATGCCGGGCTGGCTGGCCGCGATCTCCGAGTGGAATCCGCTGTCGGCGACGGTGACGGCGGCGCGCCGGCTGTTCGGCAACCCGGGTTGGGACACGGGGACATGGGCATCGGATCAGGCCATTGTCATGGCCGTGGTGTGGCCGTTGATCATTCTCGCGATCTTCTTCCCCCTGTCCGTGCGACGCTACCAGCGGCTCGGCCGCTGACACCGGCCACGCCGGACGGACGAGAGGAACCGACAGGCACATGGCAGTGATGACGGGCGAGCGGACCGGTGACCTCACGCGGTGCGCGGTGCTGTTCGAGGCGGCCGATCCGCCCCGCACCGGACGGGTGGTGTTCTGGGACCCGCAGGGCGGCTCACCGCCGGCCGGACCGGGCGGGGGAGGGGACGCGGGCGAGGCGGACGTCGTCACCGTCGAGGACGGCACACCCGTGGTGCGCACCGTCCCGGTCGTACGGCTGACGGTCGCCGACGCCCTGCCGGTCCTGGCCCGCGCGGCCAGGCCGGCGGCGGACGCGCAGGCGGGGTCCAGGGCGCAGGGGGAATCCGGGGCGCAGGCGGAATCCGGGGCGCAGGCGGAATCCGGGGCGCAGGCGGGATCCGCCGCGCATCCGGCGGCGGCCTTCTGGGGCGGGGCGGCCGCGATCGCCCTGCACCTGGCGGCCCGCGAACGGCTGCTGCCGGGCGTGACCCGGGGCGGCTACGACGCCTGGCGCACCGGCCCACTGGACCTGGATGACGTGGGGCGTGTGCGGGAACTGGCAGCGGCGGCGCCCCCCGAGGCGTATGCCGCCCCGCTGCCGGGCACGGGCGGCGCGCGCGTACGGCTGGCCGAACCGGAGGGCCTGGTACGGGCGTTCCTGGACGCCGTCGCCGACACGCTGCCGCGCACCCCCGCCGCGCACGCGGCGACCGGCCGGGCCGCGTTCGCGGCCGTCGAGCCCCAGCACGTGCCGCAGCTGCGGGCCTGGGCCGAGGAGATCTCGGCCGGGCTGGACTCCGGGGTGCGGGTGTCGCTGCGGGTCGAACTCGCGGACGGCGAAGGCAACGGCGGGGCCGTGCGGCCTCCCGCGTTGCGGCTCGTGCCGCGCGTGCACAGCCTCGCGGACCCGACCCTCGCGCTCGACGCGGGGGAACTGTTCGCGAGCATCGACCACGCCCTCGGCCCCCGCGCCCAGTCCGACACCGTGCTCGCCGTGCGCCGCGCGGCCGGCGTATGGCCGCCGCTGGAGCGGCTGCTGCCCGTGCCGCGCGCCCTCGACCTGTCCGACCGGGACGTCACCGACCTGCTGGGCGGCGGGGCCGGCCGGCTGCGCGCCCACGGCATCGACGTGGCGTGGCCCGAGGACGCCCACCGGTCGCTGAGCGCACGGGCCGTCGTCGGCGCCGGCCTGGAGCCGCCCGCCGACCTGCGCTCCTTCTTCACCGGCGACGGCACGGTCGGCCTGCGCTGGCAGCTCGATCTCGACGGCGACCCGCTGTCGGAGGAGGAGATGGCGGCGGTCGGCTCGGGCCGGCCCGTCGTACGGCTGCGCGGCCGGTGGACCCTCGTCGGCGCGGACCTCGCCCGCAAGGCGCGTGAGCGCAAGGTGGGCTCCCTCACCGCCATCGAGGCCCTGGCCGTCGCGCTCAGCGGGCACACGCGGATCGGCACCGAGCAGGTCCCCGTCGCGCCCACCGACTGGCTGCTGGCGCTGCGCGCCCGCCTGTCCGACCCGGACGGCGGCAGCGAGCCCGTGCAGCAGCCCGCCGCGCTCACCGCCACGCTCCGCGACTACCAGCTGCGCGGCCTGCGCTGGCTGGACCGCATGACGTCGCTGGGCCTGGGCGGCTGCCTCGCCGACGACATGGGCCTGGGCAAGACCCTCCAGCTCATCTCTCTGCACCTGCTGCGCCAGGAACACAAGGACACCAGCGGCCCGACCCTCGTCGTCTGCCCCGCCTCGCTGCTGGGCAACTGGCAGCGGGAGGTGGGCCGGTTCGCACCGGGCACCGCCGTACGCCGCTACCACGGGCCCGGCCGCACCCTGGCCGGCGCGGACGAGGGGTTCGTGCTGACGACGTACGCCACCATGCGGCTCGACACCGAGCAGCTCGCCGGGCACCGCTGGAGCATGGTCGTCGCCGACGAGGCCCAGCACGTGAAGAACCCGCACTCGGGCACCGCGAAGGCGCTGCGCCTCATCCCCGCCGACGCGAAGGTCGCGCTCACCGGCACGCCGGTGGAGAACAGCCTCTCCGAGCTGTGGGCACTCCTGGACTGGACGACGCCCGGACTGCTCGGCGGATACGGGGAGTTCCGCCGGCGCTGGATGGCGCCGATCGAGGCGGAGCGCGCCGAGGGGACGGGGGAGCGGGCCACGGCCCGGCGCCTGGCCGGTCTCGTCCGCCCGTTCCTGCTGCGCCGCCGCAAGTCGGACCCGGGTATCGCGCCGGAGCTGCCGCCCAAGACCGAGACGGACCGGCCGGTCTCCCTGACCGCAGAGCAGTCGGCGCTGTACCGCACGCAGGTACGCGAGGTGATGGCGCAGATCCGCGGCAGCGAGGGCATCGCCCGCAACGGGCTGGTGCTGAAGCTGCTCACCGGGCTGAAGCAGATCTGCAACCACCCCGCCCAGTTCCTCAAGGAGGAGGGCGCCGCACTCGCCGGCCGCTCCGGGAAGCTGGAGCTGCTCGACGAACTCCTCGACACCATCACCGCCGAGGACGGCGCCGCGCTCGTGTTCACCCAGTACGTCGCCATGGCGCGGCTGCTGGAGCGGCACCTGCGGGAGCGGGGCGTGCCCGCGCAGCTCCTGCACGGCGGGACGCCCGTGGCCAAGCGCGAGGAGCTGGTGCAGCGCTTCCAGGACGGCGAAGTGCCCGTGTTCCTGCTGTCGTTGAAGGCGGCGGGCACCGGTCTCAACCTCACCCGGGCCGACCACGTCGTGCACTACGACCGCTGGTGGAACCCGGCGGTGGAGGCCCAGGCCACGGACCGCGCCTACCGCATCGGCCAGACCAGACCGGTCCAGGTGCACCGGCTGATCGCCGAGGGCACCGTCGAGGACCGGATCGCCGCGCTGCTGGAGTCCAAGAAGGAGCTGGCCGACGCGGTCCTGGGCTCGGGCGAGCAGGCGCTGACGGAGCTGACGAACGACGAGCTGGCCAACCTGGTCGAGCTGAGGAGCGAGTGATGGCCGAGGCACAGCACAGCGGTGCACGGGGCTTTCCCCCCTTCGCGGCGCGCAAGGGCGGCCGCGCCCGCGGCCAGTCGTTCTGGGCCAAGGCGTGGACCGAGGCCGTGGAGGACACCTGGCCGGAGGAGGAGGCGCTGAAGAAGGGCCGGGCCTTTGCACGCAGCGGACGGATCGGCCCGATCACCCTCAGCCCGGGACGGATCGCGGCGGAGGTGTACGGGGGCGAGGTGGCGTACACGACCGTGGTCACGCTCGCGGAGCTGGACGACGGCGAGTGGGAGCTGCTGTGGGAGCGGGCCGCGGACCGGCCGGGCGTCGCGGAGCAGCTGCTCGCGGGCGAGCTGCCGGAGGACCTCCTGGAGGCCGTGGAGGACGCCGGGGTGCGGATGCTGCCCGGGTACGGCGACCTGGACGCGGACTGCGACTGCGACGCCCTGGAACACCCGTGCCCGCACGCCACGGCGCTGTGCTACCAGGTGTCCTGGCTGCTGGAGACGGAGCCGTGGCTGCTGCCGCTGGTGCGGGGCCGCGACGCCGAGGAGGCCGTCGAGGAGCTGAAGTCGGAGCTGCTGCTGCGCGCGATGACGGGCGCGGAGGACGACTCCGACGACGAGGACGACCAGGACGACGCGGAGGACGCGGACGGTCACGGCGGTGAGGGTGACGGCGAGGACGCCGGGCCGCTGCCCGGCGTCGACCCGGTGGCGGCGTGGACGCGTGACACCTCGGCGCTGCCCGCCCTGCCGCCGCTGCCCGCCGCGAACACCGGTACCGGCGAGCCGGCCACCGGCATCGAGGCCGACCCCCTGGAGCGGCTGGTCGCCGACGCGGCCGTACGGGCGCGCGCGCTGCTCGCGTACGCCCTCGGGCTGACCGAACGGCCGGCGCCACCGCTGGACCTGTGGCAGGACACCGTGCGGATCGCCGCCACGCACCCCGACCCGAGGGTCGCGGCACGGCTGCGCGAGAGCTGCGGCAGACCGCCCGGGGAACTGGACCGTGCGGCCGCCGCCTGGCGCACCGGGGGCGCGGCGGGCCTGGAGGTGCTGGAGCGCACCTGGTCCCCGCCTGCCCAGGAGAGCGCCCGGGCGCGGGCCGCGCTCTCGGCGGGCTGGGAGGCGGACGAACTGCCCGAGCCGGAGGTCCGGGACAACCACTGGACCCTCGCCGGCCAGGGCGTGCAGCTGCGCCTGGGCCGCGACGGACGGTGGTACCCCTACCGCGAGGAGGCGGGCACGTGGTGGCCCGCCGGGGCGCCGCACGGCGATCCGGCGGACGCGCTGGTGGAACTGACCGGCGGCTGACCGCCGCGGGACCCGAGGGGGCCGCGTCACCTGCCCGGTGGCGTGGCCCCCTCGCGTGTGCCGGGCGGGAGTTCAGTGCCGCTCCATCGATGCTCCAGACGGCGAAACCACCATCGGTACCCACAGCATCGCGAGGCGAGCCGGGGGAGGAGCCGTGAGCGCAAGCGTGGGCGCCGTACAGGGCCGTCACCAACTACTCGAGGGCATCGTCGGGCAGGCGCGGCGGACGCCGCGTGCGACGGCCCTGGTGTGGCGGGACGAGGAGATCAGCTACGGGGCGCTGCTGGAGCGTACGGCGCGGGAACGCGCCCGTATCGCGCGGCTGACGGGCGACGAGCCGGTCGGGGTGCCCGCCGTGAAGTCACCCGCGACGATCGCGCTGGTCCTGGCCTGCCTGCTGGAGCGCCGTCCGGTGCTGCTGCCCGCCGCGACGCTCGGACAGGACGCCCTGGACCGGCTGCACGAACAGGCCGGCGTACGCGAGGTGCTGCGGCCCTCGGACGCCGTCGAGGGGGACGAGACCGCGACGGCACCCGCCGCACCGGCACCCGACGCGCAGTCCCCCGCCGGGACGGCGCCCGCCGAGACGGCGCCCGTGGCGCCCGCGACGCCCCCCGGGCGGCCCGCACTGCTGCTGACCACCTCCGGTTCCACCGGCATGCCGAAGATCGTCCCGCTGGAGCTGGACGCCCTCGACGCCTTCACCGGCTGGGCCGCGGGCGCCTTCGGCATCGCGGAGGGCACCAGTGTCCTCAACTACGCGCCGCTCAACTTCGATCTGTGCCTGCTCGACGTGTGGACCACCCTCGCCCACGGCGGCCGGGTCGTCCTCGTCGACCCCGACCAGGCCCTGGACGGGGCGTTCCTGCTGCGCCTGATGCAGCGGCACGAGGTGCGGGTCGTGCAGGCCGTGCCCATGTTCTTCCGGCTGCTCGCCGACGCGGCCGAAGCCGCCGGGGCGACGCTGCCCGCCGTACGGCACGCCATGTTCACCGGTGACGCGCTGCCCGGCCCGCTGCTCGAGCGGCTGCCCGGTCTGCTGCCGGGGGCCCGGCTGCACAACATCTACGGGTGCACGGAGACCAACGACAGCTTCGTCCACGAGATCGACACCCGTTCGCCCGCGCCGGTTCCGCTGCCCATCGGCGTCCCGCTGCCCGGGGTCGAGGCGCTCCTCGTCGACTCCGAGGGCGCGGTGCTGGAAGGACCCGGCACGGGTGAGCTGCTCGTGTCGACACCGTTCCAGACACGCGGCTACCTGGGTGCCGCGGCCGCCACGCCGGTCTTCGTGACCCATCCCGCGCGCGACGACGGCCGGCGCTACTTCCGCAGCGGCGACCTGGTGCGCAGACACCCGGACGGCTCCCTGACCCTCGAGGGCCGCACCGACCACCAGGTCAAGGTGCGCGGGGTACGGGTCAACGCCCAGGAGGTGGAGCACGTCCTGCTCGGCCACCGCGACGTCACCGAGGCGGCCGTCCTGGCGCTGCCCGACCCCGTCGCCGGGCGCCTGCTGCACGCGGTCGTACGGCGCTCACCGGACTCGGGCCTCAACAGCCTGACGCTGCGCGGGCACCTCGCCCGCCGGCTGCCCCGTGCGGCGGTCCCCTCCGAGCTGCGGATCACCGACGATCCGCTGCCGCGGACCTCCACCGGCAAGGTCGACCGCGACCGGGTCGCCTCAGCCCACTTCCCCAAGGAGAACTGACATGCAGTACGCCCAGGCCGTCAGGGAGTTCATCGTCGAGGAGTTCCTGCCGGACGTGCCCGCCCACGAACTGGCCGACGACTACGACCTGATGGAGAACGGCGTCATCGACAGCCTCGGGCTGCTCAAGGTGATCGCCTGGCTGGAGGACCGCTACGGCGTCGACACCGACGCCGTCGACCTCGACCCGGAGTCCTTCACCACCGTCGCCGCGATCGCCGCGTTCCTCGCGGCCGCGCCGCGCGAGCACGCGGGGGCCGCGTAGCCATGCACGAAGCCGTCGTCTCGCTCCTGGGCCGGCAGGCTCCGGTGGAGCTGCCGGTGTGGCGGTCGTTCTGGGACCGGCTGCACGCGGGCGACCTGCGCCGGGGCGAAGCCACGGCTCTGCTGGCGTCCCTGGCCACCCGGATGCCCGACCGGACCACCCTGTGCGCGTTCCTCGACTCGCTGGCCGAGCGCCGTCCCGCCCGCCCGGCGGGCGACGGGTTCGGGGCGGCCGTCAACATCGTCGGCACCGGGGGCGGACCGCGCACCTTCAACATCTCCACGGCCGCCGCGTTCGTCGGGGCGGCGATGGGCGTGCGGGTCGTCAAGACCGGCTCGCGCGCCTACACCGGCTCCTGCGGCTCCCTGGACCTGCTGGAACGGCTGGAGATCGCGCCGACGACGTCGTACGAGCAGACCCAGGAGGTCCTGGAGCGCCACGGCATCGCCTTCGCCGGGTACTTCGTGTACCCGCAGGAGATCGCGCTGCTCGCGCGGGCCGTCGCGCCGCTGGACATGCGGCGGCTGGGCTCGTTCGTCAACACCCTCGGCCCGTTCCTGGCCGACATGCCGGTGGCCGCGCAGGTGACCGGCGTGTCCCGGCCCGAGGCGCTGGAGGCCCTGCGGCACGCCGCCGAGCACACCTCCCGCGCCACCGGCCGCACGGTGTGGCTGGCCGGCAACGACGCCGGCGCCGACGAGTTCCTCGCCTTCACCGCCAACCGGGTGCGCGCCTACGAGGACGGCGGCGAGGAGGAGTTCACGCTCACGCCCGCCGCCCTGGGGCTGGGCGCCGGCCGGCTCGCGGACCTGGCTCCGGCCGAGGACGGGACGCGGGGGGCCACCGAGCTGTTCCGGAGGGTGCTGGCCGGGCGCGGCGGTGCGGCGGCGACGCAGACCGTCTGCCTGAACGCCGCCGCGCTGGCCGTCGCCGGCCGGCTGACCGGCGACTGGCACCAGGCGCTGCGCGCCGCGCAGGCCACGCTGCACGACGGCTCGGCGCTTGCGCTGGTCGACCGGATGCGGACGCGGGAGGCAGCCCATGCCTGAACGACTCCTCAACGCCGCCCCGGCGTCCGGCCCGCCGCCCCTGCCGGGCCTCGCCCCGGACGCCGTCAAGGGCGTCGCGGCCCTGTCCCTGTCGTTGTGCGGGGACGGGGCGGCGGGACCGGTGGAAGCGGCGGGACGGGTGGAAGCGGCGGGACCGGTGGAAGCGGCAGGGCCGGTGGAAGCGGCAGGGCCGACGGGAACGGCTGGACCTGCGGCGCCCGGTGCAGCAGCGGCCGGTGCGGCGATGGGCCGCCCCGCCGAGCCCGGCGTGGTGGCGAACCCCGCATCGGCCGGGTTCTTCGCCCACCGCCGGCCCGGCCGGCCCGGGCTGGCCGTGTTCGTCAACGCGGGTGATCCGCCGCTCGGCGCGCTCGCGGACCTCGCCGCGATGCTCGACGAGAGCGACGTCGACTGCCTCGAACTCGCCGTCCCCTTCCCCGACTCCGTGACCGACGGCCCCGTCATCCGCCGTTCCGCGGACCGGGCGCTGGCCGCCGGGGTCACCGCGGCCGCCGTCCTGGACGCGGTCGCCGCCGTACGGCCGCGGCTGCGGCGGCTGCGGATCGCGCTGCTCGCCGACTGGAGTCACACCGTCAAGGGCCGAGACCTCGGCGACTTCGCCCGGTCCGTCGCCGACGCCGGCTGTGACGGGCTGCTGCTGCACGGCCTGCCGCCGCGGCTGCGCGGCGCCCACTACGAGGCCGCCCACCGCGCCGGGCTGCCCCTGGTCACCACCTGCTACGCCGTCTCCGGGGCCGCGACCGCGGCCGAGGCGGCCCGGCACGCCTCCGCGTACCTCTATCTGGTCGCCCACTACGGCCGCAGCGGCACCACCGCCGCACCCGACCGTGAGCGGCTCGCCGCAGCCCTCCGCCGGGCGCGTGCCGCCACCCGTGTCCCGGTCGCCGTCGGCTTCGGCGTCCGCACCGGGGCCGACGTCGCCGCGCTGGAGGCACTCGGCGCGGACGCCGCGGTCGTCGGCAGCGCGGGCGTGGCCCGCATCGAACAGGCCCTGGACGCAGGGCGCGACCCCGTGGAGGAGTTCGCCTCCTTCGTCGCGCAGCTGCGCCGGAGCACCCCCTCCCACCCCATGAACGAAGGGAACCCCTCATGATCATCCGCCGGCTGGACAACGTCCGCAGCGTCGACTGGGGCAACGGCCTCAGCCGCCGGTTCCTCACCGAGTCCGACGGCCTCGGGTACACCGTCACCGACACGATCGTGCGGGCCGGCACCAAGTCGCGCCTGGAGTACCGCCGCCACCTGGAGGCCTGCTACTGCATCGAGGGCAGCGGCGAGGTCGTCGACATGGCCGGCACCTCCCACCCCATCACCCCCGGCACCCTCTACGCCCTCGACCAGCACGACGCGCACTGGCTGGTCGCCAGTCCGCACGAGGACCTGCGCCTGGTCTGCATGTTCACCCCGGCGCTGCGCGGCGACGAGCGTCACAACCTCGACTCGTCCGAGTTCTCCCAGTACTGATGATCACGTGGACCGATGACCAGCAGCGGCTGCGCGACGGCCTGGCGCCGCTGCTGGACAAGCTCAGCGCCGGGCACGTCGAGCGGGACGCCGAGGCCGCCTTCCCGCGCGAGCAGTGGGACCTGCTGCGCGCCTCGGGGATCCTCGGCCTGCCCTTCGACGAGCGGTGGGGCGGGCTGGGCCAGGACCTGCTGACCACGA
The DNA here is from genome assembly GCF_055583185.1 of Streptomyces sp. NPDC104814. Lineage (NCBI taxonomy): Bacteria > Bacillati > Actinomycetota > Actinomycetes > Kitasatosporales > Streptomycetaceae > Streptomyces > Streptomyces sp. NPDC104814. Next base: position 23,476 of record NZ_JBVJOL010000015.1, on the reverse strand, counting down.
TGTACGTGCTGGAGGGCCTGGGCCGGGGCTGCCGTGACGCGGGGCTGAACTTCTCCGTGTGCAGCCATCTGGTCAGCACCGGTGTCCCCCTGCACCGGTTCGGCTCGCCCGAGCTGAAGGACCGCTATCTGCCCGGGCTGTGCTCGGGCGAGCTGATCGGCGCGCACGCCATCAGCGAGCCCGGCAGCGGGTCGGACGCGCTGGCGATGCGCACCCGTGCGGTGCGCGACGGCGATCACTTCGTCCTCAACGGCAGCAAGGCCTTCGTCAGCAACGGCCCGGTCGCCGACCTGATCACGGTGTACGTCCGCACCAGCGACCGCCCCGGCCCGCTGAGCATCACCGCGCTCCTCGTCGAACGCGACACCCCCGGCCTGACCGTCGGGCGGCCCGTGGCCAAGATGGGGTTGCGCACCTCGCCGCTGTGCGAGCTGTACTTCGACGACTGCCGCGTCCCCGCCGCGCAGGTCGTGGGCCGGGTGGGCGGCGGCTTCCTGGTCCTGGACCACGTGATGCGCTGGGAGATCCTGTGCTCCTTCGTCATCAACGCGGGGGAGATGCGCGACCGGGTGGAGCGCTGCGCCGACTACGCCCGCACCCGCACCCAGTTCGGGCAGCCGATCGGCTCCTACCAGGCCGTGTCCCACAAGATCGTGGACATGGAGATCGGGGTGGAGACGGCCCGGCACTGGCTGTACTCCGCCGCCCGCAAGATGACGGCGGGGGAGAACGTCACCCGGGACATCGCCGTCGCCAAGCTCGTCACCAGCGAGGCCAACGTCGCCTCCGCGCTCGCCGCCGTCCAGATCTTCGGAGGCAACGGCTACATGGCCGAGTACGGCATCGAGAAGGAGCTGCGCAACTCGGTCGCCGGGACCATCTACTCCGGCACCTCCGAGATCCAGCGCAACCGCATCGCCTCGATGCTCGGCCTCTGAGCACACGTCGACACCCAACGGAAGCGGACCACGCCACCATGACCCTCCAGCCCGCACTGGCAGCGACCGAGTTCATCGACCACCACAGCCCCGAGGTGCGCGACTTCGTCGCCCGTGCGCTGCCGGCGAGCGCCACCACCCCCACCGAGCAGGCCGTGGCCCTGTACTACGCCGTGCGCGACGGCATCCGCTACGAGGTGTACGGCGCGGACCTGTCCCGCGCGGGGCTGCGCGCCAGCCAGGTGGTGCGCACCGGCTCCGGCATGTGCCTGCACAAGTCGGTGCTGTACGCGGCCGGGCTGCGTTCGCTCGGGATCCCGGCACGCCTGGTCCTCACCGACGTACGCAACCACCTCGCCTCCGAGCGGCTGACGCGGCTGCTGGGCGGTGACGTCTTCCACCAGCACGGACTGACGTCCCTGTGCCTTGAGGGCCGCTGGGTGAAGGCCACGCCGGTCTTCAACAAGACGCTGTGCCGGCTGTACCGGATGGCGCCGCTGGACTTCGACGGCACCGCCGACAGCCTCCACCACCCCTTCGACCTCAAGGGGCGGCGCCAGATGGAGTTCCTGCGGGTGCACGGCGAGTTCGACGACCTGCCCTACGCATGGGTGATCGACGACCTGCGCGCCGCGCACCCGCGGCTGTTCGAGGGCGAGGGGGAGCGGTTCGCGGAGGGCTCCCTCGTCGGGGAGGCGGCGTAGTGCTCGTCAAGATCTGCGGTGCGACGACCGCCGCCGAGGTGCGCGGCGTCGCCGACGCCGGGGCGGACCTGGTCGGGCTGTGGCACGCGGTGCCCGGCGGGCGTGCGGATCTGTCCGCCGAGCGGCTGGCCGCGCTCGCCGGCGAGGCGCGGGCCACCGGCCGCCTGGAGGCGGTGCTGGTGACCTTCGGCGCCGACCCGGAGGCACTGGCCCCGCTCACGGGCGCGCGGGGAGCGTCCTGGATCCAGCTGCACGGCTACCAGACCCCCGGCATGGTCCGCGCACTGCGGGCACTGGTCCCCGACGGCGTACGCATCGTCAAGGTGCTGCACGTGCAGGACGGTTCCTGTGTGGAGGCGCGGCTGATCGGCGCGTACGAGCGGGCCGGTACGGACTGCTTCCTGCTCGACGCGGTCGGCGCCGGCGGACGGGTGGGCAGTACGGCGCTGACCCTGGACGACGCCACGGTCACCGGCCTGGCCGACCGCATGCAGCGGCCGTTCCTGCTCGCGGGCGGGCTGGGCGCGGACAACCACGACCGGTTCGGCGGGGCCCGTGCCCATCCCCGGTTCCTCGGCATCGACGTGGACTCCGCCGCCCGCGGCGAGGACGGACTGCTCGCCGCGGCGAACGCGGCGGCCGTCACCCGTGCCTGGAGGGGGGCGTCATGAGGTTCACGGACGCGCTGCTGGCGGCGCCTCGGCCGGTGATCATGGAGGTGAAGCGCCGGGACGCGGACGGCACCGACCTGCTGGGTGCCCGCTCGCCGGCCGAGGTCGTCGCCGCGTACGAGGAGGCCGGGGCGCCGTGTGTCTCGGTGGTCACCGGCCGCTGGTTCGGCGGCAGCGAGGAGTTGCTGGGCGAGGTCGCCGCGCTCACCTCGCTGCCGGTGCTGCGCAAGGACTTCCTCACCAGCCGGCGCCACCTGGAGCGCAGCCGTGAACTGGGCGCCTCGGCCGTGCTGCTGACGGTGAAGCTGCTGCCGGCCGGCGTCCTGGCGCGGTTGGTGGACCACGCGCTGGACCTCGGGCTGACGCCGTTCGTGGAGGTCGCCGACGCGGCCGAGGCGGCCGCGGTGCCGAGGGCGGCGCAGTGCGTGGTCGCGGTCAACAACAAGGACATCGCCACCCGTGAGCGGCTGCCCGGTGACCTGGACCGCAGCGCCGCGCTGCTGCCGGCCGTGCGGGCCACCGGCACCTGCTGCGCGGTCAGTGCCAGCGGCATCGCCGACCCCGCCGACGCGGCCCGGCTGCTCAACGCGGGCTTCGACGGACTGCTCATCGGCACGGGCCTGCTGCGCACGGCGCATCCGGCGTCCTGGTGCGCCGCACTGGACGCCGCCCGGGAACGGGAAAGCGAACGGCAACGGGAACGCGAACGGGCCGGGGCGGTGGCGTCCCGGTAGGCCCCTGAGGGGGCGCGTGAACGGGCCTGTCCGCGGCGGCCCGCCTGTCCGGGGCTCCTGCGCGGGCCCGTTTTCGCCTGCGCGGGGCCCGGTCGCGCCCCGGCTACGGTCGACCGCCTCTCCGGGAATCCTCCAGGGCGGTTCCCGACGCTGGCAGCACTACTGGCGAACGAACTCGTGGAGCAGGCGTGACAGTTCTGGTGACAGGTGCAACAGGATCGGTCGGCCGTCATGTGGTCGAGCGGCTCGTGGCCGCGGGCGTCACGGTGCGGGCGCTGACCAGGAATCCGGCCACCGCCGGACTGCCGGAGGGCGTGGACGTCCACGAGGGCGACCTCACCCGCCCCGACACGCTGCGCGCGGCGCTGCGCGGGGTGGAGCGCCTCTACCTCTTCCCGGTCCCGGAGACGGCCCGTGAGGTCGTCGCGGCCGCCGCGGAGGCGGGGGTGAGCCGTATCGTCGTACTGTCCTCGTCCTCCGTCCTGGACGAGTCCGGAGACAACCACAGCGGCGAGTACCACCGCACCGTGGAGCGGGCGGTGGAGGAGTCCGGGATCGACTGGACGTTCGTGCGCCCCGACGAGTTCGCCACCAACGTCCTGTGGAAGTGGGGCCACTCGATCCGCACCGAGGGCGTCGTGCGCGCCCCGTACGGCAACGCCCCGCGTGTCCTCGTGCACGAGGCGGACGTCGCCGCCGTCGCGGTGACCGCGCTGCTGGAGGACGGGCACACGGGCAAGGCGTATGTGCTCACCGGGCCGCAGGCGATCACACAGGCCGACCAGGTGCGGGCCATCGCCGGTGCGCTGGGCCGGGAGATCCGCTTCGAGGAGATCACGCCCGACCGGGCCCGTGAGCTGATGGGGCAGGCCATGCCGGCACCCGTCGTGGAGATGGTGCTGGGCTACCTGGCCGACGCGGTGGCCAACCCGCCCGCGGTCACCGACACCGTCGAGCGCGTCACCGGCGCGCCCGCCCTGACCTTCGCCCGCTGGGCGGCCGACCACGCCGCCGACTTCGCCCCCGTCTTCGAGGAGCTGGCCGCATGAGCACCGACGCCGGAATCGGCACCGGGACCCCCAGGGGGACCCGCACCGAAAAGGACACCGGAAAAAGCACCGGGACCGATGCCGCGCTCAGCGGCGCGAAGGTCAGCATGACGGGCAGCGGTGAGCCCGAGGACCGGCTCGTCACGGCTCGCGAGACGCTCGCCCCGGCGGGCCGCGGCAAGGTCGTGGTGCGCGTCGAGGCGGCGGGCGTGTCGTTCGCCGAGGTGCAGATGCTGCAGCACCTGCACCCCTTCCCGCCCCGCTTCCCCTTCGTCCCCGGCTACGACCTGGTCGGGCGGATCACCGAGGTCGGGGAGGGCGTCACCGGGTGGCGCGCCGGCGACCGGGTCGCCGCCATGCCCCGCTACGGCGCCTGGCAGGAGTACGTCGAGACGGCCGCCAAGGACCTGGCGCCGGTGCCCGAGGAACTGGACGCCGCCGAGGCGGTCGCGCTGGTCACCAACGGGGTGACGGCGTATCAGATGCTGGACCGGCTGACCGCCCTGGCGCCCGGCGACACCGTGCTGGTGCACGGGGCGAGTGGAGGTGTCGGCTCCCTGCTGACCCAGCTGGCCGTCCACCGGGGCCTGCGGGTCATCGGCACCGCGTCGCCCGCCAAGCACGACTCCGTACGGGCGCTGGGTGCCGAGCCGCTCGACTACCGCACGCCCGACCTGCCGGCGGCGGTGCGCGCGCTGGCGCCGCAGGGCGTGGCCGCCGTCTTCGACCACATCGGCGGCCGGGGCCTGGACGCGAGCTGGGCGATGCTGGCCAAGGGCGGCACGCTCGTGTCGTTCGACTCCTCCGTCGCCGGCTACCGGCCCGGGCAGTGGTTCCGGCCGCACGTGCCGGCGCTGGTGCGCACGGCGCGCCGTTTCGTCGCCCGCCTGCTGGGCCTGACGGGCGGCCGGCGGATGACGATGTACTACGTCAAGCCGGGCCCGGCCTTCAACGACGCCCTGGGCGCGCTGTACGAGCTGCTGGCGAAGGGCGTGCTGAAGCCGGAGATCGCCGGCCGCCACCCCCTCGACGGTGCCGCCGCCGCGCTGCGCCTCCTGCTGGAGGGACGCTCCGTCGGCAAGCACGTCCTGCTTCCCTGACCTGCCGCGCCCCACCCCACCCGACCACACGAAGGAACCACCATGTCCACGACGCTGACCGAGCCGTCCGTCCAGGAGCGCAACAAGCAGATCGCGCTCGACTGCGCCGCCGCCTGGAACCGCTGGGAGCTGGACGGCATCCTCAAGCACTGGGCGCCGGACATCCGGCACTTCTCCGAGGACCGCCCCGTCGACACCCAGCAGATGATCGGCGCGATGCAGGGCGGTCTCGCCGCCTTCCCCGACCTGCACCTGGACGTCAAGAGCGCCGTCTCCGAGGGCGACCGGGTGATCCTGCGGATCACCGTGACGGCGACCCACCTCGGCGAGTTCATGGGCAAGGCCCCCACCGGCAAGAAGGTCAGCTGGTTCATGCTGGAGGAGCTGCGCTTCGACGACGCCGGCCGGATCATCGAGCACTACGACGTCTTCAACTACCTGCCGATGCTCAAGGAGCTGGGCTTCGTCCCCTCGGACGTGCTGTGAGCACCGCCGTCGCTCTCGCGGGGGAGCTGAGCGAGGTCGCTGACGGGGTGTACGCCTTCGTACAGCCCGACGGCGGCTGGTGCCTGAACAACGCGGGCCTGATCACCGGTGACGGCGGCCGCGGTGTGCTCGTCGACACGGCGGCGACCGAGGCCCGGGCGCGGCGGCTGCGCGAGGAGGTGCTGCGCGTCGCCCGCGCCGCGCCGCGCACGCTGGTCAACACGCACTTCCACGGCGACCACACCTTCGGCAACCACCTCTTCCCGGAGGCCGTCGTCATCGCGCACGAGCGGACCCGCTCCGACATGGCGATGGCCGGCCTGCACCTGACGTCCCTGTGGCCGGACGTGTGCTGGGGCGACATCGAACTCGCCCTGCCCGAGGTCACCTTCCGTGACGCGCTCACCCTGCACGCCGACGGGGTCCGGGTCGAGCTGCTGCACCTCGGCCCGGCCGCGCACACCACCAACGACACCGCGGTGTGGCTGCCCGAGCAGCGGGTGCTGTTCACCGGTGACCTGGTGATGTCGGGCGTGACCCCGTTCTGCGTGATGGGGTCCGTCAGCGGTTCCCTGGACGCACTGGAGCGGATGCGCGGTCTTGACCCGCTGGTGGTCGTGCCCGGCCACGGACCGGTCGGCGGTCCTGAGGTGCTCGACGCCAACGAGGCGTACTTCCACCGGCTGCGCGACCTCGCCCGGCAGGGCGTCGCCGACGGGCTGAGCCCGCTGGAGCTGGCCCGCGCCGCCGGGCCGGGGCCCTTCGCGGACCTGCTGGACGCCGAACGGCTGGTGCCGAACCTGCACCGGGCCTACGCGGAGGAGCGCGGCGCGGCGCCGGGGGAGGCGCTGGACATCCCGGCCCTGTTCCGGGAGATGACCGCCTACCACGGCCGCCTGCCGACCTGCCGCGCCTGACGGCGCGAGGCCGCGCAGAGCGAGCAAGGCCGCCGCAGACCGCGCAAGGCCGAGCAGGCCGAGCAGACCGCGCAGGCCGAGCAGACCGCGCAGACCGTGCAGACCGCGCAGACCGCGCAAGACCTGCGCGGAGCGCGCACCTGAACGCCGGTGGCCCCTTCCCCGTCGGGGGAGGGGCCACCGGCGCGCACGCAGGCGGAGACGGTCAGACGTCGATGCCCTTCAGGTAGGTCGCGAACGTCTGGAGACCGGGGTGCGCGGCCCGCAGCGCGGGGATGTCCGCGCGGTAGCCGTGCTCCTGGAACCACTCGAACATCAGGGCGATCTCAGGGCCGTTCGGGATGTACGGGTTGGCCGCCACCGCGTCGAGCGGCAGTTCCTCGAAACGGGCCGGCAGACCACTGCGGGCGGCGTACGCCTCCGCGATCTGGGTGGCCGTCAGCTCGTCGCCCGCCAGCTCCACGGCCCGCCCCAGGTACTCCTGCGGCCGGTCGAAGGCCTCGGCGGCGAAGTAGCCGATGTCGTCCACGGCGATGAACTGCACCCGGGTGTCCGGCTTCAGCGCCAGCTGCACCACGAGCGTGCCGTCGACGTTCCGCGGGCCGTGCGCGGCGAAGTTGTCCATGAAGAACGTCGGGCGCAGCACCGTCGTCGGCACGCCCAGGTCGGCCAGGTAGCGCTCGATGTGCCGCTTGGAGTCGAAGTGCGGCACACCGCTGTCGCGTTCCGCGCCGCCCACCGAGCTGTACACCACGTGCGCGATGCCGGTGGCCTTCGCCGCCCGGGCCACCGCGCGGCCCTGCCGGACCTCGCCGCCCAGACCCTTGGGCGTCATGAAGTTCTGCACGGAGAACACCGCGCGCACGCCCTCCATGGCCGCGCGCAGCGACGCCTCGTCGTCCAGGTCACCGGTGACCAGCCGCACCCCGAGCGCGGCGAGCGCGCGGGCCCCGGCCGACTGCGGGTCACGCACCAGCGCCACGGTGTCGCGGCCGCGCCGCACCAGTTCCCGTGCGGTGGCGCCGCCCTGCAGTCCGGTGGCCCCGATCACCAGGACGGGGCCGTTCGCCTCGGTCGTCGTCATGTCGTACGCCTTTCCTCAGCGAAACAGCGCGGCGTTGGCGGCCGCCCAGGCACGGTAGGGACGGGGGTCGCGGCCGGTCAGGTCCTTCACGGCCGTCGTGGGCTTCGCCCACGGCACCTCGGGGCTGTGCAGCGCCGCCACGTTGGTGACGGCCGCCGGGCGGTCACCGGTGATGCCGGCGAACACCTCGACGACCTCCTCCTGCGGTGCCACGGAGAAGCTCAGTTCGCGGCCCAGGACCTCGCCGAGGATGCCGGCCTGCTCCCGGGAGGTGAGGACCTCGCCGCCGGTGAGGACGTACGCCTTGCCGCGGTGCCCGTCCCGGGTGAGCGCGGCGACGGCGGCGGAGGCGATGTCGTACTCGTCGATCGGCGCGCCCGGGTTGTCGCCGATCCAGCAGCGCACCGAGCCGCTGTCGCGGATCGTCCTGATCCACCAGGAGGTGTTGGCGTGGAAGGGGCCGGGGCGCAGGAACGTGGTGGCGGCACCGGAGGCGGCGATCGCCTCCTCGGCGGCCCGGTGCTCCTCGGCGATGCCGTGCGGCAGCGGGTGCAGCACGCTCGCCGAGGACAGGAACACGATGTGCTCGACGCCCGCGGCCGCGGCGGCCCCGGCGACGTTGCGGGCCTCACCGGCCACGTCGCCGGAGAGCACGACCAGCGCGGAGGTGACGCCGGCGAACGCCGCGGTCAGCGAGGCGGGGTCGGCCGGGCTGCCGGCCACGACCTCCACACCCTCGGGCAGACCCGCCTCCTCGGGCTTCCTGCTCAGCGCCCTGACCCGCAGGCCCTGCGCGGTGAGCTGCTCGACGGCCTCCCGGCCGACCTTGCCCGTCGCTCCGGTGACGAGGATCATGGTCACGCCCTCCAGCCCTGCGGCTGCGGCCACGGCGAGCCGAGCTGACGGTACGTGCCCTGGTAGTCGGGCCAGTCACGGTGGTCGCGGATCTTGCCGTCGACCAGGCGGATGAGGTGGATCTGCTCACCGGAGAAGCGGCGGCCGGTCGGCGCCATGCCCACCAGGTCGCCGACGTGCCGGCCGTACAGGACGAGGTGCGCGCGGACCCAGTCGCCGCGCTCCTCCAGCAGCACCTCCTCCAGGTGCGCCTCCTCGGAGAACGTCATGCGCAGCCACTTGACCGCCATCGCGAAGGAATCGGGACCGCGCAGGTCCATGTGCTCCATCGTCGCCGGGTTGAGGTATTCCGGGTGAATGTATTCCGCGACGTCCTCGGTTCTACCGGTGTTGTACGCCTCGATCATGCGGCGCACAGCGGTTATGTGGCTACTCATCGAATTCCCTCCACGGCGGCCTGGCAAAAGCGGCGGCTCATGGCCGTATTCTGTGTGCGAACGCCGGGGCCGGGCAAGGGAAGAATGGCCGGGTCCGGCCGAATCCCTTTGTTTTCCAGGCGGGATGCGGCCGCCGTCCACCGATCCTCGAAGAATTCTCCAGCTGTACGCGGGGCGTGGGCCCCAGCATGTGGCACATGGACACGGACACAACGACCTACAAGACGAAAGTCACCGCCGCCTTCAACGGGGCCGCGGCCACCTACGACCGGCTGGGAGTGGAATTCTTCACGCCGATGGGCGAGCGGCTGGTGGAGATCGCCGCCCCCCGCCCGGGCGAGCGGCTCCTCGACGTCGGCTGCGGCCTGGGCGCCACCCTGCTCCCCGCTGCACGGCTGGTGGGCCCCCACGGCAGCGCGCTCGGCATCGACATCGCCGAGGCCATGATCGAGGAGGCCGGGCGTGAGGCGACGCGGCAGGGCATCGGCAACGTCGAACTGCGGGTGATGGACGGCGAACACCCCGACCTGCCCGCACGCACCTTCGACCTCGTGCTCGGCAGCTACAGCGTGATCTTCCTGCCCGACGCCCGCGCCGCGCTCGCCCGTTACGCCGGCCTGCTGCGCGACGGCGGCCGGATCGCCTTCACCAGCCCGGTGTTCACCCGCGACACCTTCCCGTTCCTGCCGCCGCTGTTCACCGACCTGATCCCGATGTCCCTGCTGCGCCACCTGCCGCCCGCCTGGCACCCCGAGCAGCTCCAGCGGCAGCTCCACTCCTGGCTGGAGGACCCGGCGGACCTGACGGCCGCGCTGCGCACGGCCGGCTTCGCCGACGTCCGCGTCGTCGACGAGTCGGTCGACATGACGGCCCGCTCCGGCGAGGCCTGGGTGGACTGGTCCCACACCCAGGGCATGCGCCTGCTGTGGCAGCACCTGCCGGCCGACGAGGCGGCCGCCCTGCGCGCCCGGCTCATCGCGGCGCTCGACGCCCTGCGCGGAGCGGACGGCCTGGTCCACATCGACGTCCCCGTCCGCTATGTCACGGCCACGGTCGCCCGCTGACGCATCCACGGCCCCCCGCACGCACCGTCGGCCGGCCGACAGACACCGAAAGGCCCCCGGAAAACCGGGGGCCTTTCCGCACGACCGCGCCGCGGCTCAGGTCACGGACAGCGCGCCGTCCACCGCCAGGACCGTGCCGTTGGCGTAGGCGGCCTCCGGCCGGGTGAGCTGGACGATCCACCAGGCGATGTCCTCGGGCCGGCCGACCCGCCCCGAGGGGATCCGCCCGGCCATCTCGCCGAGGAACGCCTCGTACGCCTGCGCGGGCATCCCGGCCCGCACGCCGACGCCGGTGTCCACGACGCCCGGCGCGATGCCGACCGAGCGGATGCCGCGCGGGGCGAGCTCCACCGCCCAGGTGCGGGTGAGGAAGTCGAGGGCGACCTTCGCCATGCCGTACACGGAGTTCTCCGGCCACGCCCGGCGGCCCAGCGAGCCCGCCGAGCTGACGTTGACGACGACACCGCCGCTCGCCTCCAGGGCGTCCAGCGCCCGCTGGGTCAAGAACACCGGGGCCATCAGATTGGTGCCGAGCTGGGCGCGCACGGAGTCGCGGTCCAGATCCCCAAGGGACGCGAATCCGGTGACGGCCGCATTGTTCACCAGGACGTCGAGCCGACCGAATGCACGCAGTGCCGTATTCACGATGAGTTCGGGCGCGTCACGGTCGTGAATGTCCGCCGCCAGGACGCGGATGTGGTCATGACCGTCCGCGGTTTCCTTGAGCGTCGACTCTCTGCGGCCGACAATGAGCACATGAGCACCGCTGTCGGCGAAAGCACGGGCCGTCGCGGCACCGATTCCCGTACCGCCGCCCGTGACGACGACGGCCTTTTCGACAGCCCTTTCCGCGGAATCCGTCACCGTGACCTCACGAGCACAGGGCGATGTTGACGCCGCGGATGACGGCCTGCTCGGCGTCGGGCCCGAAGTCCTTGTCGCCGATGGTGAAGGACAGCTGCACGCGGGCGCTCAGGTCACGGGTGGTGGCCGCGAAGGTCGCGTAGCCGGGAATGCCGGCGCCGTGGCCCCACAGGTCGAGGGCGTCGTCGTTCTCGAGCTTCATGATGCCCAGGCCGTAGCCGATGCCCATCGGCAGGTTCTCGATCATCTCGGGCGGCAGAGGGGTGGTCATCTCGGTGAACTCCGGCTCGTTCAGCAGCTTGCCGCTGAACAGCGCGGAGAAGAAGCGGTCCAGGTCCGCGGTGGTGGAGATGATCTCGCCCGCGCAGCCGGCCTCGGAGGGGTTCATCAGCGTGACGTCCACCGGCTCGCCGCCGATCTGCATGTAGCCGCGCGCGTGGGGCTCGGGGATGTTGGGGTCGTCCCCGGGCAGGACGGTCTCCTTCAGCTCCAGCGGCTCCAGGACCCGCTCGCGGATCTCGTCGCGGTAGGAGCGGCCGGTCACCTTGTCGATGAGCAGGCCGATGATGAAGTAGTTGGTGTTGCAGTAGGCGAACTTGCTGCCCGGCTCGAACTCCAGCGGCTTGGCGGCCGCGATGGCGATCAGGTCCTCGGGCTCGTAGTGCTTGTAGCGGTCGCGCAGGAAGCGGTCGCCCGGCTTCTGGAACGAGTCCATGTAGTTGTACAGGCCGCTGGTGTGCTGCAGCAGGTTGCGGATGGTGATCTTCTCGCCGTACGGCAGCAGGCCCGGCAGGTAGCTCTCGACGGTGCGGTCGAGGTCGACCTTGCCCTCGGCGACGAGCTGGAGCACCACGACGGCCACGAACGGCTTGGTGATGCAGGAGATGCGGAAGCGGCCGTCGGCGGGAACGGGACGGTCGGTGCCGAGCTCCGCGATGCCGGACGTCACCACGAAGGATTCGTCCCCCCGGGCGACCCGGAACTGCACGCCTGCGGCTCCGGCTTCGACGAGCCGGTCAGCGGCGCCCTGGACGGCCTGCTGAAGGGCCGAGACCTCCGGCCGGGCGATCGTCGTCTGCGTCATGTCGGGAAACCCCCATCGGGTGGCAGTCGGTTCTTAGGGCAGAGGCTGACCGGCCGGAGTGGAGAGGCGGCCGGGTGCCGGTGGAGCGGTGCTCAGGCGAGGTCGTCACGGGTCACTGTGCGGGCCTGGACCCGCAGTCCGCCGTCGCGGCGCACCAGGACGTCCTCGCAGACGCACACACGGTGCACCCGCGACTCGCCGCCGATCTGCGAGGCGTACACGATCGCGTAGGAGCGGACGTCCACGGCGCCGTCGGGCCGGGGACGGACGTCGAACATGCCGATGAAGTGGCGGTGACGCTGTCCGGCCGCCGCGAGCTCGGACGCGCTGCGGCTGGTCGCCGCGATCAGCCCGGCGTGCCCGCGCACCGGCTCGGGCAGGGTCGGCACGGCGAACGTCGCGTCCTCGGTGAAGGTCAGCGCCCACTGCTCGGCCTCACCGAGGTCGAGCAACTGCATCTGGTGCGCGTAGAACTGCTGGACCTCCGCGTACAGCGGGGCGGACCAGGCGGTGCTCGGGGCGAGTTCGGGGGCGAGCGTCATGGGTGCTCCTTCTGCTGGATACGGCCGGCTGGATACGGTCGGCCGCCAGCCTGGAGGGGAGCGGTCGCATGCGGTTGGAAGATCCCTCAAGCCGCCTGCGATCGACGGGCGGTGGAGGCCCGGCCGGGCGGCGAACCGGCGGCGGCCGCAGGGCAGTTGAGTGCCCTTCCGTCGGACCTCGAGTGGGGGCGGTCACGGTCGAGGTCACCAAGGCGCTCCCGGAAGGAAACCGATGACGACAACGACGAAGCCCGTCGCGCTGATCACCGGCGGAACGAGCGGTATCGGCCTGGCGGTGGCCCGCGAACTGGGCCGCCGGGGCCACCGGGTCTTCCTGTGCTCGAGGACCGAGCAGCAGGTCAAGCAGACCGTGGAGGACCTGCGGGAAGAAGGCATCGACGCCGACGGCATCGCGGCCGACGTCCGCTCCCCGGAGTCGGTGACGGCGCTCGTCGCCGCAGCCGTCGAAGCCTACGGCCCGATCGGCATCCTGGTGAACAACGCCGGGCGCAGCGGAGGCGGTCCCACGGCCGACATCTCCGACGAGCTGTGGGACGACGTCATCGACACCAACCTCAACAGCGTGTTCCGGCTGACGCGAGAGGTGCTGAAGAAGGGCCGCATGAGCGAGGCGCCCTACGGCCGGATCATCAACATCGCGTCGACCGCCGGCAAGCAGGGCGTCCTTCTGGGCGCCCCGTACAGCGCCTCCAAGCACGGAGTCGTGGGCTTCACCAAGGCGCTCGGCAAGGAGCTGGCCCCCTCCAACATCACCGTCAACGCGGTCTGCCCCGGCTACGTCGAGACGCCGATGGCCGAGCGGGTGCGCCAGGGCTACGCCGCGGCGTGGGACACCACGCAGGAGTACGTGCAGGAGCAGTTCGAGGCGAAGATCCCGCTCGGCCGTTACTCCACTCCTGAGGAGGTCGCGGGACTGGTCGGCTACCTGGCCACGGAGACCGCCGCCTCGATCACCGCGCAGGCCCTCAACGTCTGCGGCGGACTGGGCAATTTCTGAGCTTCGGGGCCTCGGCCCCGACCACGAGAAGGGTAGTGAAGGTGCCGGCTGAACAGGTTCACCGCACAGCGCACGACGTGGAGATCGCCGCGCCGGCGGCTGTCGTCTACGGGTTCATCGCGGACACGGAGCGGTGGCCGCTGTTCTTCCCGCCGAACGTGCACGTGGAGCGGCTGGAGTTCGACGGAACCAGCGAGCGGCTGCGCATGTGGGCGACCGCCAACGGCGCGGTCAAGTCCTGGACGTCGCGCCGCACGCTGGATCCCGCCGCGCGGCGCATCGAGTTCCGCCAGGAGATACCGGCCGCCCCGCTCACCGGGATGGGCGGCACGTGGATCGTCGAGGAGCTCGGGGACAACTCCTCGCGGCTGACGCTGCTGCACGACTTCACGGTGGCCGGTGACCGGCCCGAGGACGTCGAGTGGGTGGAGCGGGCCACGGACGGCAACAGCGGGGCGGAGCTCGGCCGGCTCAAGGCCCTCGCGGAGCGGTGGGGTCGGCTGGACGAGCTGGTGCTGTCCTTCGAGGACTCCGTGCGTGTCAACGGGCCCGCCGAGCTCGTCTACGACTTCCTCTACCGCGTCGGCGACTGGCCCGAGCTGATCCCCCACGTCTCCCGCCTGGACCTGACCGAGGACACCCCCGGCGTCCAGGAAATGACCATGGACACCACCACCGCCGACGGCAGCACCCACACCACCACCTCCGTCCGCGTCTGCTTCCCCCACGCCGGACGCATCGTCTACAAGCAGACCGCCACCCCCGCCCTCATGGACGCCCACACCGGCGAATGGACCGTCACCCCCGACACCACCGGCGTCACCGTCACCTCCCACCACAGCGTCGTCATCCGCGAAGACACCATCACCACCGTCCTCGGCGAACACGCCACCCTCGAACAAACCCGCCACTACCTGCGCCAAGCACTCGGCCGCAACTCCACCAACACCCTCCACCTCGCCAAACAACACGCGGAGTCGGCCGCCGTCAGCCGCTGACCCGACGTCATCACGGGGCAGTGAGGCGCCCCCGGGGACCTGATCCTCGGGGGCGCCTCACTGCCCCGGCTTGTGTCTGCGTCGGTAGCGACCCAAGCGACCGAACTCGGGGGGCGTCTGCAGATCCGCTCCACCTTCGCTCCACTCTCGCTCGAGGTGTTTTCGGTCGCTGACGGGGTTCGGAGAGCGTCGGTCGCTGTTCGGTCGCTGGGCCCGGAAGGGGCCGCATAGGGCGCAGCGACTGAACATCAGCGACCCAAGCGCGTGTCGGTCGCTCGTCGGTCTCAGGGAAACGTGCAGGTCAGAGGGGGTCTGTCGGTCGATCAGCGACTGAAGCGACTCAAGGTCCGGGTATATCAAGACATTCGCGCGTGCGCGTGTGTGCGCGTGCGCGTCATATATAGGGACCTTGAGTCGCTTCAGTCGCTGTTCTGGTTTGCCTACGGCGTCTGACCTGGTGTTTCCTGGAGCTGCTGACGGAGCGACCGAAGGAACTCCAGTCGCTGGCCGTTCGTTGCTTCAGTCGCTGGCGTATCCCCACCGGACGCGGCGGGATGTTTCTTCCCCAGGAAGCCCTGGATCACCACGGCTTCGCTAATCTGTGTTCGTCGTTGAGTCGCTTCAGTCGCTGACGGGGGGATGCGAATGGCTCATGACCTGTGGCTTTCGCGCAGCGACTCAGTGCGGTCCGAGTCCTCGCCCGCAGGTGCCGCGCGGAACCTGGCCATCGCCAGGTGGTGCGCCGGCCGTGGGTGGCCGGTCCATCCGCTGGCACCGGGACGCAAGACGCCCGCGGCGAACTGCGAGGCGTGCCGTCGGCCCGGCCACACCCGTCAAGGGTGCGCGTGCCTCGGAGCCGGCCGCTGGTGTCACGGCTTCCACGCGGCCACCGTGGACTTCTCCCGCATCGAGCAGTGGTGGTCGCGCGTCCCCGCTTTCGGCGTCGGGGTCGCCTGCGGTCCGGCCGGCCTGGTCGTCATCGACATCGACGCGCACGAACAGCAGTTACCCGACCGCGACCGGCTGCTCCCCGGCATCCCCATTCCCACCGCCGTGGACCTGGCGGGACTGGCCAACGGCTTCCACGTCCTCGGCGTACTGGCCGCCCTGCGGGGCGCCCCCAGCCCGGCGGACGACGACACCACGTTGCGGGTGCGCACCCCCTCCGGAGGGCTGCACGTGTGGTACCGGGCGCAGAGCAGCCACCGCTGGCAGTGCTCCACCGGGTCGGGCAGCGGCCGCGCCCTGGCCTGGCAGGTCGACGTCCGCGCCCACGGCGGGTACATCGTCGCTCCCGGGACCACCACCACGGCCGGCACCTACACGCCCGTCGGTCCGGTCCGCGAGCCCGCGCCCCTGCCCTCCTGGCTGGCACACGAGCTGGACCGTACGGGGCACCAGCCGCCCGCCCATGTGCCCGCGCCGCGTCCCGTGCCGCCCCGGGCCCGCCAGGCGGTCCTCGCGGCCGGAGGCGGGCAGGACGCCGCCGGCCGGGCCCTGGCCGCCGTACTGAGCGAAGTGGCGGCCTGCGCGGCCGTCCCCGAGGGCGCGGCGTTCTCCATGAAACTCAACCGCGCCGCCTACACCGCCGGTGGCCTGGTCGCCGCCGGGCACCTGACGGCCGGAGCCGCCGAGCAGGCCCTCAGGGACGCCGCCGAGCAGGCCCGCCCCGGACAGCAGCGCCGCTACGGCGCCATCATCCGCAGCGGGCTGAACGCCGGTTCCCTGCGGCCGTTCTCCCCGGGAGGCCGCGCATGACCTCCCAGCAGGACAACGCCCTCTTCGACGCCCAGGCGGTCGCCGCGCAGATCCTCGCCCACGTTCCCGCCCCGCTGCCCGCCCAGGCAGGCGAGAGCGGCGCACGCCACCCTGCGCCGCCCGTCCAGGCGTCACCCGACGGCGAGGCGACCGCCGCGGGCCTGCTGCCGGACACCCTCACCGACCGGGGCAACGCCAAGCTGTTCGTGAAGCTGTACGCCAACGACTACCGGCACGTCCCGGGCCTCGGCTGGTACCGCTGGGACAGCACCCGCTGGCAGATCGACGAGGACGACACCGTCCTGTGGGCCGCGGGCGACCTGGCCGAGAGCATCGCCTCCAGCGACCCGCGCGGGGTGTTCACCAGTGCCGCGCTGCAGCAGCACCGCCGCCGCGCCCTGAGCACCAGCGGCATGAACGCCATGCTCACCCAGGCCAAGAGCGCCCCCGGCATGGTGCTCAACGCCGCCCGGCTGGACGCCGACCCCTACGCCCTGTGCACCCCCGCCGGGGTCGTCGACCTGCGTACGGGCCTGATCCGTACCCCCGACCCCGACAAGGACTTCCACTCCCGTTCCACCAGCGCGGCCCCGCAGCCCATGCCCACACCGCGCTGGCACCGCTTCCTCGCCGACACCTTCGGCGAGGGACCCGACGGCGCGGAGATGGCCGGCTTCCTGCATCTGCTGCTGGGCTACTCGATCACCGGAGATGTCGGCGGCCAGGTCATGCCGTTCCTGTTCGGCTCCGGCAAGAACGGCAAGTCGGTCCTGCTGGACGTCCTGATGAAGCTGCTCGGCGACTACGCCGACGCCGCGCCGCCCGGCTTCCTGATGTCCCGCCCCTACGAGGGCCACCCCACCGATCTGGCCGAACTCCACGGCCGCCGGGTCATCGTGTGCAGCGAGGTGAAGCCCGGGGACAAGTTCGACGAGGCCCGCGTCAAGCTCCTCACCGGCGGCGACCGCATCAAGGCACGCCGGATGCGGCAGGACTTCTTCAGCTTCCAGCCGACGCACAAGCTGTGGCTGCTGGGCAACCACCGCCCGGAAGTAGGCACGGGCGGTTTCGCGTTCTGGCGCCGTATGCGGCTGATCCCGTTCGAGCGCGTCGTCTCCGACGACCGCAAGATCGACAACCTCGCGGACATCCTGGTGACCGAGGAGGGCCCGGGAATCCTCAACTGGCTCATCGAGGGCGCCCGCCGCTACCTGGCCGGCGAGAAGGACCTCACCGGTCCCGAACGGGTCCGGATCGCCACCACCGCGTACGCCGAGACCGAGGACCACACCGGCCGCTTCCTCGGCGAAGCCTGCCGGATCCAGCCGGAGCTGCGCGCGGAACAGGCGGCGCTCTACGCGGCCTACAAGACCTGGTGCCACAATGAGGGGGCACCGGCCATCTCCTCCCGGGCTTTCGCGGCCAGGGTCCGCGAAGCGGTGGGGCTGGCCTCGCCCAAGGAGATGATCCTGTCCAACCAGCGGAAGTACTACCCGGGCATCGGACTGCTTGCTGACCAGGAGACGGCATGAGCGCCCTCATCGCAGAGGACGAGATCATCCATGAGATCGACCTCATCTGGCTCGAGGACATCGGCGAACTGGACTACGTACGACAGAGCCTGGACCGGTTGCCGACCCGTCGGGGAAAGCCCGCCTACCACCGCGACGGCCGCATGGTCGGATACGCGCTGCTCGGCCCGAGTGCCAAGCCCTCACGCTCGTCCGGTACGTTCCGCCGCCGGGTCTTCTGGCTGCTCCCGCACGACCGCGACAGCTCCCCCGAAGGGCTGTACGCCACCGGGGCTCCCGCGGAGGCGGTGGACCCGCGCACGCTTGCGCCGGGCAGCAAGGGCCGCAAGACCGCTCGCTCCGAAGGCGGTCCGCCGTCGTCGGCGATGCCGGAGCTGGGCCTGAGCCTGCCGCTGTGAGCAGCAGGAATCCCGGCCGGATCGGCCGGGCTTCCCCCGTGCGTACTGTTCGTGCGAGCGGCGCTCAGTAACTGTCGACGAGGCGGTCGAAGTCGGCGGCGCAGGAGCTGTTGGCGAGCGGGACCGAGGCGAGGTATTCGGCCGGCAGGTCGAAGGCGTCCACCAGGGTCATCATGTGCGGAGTGAGCTCGGCGGTGACGGCATCGACGGCGGCGGGCAGAGCGCGCACCTGATCCGCCGTCATATGGCCGTCGGCGAGCAGGTCGCCGGTGTGCCCGGCGAGCTGGTGCAGCAGGAACAGCCGGCACAGCTGCTGCAGCAGGGTGTGCGCGGTCGGGTCCAGCGCCCGGTCGATCGCCTCGAGGAAGGCGTCGGCGGCCTGGAGCGGGGCGTGGACGGAGACCATCTTCAGGGCGGAGGACGACGCGGTGTTCCAGCGGCCCAGGGAGTTGCCGGCGGGGCCCTGACGCAGCTGTGCGCGGGCGCGTTCCTGCCACAGGGCCTCCGCCTCGGCGAGCAGGTCACGCAGGAAACGCAGGTCCGTCAGGTCCTTCTGCCGGCCGGGGTGCCGGTCCTGGCCGGCCGCGCCGGGCCGGCGCGTGCGGTGCTGGAAGAGCATCTCGCCGGCGGCCTTGAGCCAGATGACGAGGTTGTCGCCCTCGGCGGTGATGGTCCCCTCCAGGTTCAGGGGGAAGTCGGCGAGCGCGTTGACCGAGAACAGACCCTGGGCGCCGCACCGTTCACGGCACTCCAGGGTGATGCTGCGGGCCTGCCAGGTGATCCAGCCCTTGGCGATGGCCACCATCCGCTCGACGACGTCCCGGTCGGTGGCGTCGTGTCCCACCCAGCGGGTGACGACGGCGCGGTGCAGGAAGGTCATGGCGTACGCGGTCGCGAGCCCCTGCAGCAGCGGGCCGGAGTGGCTGCGGTGCGCGGCCAGCGGTATGCGCTCGCCGGCCTTCGGTCCGCCGATGTGGCGGTGGTGGGCGTGACGTACGGAGATGGCCAGGGCGGCCCTGGTGACGCCGATGCCGGCGCCGCTCATACACAGTTTCCCTGCGGTGACCCGGCCGATGGAGTGCAGGAACCGCTTGCGCCGGCTGCCCAGGGGGCTGGCGAGCTCTCCCTCGGGGTCCAGGCGTCCGTGCTCGGCCTCCAGCAGCGCCTCGCGCGGCAGCCGCACCTGATCGAACGAGGTCAGGCAGTGGTCGACGGGGCTGCCGGTGCGTGCGGGAAGGCAGCGGACCCGGATGCCGGGCAGCATGCCGCCGGCGCCGCTGAGCGGGGTGAGGAAGAGGAAGATGCCCTGGTCCTGCCCGTCGACGAGGAGCCGGGCGGCCACCAGGGCGCTCTTCGGGCCGCCCGCCAGGCTCGTGTTGGGCATGAACTTCTGCGCGCCCGGGGTCGGCGTGTGCAGGATGAACCCGCCGCTCTCGCGGTCGAGTGTGGCGGTCGTCTGCAGGCACGAGGCGTCGTTGCCGTGGTCCAGCTCCGTGCAGAGAAACGTTCCTGTACGCCGCATCGAGGAGAACTCGGAGAGGTCGCGGCCCTCGGCGCCGTCGTGGTCCAGCAGACTTCCGAGGAACAGGTTGTAGTGGATGCCCGCCAGGGTGCCCAGCGCGCCGTCGACGACCCCGGTCCACTCGTGCAGGCTCGCCAGCCGCTGCGGGTCGCGGGCCAGGTCGGCGGCGTGGTCGACGGCGTTGTTGAGCTGACGCAGCCGGTTGTAGGAGAGGGCGGTGCGCTGAGCGGGCGTCAGTCCGGGCCGGTAGCGGAAGTCCTCGCCGGCGATGAGCCGGCGCCAGGGGGTGTGGACGCGGTCGCGTTCACCGCGGTCGAAGAGCAGGTAGGTCAGGTCACCCGTGGTGGGGTCCGCGGAACCGGGCGCGAGGCGGGCGGCGTCCTGCCGGGGCAGGGCGTCGAGCACGGCAGGGGCGGTGCCGGGTCTCTCCTCGGGAAGGGTGATGTCCGGGTGCTCGACGACTCCCGCGCGTCGGGGGGCTTGCTTCTGGAAAGTGAGCAGGGTCATGAGGCCTCTCCGCATACGCTGGTCCGGAAAAAGCACGAAGCGCAGGGCCCTTAAGATACGGACCCACCGGTTTTCTTTCAATGAATCGTCACGGTTTCCGAGTGGCCTGTGTCACAGGAGACCGGGATCCCGGGGCGTTGATCGCCCGGCTCGCCAGAAATCGGCGACAGCCATTCCGCTTGCGCTACGGGGCTGTTGGCGGGTCGCAACGGTGTGGAGCCGACGCGGGACCGTGCGGACCATTGCTAAACCGGCTGGATGGTTTTATTCTTGACCTGTCCCTACGCGGTCCCTCGGGGGCATGGTGCGCCGGGCACATGACAACGGCAGGTTGAGCGAACCATGGAGGCTTCCGCCGCTAAGATACGTACTCGCCGGTTTAGTTCAGTCGGCCGGCCGATAGTCGTCAGGAGGTCAACCATGGCGCGGCAGGAGCGAGCCATTCGGACTCGACACGCGATCGTCGCCGCATCCGCCGAAGTCTTCGACGAGGTCGGATACGAAGCCGCGACCATTGCGGAGATCCTCAAGAGGTCCGGAGTCACCAAGGGTGCTCTCTACTTCCACTTCACGTCCAAGGAGGAACTCGCCCAGGAGGTGCTGGCCAGCCAGCTCAGGGCGGTGCCCGAGGTCCGCAGGGGCGATCTGACCCTGCAGCAGATCGTGGACGAGTCCTTGCTGCTGGCCTACCTGCTCAACCGGGGCGATCCGCTGGTCCGGGGCAGCATCCGGCTCACCGTGGACCAGGGCTCCCCGGCGGACGGGCTCGACCGGCGGGTGCCGATGCAGGCCTGGATCGACCACGGGGTGAGCCTCTTCGGCAAGGCGAAGGCGGACGGAGAACTCCTTCCGCACGTCGACGTCGACTCCGTCGCCAAGATGTTCGTGGGCGGTTTCACCGGCATTCAGATCCTGTCGAACATCCTGACCCGGCACGCGGACATCACCGAACGTGTGGTCGATCTCCACCGGACCCTGATGACCGCGATCGCCGTGCCCGGAGTGCTCGTCCGGCTGGACTTCTCACCGGACCGCGCGGCGAGGGTGTACGAGGCGGCCATGGAGCAGCGCCGGGAGCAGGGAGCCCTGGAGGCGGCCGGCGTGGACGGCTGACGGCCGCGGGCACATGATCCATCACGGGGGGGATGGGAACGGGGTACAGCGGTCCCCCCGTGCGCAAATGCATTGGAACGTGACATCACGACGAACCGATCGGAGTGCACGGATGGAAATGACTGCTTGCCCGTACGCGCTGGACGCCACGGGCCGGGACCTGGCCGGCGAGGCCGCCATGCTCCGCGAGCAGGGTCCCGCGGTGCAGGTGGAACTGCCGGGAGGCGTGAGGGTCTGGGCGGTCACCGGTCACCGGTACGTCAAGCAGTTGGTCGCCGACCCGCGGGTCTCCAAGGACGCCCAGCACTGGCCCGCCTTCGTCGAGGGGCGCATCACCGAGGAGTGGCCGCTCTATTACTGGGTGGCGGCGCAGAACATGCTGTTCGCCTACGGGGAGCGGCACGCCAGACTCCGCCGCCTGGTGGCGGGCGGCTTCACCATGCGGCGCACCGAGAACCTGCGGCCCCGGATAGCTGAGGTCGTCGGCGCCCTGCTCGACGACCTGGCCTCCCGGCCCGCGGGGGAACAGGTCGACCTGCGGGCCTGCTTCGCCAAGCTGCTGCCGATGAAGGTGATATGCGCGCTCTTCGGCGTCCCGGAGAGCGACACGGACACCTTGTGTGCCGCGGTGGACACCACCTTCAACACCGCGGCGACGCCGGAGGAGACGACGGCGTCCCAGATGAAGGTCTTCCAGATGCTCGGCGAACTGGTGGCCCTCAAGCGGGAACAGCCCGGGGACGACCTGACGTCCGCCCTGATCGCGGCCAAGGACCAGGGGAAGGGGCTGACCGAAGAGGAACTGGTGGGCACCCTGAACCTCATGATCGCCGCGGGGATGGAGTCGACCGTCAACCTCATCGGCAACGCCGTGGCCGCCCTGCTGTCCCACCCCGAGCAGCTCGCACACGTCCGCTCCGGACGCGCGGACTGGGAGGACGTCGTCGCCGAGACCATGCGGACCCAGAACCCCGCCGCCTACCTTCCCCTCCGGTACGCCCTGGAGGACATCGACCTCGACGGGGTGCTGATCGAGAAGGGCGACCCCATCCTCGTCTCCTTCGGCGCGCCCGGCCTGGACCCGGAGCAGTACGGCGACGACGCCGAGGTGTTCGACCTGCTGCGCACCGACCGCCGCGAGAACCTGGGCTTCGGGCACGGGGTCCACTACTGCCTGGGGGCGCCGCTGGCCAGGCTGGAGGCCACCGTGGCGCTCTCGGCGCTCTTCGACCGCTTCCCCGGCATGGAACTGGCGGTCCCCGTGGAGACGCTGGAGCCCGTGGCCTCCTTCATCGTCAACGGGTACACCGCGCTGCCCGTGATCCTGGGGCCGGCCGCGGGCTGACGGCGCTGCCACCCGGACCGCTCACCAGAACTCCGCGCTCCCTTTGGCGGATTGCCTCGTGTTCCTTCGCCCCGTCGCTGTGCGGCGGGGCGAAGTGCTGTTTCCGGGCCCCGCCGGTCGCCGCGCGGCCTTCTGTGCCGTTCTTCGAGCGCTGTCCGAGTGTTCCTTGAGCGCCGCGGCGGACGGTGGTCGCAGACCGAGGAGGCGCTGTGAGCGGTGTGAAGCACACGGAGACCGTGCTGCGCGTGGAGCGCGGACAGCCGACCGACGAGGAACTGGCCGCGGTGGCCCTGACCCTGGTGTCCCTGCTCGGCGACCGGGGGGAACGGACCCGTCCGGCCGCGGAACGCGAGACCGCCCACTGGCGGCCGACGGACTACCGGCCCCCCCGCAGCTGGCACTGACCCGCAGCCGGCACCGACCCGCGGCCGGCACCGACCGCCCGGACGACTGACGGCCGGTTCGAACGGACGACACCATCAAAGGCGCGACGGACCCTTAAAACCGCGTAGGCGGTTTGTTATGGTGAGGCTCTGTGATCCGCCGCGCCCGCGCTGACGGACGGAACGGAGTTGTCGTGACGATCATGATGAACCTCCCCGAGGGAGGCGCGGTCAGCCCGGCGGACGCCCGTGGGCGGGTCGCAGAACTCGAAGCCCTGCGTGCCCAGGCGCTGGCCGGTCCGAGCGAGAAGGCGACCGCGGCGCAGCATGCGAAGGGCAAGCTGACGGCTCGGGAGCGGATCGAGCTGCTCCT
>NZ_JBVJOL010000014.1:0-158626 GCF_055583185.1 Streptomyces sp. NPDC104814 | reverse complement strand
GCACGCCGGCGGGAAGGCCCTCCAGCGTCGCGACAAGTGCGGGACCATGGGACTCACCCGCGGTCAGCCAACGCAGCCTGCTCAACGATGCTCCTTCGTCTTGTCGGTCGTGACGGCGCAAAAACGCGTGGACAGGTCGCCCCGCAACGGGACTTGCAGCCCCCCGAGCGGGTCATGGCGGGTGCAGACGGCGGTACGGCCGCGGAGTCAGGGGAAGGCCTGGCCTGGGTTCGGTGCCGCAGGTCAGGTTGCTGCGGCCGCGCAACGGCCGTGTCACCGCGGCGCGTTCACGCACCGGGGACGGCTTCGCGACGCACCGCCGCACATGTTAGTGCCACCCCCGCCGAGGCCTCGGTGTGCAGCAAACTGCACCACAGCTTGCTGCACTCGGCGGTGATGGCGGACGGTCCGTCCCGGCGGGCAAGCTGCTTGTCGTGCGTTCCCGCGGCGTCACCGGCTCGTCCGGGGCGTTCCGACATTGACCCCAGGGCTGCCCGTAGCCCCTTCCGGCCGAGGGAAACAGGACTCATCATGCCCACCGCCACCGCGCTCTGCCTGCCCGCCAAAGGAGCACCGTTCACGCTGACCGCTGTCGAACGGCGCCCGCTGCGCCCCGACGACGTCCGGATCGACATCGCGTTCTGCGGTGTCTGCCACACCGATGTGCACTTCGGTCACGACGACTGGGGCGGCACGCTCTTCCCCCTCGTGCCCGGACACGAGATCACCGGAGTCGTGTCGGAGGTCGGTGACGCGGTCACCGCCTTCGCTCCGGGGGACCGGGTGGGCGTGGGCTGCATGGTCGGTTCCTGCGGTACGTGCGGGCCTTGCGGGTCCGGCGAGGAGCAGTACTGCGTCGAGGGCTTCGTCGCGACGTACTCGGCCCGCGACCACGACGGATCGGTGACGCAGGGCGGCTACAGCCGCTCCATCGTCGTCGCGGAGCGCTTCGTTCTGGCCGTCCCCGACGCGCTCCCACTGGACAGCGCGGCGCCGCTGCTGTGCGCGGGCGTCACCGTCTACTCACCCCTGCGCCGGCTGCGGACGGGGCCCGGCACGAGGGTCGGTGTCCTCGGCATGGGCGGCCTCGGGCACCTCGGCGTGAAGATCGCCGCGGTCATGGGTGCCGAGGTCACGCTGCTGGGCCGCTCGCCCGAGAAGAAGAACGACGCCCTGGCGTTCGGCGCCACGGAGTTCGTGGACACGCGAGACAGTGCCCGGGTCGCGGCCCGGCAGGGCCGTTTCGACGTGCTCCTCAACACGGTGCCGGCCCCCCTCGACCTGGATCTGTGGCTCGGACTGCTGGACGTCGGGGGGACGCTCGTCAACGTCGGGGCACCGGCCGATCCGGTCGCCTCGTACAACACGTTCTCTCTCCTGAGCGCCCGACGCGCCATCGTGGGCTCCTCCATAGGCGGCATCCGCGAGACGCAGGAGATGCTCGACTTCTGTGCCCGGCACGGCATCGTCGCGGAGATCGAGCGCATCGCGGCGGCACGGGTCGCAGACGCCTGGGAGAACCTGTCCCGCGCCCGCTACCGGTACGTCCTCGACATCGCCACACTCGGCGCATCCTGACCCGCAGCGCGGGGCCGCCATGGGCCGTCCGCCCCCGCAACGCCCGCAGCGCCCGCAGCGCCCGCGACCCGGCAAGGCGCCAGGGGCGGCAGTCATCACCCACCCGAACACCGGGTTCCTCCACGGCGGTTCGACGGAAGGCCGCCACCTGCCCGGCCGACTCCGCGCCGTGGCACCTCTCACCGGCGCCGGTGTTCCAGCCGGTTCCGTCTCGCGTGTTCCCCTCCCGGGCCGGTGCCCTCGCCGTTCGCCTCGTCACCGGACCACAGGCCGTCCGGTCCGGCCCGGTCATGTCCGGCCCTCTTGCGGCCCGGTTCCAGTCCCCGCTCCTACGCAGTAGCCAACGGAGGCATATCGCATGTCAGTCCAGCGAGTTCCCGTCCTTGTCGTCGGTGGCGCCTACACCGGGCTCACCACGGCCCTGAGTCTTGCCGCACGCGGTGTGCGCCCGCTCCTCGTGGAGCGGCGTCCCGGCGGCTCCACGCTGCCGAAAGCATGGGGTCTGAACACCCGCTCGCAGGAACTCCTGCACACCCTGCCCGGTGTGCGCCGGCGTCTCGAAGCGGCCGTGGGGGACGCCCAGTGGCCTCGCATCAGCCACGGGACGTGCCTGGCCGATCCGCAACGGCGCTTCCTCGACCCGGAGGACGGGCAGCCCGACCCGCGCCGGCTGTCCGCGGTGCCGCCGCTCGCATGGATCTCACAGGCCCGGGTCGAGGAGATCCTGCGGTCCTGCGCCCAGCAGGCCGGCGCGGAACTGCGCCACGGTACCGAGATGGTCGCCGTCGCCCAGGACGACGAGAAGGTGACCGCGACGCTCCGTGAGGTGTCCACGGGCCGCGAGTACACGGTCGAGGCGGACTATCTGGTGGCGGCCGACGGCAACACGAGCCAGGTGCGGGACATGCTCGGCATCGCCGTCGAAGGCGGCGGGACGATCGGCCACATGTACATCATCACGTTCGAGGCCGACCTGACGCGGTACGTGAAGAGGGGGGCGGTCGAGGTCATCGGGATGCCCGGCAGCGGTTCCAGCTTCATCCTGGACGGCTCCGAGCGGCACACCCTGTGGGTCGACTACTTCCCCGAACGCGGCGAGACCCCGGAGGACTTCACCGAGGAGCGCTGCCTGGAGCGGATCCGCAGCGCCATCGGCGACCCCGGCATCGGCGTCACCTTCGTCAACGCCCGGTTCTTCCCGATCAACCACAAGCTGGCCGCACGGTTCCGCGACGGCCGGGTGTTCCTGGCCGGCGACGCCGCGCACGCCTGCCCGCCCAACGGGGGACAGGGCGGCAACCTCGCCATCCAGGACGCCTACGACCTGTCCTGGCGGCTGGCACTGGTACTCACCGGGCAGGCCGGGCCCGGCCTGCTGGACACGTACGAGACGGAGCGCCGCCCTGTCGTCACCATCACCGTGGAGCGCGAGGTGGAACTGGCGAAGATCTCCGAGGGCCGCGTGCCCGCCAGCTACAACCCGGCCGATCCCGACGCTCCCGTTCCCATGCCCAAGGAGTACCTGGGCTTTCGCTACCACTCCGCGGCGGTC
Organism: Streptomyces sp. NPDC104814; assembly: GCF_055583185.1. Taxonomy (NCBI): domain Bacteria; kingdom Bacillati; phylum Actinomycetota; class Actinomycetes; order Kitasatosporales; family Streptomycetaceae; genus Streptomyces; species Streptomyces sp. NPDC104814. The sequence goes on along the minus strand of NZ_JBVJOL010000014.1, from coordinate 155,496 downwards.
CGCACGGAAGCCGGGGACGACGGCAGTCTCCAGGAGGACCCGTGGCATCCCACCGGGCGTCCCGGCGGCCGCGCCCCGCACGTCGTTCTGACCGACGGCACACGGGAGTTGTCCACGCACGACCTGTTCGGCCATGGTTTCGTGCTGCTGGCGGGCCACGAGGCCGGCGACTGGGTCATCGCCGCGGAGAAGGCCGCCGGCACGCTCGGGGTCGGCCTGGACACCTACCGGATCGGCGAGCACCTCGCCGATCGCGACGGCACCTGGTGCGACCTCTACGGTGTCGGACCGACGGGTGCGGTGCTGGTCCGTCCCGACGCGGTGGTCGCCTGGCGCAGCCCGAAGGCAGTGGATGATCCGGAGGGCGACTTGACGGCAGTTCTCCGCGCGATACTCGCGCGCTGACCGGCCCGCAGGCGCGGAAGACGGCGCCCCGGCAGCCGACGGCCGCCGGGGCCCGCGCGGTGAAGGGCCGCAGGGCCGCTCCTCCGGATGCCGAACCCGGCAGGGAATTCCGGAATCCTTCCGGGTGCACGCCCGTCGCGGTCGTACGCCGGTGTGGGCTGACACGCCTGCCGGCCTGGTGCGGACGGTGCCGACACGCCTGCCGGCCTGGTGCGGACCGTGTGGTCGCCACCAGGCCGGCAGGCCCTTGCTCGATGCCGGCAGCCCTCGAGGGCCGCCGGACGCCGGCTCAGTTCATCCGGGCGGTGACGGGTTCCGCCTCGCCCGAACCGGCCAGGAGCATCTGGTCGCGCACCATCCAGCCGGCCTGGAAGCGGCTCTCGGCCCCCAGTTCACCGAACAACTCGGCGATGTACTTCCGGCACGTGCGCACCCCGATGCCCAGACGCCTGGCGACCACCTCGTCCTTGTAGCCGGCCGCCAGCAGCCGGACGATCGCCGTCTTGGTCTCCTGGGTCAGGCACTCCGGAATCCGGTTGTTGCCGCCCGTCCGCTCGAAGACGGCACTGCTCGCCCAGGCGCTCACCACCATGTGCACCATGAAGTCCACCAGCGCCTTGTGCTGGATCATGTGCGCCCTGTCCGTGTCCTCGTCGTCGAAGAGGAAGGCCACGGAACGGTCGAACACCAGCAACGGCGGCAAGGACGCGGCGGTGGTGCGCACCTCGCCGCCCGATGCGAAGATCCGCTCGGTGCAGTCGCGGACCTCCGCGTCGTACCGGGACAGGTGGGGGAGGAGGACCCTTACACCGACCGTGGGTGCCATCGGGTCGCCGTCCCGGCACACCACGTCCCGGGCGAGCGCGGCGATTCCCCGGCTCAGTGGCTGCACGGCCAGGACCTCCTCGGTGCAGCGTCCCGCGGCGACCGCGAGGGCGTCGCGGATGTCGGGCGTGCCCTCGATGGTGACCACGGGGGCGACGCCTTCCCCTTCTTCCTGGGCGCAGAGGCCGCTGAGGGCGTCGAGCTGGGCGCGCAGGCCCTCCAGTTGGGCCTGCCAGGCGTCGATGACGCCCGAAAGCGGCTTGGCGTAGTGGAGTCTGACCATGTCGGGGTGGACCGCGGTCCAGTCGCTGCGGTCCGTCTCGTGGGACCGTGCCAGTTTCATCCGGCTCAGCCGGGACAGCACTCGCTCGGTCTGGCCCGCGCCCCATCCCAGGCTGTTCGCCACTCTCTCGGGTCGGGCCCCGCCGCTGGTGATCAGGAACCGGTAGGCAGCCAGTTCCTCGTCACCCATCCGCGGAACGATCGGGTCGACGTCCATGTATCCCCCTCACCTGCTGCGGCAACGGTGGAAAAATCATAAACACGAGAACACTTATAAACGCAAGTACAGTTTTTACTCCGACACCTTGGCGGTCGAAGGTGTTGAATGTCCGCTTTGTTCAGTGTCTGAAGCGGGTTTACAGGACGACTTGGAGGGCATCCCAGGCCATTAATGGCCTGGAGTGTATTTTTTTGGTCTCGCCCTGATGGATCGTCTGACGCGCCTGGAAAGCCTGGAGTCACACATGCGTACTGAGCTGTCGACGCCGACGCCCCTCGCGATCGTCGGCATGGGATGCCGGTTACCGGGCATCGAGAACGCCGACGGCCTGTGGGACGTCCTCATCACCAACGCCGACACCGTGACCCCGGTCCCGCGCGACCGCTTCGACGTCGAGCGCTGCTACGACGCCTCTCCCATGACCCCCGGACGGACCGTCTCCCGGCACGGCGGCTTCCTCGCCGACCCCTTCGGATTCGACGCGGCGTTCTTCGGAGTCTCGCCCGCCGAGGCGCGCGTCATGGACCCCCAGCAGCGGCTCCTGCTCCACGTCGTGTGGGAAGCCCTCGAATCGGCCGGAATACGCCCCTCCCGCCTCGCGGGCAGCCGGGGCGGCGTGTTCGTCGGGCAGGCGACCTCCGAGTACGCGGACACCGCCCCCCGCACCGACGAACCCGACGTGCACGGCATGGTCGGCAGCCGGCTGCGCGCCGTCACGGCCGGCCGCGTCTCCTACGCCCTCGACCTGCGCGGACCGAGCGTCGTACTCGACACGGCCTGCTCCTCCTCACTGGTCGCCGTGCACGCCGCCCGGCAGAGTCTGCTCACCGGCGAGAGTGACCTGTGCATAGCCGCCGGCGTCAATCTCATCCTGTCCCCGCACGACTCCATCGCCTACTCCCAAGGGGGCATGCTCTCGCCCGCGGGCCGGTGCCGGTTCGGCGACGCCCGAGCCGACGGGTTCGTCCGCAGCGAGGGGGTGGGCGCGGTCGTGCTCAAGCGACTCGACGACGCCCTGCGGGACGGCGACACCGTGCACGCGCTCCTGCTCGGCAGCGCCGTCACCAACGACGGCACCGGCAGCGGACTGCTCCTCCGCCCGTCCGTTGAGGGCCAGGCCGACATGCTGCGCGAGGCCTGCGCCAGCGCGGGCGTCAAGCCGTCGGAACTGGACTACGTCGAAGCCCACGGCACCGGAACCCACGTCGGGGACGAGGTCGAACTCCGGGCGCTCGCCGAGGCGGCGGGTCAAGGGGCGAGCGGGAGGCCGGTGCTCACCGGATCGGTCAAGACCAACATCGGGCACGCCGAAGCCGCGGCCGGCATCGCGGGACTGATCAAGTCGGTGCTGATCCTCAGGCACGGGGTCATCCCGGCGTCGCTGCATGTGGAGGAACCGCACCCCCTCCTTGCCCAGGAGGGCTTCCCCGTGCGTGTGGTGACCCGCAACCAGTCGCTGAGTCCTTCCGGGCCCCGCGCCCTGCTCGGTGTCAGCAGCTTCGGCCTGTCCGGCACCAACGCCCACGTGGTCATCGGCGCCCACGCTTCCGAATCCGGCGCCCACGCTTCCGAATTCGGCGGCCACGGTCGCCGATCCGGCGCCCGCCCGGCCTCCGGCGCCCCCCGTCGCGCCCCGGGTGCCCGCCCGGCCTCAAGCCTCGCGGAACCGGCCGACGCCACCACAGCCACAGACGCCACAGCCACAGACGCCACAGCCACAGACGCCACCGCCACCGCCACGGACACCGGAACCCACCTCCTGGTCCTGAGCGCGCGAACAGAAGGCTCACTGCGCCGACTTGCCGCCCGCTACGCCGACTACCTCGGCCCCGGCGGGGCCGGGCGCAGCCACCGTCTGCGCGACATCTGCGCCGCCGCGGCCCTGGGCCGTGACACGCACCGCCACCGCCTGTGGGTCGTGGGGGACGACCACGACTGCCTGTCACGGCGGCTGCGAGCGCTCGCCGACGGCGAGACGATCCCCGACGGGGGGACGGCGGACGCGGGCCCCGCGGGCGACCGGCCGACCGTTTTCGTCTTCTCCGGGCAGGGCGCGCAATGGGCGGGCATGGGCCGGGCGCTGTACCGCTCGGCACCGGCCTTCCGGTCGGCGCTGGAGGCGTGCGACCGGGCCGTGCGCAAGGAGCTCGGCTGGTCGGTCGTGGACCGGCTGACATCCGGCACCGAGCTCCCCACGGACGTCGACGTCGTCCAGCCCGTCCTGTGGGCCGTGCAGGTGGCCCTGGCCGCCACCTGGCGCGAACGCGGCGTGCAGCCGTACCGGTGCATGGGACACAGCATGGGAGAGGTCGCGGCCGCGTACGTCTCGGGCGCCCTGTCGCTGGAGGACGCGGCGGCGGTGATCTGCCGGCGCAGCCGGCTGATGCAGCGCACGGCCGGACAGGGCGGCATGCTCGTCGTCGAGCTTCCCGCGGACCGGGCCCGCCGGCGCGCCGAGCCCTACGGCGACGCGGTGTGCGTGGCTGCCGAGAACGCCCCCACCGTCACCGTGCTCGCGGGCGACCCGGCCGCCCTCACCGCGCTCGGCACCGAACTGGAGCGGGACGGCGTCCTGTGCCGCCCCGTGAAGGTGAACGTGGCCTCCCACTCGCCGCAGATGGACGCCGTGTGTGAGGAACTGCCACGGGAACTGGCCGGACTCTCCCCCTCGCCCGCGGGGACCGGCATGGTCTCCACCGTGGACGGCCACGAAGGCGACGCCCCCGTGCTCACCGCAGGCTACTGGGCCGACAACCTGCGCCGCCCCGTGCGGTTCGCCGGCGCCCTCCGCACAACGGCCCATGAGACCAATGCCGTCTTCCTGGAGGTCGGCCCGCACCCCGTCCTCCTCGCCGCCATGGACGACACTCTCAGCGCGGCCGGCGCAGACGCCTCCGCGGTGGCGTCACTGCACCGTGCGTGCGACGAGCCCGTCGAACTCGCCCGGGCGGCCGGACGGCTCCACGCTCATGGCGGGCACGTGGACTGGCGGCGGTGGTACGGCGACGGCCCGCGGAACGTGCCGTCCCTCCCCACCTACTCGTGGGACGCCGTTCAGTACCGGCACGAACCGGCCGGCCCCGCGACGTCCCCCTCCACCGACGCCCTCCACGTACGGCAGATCGACCTCGCGGCATGGGGCGCGACGGCCGACTGGGGCGACGGCGTGGCCGTCCACGGGATCGCGGCCGTGCCGCCCGTCGCCTACCTGGCGGCGATGCTGGAAACGGCACAGGAGGCCGACCCCGGCGCGCCGTGGGAGCTGCGCGACGTGCACCTGGGTGACGAGTGCGTGCCTGTCGACGCCGCCGGCGACACGATGCTGCACGTCGCGGTGGAGGAAGACCCGCAAGGAGACCCTGCGGCCCGCTCCGTGACCGTACGGGCCTCGGTGCGGGGAGCCGCGGACCCGGTGCTGTGCGCGTCGGGACGAGTGGTCAGGGCGGACACCGGCGACGCCGAGCCCTCGGCCCCCGCCACCCTGGCCCCCGACGCCCTCGACGCCGCTCTCGCACGGTGCCGCACCTACGTAGGAGGGCGGGACTTCCTCCTGCTGGCACAACGTCACGGACACGACATCGCCGAGCCGTTCCGCGGGGCACAGCAGGTGTGGCGGCGCGACGGTGAAGCCGTGGCCCGTGTGCGGTCGGCGAAGCCCCTCCCGCACGTCGGCTGGGAGACGGGGCTGCAGACGATCCTGGCGGCGCGCCCCGGAGCCGCCTCGGGCCAGGACGACGCCGCCCATGTCCCCGTGTCCTTCGGCGCGGTCCGTTTCCACGCGGAACTGGAACCCGAGTTCTGGAGCGTGGCCACCGTGCGGGCCGAGAACAGCGGCGCCTTCCTCGAGGCCGACGTCGTACTGATCGCCCCGGACCACCGTGTTCTGGCACGGTTCTCCGGCATCCGTCTGCGGCGCCTGACGGGGGCGCCCCGCGCAGCCCGCCCCCTGGAACAGTTGCGCACGCTGCTGCCAGCCTCGGCCCTCCCGCTGACCCATGTGCGCTCGCTCGTGCCGGCTCTCACCCGGCGGTGCGCGTCGCCGCTCACCCGTCTGGCAGGGAAGGTGACGGCGGCGTTCGGCGGTGCTGCCGGCACGCAATACGCCCGCATACCGCCCCACGCCGTCGGACAGGGGCAGGCGGGCGTGCTCGCCGCCACGGGCCGGGCTCGTCCCCGCCCGTCCGCGCCCTCCTCCGGCCGTCCGGATCGGGAGGGGCCCGCGCAGACGCTCGTCGCGCAGTCCGCGGCACTGCTGGGGATGCGGCCTTCGGACATCGACGAGCGGCTGTCCCTGCGGGACCTCGGCCTGGACTCGCTCATGGCGACCCGGCTGCGGCTGCACCTGCAGCGCAGTCACGGCACGGACATCACCGCCGGACGCCTCCTGGGTGCCGAGAGCATCGCCGACCTGTGCGAGGACTTGACCCGGCAGGGCGCGCACAGGTAGCGCGCACGGCGCGGGACGCGCGCGTCCGGCCCGGGTCGGCCCGCGAGCAACCGACGCCCAACCGTTGCCGTGCGACGACGGAGCGTTAAAAATGAACCGTGGTATAAAAAAGCTCGCCATGCATGATGATGCTGCCCGAGGGGGCCGACCGGACCTCGCTTCCGCCTCCTTCGGGCATGCCGCCCGGGCTCATCGAGTCCGCGGACCAGGCACGAACAGGAGGGACGGAATGGACTCGCGCGCGACAACGACGCCGCCGCCGGTCGGCCGCCGGGAACGCAACAAGCAACGGGTCAGGGAACGTCTCTACCTGTCCGCGATCGAGCTCTTCGTGGAGAAGGGGTACGACCAGACCTCCATCGACGAGATCGCGGAACGGGCCGACGTCGCGCGCGGCACCTTCTTCAACTACTTCCAGCGCAAGGAAGACATCATCACCGCCTGGGGGGAGAGGAGGCGCGCGGCGCTGGTGACCGGACTCGACGAGGACTCCGTGCCGACGCCCGATTCGGAGGCGCGGCTACAGCAGTGCATGGCGGTGCTGGCCCGCATCAACCAGGAGGAACCGCAGCTCACCACCGCCATGCTCACCGCCTGGGTGAAGGCGGGCCGGCCGATACTGGAGGAGCCCTACGTCGCCGAGGTGTTCGCCAGGATCGTCGACAGCGGTGTGCGCCGGGGTGAGCTGAACCCCGGAGTGTCGCCGATCGTCGTCGGCAACGTCCTGCGTGACGTCTATCTAGGCGCCCTCTACCGCTGGGCCAACCGCTCCTCGGAGACGACCGGATCACTGGGCGGGGAACTCCAGCAGATCCTGCGCCTCCTCCTCGACGGGATGACCGGCCCGGCCAGGGCCTGACCCCCCACGCCCAGCGGTCAGTAACCTGCGATCACAAGATCTGTGATGCCGCCCGACCCCCTGGACGGGGAGGCCGGTCCACCGTCTCCCCGTCACACCGGTCGCGCCCAAGTCCGGAAGACTCGCATGACGAACGGTGCTCCCTCGGGATAGTCGGCAGGATCGCGAGTCCGTCGGCGTTCGCGGCAAACGCCGGAGAACTCCGGCGCCGGGTCGGTGCGCCCCCCGAGGAGAGCGGAACGAGATCGCCTGCTGTCTGCGCTCCGGCACCCCCAGAGTTCATCGCCCACGGCAGCGCCCGCCGGTGGATCGCTCCGATCCGCTCCCGTGGCGAAGACCTCCGGTGTGGTGGAGGTGTCCAGGCCTGCACCGCACGGAGGTCTTCGTGTCCCACGGCTCGTTCCATGCAGACCAGTTGCTCCCGCTCGTCCCACGACTCCGTGACGGTGAATCCGAGCCGCTCGTACAGGGCGATCGCTCCCACCCGCCACATCCACACCGACAGCCGAACCGCGCTGACGCCGCTTTCCGCAGCATGCACGAGCGCGGCGCTGACCAGGCTGGACGCGACGCCCCGCCCCCGGAACGCCGGGTCCGTCCAGAGCCTCTTGACCTCGGACCGTCCGTCAACTGAGGCGGTCACCACCAGGCAGCCCACCGCGGTGTCCCCGCTCAACGCCAGCAGCACGACATCGTCAACGAACACGGCCTGCGGATCCGCGATCTCTGTCCGGTAGCGGTCCGGCAACCCGTCCACACCGGCGACGGCCTCACCCTTCTCGGCCTGCGTCTGCAGATGGTAGGCCGCCAGCAGATCTGCCGGCCCATCCTGAACGGAAGGCGCCTGGTCTGGCCAGCGGACGATGGCAATCTCGGGCTGATCAGTCATGGCGTGAGCATCGCATGACACATACCCGGGCCAGAACAAGCGTCCTGATCCACATTCGGTACGCCCCCTGAAGAGTGCTCCTGCGGCGTGCTGGTGGGCCCGGACCACGGTGGAGTCGACCGACACGGTCCAGCCGATGTCATCGACGGCATCAGTTGCCGCGAGGACGGCGGCGAAGATCTTTTTCCAGGTTCCGTCGACGGCCCACCCAATCAGGCGTTTGTCAGCGGTCTGGAACGAGCCGAGTTCGTCGGGGAGGTCCCGCCCAGACATGACGGTTACGATCTACGGCTGGAGTACTAGGCTGCACGCAATCAGCAACGGCGCGACCGGCAAAGTGGTGTTGGAGCACCCGGGCATCCAGGTGGGGGCGGACTACCCGGTACCGGGGACCCTGCTGTCGGCCGCTGTTTTCTCTCGCACTCGAAAGGTGCTGAATGACCTTCCTGAGCAGTGCTGCTCCTCGCTTCTCCGCCGTAGCGGGTCCTGGCGCGGAGCTTGATCAGATCTTGGCCCTGAGTTCCGTTGAGCCCGTGTGGCGGCTGCCTGCCGTTGCCTACCGGGACGAGGCCGCCCAGCGTATGTACCGCCCGGAGTGGACCTGGGCTGCCTGGGGGCCGGACGGCAGGGTTCTGGCTCGCGCCCTGTGGTGGGGGCAGAGTGACAGCGTGCACCCGATCGCCCTCGACTGCCTTGCCGTAGCCGACGAGGTTCCCGTGACCGAGCGCGCGGCACTGGCCGCCGCGCTCCTCGATGCGGGCCATCAGGCTTTCCGTGAGGCGGGCGCCGAGACGCCGCCGCTGTACAACCTCATGAAGCTGCCCGCCTCGTGGCGCGACGATCCCGAGCACGTCCCCGCCGTGGCCTGGCGTCGCGAGGCGGCCCACCGCGCGGGCCTGAGCGTCGAGGTGGAGCGGCTGCAGCTCGAGTGGACGCCGCAGGATCCGCTGCCCGCCGAGCCCGAGCATCTGGTGTTCTCCCCGGAACCGGACGACGAGGTCTTTCTCCAGGCGATGCTGCGGGTCGCCGAGGGAACACTGGACGCCCACACCGTCGAGAGCGAGGCGGCCATGGGACGGGAGGCTACCGCCCGGGAAAGCCTCCAGTTCTACCTGGACCGTCCCGGTAAGCGCGAGTGGTGGCGTCTCGCGCACACCCCGGACGGAGCCCTGGCCGGCCTGGCGATCCCGTCGGCCACTCCGTACAGCCGCAACGTCGGCTACCTCGGTGTCGTCCCCGAACTGCGCGGCCGCGGCTACGTGTCGGAGATCCTCGCCGCCATCACCCGCTTTCAGGCCGACGACGGCGCGGAACGCATCACCGCCACGACCGACCTCGGCAACCGCCCGATGGCGGCCGCCTTTACTCGCGCCGGATACCGCACGACGGAAGTCCGATTCATCTTCTCTGCTCCGCTGGGCCGGTAGGGCTGGACCGATACGGCCGGGTCCTCGACCGTCGCCGGTGCCGCGGGGTCGCGGCCGTCGGCCGGAGGACAAGCTCACCTACAGCAGGGCCAACCGGCTGCAGGGCCCCGCTCGCGTCCCCCGTCGGACCGAGCGTGCTCGTCACCGTGGCACATCGGCCCCCGTCAAGCGCTCCTCGACGAGCCCCAGTGCACCCGGTCCGAACCGCGCCGCCACGGGCACTCGATGCGCGGGAGACCAAGGGCGCGTGAAGGAAGCGCGCCGGGCCGGTGCGGCCGCCCCAGCCGGGGGAACCGCACCGGCCCGGACCGGCCGTCGTCAGTGGGAGGCGAGGAGTTCCAGCGTGTCGATGACGCGGTTCGAGAAGCCCCACTCGTTGTCGTACCAGGCGACCACCTTGATGTGGCGGCCGTCGACGCGGGTGAGGGCCGAGTCGAAGATCGACGAGGCGGGGTTGCCGGTGATGTCGGATGACACGAGCGGGTCCTCCGAGTACTCGAGGATGCCGAGCAGCGGCCCCTCCGCCGCGGTCCGGTAGGCCGCCAGCACCTCGTCGCGCGTCACGTCGCGGGCGACCGTCGTGTTCAGTTCGACGATCGAGCCGACCGGCACGGGGACGCGGATCGAGTCGCCCGACAGCTTGCCGTCGAGGTTCGGCAGCACCAGGCCGATCGCCTTGGCGGCGCCGGTCGTCGTCGGCACGATGTTGACGCCGGCGGCGCGGGCGCGACGAGGGTCGCGGTGCGGGCCGTCCTGCAGGTTCTGCTCCTGCGTGTAGGCGTGCACCGTCGTCATGAATCCGTGCTCGATGCCGGCCAGTTCGTCGAGGACCGCGGCCAGCGGCGCGAGCGCGTTGGTGGTGCAGGAGGCGTTGGAGACGATCGTGTGCAGATCCGCGTCGTAGGCATCGGTGTTGACTCCGAACGCGAGCGTGACGTCGGCACCCTCCGACGGTGCGCTGACGAGCACCTTCTTCGCGCCTGCCTCGAGGTGGGCGCGGGCCGCCTTGGCGGAGGTGAAACGGCCGGTGGCCTCCAGGACGAGGTCCACGCCGAGTTCGGCCCACGGCAGCTGCGCCGGCTCACGCTCGGCCAGCACCGTGATCCGGCGGCCGTCGACGACGAGGGCGTTCCCGTCGACGGTCACCGGACGCCCGAGCCGGCCGGCCGTGCTGTCGTAGGCGAGCAGCCGGGCGAGCGTGGCGGGCTCCGTCAGGTCGTTGACGGCGACGACCTCCAGGGCGCTGTCGCGCTCCAACAGCGCGCGCAGCACATTGCGTCCGATGCGGCCGAATCCGTTGATGGCGATACGAGTCATGAGTGGTGTTCCTTCCCTTCGCCACCAGGCTCGCTCGCTGCTCGTGCCATCGACAGTGGCGGGATCGCCATCGTTCACAAGGATCTCGCCACACGGTGCCGGGCGGGTCACTCGCCCCGGGTGAAGGTGCGCCGATACTCGCTCGGCGTGGTACCGAGGATGCGCTGGAAGTGCAGCCGCAGGTTCGACCCGGTGCCGAGCCCGACGTCCGCCGCGATCTGCTCGACGCTGCGCTGCGAGCGTTCCAGCAGTTCGCGGGCGAGGTCGACGCGGGCGCGCATCACCCACTGCATCGGCGTGTAGCCGGTCTCCTCCACGAAGCGCCGGGAGAACGTGCGCGGCGAGACCCCGGCCTGACGGGCCAGAATGCCGAGAGTGAGGGGCTCACCGAGCCGGTGCAACGCCCACTCGCGGGTCACGGCGAACCGCTCACCGAGCGACTCGGGCACGCTGCGCGGCACGTACTGCGCCTGCCCGCCGCTGCGGTAAGGGGCCGCAACCAGACGCCGGGCCGCGTGGTTGGACGCGGCCACGCCGAGATCGCCGCGCAGGATGTGCAGGCACAGGTCGATGCCGGAGGCGGCGCCGGCCGAGGTGAGCACGCTGCCCGCATCGACGAACAGCACATTCTCGTCGACCTGGACGAGCGGATGTCTGGCCGCGAGCGCACGCGTGTAATGCCAGTGCGTCGTGGCGCGCCGGCCGTCGAGCAGGCCCGTGGCGGCGAGCGCGAAGGCGCCCGTCGAGATGGCGGCGAGCCGCGCGCCCCGGTCGTGGGCGGCGATCAGCGCCGCGACGACGGCCGGCGGCGGGTCGTCGCGGTCCGGGTGCCGGTAGCCGGGGACGAAGACGATGTCGGCCCACTCCAGCGCCTCAAGCCCGTGAGTGACGTGGTACGCCAGACCGTCGCCGCCGGTCACGAGGCCGGGCGTCGCCCCGCACACCCGCACTTCGTACGGCATGCTCGAGCGGGTCGTGAAGACCTGCGCGGGAATCCCGACGTCGAGCGGTTTCGCACCCTCGAGCACGAGGACTGCGACGCGATGCAGGCGAGGTGAGGACACAGCGAGAGCGTACGCGGACCACCGCCCGGAAGACGGTGTGGACCGCTCCGAAGCAGACCGCCCCCGCCCGGCCCGGAACAACCCGGTGACTGCCCGCGGCCACCCGGATTTGGTCCGACATCTGATCGCCGACCTGCCGAGGCGCCACTCCTGGACGGCTCCCGTCCGATCGAAGGCCGACTCACGAGAGACGTTGCGGATGGCGGTCAGCAGCGCGGGTGTAGTAGAGCTCGTCGGTCAGCAGTACCGCCCACCGGTTCTGGGCGGGGGAGAGCCACATGCCGGTGCCGGTAAATCCGTAGTGGACCCAGACGGCCTGTTCGTCGGTGTTGCCGGGAGTCGGGTGCCCATCTGCTGCTACGCCGAGGGGGAGGAGGCGGTGGGGGAGGTGACCGAGGCGGACGGGCGGCCCGGTCACGGTGTGGCTAGGAGGACTTCGGCCATGTGAACCTCCCCGCCCAGTGGGCCCAGGCCACCAGGACCATCAGGACGGCCGGCAGCCCGCCCAGCACCATCACAGTGGACGGCGAGGAACGGTCGAGGACGGCCCCTCCCACCAGGGCCCCGATGGAGATGGTGGCCTGGAAGGAGGCGGTGAAGAGGACTGAGGAAGCCTCGAGGGAGTCGGGGGCGGCCTTGGAGAACCATGTCTGGGAGCAGACCGGTACCGCACCGTACGCGACGCCCCAGAAGGCCAGCAGCGCCACCGCGCCGGCGTCCGACTGTCCCAGGACGGGCAGGAGCAGGGTCGTGGCGGCGATCAAGGCCGCCGCCGCGGCGAAGGTGGACCGCGGAAAGCGACCCACCATGGATCCGCCTAGGAAGTTGCCGGCGATCCCGGCCGCACCGTAGATGAGCAGGTAGATCGTGATGAGACCCGAGCTGACGTGGGTCACCTGCTCCAGGAAGGGGGTGATGTACGTGTACGTGCCGAAGTGGGCGAGCACTACGAGGAAGGTCATGACCAGCGCGAAGCGCGTGTTGACGCTTAGGAGCATGGCGCCGAGGACATCAAGGCGCGTCGCCTGGTCGGAAGGGAGGGGTGGGACGGCTGCGAGGAGCACCACGAGGACGGCCAGGGTGAAGCCGCCCATGACGAGAAACGCCGTACGCCAGTCCGCGGTGTCGCCGATGAACGTGCCCAGCGGCACTCCGAGTACGGAGCCGAGCGGTACGGCGGAGAAGATCACCGAGGTCGCACGGCTCGCGGACTTCGCGGGAACCAGCTGACCGGCGAGTCCGGCCCCGATGGACCAGAAGCCGCCGATAGTGATGCCCACCATGACGCGGGAGATCAGGACCAGCCAGTAGCTCGACGCGGCGGCGGCAAGGAAGTTGGCCAGCGACAGCAGAAGGATGAACATGCCCAGCATGACCCGCCGGTCGATGCGGCCTGTGGCCACCGTGACCACAGGGGCCGAGACCGCGGCGAGGAATCCTGGCATGGTCATCATGAGACCAGCCATTCCGTCCGAAATGGTGAAACTCGATCCGATCGACGTGAGAAGGCCGATCGGAAGGATTTCGGTCGTGACGATGGAGAAGATCCCCAGCATTACCGAAATGACGGCCAGCCAGGAGATGAAAGGCGAGCGGTCCGGTGATGCGGGAGATTGGACAGAAGGGGCGGTTGCTGTGGACATGAATCCCGTCCTGAGTTGGGCATCACATGGAGAGTGCGACCTCTAGTCCAGCAGGAACCGGCACCGTCTTCTGGCAGATTCTCGACGTCAACGACCGGCCCATGAGATGTCGGAAGTGGCCTGGGTGCGCACGCGGAGTCGCCCTCTCCAGTGTTCCGCAATCATGGGGCCGACCAAGAGGCCGGATGAGAACTTGCGGCGCCGGATGCGGCGCACGGCAGGCCCTGCTGTAATACCAAGCCGCACCGTCAGCGCGGACATATGTGCAGTGATGATGTGACTCTGCGACCGCCGTGTTCCGCGACGTTCTGCCCGACGCCATGGGAAGTCTTGGAAGCCTTGCCACTGCTCTCGTAATTGCCATCACGACTTGGCCGTCGGGTGAATTCAAGGCAGCCGACGATGCGGGCGGTCCGCTCAGGAAGTTCCTCAGCTTCTGGGACTCCGTTGTGTCGGCGCAGGCAGGCGGAGGCGGAGGTCGGTGGGGACGATGGCGTGGGTGCGGCGGCGGTCGAGGCCGTGGATGTCGAGGGCGAGGTGGGGTACAGCTCGGCGGCGTCGAGATCGCCTTGGCAGGAGAGGATCATGCCGGGCCGGGGGTGTCCACCCGAGCCCGCAAGATTCGGCGGGCGTGGCCTTCCGGCCGGCAGGCGTCGGCCGTGTGGCGAAGCGCCTCGGGAGGTGCCCGTCGGGTGTCCGGTGCGGGGCGCTGGGGTCAGGTCTGGGGCGCGTTCCAGTAGGCCCGGCCCGGCTCAGGGCGGTGTGGCGCGAAGAGCTGGGAGACGGTGACGGGGGTGAGGCCGCGCCGCCGCAGCCCGTCGATGATGGCCGGGACGGCCGGGACCGTTCCCGGGTAGACGTCGTGGAGAAGGATGATCCCGTTGCGCTGGGCGCCCTGGAGGATGCGGCTCGTGATGACCTCGGGGTCGTGGTCGCGGTAGTCCTTCGCCGACACGGACCAGAGGATCTGCGCGAGTCCGAGGGAGCGGCAGACCGCGGCGACGCGAACGTCGGTAAGCCCCTGAGGCGGGCGCATCAGGGTGGGGGCGCGGCCGGTGAGCTGCTTGACCTGGTCCTGGAGGGTGACGAGTTCCCGGCGGATTTCGGCTTTCGATGCGAGCGTCAGATGTCTGTGTGACCAGGTGTGGTTGCCCAGTTCATGTCCCTCGAACGCCTCCCTGCGGACGAGCTCGGGACGGACGCGGGAGTTCTTGCCGAGGAGGAAGAATGTCACGCTGACGCGCTTCGCCTTGAGGATGTCCAGCAGGTGCGCCGTATAGGGGCCCGGACCTGCATCGAAGGTGAGGGCGACGCACCGGACTTTGCGGCAGTCGACGGGCACCGGCCGCGCAGCAGCCGGAGACGGCGTCGCACTCCGGCCGGCTCGCGCAACGCCGGAGGAGGCGGGGACGGACTCGGCACGGGAGATACCAGTCGGTTGCGTCGATCCACAGCCGCCGATGACGAGGGCTGTGGCAAGGCCGGTCAACGACCGCGCAAGTCTGCGGAGAGCTGGCACCCTGCCACCACTATCAAAGCCATCACATGCATGGCACCCGACAGGCCAGGGTTGCGTCCGTCCGTACGCAGAAACGGTCCCTTCGGGTCATCGGAACCCCGCCGGAGCGCGCCCCGTCGCCCCCAGGGCGGTGTCCAGCGCAGGCTGGGCGTCCAAGGCCCTGAGAAACCGCCCTGCCATCACGCACTGGCGCCATCGACCAGACGGACCCCGGCCTGGGGTCCGCCCCGGCCGTCACGCACTGACGCGAACGACCAGACGGGTCGGCAGGATCAGCGGCGTAGGGTCCTGTCCGTCGAGGAGCGCCACCAGCATGCGGGCCATCTCCCGGCCCAGCGCCTCCACGGGCTGATGAACGGTGGTGAGCGGCGGGTCGGCGATCTGCGCGGCGGTCAGGTCGTCGAAACCGACTACGGCGACATCGGCGGGGACCTGCCGGCCCGCCTTCCGCAGCGTGCGCAGTGCGCCCGCGGCCATGTTGTCGCTGGCGGCGAACACGCCGTCCACGTCAGGGCGCTTCTCCAGCACTGCGGCCATCTCGGAGGCTCCGCTGGCCTCGGTGAAGTCCCCCTCCTGGGGCGGCAACGGCTCGAGCCCGGCGGCGAGCATGGCGTCCCGGTAACCCCGGTACCGGGCGCGCCCGGCCTCGGTGTCCAGCCGCCCACAGATCGCGGCCACACGAGTACGGCCACGTGAGACCAGATGCTCGGTCGCCTCGCGAGCTCCGCCGACGTTGTCGACGTCGACGTACCACCGAGGCGCCGAGCCGACCGGGCGTCCGCCGAACACGACGGGCATCCGCGCCTCCTCCTCGGCGATCCGTGTCAGGGGATCCTCCTCGCGCAGCGCCATCAGCATGACGCCGTCGGCACCCCTGGATCGCAGGAGTTCCGCCACCCGCTTGCGGCCCCGTTCGGAGGCGGCCAGGCAGAGCATCAGATGGAGTTCGGCCTCCTCCAGAGCGGCCGACGCCCCCGCGATGACCTGGCCGAAGAAGGGGTCGGCGAAGATGGCCGGGTCCTCTCCCGACACGACCAGGGCGGCCGCGCCCGTCTGCCGCGTGGCCAGAGCACGAGCGGTCGGGTTGGGGACGTAACCGAGTTGCCGGACGGCCCGTTCGACGGCCTCGCGTTTGGCGCGGCTGACGTGCGGGGCGTTGTTGAGGGCGCGGGAAGCCACGGAGCGGGAGACACCGGCGCGTTCGGCCACCTCGTCGAGCGTCGGCTGCCGACGCGGCCCATCTTCTGCCATGAACCCGGAGTCTTCCACAGGGCCGGGGGCCGACAGGTCACCGCCACCTGGTAGCGCTTCCAGTTCCTTGCCGCCCCCAAGCCCCGTTCGTTCCTCCAAGCCCAACGGCGCCACGCCTATTGACACTTAAACCAGCCCGCCCCACGATTGGGACCGCTTCCAGTGGGAGCGCTCCCAATGCAACCCATCCCCCAACTCCCTTGCCAGGAAACCGAGGTCCTGTGATGAGCCGCAGACTCCGCACCCTGGTGGCAGCGCTCTGCGCCCTGCCGCTGGCGCTCGCCGTCGCACCCTCCGCCCACGCGGCCGACCCCACCACCATGACGAGCGGGTTCTACGTGGACCCGGACTCCACCGCCAAGAGGTGGGTGGCGGCCAACCCCGGCGACGGCCGAGCCCCCGCGATCAACGCCGCCATCGCCAACACCCCGATGGCCCGCTGGTTCGGCTCCTGGAGCGGCACCATCGGCACCGCGACGGGGGCGTACGCGGGAGCCGCGGACCGCGCCGACAAGCTGCCCGTCCTCGTCGCCTACAACGTCTACAACCGTGACTACTGCGGCGGGCACTCGGCGGGCGGTGCCGCCTCGCCGTCCGCCTACGCCAGTTGGATCGCCCAGTTCGCGGGCGGCATAGCGAGCCGCCCGGCCGTCGTCGTCCTGGAACCGGACTCCCTCGCGGACTACGGCTGTATGACCCAGGCCCAGATCGACGAACGCGAGGCGATGCTCACCGGCGCCCTCGCCGAGTTCAACCGACAGGCCCCCAACACCTGGGTCTACATGGACGCCGGCAACCCTGGCTGGGCCGGCGCGGCCACCATGGCCCGGCGCCTGCACGAGGCGGGCCTCCGTCAGGCCCACGGCTTCTCGCTCAACGTCTCCAACTACTTCACCACCGCCGAGAACACCGCCTTCGGCAACGCCATCAACGCGGAACTCAGCGCCCGCTACGGCTACACCAAGCCGTTCGTCGTCGACACCAGCCGCAACGGCAACGGCTCCAACGGCCAGTGGTGCAACCCCGCAGGCCGCCGCATCGGCATCCCCACCCAGCGGGGCGGCGGCGCCGAGATGCTGCTGTGGATCAAGACGCCGGGGGAGTCCGACGGCAACTGCGGCGTAGGGACCGGCTCCACGGCCGGACAGTTCCTCCCCGAGGTCGCCTACAAGATGATCTACGGCTACTGATCCAGGTCCACCGCCGCCGCCACCGGCGCATCGGATCTCCGCGGGTGGCGGACGTCCGTCTCCACCACCGAATCGACCAGGAATCAGCCAAGGAAGCAGCCATGCAACCACGCACCCCACGGCGCCGCGCGGTCGCCGTCATCGCGGCCCTCACCGCGTTCAGCGCGCTCACCGCACTCGGCACGACACAGGCACAGGCCACCACCCCCACGCAGGACCCGGTCACCCCGGCGACGGAGTTCTACGTGGACCCGCACAGCAAGGCCGCGCAACAGGCCCTCGCGGACGCCAGGAACGGCGACATCGAGAACGCCGTGAACATGGCCAGGCTTGCGAGTTGGCCGCAGGCCGAGTGGTTCACCAAGGGCACGCCCGACGAAGTGCGCGCCGACGTCGGCAAGCTCGTCCACCGGGCGCGTGCCGTGGGCCGTACGCCCGTACTGATCGCCTACAACATCCCGGGGCGGGACTGCACGCAGTACTCCAGCGGCGGTGCCGCGTCCTCCGCCGCGTACCGGCAGTGGATCGACGCGTTCGCCGCCGGGATCGGCGCCGACAAGGCGGTGGTCGTCGTCGAACCCGACGGCACGGCCCTCCTCCCCAAGGACTGCGGGCCGGCCGCGGATCCGACCGGTGAACTCACCGCCGCCCGGATCGCCGACCTCGCCTACGCCGTGAAGACCCTGAAGGCCAAGCCCCGCACCGCCGTCTACCTCGACGCGGGGAACGTCCAGTGGCGCCCCGTCGGCGACATGGCCCAGCGGCTGCTGGACGCCGGGGTCCGCGACAGCGACGGCTTCGCCCTGAACGTGTCCAACACCCACCCCACCGACCACAACGCCAGATACGGCACCTGGATCTCGAAGTGCATGTGGTTCGCCACCGCAAAGGGTGGGCCCGCCGGCTCGTGCGCCGGGCAGTACTACTCGGCGGCCGCCCCCAACGACGGCACGCCCGGCAACGCGGTCTCCTCCACCGACCCCACCACCTGGCACTGGACCGATGCCTGGTTCGACCAGCACGTGGGCACCCCGCCCACCGACGCGCTGCATCACTTCGTGATCGACACCAGCCGCAACGGCCTGGGCGCCTGGACGCCGCCACCGGGCAAGTACACCGGAGATCCTGAGGCCTGGTGCAACGCGCCCGGCCGGGGCCTCGGCCCGCGCCCCACCGCCGACACCGGCGTCCCGCTCGTCGACGCCTACCTGTGGCTCAAGATCCCCGGCGAGTCCGACGGCAGCTGCAGCCGCAACACAGGCGGCACCATCGATCCCGAGTACGGCATCGTCGACCCACCGGCCGGCGCTTGGTGGCCCGACCAGGCCCACAGCCTGGCCCGCAACGCGTCACCACGCCTGACGTTCAACCGCTGAGGCCGCCTCGGCCCGCTGGGAGATCGGCCGTCCTCCGGCTCCCCGAACCCGGCTCGGGCAACGTCTGGGAAGACTGGAGCCGGTACGGCGCGGCACGCCCCGGGGGCAGGGCGGCCGTCGCCATCGGCCCGCAGAGCATCCCACCCACCGGCCTGGGGGATCCCTGCCTGCGCGATGAACCGGAGCTGCGCGGCCCGCCCGCCCCGCGCCGTACTCTTCGGCGACGCGGGGGTGGTGCGCCGGCCGCTGCCCGCAACCGCCAGGGGCGTGCTGAGCGGGCCGCGCACCCTGGGCTCCGTGCCCCGTCTCGGCATTCCCGGGACTACGAACGGCTCGTTCAGCACTCGGAGACGCTGATCACCTGGGCCGCCATCACGCTCATGACCAGGCGTCTCGTCCGAACCGGCCAGAGGAAGCAGCAAGAGGCGGACCCGCCGATCCGTCAGCCTGCCTCCCGGCGAGGGAAGAAGCGGCGCCGCAGACGGTCACCGACTTCGCCGACGACAATCACCAGCACCGCACTCGCCGCACAGCCCGCAAGACTCGTCGGCTGGTCGATCAGCATCCCCAAGCCCAAGAAGGCAGCGGTAACAGCCGCCCACCACGCGACCCACCAGCCGACCACAGACCACCAGCGCCGTCTCTTCACGCGATCAAGATACGTCCCCCACACTCCGATCAGAGCCGGCCCGACGCCCAGAAACAGGTGCTCGCCCTCAAGGACGTCACCGTCGAGGTCCGACCCCTGACCTCTCAAGAACCGTCCCAGAGTCCCAGACGTCTGAGCCGGCGCTGCCGCAGCCGCTCTCCAGCCGCTGTCAGAGCCAAGGCGGCGCGAGTCGGTCGGCCACCGTCAGTCCCGTCGATGCCTCGAGCGAGCGGTCCTTCACAGAATCCATCGATCGCCCGGCAGACCGATATGGTTCATTGGGCAGCCAGGGGTAACCCGGCAGGTGGCTGCACCGGCTGGGGCCCCGCGCCGGTCGGTTGCGGCGCAGGGCCATCCCCGCTGGAGGAACCTTGTGATCGGCGAACCGACCGTCCCGACCTGCGAGTCGCGTTTTCCTGCGGTGACGGGGAGCATCGCGGCCGCCCGGCGGTGGCTGCGCGACTGTGTGGAAGGTTTCGGTGGACCGTTGCGCCAGCAGCGAATCATTCAGACCGCCGAACTGCTCGCCTCGGAACTGATCACCAACGCCATCCGCCACGGCGTCGGCCCACCTCTGGTCCGACTCACCTGGAACGGTAGGTTCTTGCGCATTGCGGTCAGCGACGACGGCGACCGCTGGCCCCGCAGCCGCGTCACCTCTCACACGGAGCCGGGTGGCTTCGGCATGCAGCTCATCGAGCGGCTCGCCCAGCGGTGGGGCGTCACCCCACGCCGTCCCGGCAAAACGGTCTGGGCCGAACTCGGTCTCGACCCCTGAGTTCGCCCTGCCTTCCTTGGGTGGGGCAGTGTTGCCCGCCTTTCGCAGGGACATGTCAGCGGAGTGGGTCGCAAGACTTGGTACGAGCTCGCCTCACCCGGGGGGATGGGTGTGGCCGGAGATACGGCTGTTGCCTGTCCGGTGATGAACGGAGCGGCGGCACGCGAAGGGCGCGGCCGCCTCGGCATGGCCATAGCCCTCTTGTCTCGTCCGCTGTGGAGAGCTCAGAGACGATGCCGCTCGGGTCCGAGCTGCGCCCACGGGTCAGCGGATCGGCATGGGGAGGGGCGTCGCCGGGGGCCGGCGACGGGCGGGGAATCTTCGGCCGTCACACGAGGGTTGACCGCCGAGGGGCTGGAGCAGGCGTGGGTCCGCGGCGCACAGTGCGGGCCTTTCGATGCTGCGCACGTCAGTTGGGTGCGGTAGAGGTTCGATCTGACTCGACGGCTTTCCAGGTTGCCCGGCAAGGGCATCGGGTCATCCCGTCGCCTGGGCCGGGCACGCCTGGGTCGTGGAGCGGACCGTGTCCTGGTTGTCCGGCTGCCGACGCCTCCACCGCCGGCAAGCACTTCCTCGCCTTCACCGCCATCGCCGCAACTCTCATATGCCACCGAAGACTCACCAAGCGAAATGGAATCTAATGCGGAGCACCCTGCCGAGAGCGCCGCCGACAAGGCCCCTGCGCGCATCTGACGTCCATGGCCGTCCGTGGCATGGGGGTCCTTCATCGACGGCTCAGTGCGCTGCGTTCACCGTCCTGGGGTCGAGGCCCAGGCGACGGGCATCGCGCTCGGGTCGGATGGCTGTCAGGGCGAGCACGCCGGCGAGGAGCATCACCGCGGCGGCGGTGAGGAACGCTGTGGTGTAGCCGGCGGCGGGAGACGCGGCCGCATCGATGAGGTGGCCGGTCAGGGAGGGTGCGACGAGGCCGGGCAGCGTGCCGAATCCAGCGACGATGCCGAAGACGGCGCCGCGCTGAGAGGTGGGCACGACCTCGGCCGCGGTCATGTAGTGCAGGGGAATGGCGATGGCGATCGTGCCGAAGGCCAGTCCGATCAGGATCAGCCGGACCGCGGTGCTCTCGATGAACGGGAAGGCGGCCATCGCGCAGCCCGCGATGCACACTGCGATGCTCTGGGCCGCCCCGCTTGACCAGCGGCTGCTGACGCCGCGCGCCTTGAGCGCGTCCACGACCGGGGACACGGCGAGCAGCAGGAGCAGGCTGTATCCGGAGATGGCGCTGATGGTGGTCGCGGTGGACTTTGCCGACATGTCCAGCTCGGTCTCGAGATAGGTGGGCAGCCAGGTATGGCTGAGGGACAGTGCCCATGCCGCGCCGAATGCGCTGGAGATGCTGCCGAGGACGGTGCCGGTCGACAGGAGCGTGCGGTAGGGCAGTCGAGGACCGGCCCCCTGACCGGCGCCGGTGCCGGCGCAGGTGAAGTCGTGGGGGCCGTCGTGGCCGATCTGCCACCAAGCCAGCGCCCAGACCGCGCTGACGGCGGCGAGGACGGCGTATGCCGAGCGCCATCCGTAGCCCGCGATGAGCCAGGTCACCACAGGTGCCGCGATGAGCGTGCCCAGGGCCGCCCCGCCGATCTGGAGAGCCGAGGGCAGGGCGCGGCGCTCGGGCGGGAACCACTTGTAGAGGGCGTGCATGGACATGGAGGCCGCCGGGCCCTCGGCGGCGCCGAGCAGGATGCGACCGGCGAGCAGGGTGGGCACCGAGGCCACGGCCAGGACCGGTAGCTGCGCGACGGCCCACAGCAGCGTCATGCCGAAGAGCAGCATGCGGCTGGAGAGGCGGGTGGAGAGAAAGCCGACGAGCAGTCCGGAGAGGCTGAAGAGGAAGTAGAAGGAGCTGGAGATCAGGCCGTAGGTGCTGTTGCTGAGGTCCAGCTCCTTCATGATCGGGACGGCTGCGAGGCCGAGGACCGATTTGTCGGCGAAGTTGATGACCATGAAGGTCACGATCAAGGCGGTGACCAGCCAGGCGCGGCGGCGCTCGGGAGTCGGGGCGGGGGCGGTGGTGTTCCGCGACTGCGCGGTGGTGTGCGGTGCCATGGGGTGACTCCTGCGGACGAGGGTGGGGCAGGGAGCGTGCGAGTGGGCGGTTCCCCGTGGCCGCGGGCCCCCGGCCGGGGGCCCGCGGTGCCGCCCGGACACCAAAGGAGTCGGTCAGATCAGTCCCTTGGCGATGGCGTTCTTGTGGATCTCGGATGTTCCGGTGACGATCCGGAACATCCGCAGGGTGCGGAAGATCTGTTCGACATCGTGGCCGCGGGTCAGGCCGGCCTTGCCATGGATCTGGACGGCCTGGTCGGCGACACGGAAGGCCGCTTCGGAGGTGAAGAGCTTGCACATGTTGGCCTCGACGGAGACGTTGCCGCCTCGGTCGGCCTTGGCTGCGGTGGACATCACCATCGAGCGGGCGGCGTAGATCTCGGTGGCCATCTCGGCGATCTTGTGGTGGATCGCCTGGTGGGCGAGGAGCGGCTGTCCGAAGACGACGCGGTTCGTCGCGTACTCCACCGACAGGTCCCAGGCGCGGCGGGCGGCGCCGATCAGCGACGGGCAGTGCAGCAGGCGGTTGAGGGTGATGCGGCCGATGCCGATGCGCAGGCCCTGGCCGATCTCACCGAGGAGGTTCGCGGCGGGGATACGGCAGTCCTCGAAGAGCAGGTCGCCTTCCATCTGCTGGCCCGACATGGGGACTTCACCGTCGAGGACGGTGCAGCCCGGGGTGTCCAGGTCGACGAGGAAGGCGCTGTACACCTCCTCCTCGTCGGCCATACGGGCGACGACGATGGCGAAGTCCGCGAAGGGGGCGGCTGAGCTGAACACCTTCTTGCCGTTGAGGACGTAGCTGTCACCTTCCAAAGTGGCGGTGGTCGTCATCCGACGTACGTCGGAGCCCGCGTCCTCCTCCGTGATGGAGAAGCAGCACGCCCGCTCACCGCGGACCACGGGCATCAGATAGCGCTCCCGCTGCTGCTCAGTGGCGTACTTCACGATCGCGCCGACGCGCAGAGGTCCGCCCATGTCGCCGAGGACGGAGTGCGAGAGCGCGGCACCGGAGGCGGTCAGCTCCTCCTTGAGCGCGCACAGTTCATAGAAGCTCAGGCCCTGACCACCCAGCTCGGGCGGCAGGCTGATGCCGTAGAAGCCGAGTTCCGCGCTGCGCCGCCAGACCTGTTCGAGGGTTGGACGGTCGAGCCTGGTCTCGGCGGTGATACCGCGCTCGCGCTCGTACGGGAGGAGTTCGTCGCGCAGATACGCACGAAGCCGGACGACCAGGTCCTGGAGGCGCGGGTTGTCGTCGTAGGAGGGTTCGAGGGTGAAGGGCATGCCGGTGGTCCTGTTCAGTTGACGCGGCGTTCGGCGCCCGCCCAGTAGCGGTCGCGGATGGCGCGGCGGTCGATCTTGCCGTTGGGGTTGTGGGGCAGCGCGGCGACGAAGTCGACCGAGCGGGGCTTCTTCATGCGGGCCAGGTGCTCGGCGCAGAAGTCGACGAGGCCGGCCTCCGTGAGGGTGGCGCCGTCCCGCACCACGACGACCGCTTTGACGGCCTCGCCCCACTGCTCGTCGGGGACGCCGACGACGGCGGCCTCGTAGACGTCGGGGTGCTGGTGCAGGACGGACTCGACCTCGACGGCGTAGATGTTGAACCCGCCGGAGACGATCATGTCCTTCTTGCGGTCGACGATGAAGACGTAGCCGTCCGCGCGGCGGCGGGCGAGGTCGCCGGTGAGGAACCAGCCGTCCCGGAAGGTCTCGGCGGTGAGCTCCGGCTCGTTGTGGTAACCGGGCACGACATCGGGCCCACGCACGGCGATCTCGCCGATCTCCCCGTCCGGCACGGGCTTTCCGTCCTCGTCGACGATGGCGACCTCCGCCTCGGCAAGCGGGCGTCCGCAGGACAGCAACAGCTCCTCGTCCTCGCCCTCGATGGCGCGCCGGTGGTCCCCGGTGGAGAGGAACAGCACGCCGGAGGTGGTCTCCCCGCACCCGTATCCCTGGGAGAGGACGGGACCGAAGACGTCCCAGGCGGCCCTGATGCGGGCCGGTGACATCGGCGCGGCGCCATAGATCAGCTGGCGCAGACTGGACAGGTCGTAGTCGCGGACGTTCGGCAGCGCGAGGACGGTGTTGACCATCGTCGGCACGACGAAGGCGTGGGTGGCGCGCTCGCGCTGGACGGTGGTGAGGAACTCTGCAGCGTCCCAGCGCGGCAGAACGATTGCACAGCCGCCTGCGAAGAAGATCCCCATCAGCGGCATGCCGGAGGCGTGGGTGACCGGCCCGGCGAGGATCTGGCGGTCTCCGGGACCGACCCGGGTGTCAGCGCTCATCACCGACTTGCGCATCAGGGCGAGCCTGTTGCCGTATGTCTGGACCGCCGCCTTGAGCTTGCCCGTGGAGCCCGAGGTGAAATGCAGAACGGCGGTGTCGCCCTCGTCGCAGTCGGTGTCGACGGGTTCCGGCTCGGTGCCCGCAAGGGTCTCGGAGTAGCCGGGGCCGAGCTCGCTCGGGCCGTCATAACCGAGCACGGTCTTCACCCCGGTGCCGGGCGCCGCCGCGCGGACGATGTCCAGGTGGGCGGCGTCCGCCAGGAGCACGCGCGCGTCGGACTCGGCGAGGAGATGGGCCACTTCCGCGGCGCCGAGCCTGGCGTTGATGGGCGCTCGGGCCAGGCCGGCCTTGTACAGGGCGACTTCCGTGACGACCAGTTCGGCTCGGTTGCCGGAGAGGGTCGCGACGCGGTCACCCCGGCTCAGGCCGAGAGCACGCAGTGCTGTCGCGAGGCGGTCACTGTGGTCGTCGAGTTCCGCGTAGGTCAGCCGGACCGGTCCGCAGACCACGGCCTCGGCATCGGGTTGATGGCCGGCAGTCCGGCGTACGTACCGCCCGAGATTCATCGCACCTCCAGAATTTCCGAACGCTGTGTTCGGAATCAAGCTTGGTGTGCGGCAACGTAAGGGCAGCGTTAGGGTCAGGTCAACGGTTCAGAGGAGAAGGAAACGAAGTGGACAGCAAGCCCGCGGGAGACCGCCGCGTCCGCAGGACACGCGCCGCACTGCGCCAGGCACTGGTCGAACTGGTGCTGGACAAGGGGTTCCATGCGGTCACGGTCGAGGAGATCACCGAGCGGGCCGACGTCGGCCGCGCCACCTTCTACGCCCACTACCGCGACAAGGAGGATCTCCTGGTCGGCATCGTCCGCGACCTCGCCGAGGACCGCGAACGCCTCCTGCCGGCGGTCCGGCAGGCCCATGCGGAGGGGTTCACGGGGCTGCCGGTGAAGTACATCTTCGAACACGCCGAACAGGAGAAGCCCGTCTATCAGGTCATCCTCCGGGGCGAGGGCGACGGTCGCGCCCTGCGCGAGTTCGCGGACCTCATCCGCACGCACGCCGAAGCCGCCTTCCGCGCGCGAGCCGAACAGCTCGCGGTGACGCCGAGGATCCCTCTGGACATCGTCGCCCGGGCCTGGACCGGAGAACTCATCGGCCTGCTCACCTGGTGGGTGGAGAACGACACCGGCTACGGCGCCGCCGAGATCACCGCCCACCTGCGCGATCTGTCCGTCTACGGCCGGGTCTGGGCCACCGGACTCACCCCGTCCGACGCGCCGGGGGCCCTCGACCTCAGTCCCTGAGGTGCCCCCCGCCACGCGGCGCTCGTCGTCTCCATTCGACCACCTCTCGCCGAGTTACCAGACAGCGTGTACGGTAACGAGCCCAGTAGGTGCACGACCGAAGAGCGGAGCGAACGCATGACAGGCATTCCCTCGTTGGCGGACCTCGTCTGGGCGCGGGGATACACCGATCCCGCCTGGGCCCGCTGGCACACGACATCGGGCCGGGAACTCCTTCCGAGCCGTCGTGTCTGGCGGGGCTCCGGCCAAACCTCCCCACTGCCCGCCACACCGGCAGGCGCACTCGACGGCCTCACGTTCACCGGGCCGCACGGCCAGTCCCTCACGCTCGCAGAACTCCTCGCCCTGGCGGAGACCGACGCACTGCTGGTCATGCACCGCGGCACCCTCGTCCACGAGGAGTACCTGCACGGCTACGAACCACATGTCCCGCACTTCAACGCCTCCGCCGCGAAGTCCTACCTCGGCCTGCTCGCCGCGACCCTCGCCCATGACGGACAACTCGCCCGCGATGCGCTGGTCACCCAGTACGTCCCCGAACTCGCCGGCACGGCCTTCGGGGACGCCCGGGTCGACGACCTCCTCCACATGGGCACCCTGATGAGCTACGCAGGCCGCCCGTACGACAAAGCCCTCGAAGCACAGCGGTACTTCGCTGTCCTCGCCCCCCAACTGCGCCCTTACGGTTACACCGGACCTGCCACGATCCGCGAACACCTCGCCACCGCGAGGCCGACCGGTGAGCCCGGTACCGAGTTCCGCTACGAGAACGGCAACGCCGAAGCCCTCGCCGAAGTGCTGCGCCGCGCCACCGGCACCACCACCTCGGCCCTGCTGTCCGAGATGATCTGGTCCCGCATCGGCGCCGAGGAAGACGCGTACTACCTCGTCGACGCGGACGGCTCCGAGGCCGCTGCCGGTGGATTCAGTGCCACGGCCCGCGACCTGGGTCGCCTTGGCGAGATGATCCGCTGCGGCGGCGCGATCGGTGACCGACAGATCATTCCCGAAGCCGTCGCCACCACCATCGTCTCCGGCGTGCCCGACGGCTACCCGCGTCGCGTCCGCTTCCCCGCCGCTCCCCCCAGCGCGCCGGCCACGCTCTCCTACCACGACCTGTGGTGGATCCTGAACGACCCCTACGGTTCCTTCATGGCCAGCGGCATCCACGGCCAGCGCCTCTTCGTCTCTCCCGCGCTCGACCTGGTCATCGTCCACTACGCCTCCCAGATCGTCTCCCCGGCGGTCTCCCCGGCACCCCTCGTCCAGGCATTCCTCAGGATCGGCACCCACCTCCACGCGTGACCGGATCCGCAAGGAGCACCGGGGCCTGAGCACGCCCCGGCCACCAGGCCCCGGACGGCACCATGCCCGTCGAAGACCTTTACGCACACGACGAGTACACCGAGGCCATGGCGCAGACCATCGAGGCCGAGCGGAAGGGCAGTCCGCTGGCGGAGGGGCTGGTGCAGGGTCTCGGCCTCATTGCCGCGCTGAACGCCTCCGCGGACAACGCATGCCAGGCCCGCGGCGAGGGCGACTGACGGCTCGGTCATCCATACCCCCGTGGACGCCTCTCGGGCTTCCCGTCGAGCCAGCGTGACGGGTGGGTCCGGGTACTCGACGTGCCTGCCGCTCCGCTGACCGCGGTGTCGCCTGCACTGCCGTGGGAGCGCTCAGCCGGGCGCCGGTCAGGCGTTCCCGTTCAGGACGGGCGCTCGCGCTTTCGGTGTTGGCGAGCCCGGCAGCGACCTCGTCGTGGGCCGCGCGCCACTGAGCGTCGTCGACACAGCCTTACCGCAGGGCCCGGCCGCTGGAGGGCGGATCCGGACGCGCACGTTGACGAGGGCGGCACCGAAGAGCGCCACGACACGGCGGGGACGACGGCTGGCCGGCCATCCGGCGCCGGCGACCTTGGCGAGGATGGCGGCGGTACGCCCTTCGTCCCGCGTAGTCCTGTACGGCCTGCGTACCGAGTGCCGCGATGACGACCAGGGCGCATGGTCGTGACGACGGCATGGTCGTGACGACGACAAAGGTCCGCATGATCGCCAGTGCAGCCTTTCAGGCGGGCCTTCAGCGCGCGCCCACCACCCGTCGGCGACCCAGCGGCCGTAGTACCCGGCCAGGGCACAGGTCATTGCGTCGGGCCAGGACTTTACCTTGGTGTGCTGCCGGGTGGGACCGGTTTCACGACTCGCTCAGCCTGTCGATGGCTTCCTCGACGCTGGGGTGCAGCGTCAGGAGCTGATCCAGCCCCGCCACTCGGAAGAGCTCGAGCATGACGGGGCTGAGTGCCGCGACCGAGAAGGAAGAGCCTGCGGTGTCGAGCTGACGGTAGGCCGTGATGAGGGCGGTCATTCCCGTCGAGTCGCAGTAGTTCAGTGCCGACAGATCGGCGATGACACCCGCGCCGGGGTCGCGCAGCACATCCTTCACGGCCTGACGCAAGAAGGGGCCCGTGTAGTGATCGAGTTCCCCGGCCAGCCGCAGAACGACGAACCCGGCCGGTGAGGCATGGGCGCTGATGGCGAGCGGGCCCTCTGGGTGGTCCATCAAGTCTCCTGTGCGGCAACGGCCCATGCCGTGCTGGTCGGATCTGTTCGGCAGACGCTCGTGCAGGGAACTCACCTTCGCCCCTGTGCATCGGTCGCCTTACGCTACCCCCACATGTTTCCCCGCCCGCCCGGACTATCCCTGGTGACCTCGTCTGCCTGCCGGCAAGCCGGGACCTTGCTGTGAGGGTCTTCTGTGCGCCCGGTCCGGGAGATGCCGACCACGGGCGAGACAGCCGTCATCCGTGTGAGGCAGACGACGCGTGCGGCGGCGTCGATCGACGATAGCGGGGCAGAGAGACAGAGTCATGGCCCCGGGGCGAACGGGGACGTGTCCGAGACGGGCGAGAGGCCGCAGGGGCAGGGCCGGTACGAAGGGAAGAAGGGGGTCGCGTGGCGCCTTCCGACGAGGTGGACCGCCGGAGCATGGCCGACGACGTGTTCTCTGCCGACCGTGTGGTCGGCAGGGACCTGGCCGCAGTGGACTGGGCGGACACCCCCCTGGGTCCGCCGCGGGAATGGCCGCAGAGTCTGCAGACGGCCGTCAGCATCCTGCTGTCGTCGCGGTTTCCCATGTGGATGGCCTGGGGCGAACAGCTGACCTTCTTCTGCAATGCCGCCTACCGGCGCGACACCCTCGGTCGCAAGTACCCGTGGGCTCTGGGGCGGCCGGCCAGCCAGGTGTGGGCGGAGATCTGGGACGACATCGGCCCGCGTATCGACACCGTGCTGCGTACGGGTTCGGCCACCTGGGACGAGGGCTTGCTGCTGTTCCTGGAGCGTTCCGGCTACAGCGAGGAGACGTACCACACGTTCTCCTACAGTCCGCTGCGGGACGACGCCGGTGACGTGGTGGGCATGCTGTGCGTGGTCAGCGAGGACACCGAAAGGGTGATCGGCGAGCGGCGCATGGCCACGCTGCGGGACCTGGGGTCCGATCCGAGCGTGATCCGGACCGAGCAGGAGGTGCTGGCCTTCGCCGACCGGCAGCTGGCGCGCAACCGGCAGGATCTGCCCTTCACGCTCACCTACCTGTTCGACGGCGACATCGCCCGGCTGGCCGGTGCCACCGGTGTCCGTCCCGGCCATCCGGCTGCACCGGCCGTCATCCCGGCCGACGCCCGCGACGGTGTCTGGCCGACTGCGGATCTGGCCCGCGGTGAGTCGGCCCTCGTACCGCTCGTCGGCGACGTCTTCGCCGGCCTGCCCGCCGGTGGCTGGCCCGAACCGCCCGACCAGGCACTTGTGGTCCCCTTGCTGCAGCAGGGCAGTGCGCCGTACGGCTTTCTCGTCACGGGCCTCAACCGGTACCGCGTCCTGGACGACGGCTACCGGGGTTTCGTCGAGCTGACCGCGGGACACATCGCCTCGGGCATCGGCAGCGCCCGCAGCTACGAGGCACAGCAGCGGCGCGCGGAGGAGCTGGCCGAGCTGGACCGTGCCAAGACCGCCTTCTTCTCCAATATCAGTCATGAGTTCCGCACGCCGTTGAGCCTGATCATGGGTCCCGTCGAGGAACTGCGCGCCCGGCTCGGCGACGCGGACGAGCCGGCGCGGCAGGAGCTCGACGTCATCCGCCGCAACGCACTGCGCCTGGGCAAGCTGGTCAACACGCTGCTGGACTTCTCCCGCATCGAGGCCGGGCGGATGCAGGCGCGTTACGAGCCCGTCGATCTGGCCGTGGTGACCGCGGAGTTGGCCAGTGTCTTCCGTTCGGCCGTCGAGAAGGCCGGGCTTGCCTTCGACGTCGACTGCCCGACCCTGGCCGAACCCGTGTACGTCGATCGCGGCATGTGGGAGAAGGTGGTCCTCAATCTTCTGAGCAATGCGTTGAAGTTCACCTTCGACGGTGCCATCCGGGTCAGGGCGCGGGAGGCGGACAACCATGCCGTAATCACCGTCGCCGACAGCGGCGTGGGCGTGCCGCAACCGGAGATGCCCCGGCTGTTCGAACGTTTCCACCGCATCGACAACGCCCGCTCCCGCTCGAACGAGGGCAGCGGCATCGGCCTGGCCCTCGTGCAGGAGCTCGTGCAACTGCACGGCGGCGAGATCACAGCCGACAGTACTGAGGGCGAGGGCACCACGTTCACGGTGCGCATCCCGTTCGGAACGGCCCATCTGCCCGCCGGCAGCGTCGTGGACGCAGCAGGCAGCACGGTGGCCTCCGTCACCGCCGACCCCTATGTCCAGGAGGCTTTGCGCTGGCTACCGGACCAGGACGGTGGCGCGGCGGTCGGGGGAGAGGTGATCCCTGCCGACGACGCCACCGCGCCCGGGCCCGCACGCACGTCCAGCGCCCGGGTCGTGGTCGCCGACGACAACGCGGACATGCGCGAGTACCTCACCCGCATCCTCGCGGCCGCCGGATACCGGGTCACCGCCGTCACCGACGGTGTCGAGGCCCTCCACGCCGTGCGTCGTGTAGCACCCGATCTCGTGGTCAGCGACGTGATGATGCCGCGGCTCGACGGGCTCGGACTGGTGGCGAGACTGCGCGCCGACGCACGGACGGCGTCGGTGCCGGTGCTGTTGCTGTCGGCCCGGGCCGGACAGGAAGAGTCGATCGAGGGACTGCGAGCGGGGGCCGACGACTACCTGGTCAAGCCCTTCGTCGCCGCCGAGCTCCTGGCCCGGGTGCGCGCCAACATCGAGCTGGCCCGGCTGCGCAGCCATCACCTGCGGTGGCGGACAGCGCTCATCGACTCCCTTCAGGAGGCGCTGTTCATCTGCGACGAGTCCGGAGCCGTGGTGGAGATCAACACCGCGTTCACCGACATTCTCGGCTACGACCCGGAGGACTTGCCCTACGCCCCGGTCCATCCGTGGTGGCCGGACGCCGGGTCGGATCCCGAGGCACGTCGGCAGGTCGACGAGGCCTTCGCCGAGATGCTGGAGCGGGCGCAGGGCAGCCGCACGGTGCCCGTCAACCACCGGGACGGACACCGCCTGTGGGTGGCTGCCACCTGGAACAAGGCCGAGGACCCGGACACCGGCCGCAGTGTCATCGTCGGCACGTTCCGTGATGTGACCGCCGAGCACTACGCCGTACAGCGCGAGACGGCACTTGCCGGGCTGAGTACGACGCTGTCGCGGGCGGCCAGCCTGACCGAGGCGCTCACGGGCGCTCTTCACGCCCTCAAGGGTCTCTGGCGAGCCCGCTGCGTGATGGCCGCCGTGTTCCCACGCGGTGACGTTCCGGAGTTCTCCGCCACCCAAGCCGGTCTGCGCTGGGAGGAACTGCCCGCGGACCGCCGGGAGAAGCTCACCGCACTGCGCCGACGGTCACCGCTGACCCCGTTGGCCGAGGACACGGGTGCGGGCGTCCTGCTCGAACATCCGGAGGGCCCGCTGGCCCTGTGGGTCGACCTGGGGGAGCACCGGCCCTTCACCTCCGAGGACCAGCTGCTGCTGTCGTTGCTGGCCGGGCACCTCGCGCAGGGTCTGGTCCGGGCGCACCAGATCGACCAGCAGCGGGAGACGGCGATCGCGCTGCAGCGCGCCATCCTCGGCCCCGCACGGCTACCGGACGGCTTCGCGGTGCGCTACGAGCCCGCCACCCGCCCCCTGGAAGTGGGAGGCGACTGGTACGACACCGTCGCCCTGCCGGACGGCCGGATCGGGATCGTGGTGGGGGACTGCGTCGGACGCGGCTTGGAGGCGGCCAGCGTCATGGGGCAGTTGCGCAGCGCCTGCCGCGCACTGCTGCTCCAGGACTCCAGCCCGTCCCGGACGCTGATGGCCCTCGACCAGTTTGCCGCGAGCGTGCCCGGCGCCTTGTGCACCACCGTCTTCTGCGGCGTCCTCGACTCCGGTACGGGGGAACTCACCTACTCAAGCGCCGGGCATCCGCCCGGCATCGTCGCACACCCCGACGGCACCACCCGGATGCTGGAGGAAGGCCGCTCGTTGCCGCTGGCCGTACGGCCGGGTCGGCAGCGCCCCGAAGCCGCGTACAGGCTGCCCGCGCGCGCCACGCTGCTCCTGTACACCGACGGCCTCGTGGAACGCCGTCGGCGACCTCTCAGCGCGGGGATCGACCAGGCGAGCGAGGCAGTGCAGGAGGGCCGCGACGTCCCGATCGACGACCTCGCGAGCCAGGTGATGGCGCGGCTCGCGCCGGCCGGCGGCTACGAGGACGACGTAGCCCTGCTGCTGTACCGTCACCCAGCGCCCCTTGAGGTGTCCTTCCCCGCGGAATCGTCGCAGCTCGCGCCGGTACGCAAGGCCCTGCGCAGCTGGCTCGACCAGTGCGGTCTGCCACCGAGCACGATCCAGAGCGTGCTCGTGGCCGCAGGGGAGGCCTGCGCCAACGCCATCGAGCACGGTCACCGGCACACTCCGGGAGAAGCGGTGCAGTTGCGTGCCGAGGCCTTTGTCGACAACCTGCGTCTGACAGTCGCGGACAGTGGCCGGTGGAAGACCCCCCGTCCCGAGCTCAACACCCACCGCGGTCGGGGAGTGGCCCTCATGCGGGCCATGATGCAGCAGGTCACCATCACTCCCGGCCCGGCCGGCACCACCGTCGACATGCAGATGAGGATCGCCTGATGACCACTCCCCTGACCCTCCTCCCCGAACGGGGACCGGACGGCACTGCGCGGCTCGTGGTGCGCGGCGAGATCGACATGAGCAACGCCGGCTCACTGGCCGAGGCACTCGACGCCCACTCCGGACCTGTCGTTGTGGACATGACCGGGGTGGAGTACCTCGACAGCGCAGGGCTGAATGTCCTCTTCGCTCACGCCGACCGGCTCGAACTCGTCGTCACCCCTCTGCTGGAGCCGGTGCTCGAGGTCTCGGGCCTCGCCGGCCTGGCCACCGTCCGTGGCCTCGGAGGTGAAGAGTGACACCGCCAGTCCCGCGGACTCTGTCCGCCCCGCTCGCCACCGCAGCAACCGAGACCCTCGGCCCGGAGAGATGACCGACATCCTTGACGTAACCGTTCGATACACAGCCCGCAGCGCCGTCGTCACCGCCACCGGAGACGTGGATCTGCACACCGCGCCCCTACTGCATGACCGAGTCCTGGCCGTCGTACAGCAGGGAACCCCGCATCTCGTCATGGATCTGGGGCAGGTCGGGTTCGTGGACTCCACCGGACTCAGCGCTCTGATCAGACTTCTGCAGGCGGCCGACGAGGCAGGCGGCTCACTCCGCCTCGCCGACGTCCCGGAGCGCCTCAGTCGCATGATCACCACGACTGGCATGTCCCAGATGATGGCCGTCCACGCCACGGTCGCCGACGCCCTGGCCGCCCAGGCCGCCGCGGAAGCTCCTCTGGCCCGTCACGGCAGGGACACCGGCACGTCGGCAGGGCGGAAGCCGTGACATCGCCGGCCTGTCTCGTCGTACGTCTGCATCCGGCGGTGAACAAGTGGCCGAAGTTACCGACGGAGCCGTCATGAGAGCCCGGGGACGGGGCACCGGTCCATGTCAGGGCCGACAGAGCCGTGTGGACGAACGCGGCACACGGGGTTCAGTGAGGGGGCGAGATGACAGCTCAGCATGAGCTGCGACCGACGAGTGGCAACCGGTCCGGAGCGGTGCACGACACGGACGAGGACCTGTCGCTGCTGTTCGGCACGTCCACCGCGCTGTTCGCATCCATGGCAGGGCCCGCACACGTGCTGGAGGCGGCGAACCCGGCCTTCTTCGCAGCCATCGGCGGAGGCCGGCGCGAACGTACCGGCGTACCGTTGGCCGAGCTCATGCCCGAGCTGACAGACCAGGGATTCATCAGCCTCCTCGATCATGTGTACCGGACAGGCTCCCGGCACGTCGGCCGCAATACCCAGGCCGTGCTCGGGGTCGGCAAGGAGGCGCGCGAGGCGTACTTCGACTTCACCTACGAACCCCGCCGCGACGCCGGCGGGAACGTCATCGGCGTACGCATGATCGGCGTGGAGACCACTCAGGTCAGGCATGCCCGGCGGCTCGCCGCCGAGCAGCGCGCACTGCTGGAGCAGATCGCCCGCGACGCGCCCTTGCCGGACGTGCTGGACGGCATGTGCAGGACAATAGAGGAACTGTCCCCCGAGGTGATCGTCTCGGTCCTGCTGGCCGACGAGGACGGCCGCCATCTGCGCCACGGTGCGGCTCCCAGCCTGCCCGACTTCTACAACAAGGCCATCGACGGCATTGCCACCGGCGAAGGCGTGGGGTCCTGCGGTACAGCGGCGCACCGCCGCCGCGTCGTATCCGTCAGCGACATCGCCACCGACCCTCTGTGGGACGACTTCCGGGACCTCGCGGGTGAGGCCGGGCTCGCCGCGTGCTGGTCGACACCGATCCTCGCGCGCGACGGACAGCTGCTCGGCACCTTCGCGATGTACCACCGTGTACCGCGCGTTCCCCAGGACACCGACCTGGCGCTGGCCCGCGTCTTCGCCGACACAGCGGCCCTCGCCATCGAGCGCCACCATGCCGAACGGGCACGGTTGGCGGCCCACGCCCGGGAGAAGGCAGCCCGGGACGACATGGCCTTCCTGCTCACCGCCAGCACCGCCTTGTCCGGGCGATTGGACGAGACGCAGACGCTGCAGCGGCTGGCCGCCCTGTCCAGCCCGACGCTCGCGCCCTTGGCCGCGGTGGACGTGATGGAGGGCGGACGCCTGCACCGGGTGGCGGCCGCCGCTCCGACCGAGGAGGCCCGCGCCCTGCTCGCCCACCACACCCCGGGCCGCGACGCCGAGGACGACGCCGTCGCGCGTGTTCTGGCTTCCGGCATGACCGAGGTGGCCCGACGCACACCGACCGGTCCTGGCCCCTGGCGTGCTCTCGGCGTCACCGGCTACGTCTGTGTGCCCCTCCTGGACCGAGGACGGCCCTTCGGCGTGCTCACCCTGCTGTCCGCCGACGGACATGCCTTCGACGGGCACCGGGTCGCCCTGGCGGAGGAAGTGGCCCGCCGTGCCGCTTCGGCTGCCCGCAGCGCACGCCAGTACGAGCAGCGAGCGGCCCTCGCCCGCGACCTGCAGACCGGTCTGCTGCTTCCCGACCTGCCGGACATCCCCGGAGCCCAGCTCGCCGCCTTCTACCACCCGGCCGGTGAGGGACTGGAGATCGGCGGTGACTTCTACGACGTCTTCGTCCGACGCGACAACAGCTGGGCCTTCATCCTCGGCGACGTCTGCGGACGCGGCGCCAAGGCGGCCACCACCACAGCCCTGGTCCGCCACACCGCCCGTGCCGTCGCCGGGCTCCTCGACGACCCGGCAGATGTCGTCAAGGCCGTCGACAAGGCACTGAACGACCGATACGCCGACCAGAACAACGGCTTCGTGACCCTCGTGTACGGCCACCTCGCACCGACGGCCGACGGACTCGCCGTTCACCTGGTCAGAGCCGGCCACACGCCACCCCTGCTGCTCGACGCCGACCACGTGGTCGACACAGTCGATGTGTCGGGCGGGCTGCTCGGCATCGGCATCCCACTCCGGCTCACCGCCCGCCGGTTCACCCTGCGTCCCGGTGAGAGCCTGCTGATGTACACCGACGGCCTCACCGAGTGCCGGGCCGACGGGAACGAGCAGTACGGTGAGGCGCGGCTTGCCGAGGCTCTGGCCTCGGTCCCGCACCGGCCGACTCCTGCGGACATCGTCAGGACGGTGGCCGAGGACGTCCGCGGCTTCCTGCACGACGCCGATGTGGAGGACGACCAGGCTGCGCTGGTCATCACCGCCGCCGAGCCGGTGCCCCGCCAGGACTGACCGACGGTGTCCGATGTTGCGCGGTCAGAGCCGGGTGCCCGGCTGCGGGCTCTGGTCGGGGCGGGTACGCGGGTCCTATCGGTGGTTCTCCGCTGACTCCCGGTGCCGGAGTGAACCAACCACCTTGACCGCATGTCGTCAGGAGTTGTGCGTGAACAGCGCAGGACAAGGTGGAGAGACGCTGCCTCCTCTGGACGCGATCCGCTGCCGTCCCCGCCGGCGCGCACCTGCCGCACCGGTCTCGGGGAAGCGCTGTTCGCCGGGCCACGGTGGGGTACCAGCAGCTCCACACGGCCCGCCCTGAACGGTCCCCGGGATGTCACAGGCGGCCGGGCTGTCTCGTCTCTGGTTGCGAAGACAGGCTTCGGGATCGGGAAGGTGATGGTCATGCGGGTGTTCGTGGCAGGCGGGAGTGGTGTCCTGGGGCGGCGGCTGGTGCAGCAGCTGGTGGCCCGGGGCCACCAGGTGACAGCGACGACCACCAGTCCGGCCAAGGTGGACCTGCTCACGGGCCTCGGCGCCGACGGTGTCGTGATGAACGGGTTGGACCCGGCGGCGGTCGGCGAGGCGGTGGCCTCGGCCCGGCCGGACGCGATCGTGAACCAGATGACGGGCCTGTCCGAGGCCCATGCCGGCAAGCCCAACATGAAGAACGCCGACCGCTTCTTCGCGCTCACCAACCGGCTTCGCACCGAGGGAACCGACCATCTGCTGGCCGCAGCCGAAGCGGCAGGAGTCGCCCACGTTGTGGCGCAGAGTCACGGCAGCTTCAACGGGATCCGCGAGGGCGGATGGGTCAAGACCGAGGAAGACCCGCTGCAGGTCGTGGAGGGGACGAAGGCGATCAGCCACCTGGAGGCGGCGGTCGTCAGGGCCGGTGGCGCGGCCCTGCGCTACGGCGGGTTCTACGGCCCGGGCGCCAACGACGACCAGGTCATGATGGTGCGCAAGCGGATGTTCCCGATCGTCGGGGGCGGCACCGGCTACACCTCCTGGGTGCATATCGACGACGCGGCGAGCGCCACCGTCCTGGCGGTGGAGCAGCGAGCGCAGGGCGTGTTCAACATCGTCGACGACGAACCCGCACCGGTCAGCGAGTGGCTTCCCTATCTCGCCAAGTGCGCCAAGGCCAAGCCGCCGCGGCGGCTCCCGGCCTGGCTGGCCCGGCTGCTGGCCGGCGAGATGGTGGTGGGCATGATGACCGAGGGGCGCGGCTTCTCCAACGCCAAAGCGAAGCGGGAGTTGGGCTGGGAACCCCGCTACTCGTCATGGCGTCAAGGCTTCCGAGAGGAACTGGCCTGACCGGCCACTGCTCGCGAGAGCCTCGGAACCTGCTCAGATTTTTCGTCACCTGGAACGCGGCGCCGTTCGCTGATGCACTGGTGTCGAACGCGACGCTGTCGCTGCGGAACGTCCACTCGGACAACTCCGACTGCACGACGCATCCGTGGGAGGTGTGGGACACCGGCAAGCCGTCGACGTCCTCGCGCTGGACCGCGCAGCCGGCCTGGAACCAGACGTTCGCGACGTCGAGGACGACCACCGGCAACCCGGTCTGCTCGACGCAGCCCGACGGCTGGGTCACCGCCGATACCCACGTTCGGCGCGGCGTTTTTCGCCGACGCCCCGGTCCGGGCCCGCCAACCACCGGCCACGCACACGTCCAGATTGCCGACGCCGGCAGCCCTGCGGGCGGGATTCTTTCGTTGACCCGACAGGTGTTCCCCTGAGAATGGCGCTGTCCACGCTCAGGCGATGGGCGCGGGTCCGTGCGTTCCTGTGACGCCTTCGGCGAGTGCTTGTTGTGCTGCTGCGAGCCTGCGGATGGCGTGGGCCAGTTGACTCGGGGGCAGGGTGTAGGGGAGCCGAATGTTGCGTTCGAAGGCGCCTCCGATTCCGAAGCGTGGTCCGGCAGCGATGATCACTCCGTGGTCGGGCGCGATGGTCGCCAGTCGCGAGCTGATGGGCGCAGGAAAGGTGGCCCAGAGCGTCAGGCCGCCGGCCGGTTGCGGGGCGTGCAGGTCAGGGAGGTGGTCGCTGAGTGCTTGTCGCAGCGCGTTCCGCTGGGACTTCAGTTCCTGTAGGGCAGTTGGTCGCCGGGTCTGCTGCTCGTTGAGGAGGACAGCTGTGGCGAGCTGTTCAACGACTGGAGTGCCGAGGTCCATGGAGGGGCGGGCTTGGGCGACTCGTTGCAGGAGAGAGGGTGCTGCACGAATCCACCCGATACGCAGGCCGCCCCAGATGCTCTTGGAGACTGAGCCGATGCTCACGGCGTCAGGCATGTGCAGGGCGAAAGGCTCTGGGCTCGCTCCGTCCAGCGCCAGATCGGCCATCGTTTCGTCGACAACCGTGGGGCACGTGAGCTTGAGGCTGCGGCGCACGCCGGTCGACATGCACAGCCCGGTCGGATTGTGGAAGTCGGGTACGAGGTACGCCATTGCCGCAGAACTTCCTGCTGCATGGAGTTGCTCCACGTCCCAGCCCGCGGGTGTCACCGCGACGGGCATCAGCCGGGCGCGCGCTTCGGCAAGTGTCTTGATGGCGTGTGGGTAGGTCGGATGGTCGATGAGGACCCTGTCGCGGGGCGAGACGAGTATCCGTGCCAGAAGGAACAGAGCGTGTTGCGCGCCGTTGGTGATCATGATCTGGCCTGATGAGGTGGGCAGCCCTCGGCGCCCGTACCAGTTGGCGACTGCCTCCCGTAGTTCCGCGATGCCGTGACGGTCGTAGCCGTGCCGCTCGAAATGTCGTGGTAGTTGTTGCAGAGCGGCAGCGAAGGCCGCATGCAGGATTTCAGCCGGTGCCGGCGGCGCGGCGAAGGACAGATCGATCGCCGCAGTGTTCGTCCGGGCCGCGGGCCGGGATGGTGTGTCGCCTGGCAGGCGCACGGTCGCCCTGGCTCTGTCCCGTGTGGCGAGGTAGCCGTGCTCCGCCAGGGTGCGGTAGGCCGCACCGATGGTGGTTCTACTGGTTCCGAGGGCAGTGGCCAGATCGCGCTCGCTCGGCAAAACCGAACCGAGAGTGAGACGCCCGTCCAGCACCAGCAGGCGAAGCCGGTCGGAGAGACGTTGATGCGCCGGCCCGGGCCCTTCCTGCCAGGTCCCCAGCATGCGTGCGACCGCGTACGAACCGAGTTTCACCGGACCAGCATATGCAATCTGGCTATGGAATCCGGGACCAGATGACGTGAGAGTGCAATCCCATGACACCTTCCGCTTCCACCACGCGCCGGGGCACCGCGACTCCGCGTGATGTCCCGGTGATCCCACGCATGAACGCCCTCGCCCAGGTCCGGGCAGGCCGCAAGGCGCGTCGTGTTCCCCAACTGCTCGTCGGGCTGGCCGGATACGGCGCCTCCGTGATGATGCTTGTCCAATCCGGGCTGGGCGCAGCCAGCTGGAACGTGCTCACGGAGGGCACCGCACGATCCCTGGGCATCTCCTTCGGCTGGGCGACGAATCTGATCTCACTCCTGGTGCTCCTGGCGTGGATCCCCCTGCGGGAGCTGCCCGGCCTCGGCACGCTCCTCAACATCGCCATCGTCGGCTTCGCCGCAGATGCCACCGCGACGGTGCTGCCCCACCCGCACAGCATGCCGGCCCAGGTCGGCTACCTGCTGCTCGGCCTTGTGGCGCTGGCGTTCTTCGACGCGCTCTATCTCGGTGCGCTCTTCGGGTCGGGCCCGCGGGACGGCATCATGACCGGACTCGTCAGACTTACTCGTCGCCCTGTCGCCGTTGTGCGCACCGGCGTCGAAGTCGCCGTCGCCGGCGCGGGATGGCTTCTTGGCGGCACCATCGGGGCGGGGACTGTGCTGATCGCCCTGTGCATGGGGCCTCTCGTCGGCTACTTCCTGCCGCTCCTGGCCGTACGCATTTCCGCCTCCGAGACCGACAGACGACCGCCGGCAGCAGCGTGACATTTCTCGGACCTCGCACTTCCCTCGCCGGGCGGTGCCTGTGGAGCCAGGCAAAGGCTGCCGGCGAAGGCTGACCGCTCCGTGCCGGGCAGCCGGTCACGGCCTCAGCGGCTGGGGAGAGCACGTGCATGCTGCTCGCACGGCAGGAGCGGGCGGGGAGTGACGTCGGTCTCGAAAAGGTAGAGGCATGCCGGCGGAGGATCGGGGTATCCGCGTGCGTGCCGGAGCATTGACCGGCGAGGACAAGACCGTTGGACCGGGAGGGGCGCATGATGCCGACGACGACCGCGCAGGCTGCCGTGCAGGCGGTGGACGTACCGGAGATCGCGGACCCTTCCAAGGTTGCGCCGAGGGACGCCCGGGAGCTGTCGAAGCTCTTCTTCGACCAGTTGACCGTGCTGGAAGAGGGCACGCCGGAGTACCAGTACGCGCGCAACACGCTGATCGAAATGAACATGTCCCTGGTCCGCTACGCGGCCGGCCGGTTCCGCAGCCGGGGGCCGGAGGAGATGGAGGACATCGTCCAGGTCGGCATGATCGGCCTGATCAAGGCCATCGACCGGTTCGAGCTGTCGCGGGAGGTGGAGTTCGCCTCCTTCGCCGTGCCCTACATCGTCGGTGAGATCAAGCGGTTCTTCCGTGATACGTCCTGGGCCGTGCACGTCCCGCGCCGGCTCCAGGAGGCTCGCGTCCAACTCGCCCGTGCCAACGAGGAACTGCGCAGCCGACTGGGTCGGACACCGACGACCAAGGAGCTCTCCGAGCTGATGAGCCTCCCGGAAAACGAGGTCGTCGAGGCGCAACTCGCCTCCAACGGCTACACCTCGGCCTCGCTGGATGCGGCGATCAACGGCAGTCAAGACGGCGAGGCCGCGCTGGCGGAGTTCATCGGCGACGAGGACGCGGCGCTCGGGCTGGTCGAGGACTTCCACGCCCTCGCCCCGATGATTGCCGAACTCGACGAACGCGACCGCAAGATCATCCACTGGCGCTTCGTCGAGGAACTCACCCAGGCCCAGATCGGTGAGCACCTCGGCGTATCCCAGATGCACGTCTCCCGTCTGATCTCACGGCTCCTGGCCCGGCTGCGCGAGGGCATGCTCAGCACCACCTGACAGCCCGGGGCCGTGATCCGTCGGAGCGTTGAGCTCGTCGGCACGCCCTTCGGCGGTGGTGCCGAATGCCACGAGAGGTGAGCCATTGGTGACGGCGCCGAAGGCAGCGAGCCGCCGTGCAGAGAGCGGCTGGTCTGCGCTCACCGGCACGACCACAGCGGGCACTGCGGCGCGTGACGCGGCGGCCGAGGTTCCGGCCCCGCCATCGTGGACGACCGCAGCCAGCCGTGGAAACGGCAAGGCTCGGGGAACGCGCCCGACAGTGAGTACGTCGTCCCCACTCGGCGCTGGGCCTCGCGCTGTCGGCTCGGAGGATCCCGCGCAGCCCGGCGCGGCGCAGGGGCGCCCGGCGATCTCGCTCAGTCGTCTTACGTCGCCGGACCGCCTTCTCGGCGCGGTGGACCAGGCTCTCCGCCGGCGCCCTCGGTGGGTGTGCAGAGCTGGAACAAGCCGGGGGTGCCGCCGAACTCGCTCGCCGCGGCCTCCAACGAGGCGGCGGAAAGTCGCGGGGCGATCATGGGCACGCGGTGCGCGCGGCGGCGAGGGCGGTCGCCGGTCCCCATGGCCTGACTCGAGCGCAGATGTCCAGTACACCGACCGGAGCCATGAACAGCCGTGACGGAACGATCACGAGGGCGTGCCGGTTCGGTCGGGGAGACGGTGTCAGTTGCGCGCCTGCGCGGGGACGCTGTGCCGGGGGATGCGTTCGAGCGCGCGCGGCCGGGGCAGGCGTCCTAGGCTTTTGCTTACGGAAGGTCCCCCTCGTGATCCGGGATGGTCCGAAGGGAGAAGAAGCGATGCTGTGGACACCGGTGTGCGAGGTGCTGGGCATCGAGGTGCCGGTCGTGCAGGGGCCGCTCGGCGGGCCCTGGCAGCAGGGCATACGGCTCGTCGCGGCGGTGAGCGACGCCGGGGCCCTGGGCAGTGTTCCCACAACGTTGCGTAGCCCGGCTCAGGTCCGTGATGATGTCGCGCGGCTGCGTGATCTCACCGGTCGACCGTTCGCGGTGAACCTGACCCGGAGGCCGTTCGACCCGGAGATGTTCGACACCGTGCTCGCTCTTTCCCCGCCGGTCGTGTCCTTCGCGCTCGGTGAGCCGGGTGATCTGGTGGGACGCGTCCATGACGCCGGGGCAGTGTTCCTGCAGCAGGTTACGACGGTCGAGCAGGCGTGGCGGGCTGCCGAGGCCGGCGTTGACGTCATCAGTGCACAAGGGACCGAGTCCGGAGGGTTCAGCGGGAGGGTCAGCACGATGGCGCTGGTACCGCAGGTCGTCGACGCTGTGGGGCCGCTGCCCGTGCTCGCCTCCGGCGGTATCGCCGACGGCCGGGGACTGGCCGCGGCACTGGCCCTGGGAGCGCAGGGCGTGAACATCGGCACCCGGTTCCTGGCCTCGGCCGAGTGCGGGGTTCCCGACGCGTGGAAGGCCCGGATCGTGTCTGCCGCCAGTCAGGACGCCGTCAAGGTCGAGTTCGTCGAACACATTCTGCCGGGGCCGACCGAGGGTGGTTACGAGACCGTGCCTCGCTCGCTGCGTACCCACTTCGTCGATGAGTGGATCGACCGTCACGAAAGCGTCGCGGCCTCGGCCGAGGAGCTGCGCGCCCAGGTCAGGACATCGATGCGCGAGGGCACGGCCCACGAACTGATTCCACTGACGGGACAGAGCGCCGGCCTCATCCACGACGTCGTACCGGCCGCGGACCTCGTCCGCTCTCTGATCACCGAGGCGGAGACAGCAGTGCGTGGCATCGTCGGCCGGCTGTGAACCCGTGGCTGGCGGCGGTCTCGAACGTGCGGGACCCCTGGAAGCGACCGCCGCGCTGTTCATCGCTCTGCGGGTCGGCGAGGGAGCGGATGCCCAGGCAATCGCTCCTCCTCTGACATACGCGGCCGGACCGAGCCACCGGGCCGCTCCTGGTGTCTTGGCTCTGCCTGGGGAGTAGGGCGCTCCCGGTCTTGCCGCCGATGGCCTGGCGGGTCACGGCGGGTGGTGCGGGCGAGCCCGGAAGGCAGCGCGCCCGGCAGCCGGAGGACCAGGAGCGCAGCCGGACAGCGACCGGCTCGGCCAGGGCGGTCCGCCCGCCGGCCGTGCCGGAGGGAGCAGGGACGGTGCCGCGCGCACCACCCTGCACGTGCGGGCGGTCGTCGCTGCCGTCTGTGTGGTGCGGCGATGGCATACCGCCGATCCGGTCCCTTTTGGCCCTCGGCGTCACCGCCCGGCCAATCTGCACGCGGGCAAGGGCTCCCGCGTGTCGCCGGCCCAGCAGGGCGCGTCGGCGGCGCAGGAGTTGAGCGCCCTGCCCGCCGTGAACCTGTCGACGGTCTACGCCCCGGTCGAGCACCCATCCATGACCCGGGCAAACCTGACGGTCACCGGCACAGGGAAGGCGTCGGGAACCCTCAGCGAACCGGTGGTCGGCAAGGCGACCCTCGCGTGGTCCGGTGACCAGCTCTACCTGAAGGGCGACTCGGCCCAGGGGCAGCCTCTGTGAGCCGAACGGCGCTGGCGCCCGGGTCAACCGCCTCGTCCTCGTCAACGAGGGCCCGTTCTTTTCAGCCGGGCCCCTGAGCGGGTCGGACACCACGTTTGTGTGACTGCCTGACGAGGGTTCCCGGAGGCCTTCGGCTGCCGGGAACCCTCGTTGGGCTGAGTTGACTGCTGAGATCGGCAGGAGCCCGTCCGTATCAGCGCCAGTGATTGACACCGTGTCCTGCATCGTCTCAGGACAGGAAGTCGGCGATCTCGGGCACGGAGTCCCGGGACGCGCCGGCATCACCTCGGACGCCCGGATGGCATGCCGGAGAAAGGCCGGAACGGCCCAAGTGGAAGGGGATGCGGTCCGCAGGGTCGGCCGGGATCAGGCCACGCCGAGGAAGCTCAGTACGGCGAGCACCCGGCGGTGGTCGGCGTCCGCCTTCGGCAGGTCGAGCTTGGCGAAAATGTTGTTGATGTGTTTGGCCACCGCGCTCTCGCTGACCACGAGTTGCCCCGCTATCCCGGCGTTGGACCGGCCGCCCGCCATCAGCTCCAGGACCTCGCGCTCCCGCGGGGTGAGCCGGTCCAGCGGCCCACTGTGGCGGCGCACCAGAAGCTGCGAGACGACCTGCGGGTCCAGCGCCGTCCCGCCGGCCGCGACCCGCAGCAGCGCGTCCACGAACTCCGCCACGTCCGCGACGCGTTGCTTGAGCAGATAGCCGATGCTGGAGGTGTTGGCGGACAGCAGATCGGCCGCGTACCGCTCCTCCACATACTGCGAGAGCAGCAACACCGCGGTCTCAGGCCGTTGTTGCCTGATGACCAGCGCGGCGCGCACTCCCTCGTCGGTGAAACCGGGGGGCATGCGGACGTCCACCACAGCGATGTCCGGACGGTGTTCCTCCACCGCCGCCAACAGGGCCTCGCCATCGCCGACTTCGGCGACCACCTCGAACCCGGCGCTCTCCAGGACCTTGGCCACCCCGACCCTGAGCAGTACGGAATCCTCGGCGATCACGGCACGCACGGCAGCTCCACGGTGATGACGGTCGGTCCCCCGACGGGGCTGTCGACCGACAGCGTGCCATCGACCGAGGCGACCCGCTTGGCCAGCCCCGCCAGCCCGCTGCCACCGGTGGGTTCCGCGCCGCCCACACCGTCATCGCTGATGACGACCAGCAGTGTCTTCCCGAAGCGCTCCACGGTGAGCTCGGCGCTGGACGCCTCCGCGTGTTTCACCACGTTCGTCAGTGCTTCGGAGACGACGAAGTAGGCAACCGCCTCGATCGTGGGCGA
The DNA here is from genome assembly GCF_055583185.1 of Streptomyces sp. NPDC104814. Classification (NCBI taxonomy): domain Bacteria; kingdom Bacillati; phylum Actinomycetota; class Actinomycetes; order Kitasatosporales; family Streptomycetaceae; genus Streptomyces; species Streptomyces sp. NPDC104814. The sequence continues at coordinate 110,619 of NZ_JBVJOL010000014.1, read as the reverse complement.
CGGTCGCGACGACAGGTCCACCTTCACCCGGACGGGGATGGGCGCGCGGGCGGCGATGCCGGACAGTGCGGCGTCCAGGCCGCGGTCCTCCAGAACGGCCGGGTGCAGCCCGCGCACCAGGCCGCTCAGCTCCTCTATCGCCTCCTTCGCCTCCCGGTGCGCCTCATCGATCACCTGGCGGGCGTCCTCGGGCAGGTCCCCGAGCGTGGCCTTGGCCAGGCCGAGGTTGACGGCCAGGGAGACCAGCCGCTGCTGGGCCCCGTCGTGCAGGTCCCGTTCGATCCGCCGCCGTTCGGCATCGGCCGCGTCGACCAGGCCGGCCCGGCTCTCGGCCAGGTCCTCGACCCGGCGGGCCAACTGCTCCTCGCGGCTGGGCCCGAGCAGGACGGTGGCAGTGCGGGTGTCGAGCCGGGAGAGGGCGTCGGTCGACAACCGCGCGACGTGGAGCAGGGCGAGCCCCGCCGCGGTGACGTACGCCGCCCAGGTGTAGTAGCCGGGATGGTCGACGCGCCAGTCCGGCGGCACCAGCCAGATCCACAGGTAGACCGAGGTAGCAGTGACAGCCACGGCCCATGCCAGAAGGGTGAAGGTCCCCGCGAGAGCGAGCAGCGGCCCGTCCATCAGGTGGTACCTGAGCTGCCGGTGCCCCGCCCGGGATCGCAGCCACTTCGGCAGCCGGGGCCGCTGCCCCGGGTAGGGCGAGGGGATGGCCACGTCGAGCCGGGTGCGGAAGCGGCCGCGCTGCACCTCGGTCAGCAGCGGCCCGGCGAGAACGATGGCCGTGAACGGGATGAACACCGCGAGGAGCAGTTGGCCCGCCGGGTCGAGGACCGGGAGGAGGAGCAACCACGGCAGGGACACGACGAAGAGAACGCCGAGCTGGACGAGGACGCCCGTGACGAGGAACGAGACCGGTCGTCCGGCTCCCTGGAACGGGAACAGAAGTAGGCGCCGCAGGCGGGCGGTTGTGTGCATGGGGAAACGGTAGGTGTCCGGGCGGGGGTGGGCCATGGCAAGAGCATCCGCCTCGGGGTGGAGCTGGTGCCACCCCCGCAACGGACATCCGCGTTACTGACCGTGAGCGCCTGGCGGGCGAGGCTGGAGGCCGTGAAGGAGAACCGGGAACGCGAGGAGACCGATCCGATGAGCACGCTGAGCGTGTGCCGACTTCAGGACGAGGCCCGCCGCTCGACCGGCCTGCGCATCGGCCGCCGGTACCGCCTGGAACACGTCCTGGTCGGCTGCGGGCTGGCCCTGCTGCCGTGGCTGGTCGTGCTGGCCAACGGTCTGCCGGGGACCGCCATCGCCTCGAACTGGTGCATCGCCTGGATCGGCCTGGACGCCTTGGAGGCGCTGGGGCTGATCGCCACGGGGCTGCTGGCCGTACGCGGCCACCAGCTGCACGCCCTGACGGCCACCGCCACCGCGACGCTGCTGGTGATCGACGCCTGGTTCGACACGATGACCGCGGCACCGGGCGCGGATCAGGTCTCGGCGATAGCGATGGCGCTCGGCGCGGAACTGCCACTGGCAGTGGTCTGCGTCGTGCTGGCGGTACGAGGGGCTGCTCGCCCGACGGTCTGATCTTCGCAGGGCGGAGGCCTCGTTACACCATAAGACCGAGAAAAATGATGAACAGCGCATTTCTGACGGTGCGCCGTGTAACAGGTCGATCAAGAGGGGGCGTGGTTCAGGCACCGATACAGGTGATGTCACTCGGCTCGATGCCCAGATCCGAGCCGATGCGGTAGAGCCCGGCCTTCATGCCCAGGTGCACCGCCGCCCGGCGCATGAACGGCACCGCAGCGATCTTCACCAGGCCCAGCGGGACGAAGATCAGGGCCAGGGCGACGGCGAGGGTGATGTGCCGTGATCATGCCGACCGGTCCCGGCGTTCGGCTCCCAGCCGAGCGTAGTGGTCGATCAGCTCGGGGGTGTCGACGGCGGCGGGGTTGACGACCTGCTCGAGCGGAGCCCCCTGGAGGAGGCGCTTGACGGGGACTTCGAGTTTCTTGCCCGTGCGGGTGTGCGGGATGCCCGGTACTTCGAGGATATCGTCGGGGACATGCCGGGGGGAGGCCCCGGTGCGGATCGCGTTCTTGATCTTCTCGCGGAGGGCGTCGTCCAGAGTCGTCCCGAGGGCCGGGACCACGAACAGCGGCATCCAGTAGCCGCCGTCGGGTTCTTCCGCGCCGATGACCAGGGCCTCGGTGATCTCCGGGAGGCGTTCGACGACGTCGTGGATGTCGGCGCTGCCCAGCCGTACGCCGTTGCGGTTCAGCGTGCTGTCCGAGCGGCCGTGGACGATCACCGAGCCGTGACCGGTGACCGTGATCCAGTCGCCGTGCCGCCAGACGCCGGGGTAGGAGCAGAAGTAGGCGTCGCGGTAGCGGGTGCCGTCGGGGTCGTTCCAGAAGTACAGCGGCATCGACGGCATGGGCCGGGTGACCACCAGCTCGCCGACCTGGTCGGTGACCGCAGTACCCTCGGCGTCGTACGCGGCCAGCGCTACGCCGAGGTGGGGTGCAGACAACTCGCCGGCCCAGACGGGCGTGTTGGGTGCGCTCCCGGCGAAGCCCGACACCACGTCGGTGCCGCCGCTGATGGAGGCGAGCAGGGCGTGGGCGCCGACGTGGTGGCGGACCCAGGGATAGGCGGAGGCCGGCAGGGCGGAGCCGGTGCAGCCGACCACGCGGATCGACGACAGGTCGTGCCGGGACGGGTCGATGCCGTACTTGGCCATGCCCAGCAGGTACTGGGGGCTGGTGCCGAAGACGGTCACCCGGTGGCGCGCGGCGAGCTCCCACAGGACGTCGAGCTTGGCGAAGGGCGCCGGGCTGCCGTCGTAGGTACAGGTCGTGGCACCGGTCAGCAGGGTGGAGGCGACCAGGTTCCACATCATCCAGTGGGTGGTGGTGTACCACAGGAGACGGTCGCCGGGGCCGAGGTCGGAGTGCAGGGCGAGGGTCTTCAGGTGCTCCAGCAGGACGCCGCCGTGGCCGTGGACGATGCCCTTGGGCAGGCCGGTGGTGCCGGAGGAGAACACGACCCACAGCGGGTGGTCGAACGGTACCGGCGCGAAGGTGAGTTCCTCGGTCCGGGAGGAGGCGTCCTCCCAGGGGATCACGAGCGAAGGGTGGTTCCGCGACGGCCACGGCAGGCCCACATGGTCCACCAGCAGCGTCGCCTTCAACGTCGGCAGTGAGCCGGCCAGTTCGAGGGCGGCGTCGCGGCGGTCATGCGTGGTCCCGTTGAAGAGGTAGCCGTCGGCGGCGATCAGCACGGTGGGTTCGAGCTGGGCGAACCGGTCGGCCGCGGCCTTGGGCGCGTAGTCCTGCCCGCACACCGACCACACCGCGCCGAGACTCGCTGCGCCCAGGAACGCGACGATCGCGTGCGGGGTGTTGGGCAGGTAGCCCACCACCCGGTCGCCCGGTCCCACCCCGAGATCGCGCAGGGTCGCGGCCACCGAGGCGACCTGGGTGCGCAGCCGCTGTCCGGTGACCTCGTACGCGGCGCCGGTCTCGTCCAGGGCCAGAATCGCCACGCCGTCGTCCGGCACATGGCGCAGGGCGTGGTGGGCGTAGTTGAGGGTGGCGCCGGGGAACCATCGGGCGCCCGGCATGGTCTCCTCGGCCAGGATCCGCTCGTACGGCGTGTCCGCGTCGATGTCGAAGTACTCCCACACCGCACCCCAGAAGCCCTCCAGGTCGGTGACCGACCAGCGGTGCAGGGCGGCGTAGTCGAAGCCGCCGACCCCGGCGTGCCGGGCGAAGTCCGCGATCCGGCTGGCGGCCGCGTCCTTCGGGTCGGGGGTGAAGAACGGTTCCGGGTACGGCGTGCTCATCGCGTCGTGCTCCTCAACGGGCTCTTCTGGGCGGTCCATGGGGAAGAGTGGGGGCTGCGTGTGGTGTGCAGCAGGGACGCCCAGGCGGCGGCGTCCGTGAAGTCGTGGGCGCCGGCCGGGACGACGTCCATGACGACGCGGTCGGGGCGCAGCAGTACGGCGTCCGCCCGGCCGGCGTGCAGCCAGGCGGCGAGCGTGCCGTCGTCGCGCAAGTCGGCGACGGGAATCGCTCTCACGCCGAGCCCGTGGGCGAGCGCGGTCAGCGAGGGCCACGGGTCGGGGGCGGTCAGGACGGTGAAGGAGTCACCGAGCACCTCGTCGAGACGGGCGCGCCGACCGTCGGCGTTCACCCAGGGCTGCGGGCAGTGGGTGCCCGCAAGACCCCGGCGGGCACGACACCGCACCAGAGGTCCTGCCGTCAGGGGCGGGCTGAGGTCGCGGCCGGCCAGTTCGGCCAGGCCGGGGATGCGGCAGGCGGCAGCCAGGAGGTTGCGACGCAGTGCGGCGGCGCCGTCCTGGCCGCCGGTCATGGCCCAGCCCATGGCGACCGCGAGCCGGATCACATGCCGTGCGTGCGGCTTGCGCTCGCTCTCGTACGTGTCCAGCAGCCTTTCGTCCGCCCCCTGTCGCAGGACACGGGCGAGCTTCCACGTGAGGTTGTAGGCGTCCCGCAGGCCCGAGCACAGCCCCTGCCCGATGAACGGCGGGGTGAGGTGGGCGGCGTCCCCGAGGAGGAAGACGCGTCCCTTGTGCCACCGGTCGGCGACGCGTGCCCGGAAGGTGTACTGCGTCTTGCGGACGACCTCGAAGTCCCCGTCGTACGACGGCGGCACCCAGGGGGCGACCAGCTCGCGGACCGGCTCGTCCCCGTCCCGCAGGCGGAACTCCCAGCGGTAGCGGTCCTCGCCGACGCGCATGAAGGTAGCCGGCCGCTCCGGGTCGCAGACCTGGTCGACCCCCTCCCAGCAGCGGACGTCGGCGTTCGTCCGGACGTCGATGACCGTCCAGTGTTCCTCGAAGCGGAGGTCCTCCCAGACGGCACCGATGGCGTCGCGGGTGATGCTGTTGGCGCCGTCGCAGCCGAGGACCGCCTGCGCCCACAGGTGATGCTCGCCGTCGTCGTCGCGGTAGGTCACGCGCACGGGACCCCCGGTGTCGGGGCCGACGGCGGTGACCTCCGCGCCGCCCCGCAGTTCGCACTCGGGGCGCCGGGCCAGGGTGTCGCGCAGCAGGCGCTCCAGCTCGGGCTGGTCGAACATGCTGGTCTGTGGGTAGCCGTGACGGCCGTGTCGTGAGCGCTGGAACTCGGCCATCACCCGGTGCCGGCCGTCCAGCAGCCGCAGGCCCTTGGCGGGACGGGAGAGGGCGGCGAACTCCTTTTCCACGCCGGCGGCCTGGAGGATTCTGCACACCTCGTCGTCGGTGGCGACGGCGCGTGGCAGCGGGTAGATGTCCCGGTGGCGTTCCAGGACGACGCTGCGGACTCCCCGCCGGGCGAGGAGGAGGGCGGCGGTCACGCCCACCGGCCCCGCGCCGATGATCACGACGGGTGTGTGCTGTGCGGAGTGCGGGGGTGGGGGCTGGTCGGCGGTCATGTGCGGCTCACCTCGGGTCCTTGCCCCAAGCTCGTCGAGCAGGGGGCACCTCCAGCGTCCGTGACGGGCGTGCGCTGCTCGCCGAGGTCGATGCGGCCGTCCGGGGTCGAGATCGTCGCCGTGATCACGTCACCCGTGTGCAGGTAGTGCGGGTTGCGGGCCTGGCTCTTGAAGAACGCCTTCCATTTCGCGGCGGGCGGCAGCAGGGAACCGATCTTCTCCACCGCCTTGGGCGGAGCCTTGAGGGCCGTGCCGCCGGGGGTTCCGGTGAGCAGCAGGTCGCCGGGGTCCAGGGTCTGGAAGCGGGCCAGCAGGGTCAGGGCCTGCGCCGGGCGGACGATCATGTCGGCGAGGGTGCGGTCCTGGCGCAGCTCGCCGTTGACCGACAAGGTCAGCCGCAGGTCGAGGAGATGGGCGAACTCCTCCGGCTCCAGCAGGGTCAGGTACGGGCCGGTCGGGGTGAAGGTCGGGTAGGACTTGCTCTCGTAGAACTGTGTCTTGGTGAGCTGTACGTCACGGGCGCTGACGTCGTTGGTGATCACGAGCCCGGCGACGTACGACGGCAGGTCCCGCTCCTCGACCACGGTACCGACGGGCAGCGGTGCCCCCATGACCAGGCCGAGCTCGACCTCGTAGTCGAGGAACTTCACATGCGGCGGCCGGACGATGCTCTCCTGGGGTCCGCTGACCGAGCCGGACGCCTTGCGGAAGAAGGCGGGCGGGATGTCACCGGTGAAGCCCGAGTCGCGGGCGTGACTGCGGTAGTTGACCATCTGGGCGACCACCCGGCAGGGGGTGGTGACCGGCGAGAGGGCGGCCAGGTCGGCGACGGGCGTGCCCGCGTCGTCGGAGAGAGCCGCCTCGCTTACGGCTGCTCGGTCGGCGATCAGTTCCGCGGTGGTCGCGGCTTTGGTGTCGACGGGTACGGCGCGGTGGCCGCGGACGGCCCACCAGCCGTCGACGGTGCGCAGGACGTTGGTGCTCATGTCAGTGCCCTTGTGAGAGGTCGGGGGTTTCAGGAATTCGCGGCCTTGAGCAGGCCGAACAGGCGTGCGCGGTCCATCTCGTTGTCGCCGCGCAGGGCCTCGATCACGTCGCGGATCCGCTGCGGGGAGGGGCTCGCGCCGAGGAAGTCGCGGGTGGCCGGTGGGCCCCACTGGGCGAGGCCGCTCGTGGACATCGGCGCCCAGCCGGGTTCGACGTCGCAGGAGAACAGGTCGCCGTCGGCGAAGTGCTCCAGCATGAAGTGGTCGGGGTCGCGCCAGTAGTCGAAGAGCTGACTGCCCTGGATGTGCCGACCGATACCCCAACTCCGCTTGTATCCACGCTCGCCCAGGTACTCACCACCGGCCGCGATCGAGTCCAGGTCGGTCACCTGGTAGGCCGAGTGGACATAACCCGTCCCCGGCCCCAGGTGCATGGCGAGGGTGTGGTGGTCGGCCGGCACACTGCCCAGATCACAGCGGATGAACGCCATCGTCGGACCCCGGTCGCGCTGGCCGTCCAGGAAGAGGAAGTCGGACACGATCATGCCCAGGGTGTCCAGGTACCAGTCCAGGGCCCGGGCGAACACCCGGGTCTCCAGGACGACGTGGCCCAGGCGCTCGATGCGCGACGGCTCGCGCGGCGGCCGCTGGGTGGCGTTCGTACGGCGGTGATCCGTGCCGAAGTTGAGCAGCATCGGCCGCTGCTCGGGCAGCGCCGGCAACTCCTCGCCGCAGTGCACCACCCGCACCGGGAAGCCTGACGGGTCGAGCAGGTCGACCGCCTTGCCACTGCCGGGCACGTCGGCGTCCCGCACGGACGTGCCGGTGGCGCGGGCCAGCCGGTCGAGGTCGGCCCGCTCGGAGGCGCGGAACGCCGGGCCGATGAAACGGGACGTACGGCCGCGGCGGATCACCATGCAGGGCGAGCCCGCGAAGGTGCCCCGGAGCCACAGCTCCCGCCCGGTGCGTGCGGCGATCTGGAAGCCGAAGTCGCGGGCGAAGACCTCGGCCCGGTCGAGGTCGGGCTTCTCGAACTCCAGCCAGGCCAGGTCGACGACCTTGATCAGCGGATTCCGGGACCTGCCCGGATGCTCGCCGCGCAGGGCCCCCTCAGCGCTGTGGAGGTCCTGGTGGGCGGTCTTGACGTCGGCCGCCTTGACGCGGGTTTCAGACATGGTGCCCTCCGAGCAACATTGCCGTAATGATGAAATCATCAACTGTGACAGTTTCATCGTCAAGAGTCCGCGACAGGAAATGATGAATTCATCAGGACTGCGATCGTGATCGCCCTGCCGTTAGACTCGGCGCATGCCTACGTCAGCCCCGCCCAGCAACCGGTTCGAGCGGCGCCGCGCCGAGACCCGTCGGGCGCTCGTTCGCGCGGCCCGGCAGATCCTCGCCGAGACCGGGGACACCAGCGCCAGCATCCAGGCGATCGCCGAGCGCGCCGACGTCGGCTTCGGCTCCTTCTACAACCACTTCGAGTCGAAGACGGAACTGTTCGAGGCGGCCGTGACGGACGCCCTGGAGGAGTTCGGCCAGAACTTCGACGAGCGCTTGGCGGGGATCGACGATCCGGCCGAACTGCTGGCGGCGGGCTTCCGGCTCAGTGCGCGGATGGCCGAGTCCCACCCGGAGCTGATGCAGATCCTGCGCCGCCGCGGCCTCGGTCACGTCCACTCGGAGAACGGACTGTCGTCCCGGGCGCTGCGTGACCTCCAGGTCGGCATGGCGGCCGGCCGCTTCACCGCCGTCGACCCGACCGTCGCCCTGTCGGCACTGGGCGGAACGCTGCTGTCCCTGGTGGAGCTGAGGTTCGCCCGCCCCGACCTGGACGGCGACGAGGCCGCGGTGAACCTTGCCGAGATGGTCCTGCGCATGCTGGGTCTCCCGGCGGACGACGCGCACGAGGTCGCCCGGCGGCCCCTCCCCGACCTCGGCTGACACTTCACGCGACCGACGACGAACTCGGGCGCAACGTAACGGACTTGCCGGTGAAGCGGGCATCGATCCCGCTCTCCGTGGGAGTCACCGAACGCAGGTGCAGGCCCTCGGGGACGTTCTGGAGCGGCAATGGGCTTCGACAGGGCCCTGTCGAGCGGCGCCTTGGCCGGAGGGATCAGGTCGCCTTGCGTGACGCGGATGTCCGAGAAGGCGATGCTGTTGCCCCTGGCCGCAGAGACGGCCGCGCTCACGGTCAGGTCCCCGGCGAGCGGCAGACCGGCCGTCGCGTCGACCCGTCCTGGCTTGTCGCCCTGTGAGATCTGCACGCTGAGGGCGCTCGACGGGTCGTCGCGTGTCGGAGACCTTGGGGATGCGTTCCCAGATGGGGCGGACATGTAGGCGACGCGGTCGCCCGGCACGTGGCCGAGCGCGCCCCGGCTGCCCGCCGCCGTAGGTGAGCCCTCAAAAGTTGGCCTCGCGGCTATGTGCTCCGTGGTGTCCGGAGCAGGACCACTGAACCGTGACCCAGGTCTTGTCGCGCTCGTGATGGCGCTTGCGTTCGTTCCCCGTCCTCTTGATCACACGCTCTCTTCCGGACGGACGGAGAAGGCACCCGCGGCAGCCGCCAGGGTTGCCGCCTCGGCGGCCCGTTCCGGGAGTTGGGGGTCCGGATCGGCCCGCAGGAGCACCAGCTGGTGATAGAGGGGCGCGGTGGCAGCGATCAGCAGGCTCCGTGCGTCCGTGCGTGGGGAGAGTTCACCGCGCTCTATGGCGCGCTCGACGAGGATCTCGCACTGGGCGTACCGGTCCGTCCACAACTGCGTCTGGGCCCGGGCGGCCTGTTCGGAGTGGAACGAGGCAGCCATCAGGGCGATGGCGAGCGACGGTTGCACGACCAGGGATTCCTGGATTTCCTCGTTGAGGGCCGTCAGGTCGCCGAGCAGGGAGCCGGTGTCCGGCGGCTGCCAGTCGATCTCGCCGGCGGCGTCGATGACGTCGACGAGCAGGCCGCCTACATCGCGCCAGCGTCGGTAGACCGTGGCGCGGTGCACTCCGGCCCGCGTCGCCACGCCCTCCATCGTGAGTCCTTCATGACCGCGTTCAGTGAGTTCCACGCGCACCGCATCGAGAACCTGGGCGCGGATGCGGGCGGTGCGACCGCCCGGACGGCGGTCCGGCGTCGTGTCGAGTGGCTCTGTCATCGGCAATCAGTATCCGGTTGATCAAGGCGGCAGGGCTGTGCCAGCATCTTAACGCGACAATCGTCGCTCTAAGTCCGCTAGAGAGGAACCGCCTCCGCGATGCCGCCCGTTCCCGCCGACCCCACCGTGCTCCACCCGATGCCTGAGCAGCCGCGCGTGGTTCTGCTCAAGCCGCTGGTGACGTCGCCGCTGATCGAGGTCGGTGACTTCACCTACTACGACGACCCGGACGACCCGACCGCCTTCGAGACGCGCAACGTCCTGTACCACTACGGCCCCGAGCGGCTTGTCATCGGCAAGTACTGCGCGTTGGGGACGGGCACCCGGTTCATCATGAACGGCGCCAACCACCGCATGGACGGTCCTTCCACCTTCCCGTTCCCCACCATGGGGGGCTCCTGGGCGGAGCACTTCGACCTGATCACCGGCCTGCCGGGCCGGGGTGACACAGTCGTCGGCAACGACGTGTGGTTCGGTCACGGCGCCACGGTCATGCCCGGTGTACGCATCGGCCACGGCGCGATCATCGCTACCGGCGCTGTGGTCACCGGAGACGTCCCGGACTACGGCATCGTCGGCGGCAACCCCGCTCGGCTCCTCCGCACCCGCTACGACGCCGCGGACACCGCCCGGCTCCTCGCCGTGGCGTGGTGGGACTGGCCCGTGCAGCACATCACCACGCATGTACGGACGATCATGTCGGGGACCATTGCCGACCTGGAGGCGGCCGCCGCGCAGATCGACCAGCCCTGACCCCACGTCCTCGACACAACGCCCGCACCGGCACTCGTCTTGCGCCAGAAACGAGTGATCGCCCATGTCCCATCCCCGCGCCATGATCGCGACGGTCGGCGCCCCCGTCGCCGGCCATGTCCCGCCCAGCCTCGCGCTTGCCGTCAGCTGGTGGACCGCGGGCACCGTGTCACTTACGCCAACGCCCCGTTCGTGGCCGACAGGATCGAGTCCGCCGACGCGGAGACGGTGCCGTGCACCCCACGTTGTCCGTCGAGGACAACGACTGGCCTGCCGACCCCATCGCGAGTCCGACGTTCTGTCGAGGCGTGGGTGGGCCGGCCCGGAGTATCTGCTCCGGGCCGGCCCACGCCCTATCAGTTTGCGGCGGCGACGGGGGCGTGGGCTGGTGCGGGTGTCTCCCTCGGATCGGGCTCGGCTGTCACCGCGGAGAAAGCGGGGGCGGGGGCGTAGGGGATCTCTCCGCGAAGGACGGCTTTGGCCCGGTCCTCGTCCAGCTCGCCCTCCCAGCGGGCGACGGCCAGGGTGGCGACGCCGTTGCCGACCAGGCTGGTGAGGGCGCGGGCTTCGGACATGAACCGGTCGATGCCGAAGATCAGCGCGAGGGCGGCGACCGGCACGTGCGGAACGGCGCTGAGGGTGGCGGCCAGGGCGATGAAGCCCGAGCCGGTGACGCCTGCGGCGCCCTTGGAGGTGAGCAGCATGACGCCGAGCATGGTGAGCTGCTGGGTGAGGCTGAGGTCGATGCCGAGGGCCTGGGCGAGGAAGACCGAGCCCATGGTCAGGTAGATGGCGGTGCCGTCGAGGTTGAAGGAGTACCCGGCGGGCAGCGTGATGCCGACGACCGGTTTCGAGGCGCCCGCGTGCTGGAGCTTGGCCATCATGCGCGGCAGTACGGGCTCGGTCGAGGAGGTGCCCAGGACGATCAGCAGTTCTTCCTTGATGTAGCGCAGGAAGGGCAGCAGTCGCAGTCCGTTCAGGCGCATGACGGTCCCGAGGACGACCAGGACGAAGAGGAGGGCGGTCAGCCAGAACGAGCCGACCAACAGGGCCAGGTGGCGCAGGGTGCCCAGGCCGTAGTTGCCGATGGTGAAGGCCATCGAGCCGAACGCGCCGAGGGGGGCCAGCCGCATGATCCATCGGATGAGCGTGAACAGGACCGTGGAGAACTTCTCGATGCCCCGGGCGATGCCCAGGCCGGCCTCTCCACTGGCGTGCAGGCCGAATCCGAACAGCACCGACACCAGCAGCACCGGCAGGATCTCGTTGCCGGTCAGGGCGCTGACCAGGGTGGCCGGGATGATGGCGAGGGCGAACTCGGCGAAGCCCTCGTGGGCCCCGGTCGCCTCCGGCGGCAGACCCTTGGCGGACAGGGTCGAGAGGTCGACGTGCAGACCGCTGCCCGGCTTGACGACGTTGACGACGACCAGGCCGATCACCATGGCCACGGTGGTCAGCACCTCGAAGTAGACCAGAGCCTTCAGGCTCACGCGGCCGACCGCGCGGGCGTTGCCCATGGAGGCGATGCCGTGGACGACCGTGCAGAAGATGATCGGCGCGATGAACATCTTCACCAGCGCGATGAAGCCGTCGCCGAGCGGCTTGAGGTCAGCGCCCACGGAGGGCCACAGCCCGCCCACGGCGGCGCCGAGGAGGACGGCGAGAAGGCACTGGATGTAGAGGTGGGACAGCATCCGGCGGATGCGGCCCGGTGGTGCAGTGACGGTACCCGGGGCGGCGTCGTTGCGGCTCATGCGGGGCGTCCTTCCAGGACGGGAACGAGGAGTTCGGCTCGGGCGATACGCCGGGCGGCGCGGTGCAGCAGCACCGTGGGGGACGCGCCGTCCGGTGCCTGGACGGCTCGGGTGGTGATCACGCCGGCGGGGGTGCCCAGGCGCAGAGTGCCGTCGGCGGTCTGCCGGGCGACGCGGTGGGCGAGGGTGCCGGGGGTGGCGGCGGCCGTGGCCAGGGCCACGGCGGAGGTCAGTCCGATCGCCGGGTGGGGGGCGTGCATGGAGACCATGCGCACGGCCAGGTCGTACTCGTCCTGGTTGACGAGTGTGCCCTGGGTGGTGCGGTAGGCGGCAGGCCGGGCGACGATGCCCACCTTCGGCACCGCGTGGCTGACCGGATCGCCCTCGCGGGCCAGGCCCATGGCCAGCGCTGCCTGCCGGCGCAGCAACGTCAGCGCGGGCACTGCCGCGGCGAACGCCGAGAGAGATTCCGTGCCGTCAAGGCCGAACGCCTTGGCCTCGAACAGCGCGGCCGGCGCGCCGGCGTCCACCAGGGATACCTCGACGGGGCCGTCCCTGCCGGTCAGTTCGTCCAGGGTCCGGCCGGTCGGCAGTGCGCGGCCGGTCGTCGAGCCCGCCGGGTCCTGAAACCCCAGCAGAACCGGCACACCCGGCGCCGAGGTACCCGGCACCACTGCCGTGCCCTCCTCCGGGGCCACGCCCGCGGGGGTGGGGATGGCGCCGGTGAGGCGGGCCCCGGTGTTGACGTTGAGCATGCGGACGGTGGTGGTCCCCGACGTGATCGGCACGAGTTCGTGGTGGACGGCGTACAGGGCCACGGCGGTGGCGCAGTTGCCGCAGTTGCTGGCCCACTCCACGCGCTCGTCGCCGATGCCGACCTGCGCGAAGGCGTACTCGACATCCACATCAGGTCGGCTCGACGCGTGGACGACGGCGGCCTTGGAGGTGGTGGAGGAGGCGCCGCCCACACCGTCGATCTGACGGGGGTCGGCGGCGTTGAAAGCGGCGAGCAGCAGGGCATCGACGTCCACGCCCGTGGCGGCCACGTCGCGGTGGTCGAAGATCCAGCACTTGCTGGTTCCTCCGCGGATCATCTCGCCCTGCAGACGCAGCACAACCGACTCCTTACAACCAGGGAAGGGGAAGCCCACCGACGGTCTCGCCGTGCGTGGTGTCCTCCACGGTGGGTTACGGCAGCGTGAAGTACAATCTCGGAAATCTGTATGGCTATTAAGCTCAAGTGAACGCTGAAGGTGGTTGCATGCTCGACGTCCGGCGCATCCTGTTGTTCACGGAGGTCGCCCGGCGCGGCTCGGTGACCGCGACGGCCCGCGCCCTGAACTACACCCCGTCAGCGGTATCGCAGCAGATCAGCCGCCTGGAAACGGAGGCGGGACAGCCCCTGCTGGAGCGGCACGCCCGGGGTGTCACCCTCACCGACGCCGGACGGGTGCTGGCCGAACGAGGGCAACGGATCGAACGTGAACTGCAGGCCGCGGAAAACGAACTCGCCGACTACGCCGGCCTCCGCGCGGGCACACTGCGTATCGGCACCTTCCCCACCGTCGGCGCCTCGCTCCTCCCGCAGGCTGTGATCGCCTTCCGGGACGCCCACCCCGACGTACGGCTGACCGTCCGCAGCGCGCGCATCGCCGGACTGTGGACGATGCTGGAGAACCGGGAGATCGAAATGTCGCTGATGTGGGACTACGACTGGAGCCGAATCGACCGGGAGGACATCGTCGTCACCCCACTCCTCGATGACCCGCCGGCCCTTCTCGTCAGCGACCACCATCCACTCGCCGGCCGTGACGCCGTCTCACTCGCCGACTTCGCAGCCGACCCCTGGATCACCCGCGCCGACCATCATCCGGTGGCGGAAGCCCTCGTCCGCGGCTGCCGCGCCGTCGGTTTCGAGCCCCAGATCGCCTACGAGGCCCACGACTACCAAGAAGCCCAGGCCATGGTCGCCGCCGGCATCGGCGTCGCCCTCGCCCCCACTCTGGCCCTGGAGGGCATCCGACCCGGCGTCAACGTCCTGCCCCTGCAGCCGCCGGCCCCCGTCCGCCGCATCCTCCTGGTACGCATGGCCGACCACGCGCTCACCCCCGCCGCCCTGGCCTTCGCCGGACTCCTCCGCGATGCCGCTGCGGCCCGAACCCTCTGACACCGAACCACGCCCACCGGTCATGGAACCGTCGCGCTGACCGCCGAGAATCCAGGCCCCGCGTTTCGGGGCCAGGTCTCGTTGTCGAAGCCAACTGCCAGCCTGTCTCATGAGACACATCGAATTCTGGAGAACGACGGCTACCGTGCCCTGCTCTTCACCGGTCCGGTGCGGATCCAGTCCCGCCGGGCCAGTCTGATCGAGGCCCGGGTTCCCGAGCTGGTGCACGCGGCCGTAGGTCTGCCCTAGGGTTTGGTCCTCGATGGCGAGCTGGTCGTGTGGGTGGGGGAGGGGGGTGGCGTTTGAGGCGTTGCAGCGACGCGCGGCCGCCGGCCACCGCAGAGCGCCCCGCCGCGCGCCCGTCCGCGAGGAGGCGGCGGTCGCCCGTGTGCAGGGGCTGATGGCTGAAGTCTCTGCCTGACTGCAACGATGCCCCGGTGAACCGATTCTCCGATCTCAGTCCCGGCCCTGATCACGACTGGCAACATCTCCCGGAACCCAGGCAGGCCGAGCCCGGCCAGTGGCCGAAGCCGGAGGCTGCACTCGCTGTGGTCAATGGCGACCTGACGGCGACCCTGCCGGGCCATGACCCGCTGATACTGATGGTCGTCTCGTCCTGTCAGCCCCTGCCCGCAAGCGAGATCGACGGGGATCAGGTCTATGTGGCGATGTCGGACGGCCGTTGGCACGGCAACCCGGTCAATGCGTGCGAGTTGGAGGGCGGTGACCCGCCAGAGCCAGACGATCCGGCGACAGTTCTGACCCTTGTCGCGGATGCGGCACAGGAGACCATCACCGAGTTGCTCTGGCAGGCCTGGCCGATCTGCTGGGAACACAAGATCGGAATGCATCCACGTCCCGCAGGGACCGACGATGACTGGTATCAGAGCGCAACGGCAGCAGACGGCCCACCGGTGTGGTGGTGCCGTGGCAGCCGGGACAGCGACTGCCACGACGTCTCCCTGGTGGGCGAGCTGACCGCCACCCTGCTGGAAAAGCAGCGCCGCGCACTGCGGCGCAGCGAGCGGAAACGAGACTGACGCACCCGCTCCAGCTCCGCCTCCAGCGGATCGGCCGGTGGCGTGTCACCGGGCAGGGCATCCGGGGTGAGGAGCCGGGGTGCCGCCCGTCGGCGTCATGGACTGGGAAGGGTGTAACGGTGAAGGGCCTTCGCAGCTTCATCCTGCGCGGCCATGTGGTCGACCTAGCGGTCGGTGTCGTCATCGGAACGGCGTTCACCGCTGTCGTCAACGGCTTCGTCCGCGCCTTTGTGACCCCCTACGGCGCCTTCATCAACGCGGCGATCAGCTTCTTCCTCCTGGCCAGCGCCCAGCACTTCGCCGGGGAGCCTGGTCACCGCTTGCCTGGCCAAGGAACCCGCTGAGCGGCCGACCCCGCCCGAGGTCCTACGGACCGTCACCGCGTACTGGTGCCCGCCCGAACAGTGGCCGAGCGGCACTCCATGGCCCACCGTCGTGGCCCAGATGCTCCCCCGTCACCGCCTCCCCGGCCAGGGTCCGCAACCAGCCGACGATGCCCTGCAGACCCGTCAGGAAAAGGGGGAGTGGGAGCGGCAGCAGCCGTGGTTCGCCCAGCCGACCAGGTCGGAGCGTTTGACGGTCTCCCGTGAGCGGGCGCACTCGACCGGGGTGGAGTCCACGATCCGAGGCCCAGCGTGGCCCGCAGGCGCTTGTTGTAGGCAGGGCGCTGGGGCCGGTGGGGCAGGTGGGTGTGGGCGAAGCGCAGTCGGCGGGCCTCGCAGTGGAAGCCCAGCATCGCCTGGGCCACGGCCAGGGTGAGCAGTTCCGCGTCGGTCAGGCGGGGTGGCCGACCACGCCACCGCGGGGTCTTCCGGGGAAGAGCCCCGAAAGCGCGGTCGGGCCATCTCGAGGCGTTCGTCGTAGGCGCGTTGGTCGCGCGCTGTGCCGCCGACCGGATGGAACCCGCCCAACCGCCGTGCAACACCACCCAGTTGGTGCGCTCCCAGCACATACCCGACGCGCCTCCTCGGCGGCCCCTGAGCAAAGGAAGCACAAAGCCCGAGTTTGGAGTGTCGCGTGGGGCACGGAAACCGCACGAGCTCCGGGCGGGCACGCTGGGCCGTACTCTGCGGTTCTCGTCGCCTAAACCCGGGTTTACCTATGGAATTCGTCGATCATCTCGCCTTGTGGTGAGGATTTGCTCATGCCACTCTTCTGGCTGTCGCGACACCGAGCTCACCGCATGACAGAACGCATCAGCGAAGGGCAGCCGTGCATTTCGAGACACTCAAAGCCAAGATCCACCGCGCGACCGTCACTCAGTCGCACCTGAACTACGTCGGGTCCATCACCATCGACGCGGACCTGATGGAAGCGGCAGGGATCCGACGTCACGAGAAGATTGACCTGGTCAACGTGACCAACGGAGCCCGTTTGTCGACCTACGTCATCGAGGGCCCGAGGGGCTCCGGCGTCATCGGCGTTAACGGGCCCTCCGCCCGGCAGGCGCAAGTCGGGGACATCGTGCTGATCGTGTCATACGCCTCGGTAACTCCCGAGGAAGCCGAGGAGTTCGTACCCAAGGTCGTCTTCGTGGACGCAAACAACAAGATCACCGGCTTCGGCGGCGATCCTGCCGAAGTGCCGCCGGGAAGCGGCCTCATCCGCGGCGACCAGGTGGCAGGCGCCTGACTCACCGGGCCCCGGACCGGAACGCCGACCCCGGGGCCCGGCATCGGCGGCGGAGCTATGCCCCCACCCGGGCAACGCCGACGCCCCCATTTCTTCCTCCCCGCCCCTTGTCACGAACGGGAATGAATTGGCCGCCACGCTTTCCGCACCGACGACGGTTCTGAAGAACGCCCTCACCCACTATCACGCCGAGCTGAGCCATTCACTGGCCGTACTCGAACACCACCGCGCCGCCGGCGAGGTCTTCTCGCCCGCCTTCCGGCTGCCCGAGCCGAGTTCCGCCCTGGAGGAGTTCTTCTCGGCATCGGAGATCGCAGTCACCCAACTTCCCCGGTACCGCGGCCATCGGCTGCGCCTGCTGGACCTGATGCGCAACCCGGCGACCCGGACCACGAAGACGCTCGCCTCACTTACCATCGTGGCCCGGGCAGTGCGCCACATCACCGAGACAGGCGATCGCATCATGATCGTCACCCCGTCGTCGGCGAACAAAGCCACCGCGCTGCGCGACGCCGTCCACCGCGCCATCGCGTGCGGGCTGGTGACATCCGACCAACTGCAGATCACCAGCGTCGTACCGGGCGCCTCCGTCGGCAAGCTGTGGGCATCGCCGCTCAGCGAGGACGTATCGCTGCGGCGCCGAAACCCGCTGGTGGTGCACGAGTGCGCGGAGCCGGCATCGGTGAAGGAGCTCGCGACCGCATTCGCCACCGGTCATGCGGAGCGCCTGCACCAGCAGTACGGGATCCGCGTCTGGTACACGCTGGGCCTGGACAACTACCGTGCCGCGGACATGGTACGGGCCTTCGCCGAACGCGATCTGCTGCCCACCGATCACTCGGCACGCACCCATGTGCACTCCGTCTCCAGCGCGTTCGGGCTCCTCGGCCACCACCTGGGGCACCAGATCGTCACCCAGGAAGGCCGGTCCCCGCAGGCCCGCTACTTCCTCGTCCAGCACCTTGGCACCCCCGACATGGTGCTGAGTCTGCGTCACGGCACGCACGACCGTGCCAACCTGCCCGCCTACGAGCTGGATCCGGCCACCGGCCTGTACCACCAGGACCAGGACCCGCACTTTCCGGCGACCACCTACGATCCCGACGAGCACCTGGACCCCACCTTCTACACCCGTCGGCCCGTCACTTCGGCCCAGATGGATCCGATCATCGCCGCGCAGGGCGGAGGCGGCATCGTCGTCTCGCTCCAGGAGTGCATCACTCGCTACGGGGAGGTGCGGGCCCTCCTCTGCGACGCCGACGTCGCACTGCCCGCAGACCCGCGCAGGCTGCGGGAGTGGTCGCTGGTGATGGCGGTGACCGGAACGCTCAACGCTGCCGACCGCGGCCTGCTCCCGGCCGGCGAGGACGTACTCATTCACGGTTCCGGCAGCTACAGCGACCAGGACTACTGCCCGCTGCCCGCCGGCCACCGTCTCACGGCGACCGACGTCGGGGAGCTGACGGCGCACATCGAGGAGGCCGTACGCGCCGCCGACGGCCCCTGATCGCGCCGCACATCCTGTGGCCGCACCCCTGGCCCTCCCCCTGAGAACCGGAAAGGTAAGGACCGTGACCAGGCAGCCCGACAGTCTGCTGTCCCTGACCGACTTCAACGGCGCGCCGCTGGCGGACGACCTGCTGTGGAAGAGCTTCCACAGCCTCATGGAACGCCACGGCTACGTGTTCATGTGCAACGTCCCTGACACCTTCGACCCGGTGGCTTTCTGCAAGCGCCTGGGCGACTTCGTCCCGCAGTACACGGGTGTGCTCGTCGGCGATGTCACCCCGGAGCCGGGAATGGAGGAGTTCTACCACGCGGGGAACACCAAGCCCCTCTACCCGCACTCCGAAGGATACGACTTCGAGGGTCTGCCCCCGCGGTACCTCGCGCTGTGGTGCGAGACGCCCAACACCGGTGCGGGAGGCGAAACCACACTCGCCGACGCACGCGCCTGGACCGAGACCCTCACCGAAGCGGACCGCGCCTACCTGCGCGAACGCGTCTTCGCATGGGAGACCACCGACGCGATGCGCCACCTGGGCCTGGACCTGCACCCGGAGCACCCCGTGATCGAGGACCACCCGGACGGAACCATCGTGCGCTACTCCTTCAACAACCTGGTGCGCGGCGACGAAGAACGCATCGGACCGCTGCTTGCCGATGCCAAGGAGTACTTCGAACACCAACACGTGGCCGTCCAGTACGAGCGGCGCGACATGCTCGTCTTCGACAACTGGCGGATGCTGCACGCACGCAACGCGTTCACCGACGTCGGGCGGCACCTGCGGCGCATCCAGATCGCGCACCGGCCCACACCGTGACCGACACCGCACAGGACCGGGACATCGCAGTGGTCGGCGGTGGCTCGCTGGCCCGGAGCATCTGCTACTCCCTGGCCGTCGCCGATCCGGCCCCCGGCACGGTGACAGTGCTGGCCCGGAACGAAACCGCGGCGCAGGAGATCGCGTGCATCGCCAACGCGCGTGCGGCCGCCTCCTCGCGTGCCACACGGTTCCGTGCCACCGCGCTCGACGCCTCCGACCGGGATCAGACGGCGTGGCTGCTGCAACGCATCGCACCGCGGGTCGTGGTCAACTGCGCCTCGGCGCAGTCGCCGTGGGAAGCGGCCCACGCGCCGTCCGCCTGGACCCGCCTCCTCTCCGAGGCGGGCTTCGGGCTGGCGCTGCCGCTCCACGCCGTCCTGGCGCGCGAGGTGGCACGCGCCATTCAGAGCGCCGGCGTCCCGGCGGTGTTCGTCAACGCCTGCTATCCGGACGCGGTCAACCCCGTGCTCCACGCCGAAGGGATCCCGGTGGCGTGCGGGGTCGGCAACGTGGCAACTCTTGCCGCCGCACTCCATGCCGTACTGCGGCCGCGTCCCGGGGTACGACTCAGGGTGCTCGCGCACCACAGCCATCTGCACGCACCCGCCGACCAACGTGACGAGCTCCGGGCGTGGCTGGACGACCAGCCGGTGCATGACGTGGGCAGACTCCTCGCCGCGCACCGCGCCTGCGGTCGGGAAGAGTTGAACGCAGTCACCGGGCACACCGCGGCGCTCTTCCTGGCCCGGCTGGCCGCCGGCACCGAAGCGTACGCCGATCTCCCCGGCCCGCTCGGGCTCCCCGGCGGCTATCCGGTCCGCATCCGCAACCAGCAGATCACTCTCGACCTGCCGCACGGCATCACGAGAGAGGAGGCAATCGCCTGGCAGCAGCGCATGGCCGAGCTCGACGGCGTCGTCGTCACCCCCTCCGGCCAGATCCACTTCGGCCGACGAGCCGCCTCCGCGCTCGCCGCCCACTTGCCGGACACCTCCGCGAAGTACCCCACCGACAGCGTCCCGGAGCTCACCAGCCAACTGCTCGCCCTGCGTGACACGTTGCGGACCAAGCCGGACTGACAGCTCACCGGAAATCCGCCGGCCTGTCCCGGCCCGCTGCACCCGCCACCGCACGCCCCGCCGTACCCGATTCGAAGGAGAGCGAAGATCACTCAGCAGACCAGTCATCCCGGCAGCGCGGCGGCATGGATCGGCCGCGGGCTGGGGGCCGTCCCAGCCCCCGGACTCGTCATCGGCGGGGTCGTCGGACTGCAGGGCGGTGCCGCACTGACCACCCGCCTCTACCCGGTCGTAGGCCCCGCCGGAGTGGTGACCCTGCGGCTCCTCATCGCCGCCGCCGTGCTGATCGCCATATGGCGCCCAGGACTGCGATGGGACAGGACCACCTGGGCCGTGCTCATCAGCGCCGGAACGCTCCTCGCCGTACACCACCTCAGCTACTACGAGGCCGTTGACCGCATCCCGTTGGGTGCCGCCACCACGGTGGAGTTCACCGGGCCCTTCCTCATCGCCGCAGTCGGGTCCCGCCGCGCAGCCGACCTGCTGTGGGCCTGTCTCGCCGCCGCGGGCGTGGTGCTGCTCAGCGCCTCAGGCTCTCACCTCAACGCCGAAGGTCTGGGGTTCGCCGCCCTGGCAGGCTGCTGCTGGGGCGGCTACATCCTGGTCGGCAAACGCCTCGCCGACCGCGTTCCCGACGGCCGCGGCCTCGCCCTGGCGGTGACCTGGGGCGCCCTGCTCAGCCTCCCCTACGGTCTCGCCCAGGCGGGGACCCGGCTGTTCGCCCCCGCCACCCTGGCCCTGGCCGCCGCCGTAGCGATCCTCTCCAGTGTCCTGCCCTACTCCTTCCAGCTCGAAGCACTGCGCAGGCTCTCCCCGCGGGTCTTCGGCGTACTCACGAGCCTCGAACCCGCCATCGGCGCGCTGATCGGACTTCTCCTGCTGAACCAGCACCTCACCGTGCCGCAGTGGCTCGGCATCACCGCCGTGGCACTGGCATCCATCGGTGCCACCCGCAGCGACCGCGAAAAACACCGCAACGACACCGACACCGATCCGGCGCGGTCACACCTCACCACGCTCGACACGTAAATGCGGCGCGCCCGCGCGCTTCACCCGACGCTGCGACGGCACGTCCTGTCGGCGGCCGCATCCGCGGAGCGAAGGCCTGACAACGAGGGGAAAGAGAGCGCGCCGGATGCATCCCACGGCCGGGTGGAGGGCACCTCAGCCGACGGGGCCGACGAGCTCCGGTGACCGCAGGACGGGGGCCGGGATGCCCCAGGCGTCGACGAGGTCGACGGCGAAGGGGCGCACCTTGCGGCAGAGGTCGTTCACCTCGCGGCTGATCGCCTTGGACCTCTGGACGGTCAGCCGACCGTGTTCCATGAACCAGGCCCGGTCGGCTTCGATGGTCGAGAGCGCGAACAGGTCACACAGCAGCCCGAGGGCAACCTTCTCGCTGCCTTCGGGAAGTGCGCGCACCTTGTCGACGAAGGCTTCCGTGACCAGCCGTTCGACGTGGGCCCGGGCGAGGGCGATCACGTGGTCCTGGACCTGAGAGAAGACCGCGCCGGGTTCGCCGTGCCGGTCTATGCCGTGCTTGATACGGCGGGCGAGGCCGGCGAGCATGTGCTCCTCGCGGAAGCGGACCATGGCGAGCTGGTACTCGGAGTCGAGGAGTCCGGCTTCCCGGTCCCACGCGTCACCGCCGGGCAGCAGGTCGCGGACGCGTTCGAGGAGCTTGTGCGCCGAGGTCCGCTCGATGACGGTCTCGACGGCGAGGCCGGTGACGTAGCGGACCATGCCTAGCTGGTCGAGGTCCTCGAAGTCGCTGGCGTGGTCGGTGAGCAGGCCCTTGGCCACGAGCTGGAGGAGCACGTGGTTGTCGCCCTCGAAGGTGGTGAAGACGTCGCTGTCGCGTTTGAGGGCGGCGAAGCGGTTCACAGCGAGGTAGCCGGCGCCGCCGCACGCCTCGCGGCACTCCTGGACGACGCGGGTGGCGTGCCAGGTGGCGAGCGCCTTGATGCCGGCGGCCCGCGATTCGAGGCGGCGCCGTGCCTGCGGGTCGTTCTCGACGCCGGAGAAGACTTCGTGCAACTGGGCTCGTACGACGTCCTGGGCGAAGTGCAGCGCGTAGGTGCGCGCGAGGAGGGGGAGCAGCCGGCGCTGGTGGAGGCCGTAGTCGAGGAGTGCCTGTTCCTCGGTGTCCGGGGACGCCTTGAACTGGCGTCGCCGGTCCGCGTACTTGGTGGCGACCGCCAGTGCGACCTTGGCGACGCTGACGCCGGCTCCGGCGACGCTGACCCGGCCCTGCACGAGGGTGCCGAGCATCGTGAAGAACCGCCGGCCGGGGTTCTCGATGGTGCTCTCATAGGTACCTTCGGGAGTGACCCGGGCGAAGCGGTCAAGGAGCGCCTCGCGGGGGACGCGTACACCGTCGAAGCGGATGCGGCCGTTGTCGACGCCGTTGAGGCCCATCTTCAGGCCGTCGTCCTCGATGGAGACACCGGGCAGGATGCGGCCGTCCGCCCGGAGGGGGACGACGAAGGCGTGGACGCCCCTGGAGCGGCCGTCCACCTCCAGCTGGGCGAAGACGACGGCGAGTTCGGCGTGGCGGGCGGCGTTGCCTATGTAGTCCTTGCGGGCCTGCTCGTCGGGGGTGGTGAGGACGAACTCCCGGCTCTCGGGGTCGTAGCGGGCGATGGTACCGAGCGCCTGGACGTTGGAACCGTGACCCGCCTCGGTCATGGCGAAGCAGCCCATCAGCTCTCCGGTGACGAGGCGGGGCAGGTACGTCTTGTGGTGGTGGTCGGTGCCGAGATGCAGGATGGCTCCGCCGAAGAGCCCGAACTGGACGCCGACCTTCACGAGGACGGAGAGATCGCCGAACGCCAAGGTCTCGAAGGCGGCGATCGACGCGCCGACGTCGTCCCCGCCGCCGTACCGGGCGGGGAAACCCATGCCGGTCTGACCGGTCGCGGCCAGCTGGACGACGACGTCGCGGACCCTCTCGCGGAACGCGTCGATGCCGAGCGTGTCGGCCTCGTCGAGGACGGCGGCATGGGTGACCAGATTCGCCCGGACGAGGTCCCGGATCTCGGCGTACTCACCGTCGAGGACCGCGGTGAGGGACGGGACGTCGATCTCGGGCTCGAGCCGGCCGATTGCGGGGGCGGAGATGTTCTCGGTGGCCATGCCGCTTCGCTACCCCGAGCCGCGACGATCAACCGGCGCGGGGCCCCGGCGGCTGCCCTGGACTTCCCGGCCCCAGGCGAGGAGCTGGCGGATGCGGGCGTCGATGACCTCCTTTTGTACCTTCACGTCGTCGAGGGCCGGCAGCAGCGGGTCCACCTTCAGTTCGTCGCTCGTGCCCTCCAGGTGGAGGGCGTCCTCCTTGAGGCCGCCCGGCCACATGCACCACCTCGCCCACGAGAGAAGGAGACCCCGTCACTCGTGCTCACCCCCCGCCCCCGCCGCCGGATCGGCCGGTCCCGCCCGCAGCGTCCCGGCCCCCGCTGCCCAAACCGCCCCGCCCGGCTGCCCGGCGCCTGGAACAGGTGATGCCGCGCCCAAGGAATGCAATGGGGGCGCGGACTCCCAGGGCGAGCGGGCTGAGCAGAGCGCTGCGCGGCCCAGGTGCGATGATGACCGTGGGTATCGAGCGGAGACCGGCGGCCCAAAACTGGACCTAGGGTCGGGGACGGGCTTGCCGGCTCCGAGGCGGGACCTGGTTGCGTGGAAGATCCTCAACAATGGTCTCCAGGCGCTCTTCGATGAGCTCGCTCATCATGCCCCGCTCCCGGTTGGCTCGGGCCTTCAACTGGTCGAGCTCTGCCTTCTCTTCATCAGATGTGGGACGGCCGACCAGCGCGAGCGCTCTGATGCGCGCCCCATAGTCCTTCAACGCCTCGACCACCAGCCCGTTCGGTGAGGAGGATCTGTCCATCCGACGAGCAGGAGGATCCTCAGGGGCGAGCTCGTAGAGCGACACCGGCACGAACCACTGATCGTGCATGACTTCGTCCAGGGCCCGCATGCCCTTCGCCAAGAGCTCCCGCTCATCCTCCCGGAACCGATCCAGGTCGAGGTGACCCGCCCACTTCAGTTCATCATGGGCCCGGTCCAGTGCGAACTGCCACACACGCAGTGCTGAACGGAGCTCCACCAGCCGTGCGATCTCTGCTCGAATCTCCTCGCCTCTGCGCGCCTCGTCCGCTTGGGCGCGGGCAGCCTCGACCTCCATCTCCGCGCGTCTCAGATCCGCGCTTCGCTGCAGCTCCGCCTGCTTCGCAACTTCTCGTTGCTGATGAAGCGGGCCCCAGTATGCAACCGCAGCAGTCAACAGTGAGCCGCCAAGAGCCCCGATCAATCCGTACACGGCATCTGACATGTGCACCAATGTGGCATAGCCCGACGTCCTGTACCTGCGCCGGTGGCCAACCGCCATGCTCAGAGCGGCCAACTGCCGCGTTCAGTCACAGCGGCATGCACGTCTTCACCGGTATCGCCGACCCCGCCGCGGCCCTGCGCCGCGCCCACGAGGTGTACGACGCCGCGCTCGCCGCCCACACGGCCGGACTCGAGATCCCCGCCAAACAGCCGGAAGGCTGGGGAGCGAGCGGGCTTCGCCCCGGCTGGCAGATGGAGTGGCCCGCCGCGAAGGCCGGCCTCTGGCACAACCCCGTCAGCTGGACGGCCCGCAGCTGCTTCGCGCTGTAGCTCCGCCCCGGGACAGCCGCTCTGCTTGCCGGCTTCGTCGGCTGCCCCGGGCCCATCCATCCCACACGAGACGAGACGGAGCTCCAGCCGTTACTCATCGTGACCGCTTCGAGGAAGTCGTGCCAGAACCCAAGGTCGGGCAGCAGTTGTTCATCACTTCCGACAGCGCTCTGCCGGGGTGCCGATTCGAACCCCGGCAACGGGTTTCCTAGGCGTCCGGGTTCTTGCCCGTGGCGGCGGCGGTGATGCGGTCGACCTGGAGCTTGGCGAAGGACGGCAGGTCGTGGTCCTTGGGCAGATGTTTGCCGAACATCACGGCCACGGTAGAGCCGACGCGCAGTGCCGCGGTCGGGTACCCCTCGTCCGTGAAGGCGTCCGTCTCGTCGGCGCTCGTGTCGTGTCGTGCGCTGGGTCAGATACGTCAACGCACCACCTACAGCGACACCGGCCATCGAAATCACGGGGGTCCACACATCTCCTGCCATGGCCGACTGCTACCAGTACCTGCCCATCGACCGCTGCCGATCTCGCGAGACAGGCCGTCGATCAACTGGCGCAGGGCGAGCAGGGCCGGCCGGGTCGTTCGGGTGTCGGCGGCCTCGAGGACGGCCACAGCCGGATCGAGGACATCGGTATGCCGGTCCTGCCGGACGTTCGGCCGCATCGCGCAGGGCGGCACGAAACACGGTGCCGGCCCGGGAGGAGCGGGCCAGTTTGTCGGCGATCGCCTGCTCGCCGTGCTGCGGGCCTCATCAAGCGACCGAGCCCGCACCCCACGCCGGCCGGCTGGAAGCTCTCACACAGAGTGGCTAGCGAACGCCGCCCGTGAGGGGTGTGGGGCACCTGTTTCACGGTGCCTGGGCAGTGGAAGGGCTGAGCGGTACTTCTTCGCTCCTTGGAGGACTTCATGTCAGAAGATTTCGAAGACGTCCCTGAGCTTGAGGACGACACCATCGAGGACACCGTCGACGAGACCGGGGTTGACCCCAAGGACATCGAATTGGTCATGGGGCAGACTGGTGCGTCAAGAGCGAAGGCGGTAAGGGCCTTGAAAGAGAGCGGCGGCGACCTCATCAACGCGATCATGGCGGCCAACGGGTAGTGGGCGCGCCGCGACCGTGATTGGTCAGCATAAACGACGAGTCCGGCCGGAGTAGTTGGGGTACAGCAAAACCCGGTCAGGACGATCATGCTCGGCCAGCACGCCGGTCGGGGCTCCGCTGGGGTTCGCGGAAAGATCACCGGGCGGATTCCTGGCTGTCTAGGTCTGCCTGGTGCCGGTGGAGTTTCTGATTGATGAGCGGGCCGGCGCGGACGGAAAGTTCGTCGCGGAGCCGACCCGCCCCGAGCTGGAGCGGTTCTTCCTCGAGGCCGGAGCAGGTCGAGACGAGACGGCTGGTCGTTCGCAGGTTCGATTCTAGGCGGAGGTGCCCACCTGAGCCTCACCCGGCTGGCCACCGCGCCGTGCGGGCCGTGATGGAAGGCCGCGAAGCGCCCCGGGATCTCTTGCCTTCGGAGCGCTTCGCGTGAACGCTTGACCTATTGGCTGGGGATGAGCGAGAGAACGGCGCCCGCGAGCGAGTCGACGACTCTCTCAAGCGTTCGCAGGGCCGCCGCCACGACCGTCAGGCCCAGCCCAGGTGGGACGGGCAGGCCCAGCGCAGGCAAGGTGGTGGGGGCTGCGTAGGCGGGGGTGGTGACGAGAAGCGCGCCGGCGGTCAGGGTGAGTGCCGTGACAGTGCGTCGGATGATCTTCAAGCCTCTTCAGCGATCATCACGGGCCAAGGGAGACGGCCAACCGGGTTGGTCCTTCCCGGCAAGGCGATTCTCTCCTCAGGCGCGAGCCCGTCGGCAAACGGGTCACAGCCCGCCTCGCCCTCGCCGACGATCCCGGCGGCGCCATCACCGGCCGACCGCCCCTGTAGGCCGCGCACAGCCTCCAGCTCTTCCGCCTGTCGCCCGTACCCTGCCCGCCGACAGATCGACTGCCACAGCGGGAAGGCCGAACCCTGGTTGGTTGCACGGCCGCGGCCGTCCGAACCTTTCGTCGATGAGCAGCCGGGACCTGGGTGGGTGAGTACAGCCTGTCGGCCCGCCGTTACGATCGCCCCGTGCCCAAGAAGCTGTCTGATGCCGAGCGCCTTGCGCTGTTCGTGGCATGGGGAGAGAAGTGCGCCTGGTGCCGGCGCCCGCTGTACTTCAGCGCGTTCGAAGTCGAGCACGTGCTGCCCAAGCGCCTCGTTGCTGAGGGCGCCATCGAGGAGCGGGCCAAGCTGCTCGCGCTCCACGGGCTGCCTGATGATTTCGATCTCCTCGGGTTCGGCAATCTCGTCCCGAGCTGCGGCCCCTGCAACCGGGGCAAGGGGACCCGCCCACCAATCCACGCCCCTGCCATCACGCTGCTGCTCGACAAGGCTCGTAAGCGTGCACCGGGGATTCACTCCGAGGCCGCTCGCATGGTGACGCAGAACGAGCTCACCAAAGCAACGGCCGTCGTACGCAAAGCTGCCGAGCAGCCCAGTCCTGATGCAGCCACGTTGGCTGCGCTCCAGACCGCCAGCGCAGAAATCGTCAAGGTGGTCCAGGCTGTTTCGGGGCGTACAGTCACGAACATCCACCCTGCCCTTGGGCTGCTGCGAAACCGGGCTCGGTGGACCAGCGTGCACCCCCTCTCCGACAATGTCGCGGTCGTCGGCGACGGCCGTACAGGCGGAGCCATCGGCACGCACGTGAGCTGGATGTGCGACCACTGTGGCTCGAACGGGCCCTGGAACGGCAGTGTCTGTCAGACGTGCCTGCGCCCCAGCTACCCGGACTGGTGACACTGAGTGGCCATCGCCGCCCTGGTGCGCTCGCGCACCCGCTGGGGTCACCAGGGGCGAGCCGGGGTCCGCGGTATGGGGGCGCCATTCGAGCATCCCGAAAACCCGATGGGCCAGGTTCGGGCGTGTGTGGTCGTTGCTGGTCAGCGTGGATGGTTCCCAGGTCAGAAGCTCGGTCGGTTCTGAGGAGATCCCCCGAGCCGCAGCCGGTCCTGCGCGCCGTACGCGGCCCGCAGGACCGACCCGGACACCGGCAGCACGCCGCGCGCCCCTCGGCGAGTTGGGCAGAGCGGGAACAGCACGAGCAGCGACAGGTCGCCCAGGCCGACGGCGACCGGGTGCACGCCGCTGGTCGGGGCGAGCACGGGGGCGAACGGCCGTCCCGCGCGCCGGGAGCTTCAGCGTGCCCTCGACGTGGCCCAGCCCATGCCGAGTGGGTCGAGCCCTCTACGCGGCGGCTTGATCAATTGGACGGCCCCCGCTACGGCATCAGGTGAGTCGCGGGGCGACTTCGGCTGCGATCCACTCCATCGCCTTGTCGACGTGCTCCGCCGCGACAGGCAGCCACAGGGTGCAAGCGGTGAGCCCTGCCTCGGCGAGCCGCCTGAGATCGTCGGCGACGCTCGCTGCGGTGGCCGCAGCACCGCCGAGTGGTCGTCCCGGTGGCGGAACCACAGCGGGGATACCGGGCGGAGTTAGGAACGCGGCCGAAGCCAGCGTCAGTTGGTCTGCATTCCCTGTGTCACCGGCGAGGTCATGCAGGCGGCGCCGGACATCGCTGACCTCCGCGGCATCGGCGCCGGTGCCGTACCAGCCGTCGCCGAACCGCAGCACACGGCGCAGGGCGGCGTCGCTGTGGCCGCCGATCCACACGGGCGGACCGCCGACGGTGACCGGCGGCACTCCGAGGCGCGCCTCGCGGAGTGTCGTGAACGGTCCGTCGAAGTCTGCGGGACGTCGGGTCCACAGGGCCTTCGCGGCGGCGAGGTGGTCGTCGGTGCGTGCACCGCGTTCACGGGCGGGTACGCCGACGGCGGTGAACTCGTCGGGGTTCCAGCCGGTACCAACGCCCAAGATCAGACGGCCGCCGGATACGACGTCCAGGGTGGCCGCCTGGTTGGCGAGCACCAGTGCGGGATAGTACGGCGCGACGAGCACGGACGTCAGCAGCCGCAGGCGCGTGGTCGCCCCCGCGACGGCCGACAGCAGAACAAGCGGGTCCGTGTCGAGCCCAAAGCCGCTGTCCAACAGGCGGTTGCCGACCGCGACGTGATCGAAATTCAATTCTTCGGCCTGGCGTGCGGCGTGGAGCACGCTGGCTCCGTCGTCGAGCGGCCAGCGCGGTTGAAGGGAAACGCCGAGGCGTAGCAGGGACATGAGGTTGCCTTTCGGTGGCAGTCCGGTGACGACAGAGCGATCACCCGAGCGCCCTGTCACCACACCCAACCCCGCACCGCCCCCTGTTTCATCCTGGCCGGGACGCAGCAGATCACCCATCGCCCCATGCGGTGCTCACCGAACGGCGCCGCGAACTCCGCCATCCGGTGAACCTTCCCGGTCATGGCACGAGCAGCACCGTGAGCACCAGCGCGGCACGCCGCGGCTTCAGCGCCAGACGTGCCGGGAGCACGATAACGACGGCATCGACCGCGTATGCGGTGGCCTGCTCAGCCTGGTCCACGACCTGGGCGCGGTGCTCACCAGGCAACACGTGGCAATCAGGGCCCGGCGGCGTCCTCGGCACGCGGCCGGCGCCTCCTTCTTGGCGCCGCGTCCGGTGGCCCCGCCATACATAGACGACCGCTGTCGCAACGCCTGCCCGATACGTGGCCGACTCGCCGAGCACCCCATCCAGCCATGAGGGGCTGCGGTAACAGTCCGCAGGCACCACCTTGGCGAAGCGTCGCAACTGGCCAGCCCTGCGCCGCAGAAGCAAGCGACGATGTGCGACTCAAGGATCCTGCCGTCAACCCGTCTGTCTCTTGAACCGGTGAAGGTTGCCGCGCCCTTCATCCGGCTTGGCCCGTGAGGGGGAGTGCCAGCGGCGGACCGCAGACGCCTTGCGCAGTATGGTGAGGTTTCACGCGGGCGGCACGAGATCTCACCCAGGTCCGTCGGCTCCAGCCTCCTCCTGCGACACAGGCACGAGCAGAGTGAAAGTAGTCGGGGTCCGGCTGGTCAAAGAGAGCCGCCCGCCCAGCGCGACTGCCAGGTCATGGGCCAGAGCGAGGCCGATGCCCGTACCCGCCCCGCTGCCGGTGTGTCCCCGGTCGAACAGCCGCCCGGTGTCACCGCGCACCTCGCCCTCGTCGGCGACGTCGAAGGCCAGAGCGTCGTCGAGGTCGCGCACGCTGACGCGGACCGTGCCGTGTCCGTGGGCGCGGGCGTTGTCCAGCAGGACGTCGAGGATCTCGGTCACGGGGCCGCCAGGCACCGCGACGTCCCCCGGCACGTCACCGCCGGCGTACTCCAGGCGCCTGCCCTCGTCCGCGAAAGCACCGTGCCAGCGTGCCTCCGAGGACCTCAGGAGGTCTTCCAGCGAGCGGTCGGCGGGAGCCGGCCGGAGCAGGTCATGGGAACCGGACAGGCGCAGCACCTCTTCCACGGTGCCGTGCAGGCGGCGGGTGGTCGCCAGTGCCTCCTCGACGACAGGCCGCAGTCGGGCATCGTCGCCCTGTTCCAGGCCCGCCTCCAAGGTGAGCTGCAGGCCGGTCAGGGGCGTACGCAGCTGGTGGGATGCGTTGGAGGTGAAGTCCCGCTCGCGGCGCAGGAGCTCGGAGAGGCTTTGGAGCATCTCGTTGTGGGTGGAGGCGACCTGGTCGATCTCGGCGATGCTGCTCGGGGCGGCGCGGGCGGTCAGGTCGCCGGCTGTGACGGCGCGGCAGTGCCGTGAGAGGTCCTCCAGCGGTGCCGCCAGCGCTTGTGCCTGGCGGCGGGCGACGAGGACGGCGACGGCCAGCGCGAGCACGGCTACGCCCAGCAGCCCGCCCCATATGGCAAGGACCCGCTCGCGTACCGCGCTGACAGGAGCGGACGCGCGGACGACGCCGATCACCTGCTCGGCGTGCGCGACGGGCACGGCGACGACGAGGTCGCCGCCCGAGCGGCTCCGGACGGCCTCGCCGAGCAGGGCCCGCTCGACCGGTGCGTCACCCGGGCGGGGGCCGCTGCCGGCGCGCAGCCTGAGCTGCGGGTCGTACAGTCCAAGGCGCGCGCCAGCCGGAGGCGCAGGCAGTTCCACCAGGTCGCCGGCCCGGTAGTCCGGGCTGACATGGACGGCTCCGGCAAGGGCCGCCCGTTCCAGGGTGTCCCGCTGGTCGGCATAAAGCACCGACTTGATGGCCCAGGCCAGGGGGACGGCGAGGAGGACGACGGCGAC
Source organism: Streptomyces sp. NPDC104814 (assembly GCF_055583185.1). Classification (NCBI taxonomy): domain Bacteria; kingdom Bacillati; phylum Actinomycetota; class Actinomycetes; order Kitasatosporales; family Streptomycetaceae; genus Streptomyces; species Streptomyces sp. NPDC104814. Next base: position 79,433 of record NZ_JBVJOL010000014.1, on the reverse strand, counting down.
CAGGGCGGCGGTCAGGGCGACTTTCACCACGCGCTGTCTCATGCCGTTCATCATGCGGGCCTCCCGCCTGGGCCGGGCGGATGCGGCACACGCTTTTGCCGTCGTCTAACCGTCGCCGAGCCGGGCGCTAACCGGAAGGTTCCTAGCGTGGGTGCCCTGACCGTCCGGCCTGCGGCCGACCGGCTGAAGGACGCGCTGAGAGGCTGGCAGGCACGCTCCTGGAAAGGCCGTGGCCATGGCAGTACACGCACGGGCGACCGCCGCCTTCGGACTCGCGCTGGTCGCGACGGTGAGTGTCGGCTGTTCCGGTCCGGGGGCCCACGCCGGCTCCGCCTCGACGTCACGCGCCGCGGGTTCTGCTGCAGGCAGCGGGCAGAACGACCCGGCGCCTGCGCCAACCGAGTCCAACCCACCCGGAGACATACCTGACAACCAGGCGTACGTCCCGTACCGGCCCACCGGCGGCTCTTTCACCGGTTTCACCCTGAAGGTTCCCGAGGGCTGGGCCCGTACCGTCCAGAAGGACACCACGGTGTTCACGGACAAGCTGAACACCGTCCGGATCACGGCCGCCACTGCGTCCGCCGCACCTACGGTCGGCTCGGTCACCAGCACGGTGGTCCCGGAGCTGCGCAGCCAGGTGCCCAAGTTCGCCTCCCCCAAGGTGTCCGAGGTCAACCGGCACGCCGGCCGGATCGTCCTGCTCACCTACCAGGGTGACTCGGCGAAAGACCTGGTCACCGGCAAGGTCGTGCGGGACGCCTTCGAGCGGTATGCCTACTACCGGTCCGGTCATGAGGTCGACGTGACCCTGTCCGGCCCGGTCAACGCCGACAACGTCGACCCCTGGCGGACCATCAGCGACTCCTTCGCCTGGCGGTGAGGAGGATGCCCTGCGACACATCCCGCGACGGCGCTGGCTCCCGGCTTGAGGCGGAGGACGTCCTGACCGCGCGTGAGCTGTACCGCTTCTACCGGGCAGGGGAGGAGGAGACGCTCGCCCTGCGCGGGGTGTCCCTCAAGGTTGGGCGCGGGGAGACGGTCGCGGTCGTCGGGCCGTCGGGGTCGGGCAAGTCGACCCTGCTGTCCTGCCTGGCGGGGCTGGACGAGCCCTCGGGCGGCGAGGTCCGCGTGAACGGCGTCCGCATCAGCCACCGGCCGGAGACCGAGCGGGCCCGGCTGCGCGCCAGGCACATCGGCGTCCTGCTGCAGACCCGCAACCTGCTGCCGCACCTGAACGTGCGCGACAACATCCTCCTGGCCCAGCGCGCGGCAGGGCACCGCTCTGCCGTCTCCTGGCGGGACCTATTGGGGCAGGTCGGGCTCGCCGAGCGGGCGCACGCCCTGCCCCGGCAACTGTCCGGTGGTGAGGTGGCGCGGGCCGGGCTCGCCGTCGCCGTGGCCAACGCGCCCGCCGTGCTGCTCGCGGACGAGCCGACCGGTGAACTCGACGGCGCAACCGAGCAGCTGGTTCTCGCGATGCTGCGCGAGAGGGCGGCGGACGGCTGCGCGGTGCTGGTCGTCACGCACAGCGCCGAGGCGGTGCGGATCGCCGACCGGGTGATCGCGTTGACGGACGGCAGAACCGGCAGCACCGGCATAACAGATGGCCACCCGCGGCAGCAGGAGGAGGAGCGGCATGTCACCGGATGAGACCCTCGTGACGCGTTCCGGGATCCTTGTGGCCTGCCGTGATGCGGCCCTCACCTTCGGCCGGGGTGCGCAGGCCGTGGTGGCCGTGCACGGGGCGAACCTTCAGATCCGGGCCGGTGATCGGCTCGCCGTCGTCGGCCCCTCGGGATCGGGCAAGAGCTCGCTGCTGCATCTGCTGGCCGGGCTGGAGCAGCCCACCAGCGGGGAAGTGACCCGGCCCGCGTCGCTGGGCGCATTCGGCATCGGCCTGGTCTTCCAGGGCGAAAGCCTCATTCCCGCCCTGAACGTGCTGGAGAATGCCGCCCTACCGCTTGTCCTGGCCGGCCGCAGTGAGACCGAGGCGCAGACGGCCGCCCGCGCGGCACTGGACCGGCTGGGCGCCGCCGACCTTGCCGACCGGCTGCCCGAGGAGATCTCCGGCGGGCAGGCGCAGCGCGTCGCGGCGGCCCGGGTCCTGGCCCAGGGCCCGCGGCTGATTCTCGCCGACGAGCCCACCGGGCGCCTCGACCACGCCACCGGCGCGCGTGTCCTGGACGTGCTGCTGACGGCGGCCGACCACACTGGTGCGGCTCTCGTGGTCACCACCCACGACCCGGCCGTCGCCGCCCGGCTCACCGTCCGGCGCGCCATGCGCGACGGCCGCCTGCTCGCACCCGGGGAGACGTCATGATCACCGCATGGGCGCGCGGGCTGACCCGGCACCGGGCAGGACGGCTGCTGGCCGCACTGGCCGGGATCGCACTTGCGGTCGCCCTCATCGCCGCCCTCGGTTCCTTCCTGACCGCGTCGAAGGCGACCATGACCCAGCGCGCCGTGCGCTCGGTCGCCGTCGACTGGCAGGTACAGGTCCAGCCGGGCGCCGATACGAACACCGTGCTGTCACTCGTCCACAAGATGCCTGGTACCCGCGCCGCCCTTCCGGTCGGCTTCGCCCACACCTCCGGGTTCACCGCCAGCGTGCAGGGCAGCACCCAGACCACCGGCCCAGGGGTGGCACTCGGTCTGCCCGACGGCTACCGCAGCCACTTCCCCGGCGAGATCCGAGTGCTCTCCGGGTCCTCCCACGGTGTCCTGCTCGCCCAGCAGACCGCGTCCAATCTGCACGCCGCGCCCGGCGACACGGTCGGCGTCCTCCTCCCCGGCGTCGGCGTGCGCCAGGTGAAGGTCGACGGAGTGGTCGACCTGCCTCAGGCCGACTCGCTGTTCCAGACGGTCGGCGCCCCCAGCCAGTCCCAGCCGACCGCGCCCCCGGACAACATCGTGCTGCTGCCCGCAGCACGGTTCGCCTCCCTCACCCGGGGCGCCACCGGCGTCACCACGCAGATCCACGTCGCCCGCGACGACAGCCGGCTGCCCTCCGATCCGGCCGCCGCGTTCACCACGGTCACCCGCGCCGCACACAACCTCGAAGCCCGCTCCTCCGGGGCCGCACTCGTCGGCAACAACGTCGGTGCCGCCCTCGACTCCGCCCGCCAGGACGCCCTGTACGCGCAGATCCTCTTCCTCTTCCTCGGCGTCCCCGGCGCCGTACTGGCCGCCTCTCTCACCGCCGCCGTCGCCGCCGCCGGGAGCGAGCGGCGCCGCCAGGAACAGGGCCTGCTGCGGCTGCGCGGCCTGCGCCCGCGGCAGATCACCGCCCTCGCGGGCCTGGAGGCAGCACTGATCGCCGTCGCCGGCGGCCTGGCAGGTCTCGGGCTCGCCGCGCTGACCGGCCGCCTCGCCTTCGGCACCACGTCGTTCGGGACCGGGGGCATCTGGACCCTCTGGTACGCCCTCGCCTTCGTCCTCGGCGCCGCCGTCGCCGCCGGCGCCGTCCTCGTCCCTACCCTGCGCGACCTGCGCACGCTCACCGTGTCCGACACCCGCAAGGAGGCAGACGCCCGCAGCACCCGCAACCCCTGGTGGATGCGGTACGGTCTGGACTTCCTGCTGCTGATCGGCTCCTGGCTCGTCTTCCGAGCCTCCTCCGGGAACCAGTACGCCCTCGTCCTGGCCCCCGAAGGCGTCCCCAGCATCTCCGTGTCCTACTGGGCCTTCCTCGGACCCGCCCTGCTGTGGATCGGCGCCGCCCTGCTGCTGTGGCGCCTGACCCTCCTCGCCCTCACCCACGGCCGCCCCGTCCTGGCCCGGCTGGCCCGCCCCCTGACCGCGACGCTCGCCGGGACCACGGCAGCCGTCCTCTCCCGGCGCCGCCGCCCGCTCGCCCGCTCAGTGGTACTCCTCGCACTGGCCGTCTCCTTCGCCGTGTCGACCGCCGTCTTCAACTCGACCTACAAGCAGCAGGCGGAGGTCGACGCCCAGCTGACCAACGGCGCCGACGTCACCGTCACCCAACCCCCCGGCGCCCAGCTGCCGCCCAGTGCCGCCGGCACCCTGAAGATCGCCGGAGTGCGGCACGTCGAACCGCTCCAGCACCGCTTCGCCTACGTCGGCTCCGACCTGCAGGACCTCTACGGCGTCCGCCCCGGCACCATCGCGCAGGCCACCTCCCTGCAGGACGCCTACTTCTCCGGCGGCACCGCAACCCAGCTCATGCACCAGCTCGCCCAGCGCCCCGACAACCTGCTGGTCAGCGCCGAAACGGTCAACGACTTCCAGCTCTCCCCGGGCGACACGGTCAACCTGCGCATCCAGGACGCCCACACCAAGGCCCTGCGCACCGTCCCGTTCCACTACGCGGGCATCGTCAAGGAGTTCCCCACCGCCCCCAAGGACAGCTTCTTCGTCGCCAACGCCACCTACATCGCCAAGACCACCGCAAGCAACACCGTCGGCGCATTCCTCCTCGACACCGGCGGCACCCATCAGAAGCAGATCGCCGCAACTCTTCGCCACCAGCTCGGCACCAGCGCCACCGTCACCGACCTCACCCAGACCCGCGGCACCGTCGGCACCAGCCTCACCTCCGTCGACCTGGCAGGACTGACCCGCATCGAACTCGCCTTCGCCGTCCTGCTGGCCGCCGGAGCCGGCGGACTCGTCCTCGCCCTCGGACTGGCCGAGCGCCGCCGCACCTTCGCCATCGCCACCGTCCTCGGTGCGAAGAACCGCCAGCTGCGCGGCATGGTCCTCACCGAAGCCCTCCTGCTGATCACCGGCGGCCTGGCCGGGGGCGCACTCATCGGCTGGGCCCTGTCCGAAATGCTGGTCAAGGTACTGACCGGCGTCTTCGACCCACCACCTGCCAGCCTCGCCATCCCCGGCTCCTACCTGGCGCTCACCGCGCTCGCCGCGCTGCTGGCCGTACTGGCCGCAGCCCTGAACGGCATCCGGCGGGCCAAGCGCCCCGCGATCGAGGAACTGCGAGACCTGTGACCGCACCACGGCCGCCGACCAAGCCGGCCACGACGCCTCCTCCTACGCTGTCAGGCATGCGCACACCCGCCATGCCGGACCACGACCGACCCCGCGTCCTCGTCGTCGAGGACGACGACACCATCGGCCGCCACCTGGAAACGGGCCTGCGCAGCAACGGCTACACCGCCCACTGGACCCGCACCGGCCAGGGCGCCCTCGCCGAAACCGCCGGCACGCCCTACGACGTCATCCTCCTGGACCTCGGCCTGCCCGACACGGACGGCATCGACATCGCCCGCACCCTGCGCGCCCGCCTCCCCGACCTGCTGATCATCATCCTCACCGCACGCACCGACGACATCGACGTGATCGCGGGCCTGGACGCCGGAGCCGACGACTACCTCGTCAAACCCTTCAGCCTCACCGTCCTGCTCGCCCGCCTCCGCGCCCACCTGCGCCGCCACACCCCCAGCACAACCGTCACCCCGCTCCGGCTCGGCGACCTCGTCGTCGACACCGCAGCCCGACGCTGCACCCTGCACGACACAGAGCTCCCCTTGCGCCCGAAAGAATTCGAACTGCTCGCCCTCCTCGGACGCCACGCGGGACAAGCCGTGTCCCGTGAAACCCTGATGGCCGAGGTCTGGGACGAGAACTGGTTCGGCTCCACCAAAACCCTCGACGTCACCATGGCCGGCCTGCGCCGCCGCCTCACCGACGCCCTCCGAACCTCTGCCCGCCCGGCCCGGCTGCCCCGCATCACCACGCTCAGGGGGCACGGCTACCGCCTGGAGAACTGACACGGGCCCGCAGTAGCCGATGGCATCTGCCCGCCAGTCGCGGCACGGCTCAAGGACCCTGCGGATCGACGTCATCGACGACGGTCCCGGCGTGCCAGGGGCGTTCATGGGAAAACCGCTGCCGCCCAGCGGGCGGCCGACTCAGGCGACGGGCACCACGGCGAAATCGTCCGGCTCCCCGGCACGCGCCCGGGGCCGGGTTCCCCGTCAGCCTGCGCGCCGGGTGACCGGCGCCCGCCCCTCCGCTGCGGCGGTCCGGCGCTCCTGCACCTGGGCGTAGGCCATCAAGTGCAATCAGCGGGTAGACGGCGAGGACGAACGGGGTGACGAAGGCGGCTGGGATGAAACGAGCAGCAGTGGGCGAGGCAGCTACCCGGCTGCACGCCGTCCTCGACCTGTAGCCGCACAACCCCTGGACGGTCAGGCCTCAGGGGTACAGGAGCCAGCGGGCCAACAAGCCTCTTGGCTGGTCAGCGGCTCCTGGCCGAGCGGCCGGTCCTTGGGCTGGTGTCAGGGTGCGGTGGGGCGCAGCCAGGCTTGTGCGATGGCGAGCCAGGCCTCCGCGCGCTCGCTGCTGCCTTGGGGAAGGGCACGGGCGGTCTGCTCAGCGCTGTCCGGGTCGGTGCGGGACTGCGTCCTCGCCAAGTCCAACAGCAGGTCCTCCGCCATCCAGGAGCCGCGTTGCTGAAGGTCAAGGGCGAGACGTAGGGCCTGTTGGAGCAGTCGGTCGGACAGCTCGGGTTCTTCGGCTGCCAGGCGCCTCCTCCCGACGGTCAGGTTGCGGGCCAGATCGCCTCGCTTGTCAAGCTGGTTGGAGTGGATCTCACCGTCGGATGTCAGCCGGTCGATCAGCGGGATCGCCTGCAGGCACCGTGCCGGATCGACGGCGGCCAGGCGGCCGACCACACCGGTGGCGGCCTCAGCGATCTGTGCCCGCGCCTCCGTACAGGGGACCAGGACACCGCGCATCCCTTCCACCCGGAGCTGCGGGTGTGCTGCCGTGTGTTCGGAGAGCAGGGTGAGGGCGCGTTCGGTGTCGGCCAGCAACTGCTCGACGCGGTCAAGGTCGGTGCCGGTGACGACCACCTGTTCGGCGCGGTGTGCGAACCACCATGCCGAGTTCACCAGTGCCTGTCCGACCGCAACCAGCGCCGTGTAGGGCGTGTGTTCAGGACTGCTCGGTCCGGCCATGGACAGGCTGCTTGCTGCCAGCGCCAGGGCGCGGTCCGCGTCGGAAGCAGCATGCATTTGAGCGGCCGTGGCCAGTACTGCGGCGGCTTCGCCCCGGATGCGGTTCGCCTCCTCGTCGGCGCCATCGCCGGTGAGGCCGGCCGTCACCGCTTCCAGGAGGGCGATGGCCCGCTCGGGATCGGTGGCCGCCCACGCCCTGGCGATCTCGACGCGCGTGGACCGGACCTCCTGATGCAGGCGCTCCCGGCGCCAGTTGAAGGCGACGCGTGCGATGTCTGCGTCAGCGTCCGCGGTCAGCTGCTGGGCTCGCTCCGGATCGACGGGAGCGAGGAGACGGGCGGCGCGCAGGCGGGTGAGGGCCCGTTCACGTCCCGGCGGCAGGGCGCGTGCGGTGCGCTCCGCCTGGCGTGCGGCCGCGCTGTCCTCAGCGGTCGCGACGATACGGCCGACGGCATTCGGTGCGGGCACACGTGGGTCCGCAGCGGCGGCGGCGGCGATCAGAAGAGCGACCTCGGCCTCCAGTTCCCTGGCCCGGTTCGGGGAGACGTCGTACCACTCGGCTGCCAGGAACCACAGGTACTCGGCCAAATTTGTTCTGTCGTCCTCAGCGCGCAGCAGGCCCTCTAGCTCGTCCTCGAGCCGGTCTCCCCGACCGGGATCAACAGCGAAGGCAGCCCGGGTCAGAAACAACAGGCCTGCCGCGCGGTCTTCGCTGTCGATCTGACCCAGTAGGGCCTCGGCCTCGTCCAGGAGGCTCCGCGCGCGGCCTACGTCGACTGCGGCGAGGCTGCCGGCGACCTCCGCGAGGATGACCAGCTGCTCATCCGCCGAATCGGCAGCGCGAGCGCCGCGTTCGGCTTCGTCGGCGAGGGCCAACGCGCGGGCCCTGTCGATGCCCGCCCATACACGGGCCGCTCGGGCGATCAACCGCGCCTGGTCGTCCTCGTCGCAGGCGCGGGCTGCGCGCTCCGCGGCGGCCAATGCCCCGATCGCCCGGCGTCTGCGCTGGGCGTCCGGCGCGGCGGTGGCCGTGGATTGCGTGGAGGTAGCGAGTTTGAGCGCGCGGCCGGCACCGCCCGCGGACACCGCCTTCAGCAGCTTCTCGGCCTCTTGAACCGTCGCCCGCTGGTTCGGATCCTTCACCAGCAGCCGGGCGATGAGCTGCGTGAGAGCTCCCGCAAGCCGCGGCTCGGGCGGCTCGTCGAACAGGACGGCGCTCAGCGCATCACCCGCCGATTCCCGACGGAACGGTGAGAGGCCCTCGACGGCCTGATAGAGCGTCACCCCGAGCGAGAACAGATCACTGACCGGACCGCCGCCGCCACGCACGCGTTCCGGCGCGATGTACTCCACGGACCCGATCAGCAGGCCGGTGCCAGTCAGCGCGGAGTCGTCGTGATGGACCGCGATGCCGAAGTCCGCGAGCAGAATCCCTCCATCGCCAGTGAGCATGACGTTGGCAGGCTTGACATCGCGGTGCTGGATGCCCGCGGCGTGGGCCGCGCCCAGCGCGTCGAGCAGGGCCGATGCCACCGAGGCCGTCGCCTCGACCCCCAACGGGCCGTGCGCGTCCAACCGTTCCTGCAGCGAGATGCCATCGACGAACTGCATGATGATCCAGGGGACACCGTCCTCGACAACCACGTCGTGCACTGCCACGACATTCGGGTGGTCGCGCAGCCGCGCAGCATTGCGAGCCTCTCGCTCCGCCCGCACCAACCGCTGCCGCTGCTCCTCGTCCGACGCGGAGGGAGGAATCGACACCGCCTTGACCGCGACGTCGATCCGCAACATCTCGTCCCGCGCCTGCCACACCTGCCCGAACCCGCCTGCACCCAGCCGCCGGGTCAGGCGGTAGCGTCCACCGACCACACGGCCCGGCCCCATCCCGTTCGTCACAGTCCCCCGCTCGCTTCCCTCATGTGCCGGCTGAAGACAAGCGTACGGACATCCACGTGCCCCAGACAGAGGGCTGCGGACCCTCGGCCACCAGTCCAACTTCCAGCGCATGCGCGGTTGCGCAGGGCGCAGCACAGCGCATGGCCCGGCCTCGAAGTCGGCGCGCCACGGTAGCCCGCACCTCCGAGTCGTACGGTCACGCGCTGCGGAGTGAGTCCAATGACAGCGAGCGGGCGATCGAAGGTGGATCTCGACCGGCAGCTTGACCTTGGTGAGGCTCTGCCGGCAGTGGTCGAGCAGTTCGCCGGCGGTGACAGACACCTCGGAGTAGGCCACGACGTAAGCGATGGGGGTCTCGCCGTAGACCGGGTCGGGGCGCCGACCACGGCGGCCTCCAGGACACCCGGGTGGCCGTACAACACGGACTCGATCTCCTTGGGGTACAGGTTCTCGCCCCCGCGGATGATCATGTCCTTTACCCGGTCGACGAGCACGAGGTAGCCGTCCTCGTCGACCCGACCGACGTCGCCGGTGCGCAGCCATCCGTCGACGAGCGTCGCGGCGGTCTTCTTCGGGCGGTTGAGGTAGCCGCGCATCACGTTCGGGCCCCGCACGACGACCTCGCCCACCTCGCCGGGCGGGAGGATGCTGCCGTCCGGCGCGGTGGTGGCGATCCGCTGCCCGGGCAGTGCGGGTCCGACCGTGCCGAGCTTGCGCACGCCCTGGACGGGATTACATGTGGAGGCGCGGGTGCCCTCGGTGAGACCCCAGCCCGTAGACCGGAGGTATGGTGCTGCGGCCTCCGGTGGAGCCGATGCTGGCGCAGGCCTGTGACACGGTGCCTGCGCCCGGTGCGCTGCCCGGTCGTCTGGTCTTTCAGCCGAAGTTCGACGGCTACCGCGCCCTGCTCTTCACCGCGCCCGTGCGGCTCCAGTCCCGCCGGGGCAGCCTGATCCAGGCCCGGTTTCCCGAGCTGGTGCGCGCGGCCGCGGACGTGCCTGAGGGCCTGGTCCTCGATGGCGAGCTGGTCGTGTGGGCGGGGGAGGGGATGTCGTTCGAGGGGTTGCAGCGGCGGGCGGCCGCCGGCCACCGCAGCGCCCCACGGCTCGCGGACGACCTGCCCGCCCAACTGATCGTCTTCGACGTCCTCCAGATCGGCGGCAAGGAACTGCTGCACGTCCCGTATGCCGAGCGCCGCGCCTGCCTGGAACAGCTCTTCACCGACCTCGATCTGTGCGCCCCGTGGACGCTGTGTCCGGAGACGGACGACCCGGCGACGGCGCGGGAATGGCTCACGTCCTGGACGCAGGTCCCCGGCGTGGAAGGACTGATCATCCGGGGCACCGAGCAGCGCTACCTGCGCGGCGCCCGCGCCCTGTACAAGGTGCGTCGTCGCGACACCACCGAGGCGGTAGTCGGAGCCGTCACCGGAAGCCTGGAACAGCCGCAGACGCTCATCCTGGGCCGCTACGACGACTCTGCCAGGCTCCATCCGGTCGGGCGCAGCACACCGCTGCGCCCGGACGCGGCGCGCGAGCTTGCCGAGCAGCTGGTGCCGGCTCCGGGGCACCCATGGCAGGGCGTCCGCTTCACGGCGTCAGGGGGAACCAGTGCGCCGCTGGACGTGACGCTGGTGGAGCCGGGCCTGGTCGCTGAGATTGCGGTGGACGCGGTGTGGGAGCGTGCGTGTGGCGCCACCCGGTCCGGCTCGTACCGTTGCGTCAGGACATGGCGCCCGGAGATGTGCCAGCCTTCGGGCAGGGCACCCTGCCCTCGGCGTGAGGGGGTCAGTCGAGAAGCCGAGGGCGGGGTCGGGGCGGCGGCGCGCGCAGGCGGGGACCTGCTGGCGCAGTGCCTCCAGGGCCCGGGCGTGTGGCCGAGTGGCAGCGGATCCGTTACAGGGTCGCCGGGCGCGGACCGCTCCTGGTCGTGCCCCCGCCCGGCTGGGGCATCGGCGCCACCCTTTACATCACCACGTTGAGCCGCCTCGAGGACGCCGGCCCTCCTCTCGCGTCGTCGGTCAAGTCCGCCCGGCGGCTGGCTGGTGGGGAGCGCCTGCGGCGGGGTGGTGGTACGGCGACTTCGTGAGCAGCTTGCCGAGGAACGGCTGGCCGTTGTCTGGCAAACCAGCGCGATACCTCTGGAATTCTGCGGGATTCACCTCCGCCGCGTAGGTGACGAGGTTGGCATAACGATTCACCATGTGCGGACCGGCCTGGAACAGTTCCGCAAGGTGCGCCATGGGGCTGTCGGCCACTCGACAGGCTTGCTCGAGAATCCCCGCAGGTGAGACCGATCCGGCTAGCTCCTTTCCGACGGTGAGCCGGGACAAAACCTTGAGCGACGCGTCCAGGTCTTTGGCGCACAAATAGCCGATGTGGTCACGGGTGTACTCGGCGGCACGTTGATAGGGCAACATCCACGGGTCGATGAAGGCAGCCCAATGCATCCTGTCCAGGATGATGACGAAGAGGGCCAGTTGGCCGTGCCGGGCCTTGAGGTAGCCGATGAAGTTGCCCAGCAGGAAGCGGAGTGGCGCGGGGCCCTCTGCCTGGAGATCAGCCGCCCATCCGCCTTCGACGAGCAGTACACGCGTCCCCAAGAGGCTGGTGATCGTCACTTTCCCGTCGACCTGGTCGGCCACGTAGACGTGGATGGGCCTGTGATAGTCGAGCTGGTGCTGCACTCGAATGATCTCGTCGTGCAGCTCTGGAAAGCTCTCCGGCGTCACTTTGACGGCGCGCCCGAGAAGACGGGCGTTCCAGAGCCGCATGAGGAACCAGTACCCCACCACGACAGGCGGGACGAGGAGAAGCAGCAAAAGCCCCGCTGTCCACAGCGCAATAGCGAAGAGGATCGCCAACCAGCACACGGCCATGATCATCCGTGAGCGTTCGTACGGGTGCCTGGCGACGTGGAGCCGGAAATGCACATCATGATCGGGAGCGCCAGGGAACATGATGATCCTTCCCCCTCTCTCCCCCCTGCCCCTTTTGCTCCATTCTCTCACCGTTGCGCCGGTCTCGCGCCTCGAGCGGACCTCGTTGCCTCTCCGTAGCGTACCCAGCAGGCCGGGCCTGCGTGCTTCAGCGATCAAGATGTCACTGAGCTGAACTCCTCGCCGTACTGGTTTTTCTGATCTCCCGTCAGTTCCTGATGTGTACGCAACGCCATGACAGCGGCAACTCGGCCAGAGCGCGATGCAGCCGGGCGATGTTGATCCGTCCCTGCTTCCGTGAACTACTGATGGCCTCGGCCCAGCCATTTCGCTGAGCGTCCTTTGGCATTCTCAGTGCCCGCACATGTGCGTCTACGACCGCACGATCCCGCATGACGTATTGGTGCCGACTGAGCCTCTTTCACCTTCTGCTGGAGGGTGAAATGGGCTGTTCAGTGGGTGTGGTGACGAGGCAGGGCCCTCGTCGTCGGCGTGTGATTCCACTCAGCACACCGGCGACCAAAGGGGCCCTGTTGGTTCCTTATCCTGCCACGCTCGACGTCCCGCATGAGCTCGTCGAGCATGCCGCCTGGATGCTGCACGAGCACCGCCGGGCCCGAAACATCCGATGGCGCAAGCTCGGCTGCTTCCAGCAGGCACTGCTCACGCTGGTGCACCTGCGTATGAACGAGACGTTCTCGCAGCTCGGAGCCGGTTTCGGGATAGCCCAGGCCACCGCCTGGCGGTACGTCGACGAGACCTTGGACCGTGACCGTCGGCCCGCCCGACAGCGACAGCGGCCGGCTGGTGCGCATCCACTGCAGGCCCGTCGGCCGGGCTCATGGCCTATGGGACGTCTTCCGTGTCCCGAGCGCGTAGTGGCGCAAGTAGTCACGCATCTGAGGCTCGAGTCCCGACAGGTCATCGCCGTTGAGCGCATGCCAGAGACGGTTCTCGATCCAGAACCGATGCGCGAACTCCTCGAAAGAAGCTGCACACCAGAGGATCGCGGCCCTTTGCTCCTCCGGATCCTCGAGATCGGTCTCCGTCTCTTCCCCATCGCGCCGTGCCTCGTACTCGTATTCGTAGTCGAGATGCGAGTGCACCACGAACACCTCACCCGAAGGACGGAGGTAGAGGTACCAGATGACGCAGTCCTGTTGATCCCGCAGGAATCGCACGAGGAAGGCACCAGACTCTGCCGGACTGGGCAGGGGCTCTGAGATATCGGTCCAGCAGCCGGTCACCGAGACCTCATCCAGCGAGCCGCGCAGCTTCGAGTCGGCCTGGAAGGTGACGAAATCCCGAGGCAACGTCAAGCCCCTGGCTGCAAGGTCGTTTGTCAAGCGATTGAGCGCCGTAACCCGGTCGGGAACAGGTTCGCCGGTACCACCGAGCCATTGAAAGGCGCCCGTGAACTCGGTGGAGTCGAGAGGCGGCAGGCTCTCGCAGGGGTAGTACTCATAGGTGTAGCGGCAGGGTCGGTATTCGCCGAGGTCGGTGGCACACCAAACAGAGTCGAAGCCGACCGAGGACAGGTCAGGCCCTGACCGTTCACCAGGCATCGGCCCCCCATTGATCACCGTGAGCGGAGTTGTCGGCGTCAGCATCGCACTGCCCACTGACGCTCCCTGCGACGGGTGCTAGCTCTCTCTCTTTGGTGAGGGCGAACGTTGCCTGTCAGGGCACTAGGATCCCGCCATGATCCGGGACGGTGGATCGATGCGCGGTGGCCTGTCGACGGTGCGTCGTGAGGGTGAGACCATCCTGAGGCCTTGGCGGGTGTGGACTCCCGCGGTGCGCGAGCTACTGCGCTACCTGGAGCAGGTGGGATTCGCGGGCGTGCCGCGCGCCCTGGGCGACGGCCCGGTCGACGGGCATGAGGTGGTGTCGCTGCTGCGCGGCGAAGTCGGCCTGTACCCGTGGCCCCGGCCACTTCTCGCGGACGAGGGCATCACCGCGCTCGGGCAGTGGCTAGGTGACTACCACGAGGCCGTACGCGACTTCCGGCCCTCAGCGCAGGCCGTCTGGAGCGATCCGGACGCACGCTGGCGTCCTGGGCAGATCATGCGCCACGGGGACCTCACGAGCTGGAACTCGGTTTGGGCGGACGATCGCCTGGTGGGCTTCATCGACTGGGACCTGGCCATCCCAGGCGAGGCGTTGGACGACGTCGCCCAACTAGCTTGGTACTGCGTGCCTTTACGGCTTCCCGACCGTCAGCGCAGAGTCGGCTACGGCGCTGCCGGCGCACCGGTGGCGCGACGACTGCGACTGCTGTGCGACGCATACGGTGCCGATTCGGCCGACGTGCTGGACGCGCTGGCGGCGCTGCAACGCGTCGAAACCGAGCGGATAGCGCGCCTGGGCCCGCGCGGCGTTGACCCCTGGGCGGCATTCCTGCGGCAGGACTTCATCCCGGACATCGAGGAGGAGCGCGCCTGGGCGCTGGCCCGGCGCGAAGAACTCCTCGGCCGCACGTAACGCGCCCTGACCGGGAACGGTTGCGGGGCCGCTGACTCCAGAGTCGTCACTCACCGTGGCCACTGCCCGAAAGCTGAGCCAGAACCCGATCTCGTGAACAAAGCCAGGCGCCGGCCGCAGCGGCCGGCGCCTGCGTCCTCCCTCCGATTGCTCGCGTCTCGCGCTGCTACGCGTCTGGTTCTGGGTCGAGGTTGACGATGCAGTGCAGCCGTACGCCCGACCCGACTGGTGCGCGAGTCGTACGGTCCGCCGATGCGATGGCGCACCGAGCCGAGCGACGCCTGGCGTCGAAGGCGGTCGCGTCATCCCGACTGATCTCGAGGCAGTCGTCGTATGGCGCCGAGGGTGCCTCCTGCGTCAGGAGGCGCCCTCGGCGTTTGTACCGTGCCTGCGTTCGCCTCACACCGGGCACGTCACGGCAACTCGCTGGCCAGGCGCTCCCACGCCTCGTACTCGCTGTAGCGGGGATGACCGGTGAGCAGCGGGGCGAGCGGCCGCACCGGGTTCAGCAGACGTCGGATCATGCGCAGCTCCAGAATGCGCTCGCGTTTCAGCTCGCGCCACCGCGGCGCGAGCGCGACGGCTTCTTGTCGGCTCACCGGCATGGCGTCCAGCGCCTGTTCGAGTACCGGCCGGGGATCGAGCAGTGGCACCCCAGCGCGCGGTCCCACCGCATCCACGAGCGAGGTGCGCAGCCAGAGGTCGCGCAGCAGCCAGTCGTTGTGCTGTTCCCCGGTCGCAGCCTGGGCCGCGGCGAGCAGCGACGCCCAGGCACGCGTGAGGCCGCCCCACTGATCACCGGAGATCCGGCTCGGGTCATGCTGTATTCGGGCGGCGAATTGCTGCGCCGCGGCCATCCATTCACTCACATCGCCCTCGGCGGTCCCGGGCGTGATCGCCGACCAGCGGCGGATGTGCTGCCCGAGATCGAGCCGGTCGAGGTCGTCGAAGGGACTGGTCACTAGAACATCACCCCGGCCGCTGCGAAGGCTTCCTTGCCGATCTGCTCGGCGCCGCCGCCGGGTGCCCAGAACGGGTCATCGGGGACGAAGTGGTGACCGCTGTGGCTGTCGATGCGCAGGCCGAAGTATTGACCGTTGCCGCCCGCGAGCTCTGCCTCACCGGCGGCCCTGACCGCCCCGCCTCCGCTGAGCACCGGGTGGGAGAGCTCCTTTCCGTTGACTGTTTTCGGCATGATGACCAGTTGTCCGTCCTCAAGCACCGCCCACTTGACGGGCTCGCCGTCGAAGTCGATGTACCGCTCCCAGTCCGCCGATCCCGGCTTGTTGGGCCGGATACCGAGCCGCTCCGCCAGGGAAAGTTCTTCCCCCAGGGCAGCGGCCAGCCGGTTGGGGAAAATGACTGGCTCGTATGAGACGGCGTATGCCTTGGCCTCTGACAGCCGGAAATGACGCTCCCTCAGGTACATTCCGTTCGCTGCTCTGGTCGGCTGTGGACGGTGATGGTGCTGGTCATGCTGACCGATGCACTGTTCTGGGACTCGCGGGTGTTCGACGGGATCGACGAGGTGGAGGTCGAGGCGGTTGGGGCCGCGTTCGGCACGGTCGAGGTGGTGGCGAGAGGTCATGCAGGCGGCGCCGCATGTCCGGACTGCGGCCGTCTTTCGGACTGAGTACACGACCGTTATCAGTGCAGGCTGAGGGATCTACCGCTTGGTGACCAGGGCTTTGTGATCCGGCTAACGGTCCGGCGCTTCATCTGCGGGTCGGCGGACTGCCCGCGCCGGACGTTCGCCGAGCCGTTCTCCCGCTGTCTGCCCCGCATGCACGGTTTACTACGCGGCTCAACCGCGCCCTGGAACGGGTGGGGCTCGCCTTGGCGGGGCGGGCTGGCGCTCGTCTGGCGGCCCAGCTGGGCTTCGGCGCGGGACGGATGACCTTGTTACGCAGGGTCATGGCACTGCCCGATCCGCGGTTCAGTACTCCGCGGGTGCTGGGCGTGGACGACTTCGCGATCCGCCGCGGTCAGACCTACGCCACCGTGCTGACCAGCGTCGAAGACCATCGCGTGGTCGACATACTCCCGATGCGTGAGGCCGGCCCGTTGGCCGCCTGGCTGAACGACCACCCTGGTGTGGAGATCATCTGACCGGGCCGGCGCCTACGCCGAGGGCGCCCGGCGCGGTGCCTCCGGAGCTCTGCAGGTCGCCGACCGGTTCCATCTGTGGCAGGGCCTCGGCCGGGCCGTGGAGACCTGCGTCGCCACCCACCGCGACTGCCTGCGTGGGCCCTTTCCCAGCGGCACGCTGCCTCAGGACAC
Organism: Streptomyces sp. NPDC104814; assembly: GCF_055583185.1. Lineage (NCBI taxonomy): Bacteria > Bacillati > Actinomycetota > Actinomycetes > Kitasatosporales > Streptomycetaceae > Streptomyces > Streptomyces sp. NPDC104814. The sequence goes on along the minus strand of NZ_JBVJOL010000014.1, from coordinate 62,891 downwards.
CCCATCGGCTTCCGATCGACCGCAGGACGACTCGGAGCCTGTCGGCCGACGGGCCGAGCGTAAGAAGGCCGCACACGCCTTGGTCCACGAGATGCTCGTCCAAGGCCACTCACGCCGGGCGATCGCCCGGCACCTGGGTTGGGGCCTCAACACCGTGCTCCGGTACGCGGCTGCCGCACGCTGGCAGGACACCATCCGCGGGAACGGCCCCGGCCCAGCAGGCTGGATCCCTACAAGCCCTACCTGGAGCGACGATTCGCCGAGGGATGCACCAGCGTCACCCAACTCCACGGCGAGCTGGTGGTCGAGCAAGCGCCCGTCACCTACGGCATGGTCCGCGCCCACGTCGCCACCTTGCGCGGGGCTCCGTCCGTCACGCCGCCGCGGCCGCCGACGGTGCGGCAGGTGACCGGCTGGATCACCCGGCACCCCTCGGCCCTGCCGAGGAAGACCGGGCCGGCCTGAAGGAGGTCCTGGCCCGCTTTCCCGAACTGGACATGGCGGCCGGGCACGTCCGCGACTTCGGCGAGATACTCAGCGATCGTCTCGGCTCCACGCTCCCCACCTGGATCGACGCAGTCGACGCCAGCCAGCTACCCGGGCTCAACGGCTTCGCACTCCACCTGCGCCGAGACCTCGACGCCGTGACCGCCCGGGCTCACTCTCGACTGGAGCTCCGGCAGCATCGAGGGCGCCGTCAACCGCATCAAGAAGATCAAGCGGCAGCTTTACGGGCGCGCCGGATTCGAACTCCTCCGCAGATGATTCTGCTGCAGTGACCCTCCGCGATCGAGACTTCAGATGTTGCGCCAGGAACGCCTTCTGACCCCACTTGTCAGGAGCGCGGCCAGACAGTGAGATGCGAGACCAAGGCCCAGGCCGCGACCCGCAGTTGCGCTTCCCATGCCGCCTCGTCGAGCCCCAGCGTGTACTCGAGGCAGCACGCGCATGGCGGGAGTAGCGCAACGAATGCTTGCTCCTCAGCGGTCTCGACCTCCATCTCCGACCACTCGTCCGATGCCAACTCGGCGAGATCCACCTCCCCGGCGGTGAATCGCGTGGCCAGCCTGCGCAGCGCGTATCGCCGGGCCAGGCGGCGATCGGGCAGCAGGATCCCCAATTCTTCGAGAGCCTGCTCGAATGCGTCGCGGATGTCCCAGGGGTCCGCATGACGCGGCAGGCCGGCGAGCTCACATAGGGCCGGCGTATCCATTCCCATCGCGACTGCCTGGGCAGCGGTCATCGGCAGGTCTTCCGGACACACCTGATCCGCCTGATACAGCCACATTGTCTCCACCAGGGGTGGATAGGCGCTGCGGACAGGGCTGTCAGGTTCGGATGTGTTGTCTATCGCTGCCATGGTTCATACGATGCCAGCACGGCTCGCGAGCGCACCCAGAGATTTGGACTGTCCCGGCAAACCGCCCTGTGGGCGACAGCGCCACACGCAGGACAGGAGACCGCGCTCTCACGGCGCCGCCGTCGCCGCCACGCCCGCGGCCATGCTCACTGCCGTCACCGCCCACGCCGCCCCGGGCCGCCGCCTTCACCGAGCCGGGGGGACCCTCACCACGCCCGGGCGCGACGCCGTGCCACTGTGGCCCGCGTCAGGCTGGTGCGGTGGCTCGCGGGTTACAGGTCAGGGAGCCGCGGTGGCTGAGGACTTGCTGAATCTGACAGGTGCTTTGGCGCAGCAGGGACGGGCTGTTTCAGCCAGGTCTGGCATAGAAGATGCGGCCGCGCTCGCGCTAGCACCGGGCTAAGTACCTGCGACAGTAGGCAAGTTGCCGCATGACGTTGAACGACCGTGGCGACACTATTCGGTCGTCTTCATACCTCGGTCTTGAGCGGCGGTGGCTTGGCCCTAAGGATCTTGAGCTTGTGTGCGAGCGCGACCACTAGCACACAGCCTGTGTAAGGGGTGGGGGAGTGCTGGCATCTGTGTCTGCGCGTGTGCGTTTTTTGATCGTTGCGTTGGTGTTGTCCGTCGTTGCAAGCGGCGGTTGGCTGTTCAGGGTGGATGCTGAGGCGTCCAGTGGCGGTGGCGCGAGCTACGCCTACCGTGGTCCGCAGCCTGCGGCGCATCAGCGTGCTGTGTCGCTCAAGGAGCGGCGCGCGCAGACGAAAGACCGGGCCAAGCCGGGCAAGCCGCGCGGCCTGCCCGTGACGAAGAGCAAGCTGGCCTCGGCGGCGCAGATCGCGCTACTGAAGCGGAACCAGCGTCAGCTGCGCTCCTCCGGACCCAAGTCGGCGCCGATACGTCCCGCCTCGGACGGGAACGCCCGCCAGGCATCCTTCGCCACTCGCGCGCAGGCGGCAGCCGCTGCTACGTATTCCAGCGGCGCGCTGTATCAGGTGTCGACGGATCCGTTCGGTAACGCGGCTGCCCAGCAGGGCGGTTGGCTCATGGCGCTGGGCAACCACATCGGTGCTGCCGTGCCGGGTGAGCCGCTGCAGGTGAAGGCGGCGATCTGGCAGTCCGGTGGTGCGGACACCGAGGTGCACCCGGTGAAGGTGCGCTGGAAGGTGGACTACTACGGCTGCCGGCTGAGCAACGACGACATCCAGTACTTCGACTTCGGGCAGACGGTTCAGGCGCCGACGCTGAACACCGACAAGGTCTTCCCTGAAGTGAGCGCGTCGTTCACGGTGCCGACGACGCAGTGCACGCAGCCGGTCCCGAGCTACACGATCTGGGCCTGCACCACCGTGACGGACGACCCGGCGGCCACGGAGTCGTGCGGCTCGTACAACATGTTCTACATCGTGCCGGCGCTGCCCGACGGTGCCGAGTGCAGCGCCGTCTGTGGTGACGCCAGCGGCGCGGCCGGTACGACGGTGATGCGCGCGGACCCGGTGAACACGGCCACCGGCGCCTTTACCGAGGTCTTTACCGACACGCAGGTCTCGGCCCCCGGCGTGCCGTTGACCGTCGGGCGTGTCTACTCCTCCGACAACACGGCTACAGGCGCGCTGGGTAAGGGCTGGCAGCTGCCGTGGGAAACGCACCTGCAGATCGCGGCCAATGGTGATGCCGTCCTGGTCGGCGAGGGCGGCAGCCGTCACGCGTACGTGAAGCAGTCCAGCGGTACGTTCACCACGCCGGGCCAGGCACGCTCCACGCTGGCCGTCGACGGCAGCGGCTACAAGCTGACCACGGCAGGCCACACGGCCTACTCCTTCAACGCGTCGGGTCAGCTGACTGCCGTCAAGGACCGCACCGGCCATGGGCTGGCGCTTGCCTACACCGCGGGCAAGCCGACCGCGATCACCGACGCGGCCGGCCACACGGCGAGTCTTGCCTACGCCGGTGACCGGCTGGACAAAGTAACCCTGGCCGACGGCCGGACCGTCGACTTCACCTACACCGGTGACCAGCTCACCGGCGTGACGGCCTTGGACGGCAAGACGGAGACCTATGGTTACGACGCTGCCGGCCGCCTGGACAAGGTGACCGATGCCCGCGGCAAGCAGGTCACGTTCAACGTCTACGACGCGCAGGGCCGGGTGACGTCGCAGACGGATGCCCTGAACAACAAGACGACGTTCGCCTACTCCAAGAACGGCTCCTTCGACCAGGTCGACGTCACGGCGCCGGACGGCGGCGTGTGGACGGACGTCTATTACAAGAACGTCCTGTTCACGCAGATCGATCCGCTGAACAACAAGAGCTACTACCGCTACGACAAGTTCTTCAACCGCACCAGCGTCATCGACGCCGAGATCCGCGAAACGAAGTACGACTACGACACCGTGGGCCGGCTCAAGAGCCGCTCGAATACCGCCTCCGACGAGGAGTGGACGTACGACGCGGCCGGGAACGTCGCCACCTACATCGATGGTGAATACAACAAGACGGTCTACGGCTACAACGCGGCCAACCAGCTGACCTCGGTCAAGGACCCGCTGGGCAAGACGACGACGTACGGCTACAACGCCACCACGAGCCTGCTGGAGACGGTCACCACCCCGCGCGGCAAGACCACCAGATACGGCTACGACGCGGACGGCAACCTCACCTCGATCACCACCCCGAAGGGCAGCAAGACCACCTTCACCTACGACGCCTCGGCGCGGGTGAAGACGGTCGTCGACCCGCGCGGCAACGTCACCGGCGCTGACCCGGCCACGTACACGACGTCGTACACCTACGACAACGCCGACCGCGTCAAGACAGCGACCGACGCACGCGGCAACACCACCACGTACGGCTACGACGAAGCCGGCAACCTGCTCACGATCACGGACGCCGCGCAGCGCACCACCTCCTACGCCTACGACAACGCCGGCCGCCTGACGACCATCACGGACCCGGCGCAGAAGCAGACCCTCCTGGGCTACGACCCAGTGGGCCGCTTGGCCAAAGAGACCAACCGCGTCGGCGCCACGGTCACCTACCAGTACGACAAGGCCGGCCGCCAGACCCAGATCATCAGCGCTCGCGGCAACGTCACCGGCGTCGATCCCAAGCCGTACACCTGGGCCATCGGCTACGACAAGGTCGGCAACCGCAAGACCGTCACCGACCCGCTCGGCAAGACCACAGCCCTCACCTGGGACGCCGACAACCGCCCGCTCTCGGTGACCGCCCCCCTCAATCACACCCGCAGCGTCACCTACGACGACAACGGCAGCGTCGTGAAGACCACCGACGGCCTCGGCCACGGCATGACGCTGACCTACGACGACGACAACCGGCTCCTGACGTCGAAGACCTGGGCCGGCTACACCACCTCCTACGAATACGACGACGACAGCCACCTTGCGGCCGAGGTATCCCCCGAAGCCGAGCGCACCACCTACACCTACGACGACGACGGCCACCTCGCCACCGTCGTCGACCCGCGGGGCAACGTCACCGGCGCCGACCCGGCCAAGTACACCTGGGCCTACGGCTACGACCAGGCCGGCAACCCGACCTCGGTCACCGACCCGCTCGGCAACAAGCGGACCGCCGGCTACGACCCCGCCGGCAACATCACCACGGTCACGGACGCACGCCAGAAGCTGACGGCCTACGAGTACGACGTACTCGACCGCATCAAAAAGATCACCGCGCCGGACACCGGAGCCACGTCCTTCACCTACAACACGGCCGGGTTCCTCGAGACCAGCACGGACGCCAACACCCACACCACCACCTACGGCCACAACGCCGAAGGCAAGCTGACCTCCGTCAAGAACCCGCTCGGCAAGACGGTCGCCTACGACTACGACCCGGACGGCAACCGCACCAAGTACACCAACGCCCGCGCGCAGACCATCGTCACGACGTATGACGGCCGTAACCTGCCGACGAAGATCACCTACTCGGACGGCACTCCGGCACAGACCTACGCCTATGACGACGCCAGCCGTATGCAGCAGGTCACCGACGCCACCGGCACCCGCACCCTGACCTACGACAACGACGACAAGATCCTCACCATCAGCTCGCCGGGCGCCACCAAGCCGTTCAGCTACACCTGGAACACCGACGACACCCTCAAGACACGCACCTACCCCGACGGGCGGGCCACCAGCTACACCTACGACAAGACCGGCCGGACCAAAACCCAGACGACCAACAGCAAGGCCCTCACCTACGGCTACGACAAGGCGGGCAACCTCACCAGCGTCACCCTGCCCACCACCACCGCCCGCGCCGAGACCCGCACCTACGACGCAGCCGGCCGCCTGGCGTCACTGACCACGCCCACCCTGAACAGCACGTTCGCCTACGACGCGAACGGCCGGCTGGTCACCGACAAGCCCGCCACCGGCTACCCCACCCGCTACGGCTATGACGACGCGGGCCGCATGACCCGGCAGTGCACCGACACCTCGGCCACCTCCTGCCTGACCGGAACCACCGGCAGCACTTACACCTACGACAAGGCCGGAAACCTCAAGACCGCGGCCGAAGCCGGCACCACCACGACCTACGCCTACGACGCAGGCGACCAGCTGACCTCCACCACCGCCGGCACGGCCGCCACCAGCTACACCTACGACGCCGACGGCAACCAGACCAAGGACGACGACGGCACCTACACCTACGACCCCGCAAACCGCCTGAAGTCGGCCACCATCGGCGCCAACACCTTCGCCTTCACCAACGACGCCGACGGCAACCGCACCACCGTCAAGAAGAACAACGCCCTGGCCGGCACCTCCCGCTGGGACCTCGTCGGCGACCTCCCCCAGATCGCCACCGACACCGACGCCTCCGGCGCCCTGGTCGCCGACTACCACTACGACCCCGACGGCACGGCCCGCTCCATGGACCGCACCGCCGGCACCTACTACTTCACCCAAGACCGACAGAACTCCACCAGCGCGGTCTACGACGCCGCCGGAACCGACAACTACCGCTACACCTACAGCCCCTGGGGCAATCAGAGCGGCAAGGCCACCATCACCGGCGGCCAGACCAGCCCCTTCGGCTACACCGGCCAGTACAAGGACGCCTACGTCCCCGACCGCCTCCAGCTCCGAGCCCGCTCCTACGACACCACCCAGCGCCGCTTCACCACCCAGGACCCCCTCCCGGCCGCGGCAGACAACCCCAACCAGTCCCCGTACAACTACGCCGACAACGACCCCGCCAACCTCGCCGACCCCACCGGCCAGTGCCCGATGTGCATCGGCGCCGGCATCGGAGCCCTCGTCAGCGGCGGCGCCTACCTCCTCCAGCACCACGACGACTTCAGCTGGGGCGACTTCGCCACCGCCACACTCGAAGGCGCAGCCATCGGCGCCATCGGAGGCTTCCTCGCCCCCGCTGGCACCAGCCTCGCCGCAACACTCGGCCTCTCAGGCGGCCGCGCACTCGCCGTCGCAGTGGTCACCGATGCCGGCATCGGTATGGCCTTCACCTGGGCCATCAACACCGCCCAATGCCAGCCCACCACCCCCACAGACCTCCTCGTCGGCGCCCTCACAGGCGGATTGGGTAACCTGGTCAAGCCCGTCTGGAAGGCTTTCCAAGGATTCCGGTTCGGTCTCAAGGGGAGCACAGCCGCTGGCGGACGTTCCGGATGGTGGATGACGTCGGCGGGGAAAACTCTCAATGGAGACGCCTACTACGCCCCACACACCCCAGGTCTGAAAAAGGCGGTCAATCCCGAAGGAGGCGAGAACAACTGCGGCTTGTGCGCGATCTCAGCTGATGCGGCACTGGCAGGGAGGCCGGCGCAGGCTGTTCCCGGGAACGACGCCATAGTCTTCACAAATCATCTGCGAGAATTCCTTAGCGCCGGGCCTTGGCGTCATCGACGGGGTATCACTGGAGTAGTCGGAGATCTCAAACGTTGGGGCTCTGGATCTCGAGCGATTGTATTCGGTAGGAGTAAGGGAGAGGGTATCGGCCACTACTTCAATGTCATCAATGACGGCGGCAAGATCGCGTTCATCGATGCGCAGCAAGGTTTCGCCTGGCACCTTGGTCGCTGGGATGAATGGCAGGTACTGCGAACGGACAATCTGTGAACACGAACCCTAAAATAAGCAAAGGCGAAGCGCTGGAGCTGGCCCGGCTTTACCTTGGAGAACGTGCTCTCTCCTGGGGTAAACCAGTGCGCATTATTGAGAAGTCCGTATACGTCACGGATTCGGAACTGATCGCCCCCTACAACAGTGTTGCCTTTTTGGAAGGCGACAGCACACAGGCACTTGGGGGCAACACGCCGGTCTGCGTGAATCTGGTAACGGGCGAGTGCCGTTTCCTGACACTGAGGGAGACCTTCGAGTATGCAGACCGCTGGCGCGACGGAGGGTAAGGCGTAACCGACCGGCCATCTGACTACCGGGGAGGTCACGGCAAGTGGTCGGCGAGGCGCTCCCAGGGCTCGCACTCGCTGTAGCGAGCGCGGCGGCCTCGTGCCGGCGCATCCGCATGGCGTACAGCGTCTGTTCGACGCTACAAGTGGCGCTGCCAATGGAAGTACGGGATGCGGTTTCCGGCTGTTCACCTCCAACACCGGCCGCAGTGACACGAACATTGATGACTCTTCCGTCAGTGTCAGTGGGCTCTGCCAGGGTGTGCGTGGTGAATGAACTGGTGGAGCGTGTCGAGAACCAAGATCGTCTACTGGGGATGGTGGTCAGCCGCCGGCAGGCCACCCGGGAGGGTTGGCTGCACCGAGTCGCCGTGACGGTGTGTCGTGATGAGCGTGGACGGATCCTCGCCCACCGATGGTCGGAGCAGGTATCGGGCTTCCCGGGGCTCTATGAGGTCGAGGTCGGTGGTGCGGACAAATGCCGGCGAGTCCTACGAACAGGCCGCCGCGAGGGAGCTGGCCGAAGAGCTGGGCATTCGTGCGCTGCCGCGCCTGCTGTTCACGTTCATCAACCGCAGCGGCCTGAGGCGTCACTGGCTCGGCGTGCACGAAGCCGTGGTGCCGGACGCCGTGGTCCCCGATCCCGATGAGGTCGCCTGGCATCGAGATGGGCAAGGGTCGAGATCAACAACCGGAGCTCAGTGCCGCTGAGGTCTGCCGACGTTGCCGTCGGAGAAGATGCCAGCCTATGACCACTCTGAGCGAACCATCACCGCTGCTAACCTCCTTCGGTGCCCTCGGAGATACCGCGCCTGGTCGACGAACTCGTCACGCAAATGAAGTCGGGCTCCGCACCCGCTTACCGAGCCGCGATGAAGCGGCTTGCGGATACCGCTCGGGCGGAAGGCCCTGACGGCCTGACGGCCGCCGTGGAAGCCCTCGCGCCCTTGCTGCCGGGTCTTAGTGGGGTCGATGCGGCGACCAGCGGCAACCCCTACCTCGGCCCCGGCGCCCCAGCTATCCGCTGCTTCCGTCTCTTCGACGGCCAGGGAACCTACATCAGCCCGGAAGGCGTGCCCGTCGATATAGACCTCCTCCAAGGCACCCGCGTCCTCGTCCTGCAGCCGCCGAACGGCAACTACGCCATGGGCGTGGGTCGAGTGTTAGAGCACATGACGCCGATCCTCCGTCTCGACCGGATCCTGGAATCGACCGAAACGCAGCACTGGCTCGCTCCGCGGGCTCCCGCCGTTGAAACGGACATGATGGCTGACTAAGGGTTGTCCCGCAAATGATCTCCGGGTCGCTCGGACATGCTCGGCCGTTGTGTGACCCGCGGTTCTACCCGGCGAGGCTGAGGTTGTGCATGGGGGCGATGCCGAGCATGGCGTGGTGGACGCCGTCGCCTTTGAGGCGGCAGTCGCGGAGGATCTTCCTGGTCTTCATGCGGGCGAAGACGTGCTTGACCCGGGCCCGGACCTGTTTGTGGGACTTGTTGTGTTCCTCCTTCCAGGCCGGGGGTTCGGCCTGGCCCCGCTGCCGGCGGTGCGGGATGACGAGTCCGGTGCCCGGGTAGCCGCCGTCGGTGAGCGTGGTCGTCTTGCCGACTGCGGTCTTGGCGCCGGACTCCTCCCACGCCATGCAGTCGTTGCGGTTCCCGGCGAGCGGCCGGCCGACCACGACGACCAGGCGGGTGTCGGCGTTGATAACGACCTGGTGGTTGGTGGAGTACCGATAGTTCTTCGACCGCTCGGCGATGGCGTGGTCCCGAGTGGGGACCAGGGTGCCGTCCACGATGAGCACGGTGCCCTTGGCGAACCGCTTGCGGGGTTGGAGAGCGAACATCGGCCCCAGGTGGTCGATGATGCGGTCCGCCGCGGACTTCGAGGCCCCGAAGAGCGGGGCGAGTTGCCTCATGGTCAGGTTCGTGCGCCAGTAGGCCGCGACCAACAGGGCACGGTCCTCCAGCGGCAGGCTCCACGGCCGGCCCTTGCGAACGGCATCCGCACCCTTGCGCCGCAGAAGCGTCACCAGCTTCCCGAACTGCCTCGGGCTCAACCCCGTGAACGGGGCAATCCATGATGGTTCCGACGCCGTGATCACACCAGCCACACGGAGATCATTCCAGGCCGGTTAGTGTGCCTTCGTCGAGCCCACGGACTGGAGACGGATGATGGAGCAGGACGAAGCCTTGCAGCTCGCGGTGGCGTTTCTCGCACGCAGCCAGCGCGATGACGAGCCGCCTCTCGCCATCGACACTCAGCGAGTCCGCGAGAGCAATGGGCTCCTGATCGTGCCCTACAACTCCGTGCAGTACCTCGCCTCGCGTGATGCGAGAGAGCAGCTGTTGGACTGCTGGCCCATCCTCGTCGACCTTGCACATGGAGACGTGCGGTTCGGGACCCTGGACGAGCGGCACCTGTGGAGGAACCCCAGCACCTGACGAGGCTGCGGCTGTCCCACAACCCCAGTTACGGGACAACTCTTAGGGCGCGACGAATGAGCTTTGTCGCGATGCGCCACGGCGGACGGGGGCTTACAGGCTGGCGCGAGTGGCTCGTCGCCCGCCGTGGCCACGGCTGCAACCATGCCAGGCCTGGGCAGGTCTTGGCAGTTGAGTGTTGCGTCGGCAGGATCTGTTCAGTGTCTGCTGATCTTGTCCCTGATGACCTGTGGGAACGTGTGGCTCCGCTGCTGCCTGTTCGTCCGGCGAGGCGGTACCGGTATCCCGGGCGGTTGCCGGCGGATGACCGGGCTGCGTTGCGGGGCATCGTTTACGTGCTGTGCAAGAGCGTGAGCTGGCGGGGTGTTCCGGCTGATCAGGTGTACTGCAGTGGTGTGACGGCCTGGCGGCGCCTGCGAGACTGGACCGAAGCGGGTGGCTGGCCGCAGCTGCACGAGGTGTTGCGGGCGGCTGGCTTGCAGCCACCCAAACGACGGCCACCGGCTCCGGCACCGTCGGGGCCACCGTGGGTGGCACAACACCCAGCGCCTGCACCAACGCTCCGGGGACCAGCGCTCTGGGCGGTCCGGCCCCGTACTGGAAGTCCTACACCACCGACGCGATCGGCAACCGCACCCAAGACGTCGCCCACGACACCAGCCTGGATGCCTCCGAAAACGGCAAGCGAACCTTCACCTACGGCGACAACGCCGGCCCGCACGCCGTCACCAAGGTCGTGGAGACCACACCGACCGGCGACCGCCAGTCCCTCTACACCTACGACAAGGCCGGCAACACCGACTCCCGCACCGTCAGCGGCGACACCCAGACACTCGACTGGGACGCCGAGGGAAAGCTGGCCAAGACGACCGAAGCCGACGGCAAGGAGACGACGTACCTCTACGACGCCTCAGGCGAACGCGTCGTACGCCGTGACGCCACCGCGACCACCGTCTACCTGCCCGGCATGGAACTCAAGCTCCCCAAGGGGGGCACTGAAGTCCAGGCAACCCGCTACTACACCTTCGCCGACCAGAGCATCGCCGTCCGTGAGACCAACGGCACCCTGTCCTGGCTCGGCTCCGACCATCAGGGCACTAGCAGCCTCGCCATCAATGCCACGACCGGTACCGTTTCCCAACGCCGCTTCGACCCCTACGGCAACGAGCGCGGCAAGGCCAGCGGCACCTGGCCCGGCGAGAAGGGCTTCGTCGGCGGCACGCTCGACGCACAGGCCGGGCTCACCCACATCGGGGCACGCGAATACGACCCGCAACTCGGGAAATTCATCTCCGTCGACCCCCTCATCGACTACACCCGACCACACCAGATCAACGGCTACGCCTACGCAAGCAACAGCCCCGTCACACTGTCGGACCCGACGGGTCTCATGGACCCCGAATGCATGAAGTACCCGACAGTTTGCTTCCCTCAGCAACCTCCTCCGACTCCGGACCCATCCACTGGTGCACAGGGCGACGCAAATCAGGCGGCCATAGAGGTCGCGGGAGCCCAGCAAAACCTGAACGGCACCAATCAGCGCCTCAAGAACACCGCCAAAGCCCTCTCCAAGATCGCCCTGCAGGTTACAGGCGTTGACGCTGCTCTCGACTGCTTCTCCAGCGGAGACCTGGGCTCCTGCGGCGAAACCGCACTCAACATCGCCGGAAGCTTCGCAGGAGGACTCGCCGGAAAGATCCTCGCCAAGTACGGACGTAGTTTCAGTGGAATCAAAAAGGGCGCGGCACTCTTCAAGCGAGTCCTGCAACTCGGTAAGGAACTCCTTGAGGGAACCCTAGACTGGTTCAAAAATAGTAAAGCGCTAAGCAAGGCCAAGGATAAACTGGCTGCAGCAGAAGCCAAGGTGAATGCGCTCGCCGGCAAGGGGAAAGCATGTAATCCCACGCACAGTTTCCTGCCTGGGACGAAAGTCCTGCTAGTCGACGGGTCCACGAAAAGCATCGAGGATGTCAACCTCGGTGACATGGTCGTCGTCACCGACCCTGAAACAGGCAAGACCACCGCCCGCGAGGTGGCTGGCACTATCGTCACTGAAGACGACAAGCACTTCGTCGTCTTGACCATTACCACCAAGGCCGGCCGACCTGCGGCACTCATCAGCACGACGACCCACCCATTCTGGGTGTCGTCCGAGAAGCGCTGGGTTAAGGCCGGCGACCTCAAGCCCGGTGCGACCCTGCGAACGCCGTCCGGCGACGTCCTCACCCTCACGGCGACCCGCCACTTCGACAAGCGCCAGCGCACCCATGACCTCACCGTCACCGGCATCCACACGTACTATGTACTGGCAGGCGCCACGCCGGTCTTGGTTCACAACAGCAGCGGCTGCATCCTGCCAACGCCAAGCGTTTCTGATTCCAAGCTTCAGAACTTGGTTAACGACCTTTATAAGGGGACGACCAATCCGGCCAGAACTGGAGACGGTACGACGATGTCGGCGATTCGCGATGAGCTCAGCTCAGGTCAACTCGTGCACGGCCGTAACCACGTAGCCAAGGGGAATCAGTACGCTAAGGCGCTAAATAAGTGGATAGGAAGGAATTATAGAAACGGAGACCCGCGCGACTTGATCGTGGCGAGAAGCCTACTTGCTGACCTCAAGTCGGCCCTCGCAGGGAATTGATGGAAATGAACGAAGAGCAGTTCTTTCATGGCCTCCTCCTGAACTTTCCGCAGCTTGAGGGCTTGTATGCCGAGCACGTGGAGTTCTATGAAGAGTTCCTCTCCCACGTTTTCCTCGCAGACGTCGTCCGATGGACGGTAAGTTTGTTCAGCGAGGCTGGCCGGGATTTGACTGAGGAGGCCATCGGGCTTCGGTTGATCAACTTCATCGAGGGTGCGTACGCGCACGGTGATTGCACAGTCAGGGAATTGATCAGAGTTTCGTTCGTCGAAAACCTGCCATACTCTGGTCAAGGGGGTTTCTGTATTCATGAACACCTGACGGGGAATCTCCGCAAGATATTTGGGGAGCGCTAACCTCTGCGAATGCTGCGTCGCTAGACGTGGTTAAGCAGAGCGATTTCATCCGATGGCCTCAGCAAAGATGAAGCCCCGCCAGGTGCGTCCTGGCGGGGCTTCTGCGTGGGCGGACGGCAGTAGTTGACGGCAACGTCAGCGGACGAGGGCGGCGCAGGGTGGCCGCTCGTCGCCGTCGGAGGTGACCGTCTTGGGGATCTCCCGGCCGCCGAGCGCGGTGCTGAACGTGTCGATGGCGTCGCGCTGGAGGCGGAGGCTGACGTGAGCGTGGATGGGGGCGGTGACGCCGATGTGGGCGTGGGCGAGGAGTTCCTTGATCACGACGAGCTAGACGCCCTGTTCCAGGAGCAGGGTCCGCGGTGGAGTGCCGGAGGTCGTGGCAGCGGATGCGGCGGAGGTCGGCCGTAAGGAGGAGCGTGGTGAAGGCGCGGGTGATTGATCGAGGTCGATCGCTCTTCCCTGCGGGCGGTGAGTACGTAGCCGTTGTGCTGCCACTTGGCGCCTGCCGTGTCACGGTCGCGCTGCTGCTCTTCGCGGTGGCGTTTCAGCGACTGAAGCAGCGGGCGGGAACGGGCACGCTCCGGCCCAGGGGCCACGCCGTTGAGGGGCCACACCAGGACCTCCGCGAGTTCGCGTTGCATCACCATCGCGCCGAGCGGGGACTCCACGACGGGCGTGTCCTCGTCAAAGGCGGAGGCAAGGAGGACGTCGGCCTCCAGGGCACGCTCAAGAGCCTGGAGGAGGGCGGGGGCGGCGCCCATCTGCATGAGCTGGTGCCGTAAGCCGAGCATCTGCGCGACAGGTACCGCGGTGAGCGGCCGGTGGCCGGTCTCCCACCCCGCGACCGTGTCCAGGGACACCCGCAGGAGCCCGGCGGCCTCCTCCTGTGTGTAGCCCTGCTGCTCGCGGATGACGTACCCGCTGATGAGGCCCGAGCGGGCCTTCAACCGCTTACCCGTACCGGTGGTCAGGGTTCGGCGTGCGCTCGCAACCATGAGAGGTCCAATCCCGGTGGATACCCGTACTCCCGGTCACTTCAGGGTCACTTTCCGTCTCACTACGGTCAGTGGTGTCCCGATTCGAGACTATGAGGAGGACGCGAACCATGGGCACGGTTCAGCCAGTTCACCACCCGACTGCGGCGGTCCAGGCGGCGGAAGACCGGGAGCCGCTGGTGATCACCGGCGCCGAGCATCAGTTCTCTGTGACGACGTGGCTCCTCGGCGCGGTCAAAGACAGAGACAGGCAGACCGCCCGCCTGGCGTGGGACGTCCAGGACGTGGCCCTCCTGCCCTGTGGAGGCAGCCTCTCCGCCGTCCGCATCCCCGCGGCCCTGATGTGGGCGGCAGCCGGCACGGAGGAGCTGGCCGAGGTGGACCGATTCCTCCGCCGGTGGTTCGACGGAGGCGCCGTGGTCATGGACCTTCACGCCCTGCACTACTACGCCCTCGTGCCAGGCTCCACGGCCCGCCGCTGGAACACCCCGGAGCTTCCCGCCTCTTGGAGGTGTCATGCACTCCCTCATCGCCAGCCCGTTCCTCGAACAGCACGTGCTCGTAAGGCCGGGCAGCCGTGGTGGTGCCCTCCTGCCGCCGGCCCAGTACGAGGAGCTGCGTGCCCTCGACCTTGCCGCGCCAAGCCCGGCTTGGCTCGTGGAAGCCGTCCGCGAGCAGTGGGAAGACCTCTACCTTGCCGACCGGCCGTTGAGTGTCTTCCTCCTCGTTCGCCACCCGTCGACCTGGGGCTATGGCAAGGCGAGTTTGGAAGTCAACTTGGGCTGCAACTACAAGTGCAAGCACTGCTACCTCGGGCTCAAGGTGAACTCGGGCATGCCGTGGGAGGACAAGCGCGCCTGCCTCGACATCATGGCGGAGGCGGGCGTGAGCATGAACGATGCGCCCAGACGTATCGATCCGACGACGGACCGGGCTACCGCGGCGTTGGTCCTCGAGTGCAGGCCGTGTGGGGCGTCAACCGTCGCAGAAAGGGCTGCCAGATCACTGAGATGACGGAAGCAACAGTTCAGCCTCTGAAGTGCGGCCAGCCAACCGTCCCGCCTCCATAATCTGATCAGACGTCATCGATGGCGCCATCTTAATTGCCTCGTGGACTCCATCACCATTCCCTCGATCAAGCATGGCGAGAAACCATCTAACCGCCTGCACCGGATCTACCTCACACCCAACTCCATCACGATATCTCCGAGCCGCCGCAAACATTGCGGGCGCATGCCCCGACTTAGCGGCCTTCACGTACCAATCGAGGGAATCGCTTTCGCGCCCTTCCCTGGCCAATTGATCGCCAAGTACGGCACAGGCTTCCGGAATTCCCAAGTTTGCGGCAAATTGCAACCAGTGCGAAAATTCTCGAAAATTCCGCGCCGTGCCAGCGCCGTGATAGTAATTGACTGAGAGATTGAATGCGGCATAGCCATCACCAGCTTCAGCCGCTCGCCGGAATAGGGCATTCGCTCGCAAGGGATCTCGATTCACGCCGACACCATTGGTCAGCATAAATCCCAATTCACGCATCCCCTCTACAATGCCTGCATCGGCCGCTTCGCCGAACAGTCGCGCAGCACGGCCCAAGTCATCCCTGCGATCCAGGAGAACGGCAGCAAGCAACGCCTTCGCGTCACCGTTGTCCTGCGTCACGGCCAACTCGAGTCCTGGCACGAGAGCTGCAATTCTCCCTTCTACTCCCATCGCCCCGCGACGCTTTGCGTGGAAATACCAATTTCCGGCGCCGATCAAATCGCCCCGAGATTCAGCGTCCTCCGCATTCTTGATCAGCTCTGCTGTCGACACTCCCGCAGGAAAAGAATGCCAATCCAACGCGCCCTCACCCATCCGTGCCTCCAAGTCGAAAGATCCGGGTGCGATTCTACAGTACTGGTCAGAACCGGATCGCCACCTGAACCTGTTAGTGGCCCGGTCAATAGGTTGGCGCCGAGCTCAAACAAAGCTCGACGCCAACCTATCGGGTAAGTTCACCACGACGGATAGTCGAACGAATTCCATTGACCGTCAGGCGTGAATGCATGGATTGCCGTTGGATCGGAAACAAATATCGGCACCCCAAGTTGTTGCGATCGATTCTGGAACCAAGATATACAATCATTGCACATATCTCGACTGACCGAAATCGCATAGCCAGGGTTGAGGACTGACGCCTGCTTTTCTGCATGAGAAAGATAATAGGCGCCGGGACCCCCGGAATTATCCATGAATGGATGAGGTGTGCGCGCAATGGGCATTGCTGCATACACCTGATCAGGCATTGCCCGGCCGTACCCTGCGGGCACATCCGTAGCGTATCCGCTGGCAGTCTGAATACTGCCAGCCTCACTGGCCGTCTTCGAGGACAAGTCCACCGACGGATGGAATGAGACATTTGCAGGATGTGGAGCTGCGCTCAGTGCAGCGGATGTCGGACAGACATTATGCACCAGAACCGGCGTAAAGCCTGCGAGCACATAGTACGTGTGCAGTTGGTCGACCGTCAGGTTATAGCGGGTGGCGGTGCCCGGGGTTGGTTGGACCTTGAGGACGCGGATCGGGCGCCCGTCGGGGGTGGTGAGCGCGTGGCCGGGGATCAGGGCCGCGGCCGGGACCCAGACGTGGGTCGTGGCGTCCCAGAAGGGGTGCTCCGACGTGGTGTGGAGCGTTTCAGCGTCACCGGGGGAGACCTCGACGGTGAGGTCGATCAGGTCACTGTCGGCGTGAGCCCAGGTCGCCACGACCGTACGTGAGCCCTCTTCCTTGCCGTTCTCCGGATCGGCCGCTTCGACCTTGTCGCCCGCGGTGATCTCCGCGATCGGCTTGGCCGTGCCGCCTTCCAGGAGGACTGGCGTCTCGGGGGAGAAGCTGCAGGTCGTGCCGGGAGTTCCGGTGCTCGGTTCGTCCGCTTGAGTTGACGCGCTCGAACTGGCCTCCGCCGCGTCCTGGGCGGTCGCCTTCTTCGGCGCCGCCGCATTGCCGCCAGCGGCGTCCTTGGACGCTTCCTCGGCCGCGCCGCCCGCAGAGGCCGCGCCCTTCGGACCTGCGGCGCCGGCCTCGGCCGAGGCCGCACCCTTGGATGCCGTCGAGCCCGCCTCGGCAGCATTTGCTCCCTTGCCCGCGGCGCTGGCGTCTTCCCGGGCCGCTTCCGGGCCCCCCTCGCCGCCCGGGCCAGGCCCGCAGTCGCCCATCATCGCCCCGCAGGCGGTGGTGAACGCTACGCCGGCGCCCTCGATGCACGCCGGGCCGAGCAGTCCGCCCGACTCGACGGTGCAGGCTGAGGCCGCGACCACGACCACGACCACGACGACCACCACGACGACGACCGGCATGGCCTTCTTCAGGTAGTGACCGGCGCAGCTCCAGAACCCGTCGCAGTCGTCATCGTCACTGCCGCCACCGCCGGATGACGTCGTGGTGGTCGTTGTGACCGTCGTGGTCTTCGTGGTGGTGTTTTTGGGCGGAGGCGGGGAGGAGGGGTGGGTGGGGTTCTGGCCGTAGCCGTCGCAGACGTCCTTGGGGCAGGCGCCGCTGGGGTCGCTGCTGCTGGCCGGGTTGTCGGCCGAGTAGGTGTAGCCGCCCATCTGGTTCGGGTCGCCTGCCTGGAACACCGGGTCCGGGCTAAGGAAACGGCCGGTGGTGGCGTCGTAGTTGCGAACGCCCAGCAGGTTCAGGCCGGTGGTCTGATCCAGCGGCTGGTTCAGGAAGCCGCGATTCTCGTCAGAAGACACCCAAGACGTGGGCTTCGGCCCGCGTGTGTTGCCGTACGGGTCGTAGTACCGGCGGGTGGCGAGCAGGCTGCTCGCGTCCACCGAAGTCGTTGACGTGCCCTGCGCATTGGCGATCTGGTAGCTGACGGATCCGCCGCTGGTGCGGGTGATGGTGGTGCCGTCGGGGCCCTTGTAGTGGCGCAGGCCCGTCCAGGTCTTGGCTGTGACGTTCAGGGTGATCTGCTCGGCGCCGCCGAACAAGTACAGGATCCGGGTCTTGTCGGTCGCGCCCACGGTGCTGGTCTGCAGGAGCAGCTGGCCGTCGGCGTCGTACAGGTACTTGCTGGTGTTGGTGGTGGTGCCGGTGGGTGTGGTGACCGAGGCGGTGTGGCCCTCGGTGTCATAGGAGAGTGTCTGCGTCTGGCCGGACGGGACCGCTCCGGTCTGTGCCGTCTTCCACAGCTGGCCCGCGGCGCCGCAGGCCGCCAGTGTGAGCTGGGTGCCCTTGGTGGCGTTGGCGGCCGGATCCGTCAGACATACGGCGCTGTTGGCGTTGTTGACCAGAGTGCCGGTGGCGGTGGCCTTCCACTTCTGGGTGGCGTCGGCGCTGCAGGTATCGATCACCACAAGGGTGCCGGCCGCGGTGCCGTTGGATGTGGTGTCCAGGCACATGCCGAGCACCTTGACCGTGCCGTCCGTGCCGATGGTCCACTGCTGGGCCTTGCTGGTGCCCGAGCAGGTGTTGATCTGGACCTTGGTGCCCGCGGTAGCGACGCCACCGGCGGTTTCGACGCACAGTTTGCCGCCGCCTGCGATGGTGAAGTTGGTACTCAGCGGGCCGGTGGTGGTGACCTTGCGGGTGATGGTGTTGCCGGCGTTCTTGTTGCCGTAGGCGGGGTCCGTGTAGGTGTTCGTCCACGTCGCGGTTCCCTCGCCGGGGTTGGCGCTGACCGTGGTGCCCGCCTGGTTGGGGAGGGTGGCCGCGACCGTTCCGTCCGTGCCCGGGTAGGCGATGGACTGCGTGGTGTCGGCGAGCGCGTTGCCGTTCGGGTCATGGCTGACCATGCCGGTGCGGTCACCGAGCTGGTCGAAGGTGTACGTCTGCCAGTACGGCGCGGGGCCGCCGACCGTGGTGGTCTTGACCTGCCCGGTGCTGTTGGTCGTCTGCACTCGGCCGGTGGTGCAGCCGCCGACCGCGCCGACCGGTGCCGCGGACGGGGACGTGATACCGGCGGTGTCCGTCCATGCCTGGGTCAGGCGCTGGAAGGAGTCGTAGGTGAAGCACTGGGTGTCGTGTGTGGTGTTGTTCTGCAGGTCGTCGGTGGCGGTGACTTCGCCGACTTGGTTGTAGCGGTAGTTGACGACGTCCAGCGCGGTGGCCGAGGTCTGCAGCATGCTGCTGGTCTGGAGGACCCGCCCGGTGGTGCTGTCGTACTGGGCGAAGGTGGCCATCTGCTTGCCGCTCAGACCGTAGTTGGTCTGCTGGACGCGGCCGAAAGCGTCGTGGACCGTGTTCGAGAGGTACGCCGGTGTGTTGGCGGCGTTGATGTACCCGCCGAAGACGTCCAGGTTCCCCTGCTGCGTGTAGCCGTAGTCCACGTCCTCCATCGGCAGGTTGCCGTCGGCCTGATAGTGGGTGGTGGACAGGAGGCCGACCGTGGGTGTGTAGTCGGCGGTCGTCTTGTAGGTGACCGTCCCGCTCGTCGGGGCGGCGGACTGGCCGGCCGCGGCGAATCCGTCCGAGGCCGGGATGGTCAGGGTGCTGCCCAGCGGTTGGTAGGCCGTGTTGTAGCCAGTGACTGCCTTGGTGTACGCATCGCCTGTCGAACCACGTACATAGCGGGTCGAGGAGGTCGGGTATCCCTTGGCGAGCGTGTCGTACAGCCAGCTCGCCTGGAGCTTGGTCGGGTCAGGGGTGGCCTGCCAGGCGCCGGTGTACTCGCCGGTGCGGCGGTTGTTCCAGTCGTAGGTGAACGACAGCACCTGGCCGCGCGCGTCCGTGGTCTGGAGCAGGTTGCCTGCCACGTCGTACTTGTCGAAGCTGACGGTGCCGGTGTTGGGGTCGGTCTGGGTGAGGGGCTGGCCGAGCAGGTTGTAGCTGTACGACCAGGTGTTGCCTGCGTTGTCCTTGACGGACTTGATCTGGCCGCCCGGCGTGTACGTGTAATCCGTGGTGGAGTTGGCCGGCGGAACCGCGTTGGCGGTGCCCTGCTTCCACAGGACCGTGCTGTCGTCGCTCGCCACTACCGCGACGGTGGAGTCGGTCCGCACCCGCAGGGTGGAGCCGGTCGTGGCGGCGAGGCCCGTGGTCCACTTCACGGTGCCGGTCGTGGTGTAGACGGCGAGGTTGCCGTCGGTCCCGAACGTGGCGTATGCACCAGGGTTTCCGGCAGTGCCGCTGGACCACACGGCCTTTCCGGTGGCCAGGGTGCTCAGCACCAGGTTGCCGTCCGCCTGCATGGTCAGCCGCACGCTGTTGGAGGCGAGGGAGGTGCCGGAGGGGATCACGTCGCCGCCGCGCAGGATCACGCTGGCGTCGGTGTTCTTGACCACGGTGCGCACGGTCTGCCCGAGCGCGTTGGTGATGGTGGATGTCGTGCGGCCGCCCGCCGGGGGAGTGCTGTCGGTCTGGTCGGCGCCCGGGTACGAGGTGGAGCTGTGCCACTGTTCGACGGCCTGGTGCCACAGCGTGGAGGTGATGGCGCGGCCCTGGCCGTCGTAGGCGGTGGTGCTCTCCGAGGGGATCTGGTTCTCGTTCGCCGCGAAGAGCGTGCCCGAGGGTCCGGTGGTCGGCTCGTAGTACGGGGCGTAGGAGGTGATGGGCCAGCCGTGCGAGTCGTAGAAGGTGTCGGCGACGATCCGGCCGGTGTCGCTGTCGCCCTGCGGAGTGCTCTGCGTCTGGCGCGGCTGGAGCATGCCGTCGTAGATGGCGACACTGACGTTGTACGTGCCGTCCTCGCGGAGTGTCTTGGTTGTGACGGAGGTGGGCGCGCCGGGCTGGGTGACAGTGTCGCCGGGAGCCGCGACAGCGCCCGGGTTGACCGAGTATGTGAAGATGCGGTCGGCGCTCTGGCCTGCGCCCTTGTCGCGGCCGGGCAGCCACACCGCCGTGCGGCGGCCGAGTGCGTCGTATGTGATCTCGGTCTTGCGACCGTTGGCGTCGGTGTGCAGGGTCTCCAGACCGCGCAGCGGCGAATGCGTGGAAGTGACCTTCCAACCCTGGCTGTTGGTGGTAGTGACCGTGGTGGGGGCGGTGTTGTTGCCGGTGTCGGCCCAGGCGGGGTTGTAGTCGGTGTGGGTGTTCTGTCCGGTGGCGTCGAGGGCGTCGGTGATCCGGCCGACGCCGTCGTACTTCATGGCGGCCGAGGTCAGCCAGTTCTCGGTGGTTCCGGTGAATCCCGTGGCAATTCTCACGGCCGTAGCTGTGGCGCCGGGTGAGACCTCGCCGAAGGCACCGAGCCCGGTGAGGGTGCCGTCACCCTTGTAGTAGATCTTCCGGTCCGACAGCAGAGTCGAGGCGTCGGCGGCGGTGCCGCAGGGGCCGTGCACGGTGGTGATCTGGTTGGGGTACGACAGCATCGCCGGGTTGGTCGCCGGCGCGGTGGCGTACGTCGTGGTCGTGCACTTCTCCTGGCTTGCGTCGCTCACGTCGCCGTGATCGTCGACCGTGGAGATCCGGCCCTGGGTGTCGTACGCCGTGTCGGTGCGGGTGTGCCGCCAGGTGCCGTCGGCGAGTTTCGCGTAGCCGTGGCTCTGGGTGCTCTTCATCCGGTACGCGGTCAGCGGCGGCAGTGTGGACAGGGCCGGCTTGGTCTCGCCGGGGTGGTCGGCCGCGTCCCAGCCGGTCCAGGCGGTCTGGGGACTGCCGGCGGTGCTGGTGTAGGTGAAGGGCGCGTTGACGGATGTGGCCGTGATCGTGCCACCGGCTTGGGTGTAGACGTCCTTCTGGAGCTCGGTGCCCGCCAGCTGGTCGGCGTCGGTGACGGTCTGTACGACCGC
Source organism: Streptomyces sp. NPDC104814 (assembly GCF_055583185.1). Taxonomy (NCBI): domain Bacteria; kingdom Bacillati; phylum Actinomycetota; class Actinomycetes; order Kitasatosporales; family Streptomycetaceae; genus Streptomyces; species Streptomyces sp. NPDC104814. The sequence continues at coordinate 40,981 of NZ_JBVJOL010000014.1, read as the reverse complement.
GCCGCCGACCTTGGCGGTCACGCTCACCGAGCGCTGCGTGCCGTCGGCCTTGTAGTCGCCGTCCATGCCTTGGAGGTAGGTGGAGACGGTCTGCGTGACCGGCTCGGGGGCGCGTCCGGTTCGGACGGTCACCGTGCGGAACCCGCGGAATTGGCCCCAGGTTCGGTACTGGTCGTCGGTGAAGGGCGAGTCGTCACGGTGCCAGGCGGCACCTGCGTAGTCGTAGGCCGCCACACGTGTGGCCGAGCCGGCCGGGGCGGCCGTTCCATCGGGCTTGTAGGTGGAGGCGATGGTGAGGTCGGAGGTGGTCACCGTGTGGACGGTGATCTTGTTGAACCAGTCCTCGATCGGTTTGGAGGCCCCGGGCACGTTCCAGTACACGGGGTAGCAGGAATTGGTGTTCGTGTCCGCGGTGGCGAACGACAGGCTCTTGCCCGCGCAGGGATCGAGGTTGTAGTCGACCGCGATCGACTCACCTGTCTCCGTTTGGATCGTCGAGATCCGAGGGTGATAGAGCGGAGGGGCGGAGGGCGACACGTCGTTGACACGGTTGTCGATCTCGGTACCGGTGAACGCCACCTTGTTCAAGGTGATGTCGGTGTTCCCGTTCTGGTACGTGTCCTTGCCGGTGTGCTGGATCGTCTGGAGCCACATCACGGCCTGCAGGAAGCCCGAATTCTTCGGATCCACCGAAGTGCCGGTGACCGGGTCGACGCTGCCGCCGGCGTCGGAGAAGACGTGCCCGAGCTGGTAGGAGTCAACCGGTATCAGCTTGTCGGTGCTGTTTGCAGCGTCCTTGACGTGTACGAGGGTGGTGATGGAGTCCAGGCGCGTGGTCGACCAGAAGGTCGGGCCCGCGATCACACAGACGTCCTTCGGGACGGTGGTGGAGCCGTCGGGGATCGTGGTGCTGTCCGTGGAGTCGCAGTGCAGGTCCCACGGCACGTCCGGCCAGTGTGGTGAGGTCTCGTCCTTGAGATTACCGGCGGAGCAGTCCGTGAAGTCCGCGGTCTGCTGGCAGCGCTGCTTGGAGTTGAAGAGCACCTGCGCGGAAGGGGTGCGTTGGGCGAGCGCGTCAGCGAGCGTGTAGCCGTAACTGATCTTGGCCAGGGTGCCGCCCCGGACGTAGGGGGTGAGCGCGCCGAAGTCGCCGTCGGGTGCCTGGCCGCCACCGAGGCTGTAGTAGTTGGTTTCGGTGGTGTAGTCGTACCGCTGGACCAGGCCGTTGGGTGAGACGACGAAGTCCAGGTTCCAGCGCCAGCCCTCGGGCTTGTCGCAGCGGGACGCCTTGCCCTTGGCGGTGTCGTAGCACGGGTCGCCGGTCTGCGGGTGGAAGACCGGCACACCCCATGCGGAGTTGGTGCTGGTGTCGGTGGGGGTGCCGGACTGCGGGACGGCGGCGGTGCCGAGCGCGGCTGGGGCGTGGTCCGAGCCGAAGTACGCGGCGGAGCCGTCGGTGGTCAGGACGCGGAAGTACGTGCCGTCCTGGAGGCCGTTGGCCGCACCGGACAACTCCTGGACGATCGTGCCGTCGTCGCCGCGCAGCGTCCACTGGCGGAGCAGGCCGGGGACGTTCGGGTCCTTGGTGGCCGGCACCAGGACCCCGGAGTGGGAGCCGAAGGAGATCTGTGCGTTGGCGCCGCCCCAGCACTCGTCGCCGGAGCCTTTGAGGACGCGGTTGCCGTCGGCGTCGCGGAGACTGCCGCAGGTGCGGTAGGCGCGCTCGACGAAGCCCGGGTCGTAACTCCAGCCGTCGCCGATCCAGGACGACTGGGAGTTGCGGGCCGAGGTCTCCCCGTCCACGGACTGGGAGTCGTAGCCCAGGGCCACCGAGGGTGCGTTGCCGCCGAGGCCGGCCGGGACGTCGATGGGGTACGAGTAGGTGAACGAGCCGGTGCCGCTGGCCTGCCAGTTGCCCGAGGGATTGAGTGAAGTGACGCCGTAGTCGCCTTGCGAGCCGCCGCTGCCGGAGGTGACACCGATGGTGGTGGTGCTGTCGGCAGTCTGGGCGGTGGTGGCGGCCATGGCGGACTTCGCCGACTTGGCAGGGGCCGGATTGCCGACCGGGATGGTGGCTGTGAGCTGGTCGGAGGTCGCCCGGTTGGTGTAGGGGATCGGGGTGCGGGTACGGCACGCGGCGAGCTCAGGGGTGGTGAGTGCGCAGGTCGGCATGCGCACGAGTTGAAGGCGGGAGCCGTATCCGCCGCCGTAAGCCTTGGCCAGTGCTCCGTAGTCGATGACGACCTGGACCTTGCCAGGAGTGGTTTTCTGATCTGCGGGCGCTATGGAGACCAGCATGCCGTTGGCGCCGGCCCGCAGGGCCTGTGCGTGCGAGGCGACCTTGACGCGGACGGCGTCGGGGGCGGCCGCCGTGCCGGCGGACGTGTCGCTGTGGGTTCTGTGCGGAGTAAGACCGGCCGCTGGTTTGGCCGGGACCACGTACACGGGCAGGCGGCCCGCCTTCACGGGTACCGGGGCGCCCTTGGCACGTGTCCCGGGCGCGCCCAGATGCACGACCGCGCTGCCGGAGGCCGGCCAAGAGGGGCGCGCCACCTGGTGAGACTTGAGCGGCAGGTAACCACGGGGATGACCCGCCGTGGGAGGCGGGACGGGCGTGAGCGGATGACCGCCGACCCCAGCGACGTCGGAGACCTCCTTCGGGTTCCAGACCTCACCGCGGAAGTGGTAGTGGCCGGCCTGCCCTCCCCGGCCCTCCCAGTCGTCGTTCGACGCCGCATTGAGCAGGTTCAGGTCGAGACCCTGGGAGAACGCCAGCGGGAGCAGCACCGACAGTGCGGCCAGAAGACCCACGGTCAGCAGGCCCTTGCCACCCCATCTTCGGAATCTTCTGCCCACGAACCAGCGACGCCGATCGGCCACGTGCCATCCCCCCACCCGACGGTGGCTGCTGAGGCCACCGCATCCATCGATCACACGGCGCGTGCGACCTGCGGGAGGCTATTGATGTCCGCGAGGTTTGATCAATACCGTGACTCGGAACTCCAGTTCGAACGGAATTGGCGATTCCGGTCACGCGAACTGCCCGATTTGTTCGGGATAAAGAATCAGTCAACCAGACAAACCGCAGGACCTGCTGTTCCATGCCGTCACGCGATCGCTGCCTGACGCATGGGGGAATCGATGGTTCCGCACCACACGATTTGTAAGGAACTTGACGCGTGCTTTTCCAACTTGATCGACATCCGCAACGACTCAGACGCCTGACACTGACTCAGAGAATCCTGCTGGGCCTGTTCGCTGTGGCGCTGACCACACCCGCCGTGCCGGCGTTCGCGCAGGACGGCGAATCCGCCACCTCAGGGCCCCTGCTCGCCGCACAGCAGCAGGCGGTCACCGAAGGCAAGCCCGTGCCCGTGGACGCGCTCACCACGGAGACCACCCAGACGACGGCCAACCCGGACGGCACATTTACGAATGTGGCCAGCCTCATGCCCGTACGGGTTCAGAAGGACGGCACCTGGGTCCCAGTGGACGCCACGCTCGAGCGCAACCCCGACGGCAACTGGTCCCCAAAGGCCAGCCCGCACTCAGTGGTTCTCTCCGGTGGCGGCAGCGGCCCCACGGTCAAGCTCACCCACCAGGACGGCAGCCAGCTCGCGCTGACCATGCCCTTCCCACTGCCGGCCCCGCAGGTCTCCGGCGACACCGCCCTCTACCCGGCGGTCCTGCCCGGCGCCGACCTGTCGGTCTCCGTCACCGACCAGGGCGGCTTCAGCGACATCCTGATCCTCCATGACGCGGCCGCGGCGGCCGACCCACGTGTCAAGGAGCTGATACTCACCGCCACCACCAACGGCCTGACCCTCCACCCGACGACCTCCGGAGGCATGGAGGCCAAGACTGCCGACGGCACCCTCGACTACGTCTCACCGCGCCCCGTGATGTGGGACTCCGCCACCTCTGACGCCCCTGCGAACCTGGTGCAGACCCCGACAGCCGGCGTACAGCCGGCGTCCTTCGCAGCCCGGACGACGACCGTCGACGCGCCCGCCGAAACCCCCGCCTCCTCGGTCGACGGCCCGGGGCCGGGCGCATCGGTCGACCAGGTCCCGATGACCACCACCCAGAGCGCGGTCACCCTGCACCCGGATTCGTCCGTGCTCACCGACCCCGGCACCGTCTACCCGGTCTACATCGATCCGTACACCAACCCGGTCTCCAGCAAGTCCGGTCACTTCACCGAGGTGTATTCCAGCTCGACCTGCGCGGACAGCCCTCAGTACGACAAGCCGCAGTCCAACGGCGAGGGCGTGGGCTACCAGCGCTGGGGCGGGGCCTGCGGCACGGGCCTGGAGCGCTCGTACTACGCCATCAACACCAGCGGCCTGAATCCCGCGATGGTGGTCTCCAAAGCGCTCGTCACCGTGGCCTCGACGTACGCCTCCAGCTGGGACTGCTCCAAGGACCAGCCCATCACCCTGCACACCACGGCGTCCATCAGCTCCAGTACCGACTGGAACAGCAGGCCGGCCACCAACGACAGCACCTACGCGCCGGTGAAGACCACCATCCCGAGCGCGGCGAACCCCGGCAGCAGCTGCAGCAACCACACCGCCAGCTTCACCGTGACCGGCCAGGCACAGAAAATCGCCGACGCGGGCACCGACTGGTGGACCGTCGGTCTCTTCGGCGACGAGTCGATATCCAGCGACAACGACAACTACCTGCGGATGTCCACGGTCCTCACTCTGACCACGACCTTCGACATCCCTCCCAGCACCCCGACCGCCCTGCACACCACCCCGTCCGCCGCCGGTGCGTCGGGTCCCTGTGTGACCAGCGGGGTCGGCTGGATCGGCGCCACGACGTACGGCGCGGCCGGCAGCAACCTCCAACTGCACGCAACGGTCACCACGAACGTCACGGGTGAACTGGCCAGCGCCAACTACGAGGTGTGGGACCGCACCGTGCTCACCAATGGCAATGGCACCATCATCGCCACACCTGCCAGCTCTTACGTCGCCTCCGGCACGGACGCCGACGTTCCCGTGGGCATCACCCTCCAGGACGGTCACGAGTACGGCTGGGACGTCTACGCCAAGGACAACGCCGCCCCGCACCTGACGTCGCCGGTCTCCGCACACTGCTGGTTCCGCACGGACTTCAGCCCGCCCGAAACCCCGGACATCGCCACCAACCCGTCCTTCCCGCAGGTGGGCGGCGGTGCGGGCGACCCGCTTGTCTACGCGGGCCCCGGCAACAGCACGCAGTTCGACGTCTCCGCGGGCGACCACGCTCCCGCCGCCACCTGCACCCCGGGCCCGTGCCTCATGAGCGGCGTGGACCACTTCGTGTGGCGGCTCGACGCCCAACCCACCCCGCAGGCTGGAACCTCCGTCCCCGCGAGCGGCACCAACAGCTCCGGCGACGCCACCGCGAAGCTGACCGTCCCTGTCACGGCCTGGGGTGTCCACACGCTGTACGTCGCCGCCGTGGACAAGGCCGGCAACCTCTCGCAGTTCCCGGTCGGCTACACATACACCGTCCCGTGGAACCCGACGACCAAGATCACACCTGGGGACGTCAGCGGCGACGGGATCGCCGACCTGCTGGCCACCACCCGCACCGGTGACCTGGTCATGCTGCCGGGCAACACCGATGCCGCGCAACCCGTGGCCCCGGCGCAGACCGCCCCGCAGACCGGTCCCGCCACCCCGGCGACGGGCCCGGTGACGGTCTCGACCGCGGCGCAGTCTCCGGACGGGACGGGCTGGAACAACTACCTCATCGCCCACCGCGGCAACCTCCACGGCTCGGACGTCGACGACCTGTTCGCCTACAACAAGCAGACCCACCAGCTGTACATCGTCAAGAACGACCTCGACCCCGCCGCCGACGACGCTTTCCCGCGTTCGCCTTACTCCACCTACCCTGGGTTCATGGGCAAGCGCTTCGACGTCGTGCCCAAGGACGCCTGTGAGCCCGTCGAGCGGATCGCGGACGAGACCCGCTGCCGCACCGCCGGCTACAACGCCAGTGCCTGGAACGTCGACCAGATCGTCACGGCCGGCAACCTGTACGGCAACAGCGCCGGCTATCCAGCGGTGATCACCGTGGAGAACAAGAAGCTCTGGATCTACCAGGCCGACGGCGGCGGTCACTTCAAGCACCCGCTGCTCCTCGGTGACGGAGACTGGTCCGGCTACACCCTGATTGCGCCCGGCACGCTCCCCACGGGCGCTGACGACAAGGGCAACGTCACCGGGCCGGTCCTGTGGGCTCGGGACGACTCCAGCGGCTCGCTGTTCAGCTTTCCGATCAGCTACACCCCCGACACGTTGATACCGTCGCTGCTGCATGCTCCGGTGAGGTCGGCCCTCACCTCCTCGGTGGCGGCGGCCGGCGGGGGCAAACTGTGCCTTGACGTCTACCAGCAGCAGACCGCCAACGGCACCAAGGTCCAGACGTGGACCTGCAACCAGTCCCGTGCACAGAACTGGATGCTGACGTCGGACGGCGCGCTCAGGGCGCTGGGCAGCTGCCTCGACGTCACCGGAGGCGGGACGGCCAACGGAACCCTGGTACGGCTGTGGACCTGCAATGGCACCGCCGCCCAGAAGTGGACTGCCGGCGCCTCGGGCAGCCTGGTAAACCCCAATTCCGGGAAGTGCCTGGACATACCGAACGGCAGCAACACTCCCGGCGCACAGCTGCAGATCTACACCTGCAACGGCACCACCGCCCAGAACTGGACCACAGGAGCTGCCGCCGGCTGGGGGACCAACCCGCCGGACGCGCTCGCACCGGTCCTCTGGTCGGGAACGTACCCCGCAGTGATGTCCCCGGGCGATCTCAACAGCCCGGCGGGCGGCCCCGACGGGCAACCTGAGCTCTACACGGTCGACACCGCCGGTCAACTCATCGAGTACACGGGCACCACACCCACGGGGAACACGGCCGCGTTCACCGCCCCCGCCTCACTGGGCGCGGTTGGCAACACAGCCACCCACGAGTGGCTCCTGGACGAGGGCGCGGGCGCTTCGGCTGCCGACGGCCCGGGCTCTCTCGACGCCTCACTGACCGGCTCGTACGCCTGGAACACGGACGCCACCCGCGGGAAGGTGCTCACCCTCTCCGGAACCACCGGGTACGCCGCCACGACCGGCCCGGCCGTGGACACCTCGAGCAGCTTCACCGTCTCCGCCTGGGTGAAGCTGGTCTCGGCGACCGGCAACTCGACCTTCGTCTCCCAGTCGGACGGGGCGGGCAACGCCAACGGATTCCAGCTGTACTACTCCTCCGGCGCCCAAGCCTGGGCCTTCGGCCGGCACCACGACGACACGGCCAGCACCGCCTTCACCGCGGCGTACGGCGCCTCGCCCGTGGTCGGCAAGTGGACCCACCTCGTCGGCGTGTACGACGCGGACACGGACCAGCTGCTCCTGTACGTCGACGGCAAGCTCTCGGCCACCAAGGCATACGCGGGCACCACGTGGAACGCCGACGGGGGGGTGCAGATAGGTCGCCGCCTCTACCAGAGCGCGTACGGCGAATACGCCAACGGCTCGGTCAGCGATGTACGCATCTACCCGACCGCCCTGCCCGCCGCGAACGCGGCGGCAACGGGATCACTGCCGGGGATCACGCAACTGGACTGACCGTTGGAGGGGCCGGCCACCGAGTATCCGGCCCCTCTAACACCTCAGCGTGCTCGATGTCTCCATTTTTTGGGGGGTGGCCGCGCGCATCGGTGAAGGCACGGCCACCGGTCATGGCAGGAGCGGCGCAGGGATCAGTACTTCCAGCGCCAGGCGCCCGAGCTGTAGCGGCAGGTGATGGGTGTGCCGGAGGAGTTGGTCGTGGTGGCACCGTGGTCGCTGTCACGGCAGTACTGACCGGCTTGGTAGCAGTTGCCAGCGTTCGAGGTGATGGTGCAGGTGCCCGTGCTGGTGCTGCCGTTGCTGTCGTCCGTGAAGGTGTCGGAACTGTCGCTGGCGGCGTAGCTGGTTTCCGTGGCGGTGACGGTGACGGTCGGGGCAGGCTCTGGCGTCGCGGTGGTGGTGACTGTGGCTTTCGCCTGCGGTGTCGCGGTGATCGTCTGGGTGGCGGTGGCCGTGACTCTGACGGTAGGCGCCGAGGCGGTCTGGGCGGTGTCGCTCTGGCCGCTGGCGCCGATACCGGTGCCGATTCCCAGCAGCACCGCTGCCCCGGCCCACACGCGCTTGCGCCTGCGTAGCGGGCGGGTGTCGGCCGGGCGCGGCGTGGCCGGTGGAACGGACGGACGGGTGTTCATGATCCCCCCTTGGGATGCGTGGTGGTCTGAGGTCAGCAGGACTCGGTGAGCTTGACGGAGTAGATCGCCACGCGCAGGACATCCGTGGCGCCTGCACCGGGGTCCTGACGGCAGACCTTCCAGTTGCTGTTCAGGATGATCAGTCGCCCCTCGCCGGACGCGTCCTCCTCGTTGACCATGAATCCGGCCGTGTGCAGCACGGTGATTGCGTCGGCGTGGACCATGCCGACCACGTTGGGCACCGTTGCCGTGGCGGCCTCAGCGGAGGCGGAGGTTTCGTCGATCTTTTCCTGCAGGTCCTTGCGGGCGGCGCTGTTGCTGGCCTGGACGTCGTCGATCAGAGCATCCAGCGACGACTCGGTCGGCGAAGGCGCGGAGCTCGGAGTCGCCTTGGGTGCGGCTGAGTCGTTCTGGTCGGCGCTCGGACTCTCCTTGAGGCCGTTGGCGACGGCGCCGATAACGACGAGCGTGCCGACGAAGATCCAGAAGCCATTGCGCTTATGCATGGGGCGCCGCTCGGATGCGGACGGCGGCTTGGAGAAGTCGTTCATGATCCCCCCTCGGGATGCGTGGTGGTGCTGTTGCGCACGGTAGTGGTGTGCGGACGATTCCCGCCTCCGGTTCGCCCCGAACGCTCCGTAGGGGAAGCGGCCGGCCGGGCGGTAGGGCCGCACCAGATCGGCGTCGTCTCCGCGTTAACCGGAGAATGGGAGGCCGACTACCGGGCGCGGATAGGTGGGTTGCCGGTGCGCACTGCAGTGGATGATCTACACGATGCGCTCCGCGGAGGCGCCGCTGTACGCTGTGCGGACACTGCGCCAGCGGCTGCCTGTGCTCGCGCCTGCGGAACCCTTGAGTACGTGAGCGCGTTGCTGGAGGGTGATGCGCCCGCCTGCTTCGTGGCCGTCGCCACCAGGCAGCTCGTTACGTCTCTCAACCCGGTACGTGCGGTGAAGACCATTTTGAGTGGGGCTACGGTCCGAGCCGGTCAGAGACCCGAGGGGTGATTGGAAAGCCAGTCGGCGTGCTGACTGCGCATCCGGTCGCGTTCTTCGGGCGTGGTGAGGAAGACGTCGGCACCACCGTCGTAGGGGTGGTGGATGCGCTGCATGCGGGTGTCAGTGATGAGGATTCCGGCCACCTTGTAGTCGGCGGTATCGCGGAGCAAGTCGTCGATGCAGCCGCGCTGCCAGGGCCGGCATGCGGCGAAGAGGTGGCAGTACGTGCGGAACTCAGGGTCGGGATCGTCCTCCACCAGCAGACTCTGCCAATACCCTGCTCCGGGTTCTGGTGACGGAACCTCGGCTTCGGTCGTCCAAAACGGAGTGATGACGTACACGTCCGCGCCAGCGAACAACTCGTCGAGGACGGTGTTGTAACGCTCCAGGACGACGGTGTACTCGCTCTCGCCTTCCGCGTACCGCTTCGATTCCGGCAGGCTGTGAAAACGTACCCAGACGTCCCGATACGGGTCGTGGAGCTTGTGCCCGACCGGAGGGCAACTGGGCCAACGCTGTTGCCACAGCTTCGTCAGATCCGCCTGCCCGTCTCCAGACACCCGCCGCACTCATCCTCTCCCGTCGCCTGCGCCCCTCTCGCACCGCTCGTTGAAGGAGCGGCCTAGCGCTCCACATTAGTTCGACTTGTGACGCCGCACCGCTCGAACGGCAGGCGAGTTCTGCTGAGGGACACGCCGATGGGCGAGGACGCCACCTTGCACGATCTGCTGGCGAGCAACTTGTCGGCGCCGGAGGATGCGATCGCGTTTGTCGCTGCGAAGAAAGCAGGCTGGCGGCTTTGCTGCGTGCCTTGGGCCTGCCGAGCGGCCAGTCGTCCTGGCCTAGGCCGATCCCGGGATCAGCACGCGGCCCCGACACGGGCTCCACGCTGGCAACGCCGACCCTCAAGCTTTCGGTGAGAGGGTTCACCGCAAGGTGAGGCGGCCTCTGGCGGAGCATGATCGGCGGCGTACGCGCGGGGCGTGGTCGCCAACCTGGCCCGCACCCGCATCCGCAGCGCGGTCCGCGAGCGCCGGCGGATCGCGCTCTTCTGGTCGCGCCGTGAGGAGAGGACCGAGAACCCCGGCGTCGCGGGCATGGTGGACGTCCAGGAAGCGCTACGCCGGCTGCCGTTCCGGAAGCGGGCGTGTGTAGTGCTCCGGCACGCGTTCGACCTCTCGGAAAAGGACACTGCGCTCGCGCTCGGGGTGTCGGTGGGTACGGTTAAGAGCCAGACGTCCAAGGGCATGGCCGAGCTGCAACGGCTGCTGGGCGCCCAGGATGCCGAGCGGAAGGTGCACGCGGCGATGGCCCGGGGCGGCGCCGAGAGCAGAGGAAGCAACCGATGAGGCAGCAGGACGTGCACGACGAGCTGCGCGCCCGGCTGCGAGAGGCGGCCGAGGCCCAACGAACCCGACCGCGCGCGCATTCTGGCCCGCGTGGAGCGCGGCATGGCCGCGCCGTCCCGCCCCGTGGGACACCGGGCCATGCGGCCGGCGCTGTCGCGCTGGGTGCGGGTGGTCAGCGCGACAGTGGCGGTCGCCGGGGTGCTTGCCGTCGGGGGGTACGCGGTGGCGTCCGCGGTGAAGAACGGGCCCCCGGCGCACAAGCGTACGGTCGCCGTCTCTCCCACCCCCCGCACCTCGCCGGACGCGACCGCGAGCCGTCGCCCCTCCGAACCGCCGCCCCGACGCCCGGCGCGGGCACCACGCGGCCGTCCGGCACGCCTCGTGCCAACCGGTCGCCGAACGCCGGATCCTCCGCCCGGCCGCCCGCGCCCCCCGGCGAGCGGAGCGGCCCCCTGTCGTCGGACGGCTCCGTGGACCAGCACAGCAAAGACTTCTGGGCCCAAAGCGATCTCACCCTGAAGACAACCGGGCAACTCACCGCGCTCCCCGTCCAGTTGAAGATCACCCAGACCGGGGGTGTGACCGCCACCGGCGCCTGGCGCTCCCTGCCCGAGGCGGATTTCACGCAGACCCTCCAGGAGCAGAACGGCTTCCTCGTCTACACCTGGACACTCAGGGACGGTCGTACGGTCCCGGCGGGCCAATGGGTCTTCGCCGCGCAGTACAACCACGAGCAGGGCGGCCGGGACGCCAAGGACGACAGCTACACCGTCACGGGGACTGCCGACGGCCACCCGTACACGGTGGGCGGGGGATTCGCCGCGCATACGAGCCCGGGCGGAGCCTCCTAGTAGTGCTTCGTCAGGTTCTGGTGCTGGTGGTTTTGAGAGGGCGGCCGCAGGTGGTGCAGGGGCCGCTACGTCCGGCTTGTGTCCCGGGCACACGGGCAGCGCCTTGGTCGAAGGGCTCGGTCGAAGGGCGAGGAAGACCAGCCGGCGCGGCGTAGCCGGGCTGTAGGGCGGTCCTGGCTCTGATGGGCCGGGGCCGCCCTTCGGTGCGTTCAATCAGCGTGACTCGTGCTATGGACCGTCAGGGGCGGCTGTAGCGAACGCACTTCAGGTAGGTGATTGGGTACTGCTTGGCGCCGTCGTCGAGGCAGATCCGCACGACGTTGACTCCGGCAAGGTACGTGTCCACTGTGAAGCTGAACTTGTCGCTCGTGCCGCACACGTTGTAGAGGCTGGTGAAGTGGCCTACGTCGTTGCTGTTGGAGTCAAGAAGGAAGGCGGTGGTTCCCCGGCAGCTATTCACGTCGACCGACTTGTGTTCACCCGACACGAGGACCGATCGGTTGTACCAGGTCACGGTGCCCCGGGTGTACGTGTTTCCGAGGGTGACGTCGAAGTTGCTGACCGGGTAGGCGGAGGCTTGGGCGTTGGCGGCAGGAGCACTCAAGAGCATGCCTGCGGCCAGAACAGCGGTGCTCAGGGCGGCGGCAGTGGCGAAGGGCTTGCGCATGTCGTCTCCGAAGTGAGGGGCCCCTTGGGCTGGTCGGGAGCGGGCGGTTCAGTATCCTCCGGTACAGGAATCGGGTCCATCACCCTGTGGGCCTTGACCCGGAAACCTGAATACGGCGGCGCTCAGGTGGACCTTGGTGGTGAACCCGCCGCGCGAGCGGCCCAGGCCCTCATGTGCAGCACCACCTCCTCCATGTGGCCGAGCAGGCTCGTCCACGCCGGATCGATCTGGTGTCCTGTCGTCATCGCCTCCTTTGAGAAGGCTGGCGGCGGGGCCTTGCGGGAGCCCGCCCGCGGGGTGCTGATGGGGGCGCATTACCGTGAAGTCGGCCGAGATGTCCCAGTCGATGGATCCCTCGGTGTCTGTGGCCTGGACTTGCTGCGGGAGTCGCTCCCACGTGTCGTCCGCCGACCATTGCAGATGCCTCTTGTGCACGGTCTTCCTCGGCCGAGCCTCTCGGGCAGGTCACGCCACTGCACCGAGGTCCGCACCCGATGCAGAACTCCGTTGATCACCTGCCGGTGATGCCGGCCCCTGCCGCAACGTCCGTTGCTCACTGGTAGGAGCGGCGGTCCGTACTGGTGGTCATGGGCCAGTACGTTACGACCGGCCGGTCAGCAGGTGGCCGATGGTCGCGATGCCCTCGGCGATCGCTCGTTCGCCTACGTTGCCGAAGCCGAGGACGAGTTGCGCCGGCGCGTTGGCGTGTGAGGCTCGGTGGGTGCTGATGCCGTAGAGGCCGACGGACCGTTCGCGGGCGGCGGTGACGACGTGGCGTTCGTCGGCGCCCGCGGGCAGGTGGGCGACGGCGTGGAAGCCGGCGGCGAGGCCGGTGACCGGCAGTTCGGGGGCGTGTTCGGCGAGTGCGGCGAGCAGGGCGGTGCGGCGGGCGGCGTAGGTTGCGCGCATGCGGCGTAGGTGGCGGTCGAAGCGGCCGGACTCGATCAGCTTGGCCAGGGCGAGTTGGTCGAGTGTGGACGTGCCGCGGTCGTTGCGGTGCTTCTGCTCGGCGATCGGTCCAGCGAGTTGGGGTGGGCACACGGTCCAGCCGATGCGCAGGGCGGGAGCGAGGGACTTGCTGACGGTGCCGATGGAGACGACCCGGTCCGAGGCCAGCCCTTGGAGGGCGCCGACGGGTTCGCGGTCGTAGCGGAATTCGGCGTCGTAGTCGTCCTCGATGATGACCGCATCGCGGTCGCGAGCCCATTGGACGAGGGCCAGTCGGCGCTCGGGGGCGAGGGCGACCCCGGTCGGCCATTGGTGGGCAGGGGTGACGACGACGGCGCGGGCGGCGGTCGCGGTCAGCGCCTGCACGTCGATGCCGCGTTCGTCCACCGGGACGGGGATCGCGCGCATGCCCGCCGTGGCGGCTGCGGTGGTGACGGTGCCGGGTGAGCCGGGGTCCTCGAAGGCCACGGTGTGCACACCCGCGTCCGCGAGGACGCGGAGCGTCAGGCCCAGGCCCTGGGCGTAGCCGTTGCAGACGACGATGTGCTGCGGGTCGGTCGCCGCGGCGCGCACCCGGCGCAGGTACCCGGTCAGGACCTCGCGCAGGGCCGCGGCGCCGCGCGGGTCGCCGTAGTCGAACTGGGCGGTCGGCATGGTGCGGGCCGCCTCGCGCAGGGCCCACAGCCAGTCCTGGACCGGGAACGAGCCGAGGTCCGGTACGCCGCTGCGGAAGTCGGCCACCAGGCGCGACGCGGCGGTACTCGGTTGCGGGACGCCGGGCGGTACGGCGGCGCCGGTCGCCACCCGGGTGGCGGACCCGGGACGGCTGGTCAAGTAACCCTCGGCCTGGAGCTGGGCGTAGCACTCCTGGACCAGGCCGCGGGAGACACCGAGCGACCGGGCGAGATCACGGGAGGACGGCAGGCGTTCGCCGACCTGCAGGCGGCCGGTGCGGATCGCGTCCCGCAGCCCGTGCTGCAGTTGGGCGTGCAGCGGTCGGCTGCTGGCCCGGTCGACGGCCAGCAGCCGCTCGGGCGGGGAACTGGACCACTTCAGCGGCATGGAAGTGGACCTTACCGGCGATCCGGTCGAGCTCTTAGCGTCCAGCTGTGACCGAAACACCCGACACCGCCTCCCCCACGACCACCGCGCGCCCGGCTCTGCTGACACGGCCGCTGCTGCTGCGCTTCGTGTCCATCCTGGGCGCCTCGACCAGCTTCTACCTGCTGCTGTCCGTCGTCCCGCGCTACGCCTCGACCGGCGACCGGGGCGGAGGCGGCGGCGCGGCAGGACTGGCCACGGGAGCGCTGATGCTGGCGACGGTACTGGGTGAACTCGCCACCCCCGTCCTGGTCCGCCGCTGCGGCTACCGCGTCGTACTGGCCGTCGGCCTGGGCCTTATGGGCGCACCCGCGCTGGCGCTCGGGTTCTCCCGGAGCCTCGGGTGGATCGTCGCGATATGCCTCCTGCGCGGACTCGGCTTCGCGTTCACCGTGGTCGCGGGCGGCGCGTTGACCGCCTCCCTCATCCCGGCCGAACGGCGCGGCGAAGGGCTGGCGCTGGTCGGCATCATCAGCGGACTACCTTCGCTGCTGGGCCTGCCGATAGGGGTGTGGCTGGCCGCACACGCGGGCTACGGCGTCGTCTTCACGGCCGGCGCCGTGACCGCGCTCGCCGCGATCCCCGCAGTGCCCGGCCTACCCGACCGGATCCGCGCCTCCGGGCGGCCGATCGGCATCACCGAGGGGCTCCGCACGGCAGAACTGCTGCGTCCCGCCGTGGTCTTCGCGGTCACGGCGCTCGCGGCAGGGATTGTCGTTACTTTCCTGCCGCTCGCCGTCCCTGCGTCGCTCACGAGCCTGGTCGCGGCGGCATTGTTCGTCCAGCCCGCGGCGGCCACGCTGGCCCGCTGGCTTGCCGGGCGTCACGGAGACCGACACGGCTCCGCCGGGCTCGTATTGCCGGCTCTGCTGCTGTCCGCGCTCGGCACCGGGCTCATGGCGCTGACCGGCAACCCGGTGGCTGTGGTCATTGCTGTCGGTCTGTTCGGCACCGGCTTCGGCGTTGCCCAGAACGCCACGCTCGCGCTGATGTACACGCGGGTCCCTGCCGCCGGCTACGGCACGGTCAGCGCGCTGTGGAATTTCGCCTACGACGCCGGCATGGGCGTCGGCGCCGTAGCCTTCGGCTGGCTCTCTGCCGCAACTGGCTACCCGTGGGCATTCGCGCTGACCGCCGCGGCCATGCTCGGTGCCCTCGTCCCAGCTCTGACCGACCGCAGCGCCGGTCGCCCCAAGCGCCGTGCCGGTCGCTGACTCACGACCCCCGTCGCGACCGCCACGATGGAGTCCCCGTGCAGCATTGCGTCCGTCCGCCCGGCAGTCCACCCGTCAACGGCTACAGCCGCGCGGTGACGTTCACCGGGCCCATGGTCGCGGTCTCCGGCCAGGTGGCTCAGATCCGGCAGGGCTTCCTGAACCTCGCCACGGCACTCCATGCTGCGGGAGCCCGTCTCCAGGGCGTGGTGAAGCTGATCGTCTACCTGACCGACCTGACCGACCTGACCGACCTGACCGCCTGGCCGACCTGGACGCCTTCCGCCGGATCCACGACGAGCATCTGGACCCAGGCCGCCCGCCAACCTGCCCCCTGGTGAAGGTCGCCGGACTCGTCCACCCGGCGTTCCCGCGTCGAGATGGATGCACTTGCCGTCCTGCCTGCCGACACTGACATCGAACCGGAACACGCTCAGTCCGCAAGCGCGGGCAACCGCTCGACCACGCGCCGCCAGGGCGCGGCAAGGTCGAAGCCAGTGAGTTCCTGCGACCGCTCTTCGCCATCAGCATGGAGCCAAGCGCTGGACCGAACTCGCCTGAGCGGTCGATCCGGCGTGCGGAGACCGCGCGCCCTCTCGTAGGAGGCCTGTATCGAGCTGGTCGAGGGCACCTGGCGGCTGCTGGAGCACCATGGCTGGAGCCGGCAGCAGCCCACCAGGCGCGCGATCGAGCGCGATGACGACGCGGTCGAGGTGTGGAAGAAGGAGATCTGGCCGCGGGTAAGAGCACCGCGGCGGAGCGCGCGGCTGCGACCGTCTTCGAGGACGAGGCCGGGTAGCCGATGACTCCGCCGCGCGCCAGGACCAGGGGCCGGGTCGGCCAGACTCTGGTCGTGATGGTGAGGGGCCGGGGCTCGGGGCGCGTGTCGACGGCGGGTCTGACCTGCTAAAAGCCCGGCCAGCGGTCCCGGCTGATCCACGCGATCCGCGAGTACCGGGGCCGCAAGGCGGAGCCGAAGGGCTTCGGCTGGCGCGACTTCCGCGAGCTGATCTTCCACGCTCGCATCCAGCTCGGCGGACCGATCGTGCTGGTCTGGGACAACGTCCGCCTGCACCTGAAGGCCGGCATGCGCGAGTTCATCGAAGCGAACGCCGAGTGGCTCACCGTGTTCCAGCTGCCCACCTATGCTCCGGACCCTGTACCCGACCGAGGGTGTCTGGTCGCTGGTCAAGCGCGACACCGGCAACCGTGCTGCGGCCGACCCGGAACATGCTGCAATACCGGCCGGAGGTCATCGACGGCTGCCTCGACGCCGCCGACCTGGCCCTATGAGCGTCGGGTCGACGGACCCGAAATCGGTCGAAGCCGAAAGCTGCTGGTCAGCTACGGTGGGCGTGCATCGGCCGGGCCCCGGCCACCGCTGAGAGAGGGTGGCCGGGGCCCGGTGGTGGTGGGGGAGTGTCAGCCGAAGGCCTTGATGGAGTTCCAGCTCCCCGGTTCGACGACGCGTACGGGCGGGTTGGTGGCCGTTCGGGACGGTTGGTAGATCCACATCTGGCTGTCGGAGACGAGGCGCGCCCAGATGTCGGGGATGCCGTCGTTGTTGACGTCCGGGATGCCGATGGCGGCCGACACGGCGGTCTCGGCCCAGCCGGTGCCGTAGGGCTCGTCCTTGCCGGTACGGGAGTTGGCGGCCTGCTTGAGGGACTCCAGGTCGACGCTGCCGGCGACGGTGCCGGGCTTGCCCTGGCGGAGGTTCATGGTGCCGGTGTCGAGGTTGCGCCAGAGCACGTCCGGGGTGTTGTCGCCGTTGATGTCGGTGACGTTGACGATCTCCTGGCGGGCCCAGGGACCGGTCTCCATTCGCGTCGCGGTCTGGAAGGTGGCCCCGGTGTAGCCGGACAGCGTCCACCATTCGTCGCCGGAGCGCAGCATCAGGTCGGGCAGTCTGTCGCCGGTGATGTCGCCGGTGGCTCTGATCTGCTTCCACGTCGAGGGCGACGGGGTGTTGGAGGGCAGCCGGATCTTGAGGCGCTGGTCGACGTCGAAGCTGCCGTAGCCGTCGCCGGGGTAGAGGTAGAAGCGGCCGTCCGGAGTGACCGCGAAGAGGTCGGTCGATCCGTCGCTGGGGTAGGTGTCCTGCCAGTGGGTGATCAGGGCGGCCTTGCCGGTGGCCGGGTCGTACCAGTGGCCTTGGGGGTCGAGCTTCTTGTTCTCGTCGTAGGAAGCGGGCAGGCAGCGGAAGAGGTCGCCGTCCGGTCCGCCTGTGCAGTTGCGCAGGTTGCCGTTGCCGTCAACGGTCAGCAGGTCGCCGATGCCGTCGCCGCCGGTGTCGAAGGGGACGTCTGCTTTGTCGCGTGGCGGGACGTAGAAGTTGTAGTCCGTGCGCTTGCTGGCGTTGCCGGCCGCATCGAAGGCGTAGGCGAGTAGCCAGTTGGGGCCGGAGTGCGGTGGCTTGACTGTCGGGATCTTGGCTGTGCCGTTGGTGGCTGTCACGGTGCCCCAGCCGCCCACGCCTTCAACGGTGTAGGTGAACTTCGCGGCACCTTCGGAGCTCAGGGTGGCGGTGCCGGTGTCGCCGAACTTGACCGTGGCCCAGGTCAGGCCGTCAGGGGTGGCTTCGGGGAATTCCGGACTGGTGATGCTGGGCGGGGGCGGGCCGGAGCCGTCGACGGTGAGGGTGCAGCGGTTGCCGCTGGTGGGGAAGTAGGCGGAGTTGAGGCCGCCGGAGTCCTCCGCGCGTACGTCCCAGTAGTAGACGCCCTTGTCGACCAGGCTGGTCGAGGCGATGGTCAGCGTGGCCTTTCCGCTGGAGTCGCTGGTGACCAGAGTGCCGGCCGGCGTGGCCGCGCCGGACTTCCAGAAGCGGAAGCGCAGGCCCTTGAGGTTGTTGTCTGGGTCGGAAGACTTCGCCGAAAGGATCAGGTTGGCCAGGCCGATGGTGTTGCCGCCCGTGTTCTGGTTGCAGTTGCTTCCGGGCGTGCTGGTGACGTAACTCGGCGTTGAGGGAGGCCGGTTGTAGACCACTTCCATGACGGCGCTGGTGGCCTGGAACTTGCGCCAGGTCTGCGTGTCGGTCTCGGCGGTGGCGCGCATGCCGAGGGTGATGTTCGACCAGCCGCCGTCTGCGGCCTTCTGCGCGGCGGTCCTGACGTCGAAGGCCTCGTAGTTGTCGGGGCAGGAGGGGGACCAGCCGTGGGCGAAGGACTTCTTCTGCAGGAGTGTGGACCAGCTCGGCTGGGCGTTCCACGTCGTTCCGGAGGAGATGGCTCCGGTCAGCCAGAGCTGGAACTCGCGGGTGGTGCACGACCAGGAGTGGTTGTTGAGGACCTTGAAGGTGGCGGAGTTGACGATCGCACCTCTGAGAGTGGAGGTGTAGTTCATGCGCCAGAAGGAGCGGGCGGTGCCTCCGCTGTCGCTCTCGTGTCCGACGCGGGCGTCGGAGGTGCCGGAGGAGAAGTTGGTGCCGTTCCAGAAGCTGGTGTTGGGGTAGGGCTTGTAGGCCACGGTCCAGGCGAGCCAGCCGGAGTTGAGGGTGGGGTCGACGAACAGCGGGTACTTGATGTCGGGGTCGGTGAACAGGCCGGTCTGGGCAGGGTTCAGGTCGAGCCGGGCGGTGCTGGTGGCGTCACCGTCGAGGTGCATCGGTATGGGGGCGCTGTGGGCGCCGGGTTCGATGCCGCTCAGGCCGGAGAGTTTCAGGACGTCGGCGGGTGTGGCGACCGAGGTGCGCACGCTGTCTTCGCTCACGTCGCCTTCTGGGTCACGGCCGGAGGAGTCCCAGGCGAAGGGTGTGGGGATGGAGCCCAGTTCGTTGCCGGACTTGTCCTGGACGAGGACGCTGCCGCTTTCAGTGTCGTGGTGGAAGACGGCCGTCGGTGAACGCAGGCCGTAGGTGACTGTGGCCAGTGCGTTGCTCTGTGCGGCCTGCTCGTTCTTGACGATCAGCAGTTGGGCGAAGCCGCCTTCTTGCCGGGCGAGGAGGAGAAGGTCGACACCGGGGAGTACTTCGGAGTACAGGGCACGGGGGCCGTCCAGTACCGGCTCGGGCAGCGGGCCGGGCCAGGTGTAGGTGATGGTGTGACCGTCGATGTCTACCTCGGCCAGCACCGACTCCTGCGGTGACTGGGAGGTGTCGGCCAGCGGCATGCGGGCGAAGGAGCGGTCGGCGCGGGCAGCCTTGGTGCCGGCGGAGAAACGAGTGGGCTGGGCGGCGTTGACGGGCTGGATGCTCAGGCCGCGGGCGGCGTTCTTCACCCGGCGCAGCCGGGTGTCGATCGGCGCCCACGTGCCCGTCACGGTCTTCGCCCGTTGCGGGAGGGTGGTGATCTGCGTTCGCAGCATGCCGTCCGGCTGCGCCCAGGTTTGCGAGGTTGCCGTGGTGGCGGTGTCGACGAGGACCGGCTTGCGTGTGCGGCGGGCTTCTGTCTGGGCGGCGGCCTCGTTACGCGGACCGGTCGCGGCCTTTCGGGCTTGGGCGGCCTTGCCGGCTTGGGCTGGTGGGGGATCGCCGGGTTGATGCCACCAGGGCAACAGGGCGGCGGTCAGGGATACGAGGACGAGGCCGAGGGTGACAGCCAGCCTGGTGCGCGTGCGCACGAAGGGGCTGAGGAAACGAGGCGGCGCGGACACGGCGGCGGTCTACTCCCGTGTGAACCAGATGGATACGGACAGCACGAACAGCCCCGGTCGGCAGGCCGCGGGGCAGAGTCGCGCAAACGATCACATGCTCCACACAGTCAGTCCACACATGAGAATTTTATGAAGTTGAGATGGACTGCTGGGGCGCCCTTGACTTCACCTTGACTGTGTCCCGGATGTGGCTTATCGCCACCCGAAGTGCAGTCATAGGGGCGGGTAATCGTGATCTTGCCGATTCATCCGCGAGTCCGATGTTGGTCAGCATTCATCCCGTGCCGCAGATCACATGAAGGCCGGGAACCAATCTGAGACGATCTTGAATTCGGCGTCAGCCATGCCACAGGGTGCAGAGTCCATCTGTCGTTTCTTTTGCATGTCTTGGTGGGGTCGACGCGAATGCGCGCTCAAAGTCCGCCGTCCTGGCTGGGGTTGATACGCCCCGCCGGGACGGAGTCACAACGACGGCGCCGCCGGCAAAGCCGCGCGGCGACCGTCCTTCTACTGTCCACGGCCTTGCTGGTGAGCAGCCTCGGCACGGAGGCCTGGGCGATCCCGGCTCCCGGCATGAACCGGCAGGAGGTCAAGCTCCCCGACCTGCCGGAAGGCTCCAACGTCGAAGTCGACGAGGAAGCCGAGAAGAACCTCACCACGGCACCCGAGGTGCCCGTCGAGACCTACGTACCAAGAGCGGTCACCCCATGGTCAGGGGACTCGGGCGTCGCGACGCTGTCGGCGGACGCTGCAGAGGGCACCACGGTTCCGGTCGAAGACCTGCCGATTGCGCTAGGCGTGCCGGGAGGAACCGACCCCGCCGCGATCGACGGCGCCTGGAAGGTCGATCTGGCGGCGCCGACGGCGTCGCAGGACGCGAACGTCTCCGGCATGATCATGAAGGTCACGCCGCCGGCGGACGCTGATCCGACCGCACAGATCGCGATCGACGTCGACACCAGCAGCTTCGCCGACCTTTACGGCCCGCAGGCCGCTGCCCGCTTCGGCCTGGTCCTGCTACCCAACTGCGTCATGGACTCCCCAGACACTGGTGACTGCGCCGACAGCGGCGTGGCAACCATGTCGGGCAAGAGCCAAAAGCAGCCCGAGCGGCTTCGCAGCACAGTCAAGGAGGTGCCCGCCGCACAGGCGCCTACCAGGGCGAAGTCTGCAAAGACGGTGCGCACCCACACGATCCTCAGCGGCACCATCCCGGTCGGCAGCCTGCTGGCCGGCGACGCAGGCACAACGGCTGACAAGGCGTCCGTGCGCACTGCCTCGTTGCGCAGCGACAACGACGTCCTGCCCGTCGTCGATGCCTCTGGCCCGCAGGTGATCGGCGCAATGGACACGGGCGCTTCGGCCAGCGGTGACTTCACCGCGAGCCCCCTGCTGTCCTCCGGCTCCTGGGCCGCGGGTTCCTCTTCCGGCGCGTTCACGTACTCCTATGACGTGCAGGTGCCGGAGACCGCCGGCGGTCTGATGCCGAAGATCTCCCTGGGCTACTCCTCGCAGTCGGTGGACGGACGTACCTCGGCGACGAACAACCAGGCCTCCTGGATCGGTGACGGCTGGGACTACAACCCCGGTTCGATCACCCGCACCTACGCCAACTGCCGTGAGGACTCTAAGAAGGACGGGTCCAACAACAAGACGCACCGCACGGCGGACCTGTGCTGGGGCTCGGACAACGCCACGCTGTCGCTGGGCGGGATGACCACCGAGCTGGTCTGGGACAAGACTCAGGGCAAGTGGTTCACCGCCAACGGTGATGGCTCGAAGATCGAGCGGCTGTACAACAGTGGCAACGGCAACGGCGCCTACAAGGGCGAGTACTGGGTGGTCACCACCAAGGACGGCACCCGCTACTACTTCGGCATGAACAAGCTGCCGGGCTGGGCGTCCGGGCAGCCGACGACCGACTCGGTCCTCAACGTTCCCGTCTACGGCAACCACGAGGGCGAGGACTGCTACAAGGCCGGAGACTGGAAGGGCTCGGCCTGCACTCAGGGCTGGCGGTGGAACCTCGACTACGTCGAGGACATCCACGGCAACGCGATGTCCTTGTGGTGGAAGAAGGCGCAGAACTACTACGCGCGCAACTTCGACTTCAAGGCCCCGGTCGTCTACGACCGTGACGGCTGGCTCGACCACATCGACTACGGCCAGCGCAAGGACACCCTGTTCTCCGCGGCGGCTCCCGCCCGGGTGAACTTCACCGTGGCCGAGCGCTGTCTGCCCGAGGGCACCCTGACTTGCTCGGATGCGAACTTCGAGGACAAGGACCCGGGCAAGTACCGCATCTGGTACGACACCCCGGCCGACCTCAACTGCAAGCAGGTCACTTCGACATACACCAGGAAGTGCTGGAACGCCGGTCCTTCCTTCTGGAGCCGCAAGCGCCTCACCAGCATCAGCACCGAGGCGCAGCGTGTCAGCGGTTCTACCGCCCGCCAGGCGGTGGACACCTACAAGCTCACGCAGAGCTTCCCGGTTCTGAAGACCGGCGCGAACACCGCGTTGTGGCTGGAGTCGTTCCAGCGCACCGGCTACGGTCCCAGCGGCAATGCCGTCCGGATGAACGCGGTGCGCTTCGAGTCCAACGATGAGGACATGCCCAACCGGGTCATGCGCCCCAATGACCCTCGGCCCAGCTTTTCCCGGCTGCGGATCGGCCGTGTCATCAACGAGTACGGCGGCGAAACCGTCGTCATGTACGAGCCCGCCGCGGGCGACTGTGCCACCGGCAGCCTCCCTCGGCTCGACCAGCAGCCCGGGGAGACCCGACAGCAGGCCCTCACGCGACTGCAGAGCCAGCTCAAGGCCAACACACGCTTGTGCTACCCGATGTTCTGGAATCCCGACCCTGAAGTCGAGGACATCGACTGGTTCCACAAGTACGTGGTGAAGTCCATTGAGGAACTTCCCAACGTGGACGGCACCTTCTCCACGAAGACGGCCTACGCGTACAAAAACGCCGGCTGGAAGCTCGCCGATGCCGAGTTCAGCAAGAAGTCGACTCGAACCTACTCCCAGTTCGCCGGCTTCGAGCAGACCACGGTGATCACCGGCGCCGACGAGCCGTCCATCCGCTCCAAGCGGTCGAAGTCCGTCACCCGCTTCTTCCGCGGCATGGGCGACACCGTGTCCGTGAAGGACATCACCGGTGCGGAGATCGCCAAGGACCGTGAACCGTTCGCCGGCCGGATCGCCGAGGAACTCGACTACAACGACGCCGACGACGCCGACACCGCCTGGGTGTCTCGCTCGGTCACCGTCCCGGAGGCCACCGAGCTGGCCCACCGCGACCGCGACGACGGCCTGGACCCGCTGCGCGCCTGGCGTGTCACCGAGCCGGACGAGATCGCCTATACCAAGTCGTCGGGCACCAACAGCGATGACACCCGCACCGAGCGGATCGTCAAGACCCACACCACCTACGAGCCGACCTACGGTCTGCCCGTGCTGGTGGAGTCCCTCGGTGACACGGGCAAGACCGGCGACGAGTCGTGCACGAAGTCGGAGTACATCCACAACCTCGCGAAGAATCTGATCGGTCTGTCCAAGCAGGTGCTGGTCTCGCCGACCACCTGCGCGGCGGCGAACTTCGCGGACCTGTCCACGCTCAGCGGCGGTACGCGCACAGCGTACGACGGCCAGGGCTACGGCGTCGCGCTCGCCGACACCACGAAGGGTGAGGCGTCCCAGACCTGGTCGATCAACGGTGACGGTGACGACTGGCAGTCCGACGGCACGACCCAGTTCGACGCCATCGGCCGCGTGGTCAAGAGGACCGACCCCAAGGGCAACTCCGGCCTGATCACCTACACCCCGTCGACAGGCCAGGTCTTCAAGGTCACCGAGACCAACGCACTCGGTCACTCCGAGACCCGTGAAGTCGAGCCGGGTCGTGGCACCACGCTGAAGTCGATCGACGCGAACGGCCACGTCACGCAGGCTCAGTTCGACCCGCTGGGCCGGCTCGAGAAGGCCTGGGCCGCCGACCGTGCCCCGTCCGACACGGCCGTCCCGGACTTCCGCGCCGTATACACCGTGCCGGAGTACGAGGAGGGCAAGGACCGCAAGCCGTCCTACGTCACTACCTACAGCCGCGGCTACGACGACCGCGTCGAGACCTCCGTCACCATCTACGACGGCCTCGGCCGCGAACGGCAGACGCAGGAGGAAGCCGACGGCGGCGGCTGGCTGATCACCGACACGCTGTACAACAGCTCCGGTGAGGTCTGGCAGACCAACAACGCCTACCTGTCGCAGGAAGCCAAGCCCGGGGAGCTGTTCACCCCGCTCAGCGAGACCCTCGTACCCAACATCACGCGCTACAGCTACGACGGCTCCGGCCGCGTGCTGCAGGAGACTCCCGTCCTCAAGGTCGCCGACCCGCTGACGGGGGAGTCCTCTTCCAAGGAGGTCCCTGAGCGCGCCATCCGCTACGAGTACGGCCTGGACTGGTCCAAGGTGAACAACCCGCAGGGCGTCTCGTCCTACCGGGTCTACACCGACGCCCTCGGCCGCACCCAGCGAGTGGACACCTTCAACCCGGCAGCGCCTGGCGGCTTCACGTCGATGCGCTACCAGTACGACGTCAGCGGCCAGCTGGTGAAGGCCACCAACTCCGCCGACGCCGCACACTCCTGGACGTGGACATACGACCACCGAGGCCGTATGGACACCGCGACGGACCCCGACTCGGGCACCACAAAGACGACGTACGACAGCCTCGACCGGCCCGTCACCACGACCAACGCGCGCGGCACGGTCTGGAACGACTACGACGCCATCTCCCGCCCGACCGAACAGCGCCTGAACGGCTCCACAGGCACGCTCCTGGCCAACTACACCTACGACCTGGCGCCGGGCGGCAAGGGCATGCCCTACACCGCCACGCGCTACACCGACGGTGAGGCCTACACCCAGCAGGTCGACGGCTACAACAAGGACTACCAGCCGACCTCAACCACGCTGACCCTGCCGGACGACCTGGCCTCCACCTGGGGGCTGGACAAGTCGTACACCTACGACTACAAGTACAGCGACACCGGCATGCTGGACGAATCGACACTGCCGAAGATCGGCAAGTTCGACTCCGAGAAGCTCGTCGTCCGGTACAACAAGTACGGTAAGCCGCTCTCCATCTCCGGCAAGGACTGGTACGGCTCCGAGACTGTCTACGACCCCTACGGCCAGGTGCTGCGCTCCACGCTCGGCGCACAGCCCTACCGGGTGTGGACGCAGAACACGTTCGACGAGTCCAGCGGCGAGCTGAAGGATCAGCAGGTCTACCGCGAGGCAACCAGCGACAAGTCCCTCGTTGCCGGCAACCTCGTCTCCAAGCGGTCGTACACCTACGACCCGTCCGGCAACGTCACGTCCGTCAAGGAGTCGGCGACCGGCATCGACGAGCGGCAGTGCTTCGCCTATGACCCGCTGGGCCAGCTGAAGAGCGCCTGGACCTCCAAGGACCAGAACGCCTGCACCGCCCCGAAGAATGCGGACGGCTCGCTGAACGTGGCACCGGGCACGGACAAGTCCGGCTTTTGGCAGGAGTACGAGTACGACCTGCTCGGCAACCGCACCAAGCTGACCGAGAAGGACCTCACCGGCAACACCGCCAAGGACGCCACCAGCACCTACGCCTACGGCAAGGCCGACGGCACCCAGCCGCACACGCTGACCAAGGTGTCCAAGACCTACACCACCCCGCAGGGTGCGCAGGTCAAGGCCGAGGCGGAGCGTCTGTACGAGCTCACCGGCGAGACCAAGTCCGTCACCTCGATCCAGAACGGCGACAAGCAGTCCCTGTCCTGGACGTACGACGGCAAGGTCGACCGCATCACCGGTGCGGGCACCGGCGGCAAAACGCCTTATGTGGGTCTCGCCGACAAGTGCCTGGACCTCAGGGGCGGCCTCGCGGTCGCCGGTACGGCGATCCAGCTCTACGGCTGCAACGCCTCGCCGGCGCAGAACTGGCGCTTCAGCCAGACCCCGGGCGGGACCAACCCCGACCAGGGCACGCTGAACGTCTACGACAACTGGTGCGTCCAGCCCGCCGGCAACACCGCCGGCTCGGCCGTTCAGCTCCAGAAGTGCGACGGCTCGGCCGGC
Source organism: Streptomyces sp. NPDC104814 (assembly GCF_055583185.1). Lineage (NCBI taxonomy): Bacteria > Bacillati > Actinomycetota > Actinomycetes > Kitasatosporales > Streptomycetaceae > Streptomyces > Streptomyces sp. NPDC104814. Next base: position 14,883 of record NZ_JBVJOL010000014.1, on the reverse strand, counting down.
CAGGAGCTCAAGCGCAACGCCTCGGGTCAGCTGACCCACGTGGCGTCGGGCCTGTGCCTGGCGGTCCAGGGCGCCAACTCGGCGAATTCGACCCCCATCGTGCTCGCCACCTGCGACGGCACGAAGGTCGAGCAGTTGTGGTTGCCGCAGAACGACACCCGGTACATCTACGGTCCTGACGGCTCGACGCTGCTGACTATCAAGGGCAAGCAGGCCACGCTCAGCCTGGGTGAGGCCGAGGTGACCGTTCAGAAGGGCGGTGTGCTGGTCAACACCCAGCGCACCTATGACGCTCCCGGCGGCGCCGTCATGCGCTACGCCTACGGCACCGGCATCGAGCGCCTTGTCGCTGTGTGCGCTGATCACCAGGGCAGCCCGTACGCCGAGGTCACCCTTGACAGCAGCATGTCCGTGCGGATCCGCAAGCAGGACCCGTTCGGCAACCAAAGGGGCGCGGATACTACCGCTGTCAACCGGCAGTCACACTCGGGGTTCCTCGGTGCCAGAGAGGACAACGGCTCGGGCTTCACCCCGCTGGGCGCCCGTCTGTACGACCCGGTGGTCGGACGGTTCCTGTCCGCCGACCCGGTGCTGGACCTCAACGACGTCCTGCAGTCCAACGGGTACGCCTACGCCCACAACAATCCCGTCACCTTCTCCGACCCGACGGGTGAATCGATCGCGCTGACCGCTTCCGAGCGGGCAGCAGCCCTGGCAGGCGCGGGTCTGTCCGCGGCGCAGGTCGCGCAGGCGCAGGCCATGCAGGGCAAGTCCCTCACCTCGGTCATCCTGGCCGTGGCGTGGGAGACGCTGAAGGACTTCATCGGCATCAACGACGCCATGGCGTGCTTCGGCGGCGACATGTGGTCCTGCATCAGCATCGCGGTCGACGCCATCCCCTGGACTAAGCTCGGCAAGATCCCGTCCGTCATCAAGGCCGTCAAGCGCACCATCAAGGCCGTCGAATCCTTTAAGGCGGCCAAGAAGGCAGCCGAACTGGTACTCAAGGCGGCCAAGGCAGCCGAAGCCGCAGCTCTACGGGCGAAGAAACTCGCCATCGAACGCGCCAAGAAACTCGCGGCGCAGAGAGCGAAAAAGAAGGCTGCGGAGGCGGCCAAACGAACAGCTGACAGGGCGGCTGCTGCCGCTCGTAAAACGGGCAATCCTCGTCACAAGGCGGCCCAGGCTAAGGCAGCCCCGAAATCGTCGTCCCATAGCGGCGGTGGCAAGGGAGGCGGGGGCTCCAAACCTGGCGGCAAGTCCGGCGGCTCTGCCAAGAGCAAGGGAGGATCCAGCGGCAGCGGCGGCTCGGGTAAGGCCGGCGCTGAGGGCGGGACGTGCAACAGCTTTGTCCCCGGCACCAGGGTCCTGATGGCCGACGGCACCACCAAGCCGATCGAGAAGGTCAAGACCGGCGACAAGGTCGTCACCACCGACCCTAAGACCGGTGAGCGTCGCATCGAGACGGTCACGGCCGAGATCCGCGGTCACGGCCTGAAGCACCTGGTCAAGGTCACGATCGGCATCGACGGCATGAAGGGTCCGAAGACCGCCTCGGTCGTCGCGACCGACGGCCACCCCTTCTGGGTCCCGGCATTGCACGCCTGGATCAAGGCCACCGATCTCGGGGTCGGCGAGTGGCTGCAGACCAGCGCGGGTACCTACGTCCAGATCACGGCGGTTGAGCGCTGGACCGTCCAGGACGTCACCGTCCACAACGTGACGGTGTCCGACGTCCACACGTACTTCGTGATGACGGGCTCGGTACCAGTCCTTGTTCACAATTGCAGCTCTGGCGTGGATTCTGCCGGTGAGGCGTGTGATTGCGGGGGTGGGCCGCAAGCCTATTCCGTTGCCTTTGAAATGACCCTCGATGCGGCGGACTTCGGTCGATCGCGGGGTACGCACTTCAGGCGAGCGAACGAGGCACTTGACGCGGCACTTCAGTCGGACGCTGGCTTCGCCCAGTCGATGGAGCAACTGATTCCGGGAGTCAATGCAGCTGTCTCCTCGAGGGGAGGGAGGCGCACCCCGGCTGGGTGGACTTGGCAACATGAGCCGATGTCTAATGCCGACGGTCGACAGGGCGTGATGCGTCTCGTACCACGCTCGCAGCATGATCCCGGATCGCTCTGGCAGCATCTGCTGCATCCAGGTGGCTCCGGCGGATACTCAGAGTGGGCAATTCCGAACGGTGCCCCACGTAATAGAAGGTGAGTCCACGATGTCGATTACGTTTACACATCGAGACGGGGGGATGGACGAAGGCAACGAGGCCGGTGTACCGTCGCTCGTCGCCGAACTCGACGGGCCCATCGACGATGAGCACCCGGACGTTTCGGTCACGGATGACAACTCTTCCTGGACCGTTTCGGCGTTCCAAGATGGAAGTTTGGTGCTTGAAAATCTCGACGACAGCAACGTCCAGCCTCGCCATCTCCAAGATGTTTCGCGTGCCGACATGATCCAAGTGCTGGTCATGTTGACCCGTGGTGACCTGACCGCACTTCAGCGGTTGGATTGGCTGCCGGGTTACAGGTAACTGACACCACAGAAGCCCCAGACGGCGCCTGTCGCCGTCTGGGGCTTCTGTGCACGGGGTCGACATGTGAACTTCCAATAGTCGCGTCTGGTGAGGGTTGTTGAAGCCGATTGCGCAGCCGTATGCGTTGGGCTTGAGTTCCGAGGCAGCGTCGTCGCTCGCCACCGCCGGCTCCGCCGACAGTCCGAAGCAGCCGCCTCGATTGCTTGGCTCGTTGGCTGGTCGCGATGGGAACCGTTGTCAGACCTCGGTCATACATTCGACCCGACTACGAGCCAGAAGGGGCGGGCCCGGCGCTCCGGGGGTGCTACTGGATGGTGATACCGGTGACCACGAGGAACTGGTCGGTGCGCAGGACCATGACGACCTGAGCGTTGATGCCCTGAGCGCGCTGGGCGGCGGCGCATTCTTCGGCCAGCCTGGAGCCGCGGGGACCTCCCGCGGGGAACCGCTCCAGGACGGTGCGGGCCTGCGTGCTGGTGCTGTCCATCAGGCGTCACCGCCGTTCACGCGCTCGTGGATGTCGATGAGGGTGGCGATGGCGTCGGGGTTGTCTGCCTCGCCGACCCACTGCCCGAGCGCGGTGAAGACGGGCACCTTCTGCCGGTCGGCGGCGAAGATGACGCAGTAGTCGCCGTAGCGGTCCATCACCATGTCCCGCAGGACCGGAATGAGTCCGGTGTCCAGGACCTCCAGGGCGTCGACGGTGAGCCGGGCGGCCTCGCCGGGTGCCGACGGCTGGACCAGGGTGCCGGTGACGCGCAGCAGGTCGCCGGGCTGGATGCCGTTCAGCAGCTCGTGCGTGATCCGGGGGTCGCCGCTGGTGGAGGTGACGACCGTGTCGGGGGCGTCGTCGGGGAGAGCGTCGATGTCGACGGGTCGGACCATCAGGTCAAAGGTGGCGGTCCCGGTGCGCGGGCCAGGCGCGGGTATCGCATCGACCGAGCCGTCGACGCGCGCAGTGCTTGGTGTCCATCAGCTGGCTCCGCCAGAGTCTCGGTGGGGCGCGGGGAGCGGGGTCGGGGCGCCGTCGGGGGCGGCGCCGGCAGCCGCGGCGATCCCGCCGCCGGCAGGACGAGTGACGCCAAGGCTGTTGTGCCGGATCGACGGTGACGAGTGCCTGCTGCGCGGGTGTTCGCCGGGTTGTAGGACGAACACCCGGCCACAAAGGCGCAGTGCGGCCGTCGTGGCCATGCGGCTCAGACGCGGGAGCGCAGGTAGCCGGGCAGGTGCTTGTCGCAGCAGGCCCACTTCGCGCCGGACTTGTCGGTGACGGCGTACTTGGGCGTCTCGGTGCAGGGCTTGGCCTTGCTGCCTCCCCAGGTGCAGCGGTTCTTCCTGGCGTGACCGGAGATGACGTCGGGGTCATGGCGCTGGACATCGACGGCGGGTGGGCGCTTGCCGGTCAGTTCCGCTACGGCCATTACTTCCTCGGCGCCGAAAGCGCGGCTGACGCCGGAGGGGCTGAGGCCGGCGGCCGCGCCGAGGGATTCCAGCGTGTGCGGGCGGGGCTGGTGGAAGATCCGTCCGTAGGCCAGGAGCAGTCGGATCTTCTCGTCGGCATCCCGCTTGATCTCGACGAGGTCTTCGAGAGCGACCAGGAGCGCGTCGTGTTGCGGGCCGTGCTCCTGTGCCGCCTTGGCCGTCTTCCTATACCAGGCGTTCCACGCGAGGTGCCTGGCCTTCAACGTGTCGAGTTCCTCTTGTCGCGGATCAGCCGGCCGCGGCCAGCGGATGGCGGAGATGTCCTCGTAGCGAGCTTGGAACATTTCCGGCGTCTCATCAGTCATGCCGTGAAGCGTGCACGAAATTTTGACTGACTACAAGTGAACTTGAATGGAGGCAAGTTCTCGTGATTGCATGGCCGTTTTGCCGAAGTGGCTCCTGGCCCTCGGTCTCAGCGGCCCTGTGGCGCGGCGCTCGCGTCCCGCTGGCGCGCCTGGTCCGGCGGCGTCAAAACGGTTACCTCGCGCTGCTGTTGCGTTCTACCGTTGGGGTGCAGGTATCCGGCGCCGGGGGCCCGCTGCTGCAGCGCCCGGCGGTACTCGCCGCCGCAGTGCTCGCCGTCCCCATCCCGCTGCGCCGCGGGTCCTCCTATTCGTCTCGTCACTCCATGGTCAGGCTCGTGTGCCGGTGATTACTCTGGCGCGATGGATCACGAGGGGGTGGGGCAGGGGCCGGGGGTTGCGGTGACCAGCCGGGAGCAGGACGCGGTGCGCTTGCTGCTGTTGATCGACGGGGCGTGCGAGCCGCTCACCGAGGCGGAGAAGGCCGTGCCCGGCCTCAGCAGTCTGTGGCTGCTGCGGGACGCGGTGGCGAGCCGCGTCATGCCGGCCATCGTGCGGCGTCTGGGCCGCCGGGACTTCGTCGATCCCTCAAACCAGAAGCCGCGGTCCTACGGTATCTCGCCTGCAGCGCGCCTCGGCGCGCTGCAGTCAGGACGTCGAGGCGCGGCGCGTGGCCAGCTCCTCGAGGCGGGAACGTTTCCAGCGCTGCTGACGAGGACGGTCGGCGCTGCCACGTCGATATTCCTATCCGTCGGGCTGCTCGAGGTCGGGCCCGTGCCCGAGCGCACTGATGAAACTGTCGGCGTTGCTGTATCCGGGGATCCGGGCTGCCTCGGCGGCGCCGACCAGGTCCTCGTGCTCGTCCTGGTCGGCCGGCGGCAGCACACCACGCTTGCAGGCGACAGCGACGACAGTCGCCCGCCGCCACTTCTTGCGGCCCGGGGCCGCGGCAGAGAGTGGCGGGTGACCTTGAGGCCGTCGACATACTCGATGGCGGCGGCCTTGGCGCGCTTCTTCACAATCTCGTTGATCGCTCGGCCGGAAAGGAACAGGCCGCGCACGGTGGCGTTGCTCCGCCCCTTGAGATTGCCCGTGGTGGTCAGGGGCACGGAAGAAGGGCAGGTGCGGGGCGTCAGCTCCGAGTTCTCGCACGTCAGTCTGCCAGGCGCGTACGCAGCGAACGATCTGCAGGTCGGCGCGGTACCGGATGAACCGCCACTTGCCCTTGCCGCTGCGCCGCCTCTTGCTCTTCGCCGTCAGGACCCAAACGCCGTGGTCGACCATCCGCACCGTCTTGTTCAGCAGGTCCGCGGTCTCGATCCCACGGGCCAGTTTGCCGTAGCCGATGACGAGCAGGGCAGCATCTTGCCGGCCGAGGCGAGTGCTCTCGTCAATATCGGCGAGGATCGGTACGAGGTACTTCAGCGTGACCGTGGCGGCCTGCTCCCGCTCGCCGTCCGCCTTGATGTAGCCCTCCAGCCGATAGTCCTCGATCGCGTCGCGGACGACGGAGGCGTCGATGGACGGAAGGTAGGCGAGGAGGGTGTCCGGGCTGTACTGGCTGCCGTCCGGTTAGCGCGATTCAATGAGGTTGTCGAAGTATGCGAGGACGTTCGCCGTTGTGGTTGAGGGCCAGGTCGCGCGACCTTCCTGCTCGCACCAGGCATCGAAACGGGCCCTTGTGGTGTCCCGGTTGACCTGGGGGTTCCGGGCGCCGCGGTGTTCCGTCCGCCGCTTGGCCGATTTCGGAACGGTGAAGTCGCGTTCGGTGAAGGTGGTTGCTGACCGGCACGTGGCGGTAGCTCTCCCTCGACGAGGATCGTGTGCCGGGTGATGCGGAATGGGCGGTGGCGTCTGCCGTGGCCGCGGGCAGGGGCGGTTCGTCCTCGTCGACGATCTCGGCGTCGTAGACAACCTCGTGGGGCTCAGTCACTTCGGTCGCTGTCGTGGTCACCGTGTTCGCTCCTGAACTTCCTGTGGCCGGCGTACGGGCGTACTTGCAGCCCAGGCACATCCGGTGTGGTGGGTCAGAACCTGACGTAGTGAGTCGAGAGGCAACCGGTGCACAGGCCGAGGTCGTCTTCGCCGGGCTGATAGGGGGTACCGCACGCGCTGCACAGCTCGATGGCGTCGAAGTGATTGCCACAGTGGCCACAGATGAGCCGGTCCTCGTCGGGAGCCGCGAGCACCCGGACACGGACCATGGAGAGTTCCGTCTCGCTGCACTCTGGACACTTCACGAAGTCCACCGAGTGCTGCAAGGCGTAGACCTGAGCCCAGTGGAATATTGCCTGGTCAGGACCATAGTAACGCGCGTGGCAGAAGCGGCAGTCGATCACGTCGGTGCCGTCTCCGATCACCAGCGCCCACTGGTCACAGTCAGGGCAGCGGAGCGTACGGTCACGGAAGTCCTTCAGCTCCTCGGCCAGGCGCTTGAGGCGGGTGTCGATGTACCCCTGAATTCCCCGGACCTTGAACCCGACGTCGGCCAGGTCGTCTTCGACCGCGTCGGCCTCCGGGGCCGGCAGGGAGGGGAGGAGTTCGTCGTGGACGAAGGTGATGAGGAAGTCCAGGACCTGGGCGGCGCGTGTCTCGATGGCTCGGGCGGGTGCTTTGAGTCCGTAGTGCTGGAGCGCGTTGCGCCACTTGGAGAGGATGGCCAGGCTCTTGGCGGACTTGTCGTCGATGGCGACGCCGGCGATGTCCCTCAGTCGGGCGATGGCCGCGGCGGTGGTACAGCTGTCGAAGTCGCCAGCTTCAAATCTCTCGCGCTTGGCTGTGCCGGGGTCTTTGAGGACGAGGCTCCAGTGCTCCTGCTGCAGACGGGTCTTGAGTAGGACTTCGACGGCGGCCTGGAGGTGCAGGACGGCGTACTTCAGCCCCCTCGGGGTTGGCCTGCCCAGGCGGAGGTGGTCGCAGGCGCTGTTGAGGTAGTCGACCCCGTTCTGCACCGGAGGGAAGTTCACCTCGCCTGAGGGTGTCGCCTGGGTCTCCGGCTCACACGGCTCGGAGCGGGGACCGGGCAGAGCCCCGCGTTCTTTTCCTTCGCTAACCGTCAAAGGTCGAACCCTTACTGACGCGGGGTTTCCTGACTACCCCTCAGTACCTCCTATTCTCTCTCGGTGCGGGTGCGGGTGCGGGTGCGGGTGCGGGTGCGGGTGCGGGTGCGGGTGCGGGTGCGGGTGCAGCCCTGCCACGGCGGCGCGTTCGGCCCGTGGGCGCGGCCGCTGCAGTGCAGTCCGCGGGACGTATTCCGCTCCCGCCGTCGGGCACGCCCCCTGATATCGACCTGCATGACCAGACGGATCTTGCTGAGAAAGTTCGGAATCTGTACAAGGAGGCGGGATTCCGCCTCCCCACGGGCGAAAGGATGACACTGCGCCGATCGGGGTGTCCGCCGCACGAACTCGCTCGGCCAGGCGAGAGCAGCCAGCACGCCCCCAGAAAAACATGTGCTCGAGTTGCTTGGCATCCCGGGATCGGGCCGCCGGCCTCGCTTGCACGTAGCCGGTGCGACGCGCCGTAGGCTCCAGGCGTGATTGATACGTTCGTGTTCGACGTCGGCGAGACCATTACGAGGGATGACCGCTATTGGGCCTCTTGGTCCGACTGGCTCGGCATCCCGCATCACACACTGTCCGCCCTCGTCGGTGCAGTGGTCGCCCAAGGCCTAGACAACGCCGAGGCGCTGCGCCTGGCCCGACCGGACATCGACGTCGCTTCCGAATATCAGGCCCGGGAGGCTGCTGGCCGAGGGGAGCAGTTGGGGGGAGAGCGACCTTTATGACGATGTGCGCCCGGCGTTGGCAGCTCTCCGGCAGGCCGGTTCGCGCGTGATCATTGCGGGGAACCAGACGCCGCGCGCGGGGCAGCTTCTCCGTGACCTGGACCTGCCGGCTGATCTGATCGTCACGTCGGGGGAGTGGGGGGTGGCGAAGCCGCAGCCGGAGTTCTTTCAGCGGGTTATCGATGTGGCGCATGCGGCCCCGGAGGCTACCTTGTATGTCGGCGACCACCCGGCGAACGACGTCTTCCCCGCGAAGGCGGCTAGGCTGCGTGTCGCGCACCTGCGCCGTGGCCCGTGGGGGCACCTGTGGGCGGATGACCCGGATGTCAGGGAAGCGGCGGACTGGCGGATCGATAGCCTCGCCCAGCTCGTGGAGCTGACCGGTAGTTGACCACGGCTGCGGCCCCGACGCGGCGCCCTCGCCATCTCCCAAGGCGTGCACAGAGCGTCTCGATGCCGGTACGGTCTGAAATGACCGTACTGAACTGGAGCCGCAATGGCAGCACTTGGGTATGGCGGGTTAGGGCGTCGGATCGCCTACTACCGGCGGCTGCGGCGCATGACGCAGGAGCAGCTTGCCCAGGCTGCCTGTGTCGCGCTCGGGACGATCCGCAAGATCGAGCGTGGCGAGCGAGGGGTAGGTGACGCCACCCTCGAAGCCATCGCGGCCGCCCTGTCCCTGGACCCGCCGCAGCTCCGTACAGACCGCAGCCCGGCCCAGACTCCGGTGCGCGACTTCCTGCCAGCCCTCTCCGCAGTCATCGCCACGTACGACGTGCCCGAAGACGGCCCCATCCGGCCCGTCCCGGAGTTGCACGTCGCCGTCCGTGAGGCTGCCGATTGGCGTCTGTCCGCCCAGTACACGCGGATCGCCCGTCGGATGCCAGACCTGCTCGCCGAGCTGGCTCGCGCCTATCGTGCCGCCGCGCCGGAGCAACGAGCCGAGCTGGCGGGTCTTCTGGTCCGGGCGTACCGCTCAGCCGACGCGGTCGCGTACAAGTTCGGCGCCCGCGACCTCTCCGCGCGACTCATCGAGCTCATGAGGCGGTCCGCGCCAGAAGCAGACGATCCGCTGCTGGCTGCGTCCGTCGCCTACGTGCGCACCGAGACCTTCTTCGCCGCGCGCGCCCACGCCGCAGGCCTTCGTGCTCTCGAGCAGGCCTTGGACGCCGCCCCAGCGCCGTCAAGTCGGCAGGAGGCCGCGGCGCGCGGCGCGCTCCACATGAGGGCGGCGGTCATCGCCGGCCGGGCGCGGGACGCATCGGCTGCCGTCACGCATCTGGCGGAGGCCGAGGCGCTCGCCGAGCAGGTGCCGGAGGACGTGTACGGCGGCACCGCCTTCAGGCCCGACTCGGTTCGCATTCACGAGGTATCCGTGGCTGTGAGCCTTGGGGACGCTCACATCGGGCGTGCTTTGGACGTGGCCAGCGAGTGGAAGCCGCCCGCAGACCGGCCCGCGGAGCGCCGCTCGGGGTTCTACATCGAACTGGCCCGGGCCCAGCTCTGGTTGGGTATGGCCGACGATGCGTTCGAGTCGCTGAAGGTGGCCCGGCGCATTGCGCCGCAACACACCCGCGAGCACCCGTGGGTGCGTGAAGACGCCTCTACTCTGCGCCGCTTGAAGCGCGGGGACTCCGAAACGCTCTCCAACTTCGCGGAGTGGTGCTCGGCGACGTGAGCAGTCCCAGCTACCCCTAGGAGGGGTACTTGGGGTGCCTGGCACCCGCCACCATCTGTTGCACGCGGAGGAACCAACAGATGGGGGACGCGATGCCGGACGCACAGCAGCTTGCGCCCACCGTCATCGACGGGCAGGTGAGCATCGTCCGGCTACACGGCCCATCCGGTCGCCGCCTGGCGCAGCTGCATGCCTATCCCTTGAGGCGCCGCTTGTATGCGCCGGAGGCACTCGCGTCACCCTTGCGTCCGACAGCGTGTCGCGACGCGCCCTTCGGTGCCGCCCTGTCCGGCCGGTGCTTCGGCCAGGGGAGCGAACCCGTACCAGCGATGGCCGTCGATGGACGAACCTTGAGGGACCATTCCGGCACAAATGCATCCCGTCTGTCTTCACGGGACGTGACACGTCCATGCCCTAGACGAGTGGGGGTCGCCAAGGAACCTAGGCCCTGTCCGGCGGATCTTGAGCACTTTGCGCTCACAGACGGCAGCGGGGCAGGACGGAGATTGCCGGGCCCGGCATGGTCAGACACCACCGGATCCAGCGACAATGTCGGCATCATCGGGCGCGCGCTACTCGCGTTCCGGGCCTCTTGCGATCGGAGCGGGGCGACACCATGGCATGGCTAGTAGGAGCGGGCGCGATCTTGGGGCTGCTGGCGATCGCATCGGGAATCGTCACGCTCCGGACAGGGTGGGTCCTGCCCACGGCGCGCCGCCACGTCACCAGGCCCCAACTCCACGGTCTCGGTGCCCTGCTCATGGGCACCTCTGTCGTTCTGCAGAGCCTCTTCTACTTTCGAGTTTTGCTGAGCGTTTCCTGGGAGGCCCGATTCTTCGGTGGGAACGCGCTCCTGTTTGCTGGGCTACTCCTGATTGCCCTCAGCCAGTTGCTGCCGCTCCGCCGAAGCGGGGATCACACCGATCCCTCAGGCGTCTGAAGTGTGCCAGTGGATCATGGCGGGAGCCATAGGCGGATCGCCGCGACCGTGGCGGTGCCGTGGAAGACGTAGGCCCTCTTGTCGTAGCGGGTGGCCACGGCCCGGGAGTTCTTGAGCCGGTTGATCGTCCGCTCGACCTCGTTCCTCGGTTTGTAGATCTCGCCGTCGAAGCCGGTGGGGCGGCCGCCCTTGCTGCCGCGTCGTTTGCGGTTGGCCCGCTGGTCATAAGCCGGAGCCTACCCAGCCCCGAGCTACGCCGACTGTGGGATCACGCCACACCGCACTGCATCGGCGGCTATCCGTTCCACCCACTTACGCACCTTCACCGCTCGCTCGATGCGGCTGTCGATGTCCTTCTTGGACGCCGTGTTCAAGGTCTCCGGGATCTTGTCGAAGGTGTCGGGAAGGACGTCGAGCAGACCCCAGATCTGTTCGCCGGTGCTGAGGGTCATCAGTTGCTGGCACCTCCACTGCAGCGGCGTCTCGGGCCGGTGCGTGAGCCGCTGCACGAGTGCCGGGAACAGGTAGTGCGTCGCATCTGCGGCGAGGTGCTGCCGGAGCCAGTTGACTGGGAGCCGCTGGCTGAAGCTGTGTATGGCGGCCTCTTGAGCCAGCCCCAGGAGCTGAGCAGTGTCGACGGCTCGGACAGTGCGGGGAAGGGGCAGGGTCATGCCAAGATGATGCCAAGAAGCTTCCGCGGAGCCGAGAGGTCAGCTGGGCTGGGATGCGATCTGCCGACGGGCAGCTCGCCAGGTTTCCTCGAACTCCGCGGAGGTGAGTTGTTCAGGGTCGTGGCCTTCCCATTCCGAGACGGGCAGCTCGGCCGTGATCCCGAACCTGCTGTCGTACTCATCGAGGCGGCCCGCTTCGTGGGCCTGCTGCCATTCGGCGAGCGAGGCGGCTGCGATCGGGGTTAGCGCAGGCCCTTGAAGTTCCACTTGCCTGGTCACCCAGCCATCCGCGCCGACCTCGAAGTAGAACCAGACGTCTTCCTCGTCCCAGTAGCAGCGCATCCACGTGGTCACCAGGACATGATGCCGGGCCCTACTCCGCTTGATCTCATGACCGGGCGATAAATCCTGCGGATCGATCCAGCCGGAAAGGAGAACCGACTTGGGTCGGATCCCAGCCTTGATGCCGTGCCTCTCGGATGCTGGCAGCAACGTGAGCCGGACGAATCGGCTCCGTCTCGACGCCCACCCAGTTGCTGGGATGGGCCTGGCCGCTGGTGACGACCAAGGTCGTGCCCGACTGGCTGCCGCTGGCCGCTTCGACCGCATAGGCCATCGGTGACCAGCAGAGTCCCTGCATGTAGGAGGCCTTCCTGCGGATCCGCCAGCGGTACTCGATCCCGTCAACGGTTATCCGCCGGGAACCCTTCATGTTCAGCGCCATCTTCACCTCCTGCGCTGTTGGACTCTGATGTGTCGCCGCGGTCGCGAAAAGCAGGTTGCGCGCGAACGTACCGAACGTTATCGCCGACAAGCGCCTGCGGGACTACGGATGGGTTGATCAGCCCATAAGTTGGTGTCAGTGCCGAGCGACCCGGCGCATCGCACCCGCCCCGGGTGCACTCACCCCGATCGGAGAGCACCGTGAAGAACAGGGCGTTGTGGCGAGTGGTTGACAACGGGAGTGGTAGCCAGTCCATCGTCAGCCGGGCGTGCCCCCCCTGTAAGAGCGAGCGCTTGCGTGTGTCCGGAAGCCAATATGCGACCCACGCCGCTTACGAACTGGTGCGTGTTGGCAGGCGTGTTGCGCGTGGCTTGGCCGTTGCCGACTTTCAGGCGTTGATAGTCCGGTCGGAGACGAAGCAAGAACGGTAGAGGAGCAGGCCGCCCGAGAGCGCCGGCGGTCATTCAGCGTCGCAGCTGTCGATCTTCTTCTGCATCATCCGAAGAAGCTCCCCAGCGGGTTGGTCACGGCCGTTCGTCGGATCGAGGGAGATCGGATGAGGCCGAGCACCGTCTCGGTCTCCGCTGCCTGAATGATCACCAGCCCCGGAGGCCGGTTCAGCGAGATGGCCTTGCCCCGTTCCAGGAGGCGGTTTCGGGACGTCGGGGGACTCCCTCATGGTCGGCCTCGGCAGCGAATCCTGCGTGCAATACGTGCCAACCCAGTCACGGCGCATGAAAGGCATGGACGGCTCCGCGCCGGTCGGTGACGTAGAGAGCATCGGCCGTAGCGACCGGGCTTCCCTGGCTTTCAGGATCCCAGGTGACGTTGTCCGACCACACACGTCTTCCTGTCCTGACATCGCAGGCTTCAATGCCGGTCCGGTGGCCGATGTACACAGCGCTGCCGATGACGAAGGGCTGTCCCTGGGCAAGGCCGGGCAGACGCCTGACCCACCTGAGGGTGCCGTCCGCGGCGTCGAACGCGGTGAGTGCGCGCCCTGTATTCACCATCACAATGCCGTCCGCCACTACAGGGGAGGCGATGAGGGAAGCGGCAGTGTCGCTGCGGTGCCAGGCGCCATCAGAGCGGGACACCCGGTACAGGCCTCCGCGTCCGCCGGAGACGTACAGGAACTCGCCCGACACGACGGCCGCAGATGATACCGGTGCTGGCAGGGAGGACCTCCATAGATGACGGCCGGTGGCCAAGTCGAGGGCGACCAGGACGCTGTTGTCGTCGTCGGGCCGTTCCACGACGTACAGAACGTCATCGGTCAGTGCCCAAGCAGGTGACAAGGCGCAGTCGGCCCTATGGCGCCACTTCTGGACCCCATCCGCCACGCTCAGTGCCACCACTTCGCGGGCGCCCGACGAAGGCTCTGGGGAACTGCCGACGCGTGCTGTGCGCAGGGTGAAGACCGAGTCGTCGTTGACGAGGAGCGGAGCTGCGAGCTGCTGCCCGGCTGCCGGGGACAACCAGAGGACGTTGCCCCCGCGGGTGTCCAGCGCAAAGACCCTGCCCTCTTTGTCAGGGGCGTAGAGCGCCTTTGAGGCGTAGACGGCGAGGTCGTCACGCACTCGCAGGGGCTGCTCCCAGCGCACGCGCCCGGAATGCAGCGCCACGGCGCGTAGGCGGCCGGCCCCTGCGGACACGTAGAGAGCCTCATCACCCATCGGACAGGGCCAGCTAAAGGCCGAACTCGCTGACCATGCCCCGACCCCTGACACCGCGTCGATGACACGGATCATATGGCCGTGGCGCACCACTGCGTACCCTTCAGCGACCTGCGGCTGCCGGGCACCAGGTGCGGTGGTGGCTTTAGTCCACTGTCGTACCGGTGCGCGAAACGCACGCAATTCGCCGAGGTCCTCCCGTCTACGAGGGGAAGCCATGCCTTCCGCCGCCTGACCATCTGCCGAGTGGGCAGAGAACTTCTCACGCGTATCGGTGAATTCTTCGATGTGCGTGACAAAAGTGTCGAGCGAAGCGGCGCACAACTCGTTCTCCCGTGGGATCTGCACCCACCGCGGGGCCGTGGGCACAGCGCTGAGGCGCAGCGTGAGGTTGACCCAGAACATGCGCCGTTCGTCGACGTCGTACACCACCCCGATCACGGGGACCTTGCTCGCCTGCCAGTCCGTGAAGTGGTCCCCGACGTCGATCGCGTAGCCGCGTGCACGTTTGTATTTCTTGCCCGCCTTGACCTGGGCGGTGAAGGAGTAGCCCGTTCGTTTCCGCTGGCGGGTCAGCATCACGAAGCAGTCCTCGCCGTGATCCGTGCCGCTGGCCATCTCCTGCACCAAGTGGTCGTGTTCGTCGAAGAACGACCTCAGCGCGTTGACGCCGGCCCGTTCCACGCGCCGGTTCGAGGAGACGGTTGCCATATGCCTTCCTGGGTCCTTGCTGGCATCGAGCCGGCCTCGCGGAAGGCCAGCGCGCAGTGCCGTCATGCCGCTCGATCCAGACCTGGGGATATAGGGGTCCCGCCTTCACGCCAGTTGGAGCGCAGCTTGCAGTAGTTCCGGGCGCGTTCGCGTGGTAAATGAGTGGCGGGCGGTGAATAGGACCGAAGAGGGCGAGGACGACAGCCAGACGGTCCGTGAACGCTGCGAACTCGCGTGGCAGGGCGCTCAGGCGTTGAGCGCTGGATGGGCGGCCCTAGGTCGTGTCCGCAAAGTCAGGGCAGCCAGAGCAGGAGGCAGGCGAGGGTGACCATGGCTTGGTAGTGGCGGGCGCGTTTGTCGTAGCGGG
>NZ_JBVJOL010000013.1:0-198493 GCF_055583185.1 Streptomyces sp. NPDC104814 | reverse complement strand
GGTGGGGGGTGTCCGCCCGCAGCGTCCGGCACCGACCAACGGCGCCCTCGTCGGAAACGGCGGGCCGGACCGAGGACGGACACCCCCCACCCCGGCCCCGACTCACCCACCGGCCGCAGGCGCGACGCACGCCACGATGAGACCGCAACGGGCCGCCGCAGGCACAAAAGGGGCGCGGGGAACGGCGCGAGAACCCCCCACCCACCCGCACCCGAAGAACAACCCGGCGCCGCAGGCACTCCGCGCCGCCGGCACTCCGCGCCGCAGGCACCCGCAAAATCACTCCCCCCGAGGCACCACCCCATCGTGCCCGACGACCAGCACCGCCGCATCGTCCGCATGCCCCACCCGCTCCGCGCCGCGGATCACCGCCGCCGCCAGCGAGGTCGCCTCCAGACCGGCGACCGCCGCGATGCCGGCGAGCCGGACCACCTGGTCGAGGCCTTCGTCGACGCCGAGTGCCGGGCCCTCGACCACGCCGTCCGTGACGAGAACGAACACCCCGCCGGTGGTGAGGTGGTGGCGGGCGACCGGATAGGAGACGCCGCCCAGGACGCCCAGCGGCGGCCCGCCCTCCCCCTCGGCGATGCCCGAGCGGCCGTCGGCCGTGGCCCAGACGAACGGTATGTGACCGGCCCGGGCGCTCTCCAGCAGCCCGGTGGCCGGGTCCAGCCGGATGAAGGTGCAGGTGGCGAAGAGATCGGTGCCTAGGGAGAGCAGCAGATCATTCGTCCGGGTGAGCAGTTCGCCCGGGTTGCTCGTGACGGAGGCCAGCGCGCGCAGCGCGACCCGCACCTGGCCCATGAAGGCGGCGGCGTCGATGTTGTGGCCCTGGACGTCGCCGATGGACAGCCCGATGCGGCCGTCGGGCAGGGTGAACGCGTCGTACCAGTCGCCGCCGACGCTCAGCCCCGAGTTGGCCGGCGTGTACTGCACGGCCAGGTGGAAGCCGGGCGCTTCGGGCAGGTGGGCCGGGAGCATGCCGCGCTGAAGGGCGATGGCCAGCTCGACCTGCGAGCGCTGCAGCTCCGCGCGCTCGCGCGCCTGGGCGGTCAGGGCACCGAGCCTGGCCAGCAGCTCATCGCCGTCCTCCGACGGACGCTTGCGGGACATGATCACTCCGGCCGGGACGGAAGCCCCGCTACAGGGACACATCATCTGTTTTCGCGCTTAGGTGATGATAACGGGGATGTCACCGTCAGGGGCTGGTTGCTCCGGAAGAGTGGTGCGTTTCGCGCCGCGGCCGTAGCGTCGGACCAGACGTCGTCGCCCGGCACGAAACGGCGGTCGTACCGCTGTGCCGGGCGGACTGGCGCCGTGCGAACGACAGCGGGAGCGGACCATGCGCACACACACGCTGAGGGCGGCCTTGATTCTCTGTGCCGCCGCCACACTCGCGGCGGCCACGGGACCGGTGTCCTCGGCCTCACCGCCCGCCCCCACCGCGCGGCGGACGCCCGCTCCGGTGCTCGTGGACTGCCTGTGGCATCCGCAGACGCGCCCCAACAACTTCATCCTGGCCTGCGGCGACGGCAACAGCCGCCTGGCCTCGCTGCACTGGAAGCGGTGGGACAGCGGCGCGGCGGTGGCCGACGGCGTCAACGCGGTCAACGACTGCAAGCCGTACTGCGCGGCCGGCCACTTCCACTCCTACGCGGTGAAGGTCCGCCTCGACCGGCCGAAGCCCTGGAAGAAGCATCCGCGCACGCAGCACTACACCCGGATGACGCTGACGTACACCGACGGCCGTCCGAGCGGATTCGACCGGGTCGTGACCTATCCCCTCTGGGACTGACACCTCCCGCCCCACCCCACTCGCCCCCGCCCCCCGGCTGCACACGCCATCCCCGCCCCGCCCCTGCCTGCGCCCTCCCCATCCCGCGACCGATCGTTATGATGAGCGCAATCGCTCAAACGAACATCCGCAGGACGGGGAGGCACACATGCGGGAGCCGGTCGACCTCAGGCGTCAGCGCATCCTCGCCGCGGTGCAGGCCCGCGGCTCCGCCCGGGTCCGCGATCTGGCCGCCGAGCTGCAGGTGTCGGTGGTCACCGTGCGCCGGGACGTCGAGGAGCTGACCCGCGAGGGCCGGCTGCGGCGCGGGCACGGCGTCGTGCGGTCGGCGCTGGCGGCGCAGGAGGAGCCTGCCGGGGGCGCCGCCGAGGGGGACGCGGTCGCCGTGGTCGTACCCGAGCGGCATTCGTATCTCTCCGAGACCCTGCACGGCGCGCGCACGGTGCTGGAGGAGGCCGGGCTGCGCATCGCGCTGCACATCGCGCCACAGGTGGCTGGCGCCGAGCGGCCGCTGGTGGAGCGGGCCCTCGCGGACGGCGCGCGCGGGCTGCTGCTGGCGCCGCGCTGGCGCAGCCGGGCCGTGGAGGAGGCCGACTACGCCTGGCTGGCCGCGCTGGAGGTGCCGGCCGTGCTGATGGAGCGGAGGCCCGGCGCCGGCACCGCGTTGCAGGCGATGGACTCGGTGTGCTCCGACCACGTGCACGGCGCCCGGCTCGCCGTGGAGCACCTGGTGGGCCTGGGCCACCGGCGGCTGGTGTTCGCCACCCGCGACGACAGCCCGACCGCGCGCTCGCTGAGGGCCGCCTTCCGGGAGCTCGCCGAGGCGCACCCGCTGATCGAGGAGTGGGCGTGGCTGCTGAGCGCTCCGGAAGCCGGGCAGGACGGGCCGTACACCGGGCAGGAGACCGCGGAGCTGGCCGCGACCCTGCGCAAGGTGGGGGCGACGGGCGCCGTGCTGCACGGCGACGTGGACGCGCTGATGCTGGTACAGCGGCTCGCGGACGACGGGGTGCGGGTGCCGGAGGACTGCTCGGTCGTGGCGTACGACGACGTGGTCGCGGCCCTGGGCAGCACCCCGCTGACGGCGGTGGCCCCGCCGAAGGCGGAGGTCGGCCGGGTGGCCGCCGAGCTGCTGCTGCGCCGCCTCGGCCGCACCGGCGGGCCGGCGGCCGGCGCGGTGCAGCGCGTCGAGCTGCTGCCGTCCCTGATGGTGCGCGGTTCGACGCGGGCGCCGGGAGACCGGTCGCCACAATGAGCGTTTGAACGCTTTATTTTCTTCTGAGCGATCTATTGACCGTTTACGGTCGGCCGCCCGAGGATGCCGGTGTCCCCGATCAGCCGTGTCCCGGACACGCAGGAGCCGCGGGAGGCACCATGCCCGGTCGACCGAGCCGTCGGCCCAGCCGTCGGTCCGTGCTCGCCGCGCTGACCGCCGCGCCGCTCGCCGCAGGCGTGAGCGCGTGCAGCAGCGCAGGCGACGCGCGGTCGCGCACCAGTACCGTCACACGCATCACCTTCTGGTCCGCGCTGCGCGGCAGCAAGGAGGTCGTCGACGCGTTCAACCGCACCCACCGCACCGTCCAGGTGGAGTTCCAGCAGATTCCCTCCGGCGGGCAGGGCGGCTACGCCAAACTCAGCAACGCCGCCCGGGCCGGCAACGCGCCGGACGTCGCGACCATCGAGTATCCGCAGGTGCCGGGCTTCGCCATCGACGGTGTCGCCCGGGACATCACCGGCCTGGTCGGCGACGGTCTGCGGGCCAGGCTGCTGCCGCAGGCGCTGGGACTGACGACGTTCGAGGGCCGTGTGTTCAGCGTCCCGCTGGACGTCGAGCCGATGGTCATGCACTACCGCGCCGACCTGTTCCAGCGCTACGGGCTGCGGCCCCCGCGCACCTGGGAGGAGTTCGCGGAGCTGGCCTCGACCGTCCGGCGACTCGATCGCGGCCGCCGCCTGGTGCTGTTCCCGACCGACGGCGCAACCCAGTTCGCCGCGTACGCCTGGCAGGCCGGCGCGCACTGGTTCGACACCCGGGGCGGTGCCTGGAACGTCTCCCTCGCCGACGCGCCGTCCCGCCGGGTCGCCGGCTACTGGCAGGGCCTCATCGACCGCGGCGATGTGTTCATGAACGCCGTGGAGAGCCGCCAGGCGGACGCCCAGATCGCAGGCGGCCTGGTACTGACACGGCTGAGCGGCGCCTGGGACGCGGGCGCGCAGATGAAGGCGCGGCCCGGCCAGAAGGGCCTGTGGCGCATCGCCCCGCTGCCGCAGTGGGACACCGGCCGGCCCTACGTGGGCACGCACGGCGGCTCCACCTTCGCCGTCACCAAGGACAGCCGTCACCCGGAGGCCGCGATGGAGTTCATCGAGTGGCAGGTCTCCCACCCCGACGCGCTGCGCGCCCGACTGTCCAGCGGCACCTCCAGCCAGTACCCGGCGGCGACCGCGCTGGTCGCCGTCGGCCGGGAGGCCTTCGACCGCTCCTACTACGGCGGCCAGGACATCTACCGTCTCTTCGAGCAGGAGGCCGCCAAGATCCGCGACGGCTGGGTGTGGGGGCCGCCGATGACCGCCACGCAGAAGGTCATGCAGGACTCCTTCGCCCGCGTCGGCGCCGGCCAGGGCACCCTGGTCGGCTCCCTGCGCACGGCCCAGGCCGGCACCATGCCCGACCTCAAGGCCCTGGGTCTGTCCACGACCGAGCACACCACCTGAAGCCGCCCGAAAGGCAGGTGAGAGCCCATGGCCATGACCGCGACCCCGCAGCACACGACGACCGCCGGCGCGCCGGTGCCCGCCCCGCGCGCCCGCCGGGCGGCCAAGCGCCGGCAACGAGCCGCGTGCGGCGTCCTGATGACGCCGTTCTTCGCACTGCTGGTCACCGTCTTCCTGATCCCGGTGGGGACGGCCCTCTATCTCAGCTTCTTCAGCGACGACCAGCCCGGCCTCGGCTTCGGCCCCGAACGGCAGGTCTTCGTGGGCCTGCGCAGCTACACGGCCGTCCTGACCGACCCCACCTTCCTCGCCGGGCTCGGCACGGTCGCGCTGTACTGCCTGATCTACATCCCGCTGATGGTCGCGGGTGCGCTCGCCCTGGCCCTGCTGCTGGACTCCGGCGTCGTACGGCTGCGGGCGTGGGCGCAGCTCGGGCTGTTCCTGCCGCACGCGGTGCCCGGCATCATCGCGGCGCTGATCTGGCTGTACCTGTACACGCCGGGCATCAGCCCGGTCATCGACCTGTTCGCGAAGGCGGACTGGCACATCGACTTCCTGGGCCTGCACACCGTGCTGCCGTCCATCGTGAACATCGCGCTGTGGTCCAACCTCGGCTACAACATGGTGGTCTTCTACGGCGCTCTGCAGGCGGTGCCCCGCGAGGTGATCGAGGCGGCCGTGGTCGACGGCGCCGGACCGGTGCGCACCGCGCTCCAGGTGAAGACCCCGCTGATCCGCGCCTCCCTGGTGATGGTGGCGATGTTCACGCTGATCTGGGCGTTGCAGCTGTTCACCGAGCCGATGCTGCTCAGCCAGTCGTCCCCGATGATCAGCTCACGCTTCTCGCCGAGCATGTACATCTACGACGCCGCCTTCACCCGCAACAACTACGGCCTGGCGGCGGCCGCGTCGGTGGTCCTGCTGGCCTGCACGATCGCCCTGTCCTACGGCGTGACCCGGTTCACCGCTCGCGCCGACGCCGAGGAGGCCCGATGAGCGCCGACAGCACCCTGCTGCGCCCGAGGCTGCTGGGCCGGGCCACCGTCAACGTCGTCGTCGGCGTGTCCGTGCTGTACACGCTGCTGCCGGTGCTGTGGCTGGTGCTGGCCGCCGCGAAGAACCGCGACGCGCTGTTCGGCAGCGATCTGCTGTCCCCGAGCGGCTTCTCCTTCGGCGACAACCTGCGCGACCTGTTCACCATGGACGACGGGCAGTACGGCCGCTGGTACCTCAACAGCCTGCTCTACGCGGTGCTGGGCGCCGCGATCGGCGCGCTGGTGAGCGTGGCCTGCGGGTACGCCTTCGACAAGTACCGTTTCCGGCACAAGGAGAAGCTGTTCGCCCTGGTGCTGGCCGCGGTGATGGTGCCGCAGACGGTGCTCGCGCTGCCGCTGTACCTGATGGCCTCCAAGGCCGGGCTGGTCAACTCCTTCTGGGCGGTGTTCGTGCCGGTGCTGTTCAACCCGTTCGGCGTGTACCTGGGCCGGATCTTCGCCCAGGGCTACGTGCCCGACGAGGTGCTGGAGGCGGCCCGCATCGACGGGGCGGGCGAGCTGACGACGTACGCGCGGGTGGCGTTCAGGATGCTCGGGCCGGGGCTCGTCACGGTGTTCCTGTTCCAGCTCACGGCCATCTGGAACAACTTCTTCCTGCCCATGGTCATGCTGTCCGACCAGGACCTGTATCCGGTGAGCCTCGGCCTGTACACGTGGAACAGCTCCGCGTCGGTGTCGCCCGAGTACTACCCGGTGGTGATCATGGGTTCGCTGCTCGCCGTCCTGCCGCTCATCCTCGCCTTCGTCCTTCTCCAGCGTTTCTGGCGCAGCGGTCTGACCGCCGGCGCCGTCAAGTAAGCCGCGCACGACAGGAGATCCATGACCGTGTCATCGCCGGGCCCCGGCTTCCACCCGCGCGCCGTCCTCGCCATGTCCCGGGCCGCCGCCGCGGCTGTGCTGGACCCCGACTCGCTGGCCGCGCTGGGCCGGGTCTGCGACCTCGCTCCCCCGCCGGCGCTCGACGACCTGACCACCGACCGTGCCCGGTCCCTGCTCGCCGAGGCCGAAGTGCTGGTCACCGGCTGGGGCTGCCCGCCGCTCAACGAGGCGGTCCTCGCGGCGGCGCCCCGGCTGCGGGCCGTCGTGCACACCGCGGGCAGTGTGCGCGGGCATGTCACCGACGGCTGCTGGGAGCGCGGCATCGAGGTGTCCTCGGCGGCCGCGGCCAACGCCCTGCCGGTGGCCGAGTACACGCTGTCCATGATCCTGCTGACCGGCAAGCGCGCCCTGGAGCGGGCCCGTGAGTACCGCGCGGCGCGCCACCGCATGGACGCGCTGGCGACGCCCCGCTCGGTCGGCAACCACCACCGCACCGTCGGCATCCTCTCCGCGTCGCTCATCGGCCGCAGGGTCGTGGAACTGCTGCGTCCGCACGACGTCGAGGTGCTGCTGCACGACCCGTACGTCACCGACGCCGACGCCATCGAACTGGGCGTACGGCCGGTGGAGTTGGACGAGTTGTTCCGGCGGGCGGACACCGTCAGCGTGCACACGCCGCTGCTGCCGACGACACGGGGCCTGGTGAGCCGTCCGCTGATCGACTCGATGCGGCCGGACGCGGTGCTGATCAACACCGCCCGGGGCGCGGTGATCGACCAGGACGCGCTGACCGACGCCGTGCTGGCCGGCCGCATCCGCGCCGTCCTCGACGTCACCGATCCCGAAGTGCTGCCACCGGACCATCCGTTGTGGGACTGCGAGAACGCCCTGATCACCCCGCATCTGGCCGGTTCCCAGGGCAACGAGTGGCGCCGCCTGGCCGATCTGGCCGTCGCCGAGACGGCCCGCTGGGCCTCGGGCGCCGGCTTCCTCCATCCCGTACGACGCGAAAGGCTGGCCTTCCTCGCATGAGCATCCCCTTCGAACTGCCGCCGCAGGACCGGGCGTCCAGCCCGCACACCGGTTACACGCGCGCCCACTGGGAAGCGGTGGCGGACGGGCTCCTCACCGCTGCCTGGCGGTGGCGCACGCCGGGCGGCGCGCTGCTGGACCTGCCCGGCCGGCCCTCCCGTTCCGGGGTGCGCTCCGACGGCCTGGAGGGGTACGCCCGCACGTTCCTCGCCGCCGCCTTCCGGGTGGCGGGCGCGGGCGGCGAGGACCCGCACGGCTGGCTGGAGCGGTACGCCGAGGGCCTCACCGCGGGCACCCGCACCGCCGGGCGGGACGACACCGAATCGTGGCCGCTGATCCTCGACCACGACGTGCAGGGCCAGCCGATGGTGGAGTCCGCCTCCGTCGCCCTCGGCCTCCGGCTGACCGCGCCCTGGCTGTGGAAGCAGCTGGACGCCGGGGTGCAGGACCGCGCGGAGGAGTGGCTGCGCGGGGCGCTGCGGCACACGCCCGCGCCGAACAACTGGTACCTGTTCCCGTACACCGTCGCCGGGTTCCTGGAATCGGTGGGCCGCGGGGACGCGGAGACCGCTGCCGCGCGGCAGCGGGCGCTGGAGCTGATGGAGGACTGGTACCGGGGCGACGGCTGGTACGCCGACGGCGACGGGCGGGCCTTCGACCACTACAACGGCTGGGCGCTGCACCTGTACCCGGTGCTGGACGCCCATCTGTCCGGCGACCGCGACCTGCTGGAGCGTTACGGCGCCCGGCTGCGCGAGCACCTGGACGGCTACGCCCTGATGTTCGGCTCCGACGGGGCGCCGCTGCACTTCGGCCGCTCGCTGACGTACCGCTTCGCGGCGTCGGCGGCGGTCTCGCTGGGCGCGCTGACCGGGCACACCCCGCTCGCGCCCGGAGTCTCGCGGCGCCTGGCGAACGGCAGCCTCACATACTTCCTGGAGCGCGGGGCGCTGAGCGAGGACGGGCTGCTGACGCTCGGCTGGCACGGGCCGCACGAGGCGAGCCTGCAGCCCTACTCCGGTCCCGCCTCCCCGTACTGGGCGTCCAAGGCGTTCGTCGCGCTGCTCGCCCCGGCGGACCACGCGCTGTGGACCGCGCGGGAGGAGTCCGCGCCGGTCGAGGAGGCCGACCGGGTGCTGGCGCTGCCCGCGCCGGGGCTGCTGGTCCAGGCGACGCGGGCCGACGGGATCGTACGGCTGCACAACCACGGCAGCGACCATGTGCGCCCGCACGAGGGCGAGACGGCGGCCGAGGCCGACCCGCACTACGGGCGGCAGGCGTACTCGACGCGGACCGGGCCGACCGCGCCGGACAACGTCGCCGACAACCATCTGTCGGTGCGGGTCGGCGGCCACGGCAGCGTGCGGCGCCGGCTGCGTCCGCTCGGCGCGGGGCACGGTGACGGCTGGGGCTGGGCCGCGTCCTGGCACCGGCCGGTGTTCACGGGCGGCCCGCCGACGGTGCCGGGGCTGCGGGTGGAGAGCGTGACGGTGGCCAGGGGGCCGTACGAGCTGCGGGTGCACCGCGTGCTCGGCGCGCCGGCCGGGACGGGCGTCACCCAGACGGGCTGGGCCACCGGCCCGGAGGAGGACCTCGTCTCCGCACTGCACCCGCTGTACGGGTTCGACGGCCCGGCCGGCACCGTCCGCGCACCGCAGGGCACGGCGTACACGCGCTGGGCGGAGGTGCCGCGGCTCACCGGTGAGGCCGGGGGCACGTCCCTGCACGTCTGCCTGGCGGCGCTCGGCACGGGGGACGGCCCCGCCCTGGCGGAGGCGGTGACGGCCGTGACGGTGACGGACCGCCAGGTGGACGTGGTCTGGGCGGACGACGCGCGCACCCGGATCGCCTTCGGCCCGGTGGCGGTGACGCACGACGTGCCGTGACCGTGGGTGGGGCGCACCGGTGGGTGGCGGCGGGCCGGGCGCCGGTGGAGACGTCAGCTCGGGACGATCTCGGGTGAGTACATGTCCAGCCACATCGCCAGGTCGAGGGTGCGCTCCAGGCCGCGCCGCTCGGCCTGCGCACTCACCGGCTCGTCGCGCTCGGCCATCCGGCGCACACGGTCGCGGTCGACCAGGTCGAACACCCGATGGGAGGGGCGGCTGAGCAGGTCCTTGGCGTGCTCCTGGAGGGCCGCCGCGTACTTCGGGTCCTGGGTGGACGGGTACGGGCTCTTGCCCCGGTCGTAGACGGACTTCGGCAGGAGGTCGGCGGTGGCCTCGCGCAGCAGGCTCTTCTCCCGGCCGTCGAAGGACTTCAGCGCCCACGGCGTGTTGTAGACGTACTCGACGAGCCGGTGGTCGCAGAACGGCACGCGCACCTCCAGGCCGACGGCCATGCTGGTGCGGTCCTTGCGGTCGAGGAGGACGCGGACGAACCGGGTGAGGTGCAGATGGCAGATCTGCCGCATCCGGTACTCGAAGTCGCTCTCCCCGGAGAGGCGTTCGACGCCGGCGGCGGCGGTGCGGTAGCCGTCGGCGACGTATCCGGACAGGTCGAGCGAGCGCAGCAGGTCGGGGCGCAGCACCTGGGTGTCCTCGCCGAAGTGCCGGCCCATGCGCACCAGCCAGGGGAAGGTGTCGGCGCGGCGCGCCTCCTCGTCGAAGAACTGCAGGTACCCGCCGAAGACCTCGTCGGCGGACTCGCCGGACAGGGCGACGGTGGAGTGCTCGCGGATCGACCGGAACAGCAGGTACAGGGAGGCGTCCATGTCGCCGAGGCCCGCGGGCAGGTCGCGGGCGCGGATCACCCTCGCCCGCACCTCCGGGTCGGCGAGTGCCTGCGCGTCGAGCACGATGTCCTGGTGCTCGGTGTGCGCGGTGCGGGCCACGTCGTGCACGAACGGGGTGTCGGGGGTGCCGCGCAGTTCGTCGGCGACGAAGTTCTCGCTCTGGCCGGCGAAGTCGACGGCGAAGCTGCGCACCGTCTCGCCGTGCTCGGCGAGCTGCCGGGCGGCGAGCGCGGTCATGGCGGAGGAGTCGAGGCCGCCGGAGAGCAGCGTGCAGCGGGGCACGTCGGCGACGAGCTGGCGGCGCACGATGTCCTCGAGCAGGCTGCGCACGATCGCGACGGTGGTGTCACGGTCGTCGGTGTGCGGCCGGGTCTCGAGGCGCCAGTAGGAGCGAGTGCGCAGGCCGGAGCGGTCGACGGTGACGACGGTGCCGGGCTCGACCTCGTGCATGCCGTCCCAGACGGCGTGCCCGGGCGTCTTGATCGCGGTGAAGAGCTCCCGCAGTCCGTCCAGACGCACCCGGGCCGGGGCGAGCGGGTTGGCGAGGATGGCCTTGGGTTCGGAGCCGAACAGCACGCCGTCGGAGGTGGGGTGGTAGTAGAAGGGCTTGATGCCCATGCGGTCGCGGACCATCACGAGCTTGTCGCGGCGGGCGTCCCAGACGGCGAACGCGTACATGCCGTTGAGCCGTTCGGCGAGGGCCTCGCCCCATTCCAGGTAGCCGCGCAGGACCACCTCGGTGTCGGAGTCGGTGGTGAACCGGTGGCCGCGGCCGGTGAGTTCGCGGCGCAGCTCGGTGTAGTTGTAGGCCTCGCCGGAGTAGACGAGGGCGACGATGCCCTCGGGTGTGCCGGCGGTCATCGGCTGGCGCCCGCCGGGCAGGTCGATGATGGCGAGCCTGCGGTGCCCCAGAGCGGCCGGGCCCTGGGCCCAGGTGCCGACGTCGTCGGGGCCGCGGCAGGCCATCGTCTCGGTCATCGCGTCCAAAGCGGTGCGCTCGGTGCCGAGGTCACGGTCGAAGGAGACCCAGCCGGTGATGCCGCACATGTCCCTGCCTCCTGCTTCAGGTGCGCCCGGGCACCGCTCCGACCTGGGCTTTCGTGATCGGCTCGGTTGCCCCGACGAACCAATTGTATGAACCATCTACATCCCGACCGTGCGTCATCGGCCAGGTGGCGGTCAACGTGGCCGCCGGCCGCACGGCGTGGACGACCTCGGGTTTTCGGCCGCGCTTTACGTATGCGAAAGCCTGCTCGGGCTCAGCCTCGGGGCGTGGTCGTCAGGAATCGGCCATGGGCAAAGAGTTGTGAAAACATGCGGGTCTTCGCCGTTGCGGGGTGCCGCTGTTGCCGAGTGCGGCCTGTGATGTGACGGTGGAGGAGGCCCGGCGCGGGGGGTGTGGCGTTCGGTGTCGTCCCGACGCCGTCGCGCTTGCCCCGTGCCCTTCCGGGGCAGGCGCATGACACTGGGCCGCAGACACCCTTCCGATGACCGCGGAGGCCATGTGGACGTCCATGCCGAGCGGCTCCCCGGTGCGCTCCGGGAGCCGGAGAACGCAGCCGAGCGCACCCGGCCGCAGGACGCGGCCGAGCGCATCCGTGAGCTGACCGAGACCGTGGAGCAGCTGAAGCGGGCCGTGACCTCGCACGCCGTGATCGACCAGGCGATCGGTGTCGTCGTCGCGGTCAGCCGCGTGTCGCCGGCCGATGCGTGGGACGCGCTGCGCGAGACGTCGATGTACACCAACATCAAGCTGCGCCGGGTGGCCGAACTGGTCGTCGCCTGGGGCCGGACCGGCGCCCTGCCCGCGGACCTGCGGGCGCAGCTGACGGCCCGGCTGGACCGGCGCAGGCACGGCTGACCGGACGCGGCACGCCAGGGCGCCCGCGTATTCGCGCATCCGCGGAAGGGACCGCGCCGGAGGTGCCGGGCGGGGCCGGGCTCCGGGCGTCACGGACAAGGCTGGTGCGTACTTGCCGGGCCGGGGTCAGGCTCACCCCGGGCGCCCACGGAAGAGGCGGGGTTGGGTTCACCTCCGGGCGCCCACGGAAAGAGGCGGGGCGGCGTCCACCTCCAGGCGCCCAGGGAAAATGGGCGGGGCCGGGCTCACGGGCGGTCGGTGCCCCAGTCGTCCGGGCTCACGCCGCGCCAGTCGATCAGCGGGGAGTCGGCCAGTTCGTCGGCTTCGATCTCCAGGCCCGCCCGGCGCAGGAACTCCACGACGTCCGCCTGGCTGTGCGCGAGACCGAGGATCTCGCCGTCCACCCGCACCCGCCGTCCCCCCGTCGGGGACGGCGGGTGCACGATCACGGGGCGCTGCGCGGACATGGGTCAAGGATCACCCGCCCATGCCCGCCGCGCATCCCCTCCCGCACTTTTCAGCGCTGCCCCGGCAGACGCGCGCAGGTGCTCGTCGCGGGCCGGCCCGCGAGCCGGTCGGTCAGCCAGGACACCGCGTCGCCCTGGTCGGCCAGCAGCGGTCCGAAGTGGTTGATCAGCGGGCTGACCAGGTTCGGCAGGTTCACCGGCCGGTACGTCACGTCGGCGCCCAGGGCGCACCAGTCGACGGCGAGCCGGCGCGCCTGGGCGTGCGGCACGAGGTTGTCGTTGACGCCCGTCGCCACCCGCACCGGGCCGACCGGCTTCAGCTTGCCGATCCGCTGGGTGTCGAGAAACGCCTGGAGCCTGGGCGTGGCCGCGATGATCTCGCCGAGCGTGGAGCCGTCGGTCGTCCAGCGGCTGCTGCGCTGGTAGCCGTAGCGGAAGATGGCGTCGCCGACGCACATGGTGGACAGGTCGGCGAGCGCCGCCCGGCCGGCGGCGTTGAGGTGCGCGTCGGCGAGGGGCTTCAGCGACGGGTCGGACTGCAGGAAGCCGTTGAGCGACCAGCCGAGCGCGCCGGTCAGTTCCGTGCCGTCGATCCCCTTCGTGACCTCGGTCAGGTCGGCGGGCGGCGCTCCGGCGTAGGTTCCGGCGAGGTGCACGTCGGGGGCGTACACGGGCTGCAGCTCGGCGGCCGCTGCGGTGGCCCCGCCGCCCTGGCTGTAGCCGAACAGGCCGACCCGGGAGGCGGCGCCGACCGAGGCCCCGCGCACCGAGCGGGCGGCGCGGGCGGCGTCCAGGACGGCGTGGGCCTCGTCCACCCGGTTGACGTAGGTGTGCAGCCGGTCGGTGGCGCCCAGGCCCGCGTAGTCGGTGACGACGACGGCGGTTCCGGCGGCCAGCAGACGGTAGACGGAGACGTCCTCGTAGCCGACGGAGACGGTACGGCCGTTGAACCGCAGGGGGTGCTCCAGACCGAGGGAGGCGGCGCACTGGTCGCCCTGGCCCATCGTGCCGGGTGCGACCACGACGAGCGGGCGGGGTCCGTCGCCCTTCCAGGCGGCCGTCGGCTCGATGTAGGCGCCGGTGACGGCCATGGGCCGCCCGTTGGCGTCGGTCGACTTGTACATGAGCCGCGTCGCCGTCCCGGGCAGCGGCCCGTGCAGGCTGGGCAGGCTCAGGGCCAGCGGGAGCGGTTCGCTGCGCACGAGGGTGCCGTCGGCGTGGGGCAGGGTGGCGGGCGGGGTGTAGAAGGCCGGGATGGTGACACCCCGGGAGACGACCGGGTCCGACGCCCGGGCGGCCGTCGCCCCGAGGGCCTGGGCGCCGAGGCAGGCGGCGGCGGTGACCGCCACGGCCAGGAGCCGTCTGGATGCGGGCATGGGGAACCTCCTGTGAAGCGGCCGGCAGGAAGCCTCCGGGTGTGCCGGGAGCCGCGCGTCGCCCGGGCACCCGGGAGCCGGCGGCGCGCGGGGTCCGTCGCCCCACGAACCGCCCGCCCGCCGCCGCTGGTGGTGGGTTGCCCGGACGCTATCCGGCCAGGGGTTACCGGCGGTACCGGCCGGTAGGTTACGGTTCAGTAATTTGACTCAGCGTCTGATCAAGGCTGCGCAGAGCTAGTTCACCGCGCACGGCCGGAACCTGCGGCTGCGCAGAGCCGGTTCGGGCGCCCGATGGCACCTGCGGCTGCGCGGAGCCGGCGGCGTCCTCGAGGCGGCCGATACCTGCCAGGGCCGTCGCCTGCCGAACCGCGAAGCGGGCCTGGGAGTTGCTGTCCGCCGGGACGGCCGGCCGGCGCCGGCGCTCGGCGGCGAAAGGTCGGGGCGAGGTGGGCCTGTGGAGTACGAGGGACGCCGGGGTCCGCATCGGGCAGCCGGTCTCCCAGCCGGCCGGAACCAGCACCTCGGTCGCCCTCAGCCCGGACGGCCGCACGCTCGCCACCGGGAACAGCCGCGGCACCGTCACCCTGTGGAACGCCACCGGCCCCAACCACCTCACGCGCAGGGGCAGTCCCCTGACCGTACCCGGCGGCAGCCTGGGGTCGGTGCGTTCAGCCCGGACGGCCACACCCTGGCCGCCACGACCGACGACGGCGTGGCCACCCTCTGGGACCTGAAGGTCGAGCCCGCTGTCAGCCTATCTGCGCCGCGAGCTCCGGTGTCCTGAGCCGGGAGCAAGGGAAGCGGTACATTCCCCCACTGCCCTACGCCCCGTCCTGCGGGAGCACCCGGTAGGGCTCCGGGCCGCACGGCAGCGCTGCTTCCCGGCGCCCCGAGCGGATCTCAGGACGTGGTGCTGCCGAGGCCCTGGGTCGTGTACGCGCATTCCGTGTAGATGTAGTCCGAGGACAGCTCGGCCGTGTCCGAGCCCGCGGTGGTGGTCCCGCCGACCGGCTTGTGGACGAACCAGGTGGTGCCGGGCGGCAGCTGGAGGGTGCGCTGCGGATAGTCCTTGCCGCTGTCGTTGCACGGCTTGAACGCCGGGTTGAGGGTGCTGCCCCAGGAGTAGGCGGTGCAGCCGGGACAGCCCTTGAGGGTGAAGGAGCCGGTGACCGGGCCGGTGTACAGCACCCGGATGTCGTCGGGGCTGTCGTTCTTGACGGTCACGGAGATACTGCCCCCGCCTGCCGCGGTGGGCAGGTGCTTGCCGGCCGCGGGCAGCGTCTGGGCGACCTCCGCGGCGATGGCGATCTTCTCGGCAAGGGCGCGGTTGCGGTCGCCGCGGTGCCCGGCGGCGAAGTCCTCCATGGTCTTCTGTGCCGCCGCGAAGTCACCGTCCTTGTACTGGTCGACGCCGCAGGGGTACGCACCCGCGTCCGCACCGGTGGAGGCGCGCCCGGCGTCCCCGGCCAGCGCCTCGCGCGCGCCCGCGCTCCGGTCGGACAGGTCGGTGATCCGGGTGCCGAGCCCGCGCAGCCGCTCGGCGGCGGCACAAGGGTCGCTGCCGCGCACGTCCTGTTCTGCCCGGCTCACGGCGTCCCGCACCGCCGGTTCCACACGGGCGGCCTGCGGCGAGCCGGGGAACGCGCTCAGCAGGTCGCCGAACCGGTCCGCCCAGGTGGCGTCGCCGCCCGCGAGCGCGGTCGCCCCGCATTCGTACAGGGAGGTGGCCAGCCGGTCGTCGGGCCAGGCGGCCAGCGTGCCGACGCTTCGGGCGGACATCGTCTGCGGCACCGTACGCAAGTAGGTGAGCGGGGCGATCGCCCCGCAGTAGTCCTTGCGGTCGTACGGCGCGCCGATCGTCGCGTAGTAGGCGCGCAGCCGTTCGGGCACCTTGCGGGCGGCGCGGGAGCCGGGGTGCTGCGCGTCGAGGTCGTGGTAGGCGGTCAGGGCCTGACGGTAACCGGACTCGGCGGTGGTGAAGGGCTGCGCACCGCCGGCCCGCACCAACCGGTCGGCCTCCGCCAGCCGGTCCAGCAGCATCCGCTCCACGGCCTCGTCGCGGGCGCGGTCGTACAGCACCGCTCCCCCGGCCGGTACGGCGAGCAGCACCAGCCCGAGCAGCAGGGCGACGGGTGCGCGAGGCGGCCGGGCGAGCGGCGTGCGCAGCCCGGCCAGGGCCCCGTGGACGGCGGCGGCCACCAGGAGCGCGGCGTACATGACGAGGGCGGCGCCCGGCACGCCGTCCGCGTCGGCGGGCAACGCCACCACGAGCAGCGCGGCGGTCGCCGCCCAGCAGACGGCCATGGGGAGCCATCGGCGCAGCAGCGCGTAGCCGAGCCCGAGGCCGCAGAGGTTGAGCAGGCCCACGGCGGCGGCCCGGACTCCGTCCGCGGGCGCGGGCGGCGGGGCGGGTGGCCCCGGGGGCATGGGCGGCGGTGGCGGCACGGCCTGTGGCCCGCTCGGGCCGTACGGATACCCGGACATGGCGGCTCCCCCCGTCAACTACGCCCGTATGTGGGCGCTTTGGGAGTGTACGGCCCGCGCCGCCCGGTCGACAGAGCACCGACGGCCCGCGGCGAGGAACGCTTGTTATGACAGCCGTCATGACGGATGCTGCTGTCAGTGACGATGTCGCGTAGAGCCCGGGTCCCGCACCGCCGGTGCCGGAGGACGACGGCCGAGGACAGGAGGACGGCGTGAGCGAGAAAACGGCGCGGGTGCTGTGGGAGCGGTACGAACCGGTGCACGACCTGCTCTACTTCGCCCCCGAGGCCCGGCAGGCCACCGACGGCCTCGGTCTGCGCGGCTTCTGGATGGGCTACTTCGCGCTGCGCGCCGCCCCCCTCGGTCCCGTGGCGGCACCGGTCGTGACCAGCAGTTTCTACGTCTTCCACGCCGACCGGGTGGCACGGGCGCTGCCGGACGCGTGGCGGTACGCCGCTCCCGAGGCCGTGCTCGCGGCGCGGGAGGAGGCCATGGCCGCCGCGATGTCCCGGGTGCTGGGCGCGGACACCGTGGCCTCGCCCGAGGTGGCCGAGGCGGCGGAGCTGGCCTGGGCCGCGGCGGCGGGCGCGGACACGGCCGGCCGGGTGCTCGGCGCCGCGAACCGGGCCCTGCCCGCGCCCCGGCTGCCGCACGTACGCCTGTGGCAGGCGCTGACCACGCTGCGCGAACACCGCGGCGACGGCCATGTCGCCGCGCTGGTCACCAGCGGGATCAGCCCCGTCGAGGCGATGGTCCTCAAGGCCTCGGCCGGCGAGTCGGACGCCGCGCTGCTGCGGGAGGGCCGCAAATGGGACCTCACGACCTGGCAGGCCGCGCAGGAGGCGCTGCGCGACCGCGGCTTGCTGGACCCGGCGGGCGCCCTCACCGCCGAGGGCACGGCGCTGCGCGAGGCGGTGGAGGCACGCACCGACGCGGCCGCGCAGCAGCCGTGGCAGACCCTCGGCGAGGACGCGTCCCTGCGCCTCGCGGGCCTGCTGGAGCCCCTGGCCCGGCGGGTCGTGAGCAGCGGGCTGATCCCGGCCGGCAATCCGGTGGGCCTGACCGGGCGGCTGTGGCGGTCGAGCGGGAACGGGTCCGCGTGAGCCCCGGCCGGGGGGCCGGGGGGCCGGTGGCCCGGGAGGCCGGGGAGCCGGGAGGCCGGGGAGCCGGGTGCCGGGGAGCCGGGTGCCGGGGAGCCGGGAGGACGGGGGGAGCCGGGAGGACGGGGGGAGCCGGGGGCTGCCAGCTGTCAGCTGTCAGCTGTCCAGCCATGCGCGGATGTCGTCCGTGTGTTCGCCCAGCCGGGGCGGGCGCCTGTCGTAACGGGGCGGCGTGCGGGAGAGGCCGATCGGGTTGGCGACCAGGTCCATCGGTGTGCCGTCGGGTGCGGTCACCGTCGCGCGGGGACGCAGGCCGAGCGTGTCCGCCAGGTCGAACGCCTGGGCCACGTCGTTGACCGGCCCGCACGGCACGCCGAGCGGGGTGAGCCGGTCGGACCAGTCGGCCGCGGTGCGCTCGGCCAGCAGCGTGCCCAGCAGCTCGGCGAGCGCGTCGACGTGGGCCACCCGGTCGGCGTTGCTCGCAAAGCGCGGATCGGCGGCGAGGTGCGGTGCGTCGAGACCCCGGCACAGGGCCGCGAACTGGCGGTCGTTGCCGACGGCGACGACGAACGGCCGGTCCTTCGCCCGGAACACCTCGTACGGCGCGATCGAGGGATGCCGGTTGCCGAGGATGCCCGGCACACTGCCGGCGAGGGTGTAGCCGCCGGCCTGGTTCACGAGACTGGACAGCAGACAGGACAAGAGGTTGACCTGCACATGCTGCCCCTCGCCGGTGGCGTCGCGGTGGCGCAGGGCGGACAGCACCCCGACGGCCGCGTGCAGCCCGGTCAGCACGTCGACCACGGCCACGCCCGTCTTCACGGGCTGCCCGGGCTCGGCTCCGGTGACGCTCATCAGCCCGCCCACCGCCTGCACGAGCAGGTCGTAGCCGGGCAGGGCGGCTCCCGGTCCGTCGCCGAAACCGGTCACCGAGCAGTACACCAGGCCCGGGTTGAGCTCCAGCGCCGGTCCAGGACCGAGGCCGTACTTGTCCATCGTCCCGGGCCGGAAGTTCTCGAACAGGACGTCGGCGCGGCGCACCAGCTCCCGGGCGCGTGCGCGGTCCCTCTCGTCGCGCAGATCGAGACCGACGGAACGCTTGTTGCGGTTCACGGACAGGTAGTAGGTGGCCTCACCGTGGGCGTGCGGCGGCCCCCAGGCCCGGGTGTCGTCGCCGGTGTCCGGATGCTCCACCTTGATCACGTCGGCACCGAGGTCGGCCAGCAGCATCGTGGCGTACGGGGCGGCCAGGACGCGTCCGAAGTCGGCGACGAGGACTCCGGCCAGCGGGCTGCGGGCTGCTGCGCTGTGCGGCATCGGCCTTCCTTTCCGTACAGGCGCTCATCGCGCCCGGGGCGGGGCATGGGACGTGCGGCGGTCATTCTCCGGGCGTACGGCCGTCGGCGCACTCGACGGAATGTCCCGCAGCGCCCCCTCCCCGCACGCCGCTGTGTCCAATGGACGCACCCGCGGCGCGCCGTGTCACCGGCCGCTGCGGGGCGTTAGCCGCCGGGGGTGACGGGGCACTCGTGGCGCACGGCGGATCCGGCCCGGACCGCCGTGCCCTGCCCGGAGGTGAAAGAACATGGCTGGCCATGGAGGCAACGTCATCGACGAGCTGGTGACCGATCACCGCGAAGTCGAGGGGATGTTCGGCCAGATCGAGGCGCTGCCGCCCGGCAGCAAGGACCGCAAGCTCCTCGCCGACAAGGTGACGATGGAATTGGTGCGGCACTCGGTGGCGGAAGAGGCCTACCTCTACCCGGCCGTGCGCGAGCACGTGCCCGGCGGTGACGCCATCGCCGACAAGGAGCTCGAGGACCACGCCGGGGCCGAGCAGATCATGAAGGATCTGGAGGGCTGCGACGCCGACGACCCCGAGTTCGACCGGCTCATCGGCATGCTGATGAGCGAGATCCGCTCGCACGTGGCCGACGAGGAGGGCAACCTCTTCCCCAAGCTGCGCGCCGCGTGCCCCCCGGAGGCGCTGGACCAGCTCGGCGACAAGGTGCGCCAGGCGAAGAAGACGGCTCCGACCCGTCCGCACCCCATGGCGCCGGACAAGCCGCCGGCCAACAAGATGCTGGCGCCCGGCGCGGGCCTGGTGGACCGGATCCGCGACGCACTGTCCGGCCGCGGCAAGCACGCCTGACGCCGCATCTGACGTTGCAACGTCGTAGCAGGAAGGGCCCGCCGCTTCGGGGACGGCGGGCCCTTCCTGCTACGTCCCCGCTACATCGTGGGGGCTACATCGTGGGGGCTACATGGTGGGGGGCTCCTCACCCCGCCCCCGTCAGCAGCCGCCGCACGGCCTGGACCACGTCCGCGGGCGTGGCCTCACGCTCGGCTCCGGCGCAGGTGTCGTCCCCGAAGAGGACCGCGGGCACCCTGTACGGCGCCCGGTCCCCCACCGGTGCCGCCTTCGAGGGCAGCGTGACGACGGGCGTGCCCACGGCCGCCGCCAGGTGCGCGGTGTCCGCGTCCCCGGCGACGACGCAGTCGGCGTTGCGCAGCACTCCGCCGAGCGTGCGCGGCGAGGTCCGCCCGCCCAGGTCGACGGCGGTGTCACCGGCGACCGGCCGGGTGGCGGCGGCCTCCTGAGGGGTGCCGGTCACGGCGACCCGGTGCCCGGCGTCCGCGAGGAGGGCTGCGGTCCGCGCACAGCGCTCGGTCCCCCACTCGGGGGACCGCGCCGCGGCGCCGGGGTGCAGCACCACGTACGGACCGTTGCCCCCGGTGAGCTGTGCGGTGTCCGGCGCGGGCACGACCCGCAGCCGGCCGTCGTCGCCCCTCCGGGGCCGGAACCCCATGGCGGCCGCCGTGTCGAGGGCCGCCTCGGCCTCGTGGCGGCCGGGCTCGCGCCGGTGGCAGACGTCGAGGACGCCGGCGGGCTCGTCCCCGTCGGCCCCGATCCGGGCCGCACCGCGCACCGAGCGCAGCAGCCGGGCGACGGGCAGCGGACTGTGCCCGGGCGGAGTGAGGACCACCGCCGTGTCGTACGCCGTCGCCCGCAACCGCCGCAGCAGTTCCTCGCCGCGGTCCCCCGCGCCTTCCGGTGCGGCCGGTTCCCATACGACGAGGTCGCCCACGTGCGGCAGCAGCCGTGCCGCCGCCGCGCCGGCGCGGGTGCACAGCATGGTGACGTCACCGCTGCGTGCGGCCACCGCGCGCACGGCCGGCCCCGTGAGCAGGACGCCGTCGAATCCGTCGAGCCGTACGACGAGCGCCGTCACGACAGCCACCCGCTGCCGCCGGCGCCCACGATCACGGGAGTGGGCGCGGGCCGCGCGGCGGCCAGGGTGCGTTCCAGGCCCTCCTGCCAGGGGACCTGGGGCCGCCAGCCGAAGAGTTCGCGTGCGAATCCGGTGTCCGGCCGGTGCGGAGCGGGCGTACCGGCCGTGCCGTCCGCGAACTCCAGCGGCGCTCCGGAGCCGGTCAGCTCGATCACCCGGCGGGCCAGCTCCCCGATCGGCACCTGCTCCTCGCCGCCGATGTCGACAGGCCGTACCGAACGGCCGGCGGCCACCCGCAGCAGGCCGTCCACGGCGTCGTCGACGTAGCACAGCGCCACGGTCCGGCTGCTATCACCAGTGACGGTGACCGGCTCGCCGTGCTCGGCCTGGGCGAGCAGCCGGGAGAGCGGGCGGTCGTCGTCGGGGCGCATACGCGGACCGTAGGTGTCGAAGATCCGCACGATCCCGGCGTTGCTGCCGAGGGCCCCCGCATGGGCAGCGACCAGCGCCTCGGAGAAGCGCTTGGTCTCGGCGTAGGCGCCGCACGGGTCGACCGGGTCGGCGTAGGCATGTCCGTCGCCGGTGGACGGGGCGCCCGGGGCGCCCCCGGCGAGCTCGCAGGCCTCGCATGCGGAGGCGAGCAGGAAGCGGGCCCCGTCCCGGTCGGCCACGGCGAGCGCGTGACGGGTACCGAGGCTGCCGGCGTCCAGCGTCTCCAGCGGGCGGCGCCGGCAGTCGGCGGGCGAGGCGGGCCCGGCCAGGTGCAGTACCAGGTCGTAAGGACCGGTGAGGACGTCGAGGCACGCGGGGTCGGCCACGTCCAGCTCGAGGAAGCGGAAACCGGGGCGGTCGGCCAGGGGGGCGACATTCTCCGGCCGGCCCGTCGACAGATCGTCGAGACAGTCGACTTCGACCCCTGAATCCAGCAGGCGCGTGACCAGGTGCGAGCCGAGGAATCCGGCCCCGCCCGTAACCATGGCCCGGCGCCACGGTGGCGGAGGGCCGAGCGTGGGTGCCGACGTCATGAGAAGGACTCTCCTTCCCTGGTGGTGCGTGCTCCTCTGCTGAGGGCCGCTCCCGGGTGCCCCTGCGAGTCGATTTCATGCTCTGACGTCTGATGCGGAGGGGGTGGGTGGGGTCTGGTGGGATCTGGTGGGTAGTCGTGGGCTCCGGGGGGGTCAGATGTGGTCCGGGGAGGGCGTCATGGGGTGACGGGCGCCACGCCTGCCGGGGGCCGCGACGGGACGGTTCGATCTCTGTGAGCAAACCCACTCGCACGATAAGCGGTGCGGTTTCGGGGGGTGTTGAGGGCTACGACATGGTCAACGAGCGGATCATGGCCAGTACTCGGCACCCCCTTCTGTCACGATGGTCGGCGCCGTGATCCGGCATCCGAACGACCGAGCAGCGCAGCCGGCGTTCCCCGTGACCGCCGACGTGCCCCTCCAGGGCCCCGACTCGTCTTCGAGTGCCGCACTGTGTCTTCCTCGCCTGACTCCACCCTGCCCAGTCCTGCCGCCACCGCCGCCGGGGCGCGTCCCCGCGGGTCCCGCTTGTCCCGCCGGTCGAGCGTGTCCCGCGGGTCGCGCTCGCCCTGGCGCGCGCTGCGTCACCGCGGCATGCGCTGGTGGTCGCTGGCGAACTTCGTCTCCAACGCCGGCACCTGGATGCAGCTCACCGTGCAGAACCTGCTGGTCCTGCAGATCACCGGGTCCGCCGCCGCGACCGGACTTTCGATGTCGGTACAGGCCGCTCCCGCGCTGTTCATGAGCCTTCTGGGCGGCGCGGCCGTGGACCGCTGGCCCCGGAAGCTGACCGCCACCGTCAGCCAGGCGCTGCTCGGCGCCGTCGCCTTCGTCACGGCGCTGCTCGTGGCGCTGGACCGGCTGGACATGACCTCGCTGATGATCCTCGCCGCCGTCACGGGCATCGTCGCCACGGTCGACGGGCCGGCCTGCGCTCTCCTCGGCAACGACCTCGTACCCGTGGAGGACCTACCCTCCGCGATCGGCGTGGGCGCCCTCGTGCACAACGCCGGCCGGCTCACCGGCGCGGCCCTGGCGGGCGTCACCGTCGGGTTCCTCGGGACGGCCGCGGCGTACGCCGGGAACGGGATGTCGTTCCTGTTCGTCGCCGCTGTGATCCCCTTCCTGCGGCCCGCACCCGGGGCGCCGGGGCGGGGCGACGGTGCCGCGCGGCTCGCTGCGGTGCCGCGCCGCGGGCAGCGGGGGCAGCGCGGGGAGGTGCGGCAGGGCCGGGGGCGGCGGCAGGGCCGGGAGCGGCAGCAGGGCCGCGAGTGGCAGCAGGGCGGGCAGGACATGACCGTGCGGGAGGGGCTCGCCTTCTTCGCCCGCCGGCCCCGGCTGCTGGCGCTGGCCGGGATCACCGGGATCAGCGCGGTCTTCGGCCGCAACTACCAGCTGACGCTCGCCGTCCTCGTCACCGGTCCCCTCGCGGGCGGCGCGGCTTCCTTCGGCACCGTCTCCACGGTGCTCGCCGTCGGCGGCATGCTCGGCGCGGTCCTCGGGGCGCGGCTGCACCGGCCGTCGGTGCGGCTGGTGGGCATGCTGGCCGCCGCGGGCGGGCTGCTGCAGGTGGTCGCCGGGCTGTCGCCGTCGCTGGCGGTGCTGCTGGTGATGGTGCTGCCGATGGCCGTGGTGGAGTCCGTGTCCGACACCGCGGGCACGGCCGTGCTCCAGACGGACCCGCCGGCCCATCTGCGCGGCCGGGTGCTGGGTGTGTGGGGCAGCATCGGCACGGTGTGGGGTCTCGGTGGCCCGCCGGCACTCGGTCTGCTCATGGAGTGGGCGGGCGCGCGCGGCGCGCTCGTCGCGGGTGGGCTGGTCATCGCCGGGACGATCGGTGCGGGGCTGTTGCTGCGTGACCGTCGTGCGGCCACGCCGGTGGCCGTTCGGCCGCCGGAGGGTGACCTGACGGGGCGGGAGGCTCTGAGTACGGCGGCTTGACGGGTGCGTTGTGCCTGCGGCGCCGGGTTGTTTTTCGGGTGCGGGTGCGTTGTGCCTGCGGCGCGGGGTTGTGTTTTGTCTGCGGGTGCGTTGTGGCTGGGCGCGCCGTTCCCAGCGCCCCTTTTGTGCCTGCGGCGGCCCGTCACCGTCCGGTGGGGGCTGGTGTCGCGCCTGCGGCCGGTGGTCAAGGCGGGGCCGGGGTGGGGGTGTCCGTCCTCGGTCCGGCCCGCCGTTTCCGACGAGGGCGCCGTTGGTCGGTGCCGGACGCTGCGGGCGGACACCCCCCACCCCGGCCCCTCACCGCCGCGGGCGGCTGCACCAACGCCGTGGCGGGGCGGTGCGGCGGCTGCTTGGTGGGCCTGGTCAGGCGATGAGGGTCTGTCCCGGGCGGAGGAGGTTCAGCAAGGGGGCGTGGTGCAGTTCGGCCACGGGGGCGAGCAGGTCCGGGTGGCGCAGGAGGGCGGCCGCGCGGCGGTCGCCGTCGTCGGGGGTGACCAGGCGGCGGAACTGCACCGGCAGGCCGTTCGCGTGGTCGCCCTCCATGAGCGCGGCAACCGCCAGCGCGGCCAGTTCCTCGTCCACGAGCAGGCAGGCCGCCCAGCTGGCGACGACCTCGTCGACCCAGCTGCGCCAGGCGTCCTCCTCGCCGTCCGCGCCGGTGATCCAGTCGAGCCTGCCGGAACCACCGGGCCCGGCCATTCCCACCAGGGCGGCGTCCATCAGCGTCGGGTAGCGCAGCCAGGCGGCTACCGTCACGGCCTGCCGGGCCTGGACCTCGGCCAGGGCGGAGGAGAGCGCGCCGCCGCACGCCGGGTAGGCGGTGGTCAGCCAGTGGGAGGTCGCCGCGATGAGCGGGGAGAGGTCTGCGTGCACTGCGGGGCCGTCCGAAGCCGCTGGGAGAAGGGGAACGGACAAAACGGTAGCCCCTGCCCCCGTCGTCCCGGTCCCCGTCGACGGCGTGGTTTCGACCACACCCGGCCGGAAGCGGACGCCACCGGTACCCGGAATGGTCCGCTCTTCCGGAGGGCCCCTCTTCGTCCGCCGGTTCAGCTGCCGCTCAGCCGCGCACGCAGCAGCTCCTTGCCCAGCTCGGCGCCCTTGCGGCTGTCCGCCTGGGCCTTGCGGAACAGGTCGGCGACCTCGGTGTCCTTCTCGCGCTCGGCGTCCTGGATGTAGTTCTCCAGCCGGAGCGCGTTGCTCAGGCACGCCTCGACGTACCAGATCAGGTTGTAGTCCTTGTCCTGCGTGCCGGTGACGCCGCCGGTCTCCGTGTTGCTGGTCATGCGGGCACCCTCCGTCCGATTCAGCGGTTGCCGTCTGTGCGCGGGGCGGGTACCCGGGCGCCATTACCCCACACGTCGCCCCGGCGGTGCGTGGCTGACAACCGGGGTTCGGTCAGATCCTGTTGGAGGTCGCCGCGGCGGGTGCCTGCGTCGCCCGTCGTCGAGGCGCCGGGCAGGCCGTGGTCGGCGGTGCGGGCGTCGGGGGCATAAGCTCGGCGGATGGCGAAGTACTTCGACGTGCACCCCGACAACCCCCAGCCGCGCACCATCGCCCAGGTCGCCGCGAGCATCCGGAACGACGACGCGCTCGTCGCGTACCCGACGGACTCCTGTTACGCGCTGGGCTGCCGGCTCGGCAGCCGTGACGGCATGGAGCGGATCCGTTCCATCCGGCAGCTCGACGACCGGCACCACTTCACTCTGGTGTGCCAGGACTTCGCGCAGCTCGGCCAGTTCGTGCGGGTGGACAACGACGTCTTCCGGGCGGTCAAGGCCTCGACTCCCGGTAGTTACACCTTCATCCTCCCGGCGACCAGGGAGGTGCCGCGCATGCTGCAGCACCCCAAGAAGAAGACGGTCGGTGTGCGCATCCCCGACCACACCGTCACCCAGGCGCTGGTCGCCGAGCTCGGGGAGCCGCTGGTGTCGAGCACCCTGCTGCTGCCCGGCGAGGAGGAGCCGATGACGCAGGGGTGGGAGATCAAGGACCGTCTCGACCACGTGCTGGACGCGGTGCTCGACTCCGGTGAGTGCGGGACGGAGCCGACCACCGTCGTCGACTTCTCCGGAGGCGAGGCCGAGATCGTACGGCGCGGTGCCGGGGACGTCAGTCGCTTCGAGTAGGAGGCACGGGCGGGAAAGTCCGTGGTGTGTGCAACGATGTGGGGGTTCCGGTCCTCCGGAGCCAGGACCCGCCGACCGTGATGAGGGACCGCACCATGACCTCCGTCCAGGGAACCGACGTCGGGATCCCGACCCCCGACGGCACCGCCGACGCCTACCTGGCCCGCCCCGCCGACGGGCGGCCCCGTCCGGCCGTCCTGCTCTACCAGGACGCCTTCGGGCTGCGCCCGCATCTGAAGGCCATGGCCGACCGGATCGCCGGCGCCGGCTACACCGTGCTGGTGCCGAACGTCTTCTACCGGCACGGGCGCGCGCCGGTCGTGGAGCTGCCCGAGTTCATCGACCCGGCCGCGCGTCCGGAGATGTGGCAGAAGCTGCGCCCGGTCATGCAGTCGCTGACCGCCGAGCGCTCGACGCGGGACGCCGGCGCCTACCTGGAGTGGCTCGCCGGATCGCCGTACAC
Organism: Streptomyces sp. NPDC104814; assembly: GCF_055583185.1. Classification (NCBI taxonomy): domain Bacteria; kingdom Bacillati; phylum Actinomycetota; class Actinomycetes; order Kitasatosporales; family Streptomycetaceae; genus Streptomyces; species Streptomyces sp. NPDC104814. Next base: position 172,267 of record NZ_JBVJOL010000013.1, on the reverse strand, counting down.
GGCCGAAGGGCCCGTGGCGATCACCGGTTACTGCATGGGCGCGCGGCTCGCGCTGCGCACGGCCGGGGCGTATCCGGACCGGGTCGCCGCGGCGGCCGGCTTCCACGGCGGGCGGCTCGCGACCGACGCCCCGGACAGCCCCCACCTGGTGGCGGACCGGGTGAAGGCGGAGCTGTACTTCGGGCACGCCGACCAGGACCCGTCCATGGGCCCCGAGCAGATGCGGCGGCTGGAGGACGCGCTCACCGCGGCGGGCGTCCGGCACCGTTGCGAGGTCTACCCGGGCGCGCCCCACGGATACACCCAGGCGGACACCGCCGCGTACCAGGAAGAGGGTGCGCAGCGGCACTGGGTCGCGCTGTTCGGCCTTCTTCAGCGCACGTTCGGCGAGCGGTGATCCCGGCGGGACGCCCGTGGCCGTAGCGCCGCGGGCGTCCTTCTTGTGTGCGGGTTGTTGACATGAGCGCGTCTCGACGCAACTCTGAGAGCGCTCTCAGATCGGTCCGGACCAAGTCCGCGGCCGCAACTCCCCCCACACCGTACGGAGGTGCAGCGTGCTCGCACGCCTGAAGCACCGGGTCCTCGCCGCGACGGCGGCAGCAGCCCTGATCGGTGGTGTCGTCGCCGTGCAGGCGCCGTCGACGGCGCACGCCTCGGTGCCGGACACGATCCCGCTCACACTGAAGAACAACTCCGGCCGCCCGGAGTCCGTGTACGTCTACACCCTGGGCACGCTGCTGACGACCGGTCAGCAGGGCTGGGCGGACGCCGGCGGCGCCTTCCACCCGTGGCCGGCCGGCGGTGTCCCGCCCGTGCCCGCGCCGGACGCGTCGATCCCGGGGCCGGCCGCCGGGCAGTCGAAGACGATCCGCATTCCGAAGCTGTCCGGCCGGATCTACTTCTCCTACGGCCGCAAGCTGGACTTCCGGCTGGCGACCGGCGGTCTGGTGCAGCCGGCGGTGCAGAACCCGAGCGACCCCAACCGGGACATCCTCTTCAACTGGTCCGAGTACACGCTGAACGACGGCGGTCTGTGGCTCAACAGCACCCAGGTGGACATGTTCTCCGCGCCGTACGCCGTCGGGGTGCAGCGGTCCGACGGCAGCACGGTGAGCACCGGGCACCTCAAGGCGGGCGGGTACCGGGCCGTGTTCGACGCGCTGCGGGCCCAGCCGGGCGGCTGGGGCAAGCTGATCCAGACCCGGTCCGACGGTACGGCGCTGCGGGCGCTGTCCCCGGGGCACGGGCTGGAGAGCGGGGCGCTTCCGGCGTCCGTGATGGACGACTACATCGACCGGGTCTGGCAGAAGTACGCCGCCTCCACGCTGACCGTGACGCCGTTCGCCGACCAGCCCGGCAAGAAGTTCTACGGCCGGGTCTCCGGCGGCGTCATGAACTTCACGGACGGCACGGGCGCGGTCGTCACGTCGTTCGCCAAGCCGGACGCGGACAGTGTCTTCGGCTGCCACAAGCTGCTCGACGCCCCCAACGACGCGGTGCGCGGGCCGATCTCGCGCACACTGTGCGCGGGCTTCAACCGCACCACGCTGCTGACCAACCCCAGCCAGCCGGACACCTCGGCCGCCGGTTTCTACCAGGACCCGGTGACCAACCACTACGCCCGGATCATCCACGACCGCATGGCCGACGGCACGGCGTACGCCTTCGCCTTCGACGACGTGGGGCACCACGAGTCACTGGTGCAGGACGGCGCTCCGCGGCAGGCGTATCTGACCCTGGATCCGCTGGACTGACCCGGCTCGCGTCCGGTCCCGCGCAACCGTTCATACCGTCGCAATGTCCGGATCGTAGGATCGGCGCGAGATCGTGGACGGCACGGAGGTGCCCGGACGACGGAGGTGCCCGTGCCACCCGCCGCACGCCCCCTGCGCAAGCTCGGCTTTCTGACGATCGGCCTGTTCGACGAGGCCGATCCCGGCCCCGGCCACGCGTCGACGCTGGAACTGATCGAGCTCGGTGAACGGCTCGGGTTCGACAGCGCCTGGGTGCGCCACCGGCATCTGCAGTACGGCATCTCGTCGCCGGTCGCCGTGCTGGCGGCGGCCTCGCAGCGCACCCGGCGCATCGAGCTGGGCACCGCGGTGATCCCGCTGGGCTGGGAGAACCCGTTGCGGCTGGCGGAGGACCTGGCGACGGTGGACGTCCTGTCCGGTGGCCGTCTCAACCCGGGCGTCAGCGTGGGGCCGCCGATCCACTACGACCAGGTCAAGGACGCCCTGTACCCGGACAGCGCCGAGGCCGAGGACTTCGGTTACGGGCGGCTGGAGCGGCTGCTGGACGCGGTGCGGGGCAAGCCGGTCACGGACTTCAGCGGGCGGGAGGGCATCGAGACCTTCTCGGACCGGGTCCAGCCGTACTCCCCCGGCCTCGCCGGCCGGTTCTGGTACGGCGGCGGCAGCCTGCGGTCGGCGCGGTGGGCCGGCGAGCACGGGATGAACCTGCTCACCAGCAGCGTCGTCAAGGCCGAGGACCGGGACGGTCCATGGGACTTCGCGCGGATCCAGCGCGATCTGATCCGCGCCTTCCGGGCCGCCCATCCGGACGGCGAGGCCGCGCGGGTCTCGCAGGGGCTGGTCGTCGTCCCGACGGACTCCGCCACACCCGAGCAGCGCGCCCGGTACGAGGCGTACGCGGCGGCGCGCCTGCCGCGGACGGCGTCCCCGCAGGGGCCCGGGCGGCTGCTGTTCGCTCCCGACCTGGTCGGCACCTCCGAGGAGATCGCCGCGCGCCTGCACGCCGACCCGGCGTTCCGTGAAGTGGACGAGGTGGCGTTCGCGCTGCCGTTCACCTTCGGGCACGAGGACTACGTGCAGATCCTCACCGACACGGCGACCAGGCTCGGACCGGCGCTGGGGTGGCGGCCCGCGGCCTGACCTACCAGCGGCCGGGCGCGCTCCCGGTGATCGCCTGCGAGGGCCGGCCGTCGACCCCGGTGGGCACGTCCCCGGCGAGCATCACCCGGTGCATGATCCGCGGGTGGCCGACGTGGGCGTGGTCGGCGGGCGCGAGGTGGACGGTGGCCCGGTTGTCCCAGAAGGCGACGGTGCCCGGCTCCCAGCGCAGACGCACCGTGTACTCGGGGCGGACCGCCTGCTCCAGGAGCATGTCGAGGACCGCACGGCTCTCGTGGCGGGAGAGCCCGGTGATCTGCTCGACGTAGTAGCCGTTGACGAAGAGGATCCGCTCGCCCGTCTCCGGGTGGACCCGCACCAGCGGATGCTCGGTCGCGGTCTGGTGGTCGAGCAGGTGGCGGACGTAGGCGTCGTCGCCGGGCCGTGGCTGGTAGCCGACGCCGAGGCGGTGCTCGGCCCGCAGCCCGTCCACGAAGTCCCGCACGGGCGCGGACAGTCCGGCGTAGGCGGCGGCCAGGTTGGACCAGGTGGTGTCGCCGCCGTAGGGCGGTACCGTCTCGGCGCGCAGGATCGTCGCGGCCGGCGGGTCGACGCGGGCGCCGTGGTCGCAGTGCCAGCCGCGCAGCAGGGTGTGGCGGCGCCGCCGTAGCCACTCGTCGTGTTCCATGCCGAACCGTCCGCCCAGTTCCAGCCGGTCGGCGGTGGTCTCGATCTCGGGTACGCCGGCCGGGGAGGCGCTGCCCCGCCTGGGGAGCACGACCGGATCCCCGAACCGGCGCGCGAAGGCGACATGGGCGGCGTGGTCGAGGTGCTGCCCGCGGAAGAACACCACCTTCCAGCGCAGTACGGCCGCGCGGATCGCCGCGATGGCCGCCTCGTCCAGTTGCCCGGCCAGATCGACCCCGCCGATCTCGGCCCCGATGTACCCGGCGACCGGCCGCACCTCCAGACCGGACACCGGCGTCGTCCCGTCCGTCCCAGGGCTGTCGGTCGTCATGCGCTCTCCGGTGATCGTGGGCGTTCACGTCAGACAAGATCGTGACAGGGAACGCCCACGGGGGCGAGAGCGCGGCCGAGGGATCCGGCCGGGGCCGCCGGGTGCGCGACCGCACGGCCGGACGTCGGCCTCACACCGTGAACTCCCGGATGACCACGTTGCGGAACACCGCGGGGCCGTCGATCGTGAACAGGGCCAGGCCCGAGTCGATGAGGTACGGGAAGACGGAGGACGAGTGGACGAAGCGGCCGTCGTCGATGAACATCTCCACGCTCGTGCGGTCCACCAGGATGCGCAGCCGCACCGAGCGCGCCGCCGGGTCGAAGGGGCTGTGGCTCTCCTGCCAGCGGGCCGAGGCGTCGGGGTTCACGGTGGGGCGGCGGTTGAGGAAGGCGTAGTCGCCGTAGATCCCGGCGTCGATGTGGCGGACGCCGTCGGGTGAGCGGCGCAGTTGCAGTCCGGCGCCGGTGAGCCGGTCCCAGGTGATCTCGCAGCTGATCTCGTAGGAGGTGCCCCGGTAGTCCAGGAGCCGGGTGCCGTCGACGGGCACATCGCCTAGCCGCACCGTGCGGGAGACGTACCCGTCGAGCGCCGGCACCGGGCGTGAGGCCAGGTGGTAGCCGCCCGTCGCGCCGCGCACCAGGCGGATCTCGCGGACGATCGAGTCCGTGCCGTTGAAGCCGTCGCAGTCGATGGTGGGGGTGGTGTGGGCGTAGTCCCAGTTGTTCAGCCAGCCCAGGGCGTAGCGCGTCCGCTCGTCGAGGGTGCCGTGGGCGTCGCGTTTGTCGAAGGTGACGGCCGCGTACCAGTCCCAGCCGTGGTCGAGCCACTGCGGTTCGGTCGTGTCGGGGGTGAAGCGCGTGCCGTCGAAGGCTCCCGTCCAGTAGGCGTACGTGTTCGGCAGGCCCGCGCCCTTGCCGTTGGCGCTCGCGCCCAGGACCCACTTGGGGGTGCCGTCGTCGGCGGTGATGCGGAACAGGTCGGGGCACTCCAGCACGCCGATGCCGTCGTGCGCGAAGGAGCCGGCCGGGGTCCAGCCGCGCAGGTCGGGTGAGTGGTAGAAGCCCAGCTTGTCGCCCTGGGCGAGGGCCATCACCCACCGGCCGCGCTCCTCGTCGCGGATCACCTTCGGGTCGCGGAAGTCTCGTACACCGGGGTTCGGCAGGACGGGCGCGGTGCCGTGCGGGGTGAAGGTGCGGCCGCCGTCGGTCGAGAAGTACAGGAACTGCGCCTGGGACGTCGGGCCGTCGTCGGGCGACATGGTCACCAGGACGACGACGGCGCCCTTGCCGAAGCCCGCCGTGCCGTCGGTGTCCACGACCGCGGACCCGGACCAGACGTCGCCGTTGGGGGTGGTGTCCTTGGGAACGGCGATGCCGCGGTCGGTGAAGGAGACCAGGTCGGAGCTGGTGGCCAGGCGCCAGGCGGTGCCGACGGCGCCGGTCGTGTAGTCCGCGTTGTACAGGTAGTAGTACCGGTACTCGCCGTCGATCCAGACCGGGCGCTGCGGGTCGTTCTTCCACTGGTCGGGGACGGTGAGGTGGTAGCGGGCGCGGTAGCTCGCGCAGCCCGCCGCCGGCTTCGGACGTGCCGCCGCGGGTGCGGCCGGCAGGAGCGCCACGGTCGCCCCCGCGGCCGAGCCGGCGAACAGGGCCCTTCGGGACATCCCACGCATCACTCTTCGAATCCTCTCGTCGGGAAAACGGCGGCTCATGTGGACCAGGACTGTAGACCTAACTCGTTAAAGGTCAAGGCGTGCAACAGTCTTGACAGCGGCGCGGCCCGGTTCCCATCATCTGGGGCATCACTGCTCGACTAACACGAGTTAGGCCCCTCGATGACCGACCCGTACCTTCCACGCCGCACCCTGCTGCGGTACGGCGCCTACGGCACGGCCGCCGCTGCCGTCGCCGGTACCGCCGCGAGCTGGGACCGGCTCACCGGAGCCGACATCCCCGGCCGCGACGACGGCTCCCTCGTCGTGGCGACCCTCGGCTCCGCCTTCTCCCCGGACGGCGTGCGCACCCTGCTGGACGGCTTCCGCAGGCTGCACCCCGGCATCAAGGTCCGCATCAACGCCGTACAGGCCGTGGACTGGTCGGACTTCTTCGCCAAGATCCTCACCCAGATCGCCGCGGGCACCGCCCCCGACCTGGTCTACGTGGCCACCGAGGGCGTGCAGTTGTTCGCGCAGCGGCTCGGCGTGGCGCTGGACAGGTGGGTGAAGCGGGACGCGGCCGAGCTGCGCGAGTACTTCGCCGACGTCCACCCCTCACTGGTCGAGTCGATGATGTACGAGGGGAGCCTGTACCAGCTGCCGGTCGAGTTCAACGCCGCCGACATGTACCTCAGCACGCAGGTGCTGCGGCGGGCCGGCGCGGACTTCCCGGACCCCGACTGGACCCGGGACGACTTCACCGCGCTGCTGCGCCGGATGAAGCAGGCCAGCGACTCCCACTTCACCCCGTACTTCTGGACCAACCGGCTCTGGGGCGGGGTGGTGCCGTGGCTGTTCGCGAACGGCACCAACCTGCTGGCCGAGTCCAAAGCACCGGGCGGTGACTGGCTGTGGAACGCCTTCTACCCGGCCGGGCAGCGGCGCGGGCGCGGCGGCGGCTTCCGCTGGACCACCCCGCAGGCCACGTCCGACCTGGTCGAGGAGACGTACGACTACCTCGCCTCCCTGGTACGCGACGGGCTGTGCAGCCGCCCCGAGGGCGGCAACGGGCAGAACCTCATCGGTGTGTTCTCCACCGGCCGGGTCGGTGTCACGCCCGCGGGCGGCTTCTGGGCGGGCGGCCTGCATCTGGCCGGGGTGCCACGGGACGGCTTCGACACGCAGTACTTCCCGCGCTGGCGCACCCACCGCATGCAGTACGGCGCGGCCGGCTACGCCATGCTGCGCACCTCCAAGCGGCAGGACGAGGCGTGGGAGTTCATCAAGTACTCCGCCCGCCGCGACACCCTGACCGAGCTGTTCAGCACCAACCAGACGACCCCGGCCCGCCGTTCGATGCTGACGGCCGACCGCTACCGGGAGACCGGCCCGGCGCACTGGCGGGTCTTCTACGACACCCTCGACCGGTTCCCCGGCACCGGGCCGATCCCGGCGCCCCCGCAGGTGGCCGAGGTGGAGCAGGTGCTGCTCAAGCACACCGGCACCGCCCTGTCCGCCCCGCGCGCGGTGCGCCCGGCGCTGCGCCGGATGCAGGGCGACCTCGAGAAGGCCATGGAGCGTGCCGTATGACGAACACTCAGGTCCCGCCGGCCCGCACCGCCCGCCCGGCAGCGCCGTCCGTCGCCCCGGGCCGGCCGGGCCCGCGCGAGCGCGGCACACGGCTGCTGGCCACTCTGTTCCTCGCGCCCACGATCGTCGGCATCGTCGTCTTCACGGTCGTGCCGATCGCCGGCTCGGTGGTGCTGAGCCTGTTCCACTGGAACGTCATCGACTCCCCCGGCTTCGCGGGACTCGCCAACTACCGGGAGGTGTTCGGCGACTCCACCGTGCTGGTCTCCTTCCGCAACACGCTGGTGTTCATGGTGCTGGCCGTCGCCCTGCAACTGCTGATCGCGCTGGTGCTGGCGATCGTGGTGAACGGCCGGATGCCGATGTGGCTGCGCTCGGTGTTCCGCTCGGCGTTCTTCTTCCCCCTGGTGCTGTCGGCGGCGTCGATCTCGGTGGTGATGAAGTACCTGTTCAACCAGGACTTCGGCGTCGTGAACTGGGCGCTCGGCCTGATCGGGATCACCCCGGTGCCGTGGCTGACGTCGGAGCACGCGGCGATGGCGGCGGTGATCCTGGTCTACGTCTGGCAGCAGTTCGGGTTCTCGTTCCTGCTGTTCGTGGGCGGCCTGAACAACATCCCGAAGGAGGTCCACGAGGCGGCCTCCCTCGACGGGGCGACCGGCCTGCGCAAGCACCTCGCCATCACGCTGCCGCTGCTGTCGCCGACGCTGCTGGTCGCGTCCGTGGTGGGCATCATCAACGCCCTCCAGGTCTTCGAGCAGCCGTACGTGCTGACGAACGGCGGGCCCGGCGACTCCACCCGCACCGTGGTGATGGTCATCTACGAGACCGCGTTCGAGCAGTTGCGATTCGGTGAGGCGTCCGCGGTCGGCGTGCTGCTGTTCGTGCTGATCATGGCGGTCACCGCCCTCCAGTTCCGGCTCAGCCGGCGTTTCGTCCACTACCAGTGAGCCCGGTGAGCGACATGAGCCAAGCGATCCCTGCCCTGAGCCGTACCCGCACCTCCCTCGCCCCGTGGGCGCGCATCGCCGGTCTGACGGTGTGTGCGCTGCTGACGCTCGGCCCGGTGATATGGACCCTGTCCACCTCGCTGCGCACCCCCGCCGAGTCCTTCGACCTGCCGCCGCGGATCATCCCGGCGCACCCCACGACCGAGGCGTACCGCGGGGTGTTCGACCAGATCGACGTGTGGCTGCTGGCGCTGAACTCCACCCTGGTGACGGCGCTGATCGCGGTCGGCCAGATGATCACCGCGGGCCTGGCGGGCTACGCCTTCGCTCGTCTGGAGTTCCGCTTCAAGAAGCCCCTGTTCGGCCTCGTCCTGGCGACGATGATGGTGCCGTTGCAGGTGACGATCGTGCCGGTCTTCCTGGTGCTGAAGTCGATGGGTCTGACCGACACCCTGCTCGGCCTGATCGTGCCGGCCTTCCCGACCGCGTTCGGGACCTTCCTGATGCGCCAGTACTTCCTCGGTATGCCGAAGGACCTCGGAGAGGCGGCGATGCTGGACGGCGCGGGACCGTGGCGGACCTTCCGCTCCGTCTACGCGCCGCTGGCCGCGCCCGGCCTCGCCATCGTCGGCGTCCTCGCCTTCAACTACCACTGGAACGAGTTCTTCCGGCCGCTGATCCTGGAGACCTCCAGCCAGAACTACACGCTGCCGCTGGGCCTGGTCTCCCTCCAGGGCAACCTCGGCACCGGCTCGATCTCCGTCGTCCTCGCCGGAGTCGTGCTGTCCATGATCCCGGCCGTCGCCGTGTTCCTCGTCGGCCAGCGCCCTCTCCGTGAGGGCATCACCTCCGCAGGAGTCAACCGTTGAGCCTCGCCCACGCCCCGCGCTTCCGGGTCCGCCCGCCCGCCCACTGGGTCAACGACCCGAACGGTCCCTTCTTCTGGCGCGGCCGGTACCACCTCTTCTACCAGCACAACCCCGAGGCTCCGGTGCACGGCGACATCCACTGGGGGCACGCCTCCAGCCCCGACCTCGCCCACTGGACGCACCACCCGATCGCGCTGGCCCCCACTCCCGGCGGCCCCGACGAGGCGGGCTGCTGGTCGGGGTGCCTGGTCGACGACGACGGCGTGCCGACCGCCGTGTACACCGGGATCGATCACGGGCACACCGGCCTCGGTGCCGTCTGCCTGGCCCGCGCCGCCGACCCCGGCGACCCCGCGCTGACCGAGTGGAAGGCGCTGCCGGAGCCCGTGCTGGCGGGCCCGCCCGAGGGCCTGGACGTGGTGATGTTCCGCGACCCGTTCGTCTTCCGCCACGCGGGCCACCGCTGGGCGCTGGTCGGCGCGGGCCATGCCGACGGCACTCCCTCGGTCCTGCTGTACGACTGCGACGACCTGACGGCGTGGCGGTTCGCCGGGGTGCTGCTGGACGGCAACGACCCGGTCGCGGCGGACGCGTTCGGCGACAGGGCGGTGGGCTGGGAGTGCCCGCAGCTCGCCCGCACGCCGGACGGCACCTGGGTCCTGGTGCTGTCGCTGTGGGACGGCGACCCCTGCACCACCGGCTGGTCGACCGGCCGGCTGGTGGACGACGGCGAGGGCGGCCTGCGTTTCGAGGCCCGCGCGGGCGGCCGCCTCGACCACGGCCGCGACTTCTACGCACCCGCCGTGCTCCAGGAGCCGGACCGCGCCCTGATGTGGGGCTGGTCGTGGGAGGCACGGGATGCGGCCGAGGTGGAGCGCGCGGGCTGGGCCGGCGTGCTCACCGCACCCCGGGTCCTCGACGTGGCCGAGGACGGCTCCCTGTGCCTCTCCCCCGCCCCGGAGCTGGCCGCCCTGCGCGCCCCCGAGCCGTTCGTGACGGCTCCCGGCCGCGCTGCGCTGCCGCAGGCGTACGACCTGGAGGTCACCGCGAGCGCGCCGGTCACCGTGTCGCTGCTGCGCTCGGGGTCCGGTGCGGAGCTCACCGTCCGGCTGGACCCCGGCGAGGGCACCGTCACCCTGGACCGCTCCGCCTGGCCCCGCGCGGGCGGGGAGGGCTCGGCACCCCTCGTGCTGCGGACCCCGGGGCGGGCGGTCCGTGTGCTGGTCGACGGCTCCTTGCTGGAGCTGTTCGCCGACGACCGCGCCATGGTCACCGAGCGCGTCTACCGCCGGCCCGGCGATGTGCCCGAGCTGGTCGTCACCGGGGAAGCGGCGAGCGTCACCGGATGGGCGCTGGTCCCACCGACGCACGGCTGACCAGTGGGCACGCGATCCGCCGCACCGTCGCGGCCGGGGTGCGGCCCGTGTCGATCGCGTCCAGCAGCAGCACGGCGGCGGCCTCGCCCATCTCCCGGTGCGGCAGGGCGACGCTCGTCAGCGCGGGGGTGAGGAAGGCGGCCATGTGCTCCTGGTCGTCGTAGCCGACGACGGACAGGTCGGCGGGGACGTCGATCCCGAGCCGGGTCGCGGCGTGCAGGATGCCCGCCGCGACCCGGTCGTTGTAGGCGAAGATCCCGGTGGGGCGGCGGTCGGCGGGGACACCCTCGAGCAGCCGCACGGCGCCCTCGTAGCCGCCGGCGATCTCCCCGCCGGTGCGCACCACCCACTCCTTGGGGACCGTGACGCCCTCGGCGCGCAGCGTGTCGCGGAAGCCGCGCAGCCGCTCGACGGAGGCGATGTCGTCGAGGCCGCCGATGTGCGCGAGGCGCCGGTGGCCCTCATCGAGCAGCAGCCGGGCCGCGGTGCGGCCGCCGGCGCGTTCGGCGGGGATGACGGCGGGCAGGGAGTCGTCCTCGGGCAGGCAGTTGGCCAGCACCGAGTGGGTGCGGTGCAGCCCCTCGGGGACGCGGACGCGGCGCAGCGACATCGCCGCGTAGATGATCCCGTCCACGCGCCGGTCGAGCAGTTCGGCGACGGCCGCGTCCTCCTTGGCCGGGTCCCCGCCGGAGTCCACGGTGAGCACCAGGTGCTCACGGCCCCACGCGGTCTCCATGGCGCCGCGCAGCAGCCGCCCGGCGAACGGCGAGGACGCGATCTCGTCGGTGACCAGCCCGATCACGGCCGTACGGCGGCGGCGCAGGCCGCGGGCGACGGGGTCGGGCCGGTAGCCGAGCTGGGCGGCGGCCTGCCGGATGCGTTCCTGGGTGGCGGGCGAGAGGTTGCCCTCGGCGCGGCCGTTGAAGACGAAGGAGACCGCGGTGTGGGACACCCCGGCGAGCCGTGCCACGTCGCGTGACGTGGGACGCGTGCCCGCGGTGCGCTGTTCCTCGGTGCCGCCCATGCCGTCCGCTGCCCTCATCCCCACCCGGTCCGGTTGATCACTGCTCACCCTATCCGTGACGCTGGGAGGACGACACAGCCGAGGGAAGGGCCGACCCGTGAGCGACATCCCGACGTACACCCTCAACGACGGCATGGTGATCCCGGCCCTCGGGCTCGGCACCTGGCCGATGGACGACGCGCTGGCCGAACAGGCCGTGCGCGGCGCACTCGCCCTGGGCTACCGGCTGGTGGACACGGCGGCGAACTACGGCAACGAGACCGGCGTGGGCCGGGGCATCGCGGGCGGCGACGTACCCCGCGAGGACGTCGTGGTGACGACGAAGCTGCCGGGCCGCCACCACGGGTACGAGGAGACCCTCGCCTCGTTCGAGGAGTCCCGCCGGCGCCTCGGCCTGGACCGGGTGGACCTCTATCTGATCCACTGGCCGCTCCCCCGCGTCGACAAGTACGTCGACTCCTGGCGGGCGATGATCAAGCTGCGGGAGGACGGCCTGGTCCGCTCGATCGGCGTCTCCAACTTCACCCCGGAGCACATCGCACGCCTGCACCGGGAGACCGGTGTCCTGCCCAGCGTGAACCAGATCGAGCTGCACCCCCTCTTCCCGCAACCCGGGCTGCGGGCCTTCCACGCGCAGCGGAACATCGTCACCGAGAGCTGGAGCCCGCTCGGCAGGGGCAGCCATCTCCTGGACGACCCGAGGGTCGCGGACATCGCCCGGAAGTACGGCGTCTCGCCCGGGCAGGTCGTGCTGCGCTGGCACGTCCAGCTCGGCGCGCTGCCGATCCCCAAGACCGCCGACCACGAGCGACAGCGCGACAACCTGGACGTCTTCGGCTTCGAGCTGGACGCCGAGGAGATGGAGGCCGTGGGGCACCACCACAGCCCGCGCCGGCTCGGCGGCGACCCGCTGACCCACGAGGAGTTCTGAGCCGCCGCGCGGGGTACCCGTCGCTCCCGTCGGAAGGAGCAACCCGTGGAGCGCTTGCGGGAGTATCACGCCAAACGGGACTTCGCCCGTACCGCGGAGCCCCGGGGCCGTACCACGGCCGCGGGCGACGAGCCCCGGTTCGTGGTGCAGATCCACGACGCGCGCCGGATGCACTTCGACTTCCGGCTCCAGGTCGGGGACGTACTGAAGTCCTGGTCGGTGCCGAAGGGGCCGTCCGGCGATCCGCACGACAAGCGGCTGGCGGTGCCCACCGAGGACCACCCGCTGGAGTACGAGGACTTCGAGGGTGTGATCCCGAAGGGCGAGTACGGCGGCGGCACGGTGATCGTGTGGGACGCCGGGACGTACGAACCGCTGAGCCACGACCGCCGCGGCCGTCCCGTCGACTTCGCGGAGTCGCTGGAGCGCGGGCACGCCACCTTCCGGCTGAAGGGGAGCAAGCTGCGCGGCGAGTACGCGCTCACCCGGTTCCGGGACGGCGACTGGCTGCTGGTCAAGGCCGGACACAGGGCACCCGGCCGCGGCACACCGGACCCGCGCCGGGCCCGCTCGGTCCGCACGGGCCGGACGCTGGCTCAGGTCGCCGCGGACGGGTGAGCCGTCACTTCCGGTGCTCGCGCAGGGCGGCCAGCGCCCGGTCGGCGTGCGTGTTCATCCGCAGTTCGCTGCGGACGACCTCGACAACCGTGCGGTCCTCGGCGATGACGAAGGTGACCCGTTTGGTGGGCGCGAGGGAGAATCCCCGCTTCACACCGAACCGCTCCCGTACGGCACCGTCCTCGTCCGACAGCAGCGGCACCCCCAGCGTGTGACGCGCGGCGAACTCCTGCTGCCGGTCCACGGCGTCACCGCTGATCCCGACCGCGCGGGCGCCCACGGCGGCGAACTCGGCGGCCAGATCCCGGAAGTGACAGGCTTCGGCGGTGCAGCCGGGGGTGAGCGCGGCCGGATAGAAGAAGAGCACGACCGGCCCGTCCGCCAGCAGCTCGGTGAGCCGCCGCGTACGGCCCGTCTCGTCGGGCAGCGCGAAGTCCTCGACCCGGTCCCCCACCGCGATCACGGCCGCACCTCCGCGGCGCGCGCGACACCACGGGCCCACAGCACGAGCGGCACCTGAAGAGGCAGCCGCGCGACGGCCGCGGTCCGCTGCGGAACCGGACGCCGCCGCCAGTCGACGGCCATCTTCACATTCGCCGGGAACACCCCGACGAAGAACGCGGCGGTGGCCAGAGCTGCGGTCCGCCGGGTACGGGGAGCCGCCAGACCCGCCGCGAGGGCCAGTTCGGCGGCGCCACTGGCGTACGTCCAGGTGCGCGGCCGCCCGGGCAGGGCCTGCGGGACGATCGCGTCGAACGAACGGGGCGCGGCGAAGTGGGCGACACCCGCGGTGGCCAGCAGACCGGCGAGCAGCAGGGGTGAACGTTCGGGCACGGTTCCTCCTGAGGGTGACCAGGCGCGCGATATTACTGGAGAGTAATCCACGCGGGACAGCCCCTCCGGACCTCCCGACAGGAAGGGGCCGCCGCAGGCACGCGAAGGCGACGATCAGACGTCGCCCTCCTCCTCCACCGCCGCGGCCCGGGCCAGGAAGTCGTCCACCATGCGATGGAACAGCGTGGCGAGCTGCCGCAGGTCCTCCGTGGACCACTCGGCCAGCGCGAGCTGCATGCCGCGCGCCCCGGCGTCCCGGACGGCGTCCACCGCACGGCGCCCGGCGTCCGTGAGCCGAATGCGCTGCGCGCGCCCGTCGTCGGGGTCGGGTACCCGGGTGACGTACCCGGACTTCTGCAGCTGCTGCACGGTACGCGTGACGTGCGAGGCCTCCACGCCGAGCCGGTTGGCCAGCTCCCCGGAGCGCAGCGGCTCCGAGTCGGCGACCTGGCGCAGCAGCGCCACCGCGGCCCGGTCCAGCGGGACGCCCGCCAGGGCCATCAGCCGTTCGTGCTGCCGCGCCCGGGTGCTGAGATAGGTGATGCGGTTCAGGGCGCGCTCGATCTCGGCGACTTCCGGGGAGGCAGCGGGGGCGGCGGGACGCGGTGACGGTGCCATGCATCCACGGTACCATATCGTTGCGTAACTCAAGTAATTCGCTGACCGGATCGGTCGGGCCCCGCACTCCGCGGGGCTGCGCGCCGACCCGTTCAGGCGAATCCTCCGCAGCGCGGGCGTGACGCTCCACCCGCGCGTCCACCTTTCAGGACGTGACCCTGCCACTGATCGTTCCCATGCTCGCCACACCCGGCACCCTGCCGCCCGCCTCCCAGGACGCGCGCTGGGCGTACGAGACGAAACAGGACGGGCAGCGGGTCGTGGCGTATCTGGCCGGGGACGGCACCGTGGTGCTGCGGGCCCGGTCCGGGGAGGTCATCACCGCCGCGTACCCGGAACTGCACGCGCTGGGCGACGCGCTCGGCGGCACCCCGGCCGTACTGGACGGAGAGGTGCTGGCGCTGGACGCGCAAGGACGGGCGGACTTCCAGCTGCTGCAGTCCCGGATGGGGCTCGCCCACGCCCCGGCCCGGGCGGCGCGCAAGGCGGCCGAGCAGCCCGTGCACCTCGTCCTGTTCGACGTCCTGCACCTCGCCGGCCGCTCGCTGCTGACCATGCCGTACCAGGAGCGGCGCGCGGAGCTGGCGGCGCTCGGCCTGCACGGGCCGTACTGGTCGACCCCCGCGGCGCTCGTCGGTCACGGCGCCCAGGCGCTGGCGGCCACCCGCGCCCACGGCCTGGAGGGACTGGTGTGCAAGCGCCTGGACTCCGTGTACGAGCCGGGGGTCCGCTCGCGCGCCTGGATCAAGATCCGCAACATGCACGGCGTCGACGTGATCGTCGGCGGCTGGCTGCCCGGCAAGGGACGGCTGTCGGGGCTGCCGGGCGCGGTGCTGGTCGGCCAGCGCGACCCGGCCGGCTCGCTGCGGTACGTGGGCGGGGTGGGCACCGGCTGGAGCGAGCAGGAGCGGACCCGTCTGGCCGGCCTGCTGGCCGATCTGGCGAGCAGCGCCTGCCCGTTCACACCCGACCCGAGGGTGGCGGGCGCGCGGTGGGTGCTGCCCCGGCTGGTCGGCGAGGTGCGCTACAGCACCCGGACCCGGGCGGGGATGCTGCGCCAGCCGTCCTGGCTGCGGCTGCGACAGGACCTCACGCCGGAGGAGTCGGCCGCCGATCTTCCCGACACCCCGTCATGATCCTTGTGTTCGGCGGGCCTTCACCCACGAGATCCCCAGCCCTCTTGGCGCGGACATGTAAAACGCGGGACGCTGAACGCCCCCACAGCCGCCCGGCGCCCCGCGCCAGGAGGAGGACGCAGTGACGTTCAAGGCCCACCGCAGGAGATGGCTCACCGGACTCGGCGGCGCGCTCGCGCTCGTCGTCGCCGTCCCCACCGCCGCCTTCGCCGCCCCGCCGCAGGCCCTGCCGGCCAACGCCGACACCCTGGAGCGCACCTTCCAGCCGGCGTTCGACTACGACACCGACGGCTGCTATCCCACGCCGGCCATCGGCCCGGACGGCACCGTCAACGGCGGGCTGAACCCGACCGGCGCCCTCAACGGCAACTGCCACGACGCCGCCGACCTGGACAACACCAACGGCTACTCCCGCTCCAAGTGCAACAACGGCTGGTGCGTCGTTCTGTACGGCCTGTACTTCGAGAAGGACCAGGCCCTGCCCGGCATCAGCCTCGGCGGCCACCGCCACGACTGGGAACACGTGGCGGTGTGGGTGCAGGACAACCAGGTCAAGTACGTCTCCACGTCCAACCACGGCTCCTTCACCGTGCACACGGCGTCCGAGGTGCGCTTCGAGGGCACCCACCCGAAGGTCGTCTATCACAAGGACGGCATCGGCACGCACTGCTTCCGCCTGGCCAACAGCAACGACGAGCCGCCGGAGAACCACAAGCACACCTGGCAGTACCCGCCGCTCGTCGGCTGGAACGGCTACCCGCCGGGCATCCGCGAGAAGCTGAGCGCCTACGACTTCGGCAGCGCCCACTTCGGCCTGAAGGACGCAAGCTTCGCCTCCCATCTGGCCTCCGCCGAACCGGCCGGCATCCCCTTCGACCCGAACGCCTGACCCGACGGCCCGGGCGCCCGGCGCGACGGTACCCGGACGCCCGATCCGACGGGGCCCGGACGCCGTACCCGTCCGGACGGCATACCGTGCCACGGCACCGGCGTTACAGCCCGGCCGTGGCGCGCCGATCGGCGAGGAGGGTCTATCGTGGCCCGCATGTCCGTTCCGGAACTGATCCGCATCGTCTCCCGCGACTCGCCGATGGCTCTGGCCCAAGTGGAGCGTGTCCGAGCCGAGTTGGCCGCCCTGCACCCAGGAGTGCGCACCGAGGTCGTACCGGTGAAGACCACCGGGGACAAGTGGCTCGGCGATCTGTCCCAGGTCGAGGGCAAGGGCGCCTTCACCAAGGAGGTCGACGCGGCCCTGCTGGCCGGGGAGGCCGATCTCGCGGTGCACTGCGTCAAGGACGTGCCCGCGGACCGGCCGCTGCCGGCCGGGACGGTCTTCGCCGCGTTCCTGAAGCGGGACGACATCCGCGACGCCCTCGTGCACCCGGGCGGACTCACCCTCGACGAACTGCCCGCCGGCACCCGCGTCGGCACTTCGTCGGTGCGCCGGATCGCCCAACTGGCCGCCACCCACCCGCATCTGACGTGCGTGCCGTTCCGCGGCAACGCCAACCGGCGGCTGGAGAAGCTGGCGGCCGGGGACGCCGACGCGCTGCTGCTGGCCGTGTCGGGCCTGGAACGCATCGGGCGGCCGGACGTCATCAGCGAGGTGCTCTCCCCCGACGTGATGATGCCGCCGATCGGCGCGGGCATCCTCGCCCTGCAGTGCCGGCAGGACGACGGCGACCTCATCGACGCCGTCAGCGCGCTCGGCGACCCCGACACACACCGGGAGGCCACCGCGGAGCGGATGTTCCTGCATGTGCTGCAGGGCCACTGCAACAGCCCGATCGCCGGCTTCGCCCGCGTGGACCGCGGTGGAGAACTCTCCCTGCGTGCCTGTGTGTTCACCCCGGACGGCAAGACCCGGCTGAACGCCCACGAGTGGGCCGGGCGGCTGGACCCGGCGACGCTGGGCACGTCGGTGGCGGTGGCGCTGCTGCGGCAGGGCGCCCGCGAGATCATCGACGGCATCGCACACTGAACCGACGGCGTCGCGCACGTCGATCGACGGCGTAGCGCACGTCGGCGGGACACGGCCGCACGTCACCGGGCGGGCGGCCGGAGCGTCAGGCGGTGCCCTCTTCGGCCTGGTCGCGCAGGAAGGTGCTGACCTGGTGGGCCAGGCAGTCCCGGCCCGCGCCGGCCGGGACGTGCGAGGGCTGCGCCTTCACGCCCAGGCCGCCGGTCCACATCCGGCGCTCCGCCCACTCCTCGTCGACCCGCAGCTGGACCTGGACGTCCACCTGGCCGAGGGCGTCCTCGGCGCCGGCGGCGTACAGCACGGCGGTGACCCGGCGCAGCGGGTAGACGTCGAAGCCCTCGATGAACTGCGAGTTGCGCCAGTCGATGAAGGCGCCCTCGCCGTCGGCTCCGATGCGCACGTCGATCTGGCCGTCCTCGAGGTGGACGCCGAACCGCTCGGGTCCGCGGTTCTCGATCGTCACCCGCAGCGCGAAGTACGTCAGCCCCTCGGCCGCGTCGTCCCGTCCGCGCGGCGGCTCGGCCTGCTCCAGACGGTGGACGCGGACGCGCAGACCGGCATGCTCCTCGTACTCGTGCCAGTCCCCGACCACGTTCGGCTCGTACACAGTCCACCTCTCGACTTCTGAGAGCTGCTTCCTATCCAGGCGGTCAGGGCACTGTCAAATGCGCCGCATGCGCTGTGGCCAGCGGATTCGGCGCCGGTGATCGGTGATCAAGCCGTGCGCAGGGAGAATCGGTTTCCGGTCGCGCGGCCTGTTTTCGGGGGCGTGCCGCACATCACGTCCGCGGGCAAGATCAGCGATCTTGACGATGAGTCATGATCAGCGCGCCAGCCGGCCCAGCAGCGACGAGGCGGCGGCGATGCCGAGCGCGGCGGCCACCAGGAGCACCGCGAAGTCCGCGCCCAGGTGCGCGGGGGTGCCCAGCAGCAGACCGCGCAGGGCGTCGACCTGGTAACTGAGCGGGTTGGCCTTGCTGACGGCCTGCAGCCAGCCCGGCATGACGGAGAGCGGGTAGAGCGCGTTGGAGCCGAAGAACAGCGGCATGGTGATCGCCTGCCCGAAGCCCATCAGCCGGTCGCGGCTGAGCACGATGCCGGCGATGGTCATCGACAGGCAGGAGAAGAAGGCCGACCCGAGGACCACGGCCGCCGCTACGGCGAGCAGTTTCAGCGGGTTCCAGGTCAGCGCGACGCCGAGCGCCGCGGCGATGACGAGGACGACGACCGCCTGCACAAGTGCCTTGACCCCGGCGGCGAATGCCTTGCCGGTGATGAGCGCGGCGCGTGGGGTGGGCGTCACCAGCAGCTTGTTGAGCACTCCGGCGTCGCGCTCCCAGATGATCTGGATGCCGTAGAAGATGGCGATGAACATCGCGGACTGGGCGATGATGCCCGGCGCCAGATAGTCGACGTACGGAATGCCGCCGGTCGGGATCGCCCGGATGCGGGTGAAGGTCTGACCGAAGATCAGCAGCCACAGGGCGGGCTGGACGGCACGGGTGTACAGCTCGGTGCGGTCGTGGCGCAGCTTCTGCAGTTCGACCGCGCACATCGCGAACACCCGGGCGGGCACCAGCCGCCAGGGCGCCCTCGGCTCGGGCGGGCGGAACAGGAGGCCGAGCGCGGGGTCAGCCGACACGGCGTGCGGTGCGGCGGGTGGATCGGACATCGCGGAAGTCTCCTGAGGTGTCGTCGAGGCCGCTGCCGGCGACGTCGCGGAAGACGTCCTCCAGCGTGGCGGGGGTCGCCGTACCGCGCCGTGCGGCGAGCCCCTGGCGCAGTGCGGCGGGGGTGCCGAGGGCCCGGATGCGGCCGCGGTGCATCAGGCCGACCCGGTCGCAGTACTGGTCGGCCTCGTCCATGTAGTGCGTGGTCACCAGGACCGTCATGCCGGTGGCGGCGCGTACGGCGTTGATGTGCTCCCACACTCCGGTGCGGGCGATGGGGTCCAGGCCGATGGTCGGCTCGTCGAGGATCAGCAGACGGGGCGCGCTGACCAGGGCCTGGGCGAGTTCGAGGCGGCGCACCATGCCGCCGGAGTAGGTGCCGGCGAGCCGGTCCGCGGCGTCGGAGAGGTCGACGGCCGTCAGCGCCTGGGCGACCCGGGCGGCGCGCTCGCGCCGGGGGACGTCGAAGACGCGGGCGAACAGGGCGACGTTCTCGCGGCCGGTCAGGCTCGCGTCGGCGGACAGCTGTTGCGGCACGTAACCGAGCAGACGCCGTACGGCCATGCGCTCTCGGGCCGCGTCGTGGCCGAGGACGCGGACCGTGCCGGGCGGCACCGGGAGCAGGGTGGTCAGGCAGCGGATGGCGGTCGTCTTGCCGGCGCCGTTCGGCCCGAGCAGTCCGAAGACCTCGCCCTGCCGGACGGTGAGGTCGAGCCCGTCGACCGCCTTCGTCGCCCCGAAGGCGTACACCAGGCCGGTGCAGCTCACGGCATCGTGCACGGAGTCGGTCGCGGGGCCGGCCGTGGGGTCGGTCATGGGGTCGGTCATGGGGTCTCCCCCTCCTGCCTCAGGCTCTCGGCCAGACGGCGCAGCGCCGGTACCGCGGCGCGCAGCGCCTCCCGGTCGGCCTCCGGCAGCCCGGCGAGGTGGCGGTCCAGCAGTTCGGCGCGGCGCTCCTGCCAGTCGCGCAGCCGCTTGAGCGCGGCGTCGGTCGGCAGCAGACGGGCGGCGCGCCGGTCGGCGGGATCGGTCTCGCGGACCAGATAGCCGTCCCGGACCAGGTGGTTGACCAGCGTGGAGACGGAATTGCCGGCGAGACACAGCTCCTTGGCCGCCTCGGAGACACCGATCCCCGGCCGGGCCTCGACCAGGCGCAGCAGTTCGACCTCGGCGCCACGCAACCGCGGCGCGGTCAGCCCGGCGCGCAGCCGGCGC
The DNA here is from genome assembly GCF_055583185.1 of Streptomyces sp. NPDC104814. Lineage (NCBI taxonomy): Bacteria > Bacillati > Actinomycetota > Actinomycetes > Kitasatosporales > Streptomycetaceae > Streptomyces > Streptomyces sp. NPDC104814. The sequence continues at coordinate 151,928 of NZ_JBVJOL010000013.1, read as the reverse complement.
CTGGTCAGCCGGTGCACTCCGACGAGGGCGCCGGCCAGCTCCTCCGGAAGGGTGTTCTGGTCCACACAGCCGAGATTAGCTCTGCATCAGAGGTATTCGGACCAAGCGCGGGTCAAGAGACGCGACGCTCACCCCTCACACAGCGCCATCATGACGTTGCAAAACGCCATGTTCTTCGCGAATCGGGTTTGACCCGGATGGAAGAGGGGAATCTGCTTGTCAGTGCTTCGGACAGGAGGCACCTCCGTGGGTTCGGAGTAGCGGACCCGACGCCCTCCATGTCCGGTCCGCGTGCTCGTTCCACGGTGTCTGTCCACCCGGCATCCGCTGAGGGAGGCGCGCATCGATGCGTACCGCCACCAGGACGCAGCAGCATCCGCACGACGACGCCCCCGACACCGCCGCCGACTTCGCCCGGCTGGCGACGCTCCCCGACGGCACCGAGCGCAAGGCCCTGCGCGACGAACTGGTCCGCCTGTGGCTGCCCATGGCCGAGCGGATCGCCGTGCGGTTCCGCGGCCGCGGGGAGTCCCTCGAAGACCTGTACCAGGTCGCCGCCCTCGGGCTGGTGAAGGCCGTCGACCACTTCGACCCGGACCGGGGCGGTGCCTTCGAGGCGTACGCCGTGCCGACGATCACCGGTGAGATCAAGCGGCACTTCCGTGACCACATGTGGACGCTGCACGTGCCGCGCCGGGTCCAGGATCTGCGCAACCGCGTCCGGCGCGCGTCCAAGGAACTCGGCCAGACCATCCCGGGCCGGCCGCCCACCATCGCCGAGATCGCCGCGTACGCCCAGCTCACCGAGCAGGAGGTGCGCACCGGGATGGAGGCGCTGGAGTGCTTCTCCGCGCTGTCGCTGGAGGCGGAGATGCCCGGCACCGACGGCTACGCCCTCGGGGACGCGCTCGGCGGCCCCGACCCGGGTTTCGACACCGTCGTGGACCGCGAGGCCGTCAAGCCCTGTCTGCAGGCCCTGCCGGAGCGCGAGCGGACCATCCTCTACCTGCGGTTCTTCCAGGGGATGACGCAGAGCCGGATCGCCGAGCAGCTGGGCATCTCCCAGATGCACGTCTCGCGGCTGCTGAGCGGCTGCTTCGCCCAGCTGCGGGAGGAGATCCTCGCCGAACGGCAGTGATGTGGAGGTCCGGCGAACAGGGGCCGTCACCCGGACGGGGGCGCCCCTGGGATCTGGGTGGGGCCGTGGCGCTCCAGGGCCTCCTCCAGCTCCGCGCGGATCTGCGGCGGCATGTCCCCGCTGCGCGCCCAGACGAGTATCAGATCCGCGACGTTGCGGAGCTTGATGTTGGTGTGCTGGGAGACCTCCTTCAGGACCTGCCAGCCCTGATCGGGGGTCATCCGGCCGAGTGCCACGATCATTCCGATGGCCTGGTCCACCACGGCGTGCGAGGTGACCGCTTCCTTGAGCTGATCCACTTCTTCCTGGAGCTCGAAGAGCCGACCGGTTTCGTCGTCAGGGTCCCGCGGTACTCGTGCCACCTCTCCCACGTTGCCCCCGGGGGCTGCCCGGCGCCACCGGGGTGTACTCGACAGGCGGCCCGCAGGGGTCCGGCCGGACACTGGAGGTGGACCGGTGGCCGACCGGCCGAAGAGATCAGGACGCGAGCGCCATGAACCACGACACGCCACCCTCCCCACCGTCCCCGCGAGCGACCGAGGTCGTCTCGTCCCACCATGTTTTCGGCGCGCCCTGCTGGGTGAGCCTGACCAGCCGTGATCTGGAGGCCACCCAGGACTTCTATTCGGCGGTGCTGGGGTGGAAGTGGCGCAAGGCGAAGCTGGGCGACCGGTTCCGGATCGCGCTGGCCGACGACGTTCCGGTCGCCGGGATCGCCGCGGTCGCCACGATGTGGCAGATGGCGGTGGCGTGGACGCCGTACTTCGCGGTGCCGAGTGCCGACGAGGCCGTTTCGCGGGCGCGCGAGCGGGGCGGGACGGTGGCCGTCGGGCCGATCTCCCTGCCGCCGGGGCGGGCCGCGCTGATCGCGGACCGCGACGGGGCGAGGTTCGGGATCTGGGAGGGCGAGCTCTTCACGAACTGGGAGAGCTGGCGGCAGGCCGCGCCGGCGTTCATCCGGCTGCACACCCGCGACGCGTTCGACGCGGCGATCTTCTACGGCGAGATCCTCGACTGGGCATCGGGGCTGCCCGGCTGCTGCGAGGTGGGGTACGAGGCCAACGAGGTGGTCCTGCGCAGCGAGGGCGAGATCGTGGCCCGGATCGAGTCGGGCGCGCTGGAGGCGGCACCCGACCCGACGATCCGGCCGCACTGGCAGGTGCACTTCGCCGTCGCCGACGTGACGGCGTGCGCGCTCGCCGCGGAGCAGCACGGCGGGAGCGTCCTGGGCAAGGGTGCGGACGAGGCCGTGCTGCGGGACCCGGACGGCGCGCAGTTCACGATCACGTCCCGCGGGGCTTCGCTGCGCTGAGGACACCGGCCCGGCATGCAAGGCGCCGCCGCCCCCCATCGATGGGGGGCGGCGGCGCCTTGCATGTGGTCAGGAGCGTTCGAGGGGCGGCGCCGGGTTCCTCCGGCCCCGGGAGGGGCGGGAGAGGACGACCAGGCTGCGGGGGGCGACCGTGACGTCCGTCGCTGCCTTGTACTCGGTCTCCTCGGGGGTGCCGTCCGGTTCCGCGGTGTCGACGCGGGCCGTCCAGCGGTCGCCGTACGGGGCGCCGGGGAGGGTGAAGACGACCGGTTCCCAGTAGCTGTTGAGCAGGAGGAGGAAGGAGTCGTCGACGACCGGGCGGCCGTAGCGGTCCGGTTCGGCGATGGCGTCGCCGTTGAGGAAGACGCCGATGCAGTGGGCGTCGGAGCGCTGCCACTCCTCGTCGGTCATCTCCTGGGCGTCCGGCAGCAGCCACACGAGGTCGGGCAGCGGCTGGTCGGCGTTGGTCGCGGTTTCGCCGCGGAAGAAGCGGCGGCGGCGCAGGACCGGGTGCTCGGCGCGCAGCTGGATGAGCCGGCGGGTGAAGTCGGCGAGGTCGCGCTGTTCGTCGGTCAGCCGCCAGTCGATCCAGGAGATGTCGTTGTCCTGGCAGTAGGCGTTGTTGTTGCCGCGCTGGGTGCGTCCGAGTTCGTCGCCGTGGGACAGCATCGGGATGCCCTGCGACAGCAGGAGGGTGGCGAGCAGGTTGCGCTGCTGGCGGGCGCGCAGCTCCAGGACCGCGGGGTTGGCGGTCTCGCCCTCGGTGCCGCAGTTCCAGGAGCGGTTGTGGCTCTCTCCGTCGCGGTTGCCCTCGCCGTTGGCCTCGTTGTGCTTGTCGTTGTAGGAGACCAGGTCGCGCAGGGTGAAGCCGTCGTGCGCGGTGACGAAGTTGACGCTGGCGCGCGGCCGGCGCCGGTTGTGCTGGTAGAGGTCGGAGGAGCCGGTCAGGCGGGAGGCGAACTCGCCGAGCGAGCCGGGCTCGGTGCGCCAGAAGTCGCGTACCGTGTCGCGGTACTTGCCGTTCCACTCCGACCACAGCGGCGGGAAGTTGCCCACCTGGTAGCCGCCCTCGCCGACGTCCCAGGGCTCGGCGATCAGCTTCACCCTGCTGATCACCGGGTCCTGCTGGATGAGGTCGAAGAACGCCGAGAGGCGGTCCACCTCGTGGAACTGGCGCGCCAGCGTGGCGGCGAGGTCGAAGCGGAAGCCGTCGACGTGCATCTCCGTCACCCAGTACCGCAGCGAGTCCATGATCAGCTGCAGCACGTACGGGTGGCGCATCAGCAGGCTGTTGCCGGTGCCGGTGGTGTCGTAGTAGTGCGCGAAGTCACCGTCCACCAGCCGGTAGTAGGAGGCGTTGTCGATGCCGCGGAAGGACAGCGTCGGGCCCTTCTCGTTGCCCTCGGCGGTGTGGTTGTAGACGACGTCGAGGATCACCTCGAGGCCGGCCGCGTGCATCGCCTTGACCATCGACTTGAACTCCGCGACCTGCTGACCCCGGCTGCCGTGGGCGGCGTAGGCGTTGTGCGGGGCGAAGAAGCCGATGGTGTTGTAGCCCCAGTAGTTGGCCAGACCCTTGTCCTGCAGCACACCGTCCTGGACGAACTGGTGGACCGGCATCAGCTCCACGGCGGTGACACCGAGCGCGGTCAGGTGTTCGAGGATCGCCGGGTGGGCGAGGCCGGCGTAGGTGCCGCGCAGTTCGGGCGGCACGTCCGGGTGGGTGCGGGTCAGGCCCCGCACATGGGCCTCGTAGATCACGCTGTCGGCGTAAGGGGTGCGCGGCGGCCGGTCGTCGCCCCAGTCGAAGTACGGGTCGGTGACCACGCCGAGCATGGTGTGCCCGGCGCTGTCGGCCGGGTCGGGCCCCTGCGGATCGCGCTCGTACAGCGAGGGGTGGTTGTCGATCTGGCCGTCGACCGCACGTGCGTACGGGTCGAGGAGCAGCTTCGCCGGGTTGCAGCGGTGGCCCATGGCGGGCGCCCACGGCCCGTGCACCCGGTAGCCGTAGCGCTGGCCGGGGCCGATGCCGGGCAGATAGCCGTGCCAGACGAAGCCGTCCGCCTCGGTCAGCGCAACGACGCGATGGGTGCCGCGATCGTCGACCAGGACCAGTTCGACGCGTTCGGCCACCTCGCTGAACAGCGCGAAATTGGTGCCCTGGCCGTCATAGACGGCACCCAGCGGGTAGGGGTGCCCGCTCCACACGGGCACCCCTGCCTTCTTCTTCGGGTCGGTGGTCGTCACCGGCTCGCCTCCAGTACGTCGCCCACCGTCTCGCCGGCCAGGGCGACGGTCCGCAGCGCCCGCGGCACCTGGAGCATCTCGCGCAGGGCCGGGAACGGTGTGGTCGGGATGAGCGGCTCGCGGTCGCCGACACGGGCCCGCTGCGAGAACCAGATGACCTTGCTGCCGGTGTCGGTGGCGCAGCACCCCCACCCGTCGCTGCTCGCCGCGAGGCGCTCCAGGCAGCTGCGCAGGTCCTGGTCCGGGCGCAGGTCGCAGTCGTTCTCCCCGATGGCGGTGATCAGGTGCTGACCGTTCCACCACAGCTCGATGGAGGTGTTCTTGTCGGTGGCGTGTTCGTCGATGGCCTGCAGCAGCATCTCGGTGCTGCGGCACACGGGCTCGACCAGGTTCTCCAGGTCCCAGTACTTCAGGTGCGCGGCCAGAATGCGCCTGACCTGTCCGACCCGTTCCGGGCTGACTTCCACGTCGAGGTGGTAGTAGCAGGGCACTGCGGTCTTCATCGTCGTTGGCTCCTCACCGGCGACGCTCAGGCTCCTAACGCCCTGGCGGGCGGAACCCCGAACACGAAGCGTGAGCGATGTTCGCTTCTGAGTCACCTCCAACACTGAGGGTGATACGCCATTCGTGCAACACGAGCACACCACAGCCAAGATCCAACAGGACGGTAGGTCATCGCGCGTGCACCATAAGTGAAGGCCACGAGAGGTTTTTCGGCTGATGCCCCTCTGCGTGCGCGGCCGGCCCGTTCGTCGGGCGTCATACCTCTCGCACTCCCGGAAGGTGAACAGCGCCATGCTGCTACCCGCGAAAGCCGAAGTCGCCAGGCATCTGCAGCGTTACCGCGCGTGGGAGCGGGCCATGCTCGCCTCCCCGGCCGACAGCGCGGTGCGGGCCACCTTCGAGGACACCGGATACACCCTGTGCGTGCTGATGGGCAAGCGTTGCGCACGGGAGGCCGCCGACGCCGCCGAACGCTATCTGCGCTCGGACGCGGCCACCTCCCTGTGGCAGGGCGCCCCGCGGCGACGGACGAAAAACGTGGCGCGCAGGAGTGGATCACGCTCCGCCCGGCGTTTCCCGGCGGAGCACTAGCCCTCCTCCGGTGCAGCTTGGACATCCACCAGCCGGGCCACGGCCCGGCTTCGAGCACGCAGGAGGTTCACGATGAAGTCCACCAGGCCCATCGGCCGTATCCCCGTGCGGGATGTCCATCCGCGCGTGGAGTGCGGCAGGCGACCGGCGAAGGCCGTCGTGGGCGAGACGTTCCTGGTGACCGCGACCGTGTTCCGTGAGGGGCACGACGCCGTCGCCGCGAACGTCGTCCTGCGCGGTCCCGACGGCCGCAAGGGGCCGTGGACACCCATGCGTGAACTGGCCGAGGGCAGCGACCGCTGGGGCGCCGAGGTGACCCCGGACTCGGAAGGCCCCTGGACGTACACGGTGGAGGCGTGGAGCGACCCGCTCACCACCTGGCGCCGGCACGCGGCGATCAAGATCCCTGCGGACATCGACACGGGTCTGGTGCTGGAGGAGGGCGGCCAGCTGTTCGAGCGGGCGGCGGCCCGGGCGCCGCGCGGCCCGGCGCGCACCCTGCTGCGGGAGACCGCGAAGACGCTGCTCGACGACTCGCTGCCGGTGCAGGAGCGTTACGCCGCCGCGCTGGCGCCGGAGGTCGACGAGGTCCTGGGCCGCCATCCGCTGCGCGACCTGGTCACCGCGTCCAAGGCCATGCCCCTGCTGGTGGAGCGGGAGCGGGCGCTGTTCGGGTCCTGGTACGAGTTCTTCCCGCGCTCGGAGGGCACGCCTGAGCAGCCGCACGGCACCTTCCGCACGGCGGCCCGGCGGCTGCCGGAGATCGCCGCGATGGGTTTCGACGTCGTCTATCTGCCGCCGGTCCATCCGATCGGCACGACGTTCCGCAAGGGGAAGAACAACACCCTCGACGCCGGCCCGGACGACGTGGGCGTGCCGTGGGCGATCGGCTCGTCGGAGGGCGGCCACGACGCCGTGCACCCGCAGCTGGGGACGATCGAGGACTTCGACTGGTTCGTGGAGCAGGCCCGCTCGCACGGTCTGGAGATCGCCCTCGACTTCGCGCTCCAGTGCTCCCCCGACCACCCCTGGGTGCACAAGTACCCCGAGTGGTTCCATCACCGGCCCGACGGGACGATCGCCTACGCGGAGAACCCGCCGAAGAAGTACCAGGACATCTATCCGATCGCCTTCGACCAGGACATGGACGGACTGGTCACCGAGACGGTCCGCGTCCTGCGGCACTGGATGGAGCACGGGGTGCGGATCTTCCGCGTCGACAACCCGCACACCAAGCCGGTGGTCTTCTGGGAGCGGGTCATCGCGGACATCAACGGCTCCGACCCGGACGTGATCTTCCTGGCCGAGGCGTTCACCCGCCCGGCGATGATGCACACGCTGGGTCAGATCGGCTTCCAGCAGTCGTACACGTACTTCACCTGGCGCAACAGCAAGCAGGAGCTGACGGAGTACCTCACCGAGCTGTCCGGCGAGGCCGCGGCCTACATGCGGCCGAACTTCTTCGCCAACACCCCGGACATCCTGCCCGGCTACCTCCAGCACGGCGGACGCTCCGCCTTCGAGGTGCGTGCCGTCCTCGCCGCGACCCTCTCCCCCACCTGGGGCATCTACTCCGGCTACGAGCTGTGCGAGAACACCCCGCTCAAGCCGGGCAGCGAGGAGTACCTCGACTCGGAGAAGTACCAGCTCGTGGCGCGTGACTGGGAGGCCGCCGAACGCGAGGGCCGCACCATCGCCCCGCTGATCACCCGCCTCAACGAGATCCGGCGCGGCCACCCGGCGCTCCGCCGGCTCCGCAACCTCCGTTTCCACGCCACCGACAACGACGCGGTCATCGCCTACAGCAAGCGCGAGGGCGACGACACGGTGCTCGTGGTGGCGAACCTCGACCCGCACCACACCCAGGAGGCCACGGTCTCGTTGGACATGCCGCACCTCGGCCTGGACTGGCACGCCGAGGCGACCGTGCACGACGAGCTGACCGGTGCGACCTACCGCTGGCGCAGCGCCAACTACGTGCGCCTCGACCCCGGTCGGACGCCGGCCCACGTGTTCCACGTCCGGTGAGTCACCCCACGAAACGGAGGTCGATCAGCCCCATGTCCGTCAACTCGCCCGTCCCGGACACCTTCGAGGACACCCCGGTCAAGGACCGGGACCCCGACTGGTTCAAGCGTGCCGTCTTCTACGAGGTCCTCGTCCGCTCCTTCCAGGACAGCAACGGCGACGGCGTAGGCGACCTCAAGGGACTCACCGCCAAACTCGACTATCTGCAGTGGCTGGGCGTCGACTGCCTGTGGCTGCCGCCCTTCTTCAAGTCGCCGCTGCGGGACGGCGGCTACGACGTCTCCGACTACACCGCGGTGCTGCCGGAGTTCGGTGACCTGGCGGACTTCGTGGAGTTCGTGGACGCCGCCCACCAGCGCGGCATGCGCGTGATCATCGACTTCGTGATGAACCACACCAGCGACCAGCACCCGTGGTTCCAGGAGTCACGCAAGAACCCCGACGGGCCCTACGGCGACTACTACATGTGGGCCGACGACGACAAGGGCTACCCGGACGCCCGGATCATCTTCGTCGACACCGAGACCTCCAACTGGACGTACGACCCGGTGCGGGGGCAGTACTTCTTCCACCGCTTCTTCTCCCACCAGCCCGACCTGAACTACGAGAACCCGGCCGTGCAGGAGGAGATCCTGGCCGCGCTGCGGTTCTGGCTGGACCTCGGCATCGACGGCTTCCGGCTGGACGCGGTGCCGTATCTGTACGCGGAGGAAGGCAGCAACTGCGAAAACCTTCCGGCAACCCATGAGTTCCTGAAGCGGGTGCGCCGCGAGATCGACCTGATGTACCCGGACACGGTGCTGCTGGCAGAGGCCAACCAGTGGCCGGAGGACGTGGTCGACTACTTCGGCGACTACTCCGCCGGCGGCGACGAGTGCCACATGGCCTTCCACTTCCCGGTGATGCCGCGCATCTTCATGGCCGTGCGCCGCGAGTCCCGCTACCCCGTCTCGGAGATCCTGGCGAAGACCCCGCCGATCCCGGACAGCTGCCAGTGGGGCATCTTCCTGCGCAACCACGACGAGCTGACGCTCGAGATGGTCACCGACGAAGAGCGCGACTACATGTGGGCCGAGTACGCCAAGGACCCGCGGATGCGCGCCAACATCGGCATCCGGCGGCGCCTCGCCCCGCTGCTGGACAACGACCGCAACACGATCGAACTCTTCACCGCGCTGCTACTGTCGCTGCCCGGCTCGCCGATCATCTACTACGGCGACGAGATCGGCATGGGCGACAACATCTGGCTCGGCGACCGCGACGCGGTGCGCACCCCCATGCAGTGGACGCCGGACCGCAACGCCGGATTCTCCACGGCCGACCCCGGGCGGCTCTATCTGCCCACGATCATGGACCCGGTCTACGGCTACCAGGTCACCAACGTCGAGGCGTCGATGGCGTCGCCCTCGTCGCTGCTGCACTGGACCCGCCGCATGATCGAGATCCGCAAGCAGAACCCCGCCTTCGGACTGGGGACGTACACGGAGCTCACCTCGTCCAACCCCGCCGTCCTGGCGTTCCTGCGCGAGTACGAGGACGACCTGGTGCTCTGCGTGCACAACTTCTCCCGCTTCGCCCAGCCCACCGAGCTGGACCTGCGGGCCTACAACGGCCGCCATCCGGTCGAACTCTTCGGCGGGGTGCGCTTCCCCGCCATCGGAGAGCTGCCCTACCTGCTCACCATCGCAGGCCACGGCTTCTACTGGTTCCGGCTCGCCCGAGTCGCATCCCGCATCGGCCGCCGCCAGTAGCGCGCCGAGGAAAGGACGCGTCACCATGCCGAAGACCGCATCCCTCCAGCCGAGCACTACCGGCGTCGCTCTGCATCTGGACTCGCTCGCGGGTCTGCTGCGCGAGTGGCTGCCGCGGCAACGCTGGTTCGCCGGGAAGGACCGGCCGGTCACGGATCTGCGTCTGCTGTCGATGACCGAGCTGTTCCCGGGCTGTCTGCATGTACTCATCCATGCCGCGCACGCCGGGTCGCACCCGCCGCACGCCGGTGTGCCCGCGCCCGGCGGCACGCCCCCGGCCGGCGGCGACTGCTACCAGTTGCTGCTCGGCTTCCAGGAGCATCTCTCGCCCCGCCTGGGCAAGGCGCTCATCGGGCGGGCGGAGAGCGGCCCGATGGCCGGTCTCACGGTCTACGACGCGCTCCTGGACCCGCGCTCGGCGCATCTGCTGCTGGAGCGGATGCGGCACTCCGGGACGCTCGGGCCGCTGCTGTTCGACTCCGATCCGTCGGTGCCGATCCCGTCCGGACTCGCGCCCCGGCTGCTGGACGCCGAGCAGTCCAACACGTCGCTGGTGTACGGCGACGCGTTCATCCTGAAGCTGTTCCGGCGCATCCAGCCGGGCGTCAACCCGGACCTGGAGGTGCCTCTCGCGCTCACCCGGGAGGGCTGTGCGCGGGTGCCGGCCCCGGTGGCGTGGATGCGGACCAGCCAGCCGCAGGAGGCGACGCTGGGCGTGCTCCAGCCGTTCCTGCCGAACGCCTCCGACGGCTGGACGCTGGCGCTGCAGGCCCTGTCGCGCGGTGAGGACTTCACCGCGGAGGCGAGCGCGCTCGGTGCCGCCACCGCCGAGGTGCATCTCGCGCTCGCCGCCGCCTTCCCGGCCGGCGGCCACGCGGAGAACGCCCGGCTGGCGGACGCGATGACCGAGCGGCTCGACGCCGCCGCCCACCAGGTGAAGGCGCTGCGCCCGCACGTGCCGGGGCTGCGCGCGGCCTTCGGCGCGCTCGTCGCCTGCGACCCGGGCCCGCCCGCCCAGCGCATCCACGGCGACCTGCATCTGGGCCAGGTGCTGCGCGCCGGACGGGAGTGGTTCGTCATCGACTTCGAGGGCGAACCGTCACGGCCGCTGGCCGAGCGGCGCAGCACGCACTCGCCGGTGCGGGACATCGCCGGCATGCTGCGCTCCTTCGACTACGCGGCCCGCCAGCGCCGGCCGTGGCGCCCCGAGTGGGCGCGCCGCTGCCGGGAGGCCTACTGCGCGGGCTACGCCGCGCGGGCGGGCTGGGATCCGCGCAAGAAGCACGCCCTGCTGCGCGCCTACGAGACCGACAGGGCTGTGTACGAAGTGCTCTACGAGGCCAAGCACCGTCCTGCCTGGCTTCCCGTACCCATGGCGGCGATCGAACGACTCGCCGTGAGAGGAGACTGACCCGTGGCGCTGCGCGACACCTCACTCCCCGAGCCGTCGGGCCCGGCCCGCACAGCGGCCACCGACCTGGACCCGGCCGACCGGGGCCGGCTGCTGGCGGGTGCCCATCACGATCCGCATGCCCTGCTGGGCGCCCACCCGGTGCCCGGCGGGGTGCTCTTCCGGGCGCTGCGTCCCTTCGCCCGCTCGGTCGCCGTGGTCGTCGGCCGCAAGCGGCACCCGCTGGCCTCGGACGGCGACGGCCTGTTCTCTGCCGTGCTGCCGCTGAAGAAGATCCCGGCCTACAAGCTGGCGGTGGCCTACGAGGACGCCGAGTACGTGGTGGACGACCCCTACCGGTTCCTGCCGGCGCTCGGCGAGTTCGATCTGCATCTGATCCGGGAGGGCCGGCACGAGCAGCTGTGGAAGGCGCTCGGCGCCGAGCCGATGACCCACGAGGGTGTCACCGGTACCCGGTTCACGGTGTGGGCGCCGAACGCGCAGGGCGTGCGGGTCGCCGCGGACTTCACCTTCTGGGACGGCACCCAGTTCCCGATGCGCTCGCTCGGCGCGTCCGGGGTGTGGGAGCTGTTCCTGCCCGGGGTCGGCGAAGGCACCCGGTACAAGTTCGAGATCACCTCGCGCCACGGCCACCGGTTCCTGAAGGCCGACCCGATGGCGCGGTGCACCGAGGTGCCGCCGGACACCGCGTCGATCGTGACGGCGTCGCGTCACGAGTGGGCCGACGGGGACTGGATGGCGCACCGCGGTGACGTGCCGGTGCACCAGGCGCCGTTCTCCGTCTACGAGGTCCATCTGCCGTCCTGGCGTCCGGGCCTGACCTACCGTGAGCTGGCCGAGGAGCTGCCGGCGTACGTCAAGGACCTCGGGTTCACGCATGTGGAGCTGATGCCGGTCGCGGGGCACCCGTTCAGCGGGTCCTGGGGCTACCAGGTGACGTCCTACTACGCGCCGATGCCGCGGCTCGGCACCCCGGACGACTTCCGCTACTTCGTCGACGCCTGTCACCGGGCCGGCATCGGCGTGATCATGGACTGGGTGCCGGCGCACTTCCCGAAGGACGACTGGGCGCTGGCCCGCTTCGACGGGGACCCGCTGTACGAACCCGGGGACGACCAGCGGGCGGAGCACCCCGACTGGGGGACGTACGAGTTCGACTACGGCCGTACCGAGGTGCGCAACTTCCTGGTCGCCAACGCGGTGTACTGGTGCGAGGAGTTCCACATCGACGGTCTGCGCGTGGACGCCGTCGCCTCCATGCTGTACCTCGACTACTCGCGCGAGGACGGGCAGTGGACGCCGAACATCTTCGGCGGCAACGAGGACCTGGCCGCCAAGGCGTTCCTGCAGGAGATGAACGCCACGGTCTACCGGCGCTGCCCGGGGATCGTGACGATCGCGGAGGAGTCCACGGCCTGGGACGGCGTGACCCGGCCCACCGACGGCGGCGGCCTCGGCTTCGGCCTGAAGTGGAACATGGGCTGGATGCACGACTCCTTGCAGTACATGAGCAAGGAGCCGATCCACCGCAAGTACCACCACCACGAGATGACCTTCTCGATGGTGTACGCCTACAGCGAGAACTACGTCCTGCCGATCTCCCACGACGAGGTGGTGCACGGCAAGCAGGCCCTGGTGTCGAAGATGCCGGGCGACTGGTGGCAGCGCCGCGCCAACCACCGTGCCTACCTGGGCTTCATGTGGGCCCACCCGGGCAAGCAACTCCTCTTCATGGGGCAGGAGTTCGCCCAGGGCGGCGAGTGGAACGTGGAGCACGGGCCGGAGTGGTGGCTGATGGACCCCGGGCACATGGCGGCGGGCGACCACCGCGGGGTGCAGGAGCTGGTGCGGGATCTGAACACCCTGTACCTGTCCACGCCCGCGCTGTGGCAGCGCGACACCGACCCGGCGGGCTTTCGCTGGGTGGCCTGTGACGCCGCCGACGACAACGTGTTCGCGTTCGTGCGCTACGACGCCGAGGGCGGACCGCTGCTGGCGGTGTCCAACTTCTCGCCCGTCGTCCGGCACGACTACGTCCTGCACGTCGGCGACGACGTCACGGCGTGGCAGGAGGTCCTCAACACCGACGCGGCGAAGTACGGCGGCAGCGACGTCACGCTGACCGAGCCGCTCAAGCCGGAGGACGGCCGGATCCGGCTCACGCTGCCCCCGCTGGCGACGGTGTGGATGTCGGCGTATCCTCCGCGTTCCATCTAGCGATCACGGGGAACCCGACTGTGCGTCCCGTAGCGGTTCGGCCAGGAAGGGCGGCCTGAAGGTGCGCACAGTCGGTGTGGAGGAGGAACTGCTCCTCGTCGACCCGGAGACCGGTGATCCCAAGGCTCTGTCCGCGGCCGCGCTGGCCCGGGCCGAGCAGGAGGACGCCGGTCAGGAGGTCTTCGAGAAGGAGCTGTACGACCAGATGCTGGAGTTCGCCACCCGGCCGCAGTCCGGGATGGCGGATCTCCACGAGGAGATCGTGCGGTGCCGCAAGGAGGCGGCCCGGCACGCCGAGAGCATCGGCTGCACCGTGGCGGCCCTGGCCACGTCGCCCCTGCCGGTCAGCCCGGCGATAGGGATGAACGAGCGCTACCAGTGGATGGCCGAGCAGTACGGCATCGCCACCCGGGAGCAGCTCGTGTGCGGCTGCCACGTCCATGTGTCGGTGGAATCCGACGAGGAGGGCGTGGCCGTCGTCGACCGGATCCGGCCCTGGCTGCCCGTGCTGTTCGCGCTGAGCACCAACTCGCCCTTCTGGCAGGGCCGGGACTCGGGTTACCGCAGCTACCGCAGCCGGGTGTGGGGGCGCTGGCCCTCGGCGGGGCCGACCGAGCTGTTCGGGTCCGTGGCGGGGTACCGGCAGCGGGTGGACGACATGGTCGCGACCGGGGTGATCCTCGACAAGGCGATGGTCTACTTCGACGCCCGGCTCTCCGAACGCTATCCGACGGTGGAGGTCCGGGTCGCCGACGTGTGTCTGCACGCGGACACGGCGGTGCTCGTCGCCACGCTCACACGGGGGCTCGTGGAGACCGCGGCCCGGCAGTGGCGGGCGGGTGTGGAGCCGGCCGGGCACAGTGTGAGCACGCTGCGGCTGGCCGCCTGGCGGGCCGCGCGCTCCGGGATCGACGGCGAGCTGCTGCACCCGGCGACCATGCGGCCGGCGCCCGCCGAGGAGGTCGTCCAGGCCCTGCTGGACCATGTCGAGGAGGCTCTCGCCGACAGCGGTGACCTCGAGTCCGCCCGCGAGTCGTGCGCCCGGCTGCTGCGCGACGGCAACGGCGCCCGGATCCAGCGCGCCCTGCTGGAGCGCACCGGCAGTCTGCGGGACGTGGTCGCGGAGTGCGTACGGCACACGCAGGCCTGAGCGGAATCCGGCCCCGGGGTCCCCGCGCCGGTGTCGGGCGGGGACCCGGGGTTCTCACACGGCCAGGGAGATGGCGTAGGCCAGGAAAAAGGCCGCCACCAGCACGACGAGAATGATGATCAGGGTGAGCGGGGCCTTCGCCCAGCCCTTGGTGGGGTTGTGCACCTCGCGCGGGCCGGCCTCGGGCAGGCTGCTCTCCGCGGGCGGGGTCTCGCCCGGGGGAACGCCGCCGCCCGGTTCCAGGCCGGTGGTGCGTTCGGGTTCGGGGTCGGGGTTCGTGAAACTCATGCGTTCCGAGTCCCCCATAGCGGGCGAGGTCAACGAAGCGGCATCACTTCCGTGAACCGGGCACCGCACGCACCCCGGCGGGGCTAGAGTCCCCCCACCGCCGACCTGGGTGGTTTCGCAGGTCAGCGACGGAACCGCCCCTGCGCATCCCTGGAGCAGCGCATGCCCGAACCCGCCCTCGCTCCCCCGGCCGTCGCCCCGCTGACCGGCGGGCTGGCCGACAGTGTCTTCGCCGCCGCCGACCGCGACCCGGTGCGGCCCGTACTGGCGCGCCGCCGTGCCGACGGCGGATGGGACGAGGTCACCGCCGTCGAGGTACGCGACCAGGTGCTCGCCCTGGCCCGGGGGCTGGTGGCGTCCGCGATCCGGCCGGGCGACCGCGTCGCGATCATGGCACGCACCCGGTACGAGTGGACGGTGCTGTGCCATGCGCTGTGGGCGGTGGGCGCCGAGGTGGTGCCGGTGTACCCCACGGCCTCCCGAGACCAGGTGGCGTTCATCCTGCGGGACGCCGGCTGTGTGGGCGTGGTCGTCGAGGACGAGCCGAGCGTGATGACGGTGGGCTCGGTGTGCGCCTCGCTGCCGCGGCTGCGGCATGTGTGGCAGCTGGACGCGGGGGCGCTCGGACAGCTGGCGGAGCGGGGTGCCCCGGTCGCGACCACCACGGTGGACTCGCTGCGCCGGCTGGTGCTGCCCGACTCCACCGCGGTCGTCGCGTACACCTCCGGCAGCTCGGGCCGGCCGATGGGCTGTGCACTGAGCCACCGGGCGCTGGCGCACCCCTGTGACACGCTGCTGGCGGGCTGGGGGCACACGGCGGCGCCTCCCGGCCAGCAGCCGTCGGTCCTCGCCTTCCTGCCGTTCTCCCATGTGTACGGGCTGATGATCCAGGGCCTGTGTCTGCGCGGCGGGGTGCTGATGGGGTACGAGCCGGACATGAGCGAGGAGGCGCTGTCCTCGGCGCTGCGCACCTTGCGGCCGACGTACTTCTACGCGGTGCCGTCGCTGTTCGAGAAGGTGTACAAGACGTTTCTGCGCACCGCCCAGCGGGCCGGCCGTGGCGCTGTGTTCGAACGGGCGGCGCAGACCGCGCGGGATTTCGCGGCGGCGTGCGAGCGGCAGCGCACGGGCCGCGGGTCGGGGCCCGGTCTCGAGCTGCGGCTGCAGCACGCCCGCTACGAGCGGACGGTGTACCGCCGGCTGCGGGCGGCGCTGGGCGGCCGGGTGACGCGGGCGACGTCCGGCGGCTCGCCGCTGCACCGGGAGCTGTCCCTGTTCTACGAGGGCATCGGCATCCATGTGCACGACGGGTACGGGCTGACCGAGACCGGCGGCGGGATCACCATGCAGCCGCTGGGCCGGGAGAAGGCGGGGACGGTCGGGCAGGCCCTGCCCGGCATGGAGATCCGGATCGCCCAGGACGGCGAGATCCTGGTGCGCGGGCCGTCGGTGTTCCAGGGGTACGTCGGGAACCGGGACGCGAGCCGGGCCGTGCTGCGCGGCGGCTGGCTGGCCACCGGTGACCTCGGGCACCTGGACGAGGAGGGGTATCTGACCATCACCGGCCGCAAGAAGGAGGTGATCATCACCAGTGGGGGCAAGAGCGTGGCGCCGGCCTTCCTGGAGCAGCGGCTGCGCATGCATCCCCTGATCCATCAGGCCGTCGTCGTGGGTGACAACCGGCCGTGTGTGGGTGCGCTGATCACCCTGGACCCGGAGTTCCTGGCGCACTGGCGGCGCTCGCTGGCGCTGCCGGGCAGCCATCCCCTGCGGGAGGCGCGTGAGGAGAACGCGCTGCGCGAGGAGATCGGCCGGGCGGTGGCCGCGGCGAACAGCGCGGTCTCGCGCTCGGAGTCGGTGCGGGTGTTCCGTGTCCTGCCGGAGCCGTTCGACCAGACGAACGGGCTGCTGACGCCGTCGCTGAAGCTGCGCCGGGACGCGATCGTGCAGGCGTACGCCGCAGAGATCGAGGCGATGTACGCGGCCCGCTCCCGCCCGGTGCGGCACCAGGCGTCGGAGCCGCCCGGGTGGGACGACTCCGACGATGTCTTCCGGTGAAGCGCGAGGTCACCGGCCCGGACGATGACGTGCGACGGGCACCGGCGACGACGATCTGCGCACGGGGGTCACCGGCCTCGGTGGTGACGCTGCCCGGGTCAGCTGCCGACGTACCAGCTGAAACCGCCGTGGGACGCGGCCAGCGAGACCAGCACCACGAAGATGATCAGATCGATGATGCCGAGCACCACACCGGCCTTGGCCATGCCTCCGCCGCCCTTCGCGGGGGCCTGACGCAGGCCGACGGCCCCGAACACGATCGCGAGCGGGCCGAGGATCACGCTGGCGAAGAACACGCCGACGACGCCGCAGACGAGGCCGGCGATCGCCAGGCCATTGGTGCGCGAACCGGAGGAAGCGGCAGGGGAACTGCCGTAACTCGTCATCAGTTTCTCCTGGAGTCAGGGGAGTTGGTGCGGTACGGCCCTCCGGGTGCCCCGGGAGCGGGGCGGCATTCCCCCGGGAAACGAATACGTTTTCGATGGTGCGGGTGGGATCGAGACGCGTACCTTCCTGACCCCTGGGAACCCTCCAGATGTCAACGACTCGCTCACAAGAAGGGACGACCGCCCTGCTGTCGCCGGGGTAGTGGATGGGACATGGCAACCGAGCCGCGTTGGGACAATGCGCTGACCACCCGAGATATGCCGAACCGCACGACACGTTTCGAGGGCGAACCCCGGGACGTGACAGGGGCCCGGCTGGCCGCGGAGGACTTCCTCCGGGCGCTGGCCAGGATCCAGCCGCCCTCCGCGGAGGAGTGCTGGCACGACATCGTGTTGATCGTCACAGAGCTGGCCGCCAACGCGGTGCAGTACGCCCCGGGCCCCTTCGAGCTGCAGCTGCG
This sequence comes from Streptomyces sp. NPDC104814, assembly GCF_055583185.1. Classification (NCBI taxonomy): domain Bacteria; kingdom Bacillati; phylum Actinomycetota; class Actinomycetes; order Kitasatosporales; family Streptomycetaceae; genus Streptomyces; species Streptomyces sp. NPDC104814. The sequence continues at coordinate 134,386 of NZ_JBVJOL010000013.1, read as the reverse complement.
GCGCACCTTCGACGGAGTGCACGTCGTCCTGCACGACACCAGCACGACACCGCCGACTCCGCGCCCCTTCCACCCCAGCCACGGGGGCGGCGGCATCGGCTGGTACCTGGTGCAGACACTGTGCACCCAGGTCAGTGTGGTGACGAACGACCACGGCAAGGACGTGCACGTCTTCCTGCCGTGGTGAGCGTGCCCCGCCCTCAGTCCCCGGGCCCCTCGGCGGGACCGGGCAGGGCACACAGCGCCACCGGCACGCTGGATCGTCTTGCCGTCTTGCCGCCCCACCGACTCCGGGCCGCCCGGGCACCCGGCAGGGGACGGTTTTCGGCCGCTTCGCGGGGCCGGTGAAGCTTCCGGACGGTGCCGGACCCCCTCGCCGGACCACCGGAAAACCGTTCCGTGTACCCGGATTCACGTCCTCTACACATGATGCCTGACGTGCGGTTTCCGTGTGACCGTTCGTTGGCGGGATGCTGTGTCGCCGCGTGTCGGCGTGGGTTAATCTGCGGCGTATTTCTCACACCGCTTCAGTCCTCGTGGACTGCGAAGACACCTTGGGGCGGACTTCTGTGATTCGGGAACGAGGGGACGGATGACCAGCAACACGACCGAGGCCGTGGACCCGGTCCCGGCCGACCAGGAGCTGAAGAGACTCCTGGTCGGGCTGACGGCGGTCAGGGACGGCGACTTCGGTACGCGGCTGCCCGACGACGTCGACGGGCTGATGGGCGACATCGCCAAGGTCTTCAACGGCATGGTCGACCAGCTGTCCGTCTTCACCTCGGAAGTGACCCGGGTGGCGCGGGAGGTGGGCACCGAGGGGACGCTCGGCGGCCAGGCCGAGGTGCCGGGAGTCTCCGGGACCTGGGCCGACCTGACCGACTCGGTCAACGCGATGGCCGGCAACCTCACCACCCAGGTGCGCGATATCGCGCAGGTCGCCACGGCCGTGGCCAAGGGTGATCTGTCGCAGAAGATCGACGTGCCCGCCCGGGGCGAGATCCTCCAGCTCAAGAACACCGTCAACACGATGGTCGACCAGCTCTCCGCCTTCGCCGACGAGGTCACCCGTGTCGCCCGCGAGGTCGGCAGCGAGGGCCGCCTCGGCGGGCAGGCACAGGTGCCGGGGGTCGCCGGTGTCTGGCGGGACCTCACGGACTCCGTCAACCTGATGGCCGGCAATCTCACCGCGCAGGTGCGCAACGTCGCCCAGGTGACGACCGCCGTGGCGCAGGGAGATCTCTCGCAGAAGATCACCGTCGATGCCCGGGGCGAGATCCTCGAGCTGAAGAACACCATCAACACGATGGTCGACCAGCTCTCCGCCTTCGCCGACGAAGTGACGCGCGTCGCCCGAGAGGTCGGCACCGAAGGCCGCCTGGGCGGCCAGGCGGACGTCAAGGGCGTCAAGGGCACCTGGCGGGATCTCACCGACTCGGTGAACTTCATGGCGGGCAATCTGACCGCGCAGGTGCGCAATGTCGCCCAGGTCGCCACCGCGGTCGCCCAGGGTGACCTCTCCCAGAAGATCACCGTGGACGCACGCGGCGAGATCCTGGACCTCAAGGAGACCATCAACACGATGGTCGACCAGCTCTCCGCCTTCGCCGACGAGGTCACCCGCGTCGCCCGCGAGGTCGGCACCGAAGGCCGCCTCGGCGGGCAGGCCCATGTGCGCGGGGTCTCCGGCACCTGGAAGGACCTCACGGACAACGTCAACGTGATGGCGTCCAACCTGACCAGCCAGGTGCGCTCCATCGCCCAGGTCGCCACCGCCGTCGCCAAGGGCGACCTGTCCCAGAAGATCACCGTCGAGGCCAAGGGCGAGGTCGCCGCGCTGGCCGACGTCATCAACACGATGGTCGACACGCTGTCCGCGTTCGCCGACGAGGTCACCCGCGTCGCCCGCGAGGTCGGCACCGAAGGCCGCCTGGGCGGCCAGGCGCAGGTGCCCAATGTGGCCGGCACCTGGAAGGACCTCACCGACAACGTCAACTCGATGGCGAACAACCTCACCGGCCAGGTGCGCAACATCGCGCTGGTGACGACGGCGGTGGCCCGCGGCGACCTGTCGAAGAAGATCGACGTCGACGCCCGCGGCGAGATCCTGGAGCTGAAGACGACCATCAACACGATGGTCGACCAGCTCTCCGCCTTCGCCGACGAGGTCACCCGCGTCGCCCGCGAGGTCGGCACCGAAGGCCGCCTCGGCGGCCAGGCCGAGGTCGAGGGCGTCTCCGGCACCTGGAAGCGGCTGACGGAGAACGTCAACGAGCTGGCCGGCAACCTGACCCGGCAGGTGCGGGCCATCGCCGAGGTGGCGAGCGCCGTGGCCGAGGGCGACCTGACGCGGTCCATCAACGTCGAGGCCTCGGGCGAGGTCGCCGAGCTCAAGGACAACATCAACTCCATGGTGGAGTCCCTGCGCGAGACCACCCGGGCCAACCAGGAGCAGGACTGGCTCAAGACGAACCTCGCACGGATCTCCGGTCTGATGCAGGGCCACCGGGACCTGCCGGTGGTCGCCGAGCTGATCATGGACGAGCTGGTGCCGCTGGTGGCGGCGCAGTACGGCGCGTTCTACCTGGCCGAGGAGGGGGCCGACGGGGCGGAGCTGCGGCTGGTCGGCGCCTACGGGTGGCCCGACGACGACGCGCGTCCCACCCGGATCCGCTTCGGGCGGACGCTGGTCGGGCAGGCCGCCCGCAGCCGGCGCGCCATCACCGTGGACGAGCTGCCGCCGGGCTACGTGAGCATCTCCTCGGGGCTGGGCCAGGTCCCGCCGGCCGCCCTGGTGGTCCTGCCGATCGTGGTGGAGGGCCAGGTGCTCGGCGTGATCGAACTGGCCTCCGTGACACCGTTCACCCAGATCCACCAGGACTTCCTGACCCAGCTGATGGAGGCCATCGGCGTCAACGTCAACACCATCGTCGCCAACGCCCGTACCGACGAGCTGCTCGGCGAGTCGCAGCGCCTGACCGCCGAGTTGCAGGCCCGCTCCGCCGAACTCCAGGTGCAGCAGGAGGAGTTGCAGCGCTCCAACGCCGAACTGGAGGACAAGGCCTCACTGCTGGCCGAGCGCAACCGGGACATCGAGGCGAAGAACCTGCAGATCGAGCAGGCCCGGCAGGAGCTGGAGACGCGCGCGCAGCAGCTGTCGCTCGCCTCCAAGTACAAGTCGGAGTTCCTGGCCAACATGAGCCACGAGCTGCGCACGCCGCTCAACAGCCTGCTGATCCTCGCCCAGTTGCTCGCGCAGAACCCCTCGCGCAACCTCACGGCGAAGCAGGTGGAGTACGCGCAGATCATCCACTCGGCGGGCTCCGACCTGCTGCAGCTCATCAACGACATCCTCGACCTGTCGAAGGTGGAGGCCGGCAAGATGGACGTGGCGCCCGAGCGCGTCGCGCTGCAGCGGCTGCTCGACTACGTCGAGGCCACCTTCCGCCCGCTCACCAGCCAGAAGGGCCTCGACTTCCAGGTGATGACGGCGGCGGGCGCGCCCGCCGACCTGCTCACCGACGACTCCCGGCTGCGGCAGATCCTGCGCAACCTGCTGTCCAACGCGGTGAAGTTCACCGAGCAGGGCAGCGTGGAGCTGAGCATCGAACCGGCGGCCGACGACGAGGTGCCGCCGACGGTGATCCGGGGCGGCACCATCGTCGCCTTCCGGGTGAAGGACACCGGCATCGGCATCCCGGAGCAGCATCTGGAGTCCATCTTCGGGGCGTTCCAGCAGGCCGACGGCACCACCAGCCGCAAGTACGGCGGGACCGGGCTCGGACTGTCCATCACCCGGGAGATCGCCCATCTGCTCGGCGGTGCCGTGACGGTGGACAGCGCCCCGGGCCGGGGCAGCACCTTCACCCTCTTCCTGCCCGTGGCGCGGGCCGACTTCGAGGAGGCGCTCGGGGCCGCGCGCCGGACGGAGCTGACGGGGACCGTGGTGTCCTCCGAGGTGATCGGCCAGCCGGTGCCGATCGGTTCGCCGATCAGCGCCGCGCCGCGGCCGCGACGCCTGCTGGTGCTGGAGGAACGCCCGCGTGGTCTGCTCACGCTCGTCGCCGAGAGCGTGATCGCCGACATGGGCCGCACCCGGGACGACGGAACCGAGGCACCCTTCATCGAGGTCATCACGGCCGTGGGGGCACAGGAGGCAGCCGGCGCGCTGGCCGCCGAACCGTGCCACTGCGTCGTCCTCGACATGGGGATGCCCGAGGAGGAGGCGATCCGGTTCCTGGACGCGCTGCACGGTGATTCGGCGCTCGCCAACGTGCCCGTACTGGTGCACCACGGCAGCCGGCGCACGGGCTCCGCCCAGGAGAAGGCGCTCGCGGCGCACGCCGAGGGACGCCCGCTGGAGTTCCTGGCCGGACTGGACGAGCTGCGCGAACGCATCACCCTGCACCTGTCGGCCGAGGAGCCCGGAGAGGCGGTGCCGCTGGTGCGGGTGGAGGAGACGCCCTCCTCGCTCTCCGCTGAGCCCGACGCGGCCACCGACGGCCGTACGGTCCTGGTCGTCGACGACGACGCCCGCAACCTCTTCGCGCTCAGCGGCATCCTGGAACTGCACGGTCTGCGGGTGCTGCACGCCGAGAACGGCCGCGAGGGCATCGAGACCCTGCTCGCCCATCCGGACATCGCGCTGGTGCTGATGGACGTGATGATGCCGGAGATGGACGGCTACGCGGCCACGGCCGAGATCCGCGGCATGCCGCAGTTCGCCGATCTGCCGATCATCGCCGTCACCGCCAAGGCGATGCCCGGCGACCGGGAGAAGTCGATCGCGTCCGGGGCCAGCGACTACGTCACCAAGCCCGTCGACACCCAGGACCTCATGTCCTGTGTGCGGCGCTGGCTGACCGCGTGAGGACGGCATGAGTTCTTCCCAGGAGTCGGCCGATCCGGCCGGCGCCCCGCAGCAGACGACCGGGCCGGCGGACGCCACACCCGCCCGCACCCCGGACGGTCCTCCCGCGCTCGCCCTCACCCCGGACGAGCCGGCGGCGGACGGTACGCCCGCCCTCGCCCCGGACGCCTCGCCCGGCCGGTGGGCCGGGGTGCCCACGACGTCCCCGGTGGGGCGGCTCGCGGCGACGGTGGAGCGGCTGCGCCGTGAGGTGCGGGACGCTCAGGCGGAGGCGGAGGGCCGCGCCCTCATCGAGCTCGCCAAGGGCATCCTGGTCGAGCGTCTCGGGTGCGGGCCGGCCGAGGCCGCCCGGCAGCTGACCGAGCTGGCCGAGCAGGCCCGCCTGGCACCGCTGGAGTTCGCCGTCGACGTCATCAACCAGGCCGCACGGGACCGGATGTCGGAGGTGGCGACCTCCTTCCTCGCCACCGTCACCACGCCCGGTGAGGCGAGCGGTCGCAGCGGCGACGGTTCGGCGGCCGTGCGGCTGCGGTCCGCGGAGAGCGGCGCGCTGGCCGCGGACGACACCCAGTCCGTCGCGCAGTCGCTGCTGCAGCACGCCCTGCAGCCGCTCGGCGCGGTGGCCGTCGCCATTTGGTCGGCCGCCCCGGACGGATCCCTCACCCTGGCCGGGAGCGCCGGGTTCGCCGCCTCGGAAGCCGACCGCTGGCGGTACATCCCGCCCGAGGTCGCGACCGTGGCCCGGCGCGGCCTGACCGAGCCCGAGGGCCAGTGGATGACGTCGCTGGCGGCGACCGGGCTGCCCACCATCGGTCGTCGGCTGTACCCGGAGGGCGGGCGGGTGGCGCTGCCCGCCGGTACCGCGGGGCGGGTGCTCGGCGTACTGGAGATCGCCTGGCCCGAGCCGCTCGGCCCGGTGCCGCCGCAGGTGGTGAGGCAGGTAGAGGCGCTCGCCGAGCTGTGCGCCCACACCCTCCACAGTTACGCGCCCGAGGCGGTGGCCGACAGCGAACCGCGGTTGCTGCCGGACGCGGCGGAGCTGATCGACCTGGCCGACGGGCTGCACGACCCGGCCCTGGTCCTCGTGCCGCACCTGGACGCTTCGGGACAGCTGGCCGACTTCCGCATCCAGCACGTCAACAGCCGGTTCCTGGATCCTGCGGGCCGGCCGCGTGCGGTCGTCAGCGGCGCGCTGCTGCTGGAGGCGTACCCGATGGCCGCCGGCGAGAGCGACCTGTTCCAGCAGATCGAGCGCGTCTACGCCACCGGGGAGCCGTTCAGGGCCCAGCGGATGAGCCTGACCGCCCTCGTCGACCAGGTGCCGCTGTCGGCGTTCGCAGACATCAGCATCAGCCGGCACGGCAGCTGCGTCCTGCTCATCTGGCGCATCGAGGACGAGGCCGCCCGGCTGGCCAGTCTGCTGCAGCACGCCCAGCGCCTCGGCCGGATCGGCGGCTTCGAGGAGAACGCGCTCACCGGTGAGATCACCTGGAACGGGCAGCTGTTCGATCTGTACGGGCGCTCCCCGTCGGCCACCCCGGTCCCCCTGGAGGAGGTCCCGGCGCACGCGCATCCGGACGACTCGGTCGCCCTCGGCCGGTTCCTGCGGACCGTGCTGCACCACCGGCGGCCGTCGTCCACGGCGTTCCGGTTGCAGCGGCGGGACGGGGTGACGCGCCATATGCGCATCGTCGCCGAGCCCGTCCTGGACACCGATGGCCGGCTGGTCGCCGTACGCGGGGCGTACCAGGACATCTCCTCCCAGCACTGGACGGAGGTGGCGCTCGCCGCCACCCGGGACCAGCTCGCCCACACCGAGCAGCAGGCCAGTGAGCGCAGCCGGCTGGCGCTGCAGTTGCAGCAGGCCATCATGCCGCCCACGCGCGATCCGCTGGCGGTGGAGGGCTTGCAGGTCGCCGTGCGCTACCGGCCGGCCGAGACCGAGCACCTGGTGGGCGGCGACTGGTACGACGCGGTGGTGCTGCCCTCCGGTCTGGTGCTGCTGTGCGTCGGCGACGTCGCCGGGCACGGCATCGAGGCGGCGACCAGCATGGTGGTGCTGCGCAACGCGCTGCGCGGCCTCGCGGTCACCGGGGCGGGTCCCGGCCAGCTGCTGTCCTGGCTCAACATCGTCGCGCACCATCTGACCGGCGCCGTCACCGCGACGGCCGTGTGCGCCCTGTACGACCCGCACCGGCGCACCCTGCGCTGGGCCAGGGCCGGGCATCTGCCGCCGGTCCTGGTGCGCTCGTCGCAGGCCAGTGCGCTGCCGCTGGTGAAGGGCATACTGCTGGGCGCCGTGCCGGAGGCGCCGTACGAGGAGGACGAGGTGGTGCTGTCCCCGGGGGACTCGCTGCTGATGTTCACGGACGGTCTGATCGAGCGGCGCGACCGTTCCATGGAGGACTCCCTGGCCCATCTGCTGACCACCGCGCGCAGCGCGCCGGCCCCTCTGGACCACCAGCTGGACCGGTTGCTGACGTACAGCCGGTCGGACACGGACGACGACACGTGCATCGTGGGCATCCACGTCACCTGAGCGCGCGCGAGAACCGCTCGATCGCGGGACGCATGGTTGTGCCGTTCGGGGGTAACCGCGGGTGGGCAGTGAAACGACCATGGGCGGCAGCCCTGACGGGCGGGTGCACCCGCACCCGCCTCACCGACCCGAACCGGCCGCCCGCTCTTGTTGGAGGTACCCGTGCCCCTTGCCCAGAACCCGCTCTCCGTCGAGGTGACCCTGCCCCGCGAGGACGTTGCCCTGGTCGTGGTCGAGGGGCATCTGGACCTCGACACGGCGACGGAGTTCCAGGCCCATCTCGCCAACCAGCTCCATCACGGCCGCAAGCACTTCCTGCTGGATCTCTCCGCGGTGCCGTTCATGGACTCCTCCGGGATGAACATCATCCTGCGCGTCTACCAGGAGGCCCGCGATCTGCCCGGAACGGTGCACGTCATCGCGCCGGCCCCCGCCGTGCGGCGGGTACTCGATCTCACGGGCGTGAGCATCACCGTCCCGATCTCGGACTCGGTGCAGGAGGCGCTCGCGCTGATCGACCGGGGCCCGCAGGGCACCGGGGACACGGAGGCGCCCCGTACCTGACGAGGCGCGGGTCCGGCGGCGCTCCGGCGGGTCCGCACATGATCGTTCTTGTGATCGTTCTCACCCCGGGACGGGTTCCACCGTCGCCGGGGTGGTCGCGATGCACGCACGCGGCGCGGGCCGGTCCCGAACACGGGTTCCCGGGTGCGTCGGATGTCGTACCGGCGCTCCCCCCGGGGGCACCGCCCTCGGGTTCAATGCCCGCGACCCGGTGTCGTCCGCCGTTCGAGCATGGTTAGGGTGGGCGACCGGCAGAGATCACATCGCCTCTCGTCGCCTTCCGCAGGCCGCAGCGATGCCACGCAGATTGAGGAGTGACACACGTGCCGGAGCACGAAGCGTCAGCCGACCACGGCTCGCCCGCACGGGACGTCGCGGCGTTCCTGCGCCGCCGCCGGGAGCAGATCGCCCAGCGGTGGGCCGACGAACCACTGTTCCGCACGGTGTTCACCGTCTCGCGCGACGAGGCGGTGGAGGCGGGCAAGGCGGTGGCGGACGCGCTGGCCGACGTGGCCGCGTCCGAGCGGGTCGCGTCGCTGGACGCGCCCGGTTTCGCCGCCGTACGCGAGCAGCTCGGCCGGATGGGCGCCGCCCGGGCCCGCGCCGGGCTCACGCCGGGCCAGATCTCCGGCGAGCTGGACGCACTGCGCCGGCCGGCCGTGGAGCTGCTGCTGGCCGACCTCGCCGAGGCCCCGGCCGGCCGGGTGCGGGAGTCCTCGGAGGCGCTGGCCGTGCTGCTGGGCACGCTCCGCCTGGTGGTCATGGAGACGGCGGTCCTGGAGGGGCAGGCGCTGATCGACCGGCAGCGGCTGCAGCTGCTGGAGGTGGCGACGCCCGTCATCCGGCTGTGGGACGGCGTGGTCGCCGTACCGCTGATCGGCACCCTGGACAGCGCCCGCAGCCAGGTCGTGATGGAGACCCTGCTGGAGGCGGTCGTCGAGCAGAAGGCGCGCTTCGCCATCCTGGACATCACGGGCGTGCCGACCGTGGACTCGCTGGTGGCCCAGCACCTGATGAAGACGGTGCAGGCGGCGGCCCTGATGGGCGCCGAATGTGTCGTCTCCGGCATCCGCCCGGCGATCGCGCAGACCATCGTCCACCTCGGTCTGGACCTGGGTTCGGTGAAGACGCGCGCCTCCCTCGCCGACGCGCTGGCCTACGCCCTGCACGAGCTGGGCGTCGGCATCACCGGTCCCACTCCCGGCGGTGCGGGTCCGCGGTGACCGAGGGTTTCTCGCATCCGATGGGCGGCGGCCACGTGCCGGTGCTCCGGCTCGGTGACGTCCTCCTGGTCACGCTCCAGGGGGACCTGTACGACACCATGGCCCAGCGGCTGCTCCAGGACATCACGGAGGCGATCTCCAGCAGCCGGGTCGCCGGGGTCGTCATCGACCTGTCCGGCGTGGAGATCGTCGACTCCTTCCTCGGGCGGGTGCTGGCGGAGATCGCGGCGAACGCCCGGCTGCTGGCCGCGCAGACCGTCGTCGCGGGCATGCGGCCCGCCGTCGCCATCACCCTGGTGGAGCTTGGTCTGACCCTGCCCGGGCTGCGGACCGCGCTGACCACCCAGGCCGCCCTGGACCTGCTGACCGGGCCGAACGGCCCCCGGCCGGGGAGCGATTGATGGAGACGGCTGCGGGCATCGAGGCCCGTCTGCCGATCCGGTCGGACATGGACCTGGTGTGGGTACGCCAGCACATCCGCCAGGCGGCCGCACAGCTCGGCTTCGGCCTGGTGGAGCAGACCAAGCTGGTCACCGCCGCGAGTGAACTGGCGCGCAACACGCTGGTGCACGGCGGGGGCGGCGAGGTGCACACCCAGCCCCTGGTGAGCGGGCGGGCCCGGGGACTGCGGCTGACCTTCACCGACCAGGGGCCGGGCATCCCGGACCTGGAGCGGGCGCTCACCGACGGCTACACCTCCGGGGGCGGCCTCGGGATGGGGCTGGGCGGGGCGCGTCGCCTGGTGCACGAGTTCGCGGTCGACTCCACCCCGGGCGCCGGCACCACGGTCACCGTGGCGTCGTGGGCGGCCCGGCCGCCGCTGCCGCGTGAGGAGATCTGATGGCCCGGGTGTGGCAGGTGCCGGTGCAGGATTCGACGCGGGTGCGGGACGCCCGGGTGGCCGCGGAGGGCGCGGCGGCGCTCGCCGGTCTCGACGAGCCGCGTACGGCCGCCGTGGCGCTGGTGGCGACCGAGCTGGCGACCAACCTGCTCAAGCACGCCGGCGGCGGGCTGCTGCTGGTCGACGTGGTCGCGCCGCCGGCCCTGCCGGGCGGCGCCGAGGAGGCGGGGGTGGTGCAGATCGCGGCCGTCGACCACGGTCCGGGCATCGCGGATGTCGCCGAGGCGCTGCGCGACGGGTTCTCCACCACCCGCTCGCTCGGGGCGGGCCTCGGCACCTGCCGGCGCATCGCCGACGACTTCGGCCTGCACAGTGTGCGCGGCCGCGGCACCGTGGCGCTGGCCCGCATCGGGCCCGTCGTGCCCGCACACGTGCGCCGGCAGGGCGCCGGGGCGCGGGCCGGCGGGGTCGTCGTGCCGTTCGCGGGCGCCGACTTCTCCGGCGACGCCTGGGCGTGGGCCCGGTCCGGGGACCGGCTCACCCTGATGCTGGCCGACGGGCTCGGACACGGTCCGGAGGCGTCCCGGGCGTCCGCGGCGGCCGTGCGCGAGCTGCACCGCTCCGCCCACCTTCCGCCGGCCGAACTGCTGCGCCGGCTGCACACGGAGCTGGCCGGCACCCGGGGCGCGGCCGTCGCGCTGGCCCAGCTGGAGACGGACGTGAACCGGCTGCGGTTCGCGGGCGTCGGCAACATCGGGGCGCGGCTGCGCGAGGGCGACTCCTGGCGTGCGCTGCTGTCGCGCCCCGGCATCGTGGGCGTGCACCGGCCGGCCACACTGGCGGAGACCCTGCTGCCGTGGTCGGCGGAGCGGCTGTTGATCCTGCACAGCGACGGCCTGCCCAGCCGCTGGGTGCCGCCGTCCGACCCGGAGCTGCTCGCGGCGGATCCGGCGGTCCTGGCCGCCGTGACGGTCCGTGACGCGAGCAGCAGCGCCAGCCCCGTACGGGACGACACCGCCGTGGCGGTGCTGGCGCCGAACCCGCCGGAGCGGCCATGACCCGTACCTGGCAGATCGCCACCGCCACCGACGCGGCCCGTGCCCGGATCGCCACGCTCGGGCTGGCCGCCGCACACGGTGTGTCCGCGCTGGACCGTACCCGGCTGGCCGCGGCGCTCAGCGGACGGCTGCGGCAGTGCCTGACCAAGGGCGGCGCCTGGCGGGTCACCCTCGAACCGGACCCGGCCGAGGGCCTGCTGCACGCCGTCGTCGAGCCCGCGCCGGGCACGGACGCCGTCGGTGAGGGGCCGTGGCGCACGGCGGTGCCCTGCCCCGAGTTCGCGGACACCGTGGCGGTGGGCGACCCGCCGGACGACGCCGAGCTGCTCGCGGAGGCGCTGCTGGGCGCCGACGAGGACACCGCGCTGGTGCTCGGCAAGCTCGCCGAGCAGGAGGATCTGGTCGCCTTCCACCGCGAGGAGCTGCACCAGACCAACCAGGGTGTGCTGGCGCTGCACGCGGAGCTGGACGCCGCCGGACGGGCCCAGCGCGAGGCGTTCGCCGCGGAGCGGGCGGCCCGGCAGGAGGCGGAGCGGGCGCGGCGCCGGCTCACCTTCCTCGCCGACGCCAGCGCGGAGCTGACGGCTTCCCTGAACCATGACGAGATCGTGCGCCGGCTGCCGCAGCTGCTGGTGCCGGAGTACGCCCGCAGCGTCGACGTATGGCTGTTCGACGGTGACGGGGAGCGGGCCGAGCGCCCCGACGCGGCACCCACCGTGCCGCATCCGGCCGCCGCGGTGATCGCGGCCCGCACCGGGCGGCCGCAGTACGCCGCCGACCACCCCGGAGCGCTGCCCGGGGTCGACGACCAGCCGCCCTCGGCGCTGGAGCCGCTGCGGCCGCTGCTGTGCGTGCCGCTGTCGGCGCGGCGGGCGCCGCTGGGCGTGGTGACGCTGTCGCCGCCCGGCGAGCGCTGGGACCCCGACGACGCGGTGATGCTCATCGAGCTGTTCCGGCGGGCCAGCACGGCGATCGACAACGCCCGCCGCTTCGAGCACAACCGGGACATCGCCGAGACCCTGCAGCGGGCCCTGCTCACCGATCTGCCCACCCCGCCGGGGCTGCGGCTGGCCGCGCGCTATCTGCCGGCGACGTACGGGCTGAACATCGGCGGTGACTGGTACGACGCGTTCCTGCAGCCCGACGGCAGCCTGATCACCGTCGTCGGGGACGTCACCGGGCACGGGCTGCACGCGGCGGTGATGATGAGCCAGCTGCGCACCGCGCTGCGCGCCTACGCCGTGGACGGCAGCAGCCCCGGCCGGCTGCTGACCCGGCTGCACGAGTTCCTGCACCATCTGCAGCCCGACCTGTACGCGACGGCCGTCATCGCCCGCTTCCACCCGGACGAGGCGACGCTGACCTGGGCGGCCGCGGGCCATCCGCCGCCGGTGCTGCGCGGCCCGGACGGGCGGGTGCGCATCCTGGACGACAAGCCCGGTGCGATGCTGGGCATCCCGCTGCGGCAGGAGATCGCCGACCACACCGTGCCGGTGACGCCGGGCTCGACGCTGGCTCTGTACACCGACGGCCTGGTGGAGCGGCGCGCCGCCGGCATAGACCCGGGCATCGGGCGTCTGGCCGACGCGCTCGGGGACTTCCCGGGCGCCGAGCTGGCCCGGGACCTGGAGAGCGCGGCGGACCGCATCCTGCCGCCGCTGCTGAGCGACTCCGAACGCGACGACGACGTGTGCCTGCTGCTGTGCCACCTCGCCGGGTCGTCCTGATCCCCCTCCCCCGCGCCCGCCGCTGATCGGTCACCGTCCTGACCTGCGGTCAATCCCGCGTACCAGGCGCCCGCACCGGCGTGAAGGGGCAGACTGACTGGCGTACGTTCGTCTGCCTGCCGCACCCGACTGGCGCGGTGGCCGCGAACACGGTGGGATCGATCAGGTGCGAAGCAGCGCTCCGGCGGGCACACGCACACGAGTCGATCCAACCGCCCGGAGCCGCAGAAGGGATGACCAACGTGACACGACCCAGGATCCTGGTGGTGGGCGCGGGCTTCGCGGGAGTGGAGTGCGTACGGCGCCTGGAGCGCATGCTCTCCCCCGGCGAGGCCGATCTCACCCTGGTGACACCGTTCTCCTACCAGCTCTATCTGCCGCTGCTTCCCCAGGTCGCCTCCGGTGTGCTGACGCCGCAGTCGATCGCGCTGTCGCTGCGCCGCAGCCGCAAGTACCGCACCCGGATCATCCCGGGCGGTGCGATCGGCGTGGACCTGCAGTCCAAGGTGTGCGTCATCCGCACGATCACCGACGAGATCGTCAACGAGCGCTACGACTACATCGTGCTGGCCCCGGGCAGCGTGACGCGCACGTTCGACATCCCGGGGCTGACGGAGCACGCGTTCGGGATGAAGACCCTCGCCGAGGCCGCGTACATCCGCGACCACGTCATCTCCCAGCTCGACCTCGCGGACGCCAGCACCGACCCGGCCGAGCGGGCCGCGCGGCTGCAGTTCGTGGTGGTCGGCGGCGGCTACGCCGGTACCGAGACCGCGGCCTGCCTGCAACTGCTGACCTGCAACGCGGTCAAGCGCTATCCGCGCCTGGACCCGAAACTGATCCGCTGGCACCTCATCGACATCGCTCCGAAGCTGATGCCCGAGCTCGGCGACAAGCTCGGCCGCAGCGCGCAGGAGGTGCTGCGCAAGCGGGGCATCGAGATCTCCCTCGGCGTCTCCATCGAGAAGGCCGGCCCGACGGAGGTCACGTTCACCGACGGCCGGGTGGTGCCCACGCACACCCTGATCTGGACGGCCGGTGTGGTAGCGAGCCCGCTCATCGCCACGCTCGGCGCGGAGACCGTGCGCGGGCGCCTGGCGGTGAACACGGAGATGAACCTCCCCGGTCACGACGGGGTGTTCGCGCTCGGCGACTCCGCGGCCGTGCCCGACCTGGCCAAGGGCGCCGACGCGGTCTGCCCGCCGACCGCTCAGCACGCGATGCGGCAGGGCAAGGTGGTCGCCGACAACGTCATCGCCACGCTGCGCGGGCAGGCGATGCGGCCGTACGAGCACAAGGACCTCGGGCTGGTCGTCGACCTCGGCGGCAAGGACGCGGTGTCCAAGCCCCTCGGCATCGAGCTGCGGGGCCTGCCCGCGCAGGCCGTGGCCCGCGGCTACCACTGGTCGGCGCTGCGCACCGGAGTCGCCAAGACGCGGGTGCTGACCAACTGGACGCTGAACGCGCTCGCCGGCGACGACTTCGTCCGCACCGGCTTCCAGGCGCGCCGCCCGGCCAAGCTGAAGGACTTCGAGTACACCGACACGTATCTGACGGCGGAGCAGGTGCGCAAGCGGGTGGAGGAGGCGAAGACGCCCGGGCAGTGAGGCGGTGCCCGGTGTTCGCGCACGTCATGGCATGCTGAAGGCCGTAAGCCACGACCTTTGAGCGGAGTGACACGGCGGCGTGAGGGCAGCTGGGCAATCGGGCCGGACACGACTGAGGGACGCTGTGGCGGCGTCCGACCCGGGGCTGCTGCGGCTGGTCGCCGGCCTGAGGACGGCGGGTGCGATCGCCCTGACGCTCGCCGTGCTCGGGGTGCTGGGCGCCCCGGTGAAGCATCTGGTCGCCGGGGCGATCGCCGCGATGGTGGCGACGTTCGCCATCCGGGAGAAGCAGCGCACGCAGCAGGCGGTGACGCTGGCGCTGGGGCTGCCCATGGCGCTGGTGTCGCTGTCGCTGGGTTCGTGGCTCACCACGCTCAGAGTCGCCGGTGACGTCTTCTTCGTCGTCCTCATCTTCTGCGCCGTCTACGCCCGGCGGTTCGGTGACCGGGGCACCGCGCTCGGTCTGATCGCCTTCCAGGTGTACTTCCTGTCGCTGTTCGTGGGCGCCACCTCCGAGACCCTGCCGGAACTGTGCGGGGTCGTCACCGTCGCGTTCGCGGCGAGCGCGGTGCTACGGTTCGCGGTGGTGCCGACCGGTCCCACCTGGATCCTGGAACGGCTCCGGCAGGCGTTCCGGGCCCGCTTGGCGCAGCTGCTCGCCGCGCAGGTGGAGTTGCTGGACGCCGGGCCCGACGACATCGACAAGGCGCTGCAGGAGGTACGCGAGGGCACCGCGCGGCTGCACGAGACGGCGCTGATGATCCAGGGGCGCCTGGAGGAGGGCACCTCCGACGAGGCGGTGGCCCGGCTGGTGCAGCGGCGCATCGCGGACGCCGAGATCGCCGCCGAGCGGCTCGGGCTGCTGCTGCTCACCGCGCGCAGCGCCGAACGCGCCGACACCCTGACCCTGCACCTTCCGGGCGCGACGCTGCCGACCGGCGGTCATCTGCCGGTGCGTGACGAGGCGACCGGCGCGCTGCGCCGTGATCTGCAGGCGCTGCGGATGCTGGTGCTCCAGCCCGCCGCGGCGGCTCGCGGCACCGGGCTCGCGCAGGTGCGCAACCGGCTGCTCGGCTACCGCGACGAGGAGAACCTGCCGCCCGCCGCGAGCGGCGTCCAGGACGTCTTCCGCGGCATCGGTGAGACGGCGCGCGCCGTGATGGGTTTGCGGGTCGCGCTGGACGGGCCGCAGGACGAGTCCGACGACTCCCCCGCGACGACGCGTTCCCGTGAGGAGCTGGACGCCGAGGACGCCGCGATCGGCGGTGCGGAGGAGAGCGAACGCGACGAGGAGGAGCAGCTCGCCGGGCTGCAGCGGCCCACCACGCGGGCGGCGGTGCAGGTGGCGGTCGGCTCGTTGCTGGCCATCGTGGGCGGGGAGTTCCTGTCGGCCCAGCGCTGGTACTGGGCGGTGCTCACCTGCTGGATCGTCTTCATCAACACCTCCTCCACCGGGGAGATCCTGGTGAAGGGCTACCGCCGGCTGCTGGGCACCGTGCTCGGCGTGGTGGCCGGCATCGCGCTGGCGGGGCTGGTCGGGCACCACACCTGGACGGCGTTCGCGCTGGTGCTGCTGTTCGTGTTCGCGATGTTCTACACCGCGCCGCTGTCGTACACGCTGATGTCGTTCTTCGTGACGGCGGCGCTGGGGCTGCTGTACACGCTGCTGCACACCTACAGCGCCTCGGTGCTGGTGCTGCGGGTGGAGGAGACGGCGCTGGGCGCGGCCTGCGGGGTGATCGCGGCGGCGGTGGTGCTCCCGGTGCACACCGGGCGGCGCACGGACGACCTGCTCGGGACGGTCCTGGAGCGGCTGGCCGATGTCACCGAGCGGGCCGTGGACCAGCTCAGCGGTGGGCCCCAGGTGGAGCTGCTCGACCTGGCGCGCGACCTGGACCAGGCGCTGGCGGACCTGAGCGCGGCGACGCAGCCGCTGACGCATCCGGTGACCCCGCTGCGCTCGCGGCGCGACACCGCGCGCTATGTGGTGGCGCTGCTGGAGACCTGTGCGTATCACGCGCGCTCGCTCGCGGCGATGGCGGAGCTGCTGCCGACGCATCCCGCGATCGCGGCCGATCCGCGGCTGCGCGGGGCCGGGCAGCGCATCCTGGACAACATCCGCACGATCGCCGCGCATGTCTCCGGCGATGCGGCGGCCGGACGGGTGGCGACGGGACCGAGCCTCGCCGCGCTGCTCCAGCCCGGCGACCCCGGGACGCCCCGCTACGGCCGCATCACCGACCGCGTGCTACGGCATCTGCAGCGGCTGGACGAGGCCGTGGTGGGTCTGGCCCGCCCGCTCGGGGCACCCCGGGCCGAGCCGGAGCCGGCGAAGTAGGCAGGAGGCGGCGCGGCGGCACGGCCGTGCGGCGCGCCGTGACCCCGCTGGGGCCCGGTGCGTCCGGGGGGCCGGGTGCGTCCGGGGGGCCCAGTGCGTCCGGCCGGCCCGGTCGGCCCGGTGGTCAGAAGTCGCTCGGGAGGCCGCTGGCCTCGGCGATACCGCGCAGCTCCTCGTCGGTGCGGCGGCGGTCGTGGAGGTAGCCGGCGATGCGGCCGAGGCTCTCGGGGTCGGCGGCGGTGGCCGCGTCGGTGACCACACGGACCGGCCCGGAGCCCTCCACGTCGATCTCGACGACCTGGTTGTCCAGGCGGCCGGTCACGGCGGTGGCGATGACGAGGGCCGCCTCGTCGCGGATCACCTGCGGCAGGCCCTCCGCGCGGTCGCAGTCGACCACCAGCTCCATACCTCCGAAGCGCTGCTCGTCGATGGCCCGCAGCACCGGTTCCACGACGCTGAGCAGCAGCTGGAAGTCGTCGCTGTCCATGCGGAACCGCAGCAGGTCGAGGTAGACGTCCACGGGGCGTTCGTCCGGCGGGAGGTCTGAGTCGTCCATGTCCCCCGTGTTCCCCGGGCCGCGCCGCTCAGACGCGCCGCCAGCGTGCCAGAGCGAAGGAGAACACGCCGAACAGGACGAGTCCGGCCGCGACGAGTGCCAGCAGCCAGGGCCCGAGCGGGGTGCCGGCGAACGAGCGCAGCGTGTCGTCGAGTCCCTTGGCGCGTGAGGGCTCGTAGGCGACGGCCGCGCGGACGGCGAACGCGCCGGCGGCGGTGAAGACGAGGCCGCGCGCGATCCCGCCCGCGACGCCGGTGATGTCGGTGAGCCGCACGGCCCAGCGCGACATCCGCGCCAGCCGCAGCTCCTCGCGGTACTTGCGCCGGGCGGCCGCGACGGCGATCCAGACGCCGGTCACGACGATCCCGGCTCCGACGACTCCGACGAGCCACTGCCCGGCGGGCAGAGCCAGCACCCGGGCGGTGACGTCACGGGACTGCCGGTCGCTGGAGCCGCCGCCGCCCGATCCGGCGGCGAAGGACAGCACGGAGAAGGCGGCGCAGCAGTAGAACACGCAGCGCGCCACCGCCAGCAGCCGCTTCTTCGCGGTGCGGCCGTCCTTGCCGGCCGAGCCGAAGACGGCCTCGGACAGCCGCCACAGCGCCATCCCGGCCACGCCGACGCCGAGCGCCCACAGCAGCACCGCGCCGAGCGGCTGCTGCGACAGTTCGGCGAGGGCGCCCCCGCGGTCGGCCTGGTGGCTGCCGTCGCCGGAGGAGATCTGCAGCGCCAGTGCGCCGACCAGCAGGTAGATGACGCCGCGCGCGGCCAGTCCGGCGCGGGCAGCACCCTCGGTGAGCCTCCCCCGGGCCATTCGCTCGGCCTCGGCACGGGCGCCTCGCCCCATGGCATATGTGTTCATCCTCGCCTCCCCGACTGCGGATGCCCCGGCCCGCGCCGAACACACCGCGCCGTCCCGCTCCGCTTCCGGTGGGCGGCACGCACAACGCCGTACGCCTCCCGGGTCCCGCGTGTCGTGTCGCGGGGCCCGGAAGGCGTACGGCGTGTCGGGGGTGGGGTGGTGTCCCGGCGGTCTCAGCGGGGGGCGGGGCCCGGGCGGCCGGGGCGGCGGCCCATGGCCTCCTCGCGGACCCGGGCGCAGCTGCGGCTGATCAGCCGGGAGACGTGCATCTGGGAGATGCCGAGGCAGTCGGCGATACGACTCTGGGTCATGTCCTCGAAGAAGCGCATGTAGAGGATGGCGCGTTCGCGTTCCGGCAGATGGCGCAGGCCCTCCTTGGCGGACTCGCGGTCGATGACGATGTCGTAGGAGCCGTCCGGTGCGCCGAGGGTGTCCGCGAGGCTGTAGCCGTCGTCGTCGGCCGACACCTCGGCGTCCAGGGACAGCGTGCTGAAGCTGTCCAGGGCCTCTAGTCCGGCGTTGACCTCGTCCTCGGTCAGTCCGGTGTGTGCGGCGATGTCGGCGACGGAGGGCTCGGGGGATCCCGGGCTCTGGGTGAGGTCGCGGCGGGCGATCCGCACCTTGTTGCGCAGTTCCTGCACCCGGCGGGGCACGCGCAGCGCCCACATCCGGTCGCGGAAGTGGCGCTTGACCTCGCCGGTGATGGTCGGCACGGCGTAGCTCTCGAAGGCGCCGCGGCTCGGGTCGTAGCGGTCGATGGCCTTCACCAGGCCCAGCGCGGCCACCTGGCGCAGGTCCTCCAGCGACTCGCCGCGGTCGCGGAAGCGGCCGGCGATGCGGTGGGCCATGGGCAGCCAGGCCGTGACGAGCTCGTCGCGCAGGGCCTCGCGCTCGGGGCCGTCCTCCAGCGCGGCGAGACGGGCGAACGCCTCCACGGTGTCGGGGGCGTCGTCGTGGGACCGCCCCGAGGACGTGGTGGGTCGGACGTCCGTGCCGGGTCGGCTTGTCGACATGTCGCTCAGCATGATGCGGATTCGCTCCTGACAGGTGATCTCAGGGACTTACCGCGGGAGGGGTGGTGGTGCCGTCCGGTTCGCCGTCAGGCTCCTGGGCAGCCATACCGCTCCCGCTGACGCGCCTCCGGTCCGAAGCACGAAATGGCGTGTGCCCCTCCTCTTCGGCGGCAAACACGGCCGGCGAGGTGAGCAGCGGGAAGTCATCGGTGGAACCTCACCGGAAGACGGGCACCTCGGCGGTGATCCGCTTCCCGCCCGCGGGCAGGTCGGTGACGTGCACGTCGCGGGACAGCCGGCACACGATCGGCCAGCCGCGGCCGCCGACCCTGCGCCGCCCCTCGCTGTCGAGCGGTCCCGTCGTCACCGGCAGCCGCCGGCTGCGGTCGCACACCGACACCCGCACTCCCGTGGACACGAGGTCCACGGCGTAGTCGGTGATCCCGCCCCCGTGCAGTATGGCGTTGGAGGTCAGCTCCGAGGCGACGAGCAGTGCGTCCGAGAGCGACTCCTCGTCGCAGGGCGCTCCGGTGTCCCGGCAGCGCCGGTCGACGGCGCGGCGCACGGCCGCGCGGACGTCGGCCGGGCAGCAGGGGCCGCACTGCTCGCAGCCTTCCGTCTCCGCGCGGTCGATGGCGTACTCCGCGGTCATTCTCTCGCTCCCTCACAGTGGTCCCTGGTGCGTACGGGGAAGTGATCGGCGCGTTCGCCGCATCGGGCGGGTCAGGGGCCCGGTGCCTCGGCGCCGCGTGCGGCCGGGCGGCCGGCCGGTTCGGCGCCGCGTCGCGCCGGCCGGGTTCGGCCGATCGGTCCGGCGGGGGTCCTGGCACCGCCCGGGGATCCCCGGTGTCCGCGGGGTGCGTGGACCCTTGTATTCCGGCTGACCTCTTCGGGCCGCGGCAAACCTGGCGTTTCGGGCATGCTCCGGTCATTGACGGGTGCGGCCGGGGTAGTCGGACGGCATGACCGATGTCGTGGACTCAGACGAGCTGTTGCGACGGATCCAGCGTGCCCGGGCCTGCGCCGCCGAGGAGGCGCGCGGCTGGCGGGCCCGCGGCGAGGATACGGAAGGGCGCGGGGACGGCGGGAGCGGGGCCTCGGAGGCCGCCGTCCGCGCCGTGGCGTACGAGGTGGTGCTCCGGGTGCTGGACGAGATTGTCAGCCCCGGTGCGCACACGGAACCGGGCTGATCACCCGCGGGGGCCGGGTTGCCCGCGGGTGACGCGGGAACCCGGTGCCCATGAAAGTTGATCACACCAGAGCGCCGGTCCTGGACGCCCTGGTCGACTACCGTCGCCGGGGCCGTCTGTCGTTCACCCCGCCCGGCCACAAGCAGGCCCGCGGCGCGGACCCGGCCGTACGGGAGGTGCTGGGGGACGCGGTGTTCCTCGGTGACGTCCTGGCGGCCGGCGGGCTCGACGACCGGCTGACCCGGGGGCAGGTGCTGGAACGGGCCGAGAAGCTGATGGCCGACGCCGTGCACGCCGAGCACACGTTCTTCACCACCTGCGGCAGCTCCCTGTCCGTGAAGGCCGCCATGCTGTCGGTGGCGGGGCCGCACGAGAAGCTGCTCATCGGGCGGGACGCGCACAAGTCGGTGGTGTCGGGCCTGGTCCTGTCCGGGGTCGAGCCGGTGTGGGTGGAGCCGTGCTGGGACGCCGAGCGGCATCTGGCGCACCCGCCGGCGCCCGAGGACTTCGCCCGGGCCTTCGCGGCGCATCCGGACGCCGAGGGCGCGCTGGTGACCTCGCCGACTCCGTACGGCGCGTGCGCGGACCTGCGCGGGATCGCGCAGGTGTGCCACGACCGGGGCGTGCCGCTGATCGTGGACGAGGCCTGGGGCGCGCATCTGCCCTTCCATCCGGATCTGCCGTCCTGGGCGATGGACGCGGGCGCCGACATCTGCGTGACGAGCATCCACAAGATGGGCAGCGGTCTTGAGCAGGGGTCGGTCTTCCATGTGCAGGGCGATCGTGTGCCGCCGCAGCTGCTGAAGAACCGCTCGGACCTGCTGGGCACCACGAGTCCGTCGGTGCTGATCTACGCGGGTCTGGACGGCTGGCGGCGGCAGATGGCGCTGCGCGGCCGGGAGCTCATGGGCGGTGCGCTGGAGCTGGCCGCCGAGGTGCGCGCGGCCATCGAGGAGATCGACGGGCTGCACGTCAACGACCGGGACGACTTCTGCGGCGCCGGTCTGGCCGTGGACTTCGACCCGCTGCCGACGATCATCGACACCGCGGGGCTCGGTGTCACCGGGTACCGGGCGGCGGACTGGCTGCGCGAGCACCGTGAGGTGGAGATGCATCTGGTCGATCACCGGCGGATCGGCGCGCAGATCACCCACGGGGACGACCGGCACACGACCGGGGAGCTGCTGTCCGCGCTCAAGGAACTGGCACGGGTGGCGCCGGAGCTGCGCGGCGCGCCCGGGGTGGACGTGCCGTCGCCGGGCGAGCTGCGTCTCGAGCAGGTGGCGCTGCCGCGGGACGCGTTCTTCGGGCCCGCCGAGGACGTGCCGGTGGTCGAGGCGGCGGGGCGCGTCGCGGCCGAGATGATCACGCCGTATCCGCCCGGCATCCCGGCGGTGCTGCCCGGTGAGCGGCTGACCGAGCCGGTGCTGCGCTATCTGTGCTCGGGCCTGGCGGCGGGGATGTATCTGCCCGATCCCGGTGACCCGCAGCTGGAGACCGTCCGGGTGGTGAAGTGAAACGGGTCACGTGACCGGGTTCTGGTTGGGCAACCGCGCTCGAGATGGTTTACGGTTCATCCATACGTGGTGACGGGGTCGACCTTCGCAGTCCTCCGTACGCCACCCTTTACGGCCCTGGCTGGTTTCCCCCGTCCAGCCAGGGCTTCTTCATGCCCGCGCACCGGGCCTCCGCCCCCGCCTGCGTCGATCGTGCTGTGGAATTACGCCGTCCGCCGAGGTGCCTGACGGCCCGGCAGCGGCTGAAATGGGCGTAGGGAAAGCACCGGAACCATCGCCGGCGAGGAGCCCCGCCTCATGACCAAAGCGACGAAACTGCTGACCGCTCTGCCCCCGCCCCAGCGTCGGCACCTCATGGAACTCGCCCATGAGGTGTCCTTCCCCGAAGACACCCACATCTTCGAGGCGGGCGGGCGCGCCGACCGCTTCTGGGTCATCCGCTCCGGCTCGGTCTCGCTGACCCAGCAGGTGACGTCGATCCAGCGGGTCACCGTCGCCTCCCTGGGCGCGGGCGACCTGCTCGGCTGGTCCTGGCTGTTCCCGCCGTACCAGTGGGACTTCGGCGCGGAGGCCTTCAGCCAGGTGCGCGCCTACGAGTTCCACGCGCAGCCGGTGCTGCGGCTGTGCGAGGAGGAACCCGCCCTCGGGCTGTCGCTCATGCGCATCGTCGCCGAGATCCTGGCCAACCGGCTGGAGACGACCCGCAACAAACTGATGGAGCAGTACGCGATGCGACGCTCACGCTAGGAGCCGGACGGTGGCCGGCTTTCGGCGGGGCGCAGGATGTGCCGTGCGCCGGGCCGGCCACGTGCCCGTGCTGCGCCGCGTCCCGCAACGTGAGCGACACCGTCCGCCGTTCCGCCGCAGCCGGGGCCGTGTCGTGTCGGCACGGCCCGGGGTCAGATGCGGTAACGCCGCAGGGCCGGCATCGCCGTGGCCAGCAGGAGCATGGTCGTGACGACGAGCAGGCCGCCGCCCGCCACCGCCGTGCGGGGGCCGAAGGCCGAGCCCGCGGTGCCGTGCAGGACGTCGGCCAGGCGGGGCCCGCCCGCGACCACGACCGTGAAGACGCCCTGCATCCGGCCGCGCATCTCGTCCGTGGCCGCGGAGAGCAGGATCGCCCCGCGGAAGACCATGGAGATCATGTCGGCGAGCCCCGCCACCGCCAGGAACAGCACCGCGAGCCACAGGTTGCCGCTCAGCCCGAACCCGGTGATGGCCGCACCCCAGGCGATCACCGCGCCGATCACCATCCAGCCGTGCCGGCGTGCGCGGGAGAACGTGCCGGAGAACAGCCCGCCGAGCACCGCGCCCACCGGGATCGCGGCGAACAGCAGGCCGAGGGCGAGCCCCTCGCCGTAGGAGGCGTAGGTCTGGGCGGCGAGCTGCGGGAACAGGGCGCGGGGCATGCCGAGGACCATCGCGACGATGTCGGCGAGGAAGGACAGCAGCAGCACCTTGTGGCCGGAGATGTAGCGGAAGCCCTCCGCTATCTGCCGCACGCCCGCGCGGCGGGCCGCGGCCGGGCCGAGGGGCGGCAGCGCCGGCAGCCGGAACACCGCCCACAGCGTGACGCACAGCGCGAGGGCGTCGAGCAGGTACAGCTCGGGCAGGCCGATGACGGGGATCAGCGCGCCCGCGAGCAGCGGCCCTGCGACCAGGCCGGTCTGCATGACGGTGGAGCCGAGCGCGTTGGCGGCGGGCAGTTCCTCGGCCGGGACCAGCCGGGCGATGGAGGCGTTGCGGGCGGGCGAGTTGAGGCCGAAGAACGCCTGCTGGGCCGCGAGCAGCACCATGAGCAGGCCCACGGAGTCCAGTCCGGCGGCGGCCTGCAGCCAGAACAGCACCGAGGTGACGGCGATGCCGGTGTTGGTGATCAGCAGCAGCCGTCGCCGGTCCATGGTGTCGGCGACCGCCCCGCCCCACAGCGCGAACACCACCATCGGCACCAGACCCGCGAGGCTCGCGTAGCCGACCCACGCCGAGGAGCCGGTGATGTCGTAGATCTGCTTGGGCACGGCGACGGCGGTGAGCTGGCTGCCGACGGCGGTGACGATGGTCGAGGACCACAGCCGACGGTAGGCCGGGCGGCGCAGCGGGCGGGTGTCCATGGCCCATCGGCGCCAGCCCGTGCGCACCCCCGGCTCGAGGGCCGACGCGCGCGGCTCTTCCTTCTCTTCGGTGGTGCTGTCGCTGGTGTCCACGGGTTCCCTGGATGGTCGCTACATCTTGTGTTGCCAGGGTTCACTATCGCAGCACCCACCGGCGGCGGCGCCGGGCGTCCGCAGGCCTGCTCAGCTGCCGGCGATCAGGGACACTCCCAGCGTCAGCATCGTCGCGGCGACCAGGGCGTCCAGGACGCGCCAGGCCGCGGGGCGGGCGAGGTACCGGCTGAGGAGGCGGGCGCCGAAGCCGAGGGCGGTGAACCAGCACAGGCTGGCGAGCGCGGCGCCGAGGCCGAACGTCCAGCGCAGCGGGCCACGGTCGGCGGCGATGGAACCGAGCAGGAAGACGGTGTCGAGGTAGACGTGCGGGTTGAGCCAGGTCATCGCCAGACAGGTGAGCACCGCGCGCCGGCGTGAGCCCGCCGCCTCCCCCTCCGCCCGCAGCGCCCCCGGCTTCAGCACGCGCCGGGCGGCGAGGACGCCGTAGCACAGCAGGAAGGCGCCGCCGATCCAGCCGACCGCCTTCACCGCACCCGGCCAGGCCACCACCACTGCGCCCACACCGCCCACCCCGAGGGCGATGAGCAGGGCGTCCGACAGGGCGCAGATGCCGACGACGGCGAGGACCGCGTCCCGGCGGATCCCCTGGCGCAGGACGAAGGCGTTCTGGGCGCCGATGGCGACGATGAGCGACAGGCCGGTGCCGAAACCGGCGGCAGCGGCGGTGAGCGAGCTGGGCATGTCCTCGACGCTACGGAAGCGATCACTCCGCGTACAGCTAAGGATTCTTACGTATCATTAGCTCCTGTGATGGTGCGATGACCGCGGAGCTTCCTCTCGACCAGGTGCGCACACTGCTCGCCGTGGTCGACGAGGGCACGTTCGACGCGGCGGCGGCCGCCCTGCACGTGACGCCCTCGGCGGTCAGCCAGCGGGTCAAAGCGCTCGAACAGCGCACCGGGCGTGTCCTGCTGCTGCGCACCAAGCCGGTGCGACCCACCGAGTCCGGAGCGGTGCTCGTGCGGCTCGCCCGGCAGGTGGCCCGGCTGGAGCGGGACGCCCACGCCGAGCTGGGACTCAGCGACGCCGGGGAGCCGGTGCGGGTACCGGTGGCGGTGAACGCGGACTCGCTCGCCACCTGGTTCCTGGGGGCGCTCACCCGGGTGCCCGGAGAACTGCGGCTCTGCTTCGAGCTGCGCCGCGAGGACGAGGACCACACGGCGGCCCTGCTGCGCGAGGGCCTGGTGATGGCGGCGGTGACGTCCTCCCCCGACGCCGTGCCCGGCTGCTCGGTGCTCTTCCTCGGCCGGATGCGCTATCTCCCGGTGGCGGCCCCCGAGTTCGCCGCACGCCATCTGTCGCACGGTCCCCTGCCCGACGTCCTCGGAGAGGCGCCGGTGATCGTCTTCGACCGGCGCGACGACTTCCAGGACGGATTCGTACGGCAGTTGCGCGGCGGGCGTGGCGCTGCGAGCGCGCTGCGGCACCACGTGCCCACGTCGGAGGGGTTCGCCGAGTCGGTCGCCGCCGGGCTCGGCTGGGGCATGGTGCCCGAGGCGCAGGCCGAGCCGCTGCTGCGCGCCGGTCGTCTGGTGGAGCTGGCGCCGCGGCGGGCGGTGGACGTCCCGCTGTACTGGCAGCAGTGGCGGCTGGACTCCCCCGCCCTGGCCGCGGTCGCGGACGCGGTGGCGGAGGCCGCCGCCGACGCGCTCCGCGGCTGACCGGCGGTACCCCGCCCGGGTAGCCGTCCCAACGGGCAAGGAACAATGGGGTGTTTCACCCGAGCATCGACAGGTGACCCGAAGGCGAGTGAATCAACCGCAAGCCCACGCGACCCATCGATGCAACCGAAGGTGACTTCTGATGCACAACTGGCGAGAGCACGCCGCATGCCGCCACGAGGACCCCGACCTCTTCTTCCCGATCGGCACGACCGGGCCCTCGCTGGTCCAGACCGAGCAGGCGAAGGCGGTGTGCCGGGGCTGCCCGGTCCAGGAGCCGTGCCTGCGGTTCGCGCTGGACAGCGACCAGATGACCGGGGTGTGGGGCGGCACCAGCGAGACGGAACGCCGCCGGCTGCGGCGCCGGGCGGGCAGCCGCAGGTCCGGATAGGGCCCGCAACGAGCGGCGGCCGTCCGACGACGATCAGGTTCTCCGGCCGCGGCCGCGGGCACCTCAGCGGGGGCCCCGGCCGCGGCCGGTGCGGTCCATCGGGCCCCAGTCGTGGCGTTGCCTGTCGACCTCGCCGCGGGCCTCGTCGATCACGGCGGGGTCGATCCAGCACCTCGGGTGGACCTCGACGACCAGCGGCTCGTTGTCCGGGCCCCGTCCCGTCTCCCGCCCCTGCAGCACCCAGGGCCGGATGCCGGGCCCCTTCTCGTGCGGCAGGTGCGCGTAGTCGTACAGCCGGCGCGCCACCCAGAGCCTGAGCGGGCGGCCCTCCCACCACGCCTCGACGTCGAGCGGGTTGGCGGACAGGCCCGGCATGGGGACGCCTGTGAGCTCGTCGGTGCTGGAGGCCTTGCCGAGGTCGGTCTCCGGCCCCTTGGACCAGCGCACGTACAGCTGCCGGCTGCCGTCCACCAGGTCGGTGAGTTCGGCGAGCGAGCGCACGACCGGCAGGTCGTCCCCTTCGTGCATGGCAGGACCTCCCTGTGTCTCGTTCAGGCCGACGGAGTACCCGTGGGACGGACCGGAAATCAGGGAGGCCCCGCGCCGCTAGGGGGTGTCTCGCCGATCACGCCGGGCTCGCGGCGTCTGGCACCGCACCTCGCCGCGTTGTCGTCACTCTCCCCCAAGCTCTACGAGCAGGGGGGACCCCCAATGCTCCGCATCGACTCCCTCCTCCGCCTTGCGATGCACGGCACCAGACGCCGCTCCCTGATCCGGCCTGATCGACGAGACACCCCCTAGAACCGGGCCGGCTTGCCGGGGGCGTACAGCCAGGTGCGGAGCAGGGCGTCCGCGTTTGTGCCGGTCAGACGCTGGGTGAGGGCGAGGAAGCCGGCGGTGGTGCCGTGGCCGTACCGGTGCTCGTCCGCCCAGGTGCGCAGGATGCGCAGGAAGGCACGGTCGCCGACGGCCCGGCGCAGAACCTGCAGGGCCATGGCGCCGCGGGCGTAGACGGGGGTGCCGAAGATCCGGGCGCCGCTGCCGGGGTCGGCGGGCGGGTACGCCCACAGCGCGTCGCTCGCCGGGCGGGCGTAGAGCTCCTCGAACGCCCGCTGGGCGCTCGGGCCGCCGTGCTGCTCGTCGTAGAGCCAGGACGCGTAGGTCGCGAAGCCCTCGTTGAGCCAGATGTCCTTCCAGCCGGTGAGCGAGACGGAGTCGCCGAACCACTGGTGGGCCGTCTCGTGCACGAGGGTGTCGACGTCGGGCGCGGAGTCGTACACGGGCCGGGTCTGTGTCTCCAGCGCGTAGCCGACGTCCGGCGCGTGATCGACGATCGAGCCCGCCGCCCGGAAGGGGTACGGCCCGAAGACGCCGCGCTCCCAGGCGAGGACCGCGGGCAGCTGCGCGAGCACGGGCCCGGCGGCGCCGGCCTCCCGCGGGTCGACGGCGTCGTAGACGCGGATGCCGTCGCGGGTGGTGTACTGCCGGACCTTGAACGCGCCGACGGTCGCGGTGGCCAGGTAGGCGGCCATGGGCTCGGCCTGGTGCCAGCGGAAGGTGGTGGTGCCGCGGGCGGTGCGGGTGCCGAGCAGAACACCGTTGGCGACGGCGGTGCGCCCCTCAGGGACGGTGAGGGTGAAGTCGTACGACGCCTTGTCCAGAGGGTGGTTGTTCGCCGGGAACCACGTCATGGCGCCCTGCGGTTCCCCGGCGACGAACGCCCCGTCGTCCGTGGGGATCCAGCCGTCGGGGGACCCGTCGGGGTCGGTGACCGGCTTCGGTACGCCGTTGTAGGTGACGGTGACGCGGAACCGCTGCCCGGCGCGCAGGGCGTGGCGTGGTGTGACGACGAGTTCCTGGCCGTCGCGCCGGTAGGCGGCCCGGGTGTGGTCCACGGTGACGCCGGTGACCTTCAGGCCGCTCAGGTCGAGATCGAAGCGCGTGAGGGGCTGACCGGCGCGTGCGCTGAGGACCGCGCGGCCGTCGAGGTGGCGGCTGCGGATGTCGTAACGCAGCGTCAGGTCGTAGTGGCTCACGTGGTAGCCACCGTTTCCGGCGAGCGGGAAGTAGGGGTCGCCGACGCCCGCGCTTCCCGTCGTGCCGGCCGCCGCGGGCGTGGCGGTGGCCAGCAGGGCGGCGAGGGCGACGGGGACGGTGGCGAGGAAGGCGGTGCGGCGCGCGGATGCGGCGCGTCCGGCGCGCTGCTGCCGGGATCGGCCGAGGAAGGCGGGGCGTCTGGCGGGCTGCCGGGATCGGCTCACATGCGCTCCTTGTGGGGTGCCGGGTGATCAACCGGCCCTCAGCGTAGGAGCCGCGGGCCGCCCGGTCGCCCCTCGTTCAGGCCACGTCGTACGGCGTCGTCCGGGCGGCCCGCATACGCTCGCAGCGACCGCCCCCCGCAGAAAGGCCCGCCGATGAGCGTCCGCGTGCGTCGCGTGTACGACCCCCCGGAGCCGGACGACGGCGTCCGTGTCCTGGTCGACCGGCTGTGGCCGCGTGGCCTGGCCAAGGACGCCGCGCGCATCGACGAGTGGCCCAAGGGGCTGACCCCGTCGACGGAACTGCGCCGCTGGTACCACGCCGGCGAGGGCTCCTACGAGGAGTTCCGGCAGCGTTACGAGGCGGAGCTCGCGGAGCCGGAGGCGGCCGAACTCCTCGGCCACCTCCGGGCGTCGGCCCGCCGGGGCCGGGTCACGCTGCTGACCGCCTCGAAGGCGCCCGGCGAGTCCCACGCGGCGGTGTTGCTCGGCCTGCTGAAGGGAAAGCGGTAGGGCCCGGCCCCGTCATCCGCGTGCCGTCACGCGGTCTGCGCGGCCGCCGCCCGCCCCGCCGCGCGCCCCGAGAACAGGCAGCCGCCGAGGAACGTGCCCTCCAGCGCGTTGTAGCCGTGCACGCCTCCGCCGCCGAAGCCGGCCACCTCACCGGCCGCGTACAGTCCGTCGATCGGCGTGCCGTCCAGGCCGAGGGCGCGCGAGTCGAGGTCGGTCTGAATGCCGCCGAGGGTCTTGCGGGTCAGGATGTGCAGCTTGACGCCGATGAGCGGGCCGGCCGCCGGGTCCAGCAGACGGTGCGGGGTGGCGACACGGCCGAGGCGGTCGCCGATGTAGCGGCGGGCGTTGCGGATGCCCTGCACCTGGGCGTCCTTGCTGTAGGGGTTGGCGATCTGCAGGTCGCGGGCCTCGATCTGGCGGCGGATCGCGGCGGCGTCGAGCAGCGGCTTGTCGGTGGAGGCGTTCATCTTCTCCACCAGCGCCTCCAGCGTGTCGGCGACGACGAAGTCCGCGCCGTGCCGCAGGAAGTCGGCGACCGGGCCGGGCGCGCCCTTGCCGAGCAGGCGGTCGCGCAGCACGGCCCCCTTGTCCTTGGCGGTGATGTCGGGGTTCTGCTCGGAGCCCGACAGCGCGAACTCCTTCTCGACGATCTTCCGGGTGAGGATGAACCAGGAATGGTCGTATCCGGCGATGTCCTCGGTGGTGCGCAGGTGCCTGAGGGTGCCGAGGGTGTCGTAGCCGGGCAGGCAGGGGTCGGGCAGACGGCGGCCGAGGGCGTCGAACCACAGCGAGGACGGGCCGGGCAGGATGCGGATGCCGTGGCCGGGCCAGATCGGGCTCCAGTTCCGCAGGCCCTCGGTGTAGTGCCACATGCGGTCGCGGTTGACCAGCCGCACGCCGGCCTCGGCGCTGATGTCGAGCATGCGGCCGTCGACGTAGGCGGGCACGCCGGTGACCATCTCGGCGGGCGGGGTGCCGAGCCGTTCGGGCCAGTAGCGGCGGACGATGTCGTGGTTGGCGCCGATGCCGCCGGTGGTGACGATCACGGCCTGGGCGGTGAGCTCGAAGTCGCCCGTCTCGTCGCGGTTGGAGGCGACACCGCGGGGTGAGTCGTCGGCGGCGAGCAGCTTGCCGCGCACGCCGCGGGCCGCGCCGCCCTGGAGGACGAGTTCGTCGACGCGGTGGCGGTGGTGGAAGGTGAGCAGCCCGTCCCGCGCGGCCTGCTTCGCGTGGTCGGCGAACGGCTCGACGACGCCGGTGCCGGTGCCCCAGGCGATGTGGAAGCGGGGCACGGAGTTGCCGTGGCCGTCGGCGCGCAGGTCGCCGCGCTCGGCCCAGCCGACGGTCGGCAGCAGGTCGATGCCGTGCCCGGTGAGCCAGGACCGCTTCTCCCCCGCCGCCCACTCGACGTAGGCGCGGGCCCAGCGCACCGCCCAGGAGTCCTCGTCGGCGAGCCGGTCGAAGGCCGCGCTGCCCTGCCAGTCGTTCCAGGCGAGGTCGAAGGAGTCCTTGACGCCGAGGCGCCGCTGCTGCGGGGTGTCGACGAGGAAGAGTCCGCCGAGGGACCAGAACGCCTGTCCGCCGAGGTTGGCCGCGTTCTCCTGGTCGACGAGGGCGACGCGCCTGCCCCTGCTGGTCAGTTCGCGCGCCGCGACCAGGCCGGCGAGTCCGGCTCCGACGACGATGACGTCCGCGTCCATCCGCGTTCCCTTCAGGGTCGGGGGGTCGCGCTGCCGTGGGTGAGCAGCGCGGTGAGGAGTTGTTTGAGCCAGGCGCGGGCGTGCTCGACGTCCTTGTCCAGCAGCAGTTGGGTGGTGACACCGTCGTAGGCGGCGACCACGGCGTGTGCGGCGCCGTCGGCGTCGCCGAGGACGGCGGGCAGCGGGGTGTGCGCGGTGGCGCGGGCGAGCCGGCCGGCGATGGCCCGGCGCAGCCGGGCGCGGTGTTCGAGCAGGGTGCGGGCGACCTGCGGATCGCGGGCGGCGTGCACCAGGAAGTCGGTCTTGACCAGCAGCCAGTCCACGTCGAGCAGGAGCACCTCGGTGACCCGGTCGACGGAGGCGGGCACGTCGAGGTCGGTGCCGTCCTGGGCGAGGGCGTCCGCGACCTGTTCGGCGATCAGCTCGGCGCGCTGCTCGTACAGCGCGAAGAACAGCTCGTCCAGGCTGGAGAAGTTGGAGTAGAAGGCGCCGCGGCTGTAGCCGGCGGCCTCGCAGACCTCCTCGATGGAGACCCGCCCGAAGCCCTTGCCGGCGAACACGGCGAACGCCGCGTCCAGCAGGTTGGCCCGCGTGCGCACCCGCCGCCGCGTGACCCGCGGGGCCGTGTCGTGCGTCGCCATCGCCACCTCCGTTCGCTGCGCGCCCGCCGTTCGATACGCGAATGTATCGGATACATCGATGTATCGAAAGGGACTGGCGCGGGCGCGGCGCTCGCATGGAACATATTTTCGATTCAGGGGTACGCTGGAGCCATGGCCACGCACCTCCAGGGCTCCCTGTTCGACCAGACCGACGAGCTGCGCCTCGGCTCCCTCGGCGGGATCCGCCGGACCGAGCTGGGCGCCGGCGCATGGATCGACGTGCTGCCGGGCTGGCTGACCGGCGCGGACGCCCTGTTCGAACAGCTCGCCGCGGAGGTGCCCTGGCGCGCGGAGCGCCGCACGATGTACGACCACGTCGTCGACGTCCCCCGGCTGCTGTCGTTCTACGGCGCGGACGACCCGCTGCCCCACCCGGTGCTCACCGAGGCCCGCGACCTGCTGTCCGCGCACTACGCCGAGGAGCTGGGCGAGCCGTTCACGACCGCCGGGCTGTGCTTCTACCGCGACGGCCGCGACAGCGTCGCCTGGCACGGGGACCGGATCGGCCGGGGCTCACGGGAGGACACCATGGTCGCGATCCTGTCCGTGGGCGCCCCCCGCGACCTGCTGCTGCGCCCGGTGCACGGCGGCGGCGCCGCGGTCCGCCGGCCCCTGGGCCACGGCGATCTGATCGTGATGGGCGGCTCCTGCCAGCGGACCTGGGAGCACTGCATCCCGAAGTCCACCCGGGCCACGGGACCGCGTATCAGCATCCAGTTCCGGCCGCAGGGAGTGCGCTGAGGCGGGCCGGTCTCCCCGCCGCCCCCATGATCTGCTTTGCTGTGCGCCGACGGCCAGCGACCCGGACGGGGGACGACACATGCGAGCGGACGTACGCCAAGTCGCCGACGGCACCTACCTGGTGCACGGCTCCAACACCAACTGGGTGATCCTCACGGACGGCGACGCCGCGACACTCGTCGACACGGGATACCCCGGGGACCGGCAGCTGGTGCTGGACTCCCTGGCGCAGGTGGGCAGTTCACCGGAGGCCGTGGCGGCGGTCCTGATCACGCACGCGCACAACGACCACCTGGGTTCGGCCGAGTATCTGCGGGCCACCCACGGCACGCCGGTCCATCTGCACGAGGCCGAAGTACCGCACGCCCGCCGGGAGTTCCTCCAGCAGGTCACCGTGGGCGAGGTGCTGCGCAACGCCTGGCGGCCCGGTGTGCTGCCGTGGATGGTGCACGCGCTGCGCTCGGGCGGCACCGAGCAGCACCCCGTCACCGCTCCCGCGGCCTTCCCCGGCACCGGTGCGCTGGACCTGCCCGGCCGCCCGGTGCCCGTGCACACGCCGGGTCACACGGACGGGCACTGCGTCTTCCACCTGCCCGACACCGGCGTCCTGATCTCCGGGGACGCGCTGGTCAGCGGCCACCCCACGTCGCGCACGACGGGACCGCAGCTGCTGCCGGACATGTTCCATCACGAGCGGGCCCGCGCCGTGGCCTCCCTGGAGATCATCAAGGGCCTGGAGGCCGACGTCCTGCTGCCGGGCCACGGGCCGGTGCACCGGGGCGGCATGGCGGCGGCCGCCCAGCAGGCGTGGGAGCGGGCCGCCTAGGGCCTGTACGAGGTTGTCCGAGCCCGACCGGGGTTCCTGCGGCCTCTGACTCACGACGCCCGTCGAGCCGCCCCGCGCGGTTCAGGGCGCGGCGCGACGCCGGGCGGAACGGCCCCGGCCGCCCGGCCGGTACGGGCGCGGGCGGCCCGGGCCGTCCGCACACCGTGCGCATCCGCTTAGGCTCTGCCCATGGCTTTGCAGATCAGCGCCACCAACCCCGAGCACCCCGCGCTCCTGCTCGAACTGCCGTGGCAGCTGCCCCTGGAGGAGTGGCCCGAGGAATTCCTCGTGCCGCTCCCCCGCGGCATCTCCCGCCACGTCGTCCGTTACGCCCGCGCCGGCGACGAGGTCATCGCCGTCAAGGAGCTGGCCGAGCGGCCCGCGCTGCGCGAGTACGAGCTGCTGCGCGACCTGGACCGGCTCGCCATCCCCGCCGTGGACGCGCTCGGCGTGGTCACCGGGCGCACCCACGCCGGCGGCGCCCCGCTGGAACCGGTGCTGATCACGCGCCATCTGCGCGGCTCCCTGCCGTACCGGTCGATGTTCGAGACGACGATGCGGCCGGCGACCATGCACCGCCTCATGGACGCGCTCGCGGTGCTGCTGGTGCGGCTGCACCTGGCCGGGTTCGCGTGGGGCGACTGCTCGCTGTCCAACACGCTCTTCCGCCGGGACGCGGGCGCGTACGCCGCCTACCTGGTGGACGCCGAGACCGGTGAGCTGCACCCGCGGCTGAGCCCCGGCCAGCGTGACTACGACCTCGACCTGGCCAGGGTCAACATCAGCGGCGAACTGCTCGACCTGGAGGCGTCCGGGGCGCTGCACCCCTCCGTGGACCCGGTCGCGTTCGGCACCGAGATCTGCGCCCGCTACGGGGAGCTGTGGCAGGAGCTGACCCGCACCTCGGTCTATCCGGCGGGCAAGTACCACTACATCGAGCGCCGCATTCGCCGGCTCAACGACCTCGGTTTCGACGTGGCCGAGATGCAGATCGAGCACAACTCCCACGGCGACTCGGTCACGTTCGTGCCGAAGGTCGTCGACGCGGGCCACCACCAGCGGCAGTTGCTGCGGCTGACCGGGCTGGACGCCGAGGAGAACCAGGCGCGGCGGCTGCTGAACGACCTGGAGAGCTGGATGGCCACCCAGGACGACCACGCCCCGGGCGACCCCCTCTCCACCCGCCCGGAGGTGCTCGCGCACCGCTGGGTGAGGGAGGTGTTCCGGCCCACCGTGCGGGCCGTACCGCCGGAGCTGCGCGGCACCATGGACCCGGCGGAGATCTATCACGAGCTGCTGGAGCACCGCTGGTTCCTGTCCGAGCGGGCCCAGCACGACATCGGTCTGGACACCGCCGTCCAGGACTACATCGAGAACATCCTGCCCAAGGCGCGCGAGACCCTGGAGCCCACGCTCCCCGAGTGACGCCTCACGCGTGCGGGACCACGGCCACCGGGCAGCCGGCGTGGTGCAGCACCCCGTGGGCGACGGAGCCGATGCGGGCGCCGACCGCCGTGCGATGGGCGCGCCGCCCGACCACCAGCAGCTGCGCGTGGTCGGCCGCCACCGACAGCAGCACCTGGCCCGCGCTGCCGATCTCCACGTGCTCGACCACCGGCACGTCCGGGAAGCGCTCCCGCCAGGGCTCCAGCGCATCGCCGAGGGCCTTGCGCTCGAACGGCTCCAGACCACCGGCGTCGTCCGCCAGCTTCATCGAGCCGGGGCTGTAGGCGAACACCGGCGGCAGCGTCCACGCCCGTACCGCGCGCACGGTAGCGCTGCGGGCGGCAGCCGTCTCGAAGGCGTACCGCAGCACATCGGCGCTGTCCTCCGGCGCGCCGTGCTGGCCGACGACGATGTCCCGCCCCGCCGCCTCGGCGCTCGCCTCGTCGCCGGCGCGCACCAGCACCACGGGCCGTGTGGTCTCGGCGATCACCTGCTGGCCGACCGAGCCCAGCAGGAAGCCCATCACCCGGCCGTGGCCGCGCGAGCCCAGCACCAGCAGCTCGGCGGCGGCGGCCGCCTCCAGCAGCGTCTCCACCGCCGGGCCCTCCAGCACGTCGCTGGTCACCGCGAGGTCCGGGTGGCGCTCGGTGACCGCGCGGACCGCGCCCTCGAGCGCCTGCACCGCCCAGCCCCGCTGCGCCTCGTAGCCCGCCACCTCGGACGGCACGGAGGGCTGGAACTCCCAGGCGTGCACCACACGCAGCGGCAGTGAACGGCGTACGGCCTCCCGGGCCGCCCAGTCCAGCGCGGAGCGGCTCTCGTCCGTCCCGTCGACCCCTGCCGTGATCGGGCCCGTCATCCGGCCGCCTCCTCGTGTCGGAATCCCCTTGTGTCTCCCCCAGTCTTCCTCACTACGCTGCCGGCATGACCTTGGAATGGGAGCAGGTGATCGTGGACGCGGCCGATGCCGCGGCCCTGGGCCGCTGGTGGGCCGAGGCCCTCGGGTGGACGGTCGTCAACGACGACCCGGAGGAGTTCGAGATCCGTCCGGCGCCCGACCGTGTGCCGGGGCTGCTGTTCGTGCCCGTGCCGGAGGCCAAGACCGTCAAGAACCGGCTCCATCTCGACTTCCGCCCCGACGACCAGCGCGCGGAGGTGCAGCGCCTGCTCGCGCTGGGCGCGCGCCGCGCCGACGTCGGGCAGGGCGAGCAGCCGTGGGTGGTGCTGACCGACCCGGAGGGCAACGAGTTCTGCGTCCTCGGTGAGCGCCGCGCCTGAGCCCGGGGCGTATACCCGAGCGGGCACGGCGGATCGAACATACGATGGGCCACGGACTGGCACGTCACCAGGACGGGCCGGGCCGGTGACCGACCTCGGGGTGGGAGTCGTATGGCACAGGCCGCCGATGCTGCGCGGACCGTCATCCTGACCGTGGACGACGACCCGGGGGTCTCCCGCGCCGTCGCCCGTGATCTGCGGCGGCGCTACGGCGAGTCGTACCGGATCGTGCGGGCGGAGTCCGGGGAGTCCGCGCTGGAGGCGCTGCGCGAGCTGAAGCTGCGCGGTGACCTGGTCGCGGTGCTCCTGGCCGACTTCCGCATGCCGCAGATGAACGGCATCGAGTTCCTCGAACGGGCCATGGACGTCTACCCGGGCGCCCGGCGAGTGCTGCTGACGGCGTACGCGGACACCAACGCGGCGATCGACGCGATCAACGTCGTCGACCTCGACCACTACCTGCTCAAGCCGTGGGACCCGCCCGAGGAGAAGCTCTACCCGGTCCTGGACGACCTGCTCCAGGCGTGGAAGAGCAGCGACTTCAAGCCGGTGCCCAGCACCAAGGTGGTCGGGCACCGCTTCTCGGCGCACTCCTCCGAGGTGCGCGAGTTCCTGGCCCGCAACCAGGTGCCCTACCGCTGGTACTCCGCCGACGAGCCCGAGGGCCGGCGGCTGCTCGCCGCGGCCGGCGCCGACGGACGGCGGCTGCCGCTGGTCGTCACACCGGACGGGGAGCCGCTCATCGAGCCCGACCCGCCCGAGCTGGCGGCCCGCGTCGGCCTCGCCACGACACCCACGGCCGACTTCTACGACCTCGTCGTGATCGGCGGTGGCCCCGCCGGGCTCGGTGCCGCCGTGTACGGGGCCTCCGAGGGACTGCGCACGGTGCTCGTGGAACGGTCGGCGACCGGGGGGCAGGCCGGGCAGAGCTCCCGGATCGAGAACTACCTGGGCTTCCCCGACGGCGTCTCCGGCGCACAGCTGACCGACCGGGCCCGGCGGCAGGCCGCCAAGTTCGGCGCGGAGATCCTCACCGCGCGGGAGGTCACGGGTCTCGAGGTCAGCGGCGCGGCGCGGATCGTGCGGTTCGCGGACGGATCGGCGGTGGCCGCGCACAGCGTGATCCTCGCGACCGGCGTGCAGTACCGGCAGCTGCCGGCGCCCGGCGCCGACGACCTCACCGGCTGCGGCGTCTTCTACGGCTCGGCACTGACCGAGGCGTCCTCCTGCCAGGGCCACGACGTGTACATCGTCGGCGGCGCCAACTCCGCCGGGCAGGCCGCGATGTACCTGTCGCGGGGCGCGAAGTCGGTGACGCTGCTGGTGCGCGGCCCGTCGCTGTCGGCGTCGATGTCGCACTACCTGATCCAGCAGATCGAGGAGTCGCCCAACATCGCGGTCCGCCCCCGCACGGTCGTCGAGGCCGCGCAGGGCGATGACCGGCTGGAGCGGCTCACCCTGCGGGACGTCGACACCGGCGAGCAGGAGGAAGTCGACGCGGGCTGGCTGTTCGTGTTCATCGGCGCCGCCCCGCTGACCGACTGGCTGGACGGGACGGTGCTGCGCGACGAGCGCGGGTTCATCCTGGCCGGGCCCGACCTCACGCCCGACGGGCGGCCGCCGGCGGGCTGGGAGCTGGACCGGCCGCCGTACCACCTGGAGACCAATGTGCCGGGCGTGTTCGTCGCGGGCGACGCGCGCGCGGAGTCCGCGAAGCGGGTCGCGTCCGCCGTCGGAGAGGGAGCCATGGCCGTGATGCTCGTCCACCGCTATCTGGAGCAGTCGTGAGCGGGCGGCCGGTGCCGTGCAGCCCGGCGGAGATCGGCTCGCTGTTCCTGTTCGAGAAGCTCTCCGACGACCAGCTCGGGCGGCTGTGCAGCGAGGGCCGGGTGGAGCTGTTCGACCCCGGTCCGGTGTACGCCGAGGGTGATCCGGCGACCTGCTTCTTCGTGATGGTGGAGGGCACGGTGGTGCTCTCGCGGCGGGTCGGCGCCGAGGACGTCGAGGTGACGCGGACCTCCCAGCCCGGGGTGTACGCGGGCGCCATGCAGGCCTACCTCGGGGACCGGGTGCGGCAGGTCTACAACAACTCCATGCGGGTGACCGAGCCGACGCGGTTCTTCGTGCTGCCGGCCGACACGTTCGCGAGCGTCATGCAGGAGTGGTTCCCGATGGCGGTCCACCTCCTGGAGGGCCTGTTCTTCGGTTCGAAGGCCACCCAGCGGACCATCGGGCAGCGCGAGCGGCTGCTGGCGCTCGGCTCGCTGTCCGCGGGGCTCACCCATGAGCTGAACAACCCGGCCGCCGCCGCGGTACGGGCCACCGCGACGCTGCGCGAGCGGGTCGCGAAGATGCGGCACAAGCTCGCCGTGATCTCCTCGGGGCCCTATCCGCGCGAAGTCCTCGCCGGTCTCATCGAGATCCAGGAGCGCACCGCCGAACGCGTCGGCAAGGCGCCCGCGCTGAGCCCGCTGGAGGCCGCCGACCGGGAGGACGCGCTCAGCGACTGGCTCGACGACCACGACATCCCGGACGGCTGGCGCGTCGCGCCGACCTTCGTGCAGGCCGGGCTCGACGTCGACTGGCTGGAGCAGGTCGCGGCCGCCGTCGAGCCGGACGTCCTGCCCGGCGCGATCGGCTGGCTGAACTACACCGTCGAGACCGAGCTGCTGATGGACGAGATCGAGGACTCGACCACCCGCATCTCGCACCTGGTCGACGCGGCCAAGCAGTACTCCCAGCTGGACCGTGCGCCCTACCAGGTCGCCGACGTGCACGAGCTGCTGGACAGCACGCTGCTGATGCTGTCCGGCAAGATCGGCGACGGGATCAAGGTCGTCAAGGACTACGACCGCACGCTGCCGAGGATCCCGGCGTACCCGGCGGAGCTGAACCAGGTGTGGACGAACCTGATCGACAACGCCGTCGCCGCGATCCGCGACACCGGCGCCGAGGGGACGCTGACCGTGCGGACGGCACGGGAGAACGACCGGCTGCTGGTGGAGTTCCGTGACACCGGCCCGGGCGTGCCGCGGGAGATCCGGGACCGCATCTTCGACCCGTTCTTCACCACCAAGCCGGTCGGCGAGGGCACCGGGCTCGGCCTGGACATCTCCTGGCGGATCGTGGTCAACAAGCACCACGGCGGCATCGAGGTCGACTCCGAGCCCGGCGACACCCGCTTCCGCGTGCTGCTGCCGCTGACCGCGGCGGAACCCGACACCCCATCCGAGGAGACGGCATGACCCAGGGCGAGGGCATCGACCAGAGCGCGGTGCCGAGCGGCGCCGGCTGCCTGGAGTGCGAGGCGGCCGGCGGCTGGTGGTTCCACCTGCGCCGGTGCGCGCGGTGCGGGCACATCGGCTGCTGCGACTCCTCCCCCGCCCAGCACGCCACCGCGCACTTCCGCGCGACCGGGCACCCGGTGGTGCAGAGCTACGAGCCGGGCGAGGAGTGGTTCTGGAACTACGCCACCGACGAGCTGTACGACAGCGGCCCCGTCCTCGCGCCACCGCACAGCCACCCCGAGGACCAGCCCGCACCGGGCCCGGCGGGCCGCGTACCGGCGGACTGGGCCCGCACGCTGCGCTGAACACGAGCGGGACGGAGCGGGCGCGGACGTCGCGCTGAACGCGCGTCCGGCGGGCCGGGTCGGGACGCTGCGCTGAGCGCCGGGTCCGGGCTGCGCGCGGTGTGCGCTGAGCGCCGGGTCCGGGTCCGGGCTGCGCGCGGCGTGCGCCGGGTCCGGGTCCGGGTCCGGGCTGCGCGCGGCGTGCGCTGAGCGTCGGCGCCGGCCGGTGGCTCGGCGGGCCGGCCGTGGGCAGGCCCGCAGCGCCGACCCGGGCCGGTGATCGCGGCAGGCCCGGGCGCCCCCTGCGCTGAGCGCAGATCCCGACCGGTCACTTCGGCAGACGGAGCCCGGCGCCGCCGGCACCACCGACCCGGCACGGCGATCACGGCGAACCTGACGCAGCCCCTACGCCGGGCGCAGATCCCCCCCGATGACCCCTACAGACTCAGGTGGACGCCGTCGGCAGCACCGACCCGGCGCGGTAATCGCGGCAAGCCAGACGCGGTCCCCGCCCCGGGCGCCGGACCCGGCCCGTGACGTGGCGGGCCCGCGTGAACGGCGCCCGCAGCGTCGGCCCGGGCCGGTAACCCCCGCACGGAGCCCGCGCTGGGCGTCGGTCCGGTCGGTGGTGTCCGCGTTGTCGGTGGTGCGTGCCAGGATTGATCCGTGTCGCAGACCGATTTCACCTCCCCGCTCGTCGGCCGGGACCGGGAACTGTCCCGGCTCCTCGGCGCCTTGGAGCGCGCCCGCGCCGGTGAGGCGCGGGCCGTGGTGGTGGCCGGGGACGCCGGGGTGGGCAAGACCCGGCTGCTGGACGAGGTCGCCGGGCACGCGGCCGGACAGGGCATGCGCGTGCTCACCGGCCACTGCGTGGACCTCGGCGACGTCGGCCTGCCGTATCTGCCGTTCACGGAGATCCTCGGCCGGATCGCCGAGGACGAGCGGCTGGCCCCGCACCTGGCCGCGCACGCCGCGGTGGAGCGGCTGCGCGGCGGCGGCGAGGTACGCGGGGGCGACCCGGCGCGGGACGCGGACGCGCGGCTGCGGCTCTTCGAGGGCATGGCTGCCCTGCTCGCCCGGCTCGCCGAGGACGCCCCGCTGCTGGTCGTGCTGGAGGATCTGCACTGGGCCGACCAGTCCTCCCGGGACCTGCTGCGGTTCCTGCTGACCCGCGGCGCGCTGGGCGCATCGGGGCCCCGGCTCGCGGTCCTCGCCTCCTACCGCGCCGACGATCTGCACCGGCGCCACCCGCTGCGGCCCCTGCTGGCCGAGCTGGTGCGGCTGCCGGCGGTGGAGCGGCTGGAGCTGCGGCCCATGCCGGACACCGAGATGACCCGGCTGCTGCGGACACTGCGTGGCGAAGCCCTGCCGGACGGCACCGTGCGCACGATCGTGGAGCGCGCCGAGGGCAACGCCTTCTACGCACAGGAGCTGCTCGCCGCCACCGGTACGCGGGCGCAGGGCGTGCCGAGCGCCCTCGCCGACGTCCTGCTGATCCGGGTGGAGCAGCTGCCGGAGACCGCTCAGCAGGTGCTGCGGACCGCCGCCGTCGCCGGGCGCCGGGTCGAGCACGACCTGCTGCGGGAGGCGGTCGGGCTGTCCGAGGACACGCTGGAGGCGGCGCTGCGCGAGGCCGTCGGCCGCCAGCTGCTGGTGCCGGGCGACGGCGAGACGTACACCTTCCGGCACGCGCTGACCCGCGAGGCCGTCTACGCCGACCTGCTGCCCGGTGAGCGGGCGCGGCTGCACGGCACGTTCGCGCGGCTGCTCGCCGGGCGCGGCGAGGCGGGCGAGAGCGCGGCGGAGCGCGCCCACCACTGGCGCGAGAGCCATCATCTGCCCGAGGCGCTCGCCGCCTCGCTGGAGGCAGCCGACCACGCCCGGCGCGTCGGCGCGCCGGCGGAGGAGCTGCACCATCTGGAGACGGCCCTCGATCTGTGGGCCGCGGTGGACGGCGCGGCCCGGCCGGCCGGTGAGGGCAGCGACCGGATCACGCTGACGCTGCGCGCCTCGGCGGCGGCCGTGCACGCGGGCGAGGCGCACCGCGCGGTCGCGCTGACCCGGGCGGCGCTCGCCGGGATCGGGCAGGACGCGGACTCGGAGCTGGCCGCCCGGGTGCGCTACACGCTCGCCGGGAACCTGCTGACCGTCGACAACCTCACCGCCGC
Organism: Streptomyces sp. NPDC104814; assembly: GCF_055583185.1. Taxonomy (NCBI): domain Bacteria; kingdom Bacillati; phylum Actinomycetota; class Actinomycetes; order Kitasatosporales; family Streptomycetaceae; genus Streptomyces; species Streptomyces sp. NPDC104814. The sequence goes on along the minus strand of NZ_JBVJOL010000013.1, from coordinate 93,041 downwards.
CTTCGCCTACAGCAGCGAGGCGCTCGCGCTGATCCCCGAGGAGCCGCCGACGCGTACGTGGGTGTGGGCGGCGGCCACCCATGTGATGGCGGCCCGGCAGATCGGGGAGATGAAGGCCGCGCTGCGGGTGGCCCGGCGGGCACTGGCCGCGGCGGAACAGCTGGGGGTGGCGGACGCACAGGCCGATCTGCTGATCTCGCTGGTGGGTCTCGAGGGCGGTGCGCGGCGTACGGCCGAGGGGCGCGAACGGCTGGTGCGGGCCCGGGAGCTGGCCCGGCGCGCGGGCAACGCGCCGGTGGAGATGCGGGCGTTGTTCCATCTCGCCGTCGGCTGCTTCGAGGCGGGCGCCTTCGAGGAGAGTGTGCCCTGGGCGGCGGAGGGGCTGGAGCGCGCCCGCGACGCCGGGCTGCTGTCGTCGCCGTATCCGCTGGAGATGCGCTATCTGCAGCAGCTGGTGCTGTACACGCTGGGCCGGTGGGACGAGTGCCTGCGGGCGGCGGTGGAGGCCGAGGCGGTGCCGGCGGCGGGCGGTTACACGGCGGGCCCGGCGCTGTACGTGGCGCTGGCGCGCGGTGACGCGGGGGCCGCGGGGCGGGCGCGGGCGCTGCTCGCGGGGCCGTTCGACTGGATGGCCACGCTGGTCGCGGGGATCGTGCTGACCGACGAGGCCGCGTGGCGGGGCGATGCCGAGGCGGCGGTGGAGCAGGCGCGCGCCACGGTGGCGGCGCTCTCCGACGAGGCGGGCACCGTGCCGGACGTCGCGGTGCGGCTGCTCGCGCTGGCGCTGTCCGCCGTCGCCGACCAGGCGGCCGCGCTGCGCTCGGCCGGTGACACGGCGGGCGCGCGGCGCTGGGCCGATGTGGCGAGCGAGCTGATGGAACCGGCGCGGCGGGCGGCCGGGCACAGCGAGGCGGGGCCGCCCCAGGGCCCGGAGGGGCAGGCGTGGCTGGCGCGGGCCGAGGCCGAGTGGACCCGGGCGGTCGTCGGCCCGGACGCGGCGGCCTGGGAGAAGGCGGTGGCCGCGTTCGGCTACGGCGAGGTGTACGAGCAGGCGCGGTGCCGGCTGCGGTGGGCCGAGGCGCTGCTGTCCGAGGACCGGCGCGCCGAGGCCGCGGTGCAGGCCGGCGAGGTGCGGGAGACGGCCGCGGGGCTGGCGGCCGCGCCGCTGCTGAAGCGGGTGGAGACGCTGATCCGGCGCGGCCGGCTGGGCTCCACGCCGTCGGCCGAAGGGCCGTCCGCCCTGTCGCCGCTGACGGCGCGTGAGCGGGAGGTGCTGCGGCTGCTCGCGCTCGGCCGCAGCAACCGCCGGATCGGTGAGGAGCTGTTCATCACCGGCAAGACGGCGAGCGTGCACGTCTCCAACATCCTGGCCAAGCTGGGCGCGACGAGCCGTACGGAGGCCGTGGCGATCGCCTACCGCGACGGTCTGCTGACGTCCGAGCCGAGCACATCGTGACGCTCCTCAGGGGCCTGTCGCGCTGACGCTCCTCGGCGACCTGTCGTGCTGACGCCCCCTCAGGGGCCTGTCGAATGGACCCGGGCGCCGTCGTCACCTCCATGACCCGCCGGTGCCACCGCGGACATGTGTCCGGATTGTCGCTTTTCTTGATTTTCGCCGCGATACTGTGCGCGGCCACACCGTCCCCGTCCTTCCGACGGACGGTCAGATGTGGCCCCAGCACAGCGACGTGACGGAAACGAGAGGCCTCGGATGATCCCAGCAGCACTGCGCAGAGGTACGGCACTGGGGGCGGTCGTGCTGTCCCTGCTGACGGTCCCGGCACACGCCGCCACCGCGCGCCCCGCGCATCCCGCAGCACCGGCGGCCGCACTGCCGCGCCCCGACCTCGCCGGACTGCGCGAGGTCCTGCGCACCGCGGGGCGGCAGGGCGCTCCGGGCGCGATGGCCCGGATCGACGACGGCGGCTCGGTGCTGACCGCGTCCGTGGGCGTGGCCGACCGGGCCACCAAACGGGCCCTTTCGGACACCGACCGCTTCCGCGTCGGCAGCATCACCAAGACCTTCACGGCCGTGGTCCTGCTGCAGCTCGCCGACGAGGGCAAGCTGAACCTGGACGCGTCCGTCGACCACTACCTGCCCGGGCTGCTGCCCGACCGCCGGATCACCGTCCGGCACGTCCTCAGCCACCGCAGCGGGCTGTACGACTACACCAACGACATGTTCGCGCGGACGGTCCCCGGCTTCGAGGCGGTCCGCACCAAGGTGTTCACCTACCGCGAGCTGGTGGAGCGCTCACTGCGGCACGCCCCGACCGGCAGGCCCGGGGGCGCCTACGCGTACTCCAACACCAACTTCGTGGTGGCCGGCATGCTGGTGGAGAAGCTCACCGGCCGCCCGGTTGCCACCGCCTACCAGGACCGCATCTTCACACCGCTGAAGCTGCGCGACACCTTCTACGTGCACCCCGACACCGCGCTGCCCGGCCGTTACGCCCGCGGCTACCTCACCCCCGACACCCCGGGCGCCGCACTGGTCGACGCCACCCGGCAGACCGTCTCCTGGGCGCAGAGCGCGGGCGCGATCATCTCCACCACCCGGGACCTCAACACCTTCTACTCGGCCCTGCTGCGCTCCAAGCTGACCTCGGCGGCGCAGCTGCGGCAGATGCGCAGCTGGGTGCCGGCCGGCACCGGGCAGGCGTACGGCCTCGGGCTGCGCCGCCGCGACCTGTCGTGCGGGGTGTCGGTGTACGGGCACACGGGGGCCGTCCAGGGCTACTACAGCTATGCGTTCACCTCCGCGGACGGGCGGCGCAGTCTCGCCGCGCTGGCCGACACCTCCAACAACGCGGCCGTGCACACGACGATGCTGCGCACCCTGGAGTCCGCCTTCTGCGGTGCCCCGGCGAAGAGCCGCCGCTCGGGCGCGGCGACGGAGGCGCCGGAGGACGCCGCGGGTCCGGCCGCCCGCCGCTGAGGCGGAAGCCGCCTCCCTTCGCCGTGCGGAGCAACCCCCGTGGGTGATCCGGCGTCTTGCACGGCAGCACCATCCGCCGCCCCGGCCCACTCCCCCCTGGGCCGGGGCGGACCTCTGCCTCCCGCGCCTCTCGGCGCCTGCGTCCCCGGCGCACCGGAGCCTCGCGGACGCACCGGAGCCTCGCGGACGCACCGGAGCCTCGCGGACGCACCGGAGCGGCTTGTCCGCAGCATGTCCTTTGACCGAAGGACAGGAATGCGGGCCGCGTTGAACGGACCTCGTCCCGTTCGCCGTACCTCAGGCAAAGGGTGAACCGGGGTGCAGCGAGGGATGGCCATGGGCACAGCGGACGGCTCCACGCAGGCGTTGGTCGCCGGACGGTACCGGCTCCTCGACGTCGTCCACGAGGAGACCAACCGCGTGTGCTGGTACGGCGAGGACGTGGCCGCCGGACAGCCGCGCCTGCTCACCCGGACCGCATTGCCGGACACCGGGACGGACACCGGGGAGCGGCAGCAGGCCCGCCGCACCACCGGGCGGGTCCTGCGCATGGCCGAGACCATGAACCGGCTGTGCCCCGGCCGGGTCCCGGCGGTCGTCGACGCCGTGTACGAGGCGGGTGACCTGTGGACGGTGACGGAGTGGACCGAGGGCACACCGCTCGGCGAACTCCTCGCGCTGGAAGGCCCGTTGCACCCGGTGCGGGCCGCCCGCATCGGCCTGGAGCTGCTGGATGTGCTGGAGAGGGCGCACGGGGAGGGCATCACCCACGGGGAGCTGAGCCCCGGCCAGGTCCTGGTGCGCGCGCACGGGCCCGTCGCGGTCACCGGGTTCGGGCTGGCCGGCGCGACCCTGGCCCCGCGCGTCGCGGCACCCTCGTACGCCTCGCCGGAGCAGGCGCGCGACGAGCGGATCTCACCGGCCGCCGATCTGTGGGCGCTCGGTGCGCTGCTCTACACGATGGTGGAGGGCCGGCCGCCGTTCCGGGAGCGCGAACGGCCGGAGGCCACGCTGCGGGCCGTGGACCGGCTGCCGCTGCGCACCCCCGTGCGGTGCGGGCCACTGGCGCGGGTGGTGCAGGGGCTGCTGCGCAAGAACTCCCGGGAGCGGCTGCCGCGTGCCGTCGTCCGCGAGGTGCTCACCCGCGTGCTGCACGAGGACCCGGACGCGGTGGCGCCGGCCGTGGACGCGCCCCGGCTGCGCCGCGCCTGTGCCGCCTGGCCCGCCGGTCCGGCGTCGTGGCGGCGCCACGTGGCGGTGGCAGCCGCGGTGGCGGCCGTCGCCCTGGCCGCCTTGGCCGCCGTGGCCTTCGCCCTGCGGCAGGGACCGGGCTCCACGGACGCCGCACGGTCGCCCCTGCCCTCCCCCACGGCGAGCGCCACGGTCGCGGCTCCCCGGCCGTCCGGGGCGCCGACGCCGGGGCTGCCGTCCGGCTACCGGCTGTACCGGGCGCCGGAGGGGTTCTCGGTGGCGTTGCCGGACGCGTGGCGGCGGCTGCGCACCTTGCCGGGGCAGGGCCGGGCGTACCGGGTCGTGTTCGGTGCGACCGGCGATCCGCGCACGCTCGCCGTGACCTACAGCGAGCGCGTCGGCGCCGACCCGGTCGCCGTCTGGCGGGACGACGTGGAGCCGGGGCTGCGCACCGCGGGCGGCTACCGGCGGATCGGGCCGATCCACGCGACGACGTACCAGGGCCGCCGCGCCGCCGACATGGAATGGCTGGTGACGGCGGCCGACGCGACGCCGGTGCGCACCTTCGGCCGGGGTTTCCTGTTGGGCGGCGGCCGGGGTTTCTCGCTGCGCCTGACGGCCCCCGCGGCGGACTGGGACGACACCGGACGGCGTCAGGCGCAGGAGATCGTCCTGCGCACGTTCCGGCCCGCCTCAGGATGACCCGCCGGGTGCGCGCAGCTTGCGCAGCGGCACCCCGGGCACCAGCGGCACGGTGTGCCAGCGGGCGGTGAACGTCCCGTCCGGGAGCGAGCAGGTGACGCGCAGCGAGTGCGGGGTCTCCAGGAAGGCCACGTCCACGGCCAGGGTGCCGGCGTCCGTCCAGCCGCCGCTGACGGCGGTCGGCAGCGGCTCCTCCGCGACCGCCCATCCGCCGTCCCCGAGGCGCAGCGGCAGTCCCTTGCCGTCCTCGGTGAGCGTGAGCGTCCAGCCGTCCGCCTCGGCGCTCACCGACACGGACGTCAGGCCCGGCTGGTCCGCGCAGCGGCCGCCCTCCGGGTCGAACACCGCGCCCGCCCAGGCGTCCACCCGCTCCGGCGGCGCGGGTTTGCCGGCTGCGGCGGGCAGCGTCAGGCGTGCGAGCCGCTCGTGCAGGGCCGCGTCGGCGCCCTCCCGGCCCGCCAGTGGTCCGGGGCGGAACGCCGGCAGCAGATGGGTCCACACCAGGTCGAGCACCGCCTGCATGGCCGTGCTCTCCGACGTCAGCGCGACCACGGCGTCCTGCTCGGGCAGCACCAGGCAGAACTGCCCGTACGCGCCGTCCCCGCGGTAGCCGTGCCGGGACATCCAGAACTGCAGGCCGTAGCCGAGGTCCCAGTCGCCGCCGGGCAGGGCGCCGGCGGTCGCGACGTGCGGGCGGGTGGCCTCGGCGACCCACGCCTCGGACAGCAGCTGCCTGCCCTCCCACCGGCCGCGGTCCAGATACAGCTGCCCGAGGCGGGCGACGGCGTCGCAGGTGGCGTGCAGTCCGCTGAAACCCACCTCGCGTCCGCCCCGGTCACGCTGCCAGGACACGTCGCCGATGCCGAGCGGGTCGAACAGCCGAGGGCGCAGATAGCCGGTGAGCGACTGGCCCGTCACCCGCTGCACGACGGCGGCGAGCGTGTAGGTGGCCGGCTGATTGTAGGCGAACACCGTGCCCGGGTCGCGTTCCGGCGGCACCAGCAGAAAGCCGTGCAGCAGGTCGTCCGGGTCCAGGGCGCGTGCCCGGTCCAGGGTCTCGGCGACATGCCCGCTGGCCATCGACGCCACGTGCCGCACCAGCATGCCCCGTACGCGGGGATCGGTGACCTCGTCCGCGAACTCGGGGAAGTACGCGAGCACCGGGTCGTCCAGCCGCAGCAGCCCTTCGGCGGCGGCGAGGGCGGCGGCCGTACCGGTGAAGCTCTTGCTGAGGGAGTACAGCAGGTGCCGGCGGTCCTGGGTGTACGGCGCCCACGAGCCGGAGGCGACGAGGCGGCCGTGGCGCAGGATCAGCAGGCTGTGCGGTGTGATGCCGGGGGCTGCGTCGAGGGCGTCGAGGAAGGCCTCGACACCGGCGGCGTCGACGCCCTGGGCGGCGGGAGCGGACGTGGGCAGCGGGCGCGCGATCATGAGAGGCATCCTGCCTCCGGATACGCCGAACGGTCGAGAGGGCCTTCCCGCGCCGGGTGTCCCGTTTTCACCCCGCGTCCCACGGGGACTCGTGGCGCATGGTGCAAATCGGATACACGATGATGACCGAGCAGGCCGGCCCCCGTGAGCTGGTCGACCACGTGGTGCGCGCCGAGGAGGCGGGCTTCGACTTCTCCGTGACGTCCGACCACTACTTCCCGTGGCTGCGTTCGCAGGGGCACTCTCCGTACGCGTGGAGCGTGCTCGGCGCCGCCGCGCAGGCGACCGAGCGCATCCCGCTCATGACGTACGTGACGTGCCCGACCTTCCGGTACCACCCGGCGGTCGTGGCGCAGAAGGCCGCCACCCTGCAGTTGCTCTCCCAGGGCCGGTTCCGGCTCGGGCTCGGCTCCGGGGAGAACCTCAACGAGCACGTCGTGGGCGGCGGCTGGCCGTCCGTGGACGTGCGGCACGAGATGTTCGAGGAGGCCGTGGAGATCATCCGCGCACTGTTCGAGGGCGGGCACGTCAACCACCGCGGCACGCACTTCGACGTGGAGTCGGCACGCCTGTGGGACCTTCCCGAGGAGCCGCCCGCGATCGGCATCGCGGTGTCGGGTGAGCGGTCCTGCCGGCTCGCGGGCCGCCTCGGTGACCTGGTCATCGCGACCGAACCCAAGGCGGGTCTGCTGGAGGCCTTCGACCGGCACGGCGGGCAGGGCAAGCCGCGGGTCGGGCAGCTGCCGGTGTGCTACGACACCGACCGGGACACCGCGATCAAGCGGGCGCACGCGCAGTTCCGCTGGTTCGGCAGCGGCTGGAAGGTGAACGCCGAACTGCCGCACCCGGACTCGTTCGAGGCGGCGACGCAGTTCGTCACGCCGGACGACGTGGCCGAGTCGATCCCGTGCGGCGACGACCCGGAGGCCTTCGTGGAGGCCGTGCGGCCCTATGCCGAGGCCGGGTTCACCGAGATCGCGCTCGTGCAGATCGGCGGCGACGCGCAGGTGCCGTTCCTGGACTGGTCGGAGAAGACGCTGCTGCCCGCACTGCGGGACGCGTTCGCCTGAGCCGGCACCGCCGTCGCACAGCGGCGGGCACCCGTGTCGGCGCGCAAGGCCGTGGCACAGCGGCAGGCACACGTGCGTACAAGCACGGCCAATGGGTGGATATAGGCTGCCGCTCTGCACACCCGTCGGCCCTGCCCCCTCTGGAGTGTCCCGGTGACCCGAGCGATCGCCCCGTCCGAGCCTTTCGCCGTGCCCGCACCCGCGTCGGTCCCGGCGCCCGCGTCCGAGCCCGCGCCCCCCTCGGCGTCGGAGTCCACACCCGAGCCCCCGTCCGCGCCTTCGTCCGCCCCGGACTCCGTGGACGATCTCGTCGCCCGTGACGCACGCGAGTTCGGGGCGTACGCGCGCACCGGTGGGTGGGCGTTCGCGCTGATGGTGGCGCGCAGTGTGCGCCCGGGCGGGCAGGCTGCCGAGGAGACACCGAAGGTGAGCGCGAAGGACTTCGCCGAGCTGGCGGGCTGCTCGGCGGAGCGGGTGCTGCGCCACTACAAGGCCTGGGACCGCGCCGCCGACGACGGCCTGGTGCCGCACTTCGAGGCGCTGCGGCCGGGGCAGGAGGTGGAGCTGCCGGACGCCGACGTGTGGGCGGGCTACTACGTCTCGCGCAGCAGCGCCGCCTCCGAGCGGGGCACGGCCATCGCCGAAGTGGCCGCGGCGGAGGGCATCCGGCCGACCAAGGCGCTGGAGGTGGCGGAGAACCCCAGCGCGCTGCGCGCGGCGATCCTGGCCGACCCCTCCACGGCCCGCGCGGCGCAACAGGCGCTGCTGGACCGGGTGCGCGAGGACCCGGAACTGCAGGCCGCGCTGGCCCGTGACGTGGTGCGCACCGACGACCTGAAGAAGGCCGTGGCGTCCGAGAGCCGCTCGGCCGACCGCATCGGCTACGTACGGCAGATCGCCGAGTCCGGGCAGATCAGGACGCCGGCCGGGCAGACCGTCGAGGCGCCCGTCGACGTGCGCCGGGAGGCCGAGCGGCACCTGTCCCTGATCGACGAGCTCGACGACGGCGAGGACAGCGCCGAGTGGGCGACCGAGGCGTACGACACGATGAGGGGTCTGGTCGCCGAGACGGTGGAGGCCGATCCGGACCTGCGCGTCACGGAACGGCGGCAGAAGTTCTACAGCAGCCTGCACAAGGCCACCCGGGTGTTCGAGGAGCTGACCTTCGACGACGCCGAGGACTTCTACGAGGACGACATGGTGCAGCGGCTGGAGGAGCTGCAGCAGGCGATCGGCTCGTGTCTGGCGGCACTGCGTGCCAGTCGCGGGAATCACCCGGCCGGCTGAGCATCTTTGGCGTGAAGGGGGTACCAGGGGTTGGCTCACGTCCGTTCCTCTCGGAAGGCCTGTCCTGGTGAACCCCTTCGCTCACACGACGCTGGTGGTGGAGTTGCAGGCGGGCGACACGGAACGCTTCGCCGTGCTCGCCCACCTGAGCTACGACGCCGCGGACCCGTTCGTCGTCACCGCCGTGTTCAGCCACCGGGGCCGGGTGCTGGCCCGCTGGCAGCTGGACCGGGAGATGCTCGGCGAGGGGCTGCGGCGGCCCGTCGGCGTCGGGGACGTGCGGCTGCGCCCGTCGGGCGGCGGGCTCTTCGACGAACTGCGCATGGAGTTCCTCGGCGACGCCCACCCGGACGGGGGACGCCACCACGCGGTCGTCTTCGCCTGGGCGCCGGCCGTCTCCTCTTTCCTGCGCAGAACGTGGCAGCTGGTGCCGCCCGGCCGGGAGGAGGTCCGCGTCGACGACTTCCTGGCCCAGCTCTCGGTGGGGCCGTGACGGCCCGGACCTGAGTGACCCGGACTGGATTTCGTGGCGGTGCTGCTCGCCGCCGTGGTGGCCGCGGGACTCCTGGCGCCCGGGCGGGCGCCGCACGACGGTGTCCGACCGGCAGCCGGCGGCGCTGGAGGCCTCGGCGCCGGCGGTCCGCACCGCCCGGGCGGGAGGCCCCGCCGGCTCGCCCCCGACCGCTCAGACCGTTCAGCGTGAGGTGTAGCGGCGGCGGGTCCACAGCGGCAGCACGAACCAGCACAGCACGTACCAGGCGACCACGGCCGAGACCAGATACGGGACGTAGCTGTCGTGGGTCGCCACGCGAAGGATCAGCAGCAGGGAGGACGTCATGGCGGCGAGCAGCAGGAGGAGACCGACGAACGTCAGCCGCGACGCCCAGCGCACCGCCTGCGGTTTGACCCGGCGGCCCGCGACCAGGCGATGCAGGGAGACCGGGCCTATGAGCGCACCCGTCGCGCAGGCGCCCAGGACCACCGTGACGATGTAGATGGCCTGGTCGGCGGCTTCCAGCTGCGCGTACTTCGGCGTGAACACCACGGTCAGCAGGAAACCGAAGAGGATCTGCACACCGGTCTGAGCGACCCGCACCTCCTGGATCAGCTCGACCCACATCCGGTCGGCCCGCTCCTCCTCGGTCTCGTTGCGCCCCCGGCGCCGGACCGGCCCCTCTTCGGCGACCGCCACCATTCCTCCCGCTGAGAACCCGAACGTCGTCTGCGACGCGAGTACCCCGGAAAGCGGTGTTCCTGCCCGGTCCGGCCCGGACCGGGACCTACCAGCGGTGCTCGACCTGCTCCCGGATGCGCCGGTCGTACAGGTCGCGTACGGCCTCGAGGGTCTGCGGCGACAGCTCCGGCAGCCGGGCGGCGGCCGCGTTGGCGCGGGCCTGCTCGGGCGAACGGGCGCCCGGGATCACCGTGGTGACGCCCGGCTGCTGCACGATCCAGCGCAGGGCGAGCTGGGCCGGGGTGTACCCCTCGGGGGCGAGGGCGGCGAACTCGGCGGCGGCCTCCACACCGGTCGCGTAGTCGACGCCGGAGAAGGTCTCGCCCTGGTCGAAGGACTCGCCGTGCCGGTTGAACGTGCGGTGGTCGTCGGCCGGGAAGACGGTGTCCTTGGTGTACTTGCCCGACAGCAGACCGGAGGCGAGCGGCACCCGGGCGATGATGCCGACGCCTGCCTCCCGGGCCGCCGGGAGCACCTCGCGCAGGGGTTTCATCCGGAACGGGTTCAGGATGATCTGCACGCTGGCCACGTTCGGCCGGGCGATCGCCGTCAGCGCCTCCGCGCAGGTCTCCACGCTGACGCCGTACGCCGCGATCCGCTCCTCCTCGACCAGGGTGTCCAGGGCGTCGAAGACCTCGTCGGAGGAGTAGACGGGCGTGGGCGGGCAGTGCAACTGCACCAGGTCGATGCGGTCGACGCCGAGGTTGCGGCGGGAACGGTCGTTCCAGGCGCGGAAGTTGTCCAGGACGTAGTTCTGCGGGATCTGCTCGACGCGGCGGCCCATCTTGGTGGCGACCTCCACGTGCAGGTCGGGGCGGCTGCTGAGGAACGTGGCGATGGTGGACTCGCTGCGGCCGTCGCCGTAGACGTCGGCGGTGTCGAAGAAGGTCACACCGGACTCGGCGGCGGCCTCCAGCACCGTCAGGGCTTCCTTGTCGTCGACGTCGCCCCAGTCGGCGCCCAGTTGCCAGGTGCCGAGACCGATGACGGACGCGTGCTGACCGGACCTGGGGAATTCGCGCTCTTCCATGGCGCCAGTGTGTCACCGGCCGGCGCACGACGCCGGAAGGGGCCGCCCGGGACACCGCAGCGGTGCCCTGGACGGTGCCGGGACGCCGTGGCCCGACGCCCGGAGCCGCCGCGCCGTCACGGCGTGAGGTGGGCCTGGATGGTCGGGCCGTACCGGGCGGCCAGGTCCTCGACCGGCAGGGCGCGTACCTCGTCGCCGCGGGCGATGCCGGCCATCACGCCCAGGCCGAGCAGTGCGGCCACGGCGAGTTCGGCGCGCAGGGCGGCGTCGGGGCCGTTCAGCCTGGCGGCGAGCCGGGCGGTGACCTGGCCGCGGAAGTTCGCCCGCAGCACTTCGCCGTGCTCGCCGTGCAGCGGGGCGAAGACGATGCGCAGGATCGGGTCGGCGCCCTGGTCCCGCTGGCTGGCGACGACGTGCCGCACCATGTGCCGGCCGAGGTCGTCCAGCGGGGCGTCCAGCAGCGCCTCGGCGTCGTCGGCGAAGGACATCACGCGGGCGAAGAGGGCGTCCTTGTTCCCGAAGTACTTCAGGATCAGCGGGGGGCTCACGCCTGCGCGCTCCGCGACGGCCTTCAGGGTGATGTCGGCGTGCGCGTGCCGGGCCAGCAGATGGCGGGCGGCCTTCAGAATGGCCGCTCTGGTCGCTTCGGCATCGCGACGGGCGGCGGTCCCCGGCCGGGCCGGGGCGGACGGGGCGGCGGCGGGGTCCGGCGCCGTCGCGCGGGAGGAGGTGCTCACACCCCTCATGTTCCCGCCGGTGTCTGGTCCCGGTCCGCCGGGGTGACGCCTCGGGCGCGGCGGGTGCCGCCGGCCGCCGCCTCGCCCGGAATGGACAGGGCCGCCGCGCAGGCCACGAGGGCGACGGCGCCGGCCATGGCGAAGGCCAGCAGGTAGCCGTGCAGGGTGGGCACCGGCGCCCCGCCGACCGGGCTGCTGTGGTGGACGAGGACCGCGGCCACGGCGGCGCTGGAGACGGCCTGGCCGATCGTGCGCATCAGGACGTTGACGCCGTTGGCGGACGCGGTCTGCCCGGCCGGCACGGCGCGCAGGATCAGCGTCGGCAGCGCCGAGTAGGCGAGCGTGGTGCCCGTCGCGACGACCGTGGCGCCCAGGATGATCATCCACAGGTCGTGGCTGTCGGCGATGCGGACCGCGTAGCCGCAGGCGATCACCGCGGCGCCGAGGGCGAGCGTGATGCGGGGGCCGCGGGCGGCGGAGATGCGGGCCGAGACGGGCGACAGCAGCAGCATGGTCACACCGCCGGGCAGCAGGCACAGGCCGGTGGCGACGATCGACAGCTGCAGCCCGTACCCGGTGGCCTTCGGCGCCTGCACCAGCTGGGCGGTCACCAGGGAGTTGGCGTAGAAGGCGAAGCCCGTCAGCAGGGCGGCCACGTGGGACAGGCCCACCCGCGGGCGCACGGCGAGCCGCAGGTCGACCAGCGGTCGCGCGCTGCGCAGCTGGTGCCACCACCACAGCGCCAGGACGACGAGGGCCCCGGCGAACAGCCCGGTGATCCGCGGGCTGCCCCAGCCCCACTGGCCGCCCTGGGACACGCCGAGCAGCAGGCAGACCAGGCCGGCGGCCAGCCCGAGCGCCCCGAGGGCGTCGAAGCGGCCCGGCTCCCGCACCGGTGACTCCTTCACCGCCCACCACACCGCGGCGACGCCCGCCGCGCCGAGGGCGCTGGTCAGCCAGAACATGGTGTGCCAGTCGGCGTACTGGATGACGAGCGCGGCGAGCGGGAGTCCGAGCGCGGCCCCGATGCCGACGGTGGAGCTCATCAGCGCGACCGCGGAGCCGCGGCGCTCGGGCGGCAGTTCGTCGCGCAGGATGCTGATCGACAGCGGTACGACGGAGGCGGCGGCGCCCTGGAAGGCGCGGGCGGTGATCAGCACGGCGATGTCGGAGGACAGCGCGCACATCACCGAGCCGACGGTCATCAGGGCGAGCGCCGCCGTCAGCACGCGCCGCTTGCCGTACATGTCGCCGGCCCGCCCGAGCACCGGGGTGAGGACCGCGCCGGACAGCAGGGTCGCCGTCACCGTCCAGGACACCGCGCCGGCCGAGGCGCCGGTCAGCCGGGGCAGGTCGGGCAGCAGCGGCACGACCACGGTCTGCATGACGGCCATGAGGATGCCGCCGAAGGCGAGCACGGGGATGGTGAGCCGGTCTCGCAGACCGTTCGGCCGGGATATCGGTACGGGCGACGCCATGAGCACTCCAGCGGCCGGGACGGGCCAGGAAACCAAGGGGGTGAATTCCCATTCACCATAACGGGTGAATGGGAATTCACCCCTGTTCTTTTCCGAGGCTTTCCCATCCCGGCGGTGCTGTCCGTGCTGTCCGGGTCGTTCGTCACTCCCCCGTGCCGCGTGCCGCCAGCTCGCGCGCGTGCACGCTCCGGGCGAGTCGCGGGCCGAGCCAGCGCTTGAGGCGGCGCAGCGCGTCGAGCTGCCCGGCCGCCCGGTCGAGGCGGTAGTAGAGCTGGGGCGGGACGTACGGCAGCAGCGGCGAGTGACGCTGGCCGAGGAGGGCGAACATCTGCTCCGGCGGCAGCTGGAGATAGCGGGGCAGTTCCTCGTACCAGCGGGCGCTGTAGCGGGCCGCGCTCTGCGCGGACAGCAGGGCGCTCTTGCGGGCGCGTTCGTAGGCGGCGAGCGCCTGCGGCAGTGCCGCGTGCTCGCGCAGGGCGCCGGCGAGGGCGATGGCGTCCTCCAGGGCGAGGGTGGTGCCGGCGCCGATGGAGTAGTGGGTGGTGTGCGCGGCGTCGCCGAGCAGGACGAGGTTGCCGCGGTGCCAGGTGCGGTTGGTGAGGGTGCGGAACGTCGTCCAGGGGCTGCCGCCCTCGCTCGCGGGGCGTCCGACGAGTCGGTGGCCGTCCAGGATCCGCGCGAAGAGCTTCTCCAGCAGGGCGAGCCGCTCGGGTTCGCCGCACCGGTCGAGGCCGAGGCCGGTGAAGGTCTCGGGGGCGCACTCGATGACGCACGTGCTGTGGCCGGGGCCGTAGGGGTAGCCGTAGCACCAGATCCAGCCGTGCGCGGTCTCGACGAAGGCGAAGGTGAAGGAGTCGAAGACGCGGGTGGTGCCGAGCCAGACGTAACGGTTGCGGCCGGGCATGAGCTGTGACCCGAAGTGGCCGGCGTGGCGGGTGCGCAGGGCGCTGTGGACGCCGTCGGCCGCCACGACGAGGTCGGCCTCGGGGAGGTCGTCGGCTCGGACCTCGGACTCGAACTCCAGTCGCACACCGAGGTCGCGGGCGCGGTCGGCGAGGAGGTGCAGGAACCGGTGGCGGCCGATGCCGTGGCCCTCGTCGCCGGGCTGCCTGGTCAGCCGGTCGCGGACATGGGCGACGCCCTCGTTCCAGCGCACGGATGCGGCCTCGACGGCGCGCGCCGACTCGGGGTCGTGCGCGTGCAGCTGGTCGAGCAGTCCGCGCCAGTAGGTCACGCCCCAGCCGTAGGTGGAACCCTCCGGGTTGCGCTCGTGGACGGTGATCTCATGGGCGGGGTCCTGCCGCTTGAGCAGGATCGACAGATACAGCCCGGCGGGCCCGCCGCCGATGCAGGCGACCTTCACGCGCACCTCTTGAATTACCCGACGCAGTCGTTCGACAGCGCAGGGTAGCAGTCACGAAGGTCCGTTTTACGCCGTCCCGCCCGTCCGGTGGGCCTGAGGCGGCGCCCGCTCGGCCGCCGCGCCTCAGCCCGCGGCGGCCTCCCGGCACTCGGGGTGGCCCCAGCCCTGGGCGTTCTTCGCGATCTGCTCGCCGGCCGCGTAGGCGCGGCCGCAGACGCAGCGGCCGGGGAACTTGGCCTTGATGGTGCGCGCCGACGACGCACTCCTGCCCGCCCGTGCGGGCTTGCCCGCGCCGGTGCGCCGGCGCGGGCCGCCGGCGGACGGCATGTCCGGGGCAGCCGGCGGCTCCGGCGAGCCGAGGGCGCTGCCCGCGGCCTCCTGGATGCTCGCCGCCTGGCTCGCCGCCCGGTCGGCGAAGTCGTTGAGCGGGTCGCCGTCGACCTGGTGGGCGGGCACGTAGCGGAATTCGACCTCGCGGCCGGTCAGCAGCTCGTCGATGCGCACGACCAGTTCCTGGTTGGCGACGGGCTTGCCGGCCGAGGTCTTCCAGCCGTTGCGCTTCCAGCCGGGCAGCCAGGTGGTGACGGCCTTCATGGCGTACTGGGAGTCCATGCGGACCTCCAGTGGCACACCCGGGTCGGTGGCGGCCAGCAGCCGTTCCAGCGCGGTCAGTTCGGCCACGTTGTTGGTGGCCCGCCCGAGCGGCCCCGCCTCCCAGCGGGCCGGGACCTCCGCGTCGTCGGCCACCACCCAGGCCCAGGCCGCCGGTCCGGGGTTCCCCTTCGACGCCCCGTCGCAGGCCGCCACCACTCGTTCACGCATGCGCCCGATCATGCCATGCGCCGGCCGGCCCTCTGGCCGTGGCCAGGAACCCCCTAGGAGACGTCCGCGGTCTGCGGCATCTCTCCTGCCGTGGTGGTGATGTCGATCACCGAGAAGGCGGCTCCTTGCGGGTCGCTCAGCGCGGCGAAGCGTCCGAAGGGGCTGTCCATCGGGCCGAAGCGCAGGACGGCGCCGCGCTTGGTGGCCTTCTCGACGGCCTCGTCGCAGTTGCTCACCGTGAAGTAGACGTTGATGTAGGAGGGGATCTCGGGCGGGAACTCCTCACCCATCCGCATCCGGCCGACGACGGTGTCCTCGCCGACGTCGAACATCCGGTAGTCGACCGCGTCGTCCTGCAACTGCTTGGCCCTGTAGGGGAAGACCGCCGTCAGGAACGCGTCGGTCTTGTCCGGGTCCCGGGTGAACACCTCCGCCCAGCAGTAGGCGCCGGGCTGCTGCGGCGACGCCTCGAAGCCCTCGTGCGTGCCGCCCTGCCACACGCCGAACACGGCGCCGGCGGGGTCGCGCGCGAGGACCATGGTGCCGAAGTCGCCGACCTGCATCGGCTCCATCAGCACCTCGCCGCCGTGCTCGCGGACCTTTGCGGCGGTCGCCGCGGCGTCCGGCGAGGCGAAGTACAGACACCACGCGGACGTGCCCTCCTGGCCCGGCATCGGCGGGACGACCGCGGCGACGGCCTTGCCGTCGGCGTAGGCCTGCGTGTAGTTGCCGTACTCCGACGACGCCTCGCCGAAGGTCCAGCCGAGGACGTCGCCGTAGAAGCTCTTGGCTGCCTCCACGTCGGAGAACATCGCGTCGGCCCAGCAGGGGGTTCCCTCAGGTGGTACGGCCATGATCGCAGCCCTCTTCCCGTTCGGTGGGGATTGTCACGGTTCCTCACGCTAGCCATCCCCCGCCCGCGACGCGCGTCGAACGGCCGGCCCCCGGCACGGACGGGCCGGGGCGGGGTCGGTGGCCGCGGACAGCGGGTGCTCCGCGGCCTCACTCCTGCCCGGCGTAGGCCTTCTCCAGCGCGGCCTTGTCGAGCTTGCCCATGGCCATCATGGCCCTCATCGTCCGGGCCGCCTTCTCCTGGTCCGGGTCGCTGATCATGTCGATCAGCCCGTCCGGGATGACCTGCCAGGACACCCCGTACTTGTCCTTCAGCCAGCCGCAGGGTCCCGGCTCGCCGCCGTCCTCGGTGAGCTTGGCCCAGTAGTGGTCGACCTCCTCCTGGCTGTCGCAGTAGATCTGGAAGGAGATCGCCTCGTTGAAGGTGAACTGCGGGCCGCCGTTGAGGGCGACGAACTTCTGGCCGTTGGCCGTGAAGTCGACGGCGATCACGGAACCGGCGGGGCCCGGCCCGGCCTCGGTGTAGCGGCCGATCCGTCCGATGGCGGCGTTCTTGAAGACCGACACGTAGTAGTGCGCGGCTTCCTCTGCCTGGCCGTCGAACCAGAGACACGTGGTGAATCCGTCGGTGGTCATGGGACACCTCCTGAAGGCGCCGAGCGGCGCGGAACGCGGTCACCAGTGTCGACCGGACGGGGCGGCGAAACTCATCGGCCACGGGCAGCCATTGATCCGTACGGCCTCTTCACCCGGGTCACCTGGGGTCTGTCGTTCGGATCAGGCCGGCCGGGAGCTTCGGTGCATCTCGCGCGACGCCGGGATGAACCGAACGACAGGCCCTAGCATCCGGGCCATGACGTCATCCGCCGCGGACACCGGCATCCGTCCCTTCCGTCTCGACATCCCGCAGAGCGACCTCGACGACCTCCACGACCGCCTGGACCGCACCCGCTGGCCGGACCAGCTCCCGGGCACCGGCTGGGCGTGCGGGGTACCCGTCGGCTATCTGCGCGACCTCGTCCACCACTGGCGGCACACCTACGACTGGCGGGCGGCGGAGGCGCGGCTGAACCGGTGGCCGCAGTTCACGACGACCCTCGACGGGCAGCATGTGCACTTCGCCCACATTCGCTCCTCCGAGCCGGACGCCACCCCGCTGATCCTCACGCACGGCTGGCCCGGCTCCATCGTGGAGTTCCTCGACGTCGTGGGACCGCTGGCGGACCCGGTGGCGCACGGCGGCGAGGCGGCCGACGCCTTCCACGTCGTCGTACCGGGCATCCCGGGGTTCGGGCTGTCGGGTCCGACCACCGAGCCGGGCTGGGAGGCGGGCAGGGTCGCCGACGCGTGGGCGGAGCTGATGACCCGGCTCGGCTACGAGCGGTTCGGGGTCCAGGGCGGCGACTGGGGCGCGGCGATCTCCCGCGAGCTGGGCCGCGCCCATCCCGGCCGGGTCATCGGCGTCCACCTCAATCTGCTGCCCGGTGCCCAGCAGCTCACCGAGCCGACCGAAGAGGAGCTCGCGGCGCTCGGCCCCGATCAGCGGCAGGAGGCGCTGCGGTCCTGGCACAGCTGGGACCGGTGGTTCCGTGACGGCAGCGGTTACGCGGCGCTGCAGGCGACGAAGCCGCAGACTCTGGCCTACGCGCTGACGGACTCCCCGGTCGGGCAACTCGCCTGGATCATCGAGAAGTTCCGGGAGTGGACGGATTCCGAGGAGCTGCCCGAGGAGGCCGTGGACCGGGACCGGCTGCTGACGAACGTGATGCTGTACTGGCTGACCGGGACGGCCGGCTCGTCCGCGCGGATCTACTACGAACGTGCCCACACCACCGGCCGTGCCGCCGCCCCGCAGGAGCCGTCCACCGTGCCCACCGCGCTGGCGCTGTTCCCGAAGGAGATCCAGATCCCGCTGCGGCACCGGGCGGAGCGCACCGAGAACCTGGTGCGCTGGACCGAGTTCGACCGCGGTGGCCACTTCGCCGCGATGGAGGAGCCGGACCTGCTGGTCACGGACGTGCGGGCGTTCTTCCGGCAGCTGCGCGAGAAGGGCTGAGGGCGGGCTCTGCCCGTGGCGAATTCGCCGCGGGCAGAGAAACCGCCTGTGAGCGCCGGCCCGGGCCGACAGTGGAGTCGAAGCCGATCCCCGATCCGACGGGAGTTCCCATGACCCCACTCACCGCCCTCGCGCCCCGCGCCGAGGAGGGCGACACCCTGCCGACCCGCTTCGACGACCAGCTCGCGGCCCATCTGCTCGGGCAGCGGATCGTGCTGCTCGGCACCCAGGTCGACGAGGTCTCCGCCAACCGGGTCTGCGCCCAGCTGCTGATCCTGTCCGCGGAGGACCCGCGCACCGACATCAGCCTGTTCGTCAACTCCCCCGGCGGCTCGGTGCACGCCGGCCTGGCGATCTACGACACCATGCGGCTCATCCCGAACGACGTCTCGACGCTGGCCATGGGATTCGCCGCGAGCATGGGCCAGTTCCTGCTCAGCGTCGGCGCGCCCGGCAAGCGGTACGCCCTGCCCAACGCGCGGATCATGATGCACCAGCCGTCCGCCGGCATCGGCGGCACCACCGCGGACATCGAGATCCAGGCGGAGAACCTGGAGTTCACCAAGCGGACCATCGAGCGGATCACCGCCGAGCACACCGGCCAGAGCCCGGAGACCATCTCCCGGGACGGCGACCGGGACCGCTGGTTCACGGCCGAGGAGGCCAAGGAGTACGGCATGGTCGACCGGGTCGTGGATTCCTTCGCGGACGTGCGCCCGGCTGCCTCCCGGCGACGGATGGGACTGTGAGCATGGGCACGTACACGATTCCGAACGTCATCGAGCGCACCCCGCAGGGCGAGCGGTCCTTCGACGTCTTCAGCCGGCTGCTGAACGAGCGGATCATCTTCCTCGGCACCGAGATCGACGACGGCGTGGCCAACGTCGTCATCGCGCAGCTGCTCCATCTGGAGTCGGCGGCGCCCGAGCAGGAGATCGCGATCTACCTCAACTCCCCCGGTGGCTCGTTCACTTCCCTGATGGCGATCTACGACACGATGACGTTCGTCCAGGCGCCCATCTCCACGTTCTGCGTCGGCCAGGCGGCCTCCACGGCGGCCGTGCTGCTGGCGGGCGGGGACGCGGGACGGCGGTTCGTGCTGGAGCACGCGCGGGTGCTGCTCGGCCAGCCCGCGTCCGGCGGCCGCCAGGGCACGGTGTCCGACCTGGCCCTGCAGGCCCAGGAGATGGTGCGGATCCGCTCCCAGGTGGAGGAGGTGCTGTCCCGGCACACCCGGCACGACATCGCCACGCTCCGCGCGGACATGGACCGGGACAAGGTGTTCACCGCGCACGAGGCGGTCGCCTACGGGCTGGCGGACCGGGTGCTGACCAGGCGCCAGTCGGGACTGTGAGACGCGGCGCGCTCAGGCGGCCAGGCACAGCCCGTTGAGCGACGCGCTGTTCGTGGTCGCCCTGCGGTTCGGGTGAGTGGTCCGGGCGGTGACGCGGACGAGTTCCGTCTGGGCGCGCGCCAGCAGGTCGCCGAGGCTGAGCCCGAGGGCGTGGGCGGCGGCCGCGAGGACCTCCGAGGAGGCCTCCTTGCGGCCCCGCTCCACCTCGGACAGATACGGCATGGAGATCCGGGCGGCCTCGGCGACGTCCTTGAGGGTGCGTTCCTGGGCCTGCCGTTCACGGCGCAGCACATCGCCGACCAGGTCCCGCCACAGCGGCTCCTTCGCCGCGGGGCGGCGCTGCGGACCGGCGGCCGGGGGGCGCAGCGGGATGACCTGCGCCCGGCCCATCCCGGGTACGCGTGCTTGGCCCACCCCCGGCATGCGCGCCTGGCCCACCCCGGGTACGTTCGCGCGGGAATCGTTCACCCGGGGCTGGTTCGCGGGCGATGCGTCCACACGGGCTTCGTTCGGTGTCTGAGTGCTCATCCGCCCAGCCTAGAAGGCGTGTTGGCGAGGACAAGGCTTCGCCGTTCCGCCCTGGGTGAAGTCCCCCCTCACTGCGCGAGGAACGGTTTTCGGCCGCTTCCGCGAAATGGGGGGCATGCTCTGGACGACTCCGGGTAGGCGGAGGGGCAGCGCAACACGTCGCACCGTACATCCGTGGGAGGGAAAGCCGATGTCCACCGCCGTGATCCGGTCGGAGGCACAGGTCGCCGCGAAGGCTGCCGGAACCAGCACGGGCGAGAGCCCGCTGCCGGGAGTCGAGGACCCGCGGACGATCGCCCCGCGGGACGCGCGGCAGCTGTCCCGCCAGTTCTTCCGACGCCTGGCGGAACTCGAGGAGGGCACGCACGAATACCAGTACGCGCGCAACACCCTCATCGAGATGAACATGTCCCTCGTCCGCTTCGCGGCCGGCCGTTTCCGCGGGCGCGGCGACGACATGGAGGACATCGTCCAGACCGGCATGATCGGCCTGATCAAGGCGATCGACCGGTTCGAGCTGGCGCGCGAGGTGGAGTTCACGTCGTTCGCGCTGCCCTACATCGTCGGTGAGATCAAGCGGTTCTTCCGTGACACGACCTGGGCCGTGCACGTGCCGCGGCGGCTGCAGGAGCTGCGCGTCGAACTCGCCAAGGCCCGCGACGAGCTGGCCAGCCGGCTCGACCGGGAGCCGACGGTCGCCGAGCTTGCGACGCTGATGAACATCTCCGAGAAGGAGGTGGTCGAGGCGCAGATCGCCGCGAACGGCTACAACTCCTCCTCGCTGGACGCCGCCCTCACCGGCGACGGCCCCGAGCACGGCGAGGCCGTGCTCGCCGACTTCATCGGCGTGGAGGAGGAAGGGCTGCGGCTCGTGGAGGACTTCCAGTCGCTGGCCCCGCTGATGGCCGAACTGGGTGAGCGCGACCGGCAGATCCTGCACATGCGGTTCGTCGAGGAGGCCACGCAGGCGGAGATCGGCGAACGGCTCGGCTGCTCGCAGATGCACGTCTCCCGCCTGATCAAGCGGATCATCCTGCGGCTGCGTGAGGGCATGCTCGGCGAACTGGGCTGCGCCTGAGCACTGCGGAGAACTGCGGGAGCGGGCCGGCGGCACCTTCGCAAAGGGTGCTCGGCCCGCTCACTGCGGGTGCAGGCGCAGCAGGGCGCTCACCCGCTTGCCGACGGGGACCCGTTCGGCGCTGACCTGCGCCGCCAGTGCGTGGACGATCTCCAGGCCGTGCCGGCCGACCCGCTCGGGATCGCGCGGGAAACGCATCGGCAGAGCGGCGCTGCTGTCGTAGACGGACACCGTGACCGTGGCGTCCGTTCCCTCCAGCTCCAGGATGTACGGGCCGTTGCTGTGCCGTTCGGCGTTGGTGACCAGTTCGCTGACGACGAGCAGCAGGGCTTCCTCGGCGCGTCCGCCGATCTCTGCGCACCACTCGGTGCGCAACTGCTCCACGAACTGCGCGGTGAAGCCGCGCGCCTCGGCGATGCTGCCGGGCTCGCCGGTGTAGTGGGTGGCCCTTCTCAGGGGCTCCACGGGTACGTCGAAACCCGTCGGTATCACTTCCCCGCCCAAGTGCTCGGTCATGCGTGTCTCTCTAGGAAGCCGGTACGGCCGGACGTTGCTGCACCTGTGCTCGTACCCCGAGTCTCGCCGCGCACTCCCCGCCCGGGCCGCCGCACCGAGCGGTTTCGGTCACACGCGGTTCAGCCCGAGGACCCCGGTGACTCGCCGGACGGTGATCCGGGCGAGGGCGGCTCGGGTGCGGAGGAAGCGGAGGTGGGCGGCGAGGAGCTGGGCGGCTCGGAGCCGGACGACTGCGAGGAAGGCGGCTCGGAGGACGGCGGCACCGGGGCCGACGAGGACGCGGTGGACGTCTCGGGCACCGGGTGGGTGGTGGGGGCGACGGAGGTGGACACGCTGGACGACGGGGTCGGCGAGGCGGGCGGGTGGGTCTTGCGGTCGTGGCCGCCGGTGTCGCCGCGAGGCCGGGCGATCCAGGTGTGGTGATCGGGGTCGTAGAGGACGAAGACGGTGATGACCCGGGTGCTGGGGGCGACGGCGACCACGTCGGAGGAGCGGTACGACGGCCAGGAGTCGCCCTTGCGGGTGACGGTGCCCTGCTGGGCGACCGGCGGAGTGAGCGGGTTGCCGCAGGCGCAGCGCACGCTCGGTGTGCCGTGGCCGTCGACGAGGACGGCGGTGCCTGCCTGGAGGACGGCCTGGTAGCTGGTGGCCGCGCCGTCGCGGTAGCCGTGGTTGGTGACACGGGTGTCCATGCGCAGCTGGACGGGGGTGAGGGAACGCAGGTAGGCGGGCACCTGGTCGGCTCGGACTCCGGCGACGGCGGCGAAGGCCTGGTTCTTCTCGGGCGCCGCCGTCAGATAGCGGATCTGGCGTTCGACGTCACAGCTGGAGACCTTGCGGGTGCCGCCGTAGAGGCCGGGCGCCGAGCCGTCGACGGCGCGGACCGCGTTCACGGGGGCCGACGGTGTGGTGGGGGCGGCGGAGACGGGCGGCGCCGAGCTGTCGGTGGCGGTCGAGGGCGTGAACGGGTCCGGGCCGGTCTTCCCGGCCGCCTGCAGGAACACCTCGCCGCCGCCGGCCGAGCTGCCGGAGCCGCCGGAGCCGCCGGAGCGCCCGAGGACCACGGCCACGACCACCGCTGCGACGATCACCGCGGTGAGCACGGCGATGCGGGGCGCGGATTTCCACCAGGGGCGGCGCGGCTCGGGCGGTCGGGACGAGCCGCCGGTGGGCGGGGAGGGAGGACCGGAGGGCGGCCCGCCGTGACCTCCGGGCCCCGACAGCGGGCCGGAGGGGGGTCCGGTGGGGCGCCCGGAGGAACCCGGCGGTCCGGTCGGTCGGCCCGAGGAGGGTGGTTCGGCGCTCACAGGCTCCTCTTCCCGCGTGGGTCTTTCGCGGCATTTCCTCTGCTGCATGCCGCTTTTCTCCACACCGTCCCCATTGTGATCCGGATTGCGGTGGGGCCGCGAGCGGACGCGGACGGCTCTCCCGGCGCGCGGGCGGGGCGTGCCCTGCATAGCGTGTCGGTGTGAGCCCGCGAACCACATCCGCCCCTGCCGTCGCACGGCACGGCTGGATCCAGGCCCTGGCCACGGTGCTGTCCGGTCTTGTCGTCATGGGGGTGACGGCGGCGCTCGGGCTGTGGGCGGCCGGTGCCGCCGACCTGCCGGACGGCGGCTTCTGGCGGGTGGTGGCGGCGACCGTCGTCACGGCCGTCGGCGGTTCGGTGGAGGTGACCGGAAGCGCCGGCGCGCTCGCCGACACCGGAGCGGGTGTGACCGTGATGCCGCTGTCGGTGACCCTGGCCGGCGCACTCGTCGTGGCCTGGGGGTTCCTGCGGCCGCTGCGCCACCGCGCGGTGGCGGGCGGCACCGAGCTGGCGGGCTGGGCGGGACGCATCGCGCTGCTGTGGCTGATCGGGCTGATCGGACTGGCCTTCGCCGCCCGGCACACCTTCGCGATCTCTCTCGGCAACGAGACGCTCAGCGATCTGGGCGAGATCTTCGGCATCAGACCCGAGGTCGGCTTCACCACGGACGTGCCGCTGACCGTGCTGTTCGGTCTGCTGTGGCTGGCCGGGGTGCTGGCCCTCGCGCTGCTGGTCGCCCGCGGGGCGCCGCTGCCGCCGCGCGTCGTGCGGTTCGCGGACTCGGTGCGCCCGGCGGCGTACGCGATGGTCGTGCTGCTGCTGACCTGCGTCGCGGCGGGCGTGGTCGTCGGGCTGATCGTCGCCGCGTCCCGCGGCCACGCGGCGGAGACGTTCGCGGTGATTTTGCTGGGCCTGCCGAACGTGGTCTGGCTGGCGTTCACCCTCGGCCTCGGCGCCAGCTGGCACGGCCGGGTCGACGGGCCGTTCGGACTGCCGATGCCGCATCTGCTGGACGAGGTGCTGCGCACGCCCGACGTCTCCACGCTGAACCTGCACACCCTGACCGAGCGCGACGCGAAGGCCTGGTGGCTGCTGGTCGCGGCCGCCGTGCTGGTGCTCGGGGCGGCGTTCGTGATGGCGGTGCGCTCCCCGGCCCGGGTCCGGCTGTGGCAGCACGCGGTGCACCTGGCGATCGCGCTCGCCCTCACCGTCCTGATGATCTGCCTGGTCGGCCGGATCTCCGCCCACTACGGTCTGTCCTTGATGGGCATCGGCGACCTGGGCGGGGGCCTGTCCGGCAAGCTGTTCCTGACGCCCGAGGTGGGGACGGCGGTGGGCTGGGCCCTGCTGTGGGGTCTGGTGGGCGGCTTCCTCGGCGCGCTCGCCGCCGTCCGGGTCCGCCGACGCGGACCCCGCCCCTGACGCAGACCTCCACAAGACTGAGCCCGCCCCGACGCAGGGTGCGAGGACGGCCCGTCCCCGACGTTCGGAATTCAACGCTCGAAGACCGGCCGTGCCCAGCGCGGCGGGGCCTTCGGGCCGCCCTGACCGGGCGGTACCACGCTGAGGTCCACCTCCGTCGGCGGGTGGCCGCCGGCCGCGCCTCCGGCCGCCGCCGCGCGCAGGTCGGCGACGAAGGCGAGGCAGGTCGGGTGGCGCTCGTCGGGGCTCTTGGCCAGGGCCCGGGCGAAGACGGCGTCGACGGCCGCCGGCAGATCGGGCCGGGCCTCGGTGAGCGGAGGCGGATCGTCGTACTGGTGGGCCCACAGCAGGGCCATGTCGTCGTCCCGGCGGAACGGCGGGCGGCCGGCGAGGGACTCGTGGACGACGCAGGCGAAGCCGTACACATCGCAGCGGCCGTCGACCGGGCGGCCCGAGATCTGCTCCGGGGCGACGTAGTCCAGGGTGCCGACGAACTGGCCGACCGTGGTGAACCCGGTCAGCGACAGCGACTTCTTCGTCAGCCCGAAGTCGGTGAGGTACACGTGCTCGGGATGGTCGCTGTCGGTGCCGCGGGCGACGAGGATGTTGCCGGGTTTGACGTCGCGGTGGACGAGACCGTGTTCGTGCGCGGCGTCGAGCGCGGAGGCCACCTGGGCGGCGATGCGCACGGCCGTGTCGAGCGGCAGCGGGCCCCGGCGGTCCAGGAGATGGCGCAGGTCGCTGCCGGCGACGTAGCGCATGGCGATGTACAGCACGCCGTCGGTCTCGCCGGCCTCGAAGACCGGCACGATGTGCGGATGGTCGATCGCGGCGGCTACCCGCGACTCGTGCACGAAGCGCCCCCGGAAGGTGTCGTTGCGGGCGAGCTCCGGCGCGAGCAGCTTCAACGCGACCGTGCGATCCAGGCGCAGGTCGTGGGCGCGGTAGACGACGGCCATGCCGCCGCGGCCGATCTCCTGCTCGATGCGGTAGCCCGCGACCTGGCGGCCGATCAGGTCGGCGGGGCGGCCGGAGAACAGGCTGGTGTCACGGCTCATCGGGTCTCACCACGCGGGTCGGGGCGTGGTCGGGCGTGCGGTCCGGCCGGGGTGCGCCCTCGCCGGCGTGCGCGGGCGGGCGTTCCGCCCGGGGGGCGTCCTCGACGGCGTAGGTGCTCAGCCGGGTCCCGTCGGCGTACACCCATCGCTCGTGCGCGGCGTCGAAGAGCCAGACGTCCTCGCCGTCGACGACGACACCGATCCGGGTGCCGTGCGTGCGCCGGCGGAAGGTCTCACCGTCCAGGGTGCCGGCCGACAGGTCCTCGACGGCGCCGCGGTAGCGGGCGAGGGCCGCCTCGGCGCCGGCCAGCAG
Source organism: Streptomyces sp. NPDC104814 (assembly GCF_055583185.1). Taxonomy (NCBI): domain Bacteria; kingdom Bacillati; phylum Actinomycetota; class Actinomycetes; order Kitasatosporales; family Streptomycetaceae; genus Streptomyces; species Streptomyces sp. NPDC104814. The sequence continues at coordinate 67,272 of NZ_JBVJOL010000013.1, read as the reverse complement.
CGGGCGCGGGTCGGCCGTCACGGCGGCGGGTCCGCCGGATCGCGGCGGGTCCTGGGGGACGGCCACGAGGAGACGGCCGTCGACCCAGGCGGACCAGCCGTTGGAGCACAGCACGTGGGCCCAGTCGCCGCGCCGCTCCGCCAGCTGCAGCGGCAGCAGCGCGTCCAGCGGGACCGTCGGCCGGTCCGGGTCGGGAGCCTCCCAGGCGGGCATGCCGCCCTGGGGGACGACGTGGGTCGGCGCGAAGCCGGGTACCGGCGCGGTCATGGGCGCCTGCTTCCGCACGACGGTTCGGGGGCCTGCGTCCGGGTCACGTCCGGGTGCCTACTTCCGCATCACGACGGGTTCGTGGCGGCGCAGCAGCCGGGCCACGACCCAGCCGAAGAGCGCCGACAGCACGAGCAGCATGGCGATGTTGAGCAGCCACACGCCCGCCGCGTGCTTGAACAGCGGGTCGGAGGTCAGCTCGCCGGGCACGATCCGGCCGAGCCCGACCGTGCCCGCCATCGCGCCGAGCGCCCACCGCGAGGGCACCAGCCAGGACAGCTGCTCCAGACCGGGCACGCCGTGCAGCTTGAGCAGGGCGCCGCAGAACACCACCTGCACGATGGCGAGCAGCACCAGCAGCGGCATGGTGACCTCTTCCTTGCGCACCAGTGCCGACACCAGCAGCCCGAGCATCATCGCGGTGAACGCCAGCAGCGCGACGGCGATGATGATCTCCACCAGCGGCGGCATCAGGACGCCCTTGCCGCCGGGGGCGTTCAGGTCGACGCCGAGCAGCGCCACCAGGGTCAGCACGACCGCCTGGAGGATCGTCACCGTGCCGAGGACGACGACCTTGGACATCAGATACGCCGATCTGGACAGGCCGACGGCTCTCTCCCGCTGGTAGATCACCCGTTCCTTGACCAGTTCGCGCACGGCGTTGGCCGCCCCGGTCAGGACCCCGCCGACACACAGGATGAGCAGCGCGTTCATCGCGGTGTCCCGGGTCAGGTGGCTGCCGGCGAGGGCGCGGGCCATCGCTCCCATGACGAACGGCAGCGCGATCATGATGGCGAGGAAGGTCCGGTCCGCACCGAGGGCGGCCGTGTAGCGGCGGATCAGGGTGCCGAGCTGCGCGCCCCAGCTGCGCGGCGCGGACGGCCGCTCCATGATCACCGGGCCGTCGCGGGGCACGCGTGGCTGCGCTCCGGCGTCGGCGTAGCGGCGGTGCTGCGGCGAGGTGCGGTACTGGGCCGCCCAGTCGCGGTCCTGGTCGCGTTCGAAGGCCTCGAACGCCTCCGGCCACTGTTCGTAGCCGAAGAACGCGAGGGCCTCCTCGGGCGGCCCGTACCAGGCGACCCGGCCACCGGGGGCGAGGACGAGCAGCCGGTCGCACACGTCGAGGCTCAGCACGCTGTGGGTGACGACGATGACGGTGCGGCCGTCGTCGGCGAGGCCGCGCAGCATGTGCATCACCGAGCGGTCCATGCCGGGGTCGAGTCCCGAGGTCGGCTCGTCGAGGAAGAGCAGCGACGGCTTGGTCAGCAGCTCCAGCGCCACGCTGACCCGTTTGCGCTGGCCGCCGGAGAGGCTGTGCACGGGTTGTCCGGCGCGCTGTTCGAGGCCCAGTTCACGGATGACCTCCTCGACGCGCTCGCGCCGCTCGGCCTTGGCGGTGTCCTGCGGGAAACGCAGTTCGGCGGCGTAGGACAGGGCGGCGCGGACGGTGAGCTGGGGGTGCAGGATGTCGTCCTGCGGCACGAGGCCGATGCGCTGGCGCAGTTCGGCGTAGTCGCGGTAGAGGTCGCGGCCGTCGTAGAGGACGGTGCCGTGGCCGGCGGGGCGTTGGCCGGTCAGGGCGCCCAGCAGGGTGGACTTGCCGGCGCCGCTCGGGCCGACGACGGCGAGCAGGCACTTCTGGCCGACCGGGAAGGAGACGTGGTCCAGCAGCGTCTTGCGGCCCCGGTCGACGGCGACCGTGAGGTCCTGCACGTCGAGGGAGACCTCGCCGGTGTCGACGTACTCCTGCAACTGGTCGCCGACCAGGCTGAACGCGAAGTGGCCGATGCCGACGATGTCGCCCTGCCCGATCGGGGCGGCGTCGATCGGGCGGCCGTTGAGGAACGTGCCGTTGTGGCTGCCGAGGTCGGCGATCTCGTAGCTGCCGTCCGGCAGATGGCGCAGTTCGGCGTGGCGGCGGGAGACGACCAGGTCGTCGAGGACGAGGTCGTTGTCGGCGGCGCGGCCGATGCGCACGGTGCGCAGGGGCAGCGGCCGTACGGTGGTGGGCCGGCGGAAGGTGCCGGTGAGGGCGGGCATCGACACCCCGGAGGGGCGCGCCGGGGTGGCGCCGGGCGGGCTGACGAGGACGACGCACGGGCCGTCGGCGGGGTTGCCGAACCGGATGACGCTGCCGGGGCCGACGCCCCACTGATGGACGCGCCGCCCGTCGGCCCAGGTGCCGTTGGTGCTGTGGTCGTCCTGGAGCGTCCAGTGGTCGGCGTCGGGGTGCAGCACCGCGTGGTGCCAGGAGACGCGGGCGTCGTCGAGGACGATGTCGCACAGGGGGTCGCGGCCGACGTGGTAGTCGCGGCCGGGGGTCATCACCGTGGTACCCGAGTCGGTCTCCAGCACGAGTTCGGGTGCGGTCGATGCGGCAGGGCGCTCCGCCATGCCAGGATTCTACCGATTGATCCCCTTGTGCGCCGTCCGAGTGAGAAGGCCCTGGCGGCGGCCGGGTCAGGCGACCGGGGCGACCAGGACCGGAGCTGCCCGCTGCATGCGCAGCGCGTCGACCGACTCGGCGAGCAGCTCGTACTCGGTGGTGTCGTCGCTGGCGGCGATGCGCACCAGCCGTCCGGTCGACAGCGCGTCGGCCACCTGCTCCTGCCGGGTCACGTCCGCGCACCAGGCGCGCAGCACGGAGGGGACGTCCGGCACGGTGTCGGAGACCGGCACCAGGGCGCTCGGCGGGAACGCCTCGCTCTCCGGACGCGGGTCCAGCCGCTCGGCGATCCAGGAGGCCCGGTCGCGCAGCCACCACAGGGCGAGCGCCAGCGTGGGCGCCCGGTAGGTGCCGAGCGGTACCCCGACGCGCCGGCCGTCGCAGACGCCGTACGCCGTGACATGGCACAGGAATTCGTCGTGCACCGTCCCACTCCCCCGTCGGTCGCTCGCGCGCCGGGCCTCGCTTTCGGTGCGGCTCGTAGGCGGTGCACTACCGCCCGTGTTCGAGTATGTTCACGGCTGAATCACTGTCACCATGACTTTCCGGCCAGTCTCCTGGCATATTCACGGCCTTTCTTGGCCGAAATCCGGCGGGCCGTCGCGGCAGGCGCCTTACCTCACGGGTAATCGACCAGGTCCGCGCGCCAGGGCAGGGTGGTGTCACCGGATCACGGAGGTCCCCGATCCGGGTCCGAGACATCGACGCACGACCTCGTGGAGGGTGATTCACCATGTCCCAGCACACCACCGACCGTTACGACGCCGCCGTCGCCCGCTACTTCGAGGCCTGGAACGCCTCCGACGCCGAGGCACGCGCCAAGGCGGTCGCCGCCGCCTGGACGGCCGACGGCAGCTACACCGACCCCCTCGCCGACGTCCGCGGCCACGACGCGATCGCCGCGCTCATCGCCGGTGCCCGCGAGCAGTTCCCGGGGTTCGCCTTCCGGCTCACCGGTGCCGTGGACGGGCACCACGACACGGCCCGCTTCTCCTGGGAGCTGGTGAGCGAGACGGACGGCTCCGCCCCGGTGGCCGGCTCCGACGTGGTGACGCTGGACGGCGAGGGACGCATCCGCACCGTGCTCGGCTTCCTGGACCGGGTGCCGGACGGGGTCTGAGCGGCAGCAGCGATGAGTTCTCCGGCGGCCGGGGGTCTGCACCGCAGGACCACCGACCGCACAGCGGGGGCCGCCGACCGCGCGGGGGAACGCCGACCACGCGTGTGGGCCACCGACCGCACAGCGGGACCGCCGACCGCCGGAGGACATCATGACCACGCACACCGAGCTGGACGCCGAGTTCACCGCCGTCCTGCGCAAGAGCCCCGCCCGAGGCGGCTGGACCTATGTGGTCTGGCCCGAATCCGTCGGCTTCTTCGGCACCCGCGGACTGGTCAAGGTCCGCGGCACCGTCGACGGCCACCCCTTCGAGAGCTCCTTCATGGCGCTCGGCGACGGCACCCACAAGCTCCCCGTCAAGGCGGAGGTCCGCCGGGCCATCGGCAAGGAGGAGGGCGACGAGGTGACCGTACGGCTCACCGAACGGCTCGGCCGCTGAACAGTCGCCTCAGCCGCCCGCGCAGCCGTCTCCCCCGCGGCTCAGCCTTTGATCGCCGCGTCGATACGGGCCAGTTCCCCGGCGTCGAAGTCGAGGTTGCCGATGGCCGCCACGCTGTCGCGCAGCTGCTCCGGGCTGCTCGCGCCGACCAGCGCGGAGGTGACCCGGCCGCCGCGCAGCACCCAGGCCAGGGCCATCTGGGCCAGGGACTGACCACGGGACTTCGCGATGCCGTCCAGCTCCCGCAGCGTCGCGACCAGATCGGCGGTCACCGCGTCGCGCTGCAGGAAGGGGCTGTCGCTCGCCGCGCGGGAGCCCTCCGGGATGCCGTCCAGGTACCGGGCGGTGAGCAGGCCCTGGTCCAGCGGCGAGTAGGCGATGGACCCGACCTGCAGCTCGTCCAGCGTGTCCAGCAGGCCGCTCTCCTCGGGCCGGCGGTCCAGCATCGAGTAGCGCGGCTGGTGGATCAGCAGCGGGGTGCCGAGGTCGGCGAGGATGCGGGCCGCCTCCCGGGTCTGCTCCGGGGAGTAGTTGGAGACGCCGACGTACAGCGCCTTGCCCTGCTGGACCGCCGAGTGCAGCGCGCCCATCGTCTCCTCGAGCGGAGTGTCCGGGTCCGGGCGGTGCGAGTAGAAGACGTCGACGTACTCCAGGCCCATCCGCTTCAGGCTCGCGTCGAGCGAGGACAGCAGGTACTTGCGCGAGCCCCACTCGCCGTACGGGCCGGGCCACATCAGATAGCCCGCCTTGGTGGAGATCACCAGCTCGTCGCGGTAGGCGGCGAAGTCGTCCTTCAGCGCCTCACCGAGGGCCAGCTCGGCGGCGCCGGGCGGCGGGCCGTAGTTGTTGGCCAGGTCGAAGTGGGTGACGCCCAGGTCGAAGGCGGTGCGCAGGATGGCCCGCTGGGTCTCGACCGGGCGGTCCGGGCCGAAGTTGTGCCACAGTCCGAGCGACAGCGCCGGCAGCTTCAGGCCGCTGCGTCCGGTGCGCCGGTAGGGCATGTCCGCGTAGCGGTCGGGGTGTGCGGTGTACAACGCGACTCCATGAGGGGTAAGGCACGTGATCCGGTGCGTGGAACCGGTACCCACTCTGGCCTGACCTGGGGGCAGTGGTCCAACAGGAGAATCCGATGGGATTGTGCGATTAGGCTGCACAATCATGGAACTGCGCCATCTCCAGCACTTCGTCGCCGTCGCCGAGGACCAGCACTTCACCCGGGCGGCCGAGCGGCTGATGGTCTCCCAGTCCGGTCTTTCGGCCTCGATCCGGGCGCTGGAGCGGGAGTTGCAGACCCCGCTGTTCGTGCGCACCACCCGCCGGGTCACGCTCACCGAGGCGGGGCGGGCCCTGCTGCGGGAGGCGGAACGGATCCTGGCCGGGGTGCGCGCGGCGCACGAGGCGGTCGCCGCCGTGCAGGGCGTACTGCGCGGCACGTTGTCACTGGGTACCGAGCAGTGCATCGCCGGGGTCGATGTGGCCGGGCTGCTCGCCGCCTTCCGGCGGCGCCATCCGGACGTCGAGATCCGGCTGCGGCAGACCGGCTCCGGCGCGCTCGCCGAGGAGGTCGCCGCCGGGCGCCTGGACTGCGCCTTCGTCTACCGCACCCAGGCCGACACCGAGCAGCTGCGCTCGGTCGCGCTGGCCGGTGAGCCGATGACGGTGCTGTGCCATCCCACGCACCGGCTGGCCGAGGCCGGCGCCGCCGCCGTCACGCTCGACGGCCTCGCCGGCGAGGTCTTCGTCGACTTCCACCCCGACTGGGGCCCGCGCGGCGCCACCGACGCCGCCTTCGCCGCGGCGGGTGTGCGGCGCACGGTCGCCCTGGAGGTGAACGACGTGCACAGCCTGCTGGACCTGGTCGACGAGAACCTCGGCATCGCCGTGGTGCCGCGCCACTTCCGCCACAAGCGGCCGTCGCTGACCGCCCTGCCGGTCAAGGACGCGCGGGACCCGGCGTACGAGACCGTGGCCCTGCTGCCGCCCCCGCAGTCCACCAGCCCGGCGGCCCGGGCCCTGATGACGCTCCGGGAGAGCGGCGGCGACTGCGCGTGAGGCGCCGGCCCGGAGCCGGATCCGCAATGAGGGAGCGCCCCGGCGCGCGGTGCGCGATGGTGGTCGTATGCATGCGAAGGACATCCTCATCGACGGCTACGGCCGTATCCAGGAAGAAGTCCATGCCGCCGTCGAGGGGCTGGGAGCGGACCAGCTCGCCTCCCGCCCCTCCGCCGGCGCCAACTCGATCGCCTGGCTGGTCTGGCATCTCACCCGGGTCCAGGACGACCACGTCGCCGACGCCTTCGGCCTCGACCAGGTGTGGCTGACCCAGGACTGGGAGAAGCGGTTCGGCCTGGACCTGCCGCGCGGGGACACCGGGTACGGGCACACCTCCGCCAAGGTCGCCAAGGTGCGGGTCGACTCCCCCGACCTGCTCACCGGCTACTACGACGCCGTGCACGAACAGACGATGTCGGCCCTGCGCACCCTCGCCGCCAAGGACCTGGAGCGCGTGGTGGACGAGCGCTGGGACCCGCCGGTCACCCTCGGCGTGCGTCTGGTCAGCGTCCTGTCCGACGATCTCCAGCACGTCGGACAGGCCGCCTACGTCCGCGGACTGCTGTCCGGCTGATCCGGACGGCAGGGCTCAGAGCGCGTAGCCCGGCAGGATCACGTCCTCGATGAGGGCCTTGCGCTCGTCGAACGGGATGAACGCGCTCTTGACGGCGTTCACCGTGACCGTGCGCAGGTCCTCGACGCTCCAGTCGGCCTGCTCCACCAGCAGGGACATCTCGCGGGTCATCGTCGTGCCGGACACCAGACGGTTGTCGGTGTTGAGGGTGACGCGGAAGCCGAGGTTCTTCAGTTCGGTGATCGGGTGCTCGGCTATGGAGGTGGCGCAGCCCGTCTGCAGGTTCGACGTCGGGCACATCTCCAGCGCGATACGGCGGTCACGGATCCAGGAGGCGAGGCGGCCGAGCTTGCCGTCCACGATGTCCTCGGTGATCCGCACGCCGTGCCCGATGCGCTGGGCGCCGCACACCTGGAGAGCCTGGTGGATGCTGGGCAGGCCGTGCGCCTCGCCCGCGTGGATGGTGAACGGCACGCTCTCGCGGCGCAGGTGCTCGAACGCGGCGAGGTGGTCGGCGGGCGGGAACCCGTCCTCGGCGCCCGCGATGTCGAAACCGACCACGCCGGCGTCACGGTAGGCGACGGCCAGGTCGGCGGCCTCGCGGACCCGGTCGAACATGCGCATGCCGCACAGCAGGGTGCCGACGCGGACGGGCGTGCCGGCGGCGGCCGCCTTGGCCATGCCGGCGGCGAGGCCCTCCTGGACCGTCTCCACGACCTCGCTCATGGCGAGACCGCCCTGCGTGTTCAGCTCGGGCGCGTAGCGCACCTCGGCGTAGACGACGCCGTCCGCGGCGAGGTCGAGGACGTACTCCTCGGCGGTGCGCAGCAGGCCCTCGCGGGTCTGCATCACGGCGAGGGTGTGCTCGAAGGTGGCGATGTAGCGGACGAGGTCACCGGAGTTGGCGGCCTCGTAGTACCAGGCGGCCAGCTCGTCGGGGTCGGTGGTGGGCAGGGTGTGCCCGACCTCGGCGGCCAGCTCCACGACGGTGGCGGGGCGCAGACCGCCGTCCAGGTGGTCGTGGAGGACGGCCTTGGGGAGGCGGCGGATCACATCGGCATCTACGCGCGTAGCGGTCATGGTGGATCTTTCCTCGAGCGGGGGTGGTTCGGAAGATGCGGGGGCTGGATCGGACGGCGGGGCCCCGGAGGGGAGTCAGCGGGGACTCAGAGTCCGGCCGGCGGGGCCACGGACGTCAGCCGGCGGGCTGGAGCAGGTCCCAGCGGTTGCCGTACAGGTCCTGGAAGACGGCGACGGTGCCGTACGGCTCGTGCCGCGGCTCCTCCAGGAAGGTCACTCCGGCGGCCGCCATGCGGGCGTGGTCGCGGGCGAAGTCGTCGGTGTGCAGGAAGAAGCCGACACGCCCGCCGGTCTGGTCGCCGACACGGGCCGCCTGCGCCTCGCCCTTGGCCCGGGCCAGCAGCAGGCCGGTGCCGTGGCTGCCGTCGCCGGGCTCGACGACGACCCATCGGGAGCCGTCGGGGCGCGGGGCGTCCTCGGCGAGACGGAAGCCGAGGGCCTCGGTGTAGAAGCGGATCGCCTCGTCGTAGTCGTCGACGACGAGGGTGACCAGGGCGATGCGTCTCATCGGAACCTTCCGTGCGGGTGGTTAGCGGGAGAGGTTATACGTAAAACCTCCCGGACGCCAGTCCCGCTCGGCGGACCTAGGACGACGGCCGTATCCCGGCCGGGACCCCGGCCCGAGGCGCCGGCCCGAGGACCGTGACTACCGTCCCGCACATGAAGATCACCGAGGAGCCCCGCGACGCCGGGCACCGCAAGCGGGACGTGCTGGAGCGGCTGGGCCGGGAGCGGGACGTGTGGGTGGCGACGGCGGACGCCCAGGGTCTGCCGTGCCTGGTGGCGCTGTGGTTCGTCTGGGACGGCGAGTCCGCGTGGATGTCGACCCGGCTCACCCATCCGACCGGCCGCAATCTCCGCGACGGCAGGCGCGCCCGGCTGGCGTTCGGCGACACCCGGGACGTGGTGCTCATCGACGGGGAGGTGGAGAGCTACGGCGCGGCCGAGGTGCCGTCGGCGGCGGGCGGGATGTTCACGGAGCGGACGGGCTGGGATCCCCGGCGTGACAGCGCGTCGTACGCCTTCTTCCGGGTACGGCCGGTCGCGGTCCAGGCATGGCGAGGCGTTCACGAGCTGCCGGGGCGGCATCTCATGCGCGACGGGGTGTGGGTGATCTAGGGGCTGTCGTTTGGATCATCCCGGCGTCGCGGGGTCGGCCCTGGGAGGTCGTCTTCACGGTGTTCCCTGGCCGGCCCCGCCGCGCCCCGGACCGCGGCGCCGGTATCACCCGGTGACCGGGGCCGCCGAGGTGCCGGGGGCGTTCGCGGGCGGTTCGGGCAGCCAGTCGCGGGCCGGGTCGTACTCCAGCCACCGGCTCTTCCCCGCCTGCCCGGCACAGGCGGCCATGAGGTCGGCCAGTCCGGGATGGCCGTCGCCGGCGCGCCACAGCAGCGACCAGGCGTACAGCGGCGTCGGGTGGACCAGCGGCACGCAGCGCACCCCGGGGACGTCCGGCAGGGGCACGTCGGCGGGCAGCAGCGAGAAGCGGTGAGGGTCCTCCGCCACCTCGGCGAGGAAGTGGGCGAGGCCCAGGTTGATGCTCGTGCCCCGGGTCCGGACGGCGAACCGCTCGGCGAACTGGTGGAGGAAGTCGAGCCGGTCGAGCGGGCCGGGCGCCCACAGCAGGCTGCCGCTCAACTGCTGCGGGCGCAACGCCGGTTCGGCCGCGAGGGGATGGTCGGCGCCGAGTACGGCGTCCACCGGCTCCAGGCGGATGAGCCGGTGGGCGAGGCCCGTCGGCAGCGGGGGGTGGACCCGCCCGAAGCCCGCGTCGATGTCGCCGTCCAGCAGGGCCGCGGTCACCGACGCCAAGTCGCGCCCGTGCCCCAGCACCATTTCCCCGGCCCGCCCGGCGACCTGGGCCAGCGTCCGCATCGGCGCGTAGAGATGGCCGAAGACGTCCACCCGCAGGGGACGGTCCTGCCCCACGGCCGCGGCGACCGCGGCGTCCGAAGCCGCCAGGGCCTGCCGGGCCGGCGACAGGAAACGCCGGCCGGCGTCGGTGAGCCGCACCCCGCTGCCGTCGCGCCGGAACAGCTCGGTACCGAGCAGGGCTTCCAGCCGCGCGACCCTCTTGGACAGCGCCTGCTGGGAGATGGCGAGCGTTGCCGCCGCCCGCCCGAAATGCAGTTCCTCGGCGGTGCGCACAAAGGCACGCACCTGCGCCATGTCGAGATCCATCGCCCTCACCTTAGGCGACAACCGGAAGTTGTCGGCCGTGCCCGGGCGTTGTTGGAGGGCGCCGCGGCCGCGGCGGTTGGATTCCCGGCATGCGAAGACTGATTCCCACGGGGGACGCGGCGCGTCCGGTCGTCCTCGCCGAGGTCCCCCAGCCCGTTCCGGAGCCCGGTGAGGCTTTGGTCAAGGTGGAGGCGTTCGCGCCGAACCGGGGTGAGACGTTCCTGCTCGAACACCCACGGCCGGGGCTGCTGCCCGGCAAGGACATCGCGGGGCTCGTCGTCCAGGCGGCGGCCGACGGCTCGGGCCCCGGCATCGGCACCCGCGTCGTCGGGCATCCGCCGCAGGGCGGCTGGGCCGAGTACGCCGCCGTACCCACGCACTCCCTCGCGGTGCTCCCGGACGGCATCGAGTGCGTACGGGCGGCCGCCCTGCCGCTGGCCGGGATCACCGCTCTGCGGCTGCTGCGTACGGCCGGTTCCCTGGCCGGCAGGCGGGTGCTGCTGACCGGCGCCTCGGGCGGGGTCGGTCACTACGTCACCGAGCTGGCCGTCGGGGCGGGGGCCGAGCTGACCGCCGTGACGGCCACCCCGGCCCGGGGCGAGCGCCTCGCGGAGCTGGGCGCGAAGGTGGTGCACGAGGTGGCGGCGGCGCAGGGGCCGTTCGACGTCGTACTGGAGTCGACGGGCGGGCCGGATCTGCCGGTGGCCCTGTCGAAGGTCCGCCCGGGCGGCCTGCTCGTCTGGTTCGGCCAGGCGAGCCGCACCCCGGTGACCCTCGACTTCTTCGACCTGCTCAACGGGCCCGAACGGGTCACCATCCAGCACTTCCACTACGCCGGCGCCCCCTACGGCGCCGATCTCGCCGCGTTGGTGCGCCTGGTGGAACAGGAGCGGCTGCACCCGGAGATCGGCCGGGTCGCCGACTGGACCCGGACCGCCGGCACGCTGGTCGATCTGCGCGAGCGCCGGATACGCGGCAAGGCCGTCCTGCTGACGGGAGGAGCACGATGAAGGCAGCGGAGTTCGCCGCCGCACAGTGGACCCGTGCCACGGGCGCGGGCGTCGACCCCCACGAATACCGGCGCGTCACCGACGGCCTCACCTCCGTGGCCGACTGGGGACCGGCCTTCCTGCGCACCGGACAGGCGTACCTGCGCCGCGCGGAGAGCGCCGGATCGTCCGTCTCCCGGGGGGAACACCTGCTGACGGCGGCCCGCTGGTTCCACCTCGCCACCCTCGCGCCGTACGCGGAGGCGAGCCGTGCCGCCGCCGAGGCGGACGACGCGCTGGGCCGGGCGCTGACCGTGCTGGAACCCGGCGCACGGCGCGTGAGCGGCGAGGGCTTCACCGGGTGGCTGCGCGGCCCGTCGCACGCCCCCGGCACCGTGATCGTCGTCCCCGGCCTGGACTCGGCCAAGGAGGAGTTCCTCGGGGTGGTGTCCGCGCTGCTGGCGAGGGGCCTGGCGGTGTTCGCGATGGACGGCCCCGGGCAGGGCTCGCTCGCCGCCACCACGACCCTGCGAGCGGACTACGAAGAGGTCGTCGGCCGGGTCGTCGACGCCCTCGGCGTCGCCCGCGTCGGACTCGTCGGCCTCAGCCTGGGCGGCTGGTTCGCGGCCCGGGCCGCGGCTCTGGAACCGCGGGTGGCGGCGGTCGCCACCGTCAGCGGCCCCTTCCGCCTCGACTGGGACGAACTGCCTCCGCCGGTACGGGAGATCATGGCCCGGCGCGCCGGAGGAGCCGGTGCCGCCCGTGACTTCGCCCGCCAGGTGGACCTCACCGACCTGGCACCGCGCATCGCGGCCCCGCTGCTGGTCGTGGACGGGGGCCTGGACGTCATTCCCGGCGTGACCGACGGCGAGGCCCTGGCCCGGCTGGCGCCGCAGGGCACCTACCTGTCCGTGCCCCACGGCGACCACCTCCTCGGCAACGCACGTCCCGACTGGCTGCCCCATGTCGCAGATCACCTCATGCACGCGCTGACGCACCCACCCGCATGAGGCGCCGCACCGCAGCACCGCGGGGCAGACAGCCGCCCGCGCGTCACATGGAGCTCCCCCAGGGGTTACCCGGCGGTAATTCCCGGTGGTTTGATGTCCCGCGCCACTCAACGCCCTTCATCCACAGGGAGATCCAGTGACGCTTCCCGCACCGCGCCGCACCCTGGGCGCAGCCGTGCTCGCCCTCGCCCTGCCCGCCGCCGCACTGGCCGGCGCGGCGCCCGCGGCCGCGGCCGATCCCGCGCCGTCGCTGAGGGTGCTGACGTACAACACCTTCCTCATGAGCAAGAACCTCTACCCGAACTGGGGCCAGGACCACCGGGCCGCCGAGATCCCGAAGGCGTCGTCCTTCCACGGCAACGACGTTGTGGTCCTGCAGGAGGCGTTCGACAACTCCGCCTCCGACGCGCTGAAGAGGGCCGCCGCGGCCGAATACCCCTATCAGACGCCGGTGGTGGGGCGCGGCACCAGCGGCTGGGACGCGACCGGAGGTGCGTACTCGTCGACGGCGCCGGAGGACGGGGGCGTCACCGTGCTCAGCAAGTGGCCCGTGCTGCGCAAGGAGCAGTACGTCTACAAGGACGCCTGCGGAGCGGACTGGTGGTCGGACAAGGGCTTCGCGTACGTGGTGCTGAACGTGAACGGCACGAAGGTGCACGTCGTCGGCACGCACACGCAGTCCACGGACCCGGGCTGCGCCGCGGGGGAGGCCGCGGTGACGCGCAGCCGGCAGTTCAAGGCGATCGACGCCTTCCTCGACGCGAAGAACATCCCCGCGAACGAGGAGGTGCTGGTCGTCGGCGACATGAACGTCGACTCGCGCGGCGCCGAGTACGGCTCGATGCTCGCCGATGCCGATCTCGTCGGGGCCGACGCCCGCATCGGGCACCCGTACTCGTTCGACACGCAGGAGAACTCCATCGCCCGCTACCGCTACCCGGACGACCCGCGCGAGGACCTGGACCACATCCTGTACCGCGCGGGGCATGCCCGGCCCGCGGTGTGGAAGAACGAGGTGGTCAAGGAGCAGTCGGCGCCGTGGACGGTGTCGAGCTGGGGCACCGCCTACACCTACACCGACCTCTCCGACCACTACCCGGTGACCGGTTACGCGGGCTGAGAGGCCTGCCCGTGCAGGGCGTTCAGCCGTGACAGCTCGTCGTCGGTGAGGCGCAGGGCTCCGGCGGCCACGTTCTCGGCGAGGTGAACGGGGTTGCCGGTGCCGGGGATGGCGAGCACGTGCGGGCCCTGGTGCAGCGTCCAGGCGAGGCGGACCTGTGCCGGGCTCGCGCCGTGGGCGCGGGCGACGTCGAGGAGCACGGCGTCGTGGTCAGTGGTCGCGCCCTGTTCGCCGGCCGCACCGGCGACGGCGTAGAACGGCACGAAGGCGATGCCCGCCTCGCCGCACAGGCGCAGGACCTCCTCGCTCTGCGGCGTGCGGTGGCCGAGCCCGTAGCGGTTCTGCACGGACACCACCGGCGCGATGGCCCGCGCCTCGGCGAGGTGGCGGGCGTCCACGTTGGAGATCCCCAGGTGGCGGATCAGTCCGGCCTCGCGCAGCTCGGCCAGGGCACCGAAGTGCTCGCTGATCGACTCCTGGCTCATCCTGCGCAGATAGACGAGGTCGAGGTGGTCGCGGCCGAGCTGACGCAGGTTCTCCTCGACGTGGCCGCGCAGTTCCTCGGGCCGCGCGGAGGTGCCCCACTCCCCCGTGTACGTACGGAACGGGCCGACCTTGGCGGCGATCACCAGGTCGTCGGGGTACGGCGCCAGCGCGCTGTTGATGATCTCGTTCGCGGAGCGCAGGGAGGAGAAGTAGAAGGCGGCCGTGTCGATGTGGTCGACGCCGAGCTCGACCGCTTTGCGCAGGACGGCTGTCGAGCGGCTGCGGTCGCTCGGGGTGCCGTGGTGGAAGGCGGCGCTGCCCGTCAGCCGCATCGCGCCGAAGCCGACGCGGCTGACGGTGAGGTCGCCGAGTTTCCAGGTGCCGGCACGGTCTGCGGTGATCGTTTCCGTGGTCATCGGCGGATCCTATCCGTGCGTTTCGCGGGACCGTGCCTCGTGGTGCGCGGGCGGCCGGCTCAGCCGAGCGGCTTGTCGAGGACGGCCTTGCGGTGGCTGAAGGTCTGAAGGGAGTACCGGCCGTGGTAGCTGCCCGTGCCGCTCTCGCCGACGCCGCCGAACGGCAGGTCGGGGACGGTGAGATGGGCGAGCGGCAGCCCGTACCCGAGTCCGCCGGAGGAGGTCTCGGCGGCGACGCGGCGGCGGGTGTCCTCGGAGCCGGAGAAGACGTACAGGGCGAGCGGCTTGTCGCGTTCGTTGATGAAGGAGATGGCCTGGTCCAGGCCGGGCACGGTGATGATCGGCAGGATCGGGCCGAAGATCTCCTCCCGCATCACGGGGGACGCCGGGTCGACGTCGGCGAGGACGGTCGGCGCGAGGTACTTGTCGTCCCGGTCGCCGTCGCCGCCGACGACCACGCGGCCGGAGCCGAGCAGGGCGGTGAGCCGGTCGAAGTGGCGTGCGTTGACGATGCGGCTGTAGTGCGGGGAGGTCTGCGGGTCGCTGCCGTAGATCTTCTCGACGGCGGCGGCGAGGGCCGGTTCGAGGGCTGCGGCCGTGTCCGGGTCGGTCAGGACGTAGTCGGGGGCGACGCAGGTCTGGCCGGCGTTGAGGAACTTGCCGCGCACCAGCCGGTCGGCGACGACGTCGAGGTCGGCGCCGGTGTCGACGAACGCCGGGGACTTGCCGCCGAGTTCGAGGGTGACCGGGGTGAGGTGCTCGGCGGCGGCGCGCATGACGACACGGCCGACGGTGCCGTTGCCGGTGTAGAAGATGTGGTCGAACCGCTCGGCGAGCAGGGCGGTGGTCTCCGGGACGCCGCCCTCGACGACGGCGATCGCGTCGGTGTCGAGGTGGGCGGGCAGCAGCCGGGCCAGCGCGGCGGAGGTGGCGGGCGCCAGCTCGCTGGGCTTGACGACGACGGCGTTGCCGGCGGCGAGGGCGCCGACGAGCGGGGCGAGCAGCAGCTGGGCGGGGTAGTTCCAGGGGGCGATGACGAGGACCACGCCCAGGGGGTCGTACTGCGTCCACGCGGTGGCGTCGGCGCCGAGGTGGGCCGGGACGGGGGCGGGCTCGGGGCGCAGCCAGTCGTCGAGGTGGTCGAGGGTGTGGTCGATCTCCCGGACGGTGAAGTCGATCTCCGTGCGGTAGGCCTCCGCCTCGCTCTTGCCGAGGTCGGCGTGGAGGGCGGTGGCCAGTTCGGCGCCCTGGCCGGTGAGCATCGCGCGCAGGGCGTGCAGCTGGGCGGTGCGCCAGGCGACGGGCTGGGTGCGGCCGGTACGGAAGGTGGTGCGCAGGCGGGCGACGGTGGCGCTGATCTGCTCGGGGGTCTGGTTCACAATGCCTCCTCGGTGGATGCATTTGCCAACCTTTCAGGTACCGAAATGAATTCCCGTGGTGATCGGGATCACCGGACCAGCTCGCGGCGGCGTCGCTCCAGGTAGCCGCGTTCGGCGGGGTCCGCGGCGAGCGCGAGGGCCCGGTCGTACGCCCGCACGGCGTCCGCCGTACGCCCCAGCCGGCGCAGCAGGTCGGCGCGTACGGCGTGGAAGACGTGATAGCCCTCCAGGTCCAGGGCGTCCACCAGGCTCAGTGCGGGCTCGGCGCCCTGCGTCTCGGCGACGGCCACCGCCCGGTTGAGGGCGACGACCGGGCTCGGCGCGAGGGTCATGAGGTGGTCGTACAGCCGGCGGATCTGCGCCCAGTCGGTGGCCTCGGCGGCGGGTGCGTCGCTGTGTACGGCGTTGATCGCGGCCTGGATCTGGTACGGCCCGGGCCGGTTGCGGCGCAGGCAGCGGCGGACCAGATCCTGTCCCTCGGCGATCAGCGCCCGGTCCCAGCGCGAGCGGTCCTGTTCGGGCAGCGGGATCAGGGCGCCGGAGGGGTCGGTGCGCGCGGGGCGGCGCGAGTCGGTGAGCAGCATCAGCGCGAGCAGGCCGGTGACCTCGGGTTCGTCCGGCATCAGCTCGGCCAGCAGGCGGCCCAGCCGCACCGCCTCGGCGCACAGGCCGGGGTCGCCGGCGTATCCCTCGTTGTAGATCAGGTAGACGACGGCGAGCACTCCGCGCAGCCGGTCGGGCAGGTCGGCGTCGCGGGGCACGCGGTACGGGATGCGGGCGTTGCGGATCTTCGCCTTGGCGCGCACCAGGCGCTGGGCCATCGTCGGCTCGGGGACGAGGAACGCGCGGGCGATCTGCTCGGTGCCGAGGCCGCCGAGCAGCCGCAGGGTGAGCGCGACCTGCGCGGACGTGGCGAGCGCGGGGTGGCAGCAGGTGAAGATCAGTCGGAGCCGGTCGTCGCGCACGGGGCCCTCCTCGGCGGGCGGGTCGGCGGCGTACAGCCGGGCCGCCTCGGCGTGCCGGGCGTCCCGCGTCGCCTCGCGGCGCAGCCGGTCGACGGCGCGGTTGCGGGCGGTGGTGATGATCCACCCGGCGGGACTCGGCGGCACGCCCCGCTCCGGCCAGGTCCGCAGGGCCACCGTGAAGGCGTCCTGCACCGCTTCCTCGGCGAGGTCGATGTCGCCGAGGGAGCGGACGAGGACGGCGACCGCGCGGCCGTACTCCGCGCGGAAGACGGACTCGACGTCTTGTGTCATCGGTCCGCTTCGCCCATGAAGGGCCGCACCTCGATCGGCAGGGTCGTCGCGAGGGCGGCCTTGCGGCCCCAGTGGAGGGCGGCGTCCAGATCCGGCGCGTTGATCAGGCAGATGCCGCCCAGGTGTTCCTTGCCCTCGGCGTACGGGCCGTCGGTGATCAGCACGTCGCCGCCCTTCGGGCGCAGCACGGTGGAGGACTCCGGTCCGTGCAGCCCCCCGGCGAACACCCAGGCGCCGGCCTCGCGCAGTTCCTGGTGGAACACCTCGAGGTTCGCGCCGATCTCGGCGAGCACCTCGGGCGCGGGCGGCTCACCGGCCGGCTGCATCACGCTGAGCAGGTAGTACGTCATGACGGCCTCCTCGGCCTCGTGGGGTTGTCTCACCTCCTACACGAACGGCTCCGACCGGGATCGACACCCGGGCCGAAGGAATCGGGAAAAGTTTCCGGCGGTGCCGGTGCCGTGCCGACCTTCACCTAGCTCGCGAACGGCACCTGGGCCACGGCCGGGGACGCCGGGGCGGACGGGTGGCGCCACCGTCCCTGCGCGGCCAGCCGTGGCAGGACGCCCTCGCCGAACCAGTACGCCTCCTCCAGGTGCGGGTAGCCGGACAGCACGAACTCCTCGATACCGAGGGCCGCGTACTCCTCGATGCGATCGGCGACCTCGTCGTGGCTGCCGACGAGCGCGGTGCCCGCGCCGCCGCGCACCAGGCCGATGCCGGCCCACAGGTTGGGGTGGATCTCCAGGCCGTCGCGGCCGCCGCCGTGCAGCGCGAGCATCCGCCGCTGGCCCTCCGACTCGCTGCGGGCGAGCCCGGCCTGCACCGCCCGTACGGTCTCGGGGTCGAAGCCGGACAGCAGCCGGTCCGCCTCGGCCCACGCCTGCGCGGCGGTGTCACGGGTGATGACGTGCAGCCGGATGCCGAAGCGCAGGGTGCGGCCGTGCCGGGCGGCGAGCTTCCTGATCCAGGCGATCTTCTCGGCGACCTGCGCAGGCGGTTCGCCCCAGGTGAGGTAGACGTCCGCATGCCGGGCGGCGATCTCCCCCGCGATGGGCGAGGAGCCGCCGAAGTACACCTGCGGGACGGGGTCGGGCAGCCGGGCGAGCGAGGCACCCTCGACCCGCAGGTGTTCGCCGTGCAGATCGACGCTCTTGCCTTCCCACAGGTCCCGCACGATCTCCAGGAACTCGCCGGTACGGCGGTAGCGGGCGTCCTTGTCGAGGAAGTCGCCGTAGGCGCGCTGCTCCTGGCTCTCGCCGCCGGTGACGACGTTGAGCAACAGCCGTCCGCCGGAGTGCCGTTGGAAGGTGGACGCCATCTGCGCGGCGAGCGTCGGGGAGACGAAGCCGGGCCGGAAGGCGACGAGGAACTTCAGCCGCTCGGTGTGCCGGCTGACCATCGCGGTGGTCAGCCACGCGTCCTCGCACCAGGCACCGGTCGGGGTGAGCGCGCCGGTGAAGCCGAGGTCCTCGGCGGCACGGGCGATCTGGCTCAGATAACCGACCGTGGGCGGCCGGTCCCGGCCCGAGGCGGTGGCCGGGGTGCCGTGGCCACCGCCGACGACATCGCGGCTGTCACCGTTGGTGGGCAGGAACCAGTGGAAGGTCAGGGACACGAGGGATTTCTCCGTTCACGCGGGTCCGGCGAGGTCAGCCGGGGCTCAGGGGGACGGCGGCGGGCGGTCAGCTCGCCGCGGCCAGGACGGGGCTGCGGTGCAGGGCCGCCCCGAACTGGTCGACGACCTGCTCCAGGGCCTGCGCGGTGGCCGGGGCGACGCTCACCGAGCCGTCCTCGCGGACGGTGATGTCCTTGTCGAGGGTGAACCAGCCGGGGACGATGTGCGCGGCGCCCATGGAGTTCAGCACCGGGCGCAGCGCGTAGTCGAGCGCCAGGACGTGCGCGGTGCTGCCGCCGGTGGCCAGCGGCAGGACGGTCTTGCCGGTGAGCGCGTACTGCGGGAGCAGGTCCAGCAGCGCCTTGAGCACGCCGGAGTACGCGGCCTTGTAGACGGGCGTGCCGACGACGACCCCGTCGGCGCGGGCGAACAGTTCGGTGGCCTCGACGATCGCCGGGTGCCGGAAGTCGGCGCCGAGGAGGGCCTCGGCGGGGACGGTGCGCACGTCGAGCGGGATGACGTCGTGACCCTGCGCGGCCAGCCGCTGGTCGAGATGGCGCAGCAGACGGGCGGTCCGGGAGGAGGCGGAAGGGCTGCCGGAGACGGACAGGACGGTGGCCATGGGTCCTCTTTCTTGCAGGGCTCCGGAGGCGGAGCTGCGCGGTGCGCGGCGGCGGACGGGCACGCGGGCGTGGTGGCGCGGCCGCACGCACGGCTGCGCGGGGGTGCGTGGTGGCGGGGCGAGGGAGCACGTCTGCTTCAGGGCAGGCGGCGGGAAGCCGGTTGCGTCCGGCTGGTGAGGAAAAGAGGCGCGGCGTTGCGTCAGGCCGCGAGGCGACAGGAGGCGCTGGAGACGCGCGCGAGGTCGACGTGGCGTCGCCGCGTGAGGTCCAGTCGCATGGTCATGCCATGGATCGTGGCAGCAGCGCACGAGGGCCGTCAAGGAAAACCCGGTCGTTCTCGCATCGCGGACCGGGCGGGCCGCCGCCCGCGCGAACTCTCCACATAAAGGTGAAATAAGCGCAGAATGGGCGAAGCGGCATAGACCGCTTCCCGTACCGGAAGCGGTCGGCCGCCAGTCGAAGGAGACGAGTCATGGCCAACCTCTCGCACGGCAGGGGTGACATCAGCACTCACCCCGACGTCTCCGAGATGCAGGCGCGTTACGCCCGCATGCTCGGCGGTCGCGATGTGGCGCTCGTGGACGGACCGGTGTTCCTGCTCGGCCTGTACTGCGCCGTGTCCCCGTGGATCGTCCACTACACGACCAGCCAGCCCCCGCTCGTGACGCACAACCTCATCATCGGTATCGCGATCGGCCTCCTGGCCCTCGGTTTCACCCGCGCACCCGAGCGCATGTACGGCCTGAGCTGGGCCATGTGCGCCCTGGGCGTCTGGATGATCATCGCCCCGTGGGTCGTCGGCAGCAGCCCGGACACGGGCGTGGTGGTGAACAACATCGTCATCGGCGCCCTGGCGCTGGTACTCGGAATGCTGTGCGCCGGTACGGCGGCGAGGAGCACGCCCCGGCCGTGACGGCAGGTCGCGACCCCCGCACGACCAAGTGAGGCACACACAGAAGAAGGTGAAGGAGAAACGGGCCGGCCCGCATGAAGCGGACCGGCCCTTCGGCGTGCGGTCACGGGGAGGGGGCGCAGCCTCGGGCGCACCGCACGAGGTGGGCGCGTCGAGGGGCGGGGCCTCCGCCGCCGAACCGGCGCCCGCCGTGCCGCCGCGCCGGCCGCATCCACGCACAGCCCCCCCCCGGGGCCGAGCGGCTGTACGTCAAGACGGTGAAGCTCGCGGACAGGGTCTCCGTCGCCCCGGCCTCAGCTCACGTCGAGCGCGGTGTCGTCGAGGACGAACGAGGTCTGGAGGGTGGAGCCCTCCGTGCCGGTGAACTTGACCGTGACCGTCTGCCCGGCGTAGCCCGCGAGGCTGAAGCTGCGCTGGGTGTAGCCGCTCGCCGCGTTCAGGTTCGAGTAGGTCGCGAGCGTCGCCAGCACGGTGCCGCTGCTGCTGAGGACCTGCGCCTTGAGCGTGTCGTAGGCCGTCGTGGTGGTCGTCTCGGCGGTGTCGACGTGCAGGTAGAAGCGCAGGGTGGCGTTCGTGCACCCGGCGGGGACGGTCACGGACTGCGCGAGGGTGTCGGTGTGGGCCGCGCCGTAGCCGTTCAGCCAGGCCTTGTAGGAGCCCGTGCGGGCGGCCTCGCCGGTGTCGTTGCTGATGACCCCGCTGGAGGCGGTCCAGGCGGTGGCGCCGGACTCGAAGCCGGGGTTGGCGAGCAGCTGGGCGGCCGTGCACGTGCCGGTCCCGCCACCGCCGGTGCCGCCCCCGCCCGTGGTGCCGGCGCCGGCGAGCCAGGCGGTGGCGTTCAGCGCGAGCGGGGCGTCGGTGGCGCTGGTGTCGTTCCAGCCGTCGTAGAGGGTGTTGCCGGACTGGCCGGTGCCGTCGTCGATGGGCGAGCTGTCGCCCCAGAACGCGACGCGGCCGCTGCCGAAGGTGCTGGTGGCGAAGAACGCGCCGGTGTTGCCCGAGTAACCGGTGCGGTACAGCAGGCCCTTGACGTTCGGGTTGTCGGCGGGCTTGAGCGTGGCGGTGGTGCCGTTGGCGATGAGGCTCTTGGTGACGGTGCCGAAGGAGCCGTGCAGCACGGGGTCGGTGGCGTCGCTGATCGCGGCCGGGTGGTCGGAGCCGATGTTCAGCGCGTCGATGGAGAAGCCGAACGGGTCGGTGGAGTCGACGCTGTTGTTCGTCATCAGGTCGTTCAGGATCTCGACGGCGTCCTGGCCGTCGTTGTTGCGGTCGGCCCCGGTGTGGTCCGAGATCATGAACAGACCGCCGCCGTTCTTGACGAAGGTCATGATCGCCGTTTTCTCGGCACTGGTGAACAGCGTGTTGGGCTCGGGCAGGACCAGGGTGTCGAACCGGGACAGGTCCGTCGCCGAGGTGCCGCCGTAGCTGAGGCTCGAACCGGACGGCAGCGTCTTCAGGCTGTAGTCGCCGGTCTTCTGCAGCGCCACGCCCCAGGAGGACAGGGCGCCCGTCCAGTCCGTCTCGGCGGACGGGGTGGCGTTCTGGCCCAGCGGGTCCGGCTGGCTGGTGGAGATGATCCAGTCGGCGTTGCCGGCCGTCTCGGCGTGGGCGTTGTCGAACAGGACACGGTGGGGGGTGGCCGTGGCCGCGTGGGCCGGGGTGGCCGTGGCACCGGTCTGCAGCGCTGCTCCGGTGAGGCACAGGCCGAGGACGGCGAGGACGGTGGTGACCGTACGGCGGGGTCTGGTCGATCCGGACATCCGGCGAACCTCCGGGTGAGGGGGGAGAGAAGGCGGTGGGGGCGCCGATCTCCGCGCGTAGAGAAGAGCCGAGCGGGAGTGTTCTACACGCGTGGAGACAGTTGAAAGGTACATGGCATGACGGGGCGGTGAACAGACCGCGCGTCGCCGGTGGAGCGAGTCGCCGGACGCGTCGGATGCTTCCCGGGGCGGCCCGGTGGCGCACGCCTGGGTGGGGATCGGCCGGATCGTCTACGCCGTCTCGTCCGCGCGGCCGTTCCATCGGAGGGGAGCCGCCGCCCCGGCCGCGCCCGTCGGGACGGGCGCGGCCGGCGACCGCGGCGGTGCGTCCGACAGACGCGCGCCATGACCGGGTGGGCGTCGACCGGGTGGGCGTCGACCGGATCACCGAGCGGTCGCGCCCACGACGACCGGCTGGACGCTCTGCCCATGACCCCCGCGAGTGGGATCAGCGTCCGGTCTGCGGGCGGAAGCGCCGGTAGAGCGCTGCGCCGCCGAGGACGAGGGCCGCGCTGCCCACGGCGGCGGGCACGTTCAGGTCCGCGCCGGTGTGCGCGAGGGAGCTGACGGCCTGCCGGCTCGGCGCGTGCGGCGCGGGGTGCCGCTTCGGGGGCGCGGCGGGGCGCGGGGTGGGCCGGGCGGGGCCGGGAGAGGGGTGGCCGCCGGAGTGGTTCACGGAGGTGTTGCCGGTGGCCGGGTTGCCGACGCCGACGACGTTCACGCTGTTGCCACTGACGTTGACCGGCAGGTCGACCGGGAGCTGGATGCCGTTGCCGGAGAGCACCCCCGGCGAGTCGGACGTGACGCCCCCGGCCCGCGCCCCGCCGGAGGTCCCGGAGGAGGAGGCGCCCGGGGCGGAGCCACCCGAACGGGTGTGGCCCGAGCCTCCGGCGCCCGCAGCGGGCGCGCCCCCGCCGGAGGTGTTCGCGCAGCGGTTGCCCGCCGCCGGGTTCAGCACACCGGCCACGCTCACCGTGTTCCCGCACACGTTCACGGGGACGTGCACCGGGAGCTGGACGGTGTTGCCGGAGATCAGCCCGGGTGATCCGGCGGCCGTGCCGTCCGCCGCGGAGTCGGCGTACGCGGCCCCCGTCAGGGCCATCGCGCCCGAGGCGGCGGCGACGGCGATCAGACCGTTTCGGGTAACCCGTCTCATAGGTTCCCTGCCTTCCAGACATGGACGCGGGCGCTCGCCCGCACCGACTGGAACGCGGTCCGGCGGCCCGGGTTATGGGCGTATCGGACGTTGATTGTTTCTTCACCCCATCGAGCGGCATGTTTGTCGAACAAGCGGTAAAGACGCACGGGCCGTGACATCCCGGGCGCAGCCCGGCCGCCCGGTACGGCACCGCACCACCGGCCTGATGCGGGGCCGTGCCACCCGCCGGTGCTGAGCCGTGCCACCAGCCGGTGAGGGACGTGCCACCCGCCGGAGCGGAGCCGTGGCAACCGCCGGGGCGGGGTCCTGCCACCGGCCCGTGCGCGGACGGGCGGGGTGCGCGCCGCCCGCTTAAGGTGAGCGAGGGCGCCGGTTCCGGTCCGCGACGGGGCGCCCTGGGAGGCAAGGATGCTGTCCGAGCGGTCGACGCGGTCCGCGGCGATACGCCGCTGCGCGCTCTCCGGAGCCCTTGGGCTCGCCCTGCTGGGTGCCGGGGTGCCCGCGGCGTACGCCGGTTCCGGGCCCGACCTCAGCCGGTTCTACGAGCAGAAGATCACCTGGGGCCGATGCCAGGGCGACGGAATGCCCCGGGACCTGCAGTGCGGGAAGATCACCGTCCCGCTCGACTACGCGCATCCCCGGGCGGGCACGCTCGACCTGGCCCTGGCCCGTTACCGGGCGACCGGCCACCGGCGCGGCTCGGTGCTGCTCAACTTCGGCGGGCCGGGCGGTGCGGGCGTGCCCCAGCTCGCCCAGGGCGGCAAGGACTTCATGGGACTCACCAACGGCTACGACGTGGTGACGTTCGACCCCCGCGGCGTCGGCCGCTCCTCCCCCGTCAGCTGCGGCGAGGGCGAGGACGACACGTTCGCGGCGGCCGGGGCCCAGGACGAACTGGCCGACCCGCGGGCCGCGCTGGAGCAACTGCGCCAGGCCGCCGCGGCCTGCGCCCGGCACTCGGGCCCGGTGCTGCGGCACATCGGCACGGTCGACGCGGCCCGCGATCTGGACGTGATGCGCGCGGCGCTCGGCGACGGCAAGCTCAACTACCTGGGCTTCTCCTACGGCACCCGGCTCGGCGCCGTCTACGCGGCCGAGTTCCCGGACAAGGTGGGCCGGGTGGTGCTGGACGGCGTGGACACGCTGACCGAGTCGCTGGCCGAGCAGGGCATCGCGGGGGCGCAGGGGCAGCAGGTGGCGCTGGACGACTTCGTCGACTGGTGTGTGCAGGACATCGCGTGCCCGCTCGGCCAGGACGCGCGCTCGGCCCGCGAGCAGGTCGTGAAGCTGGTCCACTCGATGGACGCGGACCCGGTGCCGAGCGGTATCGGCAAGCCGTTCTCCGGTCAGGACCTGGTGGGCGCGATCGGGCAGGGGCTGTACAGCAAGGAGCTGTGGCCCTCGCTGGAGCGGGCGCTGGCCGAGCTGGTCCAGGACGGCGACACCGGCGGCGTGATGGGCTTCGCGTCCGGCGGCTTCGCACCGCCGGCGCCCGTGGTGCGCCGCGACCCGGGCGATCACGGGGGCGGCGGGCTGACGGACGCCGAGGACGTCCCGCTGGACAACCCTCCGGCGGCCCTGATGGCGATCAACTGCGCCGACGATCCCGACCGGCCCTCGGCCGCCCGGATCACCGCGGACCTGGGCCGGCTGCGCGCCGCCTACGAGCAGGCCTCCCCCGTCTTCGGCCGGTTCCGGCTGACGCAGGTGCTGATGTGCTACGGCCGTCCCCCGGGCACCGATTTCATCCGCGAGAAGGTCAAGGACCTGCACACGGCGAAGATCCTGCTCGTGGGCACGCGGGGCGACCCGGCGACGCCGTACCGCTGGACACAGGAGACCGCCGAGCGCCTCGGCTCTTCAGCGGTGGTCCTGGACAACCGCGGCGACGGCAACACGGGTTACGGCTCGTCCAAGTGCGTGCACCGCAAGGTCGACGACTTCCTGCTGTACGGATCGCTGCCGGTGAGCGGCAGCTCGTGCGGTCCGGACGAGGACGACTGACGCCGCGAGCCGCCGGCGCACCTCGTGGTCAGGCGGCCTGGCCGGTGAGGAACCGGTCGATCGCCCGGGTCAGCTCCCGCGGCTTCTCCAGGGGCAGTTCGTGCCCGGCGTCGATCAGCCGGACGACGGCGTCCGGGTAGGCGGTGGCCATGCGCAGCATCTGCGCGAGGGGCAGCTGGACGTCATGGGTGCCGTGCACGAGCAGGGTGGGCGTGCGGATCTCGCCGACCCGGTCGAGGACGTCGAAGGCCCGCATGGCGCCGAAGAGGGTCATCACGACCTCGCGCGGCACGGCGGCGGAGGCCGCGATGTACCGGCGGATCTCCTCGCGCGGGTGACCGGGGGCGAAGGCGCGCCGGATGTTGGCCGCGATGAACAGGCGGTACGGCACACGCGTGGACGCCGCCATCAGCATGCCCCGGGCGCGGCTGTACGTCATACGGCCGGTGGTGCCCACCAGTACCAGCCGCTCGACGCGCTCGGGACGGGACAGGGCGATGGTCTGCGCGATCATCCCGCCCATGGAGTGACCGGCCAGGACGCACCGCTCGACCCGGAGGTGGTCGAGCAGCGCGAGTACGTCGTCGGCCAGCGCCGCGATGGTGCTCACGCCCGCGCCGCTGCTCTCGCCGTGTCCGCGCAGGTCGAGCCGGATCACCCGGCGCCGCCGCGCGAAGTGGTCGAGCTGGTGGTCCCAGCGGTGCCGGTCGGCGGTCCAGCCGTGCACGAACACCAGGGGCGCCGCGCCGTCGCGGGGGCCCTCGTCGTCGTACGTGAGCGTCGCGCCGTCGACCTCGAGCTGCGGCATGGGCGTCTCCTGGGAGCAGTGGGTTACTGGCGGGTAGCGTAACGGTCCGCACGGCGTGCGTCATCGCCGCGGGGTGCGGAAAATCCGCGCTGCGCCGGCCCCGGTTACCCCAAATGCCCGATACGCGAATCGGCCCTATGGTGCTGTCATGGAGCATGCACTGAGCCCTGCGACTCTCGCCGAACTGCGCCGACCGCGCCCGTATCCGGCGGTGTCCGTGCTGACACCGACGCACCGCCGCGAACCCGACAACTCCCAGGACCGGGTCCGGCTGCGCAATGTCGTGGCCGAGGCCAAGCGCCGGCTGGAGGCCGATCCGGCCGTCAGCCGGGAGCGGCGCGCCGAGGTCGCGCGCGAACTCGACCGGGCCCTGGCGGAGGTGGACCTCACCCACACCGAGGACGGGCTGGTGATCTTCGCCGCCCCCGGTGAGCACCAGGTGTGGTCGCTGTCCCGCTCCGTGCCGGAACGGGTGGTGCTGTCGGACACCTTCCTGACCCGCAACCTGGTCTCCGCCCAGGCCGCCGACCGCCCGTTCTGGGTGCTGTCGGTCTCCGCCGACCGCGTCACACTGTGGAGCGGCGGCCACGACCGGGTGGTCGAGGAGCACACCGGCGGTTTCCCGTTGGTCCGCAGCCGGGACAACTTCGACGCCGAACGCATGGAGCGCATCGGCGACCTGCCGAGCACGTTCCGCGACGAGGGCACCCGGCAGTTCCTGCGCGAGGCCGACACGGCGATGACCGAGGTGCTGCGCCACGACTCCCGGCCGGTCTTCGTCACCGGCGAGCAGGCCGCCCTGTCCCTGTTCGACGACGTCGGCACGGTCGCCAAGTGCGCGGTGCACATACGCCACGGCGGACTCACCCACGCCTCGGCCGAGGCGGTGTGGCAAGCCGTGCGGCCCGTCGTGGCGGATCAGCAGCGCAGGACGGCCGACACGGTCGCCGGGGAACTCGAAGCGGCGCGCGGACGGCGCGCGTTCGCGGCCGGGCTCGACGAGATCTGGCGCAGCGCCCGCGAGGCCCGGGTACGGCTGCTCGCCGTGGAGGAGAACTACCGGGTGACGGTCCGCGACGTCGGTGACCACCTGGAGCCCGCCGAGGGCGGTGAGCTCGACGCCCGCGAGGACATCGTCGACGAGATCGTCGAGCAGTGCCTGGAGACCGGCGCGGACGTGCGGTTCGTCCCCGACGGCTCACTGGCCGACGCGGAGGGCATAGCGGGCGTGCTGCGGTTCTGACGCTCCCGGGCAGTGCCCCGTGCGGCCTTGACGGCCGTGACACCCTCAGTCGCGTGCGCCGCCGGGCGGGCGCGCGCGACCCGGGAGGGAGCCGTGGGAGACGTGAGCGATCCGCTGGGTGTGGCCGTGCTGGGCGCCGGGCACATGGGTGCCGACCACATACGCCGTCTGGACCGGGTGGTGAGCGGGGCACGGGTCGCCGCCGTGGCCGACCCGGACACCGGGCGTGCCAAGGAGGCCGCCGCCGGCATCGACGGGGTGAGCGTGCACGCGGACACCGAGGCCGCGCTGGACGCGCCGGGAGTGGCGGCCGTACTGATCGCCTCCCCCGGTCCGGCGCACGAGGAGGCGCTGCTCGCGGCGTTCGCGCGCGGACTGCCGGTGCTGTGCGAGAAGCCGATGGTGCCGGACTCGGCGGGCGCCCTGCGGGTGGTCGAGGCGGAGGCGCGGCTCGGCCGGCGGCTGGCGCAGATCGGTTTCATGCGCCGCTACGACGCCGAGTACCAGCGGCTGAAGGCGCTGCTGGACGGCGGCGGGCTCGGCCGGCCGCTGATGCTGCACTGTGTGCACCGCAACGTCTCCTCCCCGCCCGGCTTCACCAGTGCGATGCTGGTCAACAGCTCCGTCTCGCACGAGATCGACGCCGCGCGCTGGCTGCTCGGGCAGGAGCTGACCGCGGTGACCGTGCTGCGTCCGCGCCCCTCCGCCGGTGCCCCCGAGGGGCTGGCGGACCCGCAGTTCGTGCTGTTCGAGACCGACCGGGGCGCTCTGGTCGACGTCGAGGTGTTCGTCAACTGCGGCTTCGGCTACCAGGTGCGCTGCGAGGCCGTGTGCGAGGCGGGCAGCGCGCGGATCGGCGAGGACCACGGCATGGCGGTCACCGCGCGCGGCGGCGCGGGCGTCGAGGTGCCGCAGGACTATCTGGTGCGGTTCGCGGACGCCTACGACCGCGAGGTGCAGGCCTGGGTCGACGCCACCCGCGCGGGCCGGGTCACCGGTCCGGGCGCGTGGGACGGCTACGCCGCCTCCCTGGTCGCCGAGGCCGGGG
The DNA here is from genome assembly GCF_055583185.1 of Streptomyces sp. NPDC104814. Lineage (NCBI taxonomy): Bacteria > Bacillati > Actinomycetota > Actinomycetes > Kitasatosporales > Streptomycetaceae > Streptomyces > Streptomyces sp. NPDC104814. The sequence continues at coordinate 39,281 of NZ_JBVJOL010000013.1, read as the reverse complement.
TGCGCGCGCTGGAGAACGGCGGGCGCGTGACGGTCGAGCCGGCCCCGCGCCCGGCGCTGTACGCCGGGACCGGCCGCTGACGCGGGCGGGCTCCGGGGGCCGCCGAGGCGGGCGAACACATGCCCGTCGAACACCCGCTTGAACGTCTGCGCGACTCGCCCGATGGTCCGTCAAGTCTCGTACGGGTATTACGATTTGCCTGCGACGGCACCCTACGTCAGCGGTACCGCCGCACCCCTCCGGGAAGACTGTGGCATATGCCAGAAGCACCACCGTATCGTGTGGTGCCAAATCCCTTACACGGCATCGCGCGCTGTGCAACAGTCGTAACCGGTCCCACCCGTCCGGCCGTACCGTCCCGCATCGGAGTGCGTCATGCCGTCCCATGTCTCCGCGGACCGCTCTTCCGCCCAGCCGCCCTCCCGCGGCTCGGTGGACGCGCTGATATCGCAGACGCGGCGGCTCAAGGGTGACGTGGACGCGGTACGGCGGGACACCCAGGGCGACGGCAGCGACCCCGCGGAGCGCTGGCAGCGCGCCCTGTACGAGCTGGCGCTGCACCAGCTCGACGACCTCGACGAGCACCTGGCGCAACTGCGGGACGGCCCGCTGCCCCCCGGGCCCGCGACCGAGGAGCCGCCCGCCGGGGCCGAGCAGGCACCGAGCGGTGCGCTGATCGGCCGGGTCGGCACCGCGGAGTGGAACCTGCTGACCGACGAGGCCACCTGGTCCGGCGAGCTGTACCGGATCCTCGGCCGAGACCCGTCCGGCCCGGCGCTCACCCTGGACGAACTGCCCTCCCTGGTATTGGAGGAGGACCGGCCGCAGCTGACGGCGATGGTCACGGACTGCCTGATCGACGCCAAACCGATCGACGGCGAGTTCCGCGTCGTGCGCCCGGACCGCGAGATCCGCACGGTGCACATGATGGGCGAGCCGGTGCTCGACACCGACGGCAGTACCACCTCGATGTGGGCGGTGCTGCGTGACGTCAGTGAACTGCGGCGCAGCGAGCGGGCGGTGAGCGAGACCCGTGACTCGCTGCGGCGCCGCCGGCAGCGGGCGCAGACCGAGCACCGGGTCGCGGTCGAGCTGCAGGAAGCCGTGCTCCCCCCGTGGCACGGCTCCCTGCGGCTCCCGCGCCGCGGCACCGGCTCCCTCGACATCGCCGCCCACTATCTGCCCGCCGCGGCCGGCGAGCTGATCGGCGGCGACTGGTACGACGCCCTGGAACTGCCCGCGGGCGAGAGCCTGCTGGGCGTCGGCGACCTCACCGGCCATGGACCGGCCGTGGCGTCCACCATGGCGATGCTGCTCGGCGCCGTGCGCGGCATGGCGATGGCGGGCACCGCACCCGGGCAGCTCATGGCGCTGCTCAACCAGTTACTGGACACCGCCGGCCGGCCGGCCCTGGGCAGCGCCGTCTGCTGCCGCTACCGGCCGGCCGACCGCACCCTGGTGTGGGCGCAGGCGGGGCACCCCGCCCCCGTGCTGTACCGCGCCGGGACGGGGCGCCGGCTGGTGCCCCCGGACGGCGTGCTGCTCGGGGCCACCCCGACCGCCGGCTACGGCCAGGCCGAGGAGACCCTCGAGGTCGGCGACGTACTCCTGCTGCACACCGCGGGCCTGCTGCCCTCGCACGCCGCGACGGACGGCTCCGACGCGCTGCTCGCTCTCGCCCCGCGGATCGCGGAGGCCCCCGACGCGCAGGACTGCGTGCGCGCGGTCGTGGCGGAGTCCGACGCCGCCGAGCGCCAGGACGGTGCGTGCGTCCTGGTGGCCCGGGTGGAGTCGTAACCCCTTCGCCCGTCTCTCACGCGGGGAACGCGCCCGCCGCTGTCACCCGGGTCGCCCGCTCCTCGCTCCTGGTGACGGGACGGCCCGCTCGCTACGCCGGTGCGCTGCCTCCCGCCCTGCTGCTCTTGCCCTTGGGCAAGGCCTGCATGATCTCCTCGCGCAGTTCCTGGATGCCCGGGTAGCCGGCGTACTCGGCGGTGAGCCGGTACATCTGGCGCAGCCGGTCCCAGGTGCGGCGGGAGGAGTTCGAGCCCATCGACATCAGGGCCAGCCGGGCGTAGCGGTCGGCCTGTTCGGGGTCGTCGGCGATGAAGCAGGCCGACGCCATGGACAGATGGTCGAAGATCTTCGAGCGCTCCCGGCCGTCGATCCGCAGGTCCAGCGCCTTCTGCGCGTAGTACTGCGCGTGCACGGCCGCGTCGGGGTCGAACTCCGCCAGGGTGCGGTAGGCGAGCGCCTGCATCCCGTACAGGTCCTCGGCCTTGAAGGTCTGCATCCAGTCCGGCGTCTCCTCGTCGGCCTTGTCGGAGACGAAGAGGTCCTCGGCCTGGCCGAGGGTGCGGCGCATGGCCTGGCCCTTGCCCATCGACGCCTGCGCCCAGGCCTCGATGGTGTGGAACATCGCCTTGGTCCGGGGCAGCAGCCTCTCGCCCGAGCCGGTCTGGGCGAGTTTCATCAGGTCCAGCGCGTCGTCGGGCCGGCCCAGGTGCACCATCTGCCGGGCCGCCCGGGACAGCGCCTCGCCCGCGCGCGGGCGGTCCCCGCCCTCGCGCGCCGCGTGGGCGGCGATGACGAAGTACTTCTGCGCCGTGGGCTCCAGGCCCACGTCGTGCGACATCCAGCCGGCCAGGACGGCGAGGTTGGCGGCGACGCCCCACAGGCGGCGCTGGATGCCCGGCGAGTGGTGGTAGGCGAGGATGCCGCCCACCTCGTTGAGCTGGCCCACCACGGCCTTGCGCTGGAGCCCGCCGCCGCGGGCCGCGTCCCAGGCGCGGAAGACCTCGACCGAGCGTTCGAGTTCCTCGACCTCCTGCGTCCCGATGGGGGCGGCCTCGTAGCGGTCGTACCCGGCGGGGTCGGCGTGCAGGGGGTGGTCGATGTGGGGGGCGTCGGCGGAAAGGGTCGGGTCGGTGTGCAGCCAGTCGTGCATGGCTCCGCTGAGTGCGGATCCCGCGGCGAGCGCGGCACCCGCGCCCACCAAGCCGCGTCGGTTGAGCATGAGGTCCATTCCCGTGAATTCGGTGAGGACCGCCGCTGTCCGCTCGGGCGCCCACGGCACACCGTCGGGATGCTCCACGCTCCCGTCGCCCTGCCGTTTCCCCGCGCGCCCGTGCCGGACCAGACCGAGGTCCTCGATGGTCACGACACGGCCGAGACGCTCGGTGAACAGGGCCGCCAGCACCCGCGGCACCGGATCGCGCGGGATCTCTCCCGTCTCGATCCACCGCCGCACCCGTGAGGTGTCGGTCGACAGCTGCGGGTGGCCCATGGCCGCCGCCTGCTTGTTGACCAGCCTCGCGAGTTCTCCCTTGGACCAGCCGGCCATGCCGAACAGGTCCGCAAGACGGGTGTTGGGTTGTCCGCTCACTCAAGCCCCCAGGTTCTCGGCTGAGTTGACAGTAGCCCGGTGGGAGGTGCCGAGCGACTATTCGCCAGGGTTCGCCAGGGTCCGCCAGATGGTGTGCCAGTGGCCGCCGGGTGTCAGGTAGATATGCGCCACCCCGACCCGGTCGCCACCCGCTCGCAGCCATCGCGACGGGCGCACTCCCCAGGGTGCACCACGGCGGCCGGGGCGGACGGCGCTTTGACGTCGCAGGCACACGAAGGGATCTGTTTCGCCCATGTACGCAGCATCGTCCTCCGTGTCCGCCCCGCCCCGGCCGCTGCTCCCCCGCCCCGCGGTGGGCGGCAGCGGCCCCTATCTGGCCCCCACGCGTGGGGCGGCCCCCGTGCTCGGCGCGGCCCGCGGCCGGCGCGGCCCGGGGGCCGGCACGCAACCGCTCAGCGGGAGACTCGACTTGTCCGGCCCCCAGGGAGCGCAGCTGCGCTCGGCGATCGCGTCGGTGCACCGGATCTGCCCGGAGTTCTCCCCGGTGCAGGTGCTGCGCCGCAGCGGACGCTCCGTGCTCCTGGTCGGCACGACCGGTCGCAGCACGGCCGTCGCCAAGTGCTTACTGGACCACTCCCCCGAGTGGGCCGAGCGGTACCGGCAGGAGATAGCCGCATACCGCACGTTCGTCCGGCACCGCCCCCCGGTGCGGGTACCGAGGCTGATCGCGGCGGATCCGGACAACGGCACACTGATCGTCGAGCGGATGCCGGGACGGGTGGCGGCACTCCAGCGGCACCCGGTGGAGGCCCCGCCGCGGACGGACGTACGGGCGGCACTGTCGGCGATCTGCCGGCTGAACGCCTGGCGGCCGCCGGCCGGGACCTTCGGCGCCCCGCTGGACTACGCGGCCCGGATCAACCGCTACCACGAACTGGGCCTGCTCACCGACCGCGACCTGGGCGACCTGCAGAAGCTGCTGCACGGCATCGCGCACGCGGCGGGCCGGGGCGGCATGGGCCAGTTCTGCCACGGCGACGCCCTGCTGTCGAACCTCCTGCTGTCGCCGGCCGGTCCGGTGCTGGTCGACTGGGAGCACGCGGGGTGGTACCTGCCGGGCTACGACCTGGCGACGCTGTGGTCCGTGCTCGGGGACGCCCCCGTGGCCCGGCGGCAGATCAGCCAGCTCGCGCAGCAGGCGGGTCCGGCGGCCCGGGACGCCTTCCTGGTGAACCTGATGCTCGTCCTCACCCGGGAGATCCGCACCTACGAGACGGCCGTGCAGCGTTCGATGCACGACGCTCCCCCGGCCGCCCCGGGATCGGCCCACCCCGGCGCCGCGCCCTCCGGCGAGGAACTGCGCCTGCTGCTGCGCCGCCTGCACGACGACTGCCAACTGGTCCGCCGGGCGGTACGCGCGGCGGTCGGCACCCGCTGACCGGCGCCCCGAGGGAAGGTGCCGCGCGCCGACGGCCCGCGAGGGCGGCGACGCGGCACCCGTGGAAGGCCTCCTCCAGCGGTGCGGCGGGCCGCCGTGGGCCGGCCGCCCGATACCCCGGCCGCCGGGCACCGGCACCCTCCCACGCCGGTCGGTGCCCGCACGCCGGGGCCGTGGTCCGCGGTGCGCTCGCAGCGGCGGCGCACCGCGGACGGCCGCCGGGTGGCGGACCACAACCACTGGTATGGGCCACTGACGCCGTGCAGGCGGGTGAACCACCCGCCGCGAAACCCGCCCCACCCACCGTCTGACGTGGGAAATCGCCTCCATGACCGCATGATTGACGGATCGTCGGCCAGCCGGTACCACTGACCGGGTTCGGCTCCGCACGCCCCGTCATGACCGCACGTCTCTGGAGGCAGCTTTGCGCGGTTCCGCCACCGACCCCCATCTCTCCCACGGTCCCGGACGGCTCGCCCGCCGGGGCGCCGTCGCCGTGGCGTCCGGCGCGCTGCTGCTGCCGCTGCTCGGCGCCGGCCCGTCCCACGCCGACGATTCCGCGGGCGCGCTCCAGCGGGCCTTCGCCGCCGCGGCGGCCGAGTACCACGTGCCGCAGAGCGTCCTCCTCGGCGTCTCCTACCTGCAGTCCCGCTGGGACACGCACGGGGGCGCGCCGAGCGTGACCGGCGGCTACGGCCCCATGCACCTCACCGACGCCCGCACCGCGCTGGCGACCTCGCCGCACCACAGCGACGGCACCGAGGACGCCCGCGGCGACGAGGCCCGCCCGGCGCTGCGCCCCGAGCCGAAGCTCCCCGAGGAGAGCGCGCTGCCCGCGCGGCTGAAGACGCTCACCCGGGCCGCCGAGCTGACCGGCATCCCGGACGGGGAGCTGCGCTCGGACCCGGCCGCGAACATCGCGGGCGGCGCCGCGCTGCTGGCCGCCGCGCAGAAGGACCTGGGCGAGCCGCTCAGCGCCGACCCGGCCGAGTGGTACGGCGCCGTCGCCCGCTTCTCCGGAGCCGACGACACGGGGACGGCCGCGGCGTACGCGAACGACGTGTTCGACGTGATCCACACCGGGCAGGAACGTTTCACGGACTCGGGTCAGCTGGTGGCGCTCGCGGCGCAGCCCCGTGTGGCCCCCGACACCGGGCAGCTCGCCCGCACGCACCTGCGCCGGGCGTCGGCGGCGAACACCGAGTGCCCGTCGTCCGTGTCGTGCGAGTGGGTGCCGGCGCCGTACGAGCAGTTCGGCGACAACGACTATGGCAACCACGACCTGGCCGACCGGCCCGCCTCGCAGCGCATCCGCTACATCGTCGTCCATGACACCGAGGGCGGCTGGGAGGGCGTCCTCAACCTGATCAAGGACCCGACGTATGTGTCGTGGAACTACACGCTGCGCTCCACCGACGGGCACATCGCCCAGCATGTGAAGGCCAAGGACGTGGCCTGGCACGCGGGCAACTGGTACATCAACGGCGCGTCGGTCGGCCTGGAGCACGAGGGCTTCCTGGCCGACCCGGACGCCTGGTACACGGAGGCGATGTACCGTGCCTCCGCCCGTCTGGTGAAGTACCTGTCCGAGCGGTACGGCATCCCGCTGGACCGGCAGCACATCCTGGGCCACGACACGGTGCCCGGTCCCACGACGGGCACGATCCCGGGCATGCACACCGACCCCGGTCCGTACTGGGACTGGCGGCACTACTTCGAGCTGCTGGGCCACCCGGTGAAGCGGACCGCGCGCAGCGGCGGCGGCCTGGTGACCATCCGGCCGGACTACGCCGCGAACCAGCCGGTGTACACGGGCTGCACCAAGGGCGGCCAGGTGTGCCCGGCGCACGGCTCGAGCGAGGTGCGGCTGTACTCGCAGCCGGACGAGAACTCCCCGCTGATCAAGGACATCGGTACGGGGAGGACACCGACGAACGATGTCAACGACCTGTCCTCGCGGGTCTCCACCGGGCAGCAGTACGCGGTGGCCGGGCAGGACGGCGACTGGACGGCGATCTGGTACCTGGGCCAGAAGGCCTGGTTCAAGAACCCCCACGGCAAGCCGGCGGCCGTGCCCGCGGCGGGCCTGGTGGTCACCCCGAAGGCCGGCGCGGCGAGCATCCCGGTGTACGGCAGGGCGTACCCGGAGGCCTCGGCGTATCCGGCGGGCGTCCCCGCGCAGTCGGTGTCCCCGCTGCCGTACAAGGTGGCGGCCGGCCAGGCTTACGTGGTCGGGGACAAGGTGCCGGGTGAGTACTACTACGCGGTGACCTTCGACGAGGGCTCGCACCGGGTGGTCGTCGGCAAGGACCTGTACTACGAGATCCAGTACGGCCACCGCGTGGCCTTCGTACGGGCGGCCGACGTGCAGGTGGCGCCGTCGTCCGAGTGATCGCGGCGGGCCTCAGCCCTGCTGGAACAGCTCCGCGGGGAGCGGCTTCAGCAGGGCGTACAGGTCGTCCGTGATGGGGCGGTCCCAGGCGGCGATGGTGACCAGGACGTTGTCGCTGCGGTCGAACTGCACGCAGGAGATGCGGCCCTCCGACAGCTTCAGCCGGCGCACGATGAGCAGGTTGTCCCCCTGCAGCACGGGCACGTCCTCGGTGCCGACCACGGTCACCTCCTCGTCGTTCTCCAGCGCCAGCAGCAGCTGGGCCACCTCGAAGGGGACCTCTCCCTCGTCCACCTCGCGGGCCGGTGAGCCCTCGGGGAGATTGCCGATGATCATGGCCGGGCCGCGGCCGCCGAAGAGGTCGTAACGCAGGTAGACGCCCTGGCAGGTGCCGTCGGGGGCGGGCAGCAGGCCGGCACCCAGGTTTCCGGGCCAGTCGCCCGGGTCCATGGCCAGCACGTCGAAGTCGGGGCCGGCGGGGGTGGCGCTGCGGCGACGGAGGAACGACATGCGGCCATGGTACGTGCCCCGCGCCCTTCGGCGTCGTGCGGGCCGCCACCCAGGTGATCTTGCGACGCCGTTCGTGGTGGTACGAGCCGGGCGCGCGGGCCGATCGCGCCCACCGGGTCCCGCGTGCGGGCTCATCGGATGCCGTGTGCGGGCTCATCGGATGCCGTGTGCGGGCTCGTCGGGTCCCGCGTGCGGGTTCGTCGGATGCCGTGTGCGGCCGGTGAGCGGGGGCGGCCCGGCGCGCGGGCCGGGGGTCACTCCTCCGGCGGCTGCGGGGGGACCACCGCGATCGGGCACACCGCGTGCAGCAGGACCGCGTGGGTGACGGAGCCCAGCAGCCGGGGGGCGAGGGGCCGGCGGCGGTGGCGGCCGACGACGACGAGGTCGGCCCCCTGGGAGGCCGCGACGAGGTTGCCCGCCGCGTCGCCGGGGAGCACCGAAGGCTCGGCCCGCACCTGCGGGTGGCGTTCGCGGCAGGGGGCGAGGAAGCCGTCGGTCAGGGCGCGGGTCTCCGCCTCGACGGCCGCCTGGTCGACGGCCGGTGGCAGGATCTCGCCGTGTGTGGTCCAGCTCTGGGCGGGCCACGGGTAGGCGGCGACGACCTGCAGCCGGGCCCGGCGCAGCTCGGCCTCCGTGAACGCGAACTCCAGGGTGGCCTCGTCGGGGCCGTCGGCGTTGAGGCCCACCACCACCCGGGGGCCCGGCTCACCCGGCGGTGCGCCCTCGACCGTGCGGTCGGCCCGGGGCACGACGACGACCGGGCACGGGGCCTCCCGCGCCGCGGTCATGCCGTTGGAGCCGAGCAGCAGGCTGGTGAAGCCGCCGCGGCCGCGGGAGCCGAGCACGAGCAGCTGGGCGTCCACGGCCAGTTCCGGCAGCGCGGCGGCCGGTGCGCCGTCGATCCCGATGTAGGCAGCCGCGGGCGCCTGTCCGCGCGTGTCGAGGCGGGCGCGGGCCTCGGTGAGCACCGGGTCCTCCTCCGGCGGGGGCGGCAGGACCACGGGTGCGCCGGGCTGCGCCCAGGCGACGTACTGCCGCACATGGACCACCTGCAGCGGAGCCGTGCGCGCCTGGGCCGCCTCGGCGGCCCAGTCCAGGGCGCGCAGGCTGTCCTCGGAGCCGTCGACCGCCGCGATGACCGGCAGCGTGCTCATGCGTCTCTCACCTCCGGAACAAGACCTTCCTCATCCTGGGCCAGCCTGGCCCAGGCGGCACTCCGGGAGCGGCTTGTGTGGTCACGTGTCCGGAAAAGGAGGTGAAAAGCACGCGGGCGGCCCTCGCGGGACGTCGGTCGTCACAGGGCGAGCAGGCCGGCGCTCGCCGGCTCGAAGCCACACGCGCCGAGGTGGGAGGCCCCCGGCTCCGGCGCGTGGTCGACGTGCAGCCGGGCGCAGACCGCCGCGCGGGCCCCGCGGGCGGCCCCGGCGACGAGCGCGCCGGCTCCGCGCTCGGGCGCGGCCACCATGGCGTCCAGGACGAAGGAGTGGGCCCGCCGTCCCGGGCGAGGTGCACGAATCCGACGAGCGCGCCGTCACGCCGGGCGCAGGCCCAGCCGAGGCTGTGCCCGAGGAGGCGGGCCCGCCACTAGGCTCCGAGGGGCGGGTGCCCGAAACTCTCTCAGGTCAGATCGAACTCGCCCTCCCGTGCGCCGGATACGAAGGCGCCCCACTCCGCGGGCGTGAAGATCAGGGACGGGCTCGCGGGACGGCGGCTGTTGCGCATCGCGATGAACCCCTCGACAAAGGCGATCTGGACATCCCCCAGGCCTCGGCTGCCCGACTGCCACTGGGCGTTGCTGAGGTCCAGCTCCGGCTTGTCCCAGCCCGTGAGCGGCTGTTGCTGGATGGTGCTCTCGGCCACGTCCGTGCTCCTCCCGACTCGTCGTCCGCGGCCAGCCTAGCGATCGACCGGGGACCCCGACAGGCCACGTGAGGGGGACCTTTCATCATCCGGCGGGTTCGCACCCCACCCGTCACACGGGTGCCGGGCGCCCGCCGTACGCAACTTCCCTCCCGCGCCGGGCTGTTCGGCGCACCACCGGCGAACTCGCCGCGTGCGCCAGGCCGGTAGGCCGCCCCGGCACGGTGCCCTGTCCGCGCGGGGCGGACAAGGCACCGTCTTCCGCCAGGGGGCGGCGGATCGGTTACGGCGCGGGGTGGGCCAGTTCGATGTCGTGCTCCCCGTCCCCGCCGCCGGCGACGGTGATCCCGGTCGCCCTGGGCGGATAGCCGGTCGCGATCACCGTGTACGCGCCGCTGTCGAGGTCGGAGAAGGCGTACGCCCCGTCCGCGCCGGTCGTGGTCGTGCCGACGACGTTGCCCGCGGCGTCCACCAGGGTGACCCGGGCGTCGCCGAGCGGTGCGCCGGCCCCGCGCACGGTGCCTCGGACGTACGCGCCGACGGTGAGGTCGACGTCGACGCGGGTGACGCCGGTGGCGGATATCTCGGCGTGCAGGGCCAGCGGGCGGTGCTTGGGCGCGTTGACGGCGAGGGTGACCGGGCCGGGCACCAGGTCGGTGAGGATGAACTCGCCGAGGACGTCGGTGCGTCCGGTGGCCAGGACGTCGCCGCGGACATCGGTGACGATCACGACCGCGTCGGCGACGGGCGCCCCGCTGTCCGCCGACCGCACCACGCCGCTCAGCCCGCCGGAGCCGTCGAGCAGCACGTCGTGCGCGACCTCGCGGCCGGTGACGACGAGCGTGGTGGCCTGCGGCCGGCAGCCGTCCGCCGCCGCGATCAGCACATACGTGCCCGGCCCCGGCGCCGGCAGGGTGTAGGAGCCGTCGGTGTCCGTGACGGCGCGGCCCAACTGCCGTCCCTCGAGGGAGATCAGGGTCAGTGCGGCGCCCGGGACCGGCGCGGATTCGGTGCCCCGCACCAGGCCCCGCACCTCGGCTCCGGCGGGCGCCAGCGCGTCGCCGCTCAGGCCGGGGACCACCGCCACCAGCTCGGCGACCGCGCGGGCCAGCGGTACGGCGACCGCCGCGCCGACGGCCACCTCACCCGCCTCGGCGACGGCTTCCTCACCCGTCTCGGCGACGCCCGCTGCGGATGCCTCCGCCGGAGCGGGTGCCGCCTCCGGCGCGGGGGCGGGCGCCGCGGCCGGGCGCCGGCCCGGGATGAACGCGGCGACCAGCAGGGCCAGGACCGCCGCACCGCAGCCGGTGGCCATCACCACCTTGAACCCGTTCTCGCTGGGCAGCGCCACCGATCCGAGGTCCGTCGTCAGGTGAGCCAGGACGACCCCGGCGATCGCGCCGGCCGTCGAGGTGCCGATGGACCGCATGAGGGTGTTGAGGCTGTTGGCGGCGGCCGTCTCGGACGGCTCCACCGCGCCCATGATCAGCGCGGGCATCGCACCGTAGGCGAAGCCGATGCCGGCGCCGATCACGCAGGAGACCAGCACGAGCTGCCAGACGGCGCTCATCAGCCAGATGTTCAGCCCGTAGCCGGCCGCGACGATCACCGCGCCGAGCATCAGCGTCACCTTCGGGCCCCGGGCACGGGAGACGGCGGCGGAGACGGGCGCCATCGCCATCATCACCAGGCCCGTCGGCGCCAGGACGAGACCGGCGTCGAGCATCGACCTGCCCAGGCCGTAGCCGGTCGCCTCGGGGAGCTGGAGCAGCTGCGGCAGCACCAGGGACATCGCGAACATCGAGAAACCGAACGCGATCGAGGCGAGGTTGGTGACGAGCACCTGGCGGCGGGCGGTCGTCCGCAGGTCCACCAGCGGCTCACCGGTGCGCAGTTCGTACGCGCCCCACAGCAGCAGGACCACGACCGCTGCGGCGAACAGGCCGAGCGTGGTGGCGCTGCCCCAGCCCCAGTCCGCGCCCTTGGAGATGGCCAGCAGCAGGCAGATCAGGCCCGCCGCCATGCCCAGCGCGCCGACGCCGTCGAACCGGCCGCCCGTGCGCACCGCCGACTCCGGCACCAGCGCCCACACCAGCGCGAACGCCACCGCGCCCAGTACCGCCGAGGTCCAGAACAGCACATGCCAGTCGAAGTGGTCCGCGATCAGCGCCGCCGCGGGCAGACCCAGGGCGCCGCCCACACCGAGGGAGGCGCTCATCAGCGCGGTCGCCGAACCGAGGCGCTCGGCGGGCAGTTCGTCCCGCATGATGCTGATGCCGAGCGGGATCACGCCCGAGGCCAGGCCCTGCAGCGCCCGGCCCACGATCATCGGCGTCAGGCTGTCGCTGAGCGCGGCCGTCACCGACCCCGCCACCAGCAGCACCACACTGGCCAGCAGCAGACGCCGCTTGCCGAACATGTCCCCCAGCCGGCCCGTCACCGGCGTCGCCACCGCCGCCGCGAGAAGCGTCGCCGTGACCGCCCAGGCTGTGTCGGAGGCGGGGGCGTGGAGCAGGGCCGGCAGCTCCGGCACGATCGGGATCACCAGGGTCTGCATCAGCGAGACGACGATCCCGCCGAAGGCCAGCACCGCCACCACGAGGTTGGGCCGCCCGGGAGCGGCCACCTCCTCGGCGGGCCGGGGATGAGCGTGGGACATGGCTGTCGGGCCTCCGTGAGGGCAGCGCGCATCGATACGGCCCCCGAAGGTAGGACAATTGATTGACTTAGGCAAGGAGATGAGGGAAGTGTGATCGTCCCGTGAGCATCCCGGCGGGGCGAAGGGTTAACTCGCCCCGCTCCGCAAGGGGTTCGCCCGTTTCGTGCTCGCGAGCGGGACCGGCGACCGCTTCGCCGTCCGGCGCATCCGCGGGCGGGACGGGCGCATGCACCGTGCCGACTTGTTCCAGCGACCCCGGCCGGGCACCGGCGCCCTCGCCGCGTCACGGCACGCGTGCGAGGTGCGCGGGCCGGGTGACGCATGCGCGGGGGCGAACCCCGGTACTCGGCTCCCGCACCCCGGAGGAGAGGAGAAGCCGATGTCCGCTCCCCTGACGGTCGACGCACGCGCGTACGGACTGGCCGGCGACGGCACCACCGACGACCGGCCGGCGCTCGCCGCCCTGGTCGACGAGCTGGGCGCGGCCTGCGCGGCGGACGGGATGCCGCGCCGGATCCTCGTGCCGCCGGGCCGCTACACGATCCTGGACGAGCCGGTGGTGTGGCGCAGCGGGGTGTCGCTGATCGGCGCCGGACGCGGCGCGACCTGCTTCGTGCTGCGCAATCCCGGCCGTCCTTCCGAGCCGGTGCCGCTGGTCTGGTTCACCGCGCAGCAGCACGACGCCGGGCCGCACAACCACCTGGCCGACGTGACCTTCGCGCACTTCGAGATCGACGCGTCGGGCGCACGGACGACGGACTACCAGCCGCTGGCCAAGGGCCTCGGGCTGCAGTACGTGCTGCGCGGCCGGTTCAGCGACCTGTACGTCCACGATGCCGCCGCGACCGGCTTCGGCTGCGACTTCCTGCAGGACACGGTGGTGGAGGGGGTGCTCGCCGAGCGCTGCGGGGCGCAGGACCCCGGGGAGAAGATGGGCGGCGCCGGCATCGGGATCGGGATCGGCGGCTGGGGGGACGTGGAGCGGCTGACGGTGACGGCGTGCACGGCGACCGGCAACGGCACCAACGGGATCTTCCTGGAACTGCAGCAGGAGCGGTGGACGCCGCCGCGGGGCATCCGGATCACCGCCTGCCACGCCGAGGACAACCGGTTCGGCATCTCCGACTGGGGTGCGGACGGGCTGCTCGTCGCCAACTGCACGATGCTCGGCAACCACGAGGCCGGGTTCGACGTGTCCTCGCAGGGCACGTCCGGGATCGGCGGGCGCGGCGGGGTCGTCACCGGCTGCGTCATCGACGGCAACCTGCGCGACGGGATCGGGTTCGGCAACACGCCGGGGCCGTACGCCTTCCGCGGCAACCGGATCAGCGGCAACGGGCGCTACGGGTACTGGCAGCACAATCTGGCGGGCGGCGACCAGGAGCCGGCCACGGACGTCGTACTGGAGTCCAACGACATCCGCGGCAACGCGCTGGACGGGGTACGGGTGGACGCCGCGCTGCGGGAGCCGGCGTTCCTCGGCAACCGGTTCCGCGACAACGGGCGGCGGGCCGCGCCCGCTGCGGCGGGTGGCGGGGACGGGGTGCGGTATCGGGCGCGTTCGCTGATCGACGAGCACGCCGGCTGGCCGGCCGACGGCCACCGGGGCAAGCGGGTGACGGTGGGCGGGCAGGGCGCGGTGGTGCTGCGCAACACGTCGACGGAGCTCACCCTGGCGCCGTGGCGTCCCGGCGCGGACTCCGCCTGGCGCGACGGCACACCCCCCGCGGGCACCGCCTACCGGCTGCCGGACTCCCCCGCCCCGCGCGCCGGTCTCACCGTGTCGGCGCCGCTGACCCGGCCCCATGTGCACGGCAACCGCTTCTGGGACGACCAGGAGCCACGCACCCAGAACCACGCCCTGTGGATCATGCCCGAGGGCCGCTGGGAGGGGGGCCGCGTCACCGACAACGACTTCACCGGCAACGCCGGCCGTTCCACCCGCTACGACACGGCACCCCAGGGCGGCCGCTGGAGGGACAACGAGGCATGAATCGGCGGGCGTTGCGCAGGCCGCGCCCGGAACCGCCGCCACCGCTAACTTCCCGCCGCCACGGCCTGTCCGTCCTCCGGGAGGTGCAGGCGGGCGCCCTGGCGCAGCAGTTCCCGCTGGACCAGAGGGGAGGGGACCTCGCGTGGGGGGCGGCCGAGGCGTACGGCGAGGGCCGCGCAGGCGCCCGCGGCCTGGCCCGTCGCCATGGCGATCGGCATGACGCGGTAGGACGAGTGCGCCACGTGGGAGCCGGAGATGCAGCGCCCGGCGACCAGCAGGCGCTCGGTGCCGTGGGGCAGCAGGCAGCGCAGCGGGATGTCGTAGAAGCGGCCGCGTGGCACGCGTTTGAGGACCGTGCCGGTGCCGCGCGGGTTGTGGATGTCGATCGGGTAGGCGCCGTGCGCGACGACGTCCGGGAAGGAGCGGGCGCCGAGGATGTCATGGCCGGTGAGCTGGTAGTCGCCGAGGATCCGGCGGGTCTCGCGGACCCCGATCTGGGTGCCGCTCTGCACGGCGTACGCCTTCTCGAAGCCCGGCACGCGGGTGCGCAGGAAGCGGTCGATCTGTTCCATCTGGCGGCGGGCGACGTACTCGGCCCGGGTGAGGTCCCACACGTCGATGCCGAGGGCCCGGGTGACCCGCGTGCTGTTGACGCTCAGCTCGTGCGGGTGCGGGGTGCCGAAGAAGAGCATGTCCTCGCGTGCGAGGCGCAGTTCGCCGGCCCTGGTGGCCTCCTCCACGAGGTCCCACAATCCGTGCACCCCGCGCCACTGGTCGGGGTGGGCGTGCACGTATCCGGCGAAGCCCTCCGGGTCGAAGTCGGCGACGCGGAACATCAGCGTCATCGGCTGCACCCGCCCGTCCTCGGGCCGCCCCACCTCGAACGGCGCCCCGGCCGCGGCCGCCACGTCACCGTCCCCGGTGCCGTCGACGACCACGTCGGCGTCGATCACCACCGGCCCGGACTTGGTCTCGAACACCACCCGCCAGCCGTCGTCCAGGGGCAGCGCGGCGGAGGCGAAGGAGTGCAGCAGCAGCCGTACGCCCGCCTCATCCAGCAGGTCGAGGAGGACCAGCTTGAAGGTCTCCGGGTCGAACGGCACCGTGTAGCCGGTGTCCAGGGAGGGCGGGATGCAGCCGCCGCGCGCGGTGAGCCGGTCCAGCAGCCGCCACAGGAAACCGGCCACGACCGGCTCGCCTTCGCCGTGGTCGGAGGGCAGCAGCCGGCCGTCCTGCCCGTCCTCGTCGAAGACGGCCTGCTTCTGCTCGTTGTGGAACGACATCAGCGGCATCACCAGGGCGGCCGTGGCGTTGCCGCCGAGGAAGCCGTAGCGCTCCACCAGGACGACGTCGGCGCCGGCCTCCGCCGCGGCGTGGGCGGCGGCGGTGCCGGCCGGTCCCCCGCCGACGACGAGGACGTCGGTGCGGCCCCCGTGCCGTGCCGGGCGCGCGGGGAGGGTGACGGTGCGGGGTTCTCGGGGCGGTTCCAGGAGGGGCATGTCCTCTTCCCGTCGGCTGGTTCCGGGGGGGACTCGGCAGGGCGGCGGCCCGGTGCGGTCAGACCGGGAAGGCCGTGTGGGCCCGCGGCGGCGGGTCGCCCGCGCCCAACTGGTCGTCGCCGAGGAGGCCGGGAGGGTCGGCCGGGAGGGTCTGCAGGGTGTCGAGGAGCACGCCGCAGCGTGCGCAGGTCTCGCGTGAGCGTTCCCGCAGTCGCCGGACCCGCTCGTCGAAGTCCCCACGCCGCTGCGGGAACTCGTCCCACAGCCGGTCCACCTCGGCCAGCAGCAGCCCGGCCTGCTCGCGGGCCACGCCGACCAGCGCGGGCGCACCCAGGCGGCGGGCGAAGTCGAAGACCTTGCCGGAGTACGGCAGCGGCAGCACGGGCAGCCCGGCCAGCGCCGCGAAGATCAGGAAGTGCAGGCGCATGCCGACCACCAGGTCGAGGTGGCTCATGAAACCGAGGACCTGGCCGGGGCTGTAGGCGTTGTGCAGGATGCGCCCGCGGTCGGGTGCGGTCATCCGGGAGAGCACGCCGTGGGCGTGGCGGACGTCCTGGCGCTCCATCGGCACGAAGATCACGTGCGCGTCGAGCCGGCGGACCAGGAAGTCGGCGACGTCGGCGAGCAGCGCGTGGTAGTCGCCCTCGTCGAGCTTCTCCGCCGCCCGCCCGGGTTCGCGCACCGACATCCCCACCAGCCGCACCCCGGCCGGGACGCCCTCCTGCCGCATCATCTGCTCGGTGAAGGGTTCGGGCGGCAGCAGCAGGGCCGGGTCGGCGGTGACGGTGAGGTCGCGGTCGATGCCGACCTCCTCCAGCACGAGCCGGGACTCCTCGTCGCGCACCACCACCTCCGCCATGGCCGGCAGCACCGTGCGCACCGCCGCCCGGTCGTCGGCCTCGCGCAGCGGCCCGGCGCCGACCGCGTAGGCGAACGTGGGCACGCCCCGGGTCTGGGCCGCGCCGACCAGACGCAGGTAGCGGCGGGCCTCACCGTCGTACAGGATGCCGCCGCCGCCCAGCACCAGCAGGTCCAGGCCGCCCAGCACGTCGAGCACCGGCTTTTGCGGAACACCCTCCCAGTCGACGACCTCGTCGGCCTGGCTCTGGTGGGCGCGGGTGTGCTCGGCGTCGCGGCTGAAGACGACGAGCCGTGCCTGCGGCCGGTGGGCGCGCAGACAGCTCAGGACACAGGTGAGGATGGCTTCGTCACCGGTGTTGAAGCCTCCGTAGGAGCCGAGCACGCCGATGCGTGGACCGGCCCGGCCGTGCGGTGAGGGCTCGGTGATGGTCATCCGGACCTCCTCGGAACGCGACGGCGGGTACCGGCCGCCGGGCGTACGGGTCGTGCCGTCGGCCCCGGGTTGCCTGCGCCGCCCGGGGGAAACACCGCCGCGCGCACGGGTGCCCCGGGGGGCAGGGGCGATGTGTTCAGTGTGCGGTCGCGTGTGGCGGCGCGCGCGGTGGGGCACTCGGGCCCGGCCCGACCGGCCGACCAGGGAGGATTTTCATGACGGCACCCGGCTACGACGACGAGGGCGAGGTCCCCCTCGGGGGGTACGCCGCGCTCGCGACGACCTTCACCGCGGGGGTCGCGCTCTTCGCGGCCGTCGCGCACCGCCGGGGCGTGCGGCCGCCCGAGCAGGTGCCGCCGTGGGACGTCGCCCTGATGGGCACGGCGGTGTTCAAGGCGTCCAGGCTGCTCACCCGCGACAAGATCACCAGTTTTCTGCGGGCGCCGTTCACCCGGCGCACCCGCCAGGGCGAGGCCAGTGAGGTGATGGACGAGCCGCGCGGCGGTGGTGCCCAGCGGGCCGTGGGCGACCTGGTGTCGTGCCCGTTCTGCACCTCGGCGTGGGTGGCGGGCGCGCTGGTGTGCTCCTACGCCGTCGCTCCGCGCGGCACCCGGCTGGTGTGCGCGGGACTGACCGCCGTCACGGCGGCGGACGTGCTGCAGTACGCCTGGACCTGGGCGCAGCAGAACGCCGAGGGCTGAGGGCGGTGGCCGGGGCGGCCGTGCTCGGCTGACGGTGGTGGCCGGGCGGCTGCGGGGCTCGCGGGGGCTGCGAGCGTGTGCTGGTGGACGCGCCGGCCGTCACGCGCGATCACCCGGGAGCGGGTGCGGAGCGGGGCGGGGCGGCCGGCGGCGGTCGTGGGCTCAGGCGGCGTGCAGGGTGCGCGGCGCCGCCGGGAGGTGGACGTCGCGCAGCACGAAGCCGTCGGCGACCCTCGCGGGGAGCCGGCGCAGGGAGATCCGCAGATCCTGCGGCGGCACCGTGTACTCCAGGGCGGCCAGCCGCTGGGCGAGCGCTTCGAGCAGCCCGATGGTCAGGCCCTCGCCCGGGCAGCGGTGACCGGTGGCGGGATCGCCCCCGCCCTGCGGGATCAGTTCGTCGCGGTCGGTGACGTGCCCGCGGAACCGCTCCGGCCGGAAGGCGTACGGGTCGCCCCACAGCCCGGCGTCGTGGTTCTGGCCGAAGACGTCGAGCAGGACGAGGCCGCCGGCCGGCACCGTCACCCCCTGCCAGGTCAGCTCACGGATGGCCACGCCGCCGAGGTAGGGCGCGAACGGGTAGAAGCGGCGTACCTCGTTGACGAAGTCGGCCGCGTCGGCGAGGTCTCCGCCGCGCAGCCGGTCGCGGTGCTGCGGCCACCGGTGCAGGGCGTGCGCGGAGTAGGCCACGAACCAGGCGACCGCGACGGTGGGGCGGACGACGTTCAGCAGCTCGACGGCGGCCGTGCGCGCGTCCAGCTCCTCCCCGGTGGCCTCACGGTGCCGGCACACGGCCGCCAGCACGGAGCCCTCGGGGGCGTCGGCGCGTCCGGCCCGCACGTCCTCGACCAGCCGGGTGAACCGCTTCTCCTGCCGGCTGCGGGCGCGGCGGGCCCGCCAGTGCCGGGGGCCGGCCGTGGCGAAGCCGTCGACCATCGCCACCAGGTCGTGTGCGAGCCGCTCGGCCTCGCCGCCGTCCTCGTCGAGCGGGACGCCCGCCCAGCGGCACACGCCGCGGGTCAGCACCTGGGCCGCCGCGTCGAACAGCACCACCTCGTGCGCCGCGCCCCATTCCCGTACGGCGTCGTCCCAGGCGGGAACCACGTGGTCGACGAGGGCGGCGATCCGGTCGCCGTGCAACAGCGGGAGGAACAGCCGTTTGCGCGCGCGGTGGGCGGCACCGTCGAGGGTGTGGACGGCGCCGTGCCCGAACAGGGTGCTCAGGACGGGGCCCGGCAGCGCGCCGGAGCGGTGCACATGGTCCTCGTCGTAGAAGAAGCGCACCGCCTGCGGCCCGCGCACGACGAGCGCGGGCCGGCCCAGCACGCGGGTGGCCGCCGCTTCGCCCGGGGCGTGGCGCAGCAGGCCCGGCAGCCAGGTGTAGCCCTGGGCGAGGGCCGCGAGCGAGCGGTCGGACAGGAGACGGTCGCTGACGTTCATGCCGGCCGGGTGCCCCGGTGACCGGGCCGGAACACGCGTCCCGGTGATCACAGCGGTGCCTCGCGGCGGCTCACGCCGGTACCGGCCGGGCGCTCGCGGCCACCCGGGCCAGCACGTCCTGCCGGAACAGTGCCCGTCCGCGCGCGATCCGCTCGGCGCGCTCGGGACCGTCGGCGGTGAGCCGTTCGAGTGAGGCGAGCAGGGCGGTTCCGTCGGCGGCCGCGTCGGACAGGCCGAGCGCCGCCATCCGGGCCACGCCTTCCGCGCCGTGGCCGGGCACGGGCCGGTGGGCGACGACGGGCAGCCCCGCGGCGAGTGCCTGGACGGCGGTCTGGCCAGCCGCGTTGTCGACGAGCGCGCGGGCCGCGTGCAGCAGCCCCGGCATGTCCTCGACCCAGCCGGGGGTCAGCACGCCCGGCAGCTCGGCGCAGCGGGCCCGCAGTCGGTCGTTGCGACCGCACAGGACGACGGGGAGGAAGCCCGCCCGGGCCAGCAGCCGGGCGGTTCCGGGCAGCCTTGAGGCGGCTCCCCAGGCGCCCGCGGACAGGACGACGGGCCGGTCACCGTGGGCGTGCCGGGCGAAGAGCGCGCGCCAGCCGGCCGCCCCGACCGGTGTCCCGTCCCCGGTGGCTGCTCGTGGGGTGTCGTTCTCGGGTGCGAAGAACTCGGGGGACACGACCGGGCCGGTCGCCTCGGCGGGGGTGCCGATGTCCGCGCCGACCTCGCGGGCGGCCTGCTCGGTGAGGCAGAAGTAGCGGTCGTTGCCGGGGTGCAGCCACTGCCGGTGGACCGCGAAGTCGACGAGGCACACGGTGCTCGGCACCCGCAGCAGACCGCGCTCGCGCAGATGGCCCGTCAGCTGCGCGGCGAGGTGGAACACCGGCACCACCACGTCGGCGTCGTCGCGCTCCACCCGCTCGAGGAACCGCCCGGCGGCGAGCCGGGCCAGCGGCACTCCGCTGGGGCGCGGCCCGTCGCCGCGGCGCAGCAGTGCGCGGTAGACGCCCTCGTAGGCCCAGGGGGCGTGCAGGACGGAGGACCGGTAGCCGCGGCGCACCACCCCGCCAAGCGGGTGCGGCAGCAGGGCGAGGACGTCCACGGCGTCGGCCCGGTGGCCGCGCTCGCGGGCCCGGCGGACGAGCTCGGCGGCGACGGCGTCGTGGCCCTCGCCCATGCTGGCGCTGACGACCAGGATGCGCCGGGGTCCGCCCGTGGCGGCGGTGGAGGTGTCGTTCACGTCTTCCGGCTGTCCCCCGCACCGCCCACGCCCAAACGGCCGGGCGCCCGCACCGCCTGCGTCCGAAGGGCCGGGCGCCGGCACGGCCGGTGCCCCGACGGCCGCACCCCCCGCACCGCCCGCGAGACCCGGCCACCCCAACGGCAACGTGAACGGCCACGCGGGCGCTCACGCGCCCGACGCCCCGCTGCCCGCCACCGCCCGAAACGACCGCTGTCCGGGCCCTGCACGGCCCGGCGTCACCCGAACCGCCCTGGTTCGCGGGCGTTTCGACCGGCTTCGGACGGGATACTCCTCTCCGGCGTTCTCCGTCGCACTCCGAGGTCATCTGACATGCCCCGTGCACCGCTCAGCGCCCGATCCGCCCACCAGACGCCCGCGGGCGTGCCGGGCCGGGTCGCCGATCCCGGGCTGCTCGACGCGGACGGCCGGCCCGCGCACCGGGGCGTGGCGGTGGTGACCGGCGCGTCGTCCGGTATCGGTGCGGCCGTAGCCCGCCGGCTGGCCGCCGCGGGCGGCTGGTACCTGGTGCTCAACGGCCGCGACATGCTG
This sequence comes from Streptomyces sp. NPDC104814, assembly GCF_055583185.1. Taxonomy (NCBI): domain Bacteria; kingdom Bacillati; phylum Actinomycetota; class Actinomycetes; order Kitasatosporales; family Streptomycetaceae; genus Streptomyces; species Streptomyces sp. NPDC104814. The sequence continues at coordinate 18,363 of NZ_JBVJOL010000013.1, read as the reverse complement.
CGTCTGGAGCGCGTCGCCGGGCAGGCGTCCGGTGCCGTCTTCCCGGCGGATCTGACCACGCCGGGCACCGACCGGCGGCTGGCCGACTTCGTACTGGACCGCACCGGCCGGGTGGACCTGCTGGTGGCCGGCGCGGGCATCGGCTGGGCCGGTGACTTCCGCACGATGCCCCCGCGCGCCATCCAGGACGTGATCGACGTCGACCTCACCGCGACCATCGGCCTGGTGCGGCAGATGGTGCCGCACATGGTCCAGGCGGGGTCCGGACGGGTGGTGCTGGTCGGTTCCCTGGCAGGCGCCGTCGGGGTGCGCGGCGAGGCGGTGTACTCGGCCGCGAAGGCCGCGCTCGGCGCGTTCGCCGACGCCCTTCGCTACGAACTGAACGGCAGCGGGGTGCGGGTCAGCCATGTGGTCCCCGGGGTCGTGGACACCCCGTTCTTCGAGCGCCGGGGAGAGCCCTACCGGCGTGCGCGGCCCAAGCCCGTCCCGCCCGAGCGGGTGGCGGACGCGGTGTGGCGGGCCGTGCGCCGGGACCTGGACGACGTGTACGTCCCCGGCTGGCTGCGGCTGCCCGTGCGGGTGCACGGCATGGCCCCGGGGCTGTACCGGCGGCTCGCGGCCCGGTTCGGATGAGGCACCGGGTCCGGACGATCCGGGGGGCTCCTGCGAACGCCGGAATTCCCGCGCACGATGGACATCCGAGCCCGCCGGAGTGCGCCGGGTGACCGCGCTGACCGTCGTCCTCGCGTTGCTCGCGGCGCTGTCCAACGCCTCGGCGTCCGTGTTCCAGCGGCGGGCCGCGGCCGAGGAGCCCGCGGACGACGTCGGGGCCCGCGGCGCGCTGCGCCTGTTCGCCCGTCTGCTGCGCCGGCCGTACTGGCTGGCCGGCTCGCTGCTGCTGCTCGCGTCGACGGTGTTGCAGGCGGCGGCGCTGGCCGAGGGCAGCCTGTCCCTGGTGCAGCCGCTGCTGACGGCGGAACTGCTGTTCACGCTGGCGGTGGGCAGCGTGGTCTTCGGGCACCGGCCGGACCGGCGCACCTGGCTCGCCTTCTCGGCACTCGCGGCCGGGCTGGCGCTGTTCCTGGGCACGGCCGCGCCTTCCGGGGCGCGCACCACCGCCTCGCCGGGGCGCTGGCTGCTGGCGGGGGTGGTGGCCCTCGGTGTCGTGGTGGCGGCGGGGCTGGTGGCCCGCACGGTGGTGGGCGCGCCGCGCGCCGCTCTGCTGGGCCTCGCGTCTGCGGTGTCGTTCGCCTGTACGGCGGCCCTGCTGAAGGAGGTCATGGGCCGGCTGTCCCAGGGGGTCGGCACTGTCCTCCAGCAGTGGCCGCCGTACGCGACCGTCGTCGCCGGGCTGACGGCGTTCGTGCTGTTGCAGGGGGCGCTGCGGGCGGGCACGCTGGCGGCGTCGCAGCCCGCGCTGACCCTGGGCGACGCGCTGACCAGCGTGGCACTGGGCTGGGCCCTGTTCCAGGAGCACATCCTGCTCGGTGTGCGGATCGTGCCCGAACTGATCGGCGTGACGCTGATCGGCCTGGGCAGCGTGGGCCTGGCACGGGCACCGTCGGTCTCCGGCGCCTGGGACAGCCCCCGGCAACCCGACGAGGAGGCGAACCGTCGATGAACCCCGCCGCCCTCAGCCGTACGGCCGTCCTCGGCGCCGTCGGGCTGGCGCTCGGGCACATCGGGCCCGCCGGCACCTGGCTGCCGGGGCCGCGGCGGCGCTGGCTGCCCGGGCTGGCCGGGGTCGGCCGTCCGGGGCACATCGCCCTCACGTTCGACGACGGACCCGATCCGGTGTCCACGCCGCGTTTCCTGGACGCGCTGGAGGAGCTGGGGGTGCGGGCGACGTTCTTCGTGCTGGGCGCGCGGGCGGCGGCGCACCCGAGTGTGCTGCGCGAGACCGTGCGCCGCGGACACGAGGTCGCCGTGCACGGCTGGGCCCATGCCCGCCCGTGGCTGCCCACCCCGGTGCGCGACGCCCGGGACGTCAAGGCGGCCGTCGCGGCGGTGCGGGAGCTGACGGGGTGCCGTCCGCGCTGGTACCGCCCGCCGTACGGGATCCTCACCTCCGGGCGCTGGGCGGCCGCCCGCGCCGCCGGGCTGCGGCCGGTGCTGTGGAGCGCCTGGGGCCAGGACTGGACCGCCGACGCCACGGCCGCCTCGGTGCGGGCGACGGTGACGGCGCAGTTGCGCGACGGGGGCACGATCCTGCTGCACGACTCCGACGTCACCTCGGCCCCCGGCTGCTGGCGCGCCGCGCTCGACGCGCTCCCGGGCATCGTCGTCGGCTGCCGGCAGGCGGGGCTGACGGTGGGGCCGCTGGACGAACACGGGGTGCCGGACGGTTGGCGGGGCGGGGCACGGTTACTTGGTCGGCATGACTGAGACACGGCCGCTCGCCCTGGTCACCGGGGCCTCCAGCGGCATCGGGTTCGAACTCGCCCGGCAGTTCGCGCAGGCCGGCTTCGATCTGCTGGTGAACGCCGAGGACGACCGCCTCGACCACGCGGCGCAACGGCTGCGGGAGACGGGCGTCTCGGTGCGGGCCGTGCGCGCGGACCTGCGGGACCTGGCGGGCGTGGACCGGCTGGTCGCCGCGACGACCGGGCTGGAGGTGGACGTGGCCGCGCTGAACGCCGGTGTGGGGCAGGGCGGCGCGTTCGTGGACACGGACCTGGCCGACGACCAGGCGGTGATCGACCTGAACGTGACATCTACGGTCCGGCTGGCCAAGCCGCTGCTGCGGCAGATGGTGGCGCGCGGGGTCGGCCGGATGCTGTTCACGTCGTCCGTCGCGGCGATGATGCCCGGCTCGTTCCAGCCGGTGTACAACGCCTCGAAGTCGTTCGTGCAGTCCTTCGCCCAGGCGCTGCAGGAGGAGCTGAAGGACACCGGCGTCACCGTCACCTCGTTCCTGCCCGGACCCACGGAGACCGACTTCTTCCGCCGCGCCGGCATGCTGGACACCCGGGTGGGCAGCGCGGAGAAGGACGATCCCGCCCAGGTCGCCGAGCAGGCGTTCGAGGCGGTGATGAAGGGCCGCAAGAAGGTGGTCACCGGCTCCGTGAAGACGAAGGTGCAGGGCGTCGCCGACAAGGTCCTGCCCGACGCGGCCAAGGCCGCCGTGCACCGGAGGATGGCCGAGCCCGGGACCGGGGCCGCCACGCGTGAGGAGGAACAATGAACGACCGATCGCCCGGCGCCGTCGACAGGGACCTGCTCGGCATCTACCTCAACGACCACCTCGCGGGCGCCACGGCCGGAGTGGAGCGCGTGCGCTACCTGACGCGGGCACAGCGGGGCACCGCGCTCGGCGATGCCCTGCGTCCGGTCGCCGCCGAGATCGACCAGGACCGGCGCAGCCTCGTGGAGATCATGCGGGCGGTGGACGTCCCGGTGCGCCGGTACAAGGCGTACGCCGGTTGGCTCGGAGAGAAGGCGGGCCAGCTCAAGACCAACGGCCGTCTGGTGCGCCGCTCCCCGCTGACCACGCTGCTGGAGCTGGAGCTGCTGCGGCTGGCGGTGGAGGGCAAGGCGTCGGGCTGGCAGTCGCTGCGCCGCCTCACGGAGGTCGAGCCTCGCCTCGACGCGTCCCGCCTCGACGAACTGCTGGAGCGCGCCGCCCGGCAGCAGCGCACTCTGGAGGATCTGCGCGCCCGGCAGACCGGGGAGACCTTCACCCGCGCGGACTAGGCAGAGCCCTCCGTCGCGCGGGCGAGGCAGAGACCTCCGACGGGCGCACCAGGCCGGGAGCTTCAGCCGCGCGGGCGGGCCGGGAACCCGAACCCGCCCGCGCGGTCGGGTTCCCGGCCCGCCGGCGCGGGCTACGCGCTGAGCAGTACCTGCGGTGACAGCACCTTGATCATCGTGTTGGCCCACCGCATCTGGCGCAGCGTCCGGGGATGGCAGGACGCGACGAGTTCGAGCAGGCGCTCGTCCCGGGACGCCTGTGCGGCCTGGCCGAGCATCTCCCAGTGGACGGAGTTGCGGCCGGCGGCCAGGTGCAGGTCCCGCAGGTCGTGCAGGAGCAGCAGCCCCGTCTCGGGGCGCCTGCCGAGTGCCTCGGCGGCCTTCTCCCGCAGGGTGGCCAGGGCGCCGGGCGTGGGGTGGTCGTGCGGGCCGGGCAGGTCGAGGCCGTAGTGGTGGCCGAGGGCTGCCAGCCGGGTGCTGTGCTCGCGCGACCAGCGGGCGCAGTCGATGGCGACATGGTGGAACTCGTGGTCCGTGCGGTGCCGTTCGGCGGCGGCCAGCAGCGCCTCCTCCAGGTCGCGTTCCCCGTCGTGCAGGGCGCGCAGTGTCACGCTCATACCGGTCATGTCCTGCTCCCTGCCTCGGTGCGGTCGCGCCGCGCGGTGTCGCGGCGGGCGACCAGGGTGACGCGCGCCGCGGCGGTCTTGAACAGCGGCTGCTTGGAGACGGGGTCCCAGTCGGTGATCGTCGTCTCGTTGGCGGCGCGGCCGGGTCCGTCGTCCGGCGGGCGATGACCCTGCGGGGTGTCCCAGTAGCCGTAGTGGAACGGCACGAAGACGGTGCCGTCGCGCATGGCGGTGGTGCGCAGCCGGGCGCGGATCGCGCCGCGTGGGGTGGTCACCTGGACCAGGTCGCCGTCGGCCAGACCCTGCCGGGAGGCCTCCTCCGGACTCATCTCGGCCCATACGTCGGGGGCGGCGGCGTTCAGTTCGGGGGCGCGGCCCGTCTTGGTGCGGGTGTGGAAGTGATACACGGTGCGCCCGGTGATCAGCTGCAGCGGGTGCTCCGGTGAGGTGCTCTCGTGCGGCGGGATGTACTCGGCGGCCTTGAGCATCGCCTTGCCGTCCGGGTTGAGGGAGCGGTACTCGACGGGCTCCATGGTGGCGCCGGTGACCAGGTCCTTTCCGAAGCTCTCGCAGGCCTCGGCGTACGCGAAAGGGAAGCCGTCGATGTAGAGGCGGGCGGTGCCGTCGGGGGCGTCGGGGGTGCACGGCCACTGCACGCCCCCGTCGCGCAGCCGGCCGTAGCTCAGACCGGTGTAGTCGCACAACCGTCCGGCGCTGCACCGCTTCCAGGCCTCGAACGCCGACTCGGGGTCGTGCCAGGTGATCAGGGGGCCGCCGTCCTTGTCGCGGAAGTCCATCCGGCGGGCGTACTCGAGGAAGATGTCGAGGTCGGGGCGGGCCTCGCCGGGGGGTTCGACGGCCTTGACCGACAGGTGCACGGTGCGGTCGGCGTTGGTGAGGGTGCCGGTCTTCTCACCCCAGGTGGCCGCGGGCAGGACGACGTCGGCGAGCTGCGCGGTCTCGGTGAGGAACAGGTCCTGCACGACCGTGAACAGCCGTTCCTGGCCGAGGATCGAGCGGATGCGGGCGAGTTCCGGCAGGGAGACGGCGGGGTTGGTGCCGGAGATCCACAGCATGCGGATCGAGCCCTGCTCGGCGTAGCGGAACATCTGCATCGCGTGGGTGGGCGGGCCGTAGTGCGGGATCGTCTCGGGGGTGACGTTCCACAGCCGGGCCAGCTCGGCGACGTGCTCGTCGTTCTGCCAGTTGCGGAAGCCCGGCAGATTGCCGTCGGCGCCGCACTCGCGGGTGTTCTCGGCGCTGGGCTGGCCGTTCATCTGCAGCAGCCCGCAGCCGGGACGGCCGAGCATGCCGCGGATCAGGTGCAGGTTGTTCACCTGGACGGCGGCCGCCGTGGCCTGGTGGGACTGGTAGACGCCCTGCAGGACGGTGGAGGTGAGCCGCTTCGCGCCGCCGAGGATCTCCGCCGCGCCCTGGATGGCGGCGGCCGGTACGTCGCAGATGCCTGCGGCCCAGCGCGGGGTGCACGGCTCGACCATGGCAGCCAGTTCCTCGAAGCCGACGGTGTGGCGTTCGAGGTACTCACGGTCGATGCGGCCGGTGCGGATGATGTCGTGCAGCAGGGCGTTGAGCAGGGCCACGTTGGTGCCGGGGCGCGGGGCCAGGTGGATCTCGGACCTGCGCGCCACCGCCGTGTGGCGGGGGTCCACGCACACCAGGCGGGGCGGCGCCGAGCCCGCCAGCCGGTCCAGGACGCGCGCCCACAGCACGGTCTGCGTCTCGGCCATGTTGTGCCCGAACAGCGCGAGCGTGTCGCAGTGGTCGATGTCCTCGTAGGAGCCGGGCTGTCCGTCGCAGCCGAAGCTCTCCTTCAGCGCCTCGGCGGCGGTGGAGGTGCACAACCGGGTGTTGCCGTCGAGGTGGTTGGTGCCGATGCCGGCCCGGGCCAGCACCGCGAGCGTGTAGTACTCCTCCAGGAACAGCTGGCCGGTGGTGTAGAAGCCGATCGCACCGGGCCCCTTGTCGTCCAGCAGCTCCTTGCTGCGGGCCACGACACGCTCCATCGCGGTGTCCCAGTCCCACTCCACGAGCCGCCCGCCCCGGCGCACCAGGGGGCGGGTGAGCCGGTCCGGGGAGTTGTCGGCCTGCCAGCCGTACAGGTCCTTGGGGCCGAGACGGCCGCGGTTGACCCGGTCACCGGGCCGGCCCCGCACTCCGACGATCCGGTCCCGCGCGACGGCGATGTCCATGGCGTCGCCGTTGGAGTGCAGCACCGAGGCGGCGGGGACCCAGCGTTCCACCCGGTCCTCGGTGACCCCGTCGGCCAGGTGCTGGTCGGTGCGCTGCGGCCAGGGGTCGCCGGGCGCGTAGGGGGTCCGGGCCCCCCAGGGGTCCTGGACACGGTCGGCGGGTCGGGACACGGTACACCTCCACGAGCGGGCGGGACGGGCGGCGAGTACCCTCCGGCACCTTCCCCTCAACTTCCGGATCTGTGCCGCACCGGGCACTCACCCACGTGGTCCGCACGAGTCGCGGCGGCGGTGGGAGCGGCACAGGATCGGACGCAGATTCCCCGTGTTCCGCTGTCCCGCGAAGGAGACGTGCGCAGGATGACCACCACCTCTGAACGACCGCCGGCGCGGCAGGTGTCGCAGCGGGTCTCCCAGTCCGTGTTCGACGGCTCCAGACTGCGGGTCGTCCTGCTGGTGGACGTCAACGACGGCGCCCAGCAGCAGTTCCTGGAGGCCTACGAGCAGCTGTGCAGCCATGTCGCGTCCGTCCCGGGGCACGTCAGCGAGCAGCTGTGCCAGTCGATCGAGAACCCCTCCCAGTGGCTCATCACGAGCGAGTGGGAGAGCGCCCCGCCGTTCCTCGCGTGGGTCAACAGCGAGGAGCACGTGCGGATGGTGCGCCCGCTGCACGGCTGTGTCCGGGACACCCGCTCGCTGCGCTTCCACGTCGTGCGCGAGACCGGGTCCGAGCCGGCCGTCGCGGCCCCCACGGCCACGCTGCAGGCCTCGCCGCGGATCGGCGACGGCATCATCCGGCACGCGCTGACCTTCACGGTCAAGCCGGGCACCGAGGAGGTCGTCGCCAAGATCCTCGCCGACTACGCCTCGCCGGAGCCGCGCGTCGACGACACCACGCGGCTGTGCCGCACGTCCCTGTTCATGCACGGCAACCGGGTCGTGCGCGCCATCGAGGTGCGCGGCGACCTGCTCGCGGCGCTGCGCCACGTGGCGCGCCAGCCGCAGGTACGTGCGGTGGAGGAGGCCATCAACCCGCATCTGGAGCAGGACCGGGACCTGGACGACCCGGACTCCGCGCGGGTGTTCTTCACCCGCGCCGGGCTGCCGGCCGTCCATCACGTCACGACGGACCAGGGGCTTCGGGATGCGGAGGGTGAGCGGCACGCGCTGTACTACCCGGCGCGGCCCGGCGAGGGGATGCGGCTGGCCGAGCTGCTCGCGCAGCGGGACGAGGCGGCGGCGGAGGACCCGAAGAGCCCGGTCCTGCGCAGCACGATCTTCCAGCGCGACGAGATCGTGGTACGGCTGCTCGACGTGCGCGGCGGTCTGGACGCCGACCCCGCCCGGGTCCTCGGCCTCACCGACGCCCGTCAGGTCGCGGATCTGACGACGCTGCTGGACGGCGAGGGCGCCGTGGCCGACGGCGTGGACCTGCGGCACGTCGTGGCGCTGGCCCGGATGGAGCCGATCACGGACCGCCGCTCGCCGCAGGAGTGACGCGGGCCGGCGCACACGACGGAGGCGGGACCGCTCGGGTCCCGCCTCCGTCGTGTGCCGGGTGGCCGGTCAGCCGGCCACGGTGCAGTCGAAGGCGTGCAGGTACGGGTTGACGGGGCTGATGTCGTCGATGACGAGCCCCGCGGCCGTCAGCCGGCTCACCATGCTGTCGGTGGTGTGCTTGGCGCCACCGACGTTCAGCAGCAGGAGCAGGTCCATGGCGGTGCTGAACCGCATCGACGGGGTGTCGTCGACCAGGTTCTCGATGGCCACGACCCGGGCGCCGGGACCGCCCGCCTCGACGACGTTGCGCAGGCACCGCGCGGTGCTCTCGTCGTCCCACTCCAGGATGTTCTTGATGATGTAGACGTCCGCCTTCACCGGGATGGCGACCCGGCAGTCACCGGCGACGATCTCCACCCGGTCGGCGAAGGCTCCGCCCTTGCGCAGCCGCGGGTCGGCGTTCTCCACCACGCCCGGCAGGTCGAGCAGGGTGCCCCGCATCGCCGGGTACTTCTCCAGGAAGCCGGCGACCACGTGCCCCTGGCCGCCGCCGATGTCGGCCACGGACGTGCTCCCCGACAGGTCGAGGAGGCGCGTGACGTCCTCGGCCGACTGGCGGCTGGAGGTCGTCATGGCCTGGTTGAAGACGGCCGCCGACTCCGGGGCGTCCTCGTGCAGATAGGTGAAGAACTCCTTGCCGTACAGCTCCTCGACGACGTTGTGGCCGGTGCGCACGGCCTCGTCGAGGCGGGGCCAGGCGTCCCAGGTCCACGGCTCGGTGCACCACAGGGTGATGGCCCGCAGGCTGTGCGGGTCGTCCTCGCGCAGCAGCCGGGACATCTCGGTGTGCGCGAAGGTGCCGTCGGCCTGCTCGGCGAACACGCCGTAGCAGGTCAGGGCCCGCAGCAGGCGCCGCAGCGGCTTGGGCTCGGTCTTGACGGCGGCCGCGAGGTCCTCCACGGCCGTCGGGGTGTCCCCCAGCGCGTCGGCGACGCCCAGCCGGGCGGCCGCGCGGAGGGCGGCGGCGCACGCCGCCCCGAACACGAGCTCCCTCAGCCGCATGGGCGGCGGTGGGGCGGTCTGTGCGGTCGTCATGCGCCGCCTTCCTTCCTGTCCGGTTTCACCGGGCGTCGCGTCCAGGGATCAGCACAGGCCCGCGGGCCGGGAGGCCGCGCACGTGTTGCCCGTGAAGGTGTTGTTCTTGGCGGTGTCGCCGTTGACCAGGTCGGCCGGGGCGTTGCCCGACAGCTTGTTGTCCCGGATCGTGTTCCGCTCGCTGGTGGCGCCCACCATGGACTTGAACAGCACGATGCCGCCGGACAGCGGGGAGGCGCCCGAGTTGCCGGTGACCTCGTTGCCGGTGACCAGGACCTTCTCGGCGCCGGTCAGCACGATGCCGGAGCCCTGCAGTGCGGGCAGCCGCGCGGTCTTGGCGCAGGACTTGTTGTTCTGCGCGATGCGGTTGTCGGCCACCGTCAGGTCGCCGGCCTTGGGCTTGTTCTCGTCGCCGACGACGAAGACGCCCGCGCAGTTGCCGCTGATGCCGTTGTGCGCGACGGTCAGGTTGCGCAGCCGGCGCACGGTGACGCCGATCCGGTTGTCCTGGAGCCGGTTGTACTCGACGACCGTGCCCTGGGTGTTCGTCGCGCCCGCCTCGGCCGTGATGGTGTTGGCGAGGAACAGACCGGCGTCGCCGTTGCCCCGGGCGGTGTTGTGCACGAACACGCCGCGCACGGAACGCTCCTGGGCGATGCCCCAGACGCCGTTCTTCACCGCGCTCACCCGGCGCACCGTCAGCCCGTCGGTGGCCATGGCGAACACACCGCTCTTGGGGAAGCCGGTCACGGTGAGGGAGGCGACGGTGACGCCCTTGAGGTTGTGGTTCTTGTTGCCGATGACGCAGATGCCATTGCCGTTGCCGGCGCAGCTGGTCACCGCCTTCGTGGTGGCCGGCTTGATCACCGTGTCACGGCCCATGCCGCGCAGGGTCAGGTCGGCCGTGCGCACCGTGACGCTCTCGTGGTAGGTGCCGGGGGCGATGAGCACGGTGTCCCCGGCCCGCGCGGCGTCCACGGCCTTCTGGATGGACTGCCCGGGATGCACGACGTGCGTGTGCGGCTGGGGCGCGGGCGGGGCCGCGCCGATTCCGGCACCGGCGAGCACGGCGGTGCATGCCAGGTAGGAGAAGTGGCGTTTCATCATATGTGGCACGGTATGACCGACTCGGGCGCGAGCCCGGCGGTTCGTCCGTCCGGCGGCGTGTCTCGCCCCGCGTCTCCCCAGGGCGCGCCTCCCGCCGCCCTCGTCCTGCGCCGGCGGGGGCAGCACGAGGGACGGCGTGGTCGGCGGGGGCGGCGGGACGGACGGCGTGATCAGCGTGCCGGCGGGGCGACGGGCCGCGTGGTCAGCGTGTCGGCCTCGGCGGCCGGGCGGCGGGTCGGGGTGTCGGTGCCGTGACCGGCGTCCAGGTGGTGGGTTTCGCGCCGCAGGGGCCGCCCTTGTGCACCGCCAGCCGTCGTGCGGCGACGTCGAGCGCGACCGTGGCCAGCGTCGCCCAGCGGGTGCCCAACTCCCCGCCCTCCGGAGCGTGGCAGCACACCTGGGCGCCGTCGTCGTCACCGTGCGCGGTGAGCAGTTCGGCCAGCTCGCCGGGGCCGACGGGGGCCGTACGTCCGCGTACGCGCCGGCTGAGGACGCGGTGGCGGTCGTACGTCTCCGGCTCCAGACGGCCGCGCAGTTCGCCCTCGGCGAGGCCGGGCGCGAGGAAGTGGTTGGTGCGCACCAGCCAGCCCTGCGCGTCGGGGTGGACGACCGCGCTTCCGGCCGGGCTCAGCTCGACGGACGCCGCCCGGTCGGCGGTGACCACGGTGAGGACGGTGGACGCGGAGACGGGCGCGTCCGCGAGCAGGGCGAGGGCCTCCTCGAAGGAGCCCGCCTCTCCCAGCACCTGCCGGGCGACCATGTGGACGGGCACGCCGCCCACCCCGTCGTCGTGGTGGCCGAGGATGTTGAACAGCACGCCGACCCCGGCGTCGTTGACGCCGATCTTGGCGAGGATGCCGTGCTCGGTGATGCCGGCGAAGCCGCGCGCGCCACCGGTGACGGTCTGGACGTGCCAGGCGTCGGCCAACTCCTCGTGCCAGTCCCAGCACTGGCCCCCGGTCGTGGGTGTGCCGGTGCGCACGAGCGTGGAGCACTCGCCGGTGCGCGGGGCGCCGGCCTCGGCGAGGATCTCGGTGCGCGCGTTGAGCGCGGCGACAACCCGGAACGGCACGCCGGCGCCCTCGGCGACGCCTTCCATCTCCTCGACGAGGGCGGGCGCCCAGGCCCGGGTCGCGGCGGCCGAGCGTGCGGCGAGGGCCGGGACGTCGATCGTGCGCCGGTGCTGTGCGGCGAGGGTGGCGAAGAGGCGGTCGTAGACGGCCCAGGAGCGGGCGATCCCGGCGCGGGCCAGCCGTCCGCGGTGGTACCCGCGCTGCTGGGGGGTGTCCCCGGTGATGTGCATGAACTCGGGGCGGTTCATGCCACCTCCCGGGCGGCGCGTATGCCGGCGGAGCGGCGCATGGTGAGTCCGTAGACGAGCGCGGCGACGGTCATGCCGGCCGGCAGGGACAGGTCGATGCCGCCGAGGGCGGCGGCCAGGGGGCCGGTGTAGAGGGTGTCGACGCACAGCGCCCCGGCGGTGACGCCGGCGGCGAGGGCGCAGGCCCCGGCCCGGTTGACGCCGCCCCGGTACCAGAAGGGGCTCGCCGGGGTCTCGTCCATCAGCGCGAGGCCGTCGTAGCGGTTGCGGCGCAGGACGATGTCGGTGGCGTAGACGGCCATGCTGGGGCCGAGCAGGATGACGGTCAGCTGCAGGACCTGGCCGACGGTGTCGAGGAAGTCGGAGACGAGCAGCGCGTAGAGGGTGAGGGCGACGGCCGCGGTGCCGTCGAACAGGACGCTGATGGTCCGGCGGATGCGCAGGCCGACCGCCTGGAGGGCGAGGCCGGCGCTGTAGCCGGTCAGGGCGTTGATGGCGATGGTGCCGAGCACCAGGGCGCACAGGAAGACCGGCGTGAACCAGCCGGGCAGGACCTTCTCCAGGCCGGTCTGCGGGTCCGTCATGTCGACGGCGGTCGCGGCGAACGCGCCGAGCGAGCACACCACGACGCTGGGCAGGAAGCCGCCGAGGGCGGTCCAGCCGGCGACGGCGCGGGCCGAGGCGGCCCGCGGCAGGTAGCGGGAGAAGTCGGCGCTGGTCGTGTACGACAGCGGGCCCGAGGCGATGATCGTGACACCGCCGGCGAGGGTGGCCCACAGGGCGGTGCCGGTCAGCGGCTGCTGCGGTGTGTACGCGAAGTCGGCGTGCCGGACGACACCGACGGCCACGACGGCGAAGACGGCACTGAGCACCAGGGTGATCGGCAGGTACACGCGCAGGATGAAGGCGTGGCCGTAGATGCTGATCGCGAGCGTGAGCGCGGCGATGGCGATGACCGTCACGATCTTGACCGGGGTGGTCGCGGCGATGCCCGCCTTCTCGAGGAGGGCGAAGGCGGCCACGGCGGCGGAGGACAGGTTCAGCGCGAAGTAGCAGACCGAGATCATCCAGCCGGTGACGGCGTTGTTGACGCGGTTGCCGAGGACGCCGAACAGGGCACGGGTGATGACCTCGCTGGGGGCGCCCGCGGCGGGCCCGGGCACCGCGAGCAGGCCGGTGAGGGCCCAGAACAGATTGCCGACGACGATCACGGCCAGGGCCTGCCACAGGGTCAGGCCCATCAGTACCAGGGCGCCGCCGACCAGCAGGGACAGGTAGTTGACGTTGGCCGCGGCCCACACCGGGAACAGCTCGCGCGGGCGGCCGCGGCGCTCGCTGTCGGGGATGTGGTCGACGCCGTGCGCCTCGACGCGGCCGGTGGGCGGGGCCGGGTCGCCGGGACGGTCGTCGGTGTCCGTGGACGGTTCTGGGGTCAGTGAGGCCATCTGGTCTCTCCACGTGCTGGGGTGCGGGGCCCGCTCGTCGGGCCGGGGGCGGGCCCGCTTCGAGGCCGCGGGAACCGCTCGGGAGGTGCGGCGGCCTGTTCGTCCGGCCATCGCTTGCTTATTGGTCGCACACTCAATAGCATCCGGGGTATGCCGTCAAGCGTTCAGCGCACCCGAGTTCGCAAGGACCCCGCCGCCCGGCGCGCGGAGATCGTCACGGCGGCCGCGGAGGTCGCCCTGTCCGAGGGGCTGGAGGCCGTCACGCTGCGCCGGATCGCCGAGGAGCTCGACGTCCGGCCCGGGCTGATCAGCCACTACTTCCCCGCCGTGGAGGACCTGGTCGCGGAGGCGTTCGCCAGTGCCGCGACCGGCGAACTCGACCAACTGCTGCCCGACGGGCCCCAGGACGGCACCCCCACCGAGCGGCTGGCGTGCTTCCTCTCCCACACCAGGGGCGAGGCCTACGACGCGATCAGCCGCCTGTGGATCAACGCCCGGCACCTCAGCCGCTACCGGCCCCCGCTGCGCGAACGGGTCGGCGTGCAGGAGGCCGCGTGGCGCGAACGGCTCGCCGCGCTGATCCGGCAGGGCGTGGAGGCAGAGGAGTTCCGCACCGGCGACCCGCTGGTCGCCGCCATCCACATCCTGGTCGTGCTCGACGGCCTGGGCGCCCACGCCAACACCGACACCACGAACCGGCCCGCCGCGATCGTGCGCCTGGCCGCCACCACCGCGGAACGCGAACTGGACCTGGCCCACGGCACGCTGAGCTGAACCCGGCGCCTGCGGGAGCCGCCGTCCACCACCTGTCGCCACGACCGGGGAACGCGAACTGGGCCTGACCCACGGCGCGTTGAGCTGGACCCGGCGCCTGCGAAGCCCGCCGTCCGCTGCGGCTGCGCGCCGCAACCGATCCCCCCGTCCGCCGCCCCCGAGGCGGCCCTGCCCCGCCGTACTCCCTGGAGCCGCTGTGCGCACGTCCCTCGTCCTGCTCTCCGGTCGTCTGCTCGACCCGGTCACCGGTGCCTTCCTGCCGCAGACCGCGCTCGCCGCGGCCGACGGGCGCATCACCGCCCTGGGCGACGACCGGCAGATCCGCGCCCTCGCGGACCCCGCCACCACGGTCATCGACCTCAAGGGCGCCGTGGTCACGCCCGGTCTGACCGACGGCCATCTGCACCCGGTCTCCGGCGCCGAACTCACCCACGGCCTGGACCTGTCCGGCTGCACGGACCTCACCGACGTCCGGGCGGCCCTGGCGCGCGAGGTGTCCCGTCTCGCGCCCGGGGCCTGGCTGCACGCCTGGGGCCTGGACCCCAACGCCTTCGGCGACCGCCCGGTCGAGGCCGCCGCCCTCGACCCCGTCCTCGACGGCGTACCCGCCCTGCTCCTGCTCTTCGATGCGCACTCCGCGCTGGCCAGCCGGCGCGCGCTGGAACTCGCGGGCGTCGACGGGCCGCGCACCTTCGACCAGGCCTCCGAGGTCGTCTGCGACGCCTCGGGCCGCCCCACCGGTCTGCTGCTGGAGGACGCCGCCTGCGAACTCGTCGAGCGCGCCGCCCCGCAGCCCACCCGTGACGAGCGCCGCGCCCGCCTCGCGGCCGCGCTGCGCGCGATGGCCGCGACGGGACTGACCGGCGGCCACGCCATGGACGCGGGCGGCGACAGCCTCGACCTCTACCGGGATTTGGACGAGTCCGGTGAGCTGCCGCTGCGGCTGCGGGTGGCGCCCTGGTGCCAGCCCGGCACGGACGAGGACGGGGTGCGCGCGCTCATCGCCCAGCAGGGCACCGGCGGCCGGCTGTGGCGGGTCGACGGCGTGAAGATCTTCATGGACGGCACCATCGACAACGGCACCGCGTGGCTGGAGAAGCCGGACTGCCACGGCGAGTCCACCCACGCGTTCTGGCCGGACCCCGCCGCCTACACCCGGGTCGTCGGCGAGCTGCACCGCGCCGGGGTGCCGGTGGCCACCCACGCCATCGGCGACGCCGCCGTACGGCACGTCCTGGACGCCGTCGAGACGGCGCGCGGCGCCGGGGGACCCGCCGTACGGCATCGCGTCGAGCACATCGAGACGGTCCCGGACGACACCGTGCGCCGCTTCGCCGAGCTGGGCGTCATCGCCTCCATGCAGCCCACCCACTGCTGCGACTTCACCCGCGCCGACCACACCGACAACTGGTCACGCCGGCTCGGCGAGGAGCGCGCCGCCCGCGCCTGGCGCTGCCGCGACCTGTGGGACGCCGGAGCGCGTGTCGTCCTCGGCTCCGACTGGCCCATCGCCCCCTATCCCCCGCTGACCGTGATGTCCGGCGCCCGGCACCGGCGCCCCACCCGCGACCTGACCCAGCCGCCGCACGGCCCGGAGCAGGCACTCACCGCCCTGGAGGCGCTCCAGGCGATGACGGTCAACGCCGCCTACGCGGCCGGTGAGGAGGACCGTGCCGGACTGCTCGCCGTGGGCCACCGCGCCGACCTGACGGTCTTCGCCGGCGACCCGCTCACCACGTCCGCCACGGACCTGCCGGAACTGCCGGTCGTCCTCACGGTGCTGGACGGGCGTCCGACGCACCGGGCCGCACAGCTCTAGCGCACAGGCGACGACCAGGGCAGCGCTCACCACGCAGCGCAGGACGCGCCGAGCGCTGCTCCGCTGTGCGCGGCCCCGCCCCTCACCGCTGTGCGCGGGCCCGCCCCCTCACCGGTGTGCGCGGCCCCGCCCCGCGCCGGTTCACCGGGCCGGCCCGTCCTCGACCAGACGCCGCAGTGCGGGGAGCAGCGCCTCCAGGTCCTGGCCGCTGCGGAAGGCGACGACCGTCGTACCGCTCTCGGCTCCGCTTCCGTCGGCCGCGGGCGCCGGGAACAGGGCCAGCACCTCGCCCATCGCCTCGTCGATCTCCGCGACGGGGTCGGCGGACTCGCCGCGCAGCCAGCGGCGCAGCACGTGGTTGTGGGCCGCGACGACGGCCGCTGCCATCAGTTCCGCCCGCAGGGACGCCGCCGTGGTGGGGTCGCCCATCCAGTCCGCGATGAACTCGCGGAACAGCCGCTGGTAGCGCGCCACGCTGGCGATCTCCCGGTCCCGCAGCGCGGAGACCTTGCTGGTCAGGGCGTACCGCCGCCGTGCGAGATCGCCTTCCTCGATGTAGTGCAGCAGCACCAGGCGCACCGCGTCGGAGACGGCGACGAGCGCCGTGCGATGGCTGGAGGTCGCCAGCCGTTCCCGGATCAGGTCGAGCAGCCGGTCGTGGTCGGGGAAGATCACCGCTTCCTTCGACCGGTAGTGCCGGAAGAACGTCGTGCGTCCCAGTCCGGCCCGTTCGGCGATGTCGTCGACGGTGGTCTGCTCGTATCCGCGCTCGTCGAAGAGGGCGAAGGCGGCGTCCGCGAGTCGGATCCGCGCCGGTGGCTTGCTCATGACCCCACATCCTCTCCCGTCCCGGTGGCCGGATGGCTCTTGCCCCCGCCGACGGTACTGAGTACCGTTTCATGTATATCGAGTACCAGAGGAGGTTCCGGCGTGGATCCCGTTGCCCAGAGCGAGTCCGGTCTGCCAATCCGGCCGGTCTACGACGGACCGGCCCTGTCGCAGGCCGACGCGGACGCCCGGCTCGGCGCGCCGGGCCGGTTCCCGTTCACCCGGGGCGTGTATCCGACGATGTACACGGGCCGCCCGTGGACCATGCGGCAGTACGCCGGGTTCGGCACGGCCAAGGAGTCCAACGAGCGCTACCACGAGCTGGTGGCCGCGGGCACCGGCGGCCTGAGCGTCGCCTTCGACCTGCCGACCCAGATGGGCTACGACTCCGACGAGGCGATCGCCCGCGGCGAGGTCGGCAAGGTCGGCGTGGCCATCGACTCCATCGACGACATGCGCACCCTCTTCCAGGGCCTGCCGCTGGGCAAGGTGTCGACGTCGATGACGATCAACGCCCCCGCCTCCACCCTCCTCCTGCTGTACCAGCTCGTCGCGGCCGAACAGGGCGTCTCCGGCGATCAGCTGACCGGCACGATCCAGAACGACGTGCTCAAGGAGTACATCGCCCGCGGCACCTACATCTTCCCGCCGAAGCAGTCCCTGCGGCTGATCAGCGACATCTTCGGCTACTGCCACAAGGAACTGCCGCGCTGGAACACCATCTCCATCTCCGGCTACCACATGGCCGAGGCCGGGGCGACGCCCGTGCAGGAGATCGCCTTCACGCTGGCCAACGCCAAGGAGTACGTGCGCGCCGCGCTCGCGGCCGGTCTGGACGTGGACGACTTCGCGCCCCGCCTGTCCTTCTTCTTCGTCGCCCGCACCACGCTGCTGGAGGAGATCGCCAAGTTCCGTGCCGCCCGCCGCATCTGGGCGCGGATCATGCGCGACGAGTTCGGCGCGAAGAACCCCAAGTCGCAGATGCTGCGCTTCCACACCCAGACCGCCGGTGTGCAGCTCACCGCCCAGCAGCCCGAGGTGAACCTGGTCCGGGTCGCCCTCCAGGGTCTCGGCGCGGTCCTCGGCGGCACCCAGTCCCTGCACACCAACTCCTACGACGAGGCCATCGCCCTGCCCACGCAGAAGGCGGCGCGCCTCGCCCTGCGCACGCAGCAGGTCATCGCCTACGAGACCGACGTGACCAAGACGGTGGACCCCTTCGCCGGGTCCTACGTCGTGGAGTCGATGACGGACGACATCGAGGCGGCCGCCCTGGAGCTGATCCAGGCCGTGGAGGACCGCGGAGGTGCGGTCGCCGCGATCGAGCAGGGCTTCCAGAAGTCGGAGATCGAGAAGTCGGCGTACCGCATCGCGCTGGAGATCGACCACCAGGAGCGCACCGTCGTCGGGGTGAACAAGTACGTCCTCGACGAGGAGGAGCCCTACGAACCGCTCCGCGTCGACCCCCAGATCGAGGCCGACCAGTGCGAACGCCTCGCGGTGCTGCGCGCCGAGCGCGACACGGACGCGGTGGAGCGCGCCCTCGACGCCCTGCGGGACGCCGCCCGGGGCACGGACAACGTGCTGCCCCCGATGCGTGAGGCGCTGCGGCTGCGCGCCACCGTGGGCGAGGTCTCCCACGCCCTGCGCGACGTGTGGGGCGTGCACGTCCCGCACGACACGTTCTGATCAGCGAAGTCCCGGTGCGGCGAGAGCACCCGGTGGAGCGAGAGAAAGTCCTGGTGGAGCGAGAAGTGAACGACATCGACATCCGTACGACCGCGGGCAAGCTCGCGGATCTGCAGCGCCGTATCGAGGAAGCGACGCACGCCGGCTCCGCACGCGCCGTCGAAAAACAGCACGCCAAGGGCAAACTGACGGCCCGTGAACGCATCGAACTGCTCCTGGACGAAGGCTCCTTCGTCGAGCTCGACGAGTTCGCCCGGCA
>NZ_JBVJOL010000012.1:222362-261193 GCF_055583185.1 Streptomyces sp. NPDC104814 | reverse complement strand
TCTGGCGTTGACTTTTGGCACGCTGTTGAGTTCTCAAGGAACGGTCGCTTCCTTTGTACTCACCCTCTCGGGCTTTCCTCCGGGCTTCCCTTCGGTCTTGCGTTTCCGACTCTATCAGATCTTTTCTCGATCCGATTTCCTCGGTGCTTTCCAGGTTTCCGCTCTCGCGTTTCCCTTTCCGGCGGTTCCGACTCTATCAGATCCTTTCGGCGTCTGATCCCCGGTCAGCGGGGTTTGTCTTCCCGGCTGTTGGGCCGTTCCGACGTCTCAAACCTTAGCGGATCCTTCCGGCGATTCCCAATCGGGCCGCCGGGTCCCTATTCGAATTGAATTCGGGCACGCCGAAAACAATTCCGTAAGGAGATCGTGCTGGTGGTGTGAGGTGCCGCTCCAGGCGGCGGAGGTGCCGTCGCAGAACCGTTACGGCCCCGCGGCAACCCGAAGAACTATACGGATCGAGGGAGGGGGTGTCAAGCGCCCCCTGTCAACCTCTTTAGTCGAGGTCGGTGAGCCGTCCGCCGGCGTCCGGCTGGGCGTGCTCCACGCGGCGTAGCAGGCGCGTCAGCACCTCGTCGAGGACCGTCCGCTCGGTGGGCGTGAGGTCCTGGAGGAGCTCCTCCTCGAACACGGACGCGAGGCGCATGGCCTCCAGCCACTTCTCCCGGCCCTCGGGAGTGAGCTCCACGATCACGCGGACCCGGTTGGACTCGTCGCGCTCCCGGGTGACCAGGCCCTCGGCGACCATGCGGTCGATGCGGTGGGTCATGGCGGCCGGAGTGAGACCGAGCCGCTTGGCCAGTTCGCTGGGACCCATGCGGTAGGGCGCGCCGGACAGGACGAGGGCCTTGAGGACCTCCCACTCGGCGTTGCTGATGCCGAGCTCGGCGGTCTGGCGCCCGTAGGCGACGTTCATGCGGCGGTTGAGCCGGGAGAGCGCCGAGACGATCTTCTCGACCTGGGGGTCGAGGTCCTGGAACTCGCGCTGGTAGGCCGCGATCTGCTCTTCGATGGTCGGCTCGGCGCCGAGCGTGCCGGGGGTGTCGCCCATGGCCGCAGTATGGCACGCCCACCCTTTGCCTTGAAGTCCTTCACCATGTAGTCTTTAGCTTCGAAGTTTAGATTCGAAGTCTTCACTCCTAACTAGTGAGAGAGGTGAACGTGACCAGGGAGAAGGGCGCAGCGATGCGCCGGATCCACGTGGGCAACGCACTCAGCGCGTTCGGGCTCGGCTTCACGGTCCCCTACCTGTACGTCTATGTGGCGCAGGTGCGGGGCCTCGGTGCCATGACGGCGGGGACGGTTCTCGCCGTGTTCGCCGTGGCCGCGCTGATCGTGCTGCCGTTCGCCGGTCGGGCGATCGTGCGGCGCGGCCCGCTGCCGGTCCTGCTCGCCGCCCTGGTCACCGCCGCGCTGGGAGCGCTGAGCCTGGGTCTGGCGAGCACGTCGGCCGCCGTACTGCTGTCGGCGGCGGCGCTCGGGGCCGGGCAGGCCGTCATGCAGCCGGCGCTGGCGACGATGATCGTGGACTGCTCGACCACGGAGACGCGGTCCCGGGCGTTCGCGATGCAGTTCTTCCTGCAGAACCTGGGGCTCGGCATCGGCGGGCTCATCGGCGGGCATCTCGTGGACACCTCGCACGTGTCGTCGTTCACGCTGCTGTTCGCGATCGAGGCGGCGGTGTTCCTGCTGCTGGTCGTGGTGATGGCGACGGTGCGGGTCCCGCACGCGCCGAAGATCGAGGAGGCGCCGGCTTCCGCGCAGGGCAGCTGGAAGCAGCTGCTGGGCAACCGGGCCATGGTGCAGCTGTGTGTGCTGGGCTTCGTGCTGTTCTTCGCGTGCTACGGACAGTTCGAGTCCGGTCTGAGCGCCTACGGCGTCGAGGCCGCCGGGATATCGACGTCCGCGCTGGGGACGGCGCTGGCGGCGAACACCGCGATGATCGTGGTGGCGCAGTTCGCCGTGCTGAAGTTCGTCGAGCGTCGCCGGCGTTCCCGGGTGATCGCGGCCGTCGGCCTGATCTGGGCGGTGGCCTGGGTCGCGGCCGGGTACGCGGGGCTGGGGCACGGCAGCCAGGAGATGGCGACGGCCGCCTTCGTCTCGACGTACGCGCTGTTCGGGCTGGGTGAGGCGATGCTGTCGCCGACGGTGGCGCCGCTGGTCGCCGATCTGGCGCCGAGCGGTCTTGCCGGGCAGTACAACTCCGCGTTCGCCCTGGTCAAGCAGCTCGCCCTGGCCGTCGGTCCGGCGGTGGGCGGTCCCATGGGGGCCGCGCTGCACGCGCCGTACATCGTGACCTTCCTGCTGTTCTCGCTGGCGATCAGTGTGCTGGCGATACGGCTGGGGAGCCGGCTCACCGAGGTGCAGGACCAGCCGTGGCGGGCCCGCAGCCGGGTGGTCCAGCGCGGTGGCGCGCCGGCCGACGCGGTGACCGCGGACGCGTAGGCGCGCACGGCTGCCGCGACCGTCGGTCTCAGGTCTTCGGCAGGGCGAACTCGCACCACACCGCCTTGCCTCCGCCGGGGGTGCGTCTGCATCCCCAGTTGGAGGCGATGGTGGCGACGATGGCGATGCCCCGGCCCGACTCGTCCGCCGGTTCGGCGCGGCGGCGCCGGGGCAGGTGGTCGTCGCCGTCGGTGACCTCGACGATCAGCCGGCGGTCGGTGCGGCGCAGGCGCAGCTTCATCGGCGGCGTGCCGTGCTGGAGGGAGTTGGCGACCAGTTCGCTGGCGGCCAGGACCCCGAGGTCGTGCAGCTCGGGCGGGAAGCGCCAGCTGGTGAGGACGCCGGAGGCGAAGGCACGCGCGCGGGGGGCCGCCTCGATGCCGCCGAGGAGTTCCAGGGCGGCGTTGCGGAACAGTTCGCCGGCGGGGCCGGTGCGGGCGGGGTGCTGGAGGACCAGGACGGCGACGTCGTCGGCGTGGTCGGCGGTGACGCCGGCGGAGCGCACCAGGCGGTCGCAGACGACCTGGGGGGTGCCGGTGGCGCCGGCCAGGGCGCGCTCCAGGGCGGCGATGCCCTCGTCCAGGTCTTCGTCGCGGCGTTCGACCAGGCCGTCGGTGTAGAGGACGGCGGTGGAGCCGGGGGTGAGCGGGATGGATCCGGAGGTGTGCATCCAGCCGCCGGTGCCGAGCGGCGGGCCGGTGGGTTCGTCGGCGCGGTGCACGGTGCCGCTCTCGTCGCGCACGAGGATCGGCAGATGGCCCGCGGAGGCGTACATCAGCCGGCCCTCGTTGGGGTCGTGGACGGCGTAGACGCAGGTGGCGATCTGGTTGGCGTCGATCTCGGTGGCCAGGCCGTCGAGAAGCTGGAGCACCTCGTGCGGCGGCAGGTCGAGGCGTGCGTAGGCGCGGACCGCGGTGCGCAGCTGGCCCATGACGGCGGCGGCGCGCACCCCGCGGCCCATGACGTCGCCGATGACGAGGGCGGTGCGGCCGCCGCCGAGGGTGATCACGTCGTACCAGTCGCCGCCGACGGCTGCCTCGGTGCCGCCGGGGTGGTAGGTGGCGGCGATGCGCAGGTCGTCGGGTTCCTCGAGCTCCTGCGGGAGCAGGGAGCGCTGGAGGGTGACGGCGGTCTCGCGCTGACGGCGTTCGCTGGTCCGCAGGCGTTCGGCGGCTTCGGCGTGGTCGGTGACGTCCGTGGCGAAGACGAGCACTCCGGGGCCGCCTCCGTCGCCTTCGGTGACGGGGGTGCAGGTGAAGGTGTAGGAGCGGCCGTCGGGGGCCTTGCGGGACTTCAGGGTGCGCGGCCGGCCGCTGCGCAGGACCTGGTCGAGCAGCGGGAGCAGGCCGAGTTCCTTCAGTTCGGGGAGGGCGTCGGCGGCGGGGGTGCCCGCGGGGCGGGGTCCGAAGGCGGCGCTGTAGGCGTCGTTGACGTGGGCGAGGCGGTGGTCGGGGCCGTGGACGAGGGCGACCAGGGCCGGGACGCGGTCGAGGACCGCCCGCACGGACAGGTCGTCGACGGCCGGGACGTCGGCGGCGGGCGTCGTCCCGTCGGCGGGCTGCTCGGCGCGGGCCGCGGGGACGGAACCGTCGCCCCGCCGGTCGGCGGTGGTCGTGGCGTCGGTCCGCGCGGCGGCGCGGCGCTGCGTTCCGGGGAGCCGGGCGCTCCAGCGCGTGAAGTTCACGAATCCTTGCCTCGTGTAGTCGTCGTCGGCCGGCTCCGGGGCCCGGCCTGGGCGCTCGGGGCCGGGCGGCGGTGGCCGCACATTGTTGCAGCACCCGGGACATGCAGCACTTGGGGACAGCCTCGCATTGAGTTCGCGGACGGGTGGCGGCCCGCCCGGGCTCGGTGATCAGTCTGGCAGGGTGGCCGTCCGGGCCGACATCCGTCAGACGCCCGGGTGGCCGGTGGAGTTCCTGGGTCCGGCTAGTTGGACCCCTTCGGGTCGTTCTTCGGATGGTCGGAAGGCTTTCCACCGGCGGCCAGTTCGAACTCCGCGCGGGGATGTTCGAGTGAGCCGAGGGAGACGATCTCCCGTTTGAACAGTCCGGACAGGATCCATTCGGCCAGCACACGCGCCTTGCGGTTGAAGGTCGGCACACGGCTGAGGTGGTAGGCGCGGTGCATGAACCAGGCGGGGTAGCCCTTGAGTTTGCGCCCGTAGACGTGGGCGACTCCCTTGTGGAAGCCGAGGGAGGCGACCGAGCCGACGTATGTGTGGGCGTACGTCCGGAGGGGCTGGCCCCGCAGGGAGCGGACGATGTTGTCGGCGAGGACCGCGGCCTGGCGGACGGCGTGCTGGGCGTTGGGCGCGGTCTCGGTGCCGGGGTCCTTGGCGGTGACGTCGGGGACGGCGGCGGCGTCACCGGCGCTCCAGGCGTGCGGGGCGCCCTCGACGGTCAGTTCGGCGGTGCACTTGAGCCGTCCGCGCGCGGTCAGCGGCAGGTCGGTGGCGGCGAGCACCGGATGGGGTTTGACCCCGGCCGTCCACACGACAGTCCGGGTCGGGAAGCGGGCGCCGTCGCTGAGGACGGCGACACGGTCCACGCAGGACTCCAGGCGGGTGTCCAGGCGGACGTCGATGTTGCGGCGGCGCAGTTCGGTGACGGCGTAGCGGCCCATCTCGGCGCCGACCTCGGGCAGGATCCGGTCGGAGGCCTCGACCAGGATCCACTTCATGTCCTCGGCGCGGACGTTGTGGTAGAAGCGCGCGGCGTAGCGGGCCATGTCCTCCAGCTCGCCGAGGGCCTCCACGCCGGCGAAGCCCCCGCCGACGAAGACGAAGGTGAGGGCGGCGTCGCGGATCGCCGGGTCGCGGGTGGAGGAGGCGATGTCCATCTGCTCGATGACGTGGTTGCGCAGCCCGATGGCCTCCTCCACGGTCTTGAAGCCGATGCCGTGCTCGGCGAGACCGGGCACGGGCAGCGTGCGCGAGACCGAGCCGGGAGCGAGGACGAGCTCGTCGTACGGCAGGTGTTCCGCGGGCGTGCCCTTCTCCTGGGTGGCGAGGGTGGCGACCGTGGCGGTGCGCGCGGCGTGGTCGACGGCGGTGACCTCGCCGATGACGATCCGGCAGTCGGGCAGGAAGCGGCGCAGCGGCACGACGACGTGGCGCGGGGAGATCGCTCCGGCCGCGGCCTCGGGCAGGAACGGCTGATACGTCATGTACGGGTCGGGCGTGACGATCGTGATCTCGACCGCGCCTTGCCGCAGCTCCCCTCTGAGCTGCTTCTGCAGGCGCAGGGCCGTGTACATCCCGACGTAGCCGCCGCCGACAACGAGAATGCGCGCACGTTCCTTCACCATCCCATGACGCACCGGGCGCTGCCGTTTGTCCACAGGCCCGGCGATTTGTGTGACCGGGAGCCGGGGATGCCCGGGCATGGCCGAAAGGCCGGAGTCGGGGCCGGCTGCGCAGGTCAGGCCGTGTGCGCCGGGGTGCGCCGGGGGGTGTTTTCGGGACGTATGCGGCCCGTACTCCGATCGGGGGGCGCTCTGTGCGGAACCTGCCCCTTCTGAATTGACTCCCTCTCAACTATGTTCGTGTCACGACGGGGTGTCCTGGGGGAGGCGCTCATCGGGCCCGAGAGATATCGCACGGCCGGGCCCGGGCACGCGATGCTTGTCCGCGCGCCCCGGCGCGTATCTAGGGGAGTCTCCGGGGGGAGACGTCATTACCGGGGGATCATTCATGCACATTCAGGACTCTCACTGGTCGTCCGCATCCGCTCTGGCCGCCGGCGGGGCGGTGAGCGCGGCGGGGGGCCACGGGCGCGGGGAATCGGCGCGGACCACGCCGCTGCGGGTGGACGCCCAGCGCAATCTGGAACACGTGCTGCGGGCGGCGCGCGAGGTCTTCGGCGAGCTGGGGTACGGCGCGCCGATGGAGGACGTGGCGCGGCGGGCGCGGGTAGGCGTCGGCACGGTGTACCGGCGCTTCCCGAGCAAGGACGTGCTGGTGCGGCGGATCGCCGCGGAGGAGACGGCCCGGCTGACCGAGCAGGCGCGTACGGCGCTCGGCCAGGAGGACGAGCCGTGGTCGGCGCTGTCGCGTTTCCTGCGCACGTCGGTCGCCTCGGGTGCCGGGCGGCTGCTGCCGCCGCACGTGCTGCGGGTCAAGGTGGCCGAGGAGCAGGTGTTCTCGGCGGGTGCCGGTGCGGTGCTCGACGAGGCGCGGGTGCCGCAGCAGCGGTCGCAGCCGGGCGCCGGTGAGCTGCGGCTGGTGCCGGACCAGGGCGTGGAGGACGACGCCGGCGCCTCGGCGCTGCTGGAGGTCGTGGGCCGGCTCGTGGAGCGGGCGCGCGCGGCGGGCGAACTGCGGCCGGACGTGTCCGTGTCGGACGTGCTGCTGGTGATCGCCACCGCGGCGCCCTCGCTGCCGGACCCGGCCCAGCAGGCGGCGGCCTCGGCACGGCTGCTGGACATCCTGCTGGAGGGGCTGCGCTCGCGGCCCGTCTGATCGGCCGGGGCGGGCACGCCGGGTCGCCCGGCGTGCCTGCCCCGTACAAGCCCCGTGTCGACGCCGTTCGTTGAGCCTTCCCCGAACGAGTGATGTTCAGTACCGCCATGCGCCAAGTCCGCCCGGACGAGTGGTTGCCGCGCACTGCCGGGCCACGGCCGAAAGCCGGTGTGGCACGCTGACCCGGTGTTCGGGACTGGTGGGGCAGGCGGCGGGGGCTTTCCGCGATGAGCGTTGACGGGCGGGACGAGTCACTCGACGACGAGAACGCCGAGAACGCCGACGACGCACCGGCCGGCGGCCCGGCCGCACCCCAGGTACCGGCCCAGGGCAAACGGCATCCGGTGCCGCGCAGTGCACCCGCCCCCGCCGACGGTGTCCCGGCTCAGCGGGAGTGGCGCGAGGACAGCGTGCTGCCACCGCCGCGCCCGGTACCCCCGTCCGACGCCCACCTCATCGAGCGCATGCGCTCCGGCGAGGACTCCGCCTACGAGGAGCTGTACCGCCGGCACGCCGACGCCGTCCGCCGCTACGCCCGCACCTGCTGCCGCGACGCGCACACCGCCGACGACCTCACCGCCGAGGTCTTCGCGCGCATGCTGCAAGCCGTACGCCGCGGCTCCGGCCCCGAACACGCCATCCGCGCCTATCTGCTGACCTCCGTGCGCCGCGTCGCCGCGCACTGGATCCAGTCGGCCAAGCGGGAACAACTCGTCGACGACTTCGCCGTCTTCGCCCAGCAGGCCGCCCGTTCCCCGGAAGTGGCCGACGACGACACGCTGGAGCTCGGCGCCGAGGTGCGCGCCATGCACGAGGCCGAGCAGTCGATGGCCATGCAGGCGTTCCGTTCGCTGCCCGAGCGCTGGCAGGCCGTCCTGTGGCACACCGAGATCGAGGACGAGTCGCCGAGCGAGGTCGCCGTCCTGTTCGGGCTGGACGCCAACGGCACGCGCGTCCTGGCCAGTCGCGCCCGGGAGGGCCTGAAACAGGCCTACCTCCAGGCCCATGTCTCCACCGCCCTGGCCGGCGACGGGG
This sequence comes from Streptomyces sp. NPDC104814, assembly GCF_055583185.1. NCBI lineage: Bacteria > Bacillati > Actinomycetota > Actinomycetes > Kitasatosporales > Streptomycetaceae > Streptomyces > Streptomyces sp. NPDC104814. The sequence goes on along the minus strand of NZ_JBVJOL010000012.1, from coordinate 253,257 downwards.
AGTGCGCCCGCTACGCCGACCAGCTCGGCAGCTACGCCCGCCGCAAGCTGCGCACCCGCGCCGAGCGGGGACTGCGCAAGCACCTCGAGGAGTGCGCCAGGTGCCGGCTGGCCGCCAGCCAGATCGAGGAAGTCGCCGGCAGCATCCCCGCCGTGGTCCCGGTCGCCGTCATCGGCTGGTTCGGCGCCGCCGGGTACGCCAAGGCGCTCGGACTGGTCGCAGGGGGCGCCGGAGCGGGTGCGGCCGGCGCCGCGGGGGCGGCCGCCGCGGCGAGCGGCGGCTCCTCCGGCTCGGCCGGCGGCGCGGCGGCCTCGGAGGGCCTGGGCGCACCCGTGAAGGCCGGCATCGCGGCCGGTGTGGTCGCGGTCGCCGCGGCGGCGGTGGCGCTCGCCCTCGTCGGCGACGGCAGCCCCGCCACGAAGCCCGCGGCGGCGCCGCCGCCCGTGTCCACACCCGTCGTACGCCCGCAGCCGCCCACCCTGGCCCCGCCTCCCCCGCCCAGGGCCGCCCAGCGGCCGGTCGTCGCCGAACGGGCCCCCACCCCCACCCCCTCGCCGACGCCGACACCCACTCCCACCCCGAGCCCCCCGCCGAAGCCGAAGCCGAAGCCCACGCCCGCGCCCCGCCCCAGGCCGACGCCGACCCCCACGCCGGCCCCGCCCCCACCGCCGGCCCCGGCCGTCTACGAGTGGAACGAGCTGTCCTACGACATCGCCGGCGACGGCACCGAGCCCGAGATGCGCCTCGCCGGGAGCAGCTGGGTATGGCAGCGCCACGGCCTGTCGGTCGGCGGCAAGCGGTACGACCGCGGGGTGAGCGTGCACGGCGACTCCTCCGTCACCATCGACCTGAACCGCCCCTGCACCGCCTACGACGCCCTCGTCGGCGTCGACGACATGACCCTGAAGCTCGGCAAGGTCTCCTTCTCCGTCTACGCCGACGGGGTACGGCTGTGGCGGTCCGGCCGGATCAAGGGCGGCGACAGCGCCGTACCCGTCCATGTGGATCTGACCGGCCGCAAGACCGTGACTCTGGTCGTCGAGCCGCACAGCCACTTCGACAGCCTGGCGGTCGCGGACTGGGCCGAGTCCAAGTTCAGCTGCCGGTAGAACGGTCCCCCGCCGGGAAGTCGTCCACGGCGGCGTCCAGCGCTTCCAGGACATCGCCGGCGGTGAGCGCCGCGCCGCGCGCCCGCTCGGCGGCGTACACGGCGGCGGGGAGCCCCGCGCGGGCCGCGCCCTCGACCCGCTCGGCCGTCGCGCGCTCCGGCTGCGGGCGCGGCCGTCCGTCGCGCCAGGCATCGGAGGCCGCCAGCAGTCGCAGCGCACGCGGCAGATCGCCCAGCCGCGCCAGCAGATCGGCGGCCATGTCGGCCAGCGAGGAGGTGATCACCTCCGAGCAGTGCGTCGCCAGGGCTTCCCGCAGCGCCTCGGCGAGCATCGGCAGCCCGTGCCCGGGGCCGGACTCGGCCGCCGTGACCAGGGCGCCGACCGCGCGCAGCACGGCCAGGAACTGCGGGGGCGGAGTGCCGTGGCCGCTCTCCGCGCCGGCCGACTCCCACAGCTCGCGGGCGGCGCGGAGGTCCCCGTCATCGAGGGCGAGCTGCGCCCGCAGCAGCAGGATGAACGCCCGGGAGTCCACCACCGCGTACCGGTCCGCCGCCTCGGCCGCCTCGTCCAGTGCGCGAAGGGTCGCCGCCCGGTCGCCGGAGCGGTAGGCGATCTCGGCGAGCCGCGCCAGCAGGAACGGCGACTCGGCGAGCGCCCCGACCTCGCGGGCCAGCCGCAGCGCCTCCTCGTACTCCGCCCTGGCCTCGGCGAACCGACCGCGCGCCATGGCCGCCTCGCCGACCGCGCTGCACACCTGGGCCCGCATCCAGCGGTCGCCCGCGCGCCGGCTGAGCGTCCGCAGCTCGGCGAGGTCCTGATCCAGGCCGGCCAGACCGCCGGGGGAGTCGACGACCGTGTGCGCACGGAACATCAGGGCCACGCCGAGCTCCCAGTCACCGCCGTGGGCGCGGCAGTTGGCGACCGCCGTGTCCAGGGCGGGCCGTACGTCGTCGCGGCTGCCGAGGTGGAACAGGGTGATCGGCCAGACCAGGCCCGGCAGCCGGGCCGCCTGCGGGCCGCCGGCCTCGAACACGCCCCGCACGCGCACGAGGTAGCGCTCGAACCGCTCGTCCCGCAGCAGCCGCTGCCCCGCCTCCAACTCCACGGTGAGGAACAGGTGCAGCATCCTCAGCGCCATCCGCGGCGAGTGCAGCGGGTGACACGCCTCGCCCTCCGGCGCGTCGAGAAAGGCACCCACCGGATCCACCCGGGCGATCTGCGCGCTCAGGTCGCCCCCGCCGTCCGGCCCGTGCGCGGCGAGGGAGTCCAGGGCGGCGCCCAGACGCAGCACGCGGTCGGCCCAACCGGCCCCTTCGTGGCGGTAGTTGCGCAGCCACCAGAACCAGCCCATGGCGAGGACGAGCGCGGCCGCGTCCGCTTCCTCCCCTTCGGCGAGGGCACGGTCCAGCGCCGCCCGGATGTTGTCCAGCTCGCTCTCCAGCCGGGCGATCCACCGCAGCTGGTCGGCGGAGCGCAGCCGCGGGTCGGCCTCCTCCACCAGCGCGCGCACCCAGGCGCGGTGGCGTCGCTCGGCCTCGGCGCGCAGCCGGGGATCCTCGGCGGCGCGCTCCGCGGCGTACTCGTGGATGGTCTCCAGCATGCGGTAGCGCATGCCGGCAAAGCCCTCCCGCTCGTCCGGGGTCGCGACGACGAGGGACTTGTCGACGAGCGCTCCGATCAGCTCCGTGGCCGGGCCGGTGCACACGGCCTCGGCCGCCGCGAGGTCCCAGCCGCCCGCGAACACGGACACCTCGCGCAGCACCGTCCGCTCCTGCTCGTCGAGCAGGTCCCAGGACCAGTCGACGACCGCGCGCAGGGTCTGCTGGCGGGGCAGGGCCGTGCGGCTGCCGGAGGTGAGCAGGCGGAAGCGGTCGTCGAGCCGGTCGGCGATCTGCCGGGGGGTCAGCAGGCGCAGCCGGGCGGCCGCCAGCTCGATGGCGAGCGGCAGCCCGTCCAGGCGCCGGCAGATCTCCGTGACGGCCCGCGTGTCCCCGAGCGCCTCACCGGCGTCGGGACGGACGGCGGTGGCGCGCTCGGTGAACAGGCGGCGCGCCTGGTCGGGGAGCAGGGGTTCGACAGGACGCACGGACTCGCCGGGGACACCCAGGGGTTCACGGCTGGTGGCGAGGATCGTGAGCCCCGGGCAGCGGGTCAGGAGCGTCTCGGCGAGGGCTGCGGCCGCGCCGATGACATGTTCGCAGTTGTCAAGGATCAGCAGCTCGCTGCGCGGGGCGCAGTGCTCCACGAGCAGGGCGACGGGGTCGTCCTGCCAGGGCGCCGGCTCGTTGGTCATCAGCACGGTCTCGCGCAGACCGAGGGCACTGACCACCGCGTCCGGCACCGCCTCCGGCCGGTCGAGCGGCGCCAGCTCGACCAGCCACGCCTGGGGGAGGCCGGCGGCGGCCTCCTCGGCGAGGCGGGTCTTCCCGGATCCGCCGGGTCCGGTGAGCGTGACCAGACGGGTCCTGTGCAATGCGGAACGGATGGCGGCGAGCTCGGGTTCCCGGCCGACGAAACTCGTCAGCCGGGGCCGCAGATTGCCGGTCCGGCGGGGCAGCGGGGCCGGGGCGGCGGTATCCGGCCGGAGCAATTCCGCATGCAGGGCGCGCAGTTCCGGCCCCGGGTCGGTGCCGAGGCCGTCGGCGAGGGTGCGGCGGGCGGCCTCGTACGCGGCGAGCGCGTCGGCGGTGCGGCCCGTGTCGCGCAGGGCCCGGACGAGCAGGGCCTGCAACGGCTCGTCGTAGGGATGCGCGGTGGTGAGTTCCGTCAGCTCCGGTACGGCGTCGGCGGCGCGGCCGAGCAGCAGCCGGGCCTCGGCCCGGGCCCGGAGGGCCTCCCGGCGCAGGGCCTCGGGGCGGGCGGCCGCGGTGCGGTCGGGAAGGTCGGCGAGCGCGGGCCCGCGCCACAGCGCGAGGGCGTCGTCGAGGAGACGGGCGGCGGTGGCGGCGTCACCGCTGCCCAGGGCGCGGGTGGCGGCGCCGACGAGCCGCTCGAAGACGTACAGGTCGACGTCGTCGTCGGCTGCGGTGAGGCGGTAGCCGCCGGGGCTCGACACGACGGCGTCCTTGCCGAGGGCGCGGCGCAGGCGCCCGACGAGGGCCTGCAGGGCCGCGGGGGCGTCCTGCGGCGGGGCGTCGCCCCAGACCTCGTCGATGAGGGCGCCGGGTGCGGTGACGTGGCCGGGGCGCAGGGCGAGCGCGGTGAGCAACGCCCGCAGCCGCCTGCCGCCGAGCCTGACGGCCCGGCCGTCTTCGTCTCCCACTTGGGCAACGCCAAGGATTCTGTACCGCACAGGGCCATTCTGGTCTGCGCCCGGCTAGGTCCCCGGCGAACCGCCCAGCGGGATCTTGGGCTGCGCGCCCGGCGACGTTGGGCTACGCGCCCGGCGTTGGGTCGGGCTGCCTGCCCGGAGGGATCTTGCGCTGCGCGCCCGGCGTTTCATGGCACCGGCATCGGCGCTGGCCGGAGGTGGGGACGCTCACCGGCGCTGGCGGGGTGCCTCCCCCAAGCTCTTCGAGCAGGGGGGACCCCCAGCGCCCACCCGTGCCGCCCCAAGCGGCACGACTGCCCGCAGCTGGGTCGGTATGGCGACGCCCGCCGCTGCGACCGCCGCAGCGAGGCTGGGCGGCGGCGCGCAGCCGCGCGCGACAGCGTTGTGGCAGGCACCGCGCGCCACCGCGTTGGCGCACCCGCCCGCGGCGGTGAGGGGACGGGGTGGGGGGTGTCCGCCCGCAGCGTCCGGCACCGTGACACGGTGCCCGCGTCGGGGACGGGCGGCCGGACCGAGGACGGACACCCCCCACCCCGTCCCCGACTCACCCACCGGCACAGTGCGTTACCGCAACCGGCCACCGGACCGCAACGGGCCGCCGCAGGCAAAAAGGGGCGCGGGGAACTGCGCGACCAGCCACAACGAAACCCGCAGACAAAAGACATCCCAGCGCCGCAGGCATCCCGCGACCAGCCGCAACGCGACCCGCAGACGCACAGATGCCGTCACCCCCGCCCGCTCCCGATCCCCCGCATCGGCTCCACCGCCCCCCGAGGCCGCACGATCCCTCCCGGTACCGCCCGTGCCCGCGCCGGCGTCCCCGTCCAGCATGTTCCGCGCCGCGACAGCAGCCGCCGGAGCCACAGTTCGAGTGAGATCAGGTCGGCCAGCCCGTCGAGTGGCAGCGGCTCACCCGCCACCGCCCCCCGCAGGGCCTCCCGCACGACCCGCGCCTCGATCAGCCCCGCCTCCGCGAGCAGCGGGGAGTCGAACAGCTCCAGCAGCGGCTCACGGGACACCCTGAGCCCCGCCCGCGCCGCCGCCGCGGCCGGCGCGTGGGACGGCGCTCCCCAGCCGGGCGGCAGTTCGGTCACCCCCGCCCCCTTGAGCACCGTCCGCAGGATCTCCGCACGCGCCCCCGGCCGCACCCGCAGCGTCTCCGGCAGCGCCCGGCACGCCCGCACGACCTGGTTGTCGAGGAACGGCGCGTGCAGCCGCTGGCTGCGGATCTCCGCGGCCTGCTCCAGCACCCGCAGGTCCGCCGCGTGCCGGGCCAGTGCCGCACGCGCGCGATAGTCCCCCGGACGCTGGCCGGGCCCGACCCCGGACCGGTGCGTCGCCCCTTGAAGGCGAACCGATACTTCAGCCAGCGCCTCCCCGGTCAGCCAGCGCGCCGCCGGCCCGGGCCTGGCCCAGGTGAGTGCCGCGAGGGACGCCCCCACGGCCCCCTGGGGTTCGTCGAGCCGCCGGTCCATCAGGCGCGCGGCGAGCACCTCCAGCCCCGTGCGGTAGGGCGTGCGGGCGAGCCGCCGCGCCGCGCCGTACACGCGCGCGGGGACCAGCACCGACCCGTCCGCCTTCGCCAGCGCGGCCACCGGCCGCACCAGATGGCGCCGCTTGCGGTCCATCAGCAGGTCGGCCAGCCGCGCCGGATGGGCGTCGAGCACCTGCCGAGCGCCGTATCCGATGAAGTGGTCCGCGCTGCCCGAGGCGAGCCGGGCGCGGTGCCGGGCGGCCGTCACCAGGGCGGGCCCCGGTTCGTCCGTCAGCGGCCCGTCCAGAGCGGCGTACGGCAGCACCTCCTCGCCGCCCGTGACGACGACGTGGTGCAGCCGCGGGTTGGCCGCGAGGACGCCGGCCCGCTCCAGTTCGCCCTCGCGCCCGGGGACGGCGAGGTCGTTGAAGGTGACCGCCAGCAGCCGCTCGCCCGCCCCGGTCCCGTGTCCGAGGAGCGTGCCCGGCATCCCGGGCAGCCCGGCGGCGAGCAGCGCCAGGGTGCTCGAGGCGGGGCCGCCGGAGAGGTCGGCGCCGATGCCGGGCACCGGCATGCCGCGGGCCGCGCGGCGTTCGGCGGGCCCCATCCCGGGCACCGGGCCGGGGTCGAGGTCGGGCACGTGCCGCGGCGCGGCCATACGCGCGCGTACCGCTTCGATCAGCGCGTCGCGCACCCCGTCGACCGCGCGCTCCGGGTCGGCCGCGGGTGCGGCGACCGCGAGCGAGGCGACCGGCTCGTACCCGGCGATCTCCCGGGCTCCGGCGCGCAGGATGAGCGCGTGCCCGGGAGGGATGCGGTGCACGCCCGCGTACGGCGTCGAGTCGTGCAGCGCGGCGGGCACGTCGGGGGCGGCCAGCAGGGCGGCGAGGTGGCCGAAGTCGAGGTTGGCCTCGATGAGGTCGGCGAGCGGCAGGGCGGCGGTGGCGTAGGCGGTGCCGCCGGCCCAGGGGGTGTGGAACACCGGGCGCGCGCCCGCGAGGTCACCGCAGACGGTGACGCGGCGGCCGACCTTGACGACGGCCGTGTAGCTGCCGGGCCAGGCGGTGAGGTGGCGCAGGGCGCCGCCGCGGGCGGCGAGGAGCCCGACGCGCAACTGTTCGTCGCTCGCGCCGCACAGGCCGAGGACCGCGATCCGGGTCTGGTCGTCGGCCTTGACGACGCGCACCTCGTCGGGGCGCCAGTCGCCGACGGCCCACAGGGGGTCGGGGTCGCCCCACAGGAGCTGGGAACCGACCGGGTGCACGGTCTCGCCGTCGTAGCCGGTCGCTCCGGCCGCGTACTCCGTCGCGCCGGTCCCGTACCCGGTGGCGCCGGCGGAGCCGGACACGGCTGCTCCCGCGGCGGTGCTGCTCCATCCCACCAACCACCGCATCGACGCCTCCACAGGCTGTGGACAACCAGTGCACCGTACGAACGGTTCACCATGCTGCCACGAAGGACACGCCGCAGAGGTGCGACAGAGCCGCTCACGCTCCCCGGAGTGCGCCCCTGCCGACCCTGTTCGCGCCCCTGTGACACCGGCGTCGGCACCGTCGACTGCCGCGCACGGTACGGCATTCACGGCGTGAATGCGCCCCCTGTGCGCTCCTTCGCAATACCCCGTGCGCCCTCAACTGCCGTGGTGGGAGCGGAAATCAAACGACAGGAGCAGGGATGAGTTTCGGCCAAATCGGCGTTATGGCACGGCCGTTGGATCACCGCCGCGCACGCTCCGTGCAGGCTCTGCGCACGGCCGGCCTGCGCGCAGTCCGGGAGGCTTGTGGCGCCTCCCGGACCGGTCCGCCGCCCGCGGGGATGAAGGCGGCGGCATCCCCCAGCCCACTGGATCCAGTACAGCGGGCCGACCCACGCAACGCCCATGGAACCGCTCCCGAGATGGCCGGAGAAGAGCGCACGGCCGGGCGCACGGCCACACGTCGGGAGCGCGCCACGACACAGCGTGCACGGCTCCGTACTCCCGTGCGGACCACAATCCCGCCAACCGGAACAAAGCCCCTTAACGCTTGGAAGCCAAGGAACTACGCTGGGTTTACGAATGCCGCGCGGTTATGCCAGAGCGGCAGCCGTCTGCGTCGAGGGGTGGCCATGTCCAGGGAGCAACGCGGGCCGAACGAAAAGCTCGGCGCCGTTCTCGCCCTCGCGGGAATCAGCAATGCGGGACTCGCCCGGCGCGTCAACGATCTTGGCGCACAGCGCGGGTTGACGCTTCGCTACGACAAGACGTCGGTGGCGCGCTGGGTGTCGAAGGGCATGGTGCCGCAGGGTGCCGCCCCCCACCTGATCGCGGCCGCCATCGGCCAGAAGCTGGGCCGCCCGGTCCCGCTGCACGAGATCGGCCTGGCCGACGCCGACCCCGCGCCGGAGGTGGGCCTCGCCTTCCCCCGGGACGTCGGGCAGGCGGTGCGCTCGGCGACGGAGCTGTACCGGCTCGACCTCGCCGGACGCCGGGCCGGCACCGGCGGCATCTGGCAGTCGCTGGCCGGATCCTTCGCCGTGAGCGCGTACGCGACGCCCGCCTCACGGTGGCTGATAACCCCGGCCGACAGCTCGGTGGCGCGCGAGGCGGGCCCCGCGGAGGGCGCCGGCGCACCGATCAAAGTCGGCCACAGCGATGTGCAGAAGCTGCGGGAGGCCGCCGAGGACGCCCGGCGGTGGGACTCCAAGTACGGCGGGGGCGACTGGCGTTCGTCGATGGTTCCGGAGTGCTTAAGGGTCGAGGCGGCACCGCTGCTGCTCGGCTCTTACTCCGACGAGGTCGGTCGCGCCCTGTTCGGCGCGACCGCCGAGCTGACCCGGCTCGCCGGGTGGATGGCCTTCGACACGGGCCAGCAGGAGGCCGCGCAGCGGTACTACATCCAGGCGCTGCGCCTGGCGCGCGCCGCGGCGGACGTGCCGCTGGGGGGATACGTCCTGGCGTCGATGTCGCTGCAGGCGACGTACCGGGGCTTCGGTGACGAGGGCGTCGACCTCGCGCAGGCCGCCCTGGAACGCAACCGGGGCCTGGCCACGGCCCGCACCATGAGTTTCTTCCGCCTCGTGGAGGCACGCGCGCACGCACGTGCCGGTGACGCGCAGGCCGCCGGCACGGCGCTGAAGGCCGCCGAGAGCTGGCTGGAGCGCGCCCGGCCCGGCGACAACGACCCGTCCTGGCTCGGCTTCTACTCCTACGACCGGTTCGCCGCCGACGCCGCCGAGTGCTACCGCGACCTGAAAGCGCCGCGCCAGGTCCGCCGCTTCACCGAGCAGGCGCTGTCGCAGCCGACGGAGGAGTTCGTCCGCTCCCACGGGCTGCGGCTCGTGGTCGCCGCGGTCGCCGAGCTGGAGTCGGGCAACCTCGACGCGGCCTGCGAGCAGGGCGTGCGGGCGGTGGAGGTCGCCGGACGGATCTCGTCGGCGCGCACCACGGAGTACGTGAAGGACCTGCTGCACCGGCTGGAGCCGTACGGGGACGAGCCGCGGGTGGTCGAGCTGCGCGAGCGGGCCCGCCCCCTGCTGACCTCGGCCTGACCGGTGGCGCGGCCCGGCCTGACCCGTGGCGCGGCCCGGCCTGACCGTGGCGCCGCATGGCCGGGACCGGCTGCGCAGACCCGCGGGGCCGTACGCGTTTGAAGGCGTTGTCAGTGGCGCAGTGCACTATCGATGCGGGAGGTGGTGCAGGTGCGGCAGAAGGTCGCGTACGACTGTGACGTGCTGGTGGTCGGCGGTGGCATCGTCGGGCTGTCCACCGCGTACGCGATCACGCGTGCCGCGCCGGGGACGCGGGTGACGGTGCTGGAGAAGGAGACCGGCCCGGCCCGGCACCAGACGGGCCGCAACAGCGGCGTCATCCACAGCGGGATCTACTACAAGCCGGGCTCGCTCAAGGCGCGGTACGCGGTGCGCGGCGCGGCGGAGATGGTCAAGTTCTGCGCGGAGTACGGCATCGCGCACGCCGTCACGGGCAAGCTGATCGTCGCCACGGACCGGGACGAGCTGCCCCGGCTGCACGCGCTCGTGCAGCGCGGCCGGGAGAACGGCATTCCGGTGCGGGAGCTGGGCGGCTCGCAGATCGCCGAGTACGAGCCGGAGGTGCGCGGCCTCGCCGCGATCCACGTCGGCACGACGGGGATCTGCGACTTCGTCGGCGTCGCCCGGCAGCTCGCCGAGGCCTCCGGCGCACAGATCCGCTACGGCGCTCAGGTCGTGCAGGTCGACCGGCGGCCGACCCTCGGTGTCGCCGTGCGCACGGCGGCCGGCGACGTCGTCCGCGGCCGCGTCCTGGTGAACTGCGCCGGGCTGTACTGCGACGAGGTGGCCCGGCTGGCCGGCGACGACCCGGAGGTCCGGATCGTCCCGTTCCGCGGGGAGTACTACGAGCTGGCGCGGCCGGAGCTGGTGAAGGGCCTGGTCTACCCGGTGCCGGACCCGGCGTTCCCCTTCCTCGGGGTCCACCTGACCAGAGGGGTCGACGGCGGCGTCCACGTCGGCCCGAACGCGGTCCCCGCCCTGGCCCGGGAGGGGTACGGCTGGGGGGTCGTCCGGCCGCGGGAGCTCGCGGGGACGCTGGCCTGGCCCGGCTCGTGGCAGATAGCCCGCCGCCACTGGCGGTACGGCGCCGGTGAGCTGCGGCGGTCGGTGTCCAAGCCGGCGTTCGTCGACGCCGTACGACGGCTGCTGCCGGCCGTGGAGGAGGCGGACCTGGTGCGCACGGACCCGGGTGTGCGGGCCCAGGCGGTCCTGCGGGACGGCACGCTGGTGGACGACTTCCTGATCAAGGAGGGCGAGCGGACCGTGCACGTCCTGAACGCCCCGTCCCCGGCGGCCACGGCGTCCCTGCCGATCGGCAGAGAGGTGGCCCGCAGAGCCCTGGAGGCACTCGCGCAGTCGTGACCGGCGCGGAGGCAATCCCGCACAGGGCAGCGCAAGGGCGAGGCACGCGCGCCAGGCGCGCGGGGAACCGCGCGACCGGCCCCCATGGACCCGCACACGCCCGGCGCCCGCCCCCACCCCCGTCGGCGGCGTCCCCCGCACCGCGGAGCGCCTCCGTACAATCGGTCCCACTGTGTCTGACTCCCTCAACGCTCCCGAAACCCCCCAGCCCGCCCGCGCAGCGGATCCCGGCGCCCCCGCCCGGCACACCCGGGCCAAGGGTGAGCCGCGCTTCCCGGACGGTCCGAAGGCCGACCCCGCCGGGTCGCACTTCGAGCGGCGCATCCGCAGCTTCCAGCCGCGCCGCAGCCGGGTCACCTCCGGACAGGCCGACGCCCTGCAGCGGCTGTGGCCCAAGTGGGGGCTGGACATCGACGGTCAGCGCACCCTCGACCTGACCGAGCTGTTCGGCAACGACAACCCGGTCGTACTGGAGATCGGCTTCGGCATGGGCGAGGCCACCGCGCAGATGGCCGCCGCCGACCCCGGCACCAACATCCTCGCCGTGGACGTGCACACCCCCGGCCAGGGCAACCTGCTGAACCTCGCCGACCACCACGGCCTGTCCAACGTCCGCGTCGGCAACGGCGACGCGATCATCCTGCTGCGCGAGATGCTCACCCCCGACGCGCTGGACGGCCTGCGCGTCTACTTCCCGGACCCGTGGCCCAAGAAGCGGCACCACAAGCGCCGGATCATCCAGCCGGAGTTCCTCACCCTCGCCGCGACCCGTCTGAAGCCGGGGGCGATCCTGCACTGCGCCACGGACTGGGAGCCGTACGCCGAGCAGATGCTCGAGGTGCTCACCGCGCACCCCGACTTCGAGAACACCCAGCCGGACGGCGGCTTCGCGCCCCGCCCCGCGTTCCGGCCGCTGACCCGTTTCGAGGGCCAGGGCCTGGACAAGGGTCACGTCGTGAACGACCTGCTCTTCCGCCGCGTACCGCATCCGCGGGGCGAGCAGGATGCGCGCTGACGCCACCGTCAACGTCGCGGGCGGCGCCCTCCCTCGTTAGGGTCAATGCCGTGGCCATGAGTCCCCCGTATCCGACATACCCCAGCGGCCCCGGCGACGGTGCGCTCCGGCACCCGCATTGGTGGCAGCGCAGAGGGGTGCGGTACGGCGCCCTCATCACGCTGCTCGCCCTGTCCGGTCTGGTCATCCTCGCGCTGGTGCGCGAGCAGACCGGCACGGAGGGCTTCCTCGTCGGCCTGGGGCTCGCCGTCTTCCCCGTACCGCTGCTGACGGCCGCCTTCCGCTGGCTGGACCGGGTCGAGCCACGCCCCTGGCGGAACCTGCTGTTCTCCTTCGCCTGGGGCGCCTGCGCGGCCGCGCTGATAGCGATCGTCGCCAACAGCTTCGCGACGAAGTGGATAGCGACGGCGACCGCGGACCCGGCCGGTGCCGACACGCTCGGTGCCACGGTGATAGCGCCGATCGTGGAGGAGTCGGCGAAGGCCGCCGCCGTCCTGCTCGTCTTCCTCTTCCGCAGACGCGACTTCACCGGGGTCGTCGACGGCGTGGTGACCGCCGGTGTCACCGCCACCGGCTTCGCGTTCACCGAGAACATCCTCTACCTGGGCACGGCCTTCGGGACCGACCAGATCACCGGCGGCCGGGGCATCGCCTCCGTCACCGCGGCGACCTTCTTCGTCCGCGTGATCATGTCGCCGTTCGCGCATCCGCTGTTCACCACCATGACCGGCATCGGGTTCGGCATCGCGGCGCTGTCGGGCGAGGGCCGGCGCCTGCGCCGTGTCCTGCTCCCGCTGGGCGGGCTGTTGCTGGCCATGTGCATGCACGCCCTGTGGAACGGCTCGGCGTCCTTCGGTCCGCTCGGCTTCTTCGCCGTGTACGGCGGCTTCATGATGCCCGCGTTCGGCCTGCTGACGTGGCTGGTGATCTGGACCCGGCAGCGCGGGCTGCGCACGATCCGCGAGGAGCTGCCCGCCTATGTCGCGGCGGGCTGGCTCGCTCCCGCCGAGCCGTTCGCGCTCGGCTCGATGCGGGCGCGCCGCATGGCACGCGAGTACGCCGCCCATCACCTGGGCAAGCCTGCCGCCAAGGAGGTCGCGCGCTACGAGGCGTACGCGACGTCCCTGGCGTTCCTGCGGCACCGGGGCCGCCACGGCCGCGTCGGCGCCGACTTCGTCGTACGGGAGAGCGAGCTGCTGAACGAGGTGTGGCGGCTGCGCCGGCTGGCCCGCCCGGCGCTGGAGTACGCGGCCCGGGCGACCGCGCCGCCGGTGCCGGTGATGCTGCCGTGGCCCGCGCACCCGTGGCCGGCCCCCGGGGCGGCCCGGCCCCACCTGCCGTACGCCGCACCCACGGGGCACACCGCACCGACAGGGCACACCCCACCGGCGACGGGCTACGCGGGGCACTCCGGGTACGGCGTCCATCCGGCGTACCCGGCGTACAACCCCTACCGCTCCTAGCGGCCGCGCGGCGGGGCGCCGGTCAGGCCGACGCCTGCGTCAGCCGTGCCACCTCCGCCTCCGTCAGGGTCAGGTCGGCCACGCCGAGCAGCGCCGGGAGCTGGTCCGTGGTGCGCGCCGAGGCGATGGGGGCGGCGACCGTCGGCTGTGCGGCGAGCCAGGCGAGGGCGACCGTCGCGACGGGGGCGTCATGGGCCTGGGCGATCTCGTCCAGGGCGGTGAGGACCGCGCGGCCGCGCTCGGACCGCAGGTGCTGCGCGGCACCGCCCGCCCGCGGGCTGTCCACCGTCGCACCGGGACGGTACTTGCCGGTGAGGAAGCCGGAGGCCAGCGCGTAGTAGGGGACGGCGGCGAGACCGGCGCCGGCGGCGACGTCCTGGAGGCCGCCCTCGTAGGTGGCGCGCGAGACGAGGTTGTAGTGCGGCTGGAGCGCCACGTACCGGGCGAGGCCCTCGCGGTCGGAGAACTCCAGGGAGGCCCGCAGGCGCTCGGCGGAGATGTTGGAGGCGGCGATGTGCCGGACCTTGCCGGCCTTCACCAGCTCGTCCAGGGCGCCGATGATCTCCTCGACCGGCACCTCGGGCTTGTCGTAGTGGGTGTAGTAGACGTCGATGCGGTCGGTGCCCAGACGGCGCAGGGAGGCGTCGGCGGCGGCCTTGATGTTCTCGGCGTGCAGCCCCTGGTACTCGGGGTGCTGGCTGACCTTGGTGGCGATGACGACGTCGTCGCGGTTGCCGCGGGCCTTCATCCACCGGCCGATGATCGTCTCGGACTCCCCGCCCTGGTTGCCCGTGACCCAGGCGGAGTAGGAGTCGGCGGTGTCGACGAAGTTGCCGCCGGCGGCGGTGTAGGCGTCGAGGACGGCGAAGGAGGTCGTCTCGTCGGCGGTCCAGCCGAAGACGTTGCCGCCGAGGGCGAGCGGGAAGACCTCGAGGTCGGAGGTACCGAGCTTGCGAAGAGCAGTCATGCTCTGTGTCAACGACAGCGGTGGAGCGACCCATTCCGCACGGCAGCCGACAGCATGGGGACACCGGCCGGCAGTCCTGACGTCGGGGGGGTGCCGTCAGGACCGCCGGGGATCGGGGAGTCGTACCGGTGTCAGGGGTTCAGACCCGGTGTCAGGGGTCAGGATGGGGGTCGGGGGTGAGGCCCGGTGTCAGGGTTCAGACCCGGTGTCAGGGGTTGAGGCCCTTGTCCTGCAGCCACGCCATCGGGTCGATGCCGGAGGCCTGCCCGCCGGGGTGCACCTCCAGGTGCAGGTGCGGGCCGGTGACGTTGCCGGTGGCGCCCACGCGGCCGATGACGTCACCGGTGGCGACCTTCTGCCCGACGCTGACGCTGATCGAGGACTGGTGGCAGAACCACAGCTCGGTGCCGTCGTCGAGGGTCAGGATCGTGCGGTAGCCGTAGGAGCCGGCCCAGCCCGCCTCGGTGATCGTGCCGCTGTGGACGGCCTTGATCAGCGTGCCGGTGGGAGCGGCGAAGTCGAGGCCGGTGTGGTAGCCGGAGGACCACATGGAACCGGCCTGCCCGAAGCGGGAGGTGAGCGTGTACGAGGAGGTCGGCAGCGCGTACTGCTTGGCGAGCGCGGCCAGGCGCTCGGCCTCGGCCTTCTCCTTCGCCTCGGCCTCCGCCTTCTCCTTAGCGGCGGCGGCCTTGGCCGCGGCCTCCTTCTCGGCCTTGGCGGCGGCCTCGGCGGCCTGCTTGGCGACGGCGGCCTGGGCGGCGGCCTGCGCCTTGACGTCGACCTGGACCTGCTGCGACTCGGCCTGGGCCATGATCCGGTTGCGCAGCGCCTCACCGGCGTCGGAGGTGCCCTGCGCGGTGTCGGCGGAGCTGACGATGTCGCTGAGCGGGGTGGCGGAGCCCTGGGGCTTGTCGTCCTCGTGGTCGGAGATCAGCGAGCCGACCGAGGGCAGGTCGGGCATGGAGATGGAGACCGGCGGCTTGCCGGTCTGCGCGCTGGCCATGCCGCCCGCGCCGACGGCGGCGATGACACCGACGCCGAGGACGGTGGAGCTGCGGGCGAGTCCGCCGCGCTGCTTGGCGACGCGGTGCCGGCCGCGGACGGGACGGACGGACTCCTCAGTGGGGTTCCACTCCTCCCAAGGACCCTCGTCGGTGCGGTGACCGCCGTAGACCAAGGTCTCGGGGCCCTGCTGACTCGGCACGAACGGGGCTGTCGGGGCAGGCCGGTTGGACGCCACGCGGGCGTACTCCTTTCCTTCCGTCTCGCCTACCGGGTTAGCTGACGGGTTCGGAGCAGGAAGGTCTCCTACGCGCGTATACCGGCCGTCGACCGACGGCGGCTGACGCGAGATTCACCCCAAGGTGGTGGTTCCCCGGTTCCCTACGGGATTCGGCGCGTGAGCACGGAGCCGTCTCTTGTGACGGCTGGGACGACCGCGCTGCGTTATCGAACGTTAATAGACCCGGCGGCCGGATTCCAAGCCGTTCGTCTTGATCATTAACATTCTTGGCCTGGACTTTCAGGTCACGAGCGGGGCAAAAGGGGTGACTTGACCGCCCCTCAGACGTCACGTCCAAAACCTTGTTTTGGTGATGGTAAGTCAATTGTTATGCAGAGGGCGGTCGTCCGCTCACCCATCGTGACCCTCATGGCCGGCGGACGGCGAGCAGCGCCATGTCGTCCGCCATGCCGCCCCCGGAGTGCCGGCGCACATCCTTCGCGACCGCGGCGAGCAAGGCGCCGGGCGCGGTGACGACCCGTCCGGCGAGCCGTGCCTCGACCTCGTAGAAACGGCCGTGCCGGTCGCGGCTCTCGGAGAGGCCGTCGGTGTACAGCAGCAGGGTGGCGCCGCCGGGGAAGAGCACCTCCTCGGCCCGGTCCGGCCACGGGCCCAGCTCGCCCAGGCCGAGCGGCAGCGCGGGGTCCGCGGGCGCGAGCGCGCGCAGGGTGCCGTCGGCGTACAGCAGCACCGGCGGCGGATGACCGCGGTTGAGGACGCGGACGACACCGTCGGCGTGCGGGAGTTCGGCGAGGACGGCGGTGGTGAACCCCTCGAACGCGTCCAGCCCGTCGCGCCGGGCGCCCTCGCGGACCAGCGCCCGCTCCAGCCGCTGGGCTACCGCCTCCAACGTGGCCTCCTGCTCGGCGGCCTCCCGGAACGCCCCGATGACCACGGCCACGGCGGCCACCGCGCCCATGCCCTTGCCGCGCACGTCCCCGACGATCAGCCGGACGCCGTACGGGCTGTCCTGCACGGCGTACAGATCGCCGCCGATGAAGGCGTCGGCACGGGCGGCCTCGTAGCAGGCGGCGATCTGGAACCCACCGATCCGTTCGGCGGGTTCGGGCAGTACGGCGCGCTGGGCGGCCTCGGCGACCTCGCGCGCGGAGGCAAGCTGCTCGCTGCTGCGGCGCGCGAGGGCGTTGATCAGGACGGCCAGGACGGCGACCGTGGCGACCGTCACCAGCTCGGTGACGGCGTCCGTGTGCCAGACGATGCCGAGCGTCAGATGCAGCCCGAGCACGACGGCGACGGCGGCGAGCCCGGTGAGCACGGTGCCCCGGCGGCTGTAGAGCGGGGCGGCGACCAGGGGTGCGGCGGTGAAGAAGGGCACCGCGGTGAAGTCGGAGGGGGTGCAGTAGTCGTAGACCGCGCCGGCCGCGATGAGCAGCACCGGCAGGATTCGTACGAAGGCCCGCGCGAGGAAGATCCTGCGGCCCTCCTCGGGCCACGCCTCCCCACCGTCCCCGGGCCCGGGGTCCGGCACGGGGTCACCGGGCAGCCGAACGGCGGCCCGCGAGCCGGGGCCGAGGGCGGAGGCTGGGGCCGGTCCGTCGGCACCCGGGTCCGGGGCGCACCCGCGGGCCGTGGAGCCGATCCCCGCGCCGGGAACCCATCCTTCGGCCAGGGCGCCCGTCCCGGCCTCGGGCACGCGCCTGCCGGTCCGGGGGTACGGCCCGTCGTCCGTCGCGTCACCAGGCCGCACCGCTCGTCTCCCACCGTCCCTGTCCGCCGTCGTCCCGCCCGTCCAGCGTTGCCGGTGCGGGCGCGGGCGGCGAGCGGTGAGAGCCGTCCGGATGACGCCGGGGGGCGGCGGCGGGGGCCGGGAGTGGCGCGGCCGAACGGCGGCGGCGGGCACGCGGCGGCGGCGCGGCCGAACGGCGGCGGCGGGCACGCGGCGGCGGCGCGGCCGAACGGCGGCGGCGGGCACGCGGCGGCGGCGTGGCCGACGTTCCAGAAACACGAAGGAGCCGAGCGGCAGCCGAGTCGACCGGCGCAAAAACCGAGGGCCGGAAACCTTTCGGCTTCCGGCCCTCGGCCTTCAGTAGCGGGGACAGGATTTGAACCTGCGACCTCTGGGTTATGAGCCCAGCGAGCTACCGAGCTGCTCCACCCCGCGTCGTTGTGACTCCAGTGTACGCCATCCGCGGGGCGGCCGACGACCACGTTTCCTCGCCGGCCCTGCGGACCCCCTGCACGGGTCAGCCCACCCCGCGTTCCGCGAGCTCGGCGAGCGGCAGCGTGTGCTGGGTCTGCAGGACCTTGGCGCGCAGGTAGCGCACGTTGTGCGGGGTGGAGAAGACGCCGGTCGGCACCCGGTCGCGGACGTCGAGCCCCAGGGTGCGCAGCTGGCCGGCCTTGTCCGGGTTGTTGGACAGCAGGTCCAGCGACCCGATCCCGAGGGCGGTGAGCATCTGCGCGGCGGCGGTGTAGTCGCGGGCGTCCTCGGGCAGGCCGAGGGCGGCGTTGGCGGCGTAGGTGTCCAGGCCCTGGTCCTGGAGGGCGTAGGCGTCGAGCTTGTTGTAGAGGCCGATGCCGCGCCCTTCCTGGCGCAGATAGAGCAGGACGCCGCCGCGGTCGGCGATGCGTTCGACGGCCTCGCGCAGCTGCGGGCCGCAGTCGCAGCGGGCGGAGCCGAAGACGTCACCGGTCAGGCACTCGGAGTGCAGCCGGACGAGCGGGATGGGGCCCGGCTCGCCGAGGACGACGGCCACGTGCTCCTGGCCGTCGGTGAGGCCGTGGAAGGTGACCAGTTCGGCATCGGCGCGGTAGCCGTCGGCGAAGTGCAGCGGGACCCGGACGCGGGCGCGCGGGGTGGCGGCGGGGACAACGGGGAGGTCGGCCATGCGGATGCTCCGGGTTCCGTCCGTCTGCTTCAGATTTGAAGCAGAAGCTCAGAACCGGGACCCTACTCCTGCTTGAAACTTGAAGCAATACGCCACCGCACCGGCCCGCCGGGTATGACGTGACTCACCCGCACTGCGGCCCGGACCGCCGGCGCCAGGGCACGTCCTCCGCCTGCGCGCCCTCGAGCGCCCGCGCGATCCCCGCGCAGATCTCCTCCAGCTGTGCGACCTGTTCGGCACCGAGATGGTCGAAGAGCGCGGCGCGGACCGTCTCCACATGGCCGGGCGCCGCGCGCTCGACGTGGGCCAGCCCCTCACCGGTCAGGACGGCGATGCTCCCCCGCTTGTCCGACGGGCAGCTCTCGCGCCCCACCAGCCCGTCCTTCTCCAGCCGGGTCACCGCGTACGTCAGCCTGCTGCGGGTGATCTTCAGCGCCTCGGCCAGATCGGTCATCCGCAGCCGCCGCTCGGGCGCCTCGGACAGAGTGGCCAGGATGGAGTAGTACAGATGCGGCATGCCGGCGTCCTGCTGGAGCTGCCGGTCCAGCGCGTCCTCCAGGAGGTGCGTGGCCGCGAGGTAGGCGCGCCAGGCGCGCTGCTCGTCGGGGGTGAGCCAGCGGGTCGTCATGCCGCCAGTGTAGGTTTGTTTAAAAATTGAACCAAGTTGTGTCCGTCACCTCACCCGCCGGGGAGCGCGATGCCCCACCCGTACGTCCTGCTGTCCGCGGCCGTCTCCCTCGACGGCTATCTGGACGACACCGGCCCCGACCGGCTGCTGCTGTCCGGGCCGGGCGACTTCGACCGCGTCGACGAGGTCCGCGCGTCCGTCGACGCGATCCTCATCGGCGCCGGCACCCTGCGCGCCGACAACCCGCGGCTGCTGGTCAACTCGCCCGAGCGGCGTGCGGCCCGGGTGGCGGCCGGCCTCCCGGAGTACCCACTGAAGGTCATCGTCTCCGCCTCCGGCGACCTGGACCCGGCGGCGAACTTCTGGCACACGGGCGGCGAGAAGATCCTCTACACGACGCGGGCGGGCGCCGAACGGGCGAGCCGGGCCGGCCTGCGCGCGGACGTCGTCGCACTCGGCCACGAGCTGGACTGGCCCTCCCTCCTCGGTCATCTGCACGGCGTGCGGGGCGTGCGGCGCCTGATGGTCGAGGGCGGCGGCACGATCCACACCCAACTGCTCCAGCAGCAGCTGGCGGACGAACTCCAGCTGGTCCTGTCCCCGCTCCTGGTCGGCGACCCCGGCGCCCCCCGCCTCTTCGGCCCGGGCGCCTACCAGAAGGGCCGGCTGCGCCTGCTGCAGACGCGGCAGATCGAGGACGTCGTCCTCATGCGCTACGTGCCCACCGCCCCCGGCACGGGCACCGGCACGGCCCCCGCCGACCGCCACTGGCTGCGCCTGGCGTGCGAGCTGGCGCACCGCTGCCCGCCGTCGGACACGGCGTTCAGCGTCGGCGCGGTCGTCGTCGCGGCCGACGGTACGGAACTGGCCCGTGGCCACTCCCGCGAGGCGGGCGATCCCACGGTGCACGCCGAGGAGGCGGCCCTCGCCAAGATCCCGGCGGACGACCCCCGCCTGCCCACCGCCACGGTGTACAGCAGCCTTGAGCCCTGCACGCGCCGCGCCTCCCGCCCCCTCCCCTGCGCCCGGCTGATCCTGCGGGCCGGCGTGCGCCGGGTGGTCACGGCCTGGCGCGAGCCGGACACCTTCGTCCCGTCCGCCGACGGCAGCGGCGCGCTGACGGCAGCGGGCGTGGACGTGGTCCTGCTCCCGGAGTTCGAAGAGGCGGCACGCGAACCGAACCGTCATCTGCCGGCCTGACACGACAGCGCCCGGACCGGTCGGTACCGGTCCGGGCGCTGAAGGGCGGTCGGAGGGGGCGAAACCCCTCCCCGCGGGCGTAGGCCCTGTGGGACTCGAACCCACAACCAATGGATTAAAAGTCCACTGCTCTGCCAATTGAGCTAAGGGCCCTGGCGATGTTGCCTCCCCGAGCATAGCGGGACGAGCCCGCGTCGCCGATCGGGTATCGCCGACGCGGCCGCGTCGGACCGCCGACCGGGGCCGGAAAGTCGGCTGTCGACCGGTTCGCGACGGTCGCCGGGACGCGGAAAGGCCCGCACGACCGAAGTCGTACGGGCCTTCACCTCACGGCTGCGACAGCGTCAGCCGTACTGCGACACCGTCAGCCGTTGCGCTTCCAGCGCGGCTTGTCGTCGCGGCGGCCGAAGGAGGAGGAACCACCACGGTGGTCGTCACGGCGGCCGTTGGGGCGCTCGTGACCACCGGTGCGGAAGCCCGGGCGGTCGTCGCGGCGGTCGCGGTTGAACGGGCGGTCGTTGCCACGGTGGCCGCCACGCTCGTCGCGGCGGAAGCCGCCACGGTCGTCACGGCGCTCGAAGGTACGGCCGCCACGGTCGCGGTCGAACGGACGGCGCTCGTCACGGCGGAAGCCGCCACGCTCGTCGTCACGGCGGAAACCGCCACGGTCGTCACGGCGCTCGCCGCGCTCGCCGCGCTCGCCGTCACGGCGCTCGAAGGTACGGCCGCCACGGTCGCGGTCGAACGGACGGCGCTCGTCACGGCGGAAACCGCCACGCTCGTCGTCACGGCGGAAACCGCCACGGTCACCGCGCTCGCCGTCCCGGCGGTCGAAACCGCGCTCGCGGTCCCGGCGGTCGAAGGAACGACGGTCGTCGCGGTCCTGCGGACGGCGGTCGTCACGGTCGTAGGAGCGACGGTCGTCGCGGCGGAAGCCACCGCGGTCCCCACGGTCGCCGTCCCGGCGCTCGCGGCGCTCGTACGACGTCGCCGCCGGACGCTCGGCGCGCTCGGCGCGGTCCACGTCCTCGGCGCCCGGCTGCTCCGGCACCGACACCTCGGCCACGACCTGCGCCGCGGCGGCCTCGACGGCCTCGGCCGGGTCCTCGCCCCGCTCGCGCGCCACCCGGGCGACGAGGCGGTCGGCCTCCTCGCGCAGCTCGGTGGCACGGCGCTGGGCGCGCTCGAGCTCCTTGGTGAGCTGGGCGACCTCGCGCTCGGCCTGCTGGGCGGCGTTGCCCGCGGACTCGGCCTGGACCTCGGTCATGGAGCGGGCGCCGGTGATCTCGGCGACCTCCGGCTCGAAGGCGCCGGCGCTCTGGATGATGTGGCGCGCGGCGTCCACGCCGGCGTCCTCCATCAGGCGGAAGATCTGGCGGCGCTGGTGCGGCAGGGACAGCGAGACGACCGTGCCGGTACGGCCCGCACGCGCGGTACGGCCCGCGCGGTGCAGGTAGTCCTTGTGGTCGCCGGCCGGGTCGACGTTGAGCACCAGGTCGATGCCGTCGACGTGGATGCCGCGCGCGGCGACGTCGGTGGCGACCAGGCAGTTGACGTAGCCGTCCTTGAAGTCGGCCAGCGTCCGGGTGCGGGCACCCTGGGTCATGCCGCCGTGCAGCGCGTCGGCCTTCACACCGGCGTCGCGCAGCTGCTCGGCGATGCGGTCGGCGCCGAGCTGGGTGCGCACGAAGATGATGGTGCGGCCCTTGCGGGAGGCGATCGCGGCGGTGACCGGCGCCTTGTCCTTGGGCTTCACGATCAGGATGTGGTGCGACATGGTCGTGACGTTGCCCTGGGCGCTGTCGACCTCGTGCGTGACCGGGTCGCTCAGGTAGCGCTTGACCAGCGTGGAGATCTCGTTCTCCATCGTGGCCGAGAACAGCATCCGCTGGCCGCCGGCCGGGATCTGGTCGAGCAGCTCGGTGACCTCGGGCAGGAAGCCCAGGTCGGACATCTGGTCGGCCTCGTCGAGGACGGCGACCTCGACGTTCTCCAGGGAGCAGGCGCCGCGGTTGATGATGTCGCGCAGACGGCCCGGGGTGGCGACGAGGATGTCGACGCCGCGCTCCAGGGCGTAGATCTGGTTGCCCATCGACGTACCGCCGCAGACGACCTTCATCTTGAGGCCGAGGACGTCGCCGTACGGCTGGAGGGCGTCCGCGACCTGCATCGCGAGCTCACGGGTCGGAGTGAGGATGACCGCGCGCGGCTTGTGCTTCTCGGTGCGGCCGCCGGCGAGGCGGGCCAAGGTCGGCAGACCGAAGGAGAGGGTCTTGCCGGAGCCGGTGCGGCCCCGGCCGAGGATGTCCTTGCCCTCCAGCGCGTCCGGGATGGTCGCGGCCTGGATCGGGAAGGGGGTGGTCACGCCGTTCTGCGCGAGCTTGCGCACGACACCCTCGGGCAGCCCGAGGTCGGCGAAGGTGATCTCGGGGGTGGTGTCCTGAGGGGTGTCCTGGGAGCCGTTGTCCTCGGACACGACGGCGTGATCAGTACTGGCGATGGACATGCGAATGCGAAACCTTCCGGAGTCTCGTCGGCACGCGCCCGTCAACTCCGTGAATCGCACACGACCGCCTCGATGCGGTCCGCCACGGCAAGGGAGAGTACGCGCCACACGGCGCGCTTCTGCGTTGGCGCCGGGCAAATGGGATCAAACGATCTACCACCATACGCACCTCGGGCCCCCCAAGGCAAACCGCATGGATGAGCCGCTGGTCACACCGCGCACCCGCAAACCGGGCCCGCGCCGGTGGCCCCGGCATCCCGGCGCGCACCGGTGTCCGCGGTTCACACCGGCGCCCCGGCCTGCGGTGCCGGCTCGCGCTGCATCAGCTGCGGCCCGGTTTCCTCGTGCGCGGACGAGGAGGGCTGCGGGGCCGGCGGCTCGGAGGTGGCGGGCGGCTGGGACGGCTCCGGTGTGGGCTCCGGCGCGGGCGGGGTGGGCGGGGCGGTCGGCTGCGCCTCGGTGGGCGACGGCGCGGGCGGGCGCGGGGGCTGCGGCACGGCCGAGGGGCGGCCGCTCACCGCGTGCGAGGGGGTGGCCGTGGAAGCGGCCGACGCGGTCGCCGGGGCGCCGGACGCGTCGCCGCCGTCCTTCGCGTCACCGTGCCCGTGCCCGTGCGCGTCCCGTCCGGCGCCGGCGCCGCCCGCGCCGCCCCCGGACACCGCGGCGCCCCCGTCGGGTCCTTCACCGCCCCGCACCCCCGCCGAGTGCGACGGCCTGGCCCGGCCTCCGTCCTCGTCCCCCACGCTCATGCAGCCGGCGGCCGCGGCCACCGCGATGACCGTGGCGGCCAGGCGGACGGGTACGTACAAGGGGCGCACGGGCAGCCACCTCCGGGATGAGGGAGAGTCGACGTGCCCAACTCCCGCCGCCCGCAAGAGGACACGCCCGGGGCCCTGCCGGCCGGGGCCGCACGGGCGCCGTGGGACTACCCGTACCCGAGGCTGTGCAGCCGCGCGTCGTCGATGCCGAAGTGGTGCGCGATCTCGTGCACGACGGTGATCTCGACCTCCTTCACGACCTCCGCCCGGCTCTCGCAGAACCGCAGGGTCGGCCCCCGGTAGACGGTGATCCGGTCCGGCAGCACCCCGGCGTACCACTCCCCGCGGTCGGTCAGCGGGGTGCCCTCGTACAGCCCGAGCAGCTCGGGATCGTCCGCCGGCGGTTCGTCCTCGACGAACACCGCCACGTTGTCCATCAGCCGCGTCAGCTCCGGCGGGATCCGGTCGAGCGCCTCGGCGACCAGTTCCTCGAACTCCTCGCGCGTCATCTCCAGCACACCGCCATTGTCCGGTACGACACCCTCCCGCGACCGCCGTACGGCGCCGCATATCCGCAGCCGCACCTGGGCATACGGCACCAATGGTCCGCGTCCTCGCCGCAGCCCGACACCGCACGAAACGACCCCGCCCGGCCCCGCTCACCCTCGATGACCAGCCCCCTGCCTGGCTGCGCGCCTGCGGCCTGATCACGGTCGTACTGCTCGGCGCCTGGCTGGGCCTGCTCGTCGTCGGCGACGTCCGGGCCCCCGTCGGCCCGATGGACACGACCATGACGCTGCGCCCGTCCCTGGCCGGCGGCACGAAGATCAACGTCTCGCCGCTCGGCGCGCTGCACCTGGACAGTCACGTCGCCCCCGTCCGTCTGGACGTGAACGTCGACCAGCTCGACCCGGACCGCGCCCAGGCCCTGGTCGACCATCCCGAGCGCATCTCCGGCCTGCAGGACGAAGTCGCCCGGGACGTCGAGCACGGCACGCTCGACCTGGCGCTGCGCTCCTGCGCGGCCGTCGTCATCGGCGCGACGGCCCTGGGCCTCGCCGTCTACCGCCGCCCCCGGCCCGCCCTGGCCGCCGGCGGCCTCGCGCTCGCCCTCCTGACCGCCTGCGGAGTGACGGCGTACGCGACCTGGAACCCCAAGTCCGTCCTCGAACCGAAGTTCTCGGGCCTGCTGTCCTCCGCGCCCTCGCTGGTGGGCAACGCGCGCAGCATCGTGACGGAATTCGACGTCTACCAGAAGGAACTGGCCCGTCTGGTGACCAACGTGACCAAGCTGTACGACGTCACCTCCACGCTTCCCGCCTACCAGCCCGACCCGACGACCATCCGCGTCCTGCACGTCTCCGACATCCATCTCAACCCGGCGAGCTGGAAGATCATCGGCTCGCTGGTGCGGCAGTACAAGGTCGATGTGATCGTCGACTCCGGCGACACGATGGACCACGGCACGGCGGCGGAGAACGGCTTCCTGGATCCGATCCGGGAACTCGGCGCCCCCTATGTGTGGGTGCGCGGCAACCACGACTCGACGACCACCCAGCGCTATCTGGAGCGCATGAAGAACGTCCACGTCCTGGACGACGGCCGGGCCGTGTCCGTCGCGGGTCTGCGCTTCGCCGGCACCGGCGATCCGCAGTACACCCCGGACCGCTCGGTCGAGCCCGGCGGCGACGCCGCAGAGGAACTGGCCGGCGCGCGCCTGGCCTCGGCCCTGCGCGACCAGAAGGCGCAGGGCACACCGGTGGACATCGCGATCGCGCATGAACCGGTCGCGGCCCGCCAGACGGACGGCGAGGTGCCGCTGGTCCTGGCCGGCCACATCCACCACGAGGCGACCGAACTGCTCCCCTACGGCACGCGTCTGCGCGTCGAGGGCTCCACGGGCGGCAGCGGCCTGCGCGGGGTGGAGGGGAAGCACCCGGACCCGATCGAGGCGTCGATCCTCTACCTGGACCGTGACACGCACCGTCTGCAGGCCTGGGACGAGATCGAACTGGGCGGGCTCGGTCTGACGACGGCCGAGGTCAGCCGTCACCTGCCCAAGGAGAACCAGCCGGGCGGCGCACCCTCCCCGTCCTCCCCTTCCCCGTCGCTGCCGTCCTCGCCCGCCCCGTCGTCCCCCGCGGTTCCCGGCCCGTCGGCGCCGTCGCCCGGCCGCCCCTGAAACCGTTTTGGCGATACCCCCCGCCATCCCATATGCTTCTCACGTCCCCGACGCGCTGAGAAGCGCCCAGGCGGGCCGATAGCCCTCATCGTCTAGCGGCCTAGGACGCCGCCCTTTCAAGGCGGTAGCACGGGTTCGAATCCCGTTGGGGGCACGCAGTATCGTGTGCGACACTGTCCTAGGCGTCAGCCGAAGGCAAGCGCAGACACCACTTGGTCCTGTGGAGCAGTTTGGAGTGCTCGCCACCCTGTCAAGGTGGAGGCCGCGGGTTCAAATCCCGTCAGGACCGCTGAGGTTTCACGTGAAACCTCGTGGCTGGGTAGCTCAGTTGGTACGAGCGATCGCCTGAAAAGCGATAGGTCGCCGGTTCGACCCCGGCCCCAGCCACAACCGCCCTAGCAGGGCACACACCCCCTCCGGGATTCCGGAGGGGGTGTTCTCGTTCCGGCTACCTGGTCTCGGTGTATCCCGCGACCAGCGTGGAGCGCAGCGGGCAGGTGACCGAGGAGGTCTTGCCGAGGGCGACCCACGGGCCGTGCACCGTGACCAGGCGGTCGTGGATGAAGGGGCCCGTGCCGCGGTCCTGGTCGCAGACCGCCTTGGGGCGGTGCTCGCTGGCCTTCTTCGTGCCGACGCTCGTGATGACGTAGCAGTGCGACGTCACCTTCTTGCGTGGGATGGAGGTCGCCGTCTTGTCGCACTTGTAGAAGTGGGCGGTGGCGGCCTGGGCCTGGCTCGCACCGATGCCCGTGAAGGCGAGCGCGCCGACGGCCGGCAGCACGGCCAGAGCGGCAGCGCGCTTCCACTGGGTGAACGTGGTCATGAGTAACTCCCCGATTCAGCCGCTCGGCCGCCTGCGCGGTGCCCGGGCAGGCGAGAGCGGTCCCCGTTGGGTGGATGGTCGTGTGCCCCACCGGGGGAGGACTGTGAGGAGAGGGCCGTGCGCGGCCTGTGGCCTGCGACGATGCCGGGTTCCCGCGTCCCCCGTGGAGCGGTCGCGATCAACATAAAGGTCCGGTCACCGAATGATCAACTTCCGGCCACGTGACCCTGTCCACACCCGCCGGCCTCGCCCGCTCGGCGCCCGGAGCAAATCGTTCGCCAGTCTTTTGGGCGAGGTGAGATCCTGGATCGCGTATGTCTACGCACCCTGCCCCCGCCCTCGGCGCCCTCGCGCCCCGTCTGAGCGAGCTGTCCCTGCGCGACGCGCACCGGCTCGGCCGCCGGCTCGAAGGCGCGCGCAAGATCCGCAAGCCGGAGGCCCGCGCCGCCGTCCTCGCCGAGATCGAGGCCGAGGTCGGCAAGGCCGAGGAGCGGATGAGCGCCCGCCGCGAACGCGTGCCCGCGATCACCTACCCCGAGCAGCTGCCCGTCAGCCAGAAGAAGGACGACATCGCGGCCGCCATCCGTGATCACCAGGTCGTCATCGTCGCCGGTGAGACGGGTTCCGGTAAGACCACGCAGATCCCGAAGATCTGTCTGGAGCTGGGCCGGGGCGTGCGCGGCATGATCGGGCACACCCAGCCGCGCCGGATCGCCGCCCGCACCGTCGCCGAGCGCGTCGCGGACGAGCTGAAGACGCCCCTCGGTGAGGCCGTCGGCTGGAAGGTCCGCTTCACCGACCAGGTGAACCCGGACGCCACCTTCATCAAGCTGATGACGGACGGCATCCTGCTCGCCGAGATCCAGACCGACCGCGAGCTGCGCGCCTACGACACGATCATCATCGACGAGGCCCACGAGCGGTCCCTGAACATCGACTTCCTGCTCGGCTACCTCGCCCAGCTCCTGCCGAAGCGCCCCGACCTCAAGGTCGTCATCACCTCGGCCACGATCGACCCCGAGCGCTTCTCCCGGCACTTCGGCGACGCCCCGATCATCGAGGTCAGCGGCCGCACCTACCCGGTGGAGGTGCGCTACCGCCCGCTGCTCGAGGAGGACGGGGACGACGCCGACCGCGACCAGATCACCGCGATCACCGACGCCGTCGAGGAGCTGATGGCGGAGGGCAAGGGCGACATCCTCGTCTTCCTCTCCGGTGAGCGCGAGATCCGGGACACGGCGGACGCGCTGACGAAGAAGCAGTACAGGTTCACGGAGGTACTCCCCCTGTACGCCCGGCTCTCGCACGCCGAGCAGCACCGCGTCTTCCAGCCGCACACCGGGCGCAGGATCGTTCTGGCGACCAACGTCGCCGAGACCTCGCTCACCGTTCCCGGCATCAAGTACGTCATCGACCCCGGCTTCGCCCGGATCAGCCGCTACAGCCACCGCACCAAGGTCCAGCGGCTGCCGATCGAGCCGATCTCGCAGGCCAGCGCCAACCAGCGCAAGGGCCGGTGCGGCCGTACCTCGGACGGTATCTGCATCCGGCTGTACAGCGAGGAGGACTTCGAGGCGCGCCCGGAGTTCACCGACGCGGAGATCCTGCGCACCAACCTGGCCTCCGTCATCCTGCAGATGACCGCCGCCGGCCTCGGCGACATCGAGAAGTTCCCCTTCATCGACCCGCCGGACCACCGCAACATCCGCGACGGCGTCCAGCTGCTGCAGGAGCTGCATGCCCTGGACCCGGCGCAGAAGGACCCGCGCAAGCGCCTGACCGACACCGGCCGCAAGCTCGCCCAGCTGCCCGTCGACCCGCGCCTGGCCCGCATGGTCCTGGAGGCCGACAAGAACGGCTGTGTCCGCGAGGTCATGGTCATAGCGGCGGCGCTGTCCATCCAGGACCCCCGTGAGCGCCCCGCCGACAAACAGGCCCAGGCCGACCAGCAGCACGCCCGCTTCAAGGACGAGACCAGCGACTTCCTCGCCTACCTCAACCTGTGGCGCTACATCCGCGAGCAGCAGAAGGAACGCGGCTCGTCCTCCTTCCGCCGGATGTGCAAGCAGGAGTACCTGAACTTCCTGCGCATCCGCGAATGGCAGGACATCTACACGCAGCTGCGCACGGTCGCCAAGCAGATGGGCATCCACGTCAACGAGGACGACGCCCCGGCCGACCGCGTCCATGTCTCCCTCCTCGCCGGCCTGCTGTCCCACATCGGGATGAAGGACGTCAAGGACGGCAACAAGAACGAGTACCTGGGCGCCCGCAGCGCCAAGTTCGCGATCTTCCCGGGCTCGGCGCTGTTCAAGAAGCAGCCGCGCTTTTTGATGTCCGCCGAACTGGTCGAGACGTCCCGCCTGTGGGCGCGGGTCAACGCCAAGATCGAGCCGGAGTGGGTGGAGCCGCTCGCCGGCCACCTGATCAAGCGCACGTACAGCGAACCGCACTGGGAGAAGGACCAGGCCGCGGTGATGGCGTACGAGAAGGTCACGCTGTACGGCGTGCCGATCGTCGCCCAGCGCAAGGTGAACTACGGCCGGATCGACCCCGAGGTCAGCCGGGAGCTGTTCATCCGTAACGCCCTGGTGGAGGGCGACTGGCGCACCCACCACAAGTTCTTCTCCGACAACCGCAGGCTCCTCAGCGAGGTCGAGGAGCTGGAGCACCGGGCCCGCCGCCGCGACATCGTCGTGGACGACGAGACGCTGTTCGACTTCTACGAGCAGCGGGTGCCCGAACACGTCGTGTCCGGCGCGCACTTCGACTCCTGGTGGAAGCGCAAGCGGCAGGAGCAGCCGGACTACCTGGACTTCGAGCGGGAGATGCTCATCCGGGAGTCGGCGGAGGCGGTCACGAAGGCCGACTATCCCGACTCCTGGCGGCAGGGGGATCTGAAGTTCCGGGTGACGTACCAGTTCGAGCCGGGCGCGGACGCGGACGGTGTCACCGTCCACATCCCGCTGCAGGTGCTCAACCAGGTCACCGACGAGGGCTTCGACTGGCAGATCCCGGGACTCAGGGAGGAGCTGGTCACCGAGCTGATCCGCTCCCTGCCCAAGCCCATCCGGCGGCACTACGTGCCCGCGCCGAACCACGCGAAGGCGTTCCTGCAGAAGGCGACGCCTCTTCAGGAGCCGCTGACCACGACGATGGCCCGTGAGCTGAAGCGTGCGGTCGGCGTTCCCTTCGAGGCGGAGGACTTCGACTGGGCCCGGGTCCCCGACCATCTGAAGATCACGTTCCGGATCGTCGACGAGCGGCGCCGCAAGCTGGCCGAGGACAAGGACCTGGAGGTGCTGAAGCTCCAGCTGAAGCCGAAGGCCCGCAAGGCCCTCTCGCAGGCCGCGGCGGCGACGGTCTCCCGGCAGGGCGGGGAGGCGCTGGAGCGCAAGGGCCTGACGGACTGGACGATCGGCTCGCTCACCCCCGTCTTCGAGACCCGCCGCGCCGGCCAGCCGGTGAAGGCCTACCCGGCGCTGGTGGACGACGGCGACACGGTCTCCGTACGCCTCTTCGACACGGAGGCGGAGCAGGCGGAGGCGATGTGGAAGGGCACGCGTCGGCTGATCCTGCGCAACATCCCGGTCAACCCGGCGAAGTTCGCATCCGAGAAGCTGACGAACGCCCAGAAGCTCGCCCTGTCGGCGAACCCGCACGGCTCGATCCAGGCGCTGTTCGACGACTGCGCGATGGCGGCGGCGGACAAGTTGATCGCGGAC
The DNA here is from genome assembly GCF_055583185.1 of Streptomyces sp. NPDC104814. NCBI lineage: Bacteria > Bacillati > Actinomycetota > Actinomycetes > Kitasatosporales > Streptomycetaceae > Streptomyces > Streptomyces sp. NPDC104814. The sequence goes on along the minus strand of NZ_JBVJOL010000012.1, from coordinate 223,115 downwards.
TTCGGCGGGCCGGTGTGGGACGAGGAGTCCTACCGGAAGCTGTACGACAAGGTGCGCGCGGAGATCGTGGACACGACCGTGCGCACGGTGGGCCAGGTCCAGCAGGTGCTGGCCGCCTGGCAGGCCTGTGAGCGCCGTCTGAAGGGCCTGCGCAGCCCCGCGCTGCTGGCGAACCTGCAGGACGTACGCAAACAGCTGGACGCCCTGGTGAAGCCGGGCTTCGTGACGGCGACGGGGCTGCGCCGGCTGCCGGACCTGATGCGGTATCTGATCGCGGCGGACCGCCGGCTGCAGCAGATGCCGACGAACGTGCAGCGGGACACCACGCGCATGGAGAAGGTCCACGAGATGCAGGACGAGTACGCGTGGCTGCTGGAGCAGATGCCGCAGGGGCGGCCGGTGCCGCAGGCGGTGCTGGACATCCGCTGGATGATCGAGGAGCTGCGGGTCAGCTACTTCGCCCACGCGCTGGGCACGGCATACCCGGTCTCGGACAAGCGGATCGTGAAGGCGATCGACGCGGTCGCACCGTAGCGGGGTGCGTGCGGAGGGTGAGTTCGACCAGGGGGCTCACCCTCCTGTACAGTCCTTCTCGCAGCGCAGGAAAGACAAGCGCCGCAACACCTGGTCCTGTGGAGCAGTTTGGAGTGCTCGCCACCCTGTCAAGGTGGAGGCCGCGGGTTCAAATCCCGTCAGGACCGCAGTATGAGGGGCCCGTCCGATGATGGACGGGCCCCTCGGTTTTTTCCCGGC
>NZ_JBVJOL010000012.1:173329-222264 GCF_055583185.1 Streptomyces sp. NPDC104814 | reverse complement strand
ACACGCCCGCCGCCCCGCCAAGGCGGAGGCCGCGCCCGCGGCGCAGCCGCAATCAGACACAGCAAATCCCGTCAGGACCGCAGTATGAGGGGCCCGTCCGATGATGGACGGGCCCCTCGGTCTTTTCCCGGCACGCCCGCCGCCCCGCCAAGGCGGAGGCCGCGCCCGCGGCGCAGCCGCAATCAGACACAGCAAATCCCGTCAGGACCGCAGTATGAGGGGCCCGTTCGTCACGAACGGGCCCCTCGGTCGTTTCCCGTGGCAGCGCCAACGCCTGCCTCGCAACGGGCGGGCAAACGGCCGAGAATCGCCCTCACGCCCCCGCGGAGCGGTCGCGGAGCTTCCGGCTCCTCTTGCGGCCGGGCGCCCTCGAGAGGGCCCCGCGGCCTTGACGGCGTCACATTCCGCCAGTACCCCAGAAGCACGGACCCGTTCCCCGCGGGACTGACGGAGGTGGCGTATGGCGGCATCGGCGAAGCACGAGACGCGAGCGCTGCTCCGGGCGCATCTGTCGGCCGCTTCGTCGTACCGGCATCTGACCCGTCACTGCCCGATCTGCCACCGCCTGCAGCGGCTGGCGCTGGCGACGGCTCCGGCGAGCCCGCCGCCGGCCGGTGAGCCCGCCGAGGTCGAATCCCCCGGCGAGGCGTGACGGCGTACGCGCCCAACACCCGTACGCGCGTGGGAGGCTGGAACCTGCGCTTCCACTAGCGCACCCCGACGCCGGGCAACAAGGACAGTGGCATGTGACGGGAGTCACCGCACGAGTTTCCGGAGCCCCCCTTCTTACCCCGCTCCTACAACCCGTCAATTTAATATGTGCAATTGCACCTGGGTCAGGGCTTCCCCGCAGCGTCCCACCAGACTCCGACACGGGCACTCACAGACCCCCGCCGGGACACGCACAGTCGGCACCGCACGCACAAAAAAGATCGCGCTGGACCCGGCGGAGTCCAGCGCGATCGACGACGCACCCTTGCGTTCCGTGTGGGCGTGGGGCCTGTTGGGGCAGTCCCCGCGTCGTTTGGAGCTGTGATTCCGGGCGGCCCGACAGGTTGGGGGACCTGGCGCTTCGCCCGTTATTCGGTTGTTCAGGCCTCGCTGCGCTGCTGCGGGATGCCCGCGAGCAGAGCGCGGACCTCGGCCTCGCGGTAGCGGCGGTGCCCGCCGAGCGTGCGGATCGACGTGAGCTTGCCGGCCTTCGCCCAGCGCGTGACCGTCTTCGGGTCGACGCGGAACATGGTGGCGACCTCAGCCGGGGTCAGCAGCGGCTCGGCATCAGGGGTGCGAGCGGTCATGAGCGGCCTCCTCGGGAGAACCGAACCTTCTCGGTTCTTTCCTCTAAATTCTGCACCTTGACCCGCGTTGCCCGAAATGGCGGACGCGAGTCGAGTCGGTTATAGGACGAACGGCTTGTCCTCGGCACTACAACTACACCATCTGTCCAGCCGCGTCGGCCAAACCGATGGAATTGCCCTCCCAGGTGTTCATCAGCGACGGAAGCCGATGGACCATGCCATAGCGGACAGTCACGCCACTGTGACGATCAGTCACAGTGGCGTCAGGAGATACCAGACCCCCCAAAGCGTGCAATGCTGAGATTCCGCCCACAGTGGAACACAGTTGGGCGGACGGAGCCCTCCCCGGACTCCTTGTCCTATTTTGGCACGAGGGCGGGTAACGGGCGCAAGGGGCGTGTACGTGCGGTCTGTCACGCTTGACGCAAACGCCCGGATCGGGGCCTACGTCCCGTCAACTCGCGTAGTGCGGAGTCCGTCCGGTGCGTAGACCGTACGCGGTGACCGGCGTCACGGCCGTGACGCACATCACTCCACTCGAACCTCTGTCGGATCCTCCGTCACACGGCTCACGCGGCCTGGCGATATGTCAGTTCGCCGAGCGCAGCTCGCGCACCGACCGCCAGCGCTCCACCAGCCGCCCGTAGGCCACGCCGGCCGCGGCCCCGTCCCCGCGCCGCAGCGCCGCGATCCCCTCGGCCACGTCCGCCGCCGAGTGATCGTCCTCCAGCGCCCCCGCGGGCAGCGCGTGCACCAGACCGCCGTAGTCGAGCTCCACCAGGGAGCGCGGGTGGAACTCCTCCAGCCAGCGCCCCACGTCGACGACCCCCTCGACCAGCGGCCCCTCGTCCATGGTGTCCTTCAGCGTGCGCAGCGCCCGGGCCACCCGGCGCCGGGCCTGCACCATCGGCGTGCGGTAGCGCAGCACCGGGGCCAGGTCGGCGGAGCCCTTGTCGTACTCCCGCTCCTCGTCGGAGACCAGCACGAACCAGTTCAGCGGCACCTGCCAGGTGGCCGTGCGGATCCACGGCCGCGCGTCGGGGTTGCTCTCCCGCCAGCGCTCGTAGTCCTGGGCGGCCTGGCGGCGCACCACCTCGGGCAGGACGGCCTCCAGCACCGGCTTCGGCAGTTCCTCGCCGAGGTCGGCCAGCGCCTGCCAGCCGCGCAGCCGGGTCCGCCACGGGCACACGCACACCACGCCGTCGACCTCCAGCACGAAGGCGTCGTCGCTCTCCCGCACCGGCACCGCGACGGGCGGGGTGGGCAGCAGGTCGGCCAGCGAGCGGCGCAGCTCGTCCTGGTAGGAGGGGAGCTCGGGGCGGCGGGCGTAGCGCGTCCAGTGGCCGCGCTCCGGTTCGGAGAAGGCGGCCAGCGGCTCGTACACCCGCAGATACGCCGCATACGGGACGATCACCGAGGACACCTTGGGCACGCCTGCTCCCTCCCCCGCGGGCCGCTGCGGAAACCTGCCGGGCCCGCACCCGCGCCTGCGGGAAATCCATGCAAATCGTCGCACGGCCGCGCACGCGCGTACGTGGTCGTACTCCCTGAGAAGGTGATCTGGGGCACTGCGCGGCGCGTGGCCGGTAACAGGCTCTACCCTCATGCCACGGGGCCCCGTCCACCCCCATGGAGCCCCGCGTCACTCGCCGCTACTTACTCAGGAGTCACCACCGTGACCGACGTAACCGGCGCACCTGTTGGTGTACTGCACACCCTGTTCCACTCGGACCAGGGCGGCCATGAGCAGGTCGTGCTCTGCCAGGACCGCGCGAGCGGCCTGAAGGCCGTCATCGCCCTCCACTCCACCGCGCTGGGCCCCGCCCTCGGCGGTACGCGTTTCTACCCGTACGCCACCGAGGAGGAGGCCGTCGCCGACGCCCTCAACCTCGCGCGCGGCATGTCGTACAAGAACGCCATGGCCGGACTCGACCACGGCGGCGGCAAGGCCGTGATCATCGGCGACCCGGAGCGGGACAAGACCGAGGAGCTGCTGCTCGCCTACGGTCGTATGGTCGCCTCGCTCGGCGGCCGGTACGTCACCGCCTGCGACGTCGGCACCTACGTCGCCGACATGGACGTCGTGGCCCGCGAATGCCGCTGGACCACCGGCCGCTCCCCGGAGAACGGCGGCGCCGGCGACTCCTCCGTGCTCACCGCCTTCGGCGTCTACCAGGGCATGCGCGCCTCCGCGCAGCACCTGTGGGGCGACCCGTCGCTGCGCGGCCGCAAGGTCGGCATCGCCGGCGTCGGCAAGGTCGGCCACCACCTGGTCGAGCACCTGCGCGCGGAGGGCGCCGAGGTCGTCATCACGGACGTGCGCGACGACGCCGTACGCCGCATCCTCGACCGGCACCCCGAGGGCGTGAGCGCCGCCCTCGACACCGAGGCGCTGATCCGCACCGAGGGGCTGGACATCTACGCCCCCTGCGCGCTGGGCGGCGCCCTGAACGACGACACCGTGCCGGTGCTGACGGCGCGGATCGTCTGCGGCGCCGCGAACAACCAGCTCGCCCACCCGGGGGTGGAGAAGGACCTCGCCGACCGCGGGATCCTCTACGCGCCGGACTACGTGGTGAACGCGGGCGGCGTCATCCAGGTCGCCGACGAGCTGCACGGCTTCGACTTCGACCGCTGCAAGGCGAAGGCCGCGAAGATCTTCGACACCACGCTGGCCATATTCGCACGTGCGAAGGAAGACGGCATTCCGCCGGCCGCGGCGGCCGACCGGATCGCCGAGCAGCGGATGGCCGAGGCCGCCGCCGCCAAGCGCGGACGCTGACGTTCCGTGCCGCTCCCCGCAGGGCGAGCGGCACGGGTTCGTGCGGTACCTGCCGGTGGCGACTTCGAGAGAACTCTCACTTCCACCGGCGGGTCGTCCTCGGATAAGTGGTTAAAATCGCCATTGACCAGCGAGGACGGGGCGCCTCGGTGGTCCTGTGCACACGCGCGTGCTGCGGGCGACGTACCGTATGGGCGCGGGCTCAGGTACCGTGGAAGCCCTACGGACCGGCCTCTCTGCGGAGAGTCCGTGCCGGAACATGAACGCGTGTCAGACTCTGGGGCCGTCGAGCCCCGTCGTTGAGGGGGTCGAGCCATGGGGCGCGGCCGGGCCAAGGCCAAGCAGACGAAGGTCGCCCGCCAGCTGAAGTACAACAGCGGTGGGACTGACCTCACACGCCTGGCCGAGGAGCTGGGCGCATCGACATCGAATCCGTCGCCGCCGAACGGCGACCGTTTCGAGGACGATGAGCACGACGACGATGACCTGTACTCCCGGTACGCCGACCTCTATGACGAGGACGACGACGAGGAGGACGAGGACGGCCCGTCCTCGCAACACCGTCGCGGCGCGTAAGGCTGCGCGGCATTCGCCGTTTCACCCGGTCCGGGGTCCTGCTCCGGACCGGGTTTCGTGCTGCCGTACAACGGGCTCACGCCCCTGAAGGCCCCCGCGCTCCGCGAGCGGGTGGGGCCCCCAGGGGCCGGGCCGGGCGTCAGGCGTAGTCGCCGACCAGCTCCGCGCCGGTGGTGTGCTCGCCGCGGTCGGTGATCTCGCCGGCGACCCATGCCTCCACGTCGCGGTCGGCCAGCGTGGCCAGGGCCACGTCCACGGACTCCTGCGGGACGATCGCCATCATGCCGACGCCCATGTTCAGCGTCTTCTCCAGCTCCAGCCGCTCCACCTTGCCGGTGCGGCCGACGAGGTCGAAGATCGGGTCCGGCGTCCAGGTGGAGCGGTCGACCACGGCGTGCAGTGTGTCCGGGATCACCCGGGCGAGGTTGGCGGCGAGACCGCCGCCGGTGATGTGGCTGTAGGCGTGGACCTCGGCGGTCCGGATGAGCGCCAGGCAGTCCAGCGAGTAGATCTTGGTGGGCTCCAGCAGCTCTTCGCCGAGGGTGCGGCCGAGCTCCTCGATCCGCGCGTCCAGCGACAGACCGGCCTGGTCCAGCAGGACGTGCCGGACGAGCGAGTACCCGTTCGAGTGAAGCCCGGAGGACGCCATGGCGATGACGGCGTCACCCGTGCGGATGCGATCCGGGCCGAGCAGCCGGTCGGCCTCCACGACGCCCGTACCGGCGCCCGCGACGTCGAAGTCGTCCGCGCCGAGCAGGCCGGGGTGTTCGGCCGTCTCACCGCCCACCAGGGCGCAGCCGGCCAGCACGCAGCCCTCCGCGATGCCCTTGACGATCGCGGCGACCCGCTCGGGGTGGACCTTGCCGACGCAGATGTAGTCGGTCATGAACAGCGGCTCGGCGCCGCACACCACGATGTCGTCCATGACCATCGCGACCAGGTCGTGGCCGATGGTGTCGTACACGCCCAGCCGGCGGGCGATGTCGACCTTCGTGCCGACGCCGTCGGTGGCGGAGGCGAGCAGCGGCCGCTCGTAGCGCTTGAGGGCGGAGGCATCGAAGAGGCCGGCGAAACCGCCGAGGCCGCCGAGGACCTCGGGGCGCTGCGTCTTCTTCACCCACTCCTTCATCAGCTCGACGGCGCGGTCGCCCGCTTCGATGTCGACGCCGGCAGCCGCGTAGGAGGCACCAGTTGTCTCAGACATGGTGAGGAGAACTTTCGTGTCGTACGGCAGGTGATGCGGCGCCCTACGGGCGGCGGATGGCGTCGGCGGCGGCCGTGGCGGCGGGGCCGGCGGCCAGCTCGGTCTCCAGCAGCTGCTTGCCGAGCAGCTCCGGGTCGGGCAGCTCCATCGGGTACTCGCCGTCGAAGCAGGCGCGGCACAGGTTCGGCTTGGCGATGGTGGTCGCCTCGATCATGCCGTCGAGGGAGATGTACGCCAGCGAGTCGGCGCCGAGCGACGTGCCGATCTCGTCGATGGTCATGCCGTTGGCGATCAGCTCCGCGCGCGTGGCGAAGTCGATGCCGAAGAAGCAGGGCCACTTCACGGGCGGCGACGAGATCCGGATGTGGACCTCGGCGGCGCCGGCCTCGCGCAGCATGCGCACCAGGGCCCGCTGGGTGTTGCCGCGGACGATCGAGTCGTCGACGACGACCAGCCGCTTGCCCTTGATGACTTCCTTGAGCGGGTTCAGCTTCAGCCGGATGCCGAGCTGGCGGATGGTCTGCGAGGGCTGGATGAAGGTCCGGCCCACGTAGGCGTTCTTCACCAGGCCGGCGCCGAACGGGATGCCGGAGGCCTCCGCGTAGCCGATGGCGGCCGGGGTGCCGGACTCCGGCGTCGCTATCACCAGGTCGGCCTCGACGGGCGCCTCCTTGGCGAGGCGACGGCCCATCTCGACCCGGGAGAGGTAGACGTTCCGGCCGGCGATGTCGGTGTCCGGGCGGGCCAGGTACACGTACTCGAAGACACAGCCCTTGGGCTTTGCTTCCGCGAATCGCGATGTCCGCAGGCCGTTCTCGTCGATGGCGACGAACTCGCCCGGCTCGATCTCGCGCACATAGCTGGCGCCGCAGATGTCCAGGGCGGCGGACTCGGAGGCGACCACCCAGCCGCGCTCCAGACGGCCCAGGACCAGCGGGCGGATGCCCTGCGGGTCGCGGCCGGCGTAGAGGGTGTGCTCGTCCATGAAGACGAGGCTGAAGGCGCCCCGCACCTTCGGGAGGACGACGTGCGCCGCCTCCTCGATGGTCAGCGGCTTGCCGTCGTCGTCGACCTGGGCGGCCAGCAGGGCCGTCAGCAGGTCGGTGTCGTTGGTGGCCGCGACCCGGGTGGAGCGGCTGTTGTTGTCGCTCGGCAGCTCGGCGACCATCTCCGCGAGCTGCGCGGTGTTGACCAGGTTGCCGTTGTGGCCGAGCGCGATCGAGCCGTGCGCGGTGGCACGGAACGTCGGCTGGGCGTTCTCCCACACGGAGGCACCGGTGGTCGAGTAGCGGGCGTGTCCGACCGCGATGTGACCCTGGAGCGAACCGAGCGAGGTCTCGTCGAAGACCTGGGAGACCAGGCCCATGTCCTTGAAGACGAGGATCTGGGAGCCGTTGCTGACCGCGATTCCCGCGGATTCCTGACCCCGGTGCTGGAGGGCGTAGAGCCCGAAGTACGTGAGCTTTGCGACCTCTTCACCGGGAGCCCAGACGCCGAAGACGCCGCAAGCGTCCTGGGGGCCTTTTTCGCCGGGAAGCAGATCGTGATTGAGTCGACCGTCACCACGTGGCACGCCTCCGAGTGTAGGCGAGATCGACCACTGGTCCGAATTGGGGATGTGCGGACCCTACGGATCACTTCCGTGCGACGGCTTGGATGATCGTTCCGTTTGTGCAGGTCAGAGTGAGGGTGCCGCGCTCGATGCGGTACTTGAGGGTGGTGTTGAAGACGCCGAGGAGGGTCCGCTCGGTGCGCATGAGTGAGGCGTCGCACATCATTCGGGTCGTGGTCGGGGACCCCAGGGTGATACCCCCGTCGCGCACGGTGGCGGTGGCGCCGAAGTGGTTGCAGCCGAGGCGGCCGCCGGCCTTGCCGGTCCTCGCGTCGAAGCTCATGTGCGCGGTGCTCCCGGGGCGGTCCGTGCTGCCGTGCGCGGTGATGCTCTCGATGCGCCAGTCGGTGCCGGTGAGAGGCGGTTCCGGGGTGACCGAGGCACTGCCGGCCCGCTGTCCCGCCTGCTCGCTGCCGCAGGCCGCCAGTAGCGGGACGAGCACGGCGGCGGCCCCGAGAGCGATGCGCTGTGCGTACCGGTTCATGCCCTTGTGACGGGGTACGGCAGCAAGCGGTTCCGTCACATCAGCAACGGCAGCAGCCCGCTCAGGTCGGCGCGCTCCCCGCTCGCGCTGACCTTGGCGGCCTCGACGGCGTCCTTCCACTCGAGCCGCCCGGTCGCCAGCCGGATCCAGGTCAGCGGGTCGGTCTCGACCACGTTGGGCGGGGTGCCGCGGGTGTGCCGGGGCCCCTCGACGCACTGCACGACGGCGTACGGCGGGATGCGCACCTCGGTGGCGCCGCCGGGCGCCTTCGCGGCGAGGGCGTCGGCGAGCAGCCGGGTGCACGCGGCGAGCGCCTGCCGGTCGAAGGGCACCTCCAGCCCCGGTACGGCGGCGTTGAGGTCGTCGGTGTGGACGATCAGCTCGACGGTACGGGTGACGAGGTAGTCGTCGAGGGTCAGCGGGCCGGCGCTGGTGTCCAGCAGCCGGGTGCCGGGGTGGGCGGCGAGGCCGGCGGTGAAGCGCTCCTCGGTGGCGGCGAGGTAGGCGTCGAGGTCCGGGTGCTCCTCGGCGAGCCGACGGGCGTACCCGGCGATGCCGGGCGCTTCGGCGGCGATGGCGAACGGCCAGTCGTGCAGTGCCCCTTGCGCGCCGGTGGGCGCCGGCAGGCCGAGCAGCCGGGTGGCCGCGCCCAGGGTCATCCCGAGGTGGGCGACCAGGTCCCGCACGGTCCACTCGCCGAGCCGGGTGGGCGACCGCAGCTGCTCGGGGGTGAGGGTGCGCACCGCCTCGCGCACGTGCCCGAACTGGGCGTGGACGGCGGTACGGATCTTGGCCGGGTCGTAGGTCCGGGTGCGCTTCTTCGCCGTGGGCATGGCGGCGAGCCTATGCCTTCGCGCCCTGTCCGCTCACGCCGTTTCCGATCGCCTCGACGCCCGTCGGCGCGAACGCGAAGGCCCCGCCCGTCGGACACGGGCGGGGCCTTGGCGGTCGTACGGCCGGCGTTACTTCAGCAGCGCCGGGATCGTCTCCTCGTGGGCCGTGCGCAGCTCGTCCAGGGACAGCTCGAACTCGCCCTGGAGCTCGATGGTGTCACCGTCCACGACGCCGAAGCGGGTGGCCGGCAGACCCCGGGCACCGCACATGTCGTTGAAGCGGACCTCCTCCGAACGCGGCACCGCGACGATCGCGCGGCCCGCCGACTCGGAGAACAGGAAGGTGAACGCGTCCAGACCGTCCGGGACGATCAGGCGGGCGCCCTTGCCGCCGAGCAGCGCCGACTCGACCACGGCCTGGATCAGACCGCCGTCGGACAGGTCGTGCGCGGAGTCGATCATGCCGTCACGGGAGGCGGAGATCAGGATCTCGGCGAGCAGGCGCTCGCGCTCCAGGTCCACCTTCGGGGGCAGGCCGCCCAGGTGGTCGTGGATCACCTGCGACCAGGCCGAACCGCCGAACTCCTCACGGGTGTCGCCCAGCAGGTAGAGGAGCTGGCCCTCTTCCTGGAAGGCGACCGGCGTGCGGCGGGCGACGTCGTCGATCACACCGAGGACCGCCACGACCGGGGTCGGGTGGATGGCGGCTTCGCCGGTCTGGTTGTACAGCGAGACGTTGCCGCCGGTCACCGGCGTGCCCAGCTGCTGACAGCCATCCGCCAGACCGCGCACGGCCTCCGCGAACTGCCACATGACGGCCGGGTCCTCGGGCGAGCCGAAGTTCAGGCAGTCCGACACCGCGAGCGGCTTCGCTCCGGTCGTGGCCACGTTGCGGTAGGCCTCGGCGAGGGCCAGCTGCGCGCCCGTGTACGGGTCGAGCTTGGCGTAGCGGCCGTTGCCGTCCGTGGCGATGGCCACGCCGAGACCGGACTCCTCGTCGATGCGGATCATGCCGGAGTCCTCGGGCTGGGCGAGGACGGTGTTGCCCTGCACGAAGTGGTCGTACTGGGACGTGATCCACTTCTTCGACGCCTGGTTCGGGGAGGCGACCAGCTTCAGGACCTGGTCGCGCAGCTCCTCGGAAGTCGCCGGGCGCGGCAGCTTGTTCGCGTCGTCGGCCTGCAGCTCGTCCTGCCAGGACGGGCGGGCGTAGGGGCGCTCGTAGGTCGGGCCCTCGTGCGCGACCGTGCGCGGGTCGACGTCGACGATCTTCTCGCCGTGCCAGAAGATCTCCAGACGGTCGCCGTCGGTCACCTCACCGATGACCGTGGCGATGACGTCCCACTTCTCGCAGATCTCGAGGAAGCGGTCGACCTTCTCCGGCTCGACGACCGCGCACATGCGTTCCTGCGACTCGCTCATGAGGATTTCCTCGGGCGAGAGCGTCGAGTCGCGCAGGGGTACGTCGTCGAGGGTGACGCGCATGCCGCCGGAGCCGTTGGACGCCAGCTCGCTGGTGGCGCAGGAGATGCCGGCGGCGCCCAGGTCCTGGATGCCGACGACCAGCTTCTCCTTGAAGGCCTCCAGGGTGCACTCGATGAGCAGCTTCTCCTGGAAGGGGTCGCCCACCTGGACGGCCGGGCGCTTCGAGGGCTTCGCGTCGTCGAAGGTCTCGGAGGCGAGGATGGACGCGCCGCCGATGCCGTCACCGCCCGTGCGGGCGCCGTACATGATGACCTTGTTGCCCGCGCCGGACGCCTTCGCGAGGTGGATGTCCTCGTGCCGCATGACGCCGATGGCACCGGCGTTGACCAGCGGGTTGCCCTGGTAGCAGGCGTCGAAGACGACCTCGCCGCCGATGTTGGGCAGGCCCAGGCAGTTGCCGTAGCCGCCGATGCCGGCGACGACGCCGGGCAGGACGCGCTTGGTGTCGGGGTGGTCGGCCGCGCCGAAGCGCAGCGGGTCCACGACCGCGACCGGGCGGGCGCCCATCGCGATGATGTCGCGGACGATGCCGCCGACGCCGGTCGCTGCGCCCTGGTAGGGCTCCACGTACGACGGGTGGTTGTGCGACTCGACCTTGAAGGTGACCGCGTAGCCCTGGCCGACGTCGACGACACCGGCGTTCTCGCCGATGCCGACCAGCAGGGCGTCGCTCTCGGGGGCCTTCTCGCCGAACTGGCGGAGGTGGACCTTGGAGGACTTGTACGAGCAGTGCTCGGACCACATGACCGAGTACATGGCGAGCTCGGCGCCGGTGGGCCGGCGGCCGAGGATCTCGACCACGCGCTCGTACTCGTCCTTCTTCAGGCCGAGTTCGGCCCAGGGCAGCTCGACGTCGGGGGTCGCGGCCGCGTGCTCGACCGTGTCCAGAGGCGTCCGGCTCATGCGTTGACCAGCTTCTTGAGGATCGAGGTGAAGAACGGGAGACCGTCGGTGCGGCCGGTGCCGATCAGCGGCTCGACGGCGTGCTCCGGGTGCGGCATCAGGCCGACGACGTTGCCGGCCTCGTTGGTGATGCCGGCGATGTCCCGCAGGGAGCCGTTGGGATTGAAGTCGACGTACCGGAAGGCGACGCGGCCCTCGGCCTCGAGCTTGTCGAGGGTGTACTCGTCGGCGACGTACCGGCCGTCCATGTTCTTCAGCGGGATGTGGATCTCCTGCCCGGCGCTGTAGTCGCTGGTCCAGGAGGTTTCCGCGTTCTCCACCCGCAGCTTCTGGTCGCGGCAGATGAAGTGGAGGTGGTCGTTGCCGAGCATCGCGCCCGGGAGGAGGTGGGCCTCGGTGAGGATCTGGAAGCCGTTGCAGATGCCGAGGACCGGCATGCCGGCCTTCGCCTGCTCGATGAGGGTCTCCATCACCGGCGAGAAGCGGGCGATCGCACCGGCGCGCAGATAGTCGCCGTAGGAGAAACCACCGCACAGCACCACGGCGTCGACCTGGTGGAGGTCCTTGTCCTTGTGCCACAGGGCGACGGGTTCGGCGCCCGCGAGGCGGATCGCGCGCTGCGTGTCCCGGTCGTCGAGAGATCCCGGGAAAGTGACGACGCCGATACGAGCGGTCACTTCGCCGCCTCCGCGACTTCCTCGACCTTGACGATGAAGTCCTCGATCACGGTGTTGGCGAGGAAGGACTCCGCAAGATCGTGAATGCGGGCGAGGGCGGCCTCGTCGACCGGGCCCTCAACTTCCAGTTCGAATCGCTTTCCCTGACGGACGTCCGAGATCCCTTCGAATCCCAGGCGCGGCAGCGCACGCTGGACCGCCTGGCCCTGGGGGTCGAGGATCTCCGGCTTGAGCATGACGTCGACTACGACGCGTGCCACTGGCACTCCCGGTGTGTGGTGCTGAGCAGGTTCCTTCAGACTACCCGCACAAAATTTCTACGCGAGTAGAGTTGTAGGAAACTACGTGACCGCCATCACGATGAGGTACCGGCCGGGGACGGCCGCGAAAAATTCTGGGAAAGATCCCCGATGGGCTCGCGGCACCTATTGCGCCGGGACACGCGGGGCGATTTAGTCGGGCTTCACTTTCCAATGGCACGCCCTGTACAAATGAAATACCGATAACCGATACTCGGCACGTCATCGCAGATGAGCTGTATCAAGGTGCCGCAGAAGGGACCGATATTCGTGGCGCAGAAGGTCGTGGTCACGCTCTTTGACGACATGGACGGCTCGGAAGCGGCGGAAACGGTCGCCTTCGGACTCGACGGCAAGTCGTACGAGATCGACCTGAACGAAACCAACGCCAAGAAACTGCGCAAGGCGCTCGCGCCCTACGTGGAGGCCGGCCGCAAGCGCTCGCGGTCCGGCAAGGCGTACCAGCAGACCGAGGTCGCCCCCGACCCGGCGGCCGTGCGGGCCTGGGCCCAGGCCAACAAGATGGACGTCCCGGCCCGCGGCCGGATCCCGAAGAAGGTCTACGAGGCGTTCGCGGCCGCCCGCTGAAACGCCGCCCGAACCGGCCCGCGACGGCCGGGCGCGGCGCGGGCGGCCCGCAGGCGACCCGGCGTCCGTGTGCGGTGCCGGGCGCGAGCATCCGGCACCGTGCCGCCGGGGCGGGTCCGCGTCTCGCCGGGACCCGGACGCCCCTGGCCCGTTCCGGTGCGTGCGCCGGCAGGTCGAAGCTCCGCGCCCGACGCCCGGTCAGCCGCCCCTGCGGGAAGCCGACTTGCGCTGCACCCCTCCCGGTCGGCTAAAGTCTGAGCACGCCGCGGGGCAAAAGCCGAAAGGCCCAGCTCATACCGGCCGTGCGGGTGTAGTTCAGTAGTAGAACATCCCCCTTCCAGGGGGAAGGCGCAGTGTGCGATTCCTGTCACCCGCTCTGCATCGCCGTCATGACCACTCCGGTGGATCAGGTAGGCTGGTGCACGCACCGATCGGTGGGAGCCGGTCGGCCGCAATGCGGACGTAGCTCAGTTGGTAGAGCGCAACCTTGCCAAGGTTGAGGTCGCGAGTTCGAGCCTCGTCGTCCGCTCGGGAATGAGACCCCGGTCCTCTTGGGACCGGGGTCTTCTTCGTGTTTCCGCCCTTTCTGACATTTGTCATGCGCAGTGATGACAGCGCGCACTGCCGATCGCTCCGGTGCGCCGGGACGCTGAAGTCATGGACACGAAAGAACACGTGATTGAGGTCACCGACCTCCGGCGTGTGTACGGGGGCGGCTTCCAGGCGGTGCGCGGCATCACGTTTCACGTGAAACGCGGGGAGGTCTTCGCGCTGCTCGGCACCAACGGCGCCGGCAAGACCTCCACCGTCGAGCTGCTGGAGGGGCTCGCCCGGCCCTCCGGCGGTCGCGTGCGCGTCCTCGGCCACGATCCCTGCACCGAGCGCGCCGCCGTACGGCCGCGCACCGGAGTGATGCTGCAGGAGGGCGGCTTCCCGTCCGAACTGACCGTCGCCGAGACGGCACGGATGTGGGCGGGATGCGTGAGCGGGGCCCGGCCCGTGGCCGAGGCGCTGACCATGGTGGGGCTGACCGGCCGGGCCGCGGTGCGCGTGAAGCAGCTCTCCGGCGGCGAACGGCGCCGGCTCGATCTGGCGCTCGCCCTGCTCGGCCGTCCCGAGGTGCTGTTCCTGGACGAGCCGACGACCGGACTCGACGCCGAGGGCCGCCGGGAGACCTGGGACCTGGTCCGGGCGCTGCGGGACACCGGTACGACGGTCCTGCTGACCACGCACTATCTCGAGGAGGCCGAGGACCTCGCCGACCGGCTGGCGATCCTGCACGACGGGCGCATCGCGGCCGCCGGTACCCCGGCCGAGGTGACCGCGGCACAGCCGTCCCGGATCACCTTCGAACTGCCCGAGGGCTATGTCCTCGGCGATCTGCCGGCGCTGCCCGGACTGGGGGTGTGCGGACACGAGGTGGACGGCCGGGTCGTCCGGCTGCGCACCCGCGAACTGCAGCGCACGGCCACCGAACTGCTGGCCTGGGCCCAGCGGGCACGGGTGGAGCTGCGCCGGCTGGATGTGCGGTCGGCCTCGCTGGAGGAGGCGTTCCTCGGGATCGCGCGGGAGGCAGCCGGATCGAGGACCGAGGAGTACGCGGCATGAGCAGCACGACGACCACCACCCCCACGGGCCGGATGGCGGCACTCGCGCGGGCCGAGCTGACGCTGCTCGGGCGGAGCAAGGGCGTGATCGTCACGGCCGTGTTCGTGCCGCTGGCGATGCCGGCCACGGTCCGGTCGACGGTCAAGGACATGGACCTCGCGAGCGCCGGACTGAACGTCGGACTCGCCGTGCTGCCCGCCGCGATCGGCTTCTCGCTGCTGTTCGCCGTCTACGCCGGGCTGGTCGGTGTCCTCGCCTCCCGGCGCGAGGAGCTGGTGCTCAAGCGACTGCGCACCGGCGAACTGCGGGACGCGGAGATCCTCGCCGGGGCTTCACTGCCGGCGGTGCTGACGGGACTGGTGCAGTCCCTGGTGCTGGTGGCGGCCTGCACGGCCGTACTCCATGTGGACGCCCCCAAGGCGCCGCATCTCGCCGTCCTGGGGCTGCTGGCCGGGCTGGTCCTGTGTGCCGCGCTGGCCGCGCTCACCGCGAGCTTCTCTCGGTCGGTGGAGAGCGCCCAGGTCACCTCGCTGCCGCTGATCATCGTCTCGATGGCCGGCTCCGGGATGATGGTCCCGCTGGAGCTGTTCCCCGACCGGATGGCCTCGGTGTGCGAACTGCTGCCGCTGAGCCCGGTGATGACGCTGATCCGGGGCGGCTGGACCGGCGGGCTCTCGGCGCACGAGACGCTCGGCGCCGTGGCGACCGCGCTGGCCTGGATCCTCGTCGCGGTGTTTGCTGTACGCCGGTGGTTCCGCTGGGAGCCACGGCGCTGAACACGCCGGGCGGGGGACAGGGAACCGGGCAGAGACGGGTCGCCTCGGCACACGGCGCGCCGGGCGAGGAGCAGGGGGAAGCGGTGCTGGGCCGGATACGGGGGTGGCAGCGGCGCCACTGGCGGGAGCGGAGCAAGGCGCAACGGGTCGAGCTGCAGTCCCTGGTGAGCTGGTACGTCAGCATCTGGGTCTTCACCGGGACCTGGATGCTGCTGCCCCTCGCCGGAGACCTGCGCCACGATCCGGTGTCCGTGGTCCTGGGCGGCCTGCTCGGGCTGGTCGGTGCGGCGCAGTGCCTGTGGGGAAACCTGCTCACCCGCCCCGCACTCGACCACTACCTGGGGCGTCGCGCCCTGCCGGGCCGCCGGCTGGCCGGTCCTGCCGTGCTGCTCACGGTGGGCGTGGTGCTCGTCGAGGTGATGCGCGCCACCGGCTCCGTCTCGTCGTTCATCGGCCGGCTGCTCCTCGGCGCCGTCCTGATGGCGTTCGGCGTCGTGTACGCCCTCTGGGTGCCCCCGCGGAGGTTCCTGCTGCACGGCGCCGCGCTCGGGGCGGTCTGCCTGATCGCCTGCGCCCTCACGGGAGGCACCGGTGTCGACGTGCTGCTGGACGGCTGTCTGGTCGCCTTCAGCCTGCTGTTCTCCCTGGCCGCCTGCCGCTGCGGCGCCTGGACCCTGTCCGTGCTGTGGGAGGCCGAGCGGTCCCGGGAGATCGAGGCACGGCTCGCCGTAGCCGAGGAACGGCTGCGGTTCGGGCGGGACCTGCACGACGTCATGGGCCGCAACCTCGCGGTGATCGCGCTGAAGAGCGAGCTGGCGGTCCAGCTGGCGCGGCGGGGCCGGCCCGAGGCGGTGGAGCAGATGATCGAGGTGCAGCGGATCGCGCAGGAGTCGCAGCGCGAGGTGCGGGAGGTCGTACGCGGCTACCGGGAGGCCGATCTCGGCGTGGAACTGGCCGGTGCGCAGGGCGTTTTGGCGGCGGCCGGGATCGCGTGCGAGATGTCCGGTGCGGTGCGGGGGCTGCCGGCGGGGGTGCAGTCGGCGCTGGCCTGGGTGGTGCGCGAGGCGACGACGAACGTGCTGCGGCATGGGGACGCAGGATGGTGCTCGGTGGTCGTAGAGGTGTCGGAGGGGCGTGTGGTGCTGACGGTGGAGAACGACGGCGCGGACGCCGTGCGCGCCGGCACGGGCGGTTCGGGGCTCGCCGGGCTGCGGGAACGGCTCGCGGAGGTCGGCGGGACGCTGACGGCGGGACCGGCGGAGGGCGGGCTGTTCCGGGTCGTCGCCGAGGTGCCGCTTGCCGTTTCCGCGCAGACGCAGACAGAGACACAGACACAGACACAGACACAGACGCAGACACAGACGCAGGCGCAGGCGCAGGCGTCCTCGGCGCCGGCCGCGGCCGAGGGGGTCGTGGCGTGAGTGTGCGGGTGCTGCTCGCGGACGACGAGCACCTCATCCGGGGTGCGCTGGCCGCCCTGCTCGCATTGGAGGACGACCTGGTGGTGGTCGCGGAGGCGGCGAGCGGGCCGGAGGCGCTGGCGATGGCGCGGGCCCACGAGCCCGATGTGGCGGTGCTGGATCTGCAGATGCCGGGGGCCGACGGTGTGAAGGTCGCCACATCCCTGCGGGCCGAACTGCCGGGCTGCCGGGTACTGATCGTCACCAGTCACGGCCGTCCCGGGCATCTGAAGCGGGCCCTCGCGGCCGGGGTGCGGGGCTTCGTGCCGAAGACGGTCAGCGCGCAGCGCCTCGCCGAGATCATCCGTACCGTGCACGCGGGAAACCGCTATGTGGACCCGGAGTTGGCGGCCGACGCGATCTCGTCCGGGGACTCGCCGCTGACCGCGCGGGAGGCCGAGGTGCTCGAACTCGCCGCCGACGGGGCGCCCGTCACGGAGATCGCCGAGCGGGCCGCGCTCTCGCCCGGAACCGTCCGCAACTACCTCTCCTCCGCCGTGACGAAGCTGGGGGCGGAGAACCGGCATGCGGCAGTGCGTCTCGCACGCGAGCGAGGTTGGGTATAGTTGCTCTCGCGCCACGGCGCACTGCGGACGTAGCTCAGTTGGTAGAGCGCAACCTTGCCAAGGTTGAGGTCGCGAGTTCGAGCCTCGTCGTCCGCTCTGTGGAAGAAGCCCCCGGTTCACGCCGGGGGCTTCTTGCGTTTCCCGTCGCGCACGCCGGCCGGCGGCCCAACGGCGGACGCCCCCAGGAACCGGGCGAGAGACGCCCCCGGCTCTCACCGGGGGCGGTACGCGTCAGCTCCAGCGCACGCCGGTCAGGCGCTCGTACGCCTCGACGTACTTGGCGCGGGTGGCCTCGACCACCTGCGCGGGCAGCTCCGGCGGCGGCTGCTCGCTGTGGCGGTCCCAGCCGGACTCGGCCGAGGTGAGCCAGTTGCGCACGAACTGCTTGTCGTACGACGGCTGGGTGCGGCCCGGCTCCCACTGGTCGGCCGGCCAGAAGCGGGAGGAGTCCGGGGTGAGCACCTCGTCGGCGATGACCAGCTGATCGCCCTCGAAGCCGAACTCGAACTTGGTGTCGGCGAGGATGATCCCGCGCTCCCGGGCGATGTCGCGGGCCCGGGCGTACACGGCGAGGGTGGCCTGGCGCAGCTGGGCGGCGGTGTCGGCGCCGACCTGACGGGCGACCTCCTCGTAGGAGACGTTCTCGTCGTGCTCGCCGACCTCGGCCTTGGTGGCCGGGGTGAAGATCGGGGCGGGCAGCTCCGAGCCGTCGACCAGGCCCTCGGGCAGGGCGAGGCCGCACACCGTGCGGGTGGCGTCGTACTCCAGGAGCCCCGAGCCGGTGAGGTAGCCGCGGGCGACGCACTCCACCGGAACCATCTTCAGCGACTTGCACACCAGGGTGCGGCCGCGCCAGTCGTCGGGGGCGCCCGCGGGCAGCTCGGTGCTCAGCACATGGTTGGGCACCAGGTCGACGAGCTGGTCGAACCACCACAGGGAGAGCTGGGTGAGGATGCGGCCCTTGTCGGGGATCTCCGTGGGCAACACCCAGTCGTAGGCGGACATGCGGTCGCTGGCGACCATCACGAGGTCGCCCGCCTCGTTCTGGTACAGCTCGCGCACCTTTCCGGTGTGCAGATGCACCAGGCCCGGCACCTGAAGGGGCTCGGGCTTTTCTACGAATCCGGACACGGTTCCTCCCCGTGGGTCTGTCCAATGGCTCGATTGTCCCGTATGAGGGACGTGCCCCGGACGCCGGGTGGGCCGGAGGGGGCGCGGCACACCCCCCGGACGCTCAGTCCCGTTTGCAGATGCGGTCGAGGAGGTTGGCCGTGGCCCGCTGGATGCGCGGGTCCACATGGCCGGGGCGGTCCAGGGCCGGGGACCAGGCGAAGGTACCGGCGGCGAACACCCAGGCGCCGGAGGATGCCCGGTACAGGGACGTCTCCTGGTGGCGCAGGGCGCCGTCGCTGTCGGTGTACGGGGAGTGGGCCAGCAGGATGCGTTCCTCGTGCTCGGGCAGCGCGGTGCGCGGGAAGTAGCGGTCGGCCTCACCGGCGACCAGACCGTCCAGCGCGTCGCCCTCGTGCGCTCCGGACGCCTCCCACAGCCAGTGGTCGGCGTTGCGGACGATCAGCGGGTGCGGCTCCGGGACCCGGCCGGCGTACTGGATGCCGACCACCTGCTGCTCCGGGCGGTCGATCTCCCGCCACAGCACGGGCCTGCCCGGGCCCTTGCGCTTGCGGCAGGTCAGCAGGCGGTCGGGGACGCCGGACGGGGACGGGCCGAGCTCGACCTGCCAGTACATGGTGTTGGCGGACAGGAACACCAGGGACGTGCCGTGGTCGCGGGCCTGCTCGACCGCGCGGCGCATCGGGGCGGACCAGTACTCGTCGTGGCCGGGGAAGACCAGGCCGCGGTAGCGGGTGGGGTCGACGCGGCCGGCGTGCAGGTCGCGGGCGTCGGCGTAGGCGAGGTCGTAGCCGTAGCGCTCGGCCCAGCGGATGAAGTCGTAGGCGTGCCCGACGTGCAGGGGAAGGCCCGCGCCGGCGTAGGGGCGGTCGAAGGAGACGGTCGTGGCCGCGTCCGCCTCGCCGAGCAGCCGGCCCTCCTCGTCCCACGCGTGGTACAGGCTGGCGCCGGTGCGCCCGTCCTCCGGATAGAGGTTGTACGCCTGCCAGGTGACGTCCGGCAGGAGCAGCAGCAGGTCGGCGGGCCGGTCGTCGCGCACGGTGAACGGGATGTGGGAGCGGTAACGGCCGTCGCCCGTGGTGAGGACCGCCACATAGGCGCCGACACTCCAGGAGGACGGGATCTGCAGCCGCCAGGACAGCCACCAGTGGTGGCAGGAGACCGTGCGATCCGCGGCGAGCGGAGGCGGCTGGACGATGCCGGACAGCCGGGGGCTGGTGGTGATCTTGGCGGCGCCGTCACCGCCGTAGTGGCCGATGCGGTAGACGTCGACGGAGAACTCCTGGGGCGGGTCGACCGTGACGTGGAAGTCGACCGCCTCGCCCGGGGCGACCGCGCCGGTGGAGACGAAGCCCTTGATCTGGCGGTGCACGTCGTCGGCGGAGCGCAGGTCGTGCCGCTCGGCGCGGGGGGCCGGGACGCGGGCGGCGCCCTTGCGCGTGCTCTGCGGCGGGACCGGGTCGACGTACCAGGGGACGACATGGCCGGTGTCGTCGAAGTACGTCTCGCTGCCGCGCAGCCAGGGAACGGGGCCCTGGCCGAAGGGGTCCGTCACGGCGTGCGCCAGCGCTCCGGACTCCCAGCGGCGGATCTGCTCCGAGCCCATGGTCGCTCCCCTCCCTCACGCCCCCGTACGCGCCTGACGTCGTGCTCGTTCACCTGTCTTATGTCGCACGCGCTTGCCATGTGCGTGACCCGGTCCCAGCACATCACATTACGCACGCATGTTGTCACTGTTCGTTGCGAATTGGCCGAAAGTGGAATCAGGTGCTCCGGCCAGGCCGGCGCCTCGGCATCCGCCCGGCGGTCAGACGAGCCGCAGGGGCTTCTCGGGGCGTATGCCGGTCGCGGTGAGCCACTCCCGCAGCGGGGAGGCGTCGCCGTCCTCTATCAGGCTCAGCACTCTGGGCGTGAGATCGGTGGCACGTTCGCCGTTGATCAGCAGGGTGGGGCCGTCGAGCCAGTCGAGGCCCGGTGCGGCGCCGGCGGTGTCGATGGCCGCGCAGCACACCGTCGCCGTGACGTGGTCGGTGAGGATCTCCCGCGGGGTGCGCGGGGGCTGGAGCGGGAAGAGCGGGAGCGCGGCGTCGGCCCAGAGGGCGGCCGGGGCGTGCTCCGGGGTGCCGGGGGCGGCGGTCTCCTCGCCGGCCAGCTCCGCGCTCAGGCTCGCGGCGAGCGCCGCGCTGCGGGGGTGCGCCAGGTCGTCGTCGGGCGCGATCGGGCCGTCCTGGTCGAAGGGATCGACCGGATCTGCCGGGCAGGCCGACTCGTCCGGTCGAACCGGATCAGCGACCGGTGCGTCCGGCTCGCCGGACCGCGCGTCCGGCTCGACCGGGCCGTTGTACCGCGGCGGGGTGCCCCCGTCCGGGGCGCCCGGCTTCGACAGGGCGGCCGGCAGGGGGGCGGCGCCACCGTGGGTCCGCGGGGTGGACAGGTGGTCGAGGACGCGGGCGAGTGTGGGGCCTGCCGGGTCCGGGGTGGCGGCGTCACTGGGGCGGCGCACACCCAGGGTGTCCAGGACCCGGTGGAGCCGGGCGGCGTCGGTGCGCCACTTGCGGTCGACGACCTCCTCCGGATACGCCTGCCAGTCCACCGGCGACCAGTCCGGGCCGGACGCGGCGGGACCGCCGTGGAAGAGACGGGCGGCGAGCAGCGAGGCGGCCTCGTCCACCAGGCCGGGCTCCTCCAGCAGATCGCACGCGGGACGCTCGCCGAGCCGGGAGGTGAAGCCCTCCGCGAGCCGGTCGCGCCGGGACAGCTCGGTGAGCGCGGCCACCACACCGGCGTCCAGCCGGGCCGGCCAGCGGCCCATCCGCCAGGCGGGCAGCGCGACCCGGGTGAGCAGGCGGTCCCAGCCCGCGTAGGCGAGGCCGACCTGCTCCTGGGCGACGATCCGCAGGCCGTAGTCCACGGCCTGGGCCCGCTCGGAGGCCGCCGCGGCGACCCCGCGCTCCATCTCCGCCGCATGCCCGCGGCAGCTGCGCAGCAGCAGACGGGACACCCAGCCGACGACCGCGCAGGCGGCCTTCAGGAACCGGCAGCGGGCCGGTGAGGCGGCGACGGCCACGGCCGCGTCCAGCCCCCGTACGAAGCGCCGGGCGGCGGCTATGTCGGGGTGCGCCGCGGGTCCCGTACCGGCGACGACCGGGGCGAGCAGGGCGCGCAGCTCTCCGACCCGCATCCACCACAAGAACGGCGAGCCCACGACGAGGACGGTGGCGGGGGCGCGCCGGTGGGGCTTGTCCGCTCCGGCGAGGTCGTCGCGGTTCGCCGGGCCCGCGGCGGGGACGGGCGGGCCGTGCGGCGGGTGGGTGCGTTCCTCCAGCCAGCTGTCGCAGTCCGGGGTGAGCGCTATGGCCGACGGGGCCGGAACGTCCAGGCGGTCGGCGAGGTCGCGCACCAGCCGGTACAGGTCCGGCGCGGCGTCCTCGGCGATCGGGACCGTCGGGCTGACGGCGGGATGGGCGCGGGCGACCACCAGGGCGATACCGGCGGCGGCGAGCAGCACGAGCAGCGCCGGGACCGAGACCACCCAGCGCACGACGTCCCAGCCGGGCCCGACGAGATGCCCGGTGGCGCCGCCGGCCAGGAGGATCACCGCGACGGCCGCGGGCAACAGGGCCACCGCGGTCGCCCGGCTGCGGATCCGCAGCACGGCGAGGGCCCGGGCCCGCGCGGCCTGTGCTCCCGCCTCCACACCCATACCGGTCACGACCGGACCTCACCCCCAACCTGTCGCCGTGGCTTGCTGGACTTGCTCACTCCCCCACTGTGGCACCCGCCACTGACATCGCAATGCCGGTGGGCCAAGTGCCGGAACCATTGCGCCGCACCCTAGTTGGGGGCCCGGCTCCCGTCAGCAGATAAGCCCATCGGTCACTCGATGGAATGGCTTTGGTCAGAGCTGGGTGACGGACAGCAAAGATCAGGCCCCGGGTTCCACGAGGGCGCCCGGGGCCTGAACATGCCTGGTGAGAGGGATTACGCCCCGGCCGCCGCCTTCGCCGCGATGTCCGTGCGGTGCTGGGAGCCGTCCAGACCGATCCGGCCGACGGCGGCGTACGCCCGCTCGCGGGCCTCGGTCAGGTCCTTGCCGGTGGCCGTGATCGACAGCACCCGGCCGCCGGCGCTGACCACGTGCCCGCCGTCCCGCCTGGTCCCGGCGTGCAGGACGTAGGCGTGCGGGGCGTCCTGCCCGGCCACCTCGTCGAGCCCGGTGATCGGGTCACCGGTGCGCGGGGTGCCGGGGTAGTTGTGGGAGGCGACGACCACGGTCACCGCGGCCTCGTCGCTCCAGCGCAGCGGCTCCAGGTCGGCGAGGTTGCCGGTGGCGGCGGCCATGAGGATCCCGGCCAGCGGCGTCTGCAGCCGGGCCAGGACCACCTGGGTCTCGGGGTCGCCGAACCGGGCGTTGAACTCGATGACCCGCACGCCGCGGCCGGTGATGGCCAGACCGGCGTACAGCAGCCCGGAGAACGGGGTGCCGCGGCGGCGCATCTCGTCGACGGTGGGCTGCAGGACCGTCTGCAGCACCTCGTCCACGAGCTTGGGGTCGGCCCAGGGCAGCGGGGAGTACGCGCCCATGCCGCCGGTGTTGGGGCCCTCGTCGCCGTCCAGCGCGCGCTTGAAGTCCTGGGCGGGCTGGAGCGGGACGACGGTTTCGCCGTCGGTGATGGCGAAGAGGGAGACCTCGGGTCCGTCGAGGTACTCCTCGATGACCACCCGCTCGCAGGCCGCCGCGTGCTGCACGGCGGTCTGGAGGTCGTCGGTGACGACGACGCCCTTGCCGGCGGCCAGCCCGTCGTCCTTGACGACGTAGGGGGCGCCGAAGGCGTCGAGGGCCTCGGCGACCTCGTCGGGCGTGGTGCAGACGTAGGAGCGCGCGGTGGGCACGCCGGCGCCCGCCATCACGTCCTTGGCGAAGGCCTTGGAGCCCTCGAGCTGCGCGGCCTCCTTCGAGGGGCCGAAGACCGGGATGCCGGCCGCGCGCACGGCGTCGGCGACACCCGCGACGAGCGGCGCCTCCGGGCCGACGACCACCAGGTCGGCGCCCAGCTCACCGGCCAGCGCGCTGACGGCGGCGCCGTCCAGGGCGTCCACCTGGTGCAGCTCGGCGACCTCGGCGATGCCGGCGTTGCCGGGAGCGCAGTGCAGCGCGGTCACGGCAGGGTCGAGGGACAGGGAGCGGCACAGGGCGTGTTCGCGGGCGCCGCTGCCGATGACGAGGACCTTCACGGGGTCAGCCTAACGGCAGGCGACGCGGTGGCCTTGTGCGGGTTTCCGAGGGACCACGGCCCGACGCTTCGTGGTTTTCTCCGAACGGACGGCCCTGAGCTGCCCTGACCGGGGCCCGGGGCCGTCGCTCGGAGGGTCACTCGTTGCTGAACTCCTCCACGACCGTCGCTCCCAGCTCCTTGACGATCAGTTCGTAGCCGGACAGCGCCGACTCGTTCAGGTCCGGGTCGTCGTCCTCCGGGATGTCGTCCTCGAGGGACACCGGGGGCGGCTCGGGCGGCGCGGACT
Source organism: Streptomyces sp. NPDC104814 (assembly GCF_055583185.1). Lineage (NCBI taxonomy): Bacteria > Bacillati > Actinomycetota > Actinomycetes > Kitasatosporales > Streptomycetaceae > Streptomyces > Streptomyces sp. NPDC104814. The sequence continues at coordinate 198,459 of NZ_JBVJOL010000012.1, read as the reverse complement.
GCCGAACCGGCGAGGGGACCGGGGACGGTCCCGACGCGGACGCCTGCGGGGACGGCCCCGGTCCGGACGCCGGACCGGCGGACTGCGCGGGCGCCGGGCGCTGTACGGCCGGGGCGCCGCCGCCACCGCCGTAGCCGCCACCGCCGTAGCCGGAGGAGCCGCCGCCGAAGCCGGACGGGCCGCCGGACTGCGGCGGGGCCGAGCCGCCCGAGGGGTCGACGACGGCCTCGATCTTCCAGTGGACGTTGAACTGCTCGGCCAGCGCCTGGCGCAGCACGTCCTCGCTGCCGCTGCCGGCGAAGTTGTCCCGGGCACCGGCGTTGACGAAGCCGATCTGGAGCGTGGTGCCGTCGAAGCCGGTGACCTGGGCGTTCTGGCTGAGCAGGATCCAGGTGAAGCGGCGACGGTTCTTCACGGCCTCCAGGATGTTCGGCCACAGCCCCCTCGGGTCGAGCCCGCCGGCGGCGGGCGCCGGGGCCGCGGCGGGGGATGCGTCCGGGGCCGCGGGCGCGGCGGGAGCGGGAGCAGAGGCGGGGGCGGGGGCACGACCGGGGCCGCCACCCGCGGGACCTGCCCCGGCGGCGGGGCCTTGGCTGCCCGGACCCGGACCGCCGGGGCCGGGGGCCGCGGCCGGGCGAGCGCCGCCGCCCGCCGGAGCGGCCGTGGGCCAGCCGCCGGGCCGTCGGCCGCCACCCGCAGGTGCGGCCGTGGGCCAGGCGCCGGGAGCGGAGGCGGAGGGGGCGGCGGCATCCGGAGCGGTCGGCGCCACGGGGGCCGCGGGGGCGGTGGGCGGGTGCTGAGCCGCGGTGTCGGTGTCGGCCGGTGCCGGCGCCGAGCCGTACGCGGCCGGGCCGCCGGCCTCGACGCCTCCGGCATCGGGCTGCCCGCCCCCCGGCTGCCCGGACGCACCGGGGGCCGGGGCCGCAGCGGCGGCCTGAGCGGCGGCGGGAGCGGGAGCGCCGGGGGAAGCGGGAGCGGGAACCCCCGCGCCCGGTCCTGCGCCAGGGCCCACGCCAGGGCTTCCGCCGGGCCCCGCACCCGGACCGCCACCGGTCCCGGGCGCACCGGCGGGCGCACCGGCGGGCGTGCCGCCCGAAGCGCGGACCGCCGCGCGGGCCGCTGCCGGGCCGCCGCCGGGCGGGACGGACTGGACGGGCGGTACGGGCACACCGGCGCCCGCCGGGCCGCCGGGGTACCCGCCCCCGTGGGCGTCGGGCCCCGGGACGTACCCCATGGCCGGCATGCCGGCACCGGTGGTGAAGTTCACGCCGCGCTCGATGCGGTCGAGGCGGGCCATGACGGAGCGCTCGTCGCCGTAGGCGGCAGGGAGCAGGACGCGGGCGCAGATCAGCTCGAGCTGCAGGCGCGGCGAGGTGGCGCCGCGCATCTCGGTCAGACCCTCGTTGACCAGGTCGGCGGCGCGGCTGAGCTCGGCGGCGCCGAAGGACCGCGCCTGGGCCTGCATGCGCTCGATGACGTCGGCCGGGGCGTCGATGAGCCCCTTCTCGGCGGCGTCCGGCACGGCGGCGAGGATGACGAGGTCGCGCAGCCGCTCCAGCAGGTCGGCGACGAAGCGGCGCGGGTCGTTGCCGCCTTCGATGACCCGGTCCACGACCTCGAAGGCGGCGGAGCCGTCACCGGAGGCGAAGGACTCGACGACGGAGTCGAGCAGCGAGCCCTCGGTGTAGCCGAGGAGGGACGTGGCCATGGCATACGTCACACCGTCCGCACCGGCGCCGGCGAGGAGCTGGTCCATGACGGACATGGAGTCACGCACGGAGCCGCCGCCGGCCCGCACGACGAGCGGCAGCACGCCGTCCTCGACCGGGATGTCCTCCTTCTGGCACACCTCGCCGAGGTACTCGCGCAGCGTGCCCGGCGGGACCAGGCGGAAGGGGTAGTGGTGGGTCCGCGACCGGATGGTGCCGATGACCTTCTCGGGCTCGGTGGTCGCGAAGATGAACTTCAGGTGCTCCGGGGGCTCCTCGACGACCTTCAGCAGCGCGTTGAAACCGGCCGACGTGACCATGTGGGCCTCGTCGATGATGTAGATCTTGTACCGGCTGCGGGCGGGGCCGAAGAACGCCTTCTCGCGCAGGTCACGGGCGTCGTCCACGCCACCGTGGGAAGCGGCGTCGATCTCGATGACGTCGATGGACCCCGGGCCGTTGCGCGCGAGGTCCTGGCAGGACTGGCACTCCCCGCACGGGGTCGGGGTGGGACCTTGCTCACAGTTGAGGCAGCGGGCCAGGATCCGGGCGCTGGTGGTCTTGCCGCAGCCGCGGGGACCGCTGAACAGGTACGCGTGATTGACCCGGTTGTTCCGCAGCGCCTGCTGCAGCGGGTCGGTCACATGCTCCTGCCCGATGACCTCCGCAAAGGTCTCCGGGCGATAGCGGCGGTACAGCGCGAGAGACGACACGCTTACGAGGTTATAGGCGCCCACTGACAACAGGCTCCGCCCGCGGAAGCGGAAGGCGTCCCGCCCGAGGAACCGGAAGGCGTCCCGCCCGCGGAACGACGATGTCCGCGCTGTCGGCCCCGCCAACGCAAGCGCCCCCCACGCACCCGCCAGAGCCAACCTACCCTTGCTGCCTTCCGGCCCTGGGGGAGTTCAGTCAGATAGCGCCGCGTGAGGGGCTGCGCACAGCGTACCCGATCCGGGCCAGGGGGAACGAGTTCGCGAGCACCCTCCTCGGTCATGTAATGTTTCCGGCGGAGGATTCGCCTAGAGGCCTAGGGCGCACGCTTGGAAAGCGTGTTGGGGGCAACCCCTCACGAGTTCGAATCTCGTATCCTCCGCCAGCCCAGAGGGCCGGACCGTGAAAGCGGCCCGGCCCTCTGGCGTTTCGTTCCGTCGGCACCAGCCCCTCGATCGAGGCGATCGGAGCGCAGATCCTGATGAGCGAGCCGTGGAACCCGGCCGCGCCGGGCGTCGTCACGTTTCCGTCGGGCCGCAGGATCCGCGGGCGTGGGCTCCGGTACGGCGTCCCGGCGGGACAGACTCCGACGCTGGCCGTCCATCTGACGGATCACCGGCCGCCGGAGCCCCCGTGGGAGTCGCTGTGGGTCGCCTGGCGGGACTTCTGGCTTCCCGCCGATGCCGTGGACGCGATGCGCACCCTCCGCCTCGCCTACGACCGCGCCGCCGGCGAACGCGTGGAGATCTGTTGCGGGGGCGGCGTCGGGCGGACCGGTACGGCGCTCTCCGCGATGTGCGTCTTCGAGGGCATGACTGCCGGGGAAGCGGTCACCTGGGTGCGGCGGAACTACCGCTCCCGCGCGGTGGAGGTGCCGTGGCAGCGGCGCTTCGTCCGCCAGGTGTTCGCAGCCGGCCGGGCCGGCCCGCGGCAGCCGTAGCCATAAGGCCCCGAGCCGCGCGGAAGATCCGCCTCCGCCAAGGCACCTCGTCCGGACACCTCCGTCAGGGCACCAGCCGGCGTTCCTTCGCCACGGCCACCGCGCCGGAGCGGGTGTCGACGCCGAGCTTGTCGTAGATGCGGCGCAGGTGTGTCTTGACCGTGGCCTCGCTGATGTGGAGGGCGCGGGCGATGTCGCGGTTGCCGAGGCCGCGGGAGAGGTGGGCGAGGATGTCCCGCTCGCGCGGGGTCAGCGTGGGGGCCGGGTTGCGCAGGTGGGCCATGACACGGCCGGCGACGGGGGCGGACAGGGTGGTGCGGCCCTGCGCGGCGGAGTGGATCGCGGCGAACAGTTCCTCGGGGCGTTCGGCCTTGAGCAGATAGCCGGTGGCACCGGCCTCGATCGCGCGGGTGATGTCGGCGTCCGTGTCGTAGGTGGTGAGGACCAGCACGTGCGGGGCGGCCGGTCCCGCGGCCAGGCGGCGGGTGGTCTCCACGCCGTCGATGCCCTCGCCGAGCTGGAGGTCCATCAGGACGACGTCCGGGCTCAGTTTGCGGGCCAGGGCGATCGCCTCCTCGCCGCTGCCCGCCTCGCCGATCACCTCGATGGCGGGGGCGCTGCCCAGCAGGGCGAGCAGCCCGGCGCGGACCACGGCGTGGTCGTCGCAGACGAGGACACGGACGGCGGTGCTCATACGGGCGGCTCCAGGGGGATCGCGGCGGACAGCACCGTGCCCTCGCCCGGCGCCGACTCGATGGTGAGGGTGCCGCCCAGCTGACGCAGCCGGGCGCGGATCGCGGGCAGGCCGTGACCGCGCACGGAGCCGGCCGGCCGGTCGGCGGTCGCGGAGGCGTCGAAGCCCCGGCCGTCGTCGGCGACGTCCAGCACGATCTCGTCGTCCAGGCAGGTCAGGGTCAGGGTCGCGGTGCGGGCGCCGGCGTGTTCGCGGACGTTGGCGAGCGCGCCCTGGGCGATGCGCAGGAGCGCCGACTCGACGAGGGCGGGCAACGGGTGCGCCAAGGAGCCCTCCGTGTGGACGCGGACCGTCAGCTCCTCCGCGCTCGCGCGCTCGGCGACCGCCCGCAGGGCCTTCACCAGTCCGCCGCCCTCCGCGAGGTCCGCCGGGGCCAGGTCGTGCACGAAGCGGCGGGCCTCGGCGAGGTCGCGCTCGGCGACGGAGGCGGCCGTACGGACGTGGGTGCGTGCCGTGGCCGGGTCGGCGTCCCACAGCCGGTCCGCGGCCTGGAGCAGCATGCGCTGGCTGGACAGGCCCTGGGCGAGGGTGTCGTGGATCTCCCGGGCGAGCCGCTCGCGTTCGGCGAGGGTGCCCTCGCGGCGTTCGGTGGCGGCCAGTTCGCGGCGGGTGCGGATCAGGTCGTCGATCAGCGCGCGCTGCCGGCGGGCCTGGCGCTCCATGACGACGAACACGGCCGTGGCGATCGCGGCCACGGCCGGCGGCGCCAGAAGCACGTTCGGGTCGGCCCAGCCCGCGAGTTGCAGCTGGGCGGCGACGGCGAGCGCGGTGAGCCCGGTGACGAGGACGATCGCTGCGCGCGGTGGCAGGGTGCGCAGTCCGGTGTAGAAGAGGGGGACCGCGCACCAGGCGAAGCTCGGGGCGAGCGTCACCAGCACCGCCCAGGCGGCGACCACGGCCGTCAGCCAGACCAGCCGGCGTGCCGTGAGGCGGGCGCCGAGCGCGGGCCCGAGGACGTAGAGCACCGCGAGGAAGAGGGACAGGGCCAGCACCCACGGGGTGCGGGGCTCACCGGGGTGGCGCAGCAGGAAGCGGGCCAGGGAGGCGCCGAGCAGCACGAAGAACGCCGTGTGCATGATCACGGCGAGGATGCGGGCGTCGGCGTCGCCGTCCCGTCCGGACGCGGCCGCCGCCATCGTGTCCATGACCCGCCCACACCTCCCCGGTACGCCGTTGAACTGGGCAAACACCTTCATTGTCGCCCCGTTTCGGCGCCCGGGGGGTCATCCGATCGGTTGACCGTCGTCCGGGGCGTCCGAGTCCTCCCGGCCCTTCCGGGCCTCCCGGTCGTCCGTGTCGTCCCGGAGTTCCCGTGCCCGCCCTGCCGCCCGGCGCAGGGCGGTGACGAGGATGCCGTGCAGGTCGTGCTCCTGAAGGGTGAGGATGCCCTGCTCGGTCGTACCGCCCGGTGTCATGACGCTGCGGTAGACCTGTTCGGGGTCCTGGCCGGTGCGCTCCAGCAGGTCGGCGGTGCCGCGCAGCACCTGGCAGGCGATGTCCAGGCCCTGCTCGGCGGTGAAGCCGGCGGCCTCGGCGAAGTCGCGGAACGCCGTCGCGATGTACGCCACGAACGCCGGGCCGCCGCCTGCCAGCGCCGTCGCGTCGTCCAGCAGCGCCTCGTCGGAGACGACCAGCACCCGGCCGACCGAACCGAGCACGCCTTCGGCCCGGGCGGCCTCGGTGGGCGGGACGCCGGGTCCGCAGCACAGCACCGTCATGCCCTGGGACACCTGCGAGGCCATGTTCGGCATGGCGCGCACGACATGTGGGGCGCCCAGGCGCCGGGTCAGCGCGGCGATCGGCACCCCGGCCATCACCGACACGACGGTCGCCTCGCGGAACGCGCCGGGTGCGGTGGTGGCGGCGAAGGAGTCCAACGCCTGCGGCGGAAGGGCGAGGAGGACCAGGTCACCGGGCACGGGCAGGTACTCCGGCGCCGTCTCTACCCCGTCCGCCCGCAGCGCCGCCGCCCGCTCGTCGGCCGCCTCGACGACGGTCAGCCGCGCGTCCGGCAGAGTCGCCCGCAGCCCCTGGACGAGCACGGAGCCCAGGTGTCCGGCTCCGACGACGACGATGCGCTGGTGCAGGGGCATGCCCCCAGCGTCCCCGGCACCGCCAGGCCGCGCGCCCCCGCGTGCTCCGACCGGGTGCCGGTCCGGCTACGACTGCCACCGCACGAACTCGACCGGCCGCCCCGCCCGCCCCCGCACGAATCCATGCCCGGGCCGCCCAGCCCGTCCGTCACCACGCGCACGTGTGGCCGCCCCGCCCATCACCACCCGAACTCCTCCCCGCCCCTCACCGCGCGATCTCGACCGTGCGGACCTCGCTGACCTGGTCCGTTTCCGAGACCCGTACCGTCACCTTCATCGTCCAGGTGCCGGCCAGCGGCAGGGTGACGCGGTCGGCCGCCCAGTAGCCGCCGCGGTCGGTGACCCGGGCGTCGAGCGGTCCGATGCGCTGCGCGGGCAGGGTGAACGACACCCGCAGTTCGGGTACGGCGGCCAGGCCGCCGTCGGGGCCGTAGACGACCGCCTGCACGGAGTTGTCGCCGATCCGGCCCGGCTCCAGCGTGATCTGCACCTTGCCCCGGCCGCCCGGGGTGCCGACGTCGAAGGGCACGTCGGTGACGGAGGCGCCGGGCAGCCCGGGCGCGGCGAGCGGCTGCCGCTCGGCGGACTCGGCGGCGGCGCGCCCAGGGACCGTACCCGCGAGCACCGTCGAGATCAGGAGCACCAGGACGCCCAGGGCGGCCTCGGTGATCACCGCCCCGCGCAGCCGACGTCGGCCGGTCCCGGACGCGGCGGAGACCTCCGGCGGCGCCTCGCTCGGCGCACCGCCCACCACGGCCGGCACCCGCACGGGCACCGCGGCCCGCGTGCGCAGCCGCCCGGCGAAGTGCCGCGCGCACGCCGCCCCCGCCAGCAGCAGGCTCACCGCGGCCAGTTTGATCAGCAGCAACCGGCCGTACGCCGTGCCGGTGAGCGCGGTGAGGGAACCGAGACCCCGCCAGGACTGGTAGACACCGGTCACCACCAGCACGGCGACGCACCCGAAGGCGAGCCGCGAGAACCGGTCGACGGCCGGCGCCGGTACCTCGGCCGTGCACAGCAGCGTCACCAGCCCGCCCAGCCACACCGACATCGCCAGCAGGTGCAGTACGGCGGAGACGACGGCGACGGGCACCTGGATCCCGGCGCCGGCGTGCTCGGCGACCGCCCAGGTCAGGGCGAGGCCGACGGCCACGGCGGCGCCCGCCGCCCGTGCCGTACGCCCCCAGGCCGGCCTGCGCAGCAGCACCGCGGCCGCCGCCAGCAGCGCCAGCCGGGCCGCCAGGGCGAGCCCGGGCCGGGTGGTCGGCGTGCGGGCCGCCCCGGCCGGGTCGAGGACCGTGGACAGTCCGGTGCCCGCCTCGTAGGGGGCGCGCAGGAGCAGCAGGACGACGGTGACGCCGGCCAGCGTCCACGCCCCCACGGTCGCCGGGGCGCGCGCCGCTCCCGGCGTCACCACCCGGAATACGCCCCCGCCGATGAGCAGGGCGACGCCCAGGGAGGCGACGTAGCGGGCGAGGTCGTACAGGCCGCCGGTGGCCGGGTCCTCGGCCGTCCCGGTGTCGAGGGGGGCCGGGGCGGGGGTGGGGGCGCCGACGGAGAAGGTGAACGCGCCGGAGACGGGGTGGCTGTCGGCGGACACCACGCGCCAGGCCACGGTGTACGTGCCCCGGCCCAGCCCGCCCGGCAGGTCGACGCGCACCGTGTCGGAGTGGCCGGGGACGTGCCGGGCCTCGCCGGTGCGCAGCCGGTGGTTGCCGGGGTCGAACACGCGGAAGGAGCCGTCGAGCAGGGCCACGGACTCGGTGAAGGTGAGGGTGAGCCGGTCCGGGGCCGTCTTCAGGACGGAGCCGTCGGCGGGTGCGGTGTCCCGCAGGGCGGCGTGCGCGGAAGCGGTCCCGGCACCACCGAACAGCAGCAGCGCGAGCAGGAGTCCGAGCAGCGCGGCCCGCCCGCACCGCCGTCGGCCGTCGACCACGCCGCCCGCTCCCTCCCGCCGGCACCCTTCGCGCAGAGATACGCACGCGCGGCGTGGATCACTCAGGCAGACGCAGGAAAGACGGCCTCCCGGCGCAGAAAGGCCAGTCGGGCGTGTTTCTCGGGCAGGTACACGTCCGGCAGATCGACCTCGGGCAGGACGACGGCCGGTCCCTCCTCGAACCCCAGCCGCTCGAACCGGGCGATCGCCTTCTCGTTCCGCACGTCCGGGTCGACGACGATCCGCCGCCGGTCCAGCCCGAGCAGTGCGTACGACGTGATCACCGAGGCCAGCCGTGCGGTCCAGCCGGGCCGGGCGCCGTCGGCACCGGCGGGCGCGAGCAGCAGGTGGAGGCCGATGTCCCCGGGCCGTACGGGGTAGCACTCACCGACCCGGTCGGCCTCGGGTTCGTAGGTCTGCAGCAGCGCGGCACCTTGGCCGTCCTTGACGACGAGAAAGGCGTGATGGGTGTCCAGCGTGGCCATGTGGCCGTAGACACCGGCCACTTCGGCGGCGGACAGGCCGGTCATGCCCCAGAACACGGCCCGTTCCTCGCTGACCCAGCGGTGGATCAGCCCGGCGTCGGCGGACGGGTCGACGGGCAGGACGCGTACGGTGCCGAAGCCGTCGATCCGCTGCTCGTGCACGGCCTGCCGGTGGCGCAGGTCAGACATCGGTCTCCTTCGTGAGCCGGTCCCAGTCGGTGACGACGGGAACGAGTTCTCCCCTGAGCCACAGGGGGAGTTGGTCGCGGTGGTGGGCGGAGCCGGGCGTTCCGTCGGCGCCGAAGGGCACCACCCACAGGCTGTCCTCGCGCCGGGCGAGGTCCCAGACGTAACGGGCGGCGGGCCCGCGCGCGGCCCGGTCGGTGACGCCGGGCACGGCGGAGGTGCACAGCACGCAGTCGTGGTCCCCGGACAGGGCGGGTTCCTTCTGCGGCGCCGACGGCAGCGCCCGCCAGGGTGCGAGGCGGTGGGTGTCGCCCCAGGTGCCGGCCGGGGGCGCGGCGGCGACCTCCTCCAGGGCGGCGCGCACCACGGCGGGCCGGTCGATGCCGTACAGCGTCCCGGCGCGCAGCAGGTGTTCCAGGGCGAAGCCGATGCGCGGGGTCAGGGCGAGCCAGGGCTGGAAGACCTCGGGGTAGGCGGGCGGTGAGGCGAGGGCCGCGAACGCCTCGTGTGCGGCCAGCCGCCGTACGACCGCGCCGCGCACGGCGGAGTACAGCGCCGCGTCCCGGCTGCCGGCGTCCATCCGCCGGTCCCATCCGAGCAGCCGCTCCCGCAGCGCGCCGGCCTCATCCCCGAGCCCGTCGAGCGCGGCCACCTGGTCGAGCAGCGCTCCCGCGGAACCGAGGAAGACGTCCGTGTGTACGGCGCCCATGTCCGCGGCGGACCATTCCCGCCGCTCGCCGAGCAGCCGGCGGATGCGGTCGGCGCGATGGGAGGGCGCGAACTCGGTGCCCAGCTCTGCGGCGATGCCGCGGGCGTTGGCCATGACGGCGACTCCGTCGTCGAGCCCCGCCCGGGGCATGGCGTGCCAGCCGGTCCACTCGTGTCCGGGCTCCCACGCCGGCACCACGCGCACCCGGTTGGCCGGGTCGCGCACGGGCACGCGTCCGGCGACCCGGTGCAGCACGCCGCCCTCGGTGTCGGCGGCGTGGACGACGTTGACGGGCTCCGCCCAGGCGTCCAGGGCGCGGTCGACGTCGGCGACCCGGCGGGCACGCAGCAACGGCAGCAGGGCGCTGAAACCGAGGTCGCCGGTGACCCTCGGCGGGTAGCGCAGGCTCACCGCCCCCGGGGTGCCGTCGTCGAGCCCCTCCGGTCCGCCGGCGATGACGGGACCGCGCGCGGTCTCGACGACCTCGACCTCGACCGTGTCCTCCCCGGCCACGCGGACGAGCTCGGTGTGCCGCAGGGCCCGGTGCCAGCGGCCGTCCGGCCCCAGCGCCTCGATCCCGGCGCCGGTCCGGCGCAGTCGCTCCCGGTACAGATCCTGGTAGTCGGCCATGGCGTTGGTGATGGCCCAGGCGACGGTGCCGGTGTGCCCGAAGTGGGCGATGCCGGGCACCCCCGGCACGGCGAACCCCACGACGTCGAACTCGTCGCAGGCCAGCCGGATCTGCTGGTAGACGCCGGGGTCCTCGATGAACCGGTGCGGATCGCCGGCGATGATCGCCTGCCCGCTCGTGCTGCGCTCCCCGCCGACCAGCCAGCCGTTGCTGCCGGCGGTGGCGGGCCCGTCGGCGGCGAACAGGCCGACGGCCTCCGGCCCGAGCCGCCGGACGGCCTCCTCCCGCCACAGCTTGGCGGGGAACCCGGCGAACAGGATGTGAGCGGACAGCCAGACGGCCAGCGGGGTCCACGGCTCCCAGCGCCCGGGGGTCAGGCCGGCGCGGCGGAACTCCTCGCCGGTCCGCAGCCCGTCGTTCACACCGTCGATGTAGGCACGCACCCACTCCGCCGTTTCGGGATCGCGCTCCTCCAGGGCGCTGAAGCAGCGGCGGGCGGTGTCGGCGAGCCGGGCCCGGCGGGCGAACCGGTCCCAGTCGAGCGCGCCGGGGCCGAGGAAGGCGGCGGACGTGCCCTGCGCACGGTGCCGCTCGACCTCCAGTTGCCAGGCGCGGTCGCGGGCGGTGACCAGTCCCTGGGCGCGGGCGAGTTCGCGGACGCCCGCGGCACGCAGATGCGGGATGCCCCAGGCGTCCCGGTGCAGGTCGGTCGTCACCCTGTAACCCCTCTTTTAGGTTAGCCTCACCTAACTAAGATCGTACACGACCGGTGAGGGAGCGCCATGGGGCAGGGGCACGCAAGGAGCCGCGCCGACACCGGCGCGGCGCCCCGCACCTGAGCCGACGACCACACGCCGCAACGGGCCGCCGCAGGCACAAAAAGGGGCGCGGGGAACGGCGCGACCAGCCACAACCAACCGGCACGGGACAACGCACCCCGCACGGGACAACGCACCCGGCACCGGACAACGCACCCCGCCCCACCCCGACAGGCACACCCACCCCCCGCGCGACATCATCGAAGACATGGACGTCACCCTGCACCTCGCCCAGGACGCCGACGCCGACGCGCTTCTCGGCCGCTCCCCTCTCGCCGCCCTGATCGGAATGCTGCTGGACCAGCAGATCCCGATGGAGTGGGCGTTCAAGGGCCCCCGCACCATCGCCGACCGCCTCGGCGCCGACGATCTCGACGCCCACGACATCGCCGCCACCGACCCGGAGGCCTTCGCCGCCCTGCTCTCCGAGAAGCCGGCCGTGCACCGCTACCCCGGCTCCATGGCCAAGCGCATCCAGCAGCTGTGCCAGTACCTCGTCGACCACTACGACGGAAACGCCGAACTCGTCTGGAAGGGCGTCGACGACGGCGGCGAGCTGCTCCGCCGCCTCCAGGAGCTCCCCGGCTTCGGCAAGCAGAAGGCACAGATCTTCCTCGCCCTGCTGGGCAAGCAGCTCGGCGTACGCCCCGCCGGCTGGCAGGAGGCGGCCGGCGGCTACGGCGAGGCGAAGTCCTTCCGCTCCGTCGCCGACATCACCGGCCCGGAGTCGCTCGCGAAGGTGCGGGCCCACAAGCAGGAGATGAAGGCCGCGGCGAAGGCGAAGAAGCAGGCGTCGACCGGCTGAACCCCGCTCGCCGCGAACGGCCGTAACCCGAGCGGGCGGTTCTCCCGCCCGGACGCGCACCCCCGCGCCGCCCCCGGGGAGACGTCCTGGCATGAGCCGCGCCGCACGAGCCCTCCCCCGCAGCCGCACCTGGCTGCGGGCGCTCGTGCTGCTGCTCGCCCTGCTCGTCCCCGGCGAGGCGTACGCCGCCACGGCCCCGCCCGTGACCACCGCCGCGGCGAGCGCCGAGCACGACGTCACCGACACGGCCGTACGCCTGCCCGCGCACCGCGCGCACCGCACGGCCGTGCCGCCCCCCGCGCCCCTGCCGGACGCCCCACGACCCCCCGGCACCGGCACCGGCACCGGCGCGCGGACGGCACCCCGGACGCCGTACGCCACCCTCCTGGCCCTGTGCTGCCTGGTCCTGCGCTGCTGACCGAACCGGCTCTCCCCCGCCCCGGTCGGAAACACAGGCACCCAAGGAGCACAGCCATGCCCACGGACCCCTACGCGGTCCTGCGCGCCCTGCTGCGCGCAGAGGCCGCGCGCAGCGCGCCGAAACAAGGCGACCCATCGCAACCACCACAACCGCCGCAACCGCCGCGACCCCCGCATCGGCCCCCGGCCGAACCCGGCCCGTCCCCCGCGCAGCGCGACCGCTGACACACCCGGCGGGGGCAGGGTGGGACTACCGCCTCCGCCGGGCCGTACCGAACAGGGAGCGCGTGATCTCCCGGCCGATCTGCGTCCCGACCGACCGCGCCAGCGACTTGAACATCCCGCTGCTCACAACCTGCTCGATCACCGAGGACTCCTCCCGCGCCTCCCCGCGCCGCGCGGCCCGCCCCTCCTCGCGCCCCTCCGTGCGACCCTCCTCATGCCCCGCGGCAGCCGCGCTCCGCGTCTCCCGCGGCGCGGTCAGCTTCTCGTACGCCGACTCGCGATCCACAGCCTGTGCATAACGCCCGTACAGCGGCGAGGACGTCACCGCCTGCTCCAGGGCGGCCGTGTCGTACGGCGCCATCAGGGACTCCGGTGCACGCAGCCGCGTCGCCGCGACCGGCGTGGGCGCGCCCTTCTCGCTCAGCACCGTGATCACGGCCTCCCCGGTGCCGAGCCCGGTCAGCAGCTCCTCCAGGTCGTAACCGGAGTCCGGAAAGGTCCGCACGGTCGCCTTCAGCGCCTTGGCGTCCTCCGGGGTGAAGGCCCGCAGCGCGTGCTGGACCCGGTTGCCGAGCTGGGCGAGGACGTCGGACGGCACGTCCTTCGGGGTCTGCGTGACGAAGAAGACGCCGACCCCTTTCGAGCGAATCAGCCGTACGGTCTGCGTGATCGACTCCAGGAACGCCCTGGAGGCGTCGTGGAACAGCAGATGCGCCTCGTCGAAGAAGAACACCAGCTTCGGCTTGTCGGCGTCCCCGATCTCCGGCAGATCGTGGAAGAGATCGGCCAGCAGCCACATCAGGAACGTCGAGAACAGCTGCGGCTTGTCCTGTACGGCGGGCAGCTCCAGTACGGAGACGACGCCCCGCCCGTCGGACGCCGTCCGCAGCAGCTCGCTCGTGTCGAACTCGGGCTCACCGAAGAAGTCCGCCATGCCCTGCGCCTCGAAGGCGGTCAGGGACCGCAGGATCACCCCGGCGGTGGCGGTGGACAGCCCGCCGATGTTCTTCAGCTCGGCCTTGCCCTCGTCGGAGGTCAGGAAGGCGACGACCGCGCGCAGGTCCTTGAGGTCGATCAGCTCCAGGCCCTTGGTGTCGGCGTAGTGGAAGATCAGGCCGAGGGACTGCTCCTGGGTCTGGTTGAGCCGGAGCACCTTCGACAGCAGCACCGGGCCGAAGCTGGTGACCGTGGCCCGCACGGGGATGCCGTGGCCCTGGCCGCCGAGCGCGTAGAACTCCGCGGGGAAGCCGGTCGCCGTCCAGTCCTGACGGACCTCGGCGGCACGGGAGCGCACCTTGTCCCCCGCGAGGCCGGGCGCGGCGATGCCGGACAGGTCGCCCTTGATGTCGGCGAGGAAGACGGGCACACCCTGCGCGGACAGCTGCTCGGCGATGAGCTGGAGCGTCTTGGTCTTGCCGGTGCCGGTGGCACCGGCGACCAGGCCGTGCCGGTTGAGCACGGGCAGCGGGATGCGCACCGGCGCGTCGGGCAGGCAGTTCCCGTCCCACAGCAGGGCGCCGAGGTCGAGCGCGGGGCCGGAGAAGGCGTACCCGGCGGCGATGGCGGCGGCCGCGGCGGGCAGCGAGGAGGGGGTGTCACCGGAAGGGCCGGGGGCGGAAGGGGTGTTCGCGCCTGCCGCACGGGTCTCGTCGCTGCTGCTCATCGGCCGGCCCCTCGTTTCCGTTTCGCCCAGCTATGCAACACCTTTTCCAGCGTCGCACTCCGCCTCCATGGCTGCGCCCGGAACGCCGGGACCGGTAGGCTTTCCGTGTGATCTTCAAGCGCATCGGAAACGGCCGGCCGTACCCCGACCACGGCCGGGAAAGCACCCGGCAGTGGGCGGACGTCGCGCCGCGCCCGGTCCGCCTCGATCAGCTGGTGACCACCAAGCAGCAGCTCGACCTGGAGACCCTGCTCGCCGAGGACTCGACGTTCTACGGCGACCTCTTCGCGCACGTCGTGAAGTGGCAGGGCGACCTGTATCTGGAGGACGGCCTGCACCGCGCGGTCCGCGCCGCACTCCAGCAGCGCCAGGTGCTGCACGCGCGCGTCCTCGAACTGGACTGACGAGCCGGACCGACCGGACTCCGAAGCGGCACCGACCCGACGGAAGGACTCCGTCCGGTTACGGTTTGGCCCTTTCGGGTTCTCCTGGACGGATCGAATGATCATCTAGTAGGAATCGCCGCCCGGGCGCACTACGCTGCGCCCATGAGCATGCTGACTCCCCCCGGCATGGGCGGTAAGTACCGGATCACGGGAGACAAGTACCCGCGCATGCGCCCTCCCCGGCGCCGCGGCAGGCTCGTGCTCCTCACCGCCGCCTGTGCCGTCGTGCTCGGGCTGATCGGCTGGGGCACGCTGCAGCTCATCGACGTCTTCACCGGGGGCGGCGGCAAGAAGGCCACGGCCGGCGGGAAGGCCGTCTGCGTGGCCAAGGCGAGCGCGTCGCCGGCGACCACCGCCGCGCTGCCCGCGCCCGCTCAGATCACCGTCAACGTCTTCAACGCCACGCCCCGCGGCGGCCTCGCCAAGCAGACCGCCGACGAGCTGAAGAAGCGCGGCTTCCGCATCGGCGAGGTCGGCAACGCGACCAAGCAGTACGACAAGAAGGTCCCCGGCACCGCGGTGCTGCTCGGCCCCGCGGCGTCCCTGAACAGCTCGCTGCCGGTCCTGGCCACGCAGCTGGCCGGCGCCGAGCGCCGCACCGACGCCGCCCGCAAGGGCCCGGCCATCGACCTGATCCTCGGCAACACCTTCAAGTCCCTGGACGCGAAGCCGGCCGCCGACCAGGCCCTGACGAAGCTGCGGACGCCGGCGGCGAACGGAACGAAGAAGGGCTGCTGAGGGCTCCGCCGGACGGCGCCCCGCAGCAGCCTCTCGGTTTCACGGCGGCCGTCACTCCACGACCGCGCAGGCTCCCGCGCCGGTGTTACTCCGCCGACCCGTACAGCCGGTCGCCCGCGTCGCCGAGGCCCGGGATGATGTAGCCGTGTTCGTTGAGGTGGTCGTCGACCGCGGCCGTGACCACCGTGACCGGCGTGCCGGCCAGCTCGCGCTCCATGATCTCGACGCCCTCGGGGGCGGCCAGCAGCACGACCGCCGTGACGTCGTCCGCGCCGCGCTTGATCAGCTCGCGGATCGCGGCGACGAGGGTGCCGCCCGTGGCCAGCATCGGGTCCAGGACGTACACCTGGCGGCCGGAGAGGTCCTCCGGCATCCGCGTGGCGTAGGTCGAGGCCTGCAGCGTCTCCTCGTTGCGGATCATGCCGAGGAAGCCCACCTCGGCGGTCGGCAGCAGCCGGACCATGCCGTCCAGCATGCCGAGGCCGGCCCGCAGGATCGGCACCACCAGCGGACGCGGCCGGGCCAGCTTCACACCGGTGGTCCGGGCCACCGGGGTCTGGATGTCGACGGCCTCGGTGCGCACGTCCCGGGTCGCCTCGTAGGCGAGCAGGGTGACCAGTTCGTCGGCGAGCCGGCGGAAGGTCGCGGAGTCGGTGCGCTGGTCGCGCAGCGTGGTGAGCTTGTGGGCGACCAGGGGGTGGTCGACGACGTGGAGACGCATGTCCACAACAGTAACCGGGCGCACCGGCCCCGGCGTCCGCACGCTGCGTGAGCCTTTGCGGATCGTTTTCTTCCGCCTGCTGGCATCGGACCGGCTGCCGGGGGGAAGGTGGTGGAGACGGACCGGGGGTGGTGATCTCATGGCTGACCTGTCTGAACCCGACGTACCCGACCGCGCGTCCAGAAACGAACCGGAGCCCCCGCAGCGGGACTCGCCCGAGAACGACGTGTCGCGGCGCCGCCGCCGCGCCCAGTTCCTGCGGGACCTGGCCGAGGCGCGGGAGCTGCGCGACCGTGTGCAGCCCCGCCGCGCCAAGGCGGCCCGGCTGCGCCACGCGATGCGCATGCGCACGTTCCGCTGGTGAGCCACGCCGGCGAGGCCGGCCCGCCGCCGGCGCACCGCGCCGACGCACGACGCGCGCCGTGGCGGTGACTCGCCGGGCCACAGCACGCGCCGTAGCGGTGACCCACGGGGACGCATCGCGTGCCGTACCCGTGACTCGCCGGGGCGCGCCGAGCGCCGCGCCGGTATCTGCGCGGGTGCGCCGCGCGCCGTGGCGGTGACGTCCGTGGGTGTGCCGCGTCTTCCGGTGGCGGGTGCGCCGGCGTGCCGCGGATGCGGGCCGCACGCGGGAAGATCCGCGGGCCGTACGCGCGTTGCCGGGGTGGACGTGCGGAGGAGATGTGAAAAGCCGCGTACGATCCGCAGGTGGTGGCAACGAGTGCGCTGGTGAGTCCGGACGGACGTGCCCGCGGACCCGCGTGCAAAACTGCCGGACACAGGGAGCCGAAGACGTCCCCTGAACGCCTTGTTTCTGCCACGATTCCGAGTGGGTGGGGCTCGGAGCCCGAGCTTCTCCCCGTCCGTAACCTCCGCCGGGGGGACCCCCAACCGGCACGCCTAAGACCAGTGGGAGAGTCACGGTGTACTTCACCGCACTGCTCGCGCGCACCGAAGACGGGTGGGAAGCGAGCGACACAGAGCTCGACGATGTGGAGACCCTGTCGGATCTGGCCGACCTGGCCCGGGAAGCCTCTCCCGACGAGGACACGGTGCTCGTCCTGATCGAGCAGGAGGACGCGTGGTTCGGCGTCGTCCGCGTGGACGGCGAGGAGGACCCCCGGGTCTTCGTCTCGAACGCCGCCGTCGCCGCCCGCAGCTCCTACGGCGAGCTGCTGCTCACCGACGAGTTGCTGGGCCGGGAGCCGGGTGACGACGACACCGACCTGGACTCCCTGGACCTGGACGGCACCGAGGACGGTGAGCCCGAGGACGCCGTCGCGGTCGACGAGGAGGCCGGCACCGACGCAGGCGCCGTGCCCAACGGCCCGGTGGGCGACGCCGGGCTGCTGAACGACCTGGGTGTCAGCGGCAAGGAGCTGCTGGCTCTGGACGGCGACGCGCTGACGGAGATCGCCGACGCCCTCGGCGCCTCGGAGATGCTGGAGGCCGTTCGCTGACCGCCCCGTACGACACCACGCCGGCCCCGGACCCGGTGCGCGACCGCTGGCGGGCCGCGATGCGGCTCGCCCTGGACGAGGCGGAGCGGGCCGCCCGGGCCGGTGACGTGCCCGTCGGTGCGCTCGTGCTCGCGCCCGACGGTACGAGCGTGCTCGGCACCGGGCACAACGAACGCGAGGTCACCGGCGACCCGACCGGGCACGCCGAGATCCTCGCGATCCGGCGGGCCGCCGAGCGGCTCGGGGAGTGGCGGCTGACCGGCTGCACGCTCGTGGTCACGCTGGAGCCGTGCACGATGTGCGCGGGCGCGCTCGTGCAGTCCCGGGTGGACCGGGTGGTCTACGGCGCCCGCGACGAAAAGGCGGGCGCGGCCGGCTCGCTGTGGGACGTGGTCCGCGACCGGCGGCTCAACCACCGGCCCGAGGTGATCGAGGGCGTGCTGGCGGACGACTGCGCGCGGCAGCTCACAGAGTTCTTCCGCGCTCGCTGAATACCGATTTCTGAGCACGGCCCCGCGTGCTGTAAGGTCTCCCTCGGTAGCGTGTCCGAGCGGCCGAAGGAGCTCGCCTCGAAAGCGAGTGTGGCGCAAGTCACCGAGGGTTCAAATCCCTCCGCTACCGCTGACAACACCCCCTGACCGTGGGACCACGGACAGGGGGTGTTCTGCTTGTCCCAGGGGGCAGGCCTGAAGTTACACTCACCGCCGGCAACAGGGGACCCTCAAGGCACGTCGGTGACAGGGAGGCCGCGATGGCGGTGAACGCGAAGAAGATCGCCGTCTATGCGCTCGTGGTCTTCGCGCTGTACGTGATCATCACGGACCCGGCCAAGGCCGCGGACTACGTCCAGATAGGGTTCGAGGGCATATCGGACGCCGCCAAGGCCATCGGTGACTTCATGACGTGGGTCGCCCATGGAGGCAAGGGCTGACACCCGGGAGTACCCATGATCCGCCACCTGGTTCTCTTCAAGCTCAACGAGGGCGTCGAGCGCGACGACCCGCGGGTCGTGAAGGGCGTCGAGGCCTTCCAGGCGCTCGACGGCAAGATCCCCGAGATCCGCTTCTGGGAGCTCGGCTGGAACCTCAGCGACCGCCCCATCGCCTACGACTTCGCGATCAACTCCGGCTTCGAGGACGCCGAGGCGCTGCGCCGCTACGTCGAGCACCCCGAGCACCAGGCGGGCGTGGCCCTGTGGCACGAGTTCGCCACGTGGGTGATCGCCGACTACGCGTACTGAGCCGTCCGGCTGCACGCCGACGACCCCGCACCCGTCATGGGTGTGGGGTTTTTGTCGTCTTATGCACCGCCTCTTACCCCAACACGTAGATATGCGGTGCTTGCACACAGTGGACATGTCTTGTGATGCTATGACCGCTTTTGACGGATGAGTTGACCGATGCGCTGACCGATGCGCTGACCGATGCGTTGACGGATGAGCAACGGATGAGCGACGGATGAAGAGGTGGAGTTGACCGTGCCGGCCAGTACTGCGCCTCAAGCACCGCCCCAGGAGGCCGCCCCGCGGCGCAGCCGCGGCGCCGACACCCGGGCACTCACCCAGGTGCTCTTCGCGCAGCTGAAGGACCTCACGCCGGGCACGCCGGAGCACAATCGGGTGCGGGGGGCGCTGATCGAGGCCAACCTCCCGCTCGTGCGCTACGCCGCCGCCCGTTTCCGCTCCCGCAACGAACCGATGGAGGACGTCGTCCAGGTCGGCACCATCGGGCTGATCAACGCCATCGACCGGTTCGATCCCGACCGCGGTGTGCAGTTCCCGACCTTCGCGATGCCCACGGTCGTCGGCGAGATCAAGCGCTACTTCCGCGACAACGTGCGCACCGTCCACGTACCTCGCCGGCTGCACGAGCTGTGGGTGCAGGTGAACAGCGCCACCGAGGATCTGACCACCGCGTTCGGGCGTACCCCGTCCACCGCCGAGATCGCCGAGCGGCTGCGGATCAGCGAGGACGAGGTGCTGTCCTGCATCGAGGCCGGGCGGTCGTACCACGCCACCTCACTGGAGGCCGCCCAGGAGGGCGACGGGCTGCCGGGGCTGCTCGACCGGCTCGGCTACGAGGACCCGGCGCTGGACGGCGTCGAGCACCGCGATCTCGTACGGCATCTGCTGGTGCAGCTGCCCGAGCGGGAGCAGCGGATTCTGCTGCTGCGGTACTACAGCAACCTCACCCAGTCGCAGATCAGCGCCGAGCTGGGCGTCTCCCAGATGCACGTCTCGCGGTTGCTCGCGCGCAGCTTTCAGCGATTGCGGTCGGCCAACCGGATCGAGGCGTAGCCGCTCCGCCGGGGGGCGGGGGGTGCGGGTGGGGTTGGGGGTGGTTGAGGGGGGTGGCCGGGAGGGGGGTGGGGTTTTCGTCATCCGTTCGTGCTACCGGCGCACAACCGAATGTGAGATCGAGCGATCACCGTGGAGAGTGGATCGCTCATCAGCGCGGATCGCCGGTTTTTCGGGCCGACAGGCCGTCAGGCCCCCTGTTTCCAGGGGGGATTCGTGTCTCGGATGTCGACATGTCACTACGGCGCGTTGCCGACATGTGACATTCTGCGGGAAGCGCGTTTGCCGGAGCTCCGGCTCCGGTATTCAGGTGAAGGCTGCGTTCCTTCTGTGGGAGCGTCCGCCGCGACCGTCCCGCGACCCAAAGGGGGTGGCATGTCCGCAGACCAGGGCAGCTCGAAGGTGCTCACGCTCACGAAGAGCGAGACAGCGCCGGAGACGCTCGACGCTCTCGATGACGCCTCGGCCCTCGAGGCCGTGCCGGCCCCCGCCCTTCCGACGGAGCCCCCCGCGGCTCCGCCGGTCTCCGGGGACATCGACACCCGCACGCTCTCCCGCTCCCTTTTCCTGCGGCTCGCCGCCCTCGACGAGAACAGCCCCGAGCGGGCGTACGTCCGCGACACCCTGATCGAGCTCAACCTGCCGCTGGTGCGGTACGCGGCCGCGCGGTTCCGCTCCCGCAACGAGCCGATGGAGGACATCGTCCAGGTCGGCACCATCGGGCTGATCAAGGCGATCGACCGGTTCGACTGCGAACGGGGCGTGGAGTTCCCGACGTTCGCGATGCCGACGGTCGTCGGGGAGATCAAGCGGTTCTTCCGGGACACGTCGTGGTCGGTGCGGGTGCCGCGGCGGCTGCAGGAGCTGCGGCTGGCGCTGACCAAGGCAAGTGACGAGCTGTCACAGAAGCTGGACCGGTCGCCGACCGTCGCCGAACTCGCCTCCGTGCTCGGGGTGTCCGAGGAGGACGTCGTCGACGGGCTCGCGGTGGGCAACGCGTACACGGCGTCCTCGCTGGACTCGCCGGCGCCCGAGGACGACGGCGGCGAGGGGTCGCTGGCGGACCGGCTCGGTTACGAGGACACCGCGCTGGAGGGTGTGGAGTACCGGGAGTCGCTGAAGCCGCTGCTGGCGAAGCTGCCGCCGCGGGAGCGGCGGATCATCATGCTGCGGTTCTTCGCGAACATGACGCAGTCGCAGATCGGTGAGGAAGTCGGGATCTCGCAGATGCATGTGTCGCGGCTGCTGACGCGGACGTTGGCGCAGCTGCGGGACGGTCTCATCGCGGACTGAGGTCGTCGTTCGGGCGCGGGTGAGCTGTGGCTGGTCGCGCCCACGCGGCGGAGCCGCATATCGAGCACAGCCCCGCGCCCCTTTTTTGCCTGCGGCGGCCCGTTGCGGTGTGTGGTCGGTTGCGGTCCGCGCCTACGGCCGGTGGGTGAGTCGGGGCCGGGGCGGGGGGTGTCCGTCCTCGGTCCGGCCGCCCGTCCCCGACGAGTGCTCGGTGTCACGGTGCCGGCCGCTGCGGGCGGACACCCCCCACCCCGCCCCCTCCCCGCCGCGGGCGGCTGCACCAACGCCGTGGCGCGCGGCTGCGGGCCGGCGTCGCTGCGGCGGCCGCAGCGGCGGGCGGCCGCCATGCCGACCCAGCTGCGGGCAGTCGTGCCGCTGGGGCGGCACGGGTGGGCGCTGGGGGTCCCCCCTGCTCGAAGAGCTTGGGGGAGGCACCCGGCCAGCGCCGGTGAGCGTGCCCACCCCCGGCCGGCCCAGACGCCGGGGACTGGGAAACGCCGGTCCACGTGGACCCGGCCAAACCGCGCCGCTGTTCGTTACTTCAGCGCCAGCCAAGCCACCGCTGCCACGATCGCCACCGCGGCGATCACGCCGATGATCAGGCCCACGCGGGGGCCGGAGGACGCCGGGGCGGCCTGCTGCTGGCGGCCCTGGGGAGCCTCGTCGACGAACGCGCGGAACATCTGGGTGCTGCCGGCGGGGTCGTAATTGCCCTGGGGGCCCTGGGTGTTAGCCATGGGCCGAGACACTAGCGAATCTGCCGGTGCGGCCCAAGTGCGGGGCCGACCACCCCTACGGCCACCCTCACCTGCGCATTTACTTCCGCAATACTTGCCTTTGCCAAGTTTTTGTGCGGGACGCCACCGTTTTATTTGCCTGCGGCAACCAACCAAGCCTATGGTTGCCCTAAGCAACGAACACGGGAGGCGTGATGGCCGCACAGGCGCAGTACGAGGAGCTGATCCGTCAGTTCAGCGCCTTCGGCGCCGTCAAAAGGGAGCTGGGACGGATCCTGCCGTCCGACTGCCCCAGCGGTTCGGCCGCCGTACTGACGCTGCTCGGCCGGTACGGCGACATGCGCATGAGCAAGCTCGCGGAGCTGCTCGCCGTGGACATGTCGGTCACCAGCCGGCATGTGGCGCACGTGGCCGAGAGGGGCTGGATCGAGCGCTCCCCGGACCCGGCGGACAAGCGGTCGCGCATCGTGCGGCTCACCGCGGCGGGCAACCACAAGCTCGACGATCTCTCCCGGGCCACCACCCGGCTGCTGGCCGAGCGCCTCGGCGACTGGAGCGACGAGGAGGTCGCCCAGCTCAGCCGGTTGATGCAACGGCTGCGGGCCAGCTTCGACGACTGCCGAGCGCCGTTCAGGCCACCCGTGCTCGAGACGACCACCCGTACACCCGCAAGCACGTAAGTAAAGGAAGCCCATGGCAACGACCACACCAGCCGGTGTGCGGGCTCATGCCAAGCACGGGGGAGGCGCCTCCGGCGACCACGCTCCGATGACGCACCGGCAGATCATGGAGGCGCTCTCCGGGCTGCTGCTCGGCATGTTCGCCGCCATCCTGTCCTCCACCATCGTCTCCAACGCGCTGCCCGAGATCATCACCGACCTCGGCGGCGGTCAGAGCGCGTACACCTGGGTCGTCACCGCCTCGCTGCTGGCGATGACGGCCACCACTCCCCTGTGGGGCAAGCTCGCCGACCTGGTCAGCAAGAAGGCGCTGGTCCAGATAGCGCTCGTGGTCTACATCGCGGGCTCGGTCGTCGCCGGTCTGGCGCAGAACCCCGGCATGCTGATCACCGCGCGTGCCGTACAGGGCATCGGCGCCGGTGGTCTGTCCGCCCTGGCGCAGATCATCATGGCCGCGATGATCTCCCCGCGTGAGCGCGGCCGGTACTCCGGCTACCTCGGCGCGACCTTCGCCGTCGCCACCGTCGGCGGCCCGCTCATCGGTGGTGTCATCACCGACACCGACTGGCTCGGCTGGCGCTGGTGCCTGTACGTCGGTGTGCCGTTCGCGCTGATCGCCCTGCTCGTGCTGCAGAAGACGCTGCACCTGCCGGAGACCAAGCGCAAGGTCAAGGTCGACTGGGCCGGTGCCTTCTTCATCACCGCGGCCGTCTGCCTGCTGCTGATCTGGGTCACCTTCGCCGACGACAAGTACGACTGGCTGTCGTGGCAGACCGGTGTGATGGTCGGTGGCGCGGTGCTGCTGACGCTGCTGTTCGTCTTCACCGAGACCAAGGCCAGCGAGCCGATCATTCCGCTGCGCCTGTTCAAGAACCGCACCATCACGCTGGCCTCTGTCGCCTCGCTGTTCGTCGGTATCGCGATGTTCGCGGGCACCGTCTTCTTCAGCCAGTACTTCCAGCTGGCCCGGGACAAGTCGCCGACGATGTCCGGCGTCATGACCATCCCGATGATCGGCGGCCTGTTCGTGTCGTCCACGGTCTCCGGCCAGGTCATCACCCGCACCGGCAAGTGGAAGGCCTGGCTGGTCTCCGGCGGTGTGCTGCTGACCGCGGGTCTGGGCCTGCTGGGCACGATGCGCTACGACACCCCGTACTGGCACCTGGCGATCTTCATGGCGCTGATGGGTCTCGGCGTCGGCATGATGATGCAGAACCTGGTGCTCTCCACCCAGAACCAGGTCGCCCCGAGCGACCTCGGCTCCGCGTCCTCCACGGTCACCTTCTTCCGCTCCCTCGGCGGTGCGGTCGGCGTCTCCGTGCTGGGCTCGGTGATGACCACCCGGATCAGCCACTACGCCAAGGACACCATCGGCCAGCTCAGCCCCAGGGAGCAGCTGGCCGCGGCGAAGGCCGCCGGCGGCAGCACCCTGCCGAACATGGACGCGCTGCCCGCCCCGATCCGCAACTGGCTCGAGAGCGCCTACGGGCACGGCATCGGCGACATCTTCCTGTACGTCGCGCCGATCGCGTTCCTCGCCTTCCTCGTGACCCTGTTCATCAAGGAGGTGCCGCTGCGTACCAGCGGTGCCCTGGCGCAGGCCGCCGAGGCGAACACCGAGGCCGCGGCCCCCGCCGCCGCCCCCGTCGTCGCCGAGGCCACCGTCACGCCGGCCCAGGACAAGACCCCGAGCTGGGCGTCGGCCGCCTCGGACACCGAGGCCGCCACGGACGGCACGCAGAAGCTCGCCGCCGTCGCCACCCTCGAGCGGGACGAGCCGGTCTCCGGCGGCATCCCGGTCCGCGGCTTCGTCCGCGGCGCGGAGAGCGCGCCCGTTCCGCAGGCCGCCGTCACGCTGATCTCACTGGCCGGCCGGCAGCTCGGCCGCTCCGTGGCGCAGGCCGACGGCTCCTACGCGGTCCACGCGCCGGGCGCCGGGTCGTACGTCCTGATCGCCTCCGCCGACGGCTACCAGCCGCAGGCGTCCACCATCGTGGTGGGCGAGGAGCCCGTCGCCTACGACATCCTGCTGAGCGGCACCAGCGGTCTGACCGGTGTGGTGCGGGCCATGGAGTCGGCGCTGCCGGTCAAGGACGCGATGGTCGTCGTCACCGATGTGCGTGGTGATCTGCTGGCCAGCGCCACCACCGGCGAGCAGGGCGAGTTCTCCTTCGCGGAGCTGGTCCCGGGCACGGTCACGATCGCGGTCAACGCCGCCGGCCACCGGCCGCGCGCGCTGCCCGTCGAGGTCGGCGGCACCGGGGTGACCCGCGTCGAGATCGACCTGGAGACCGGCGCCCAGGTCCAGGGCGTCGTCCGGGCGCCGCACGGCCCGCTGGCCGACGCCCGGGTGACCCTGGTCGACGCCGCCGGCAACGTCGTCGGCACCTCGACCACCGGCTCGGACGGGGCGTACGCCTTCACCGACCTGGACAGCGGCGAGTACACCGTCATCGCGACGGGCTACCCGCCGGTGGCGACCTCGCTGACCGTCAACGGCGGCGGCGTGGACGGCCACGACATCGAACTCGCCCACCCCGGCGAGTAGCGCGACCCCGGCCCGGGGGGGGGGGGGGGAGGGGGGGGGGGGAGGGGGGGGGGAGGAGGGGGAGAAGCCTGAGAGCCGGACTGGCCAGTTCGGCGGGGGGGGGGGAGGGGGGGGGAGGAGGGGTGA
>NZ_JBVJOL010000012.1:0-173319 GCF_055583185.1 Streptomyces sp. NPDC104814 | reverse complement strand
CCACGGGGTGTGGTGTGGACGGCAACAATGTCGACCTCCCCCCCCTGGGCGGGAAGCGCCCCCTTTTCCCGCGGCGGGCGCCCGCTCTGAGACCCAGACGCGGCGCCCGCCGCGGGCCGCACTCTTACGACCGATTTGCACAGCTTCGCAGGGAGAAGAAACGGGATGGGACTGACCGCGAGGATCCGCACCCGGGACGGATGGGCCGTGTCGCACGCGGTCGTCACGGTGACCGACATGACCGGCACGCAGGTGCTGCGCGCCGAGGCCGACGCCGAGGGCGCCGTACGCGACGAGACGGCCCTGGCCCCCGGGGCGTACACCGTCATCGTCACCGCCGTCGGTTACGCGCCGGCCGCCTCCAGCGCGATCGTCACCGCCTCCGGGCGCGCCGAGGTCGGCACGGTGACGCTGGCCCGGCAGGGCGGCACCGAACTGCCGCCGCCCGGGCCGTGGACGATCGACCCGGTGCACTCGTCCGTGGGTGCCGTCGCCCAGCACCTGGGCATCTCCAGCGTGCGCGGCCGGTTCACGGACTTCGCGGGCAGGATCGAGGTCGCCCCGGACGACGTGGCCGCCTCCCGTGTGGAGGCCGTCATCCAGGCCGCGTCCATCGACACCGGCAACAAGATGCGCGACGACCATCTGCGCTCGCCGGACTTCCTGGACGTCGACACCTACCCGGAGATCACCTTCCGGTCCACCGGCCTGACGGCCGCCGGGCCGGACCGCTGGACCGTCCACGGCGAGCTGGGCATGCACGGCGTGCTGCGCCCGGTCGACCTGGACCTCGCCTACCTCGGCTCCGGCGCCGACCCCTGGGGCGGCACCCGCGCCGCGTTCCGCGCCACCGCGGAGCTGCACCGCGAGGACTTCGCGATGAACTACAACCAGGTCCTCCAGGCGGGCATCGCCGCCATCGGCACCACCTTGAAGGTGGAGCTGGACATCCAGGCGGTCCAGGGCGACACCCTGCCCCAGACGTAGGCACGCCAGGGTCAGGCAGATACGGGTCTGCGCGGCCTAGGCTGACCGTATGGCACCGAACATCGCGACCAACACCCGTGTCTCCATGGACGAGCTGCTGGATTTTGTACGTCCCCGTCACCGCGCCCTGCTGCTGACCCGGCGCGGTGACGGAAGCCCCCAGGCGTCGCCGCTGACCTGCGGGGTCGACGACTCCGGGCGGATCGTGGTCTCCACCTACCCGGAGCGCGCCAAGACCCGTAACGCCAAGCGGGACCAGCGGGTCGCCGTCGTCGTGCTGAGCGACGAGTGGAACGGGCCGTGGGTGCAGATCGACGGCACCGCCGAGGTGATCGACGCCCCGGACTCCGTGGAGCCGCTGGTGGAGTACTACCGCAACATCGCCGGGGAGCACCCGGACTGGGACGAGTACCGGCAGGCCATGATCGAACAGGGCAAGTCGATCATCCGGATCACACCGGAGCGGTGGGGACCGATCGCCACGGGCGGTTTCCCGGCCCGGCTGGCGGAGCAGGACGGCTGAGCGTCAGCCGCGTTCCACCAGCGCCTCGATGCCCGCGATCAGCAGGTCGAGCGCATAGGTGAAGTCACGCTCCATCATCTCCTCCACCGTGTCGCCGCCGCGGGCCTCCATGATCTCCTTGGACTCCTGGAGGACCTCGGCGTAGGCGGCGGACCCGCTCACCTCCGCCACCGAGTGCCGGAAGTACTCGTCGCGGGACATGCCGAGGGCCGCGCTGCGCGTGTCGTAGTGGCCCTCGAGCGTGCCGTAGCCGTACACGAACTGGAAGACGGCCGAGATCGTGCTGGTGAGCCGGTGGACCGGCAGGCCGGTGCGGCGCACCACCTGCTGCACCACCCGGGAGAAGGCCAGGTTGTTCGGCCCGATGTTGAGGTAGCGGCCGATCAGCGGCGACACCCACGCGTGGCGCACCAGCACCGCGCGGTACTGCTCGGCCAGTTCGCGCAGTTGCTCGCGCCAGTCGACGCCGGCCGCCGTCGGGTCGGGCAGCTCCATCTCGCCGTACACCGCGTCCAGGGCGAGTTCCAGCAGGTCGTCCTTGGTGTCGACGTACCAGTAGACGGACATCGCGGTGACGTTCAGCTCGGCGGCCAGCCGGCGCATGGAGAACTTCGCCAGCCCCTCGGCGTCCAGCAGCCGCACGCTGACCTCGGTGATCCGGTCCCGGTCGAGTCCCGACGGCTGGCCCGTGCCCCGCCCGCGGCGCGCCTTGCCGTCCAGCCAGACGCTGGTCCGCGCGGCCCCCTTGGCCTCCTGGCCTGCCTTCGCCATGGCGCACCTTCCTCGTTCCGTCACCGGTCAAGATGCTAGGCGGCGACCACCTCCGCGTCTGCCCTCGTCTCTTCCCGCTGCGCACGGTGCAACAACGCGGCGGCGAGAATTCCGCCGAGCAGGACCGCGCCGGCGCCGACGAGTTGGCTGGTCTGCAGGCCGGAGGAGAACGCGTCGACGACGCGCCGGCGTTCACCGGCGCCGTGCGCCGCGGCCAGCGCGGCCGGCAGGGAGGAGGCGGCCACCGGGATCAGCGCCGCGAACCGCGCGTTCAGTACGGCACCCAGCACGGCCACCCCGAGGCCGTTGCCGAACTCCGCGAGCGTGCCGTTGACCGCGGCGCCCACACCGGCCTTCGCGGGCGGGATCGAGCTCATGATGGCGTGGGCCATCGCCGGGCTGGCGAGTGCCGTGCCGGCGCCGATGAGCAGCAGCCCGAGCAGGGTCCCGGCGTAGCCGTGCGCGGCGAGCGCGGCGATGGACACCAGGCCCGCGGCCATCACCACCATGCCCAGCAGCACCGCCCCGGGGCCGCCGAGCCGGGCCGTCCAGCGCCCGGCCACCCCGGTGAAGTTCAGGGCCACGACGGTCAGCGCCAGCGGCGCGGTCCGCAGGCCCGCCTCCAGCGGGCCGTAGCCGAGGACGAACTGCAGGTGCTGGGTGAGCAGGTACAGCGCACCGCCCATGCCGAACACGACGAGCACCGCTCCGGCGACCGCGCCGGTGAACCGCCGGTCGCGGAAGAAGCCCAGGTCCAGCATGGGGTACGGGATGCGGCTCTCCCACCAGGCGAACAGCGCGAGGACGGCCACGGCGACGGCCGCGCTCACGCCCACCCGGGGGGCGGTCCAGCCGTGCACGGGGCCGGAGATGATGGCGTACACCAGCGCGGCCATGCCGATCGTGGACAGCAGCGCGCCGAGCAGGTCCGGCCGGTCGCCGTGGGGGCTCCTGGACTCGGGGACGAGCGCGACGACCGCGGCCAGGGCGAGCACCGCGACCGGCAGGTTGACCAGGAAGATGGCGCCCCACCAGTAGTGGTTCAGCAGGAAACCGCCGATGACCGGTCCGGCGGCGAAGCCGAGGGAGTTGACCGCGGCCCAGATGCCGATGGCCTTCGGCTGCTGCTCGGGGGTGAAGATCTGCATCACCACGGCCAGCGTGGTCGTCACGAGCAGCGCGCCGCCGACGCCCATGCCGGCCCGGGCGGCGATCAACTGGGCGGTGGAGTCGGCGAGTCCGGCGGTCAGTGACCCGGCGCCGAACAGGACGAGCCCGGTGACCAGCATCTTCTTGCGTCCGTACCGGTCGGCGGCGTTGCCCGCGGTGAGCAGCAGGCCGGACTGCACGAGCGAGTAGGCGTTGATCATCCACTGGATGTCGGAGGTCGACGCGTCCAGCTCGCGGGTGAGCGAGGGGATCGCGACGTTGAGGACGGTGTTGTCGAGCAGCACGGTGAGCTGGGCGAGGCAGATGACACCGAGGATCAGCCAGCGCTGCGGGTGGGCGGAGACGGCCGGGGAAGGGGGGAGGGCTGACATGTTGTACACCGTATAGCGATCGCTATACGGTGTACAACAACATTTCTCAGCCGCTGGCCTTCCGGGTCAGGTCGTAGAAGGTGGCCGAGCCGGCCGTCACCTTCTTGAAGGTGCTCTCCACCCATGCGGTGATCTGCGACGACGTACCGTTGCCACCGCCCATGCCGCCTCCTGTGCCGCCGCCCGCGATGAAGTAGTGGATCCTGCCTTCTTCGACGTACTGCTTGAACTGGGCGAGCGTCGGTGACGGGTCGGTGCCGTTGAAGCCGCCGATCGCCATCACCGGATCCCCGGTGGACAGCTGGTAACTGGCCGCGTTCTGCGAGCCGACGGATGCGGCGACCCAGGTGTACTTCGAGGCGTCCGTCTCCAGCAGCTTCCTGGCCTCGGCGGAGACGTTCGCGCCGTTGAGCAGTCCGCCGGCGCCTCCGCCCATGCCGCCTTCGGCGCCCGTACGGCCACCGGGGAAGCCGTTGCCGTTCCGAGCGCCCGGCATCTGGCCCTGACCTTGGCCCTGACCCGGATTCTGGCCCTGCCCCTGGCCCGGCATGCCGCCGCCCGGGAAGCCGTTGCCCTGGCCCTGCGCACCCTGCCGGCCCTGCTGCCCCGGCATCCCCCCGCCGGGGAAGCCGCCGCGCACACCGCCGCCGGGTCCGCCGCGGCCGCCCATCATGCTCGCGCCCGCCGGGCCCGCCGTCGGGATGGAGCCGGTGTGCGCGGAGGCGACGGTGCTCAGCGTGTACGCCGTCGGCCCGGCCAGCGCCGCCAGCGTGGCCACGGACGCGGCGGCGAGCGCGAGTTGCCGCGGCACACGGCCCGCGAAGATCAGGCCGAGCGCTCCGGTCAGGCCGCCGACCAGCACCAGCCACTTCAGCCAGGGCAGGTGGTCCGGCGTGCGGTCGAGCAGCACGTACCCCCAGACAGCCGCCGCCACCGCGGACGCGGCGAGCGCGAGCGCGGCCCAGGTCTCCTTGCGCCGCTCCCACAGCAGGGCGGCGCCCATGCCGGTCACGGCCGCGAGGTACGGGGCGAGCGCCACCGTGTAGTACTGGTGGAAGATGCCCGCCATGTAGCTGAACACGGCCGTCGTCATCAGCAGCGAGCCGCCCCAGACCAGGAACGCGCCGCGCGCCACCGACGTACGGCGGGCCCTACGCGTCGCCCACAGCGCCGCCGCCAGCAGGATCAGTGCCGTCGGCAGCAGCCAGGAGATCTGGCCGCCGACCTCGGAGTTGAACATCCGGTTCCAGCCGGTCGCGCCCCACATGCCGCCGCCGGTGCCGCCGCCGGGTCCGCCGCCCCCGCCGACGCTGCCCGTCTCGTCGCCGCTGATGCGGCCGAGGCCGTTGTAGCCGAAGGTCAGCTCGAGGAAGCTGTTGTTCTGCGAGCCGCCGATGTACGGGCGCGAAGACGCCGGCCACAGCTCCACGATCGCGACCCACCAGCCGCCTGAGACCACCAGCGCCAGGGTGGCGAGGGCCAGTTGGGCCAGCCGTTTGCGCAGCCGCACCGGCGCGCAGACCGCGTACACCAGCGCCAGCGGCGGCAGGATCAGGAACGCCTGGAGGGTCTTGGCGAGGAACGCGCAACCGATCGCGACGCCCGCCCACACCAGCCACTTCGTCCGCCCGTCCTCCAGCGCCCTGACGACCAGGTAGCAGGCGGTCGCCATGAGCAGCGCCAGCATCGCGTCCGGGTTGTTGAAGCGGAACATCAGCGCCGCGACCGGGGTGAGCGCGAGCACCGCCCCCGCGAGCAGGCCGGCCACCGGCCCGGACCGGCGCCGTACGGCCGCGTACACGACGGCGACCGTGGCCACGCCCATCAGCACCTCGGGGACGAGGATCGCCCAGGAGTTCAGACCGAAGATCCGCACCGACAGCTCCATCGGCCACAGCGAGGCCGGGGGCTTGTCGACGGTGATGGCGTTCGCGGCGTCGAGTGAGCCGAAGAAGAACGCCTTCCAGCTCTTGCTGCCGGCCTGGACCGCCGCCGAGTAGAAGGAGTTGGCCCAGCCGGAGGCGCTCAGGTCGTACAGGTACAGCAGACCGGTGGCCAGCAGCAGGCCGAGGAACGCGGGACGTGCCCAGCGGGGGTCCTGCGACCGGTCCCGCGGCCGGTCCGGGGGCTCCGCGGTGGCCGGGGGCGGCGCGGTGGCCGGGGCGGCGGCCGGCGCGGGGCCGGGGGGAGCGGTCGGGGGCGGTCCCCAGGCGGCCACGTCGTCGGCGCGGTGGGTGGTCATCGGCGGTCCCTCGGGTCGGTGTCGTACGGGCGCACCGGCTGCGGCTGCCGGGTGGCGTCCCTCCAGGCGGGGTCCGCGGCGTCGGCGGCGCGGACGGGCGCGGGCTCGCGGTCCGGGAACACCCACGCGCGGAAGAGCAGGAAGCGCAGCACGGTCGCCGCGAGGTTGGCGGCGATCAGCACGGCCAGCTCGGCGGAGTGCGCGGGCTGCGCGGTGGCCGCACCGAGCGCGGCCAGCGAACCGCTGGTCAGGGCCAGCCCGATACCGAACACGACCAGGCCCTGCGCCTGGTGGCGTACGGCCCCGCCACGGCCGCGCACCCCGAAGGTGAGCCGGCGGTTGGCGGCCGTGTTGGCGATCGCGGAGACCAGCAGGGCGAGCGCGTTGGCGAGCTGGGAGCCGGTGAACGTCCGGAAGCCGCTGTAGAGCAGCAGGTAGAAGACGGTCGACAGGCCGCCGACCACGAGGAAGCCGACGAGCTGGCGGGCGAGTCCGGTGGGGACGTCCTTGATGTCGCGGTCGCGCGGGTCGTCGCCGAAGGGCCGGGTGAGCCGGTCCAGCGGCAGCGATCCGGTGGCCAGCGCCCGGCCCACCCGCCATACGCCCCTGAGGTCGTCGGTCGCGGTCTTCACGATGTGCACGGTCGAGTCGGGGTCGTCGACCCAGTCGACCGGCACCTCGTGGATCCGCAGTCCGGCGCGCTCGGCGAGCACCAGCAACTCGGTGTCGAAGAACCACCCGCTGTCCTCGACGAGCGGCAGCAGCACCTGGGCGACGTCACGCCGGATGGCCTTGAAGCCGCACTGGGCGTCGGTGAAACGGGCCTGGAGCGAGCCGCGCAGGATCAGGTTGTAGGTGCGGGAGATGAACTCCCGTTTGGCGCCGCGCACGACGCGCGCGCTGCGGCTCAGCCGGGAGCCGATCGCGAGGTCGGAGTGGCCGGAGATCAGCGGTGCGACGAGCGGAAGCAGCGCGTTGAGGTCGGTGGACAGATCGACGTCCATGTAGGCGAGGACCGGGGCGTCGGAGGCGGACCAGACGGTCCG
The DNA here is from genome assembly GCF_055583185.1 of Streptomyces sp. NPDC104814. Classification (NCBI taxonomy): domain Bacteria; kingdom Bacillati; phylum Actinomycetota; class Actinomycetes; order Kitasatosporales; family Streptomycetaceae; genus Streptomyces; species Streptomyces sp. NPDC104814. The sequence continues at coordinate 166,209 of NZ_JBVJOL010000012.1, read as the reverse complement.
CAGGGCCCGCCCGCGGCCCTTGAGCTCCAGCCGGACCGCCCGCACCGGAGCGAGGGTCTCCGCCAGCCGCGCCGCCACCCGGGGGGTGGTGTCGGTGGACGCGTTGTCCGCGATGGTGATGCGGAACGCGTAGGGGAAGGTCCGGGTGAGGTGCTCGTGCAGTCGCTCGACGCACGGCCCCAGGTCCTTCTCCTCGTTGTGGACGGGGATCACTACGTCCAGGACAGGCGTTCCGGCGGGGGCGGCCGGGAGATGCTCCCGCGCCGGCAGGGTGCCGGGAGAAGAGTCGGTTCGCATGCGAACGACTGTGGTCAGGCGCCCTGTTGCACCCGTGTGGCGGCGCTGTGCTGGGCCTGTGAGTCCGGCGCCGGGTGTGCGCCGGGCGCGGGCAGGTGCACGGTGAACACGGTCCGTCCGGGCACGCTGTCCACGGTCACGGCACCGCCGTGCGCGCCCGCGACGGCCTGCACGATGGCGAGGCCGAGCCCGGTGGAGCCGGTGGCACGGGAGCGCGCCGAGTCGCCGCGAGCGAATCGTTCGAAGACGTGCGGGAGCAGGCCGGGTGGAATGCCCGGGCCGTCGTCCTCGACGTCCACGCACAGCCACGGCCCGGCCGCCCGCACGCGCGCGGTGACCGTCGTACCGGGCGGCGTGTGGGTGCGGGCGTTGGCGAGCAGGTTGACCAGCACCTGCTGGAGCCGGGCGGGGTCGGCGGAGACGACGGCGGGTTCGTCGGGCAGCTGCAGACGCCACACGTGGTCGCGTCCAGCGGCCCGGGCGTCGCTGACGGTGTCGACGACGAGCGGGACGAGGTCGGTGTGCTCGAACCGCAGGGGCCGGCCTGCGTCCAGGCGGGCGAGCAGCAGCAGGTCCTCGACGAGCAGGGTCATCCGCCCCGCCTCGGACTCGATACGGCCGAGCGCGTGCCGGGTGTCGGGGCCGACCTGTTCGCGCCCGCGCCGGGTCAGCTCGGCGTACCCGCGGATGGAGGCGAGCGGGGTGCGCAGCTCGTGGCTGGCGTCGGCGACGAACTGCCGTACCCGTGTCTCGCTGCGCTGACGGGCGTGCAGGGCGCCGTGCACATGGTCGAGCATGCGGTTGAGGGCGGCGCCGACCCGGCCGACCTCGGTGTGCGGGTCGCACTCGGACTCCGGGACGCGTTCGGATAGGTTCACCTCGCCGGAGTGCAGGGGGAGTTCGGAGACGCGGGTGGCGGTCGCGGCGACCTTGCGCAGCGGGCGGGTGGCGACACCGACCAGCACGGAACCGGCGATCCCGGCGGCGACCAGCCCGGCGGCGGTGACGCTGACCTCGACGAGGATCAGGGTGGTGACGGTGGAGTCGGTCTGGCCGGTGGGAACGGCGACGTAGAAGGAGCCGTTACGGCCGCTCTGGTACTCCACCTGGTACTTGCCGAGCCCCGGGAGGTCCACGGTGTGCGGGTTCCCGTCACGCGGTACGGCGCCGAGCACCGCGAGCTGACCGGAGTCGAGGTGCACCGCCTCGGCCGTCCTGTCCTCCCGGGCCTTGCTGACCACGCCCCGGGTGACCCGTCCTCCGACGACCGTCGCCCCGACCGTGCCGAAGCCGACCTGCGGTCCCCGGGTGACGAAGTCGAGCGGGTCCTGGCCGTTCATGAGATGCGGCCCGGGTTCTCCGTCCGCCGGGCCCGCCGCCCGCATCGAGATTTCTCCGAGCTGCTTGTTCAGCTGCTCATAGAGGTGTCCGCGCAGCGCCAGCGTCGTCACCGTGCCGATCACCGTGCACACCACCGCGATCAGCACCACCGACGCGACGACGAGCCGCGTCCGCAGCGTGCGCGGCTGTCGCCCCCGCCACCGCGGCCGCGGCCGTCGCCGTCCGTTCATGACACCGCGGGCTTGATCAGGTAACCGGCACCGCGCCGGGTGTGGATCATCGGCTCGCGCCCGGCGTCGATCTTGCGCCGCAGGTAGGAGATGTACAGCTCGACCACGTTGGCCTGGCCGCCGAAGTCGTAGGACCAGACCCGGTCGAGGATCTGCGCCTTGCTGAGCACGCGCCGCGGGTTGCGCATCAGGAAGCGCAGCAGCTCGAACTCGGTGGCGGTGAGGTGGATGTGGTCGCCGCCCCGGGACACCTCGTGGCTGTCCTCGTCGAGCATGAGGTCGCCGACGACGAGCACGGAGTCCGAGCGCCGGTCGGCGGCGCCGGAACGCCGGATCAGCCCGCGCAGCCGGGCCACGACCTCTTCCAGGCTGAACGGCTTGGTGACGTAGTCGTCGCCGCCCGCGGTGAGGCCGGCGATCCGGTCCTCGACGGCGTCCTTGGCGGTCAGGAAGAGGACGGGCACGTCCGGCAGCTCACGGCGCAGCCGCCCGAGGACGGACAGCCCGTCCATGTCGGGCAGCATCATGTCGAGCACGACGGCGTCGGGCCGGAACTCCCGTGCGGTCTGGAGGGCGCCGTGCCCGTCCCCCGCGCTGCGGATCTGCCAGCCCTCGTAGCGCAGCGCCATCGACAGCAGTTCGGTGATCGACAGCTCGTCGTCCACCACAAGCACCCGGACGGGGCTCCCGTCCGGCCTCAGCAGTTCGGTGCGCCCCTGGGGCGAGGTCGTGGTCATGGTGACCACCCTGTCCGGGACCTCTGAGAGGAGGCTTTCGCCCGTCTGTGATTTTCCTGAGAAACGCACAGGGGGCTGACAGGAAGGGCCTCGGTCCGGGCGGTGGGGTCAGCCGGTGGTGAGGTCGGCCGGTGACAGGGTCAGCCGGTGGCGGGCCGTTCGTAGCTGTGGCTGCGCTCCACCTTGGCGACGTGCAGGGTGTACCGGTCGTACCACTGCACGCGCCCGCGCCGCTGGGCCCGCTGGTGTTCGAGGTCACCGCGCCAGGCGTCGAGGGCGGCGCCGTCCCGGAAGTAACCGACGGTGATCGACAGCCCGCCGCTGCGGGCGTGGTCCATGCCGAGATACCCCGGCACCTTGCCGACGAGTTCCTCCATCCGCTCGGCGGTCTCGGCGTAGCCCTCCTCGTCCGCCGTCCGCACGGAGGTGAAGACCACGGCGTAGTAGGGCGGTTCATGCGCGGGCACGGGGAGGGGACCCTGCTGGGGGAGGGACTGGGAAGGGGGCTGAGGATCACTCATGCGTCCAGCCTGATCGCTCCCGGCGGCGTCCACCAGTCCTTTTACCCAACGGTCGAACAGACCTTGCCCCACGGTCAGACCGTGCCCCACGGTCAGACCTTGCCCAACGGTCGAACAGCATCGGAACACCCCGTTCGGACACCATCGGAACACTCCGTTGGGGCACCATCAGAACAACCCGTCCTGCGCAGGCGTCTCCCCCCGCAACGCCACCACCGGCACGGACAGTTCGCCGCCGGTCGCCGGCAGCAGCCCCCACCCCGGCAGCAGCCGCGTGTCGAGGACGACGTCGCCGCGCGGGGTGCGCAGATGCAGGTCCGGCCCGGCCGCCGCGACCAGCTCCCCCCGCACCACGCCTCCCGCGACCAGCCCGCGCACCTCCCCCAGGGGCGCCGACAGCCGGCCCAGCCCGAACGCCTCCGCGTGATCGGCGACCCGGCACGGTTCGCGCGCCAGCGACTCCGGCCACCCGACGAGCGCCCCCGCCCGCGCGTGCAGGGCCACGACCTCGGCGGCCCGCTCGTCCTGGTCGCGGGGCAGCCACGCCCGCACGGCCCGCTTCTCGGCGTACGGGATGCGGTCCGGGACACCCAGCGCGGAGCGCAGCAGTTCCTCCGTCCGGCGCGCGGCCATCAGCGGCCCCGCCCCGAGCCAGCTGAAGCAGACGGCCCCCTGCTCCAGCAGCCGGGCGCCCCCGCGCTCGACCGCGGTGATCCCGACCTTGACCAGGCCGGGACCGAACCAGGCCAGATACACGTGATACGGCCGTGGGTCGTCGGCCATGGTGTCCGCCGCCACGGAGTGCGCCCGCTCCAGCCGCGCGCACTCCTCGCACCGCGCGCCCGTACTGCGGGCCGAAACCACCGTCCGCCCCGGACACGGATGCCCCCGCGCCCCCACGCAGGTGCGCGCACCCCCTTCCTCCACGCCGAAGGCCACCGTCTTTCCCCAGGTCAGCGCGGAGCGCCGGCCCCCGTCCCACACCAGCTCGGGGCCGCGGTCCGCCCACCGCATCCCCGTGCATCGCCACACCTGTGCCATCACCGCCGAGCGTAGAGGCAGCCACTGACAACACCACCGCGCGGAGGGGACCGCGCAGGTTTCCCGCGATGGGCCCGGGGAGACCCGGACGGCGTGGCACACCCTGCTCCCCACGCCGGTCGCTTCCGTCGCAGAAGCCCGGTCGGTGCGGCAAGATCGGTCGAACCGGCGCGGGACACAACCGTGGGGAGGTGAGAGCGTGGCGGTGACCGGAGACAACGCATTCGAGGACGACGACTTCGAGCAGCAGACCGACGTCCGGCGCGCCCGCGTCGCCCGGGAGCTCATCACCGGCGTCCGCGGCCTGCCCCCCGCCGAGGTGCCCGACGCGCTGTGCCGTGGCTGCACGACCCTCCTGCCGTGGGTGTCGGGCCTGTCGGTGTCGGTGAACGGTCAGGGCCCGGACACCGGGATCGTGCTGTGCGCGAGCGATGCCGTGGCCGCTCGTGTCGCGGAGATCCAGTACACCCTCGGCGAGGGTCCCCGCGAGGAGGCCGTCCGGCTGCGCGCCCCCGTCTTCGCCACCGCTGTGACCCGGGCTCCCGACACCCGCAGGTGGCCGCTGTTCTGCGCGCAGGCCGCCAGGGAGGGCGCGCTGGCCGTCTTCTCGCTGCCGCTGACGGTCGCGGGCAGCGCACTCGGCACCCTGGATCTGTACCGGCGCGTGACGGGGTCGCCGAGCGCCGACGAGGTGGGCATGGCACTGCTGGTCGCCGACGCGGTCACCCTGGCCGTCATCGCGCTGGACCACGCTTCTGCGGGAGCCGACGGAGTCGTAACGTGGCTTCAGGGGGCGGAAGCAGACCGCGAGGAGGTCCACCAGGCCACCGGGATGATCATGGTGCAGCTCGGCATCGATGCGAGTGAGGCCGTACTGCTTCTCCGTGCCCGCGCCTTCGCTCAGGGCCGGACCACGGCCGAGATCGCGCGGGCGGTCATCGCCCGCACCCTGGACATCCGCCATGACTGACCGCAGTACACCGCCGACACCGCCTGGGAGGCGAGCATGAACCGCGAGCGAGAGCTGGCGCAGGCGTTCGTCGACCTGGCCGACACGTACGCGGAGGAATTCGACCCCCTGCGTCTCTTCGACCGCCTGGTGCACACCTGCCGTGGGCTGCTGGACGTGACCGCGGCTGCGGTGATGATGGCCGACGCGCGCGGCACGCTGACGACGATGGCCGCCACGGAGGACGGGGCGGCGTTCATCGAACTGCTGCAGATGCAGACGGGACGCGGCCCCTGCATGGACTGCTTCCGCACCGGCCGGGCCCGGGACATCCCCGACATCACCGCGGAGTCCGCGCGCTGGCCGCAGCTCGTCGACGCCATGGCCGAGGCCGGTTACCGGTCCCTGCACACCGTGCCGCTGCGACTGCACGAACGGCCGCTGGGTGCGCTCACCCTGCTGAACACCCACGTCGGTGCCCTGCCGGAGGACGACGCGCATCTCGCGCAGGCGCTGGCCGACTCCGCCGCGCTCGCCCTGATGCACTGGTCCACGGAGCCGGCCCGGGGCGACGACGTCATCACGCGCGTGCAGGGCGCCCTGGTCGCCAAGGCCACCCTGGAGATCGCCAAGGGCATGCTCGCCGCCTACGCGGACATCTCCATCGCGGAAGCCGGCCGCCATCTCAGCGAGCACGCCGCCCGCCGCCGCGTCAGCCTCTCCAAGACCGCTCACGACCTGGTCAACCGCACGACGGACCCGGGCACGATCATCCTCGGCACCCTGCGCGGCTGACCGACCACCCGCCCCCGACGCGGATCACCTCGTCCGCGCCGGGACCGGGCGGAGCCGGATGTGGCCGGGCGAGGCCGACGGCAGGTTTTCTGAAACGCCGAAGGCCCCGGATCTCTCCGGGGCCTTCGATCTGTGTGCACTCGGCAGGATTCGAACCTGCAACCTTCTGATCCGTAGTCAGATGCTCTATCCGTTAAGCTACGAGTGCTTGTTCTTTTGTTTTGCCCCCGCTCCCGTTCCTTTCGGCCCGCTCGCGGCGACAGGAAGAACATTACATGACTGCCGCCGACATGTGAAATCCGTTAGGCACACCCTGCCTGACCTGCAGAAATGCCCACTGCGCATGATCGGCCGGCAGTGAGCGCGGCGCCCGGGAACGACGAAGCCCCGGTCCTTGCGGACCGGGGCTTCGGTGATCGAGCGCGGAGGCGGAGGGATTTGAACCCTCGATGGGCTTTAAGGCCCAAACCGCATTAGCAGTGCGGCGCCATAGACCGGACTAGGCGACGCCTCCAGCACAGCCGCCCGCGCGAGCGCGAGTGGTGCGTGCAGATGATGACACAGTCGAGCGTCGTGTCACCAATCGGCTCCCACGGTACTAGGCAGTCGGGCCGGAGGGCAAAGCCCTTGCCGTGCGGCGCAACGTCCCGCCGCGGGCCGCGTTAGACAGGTCATGTCACACGCCACCCAGTCGGTGCCCGGCGTACTGCGCCGCCTCCTCGTCCTCACCGCCGTCACCGTCGCCGCCGGCTCGCTGTCCGCGGCACCCTCCCTCGCGTACGGCCAGAGCGGCGCCGGCTCGCTGATGCCTCCGCCCGTACGGGACGAGGACCGGCCCGGCAGCGGTGATCACCTCGTCGTCACCGTCCAGGGCGCCGGCCCGGGGCGGGACGGGACGTACGAGGTGTTCTGCCACCCGGACGGCGGCACCCATCCGGACGCGGCCGGTGCCTGCCAGGCGCTGGACCGCAACACCCGGTGGGGTCAGGAGACCTTCGCACCGGTGCCCGAGGGCACCATGTGCACCATGCAGTACGGCGGTCCGGCCACGGCCCATGTGACCGGCACCTGGGCCGGACGCCCGGTCGACGCACGCTTCGACCGCGGCGACGGGTGCGAGATCGGACGGTGGGACCGCTTCGTGCCGCTGCTGCCCGATCTGCGGGACTGATCCGCGACCGCTCAGGACCGGGGCGGCACAGACGGAGACTCGCGCAGGAGTCACCCGGCACAGATGAAGGACTCACGAAGGAGTCCGCACAGCAGTCACCCGTCGCACACCGGACTCGCACGGGACCGGCACGGACCAGCGCGGACCGGCATGGGGCCGCCACGGGACCGGTGCCGGAACGGGGCAGGCCCCGGCGGCCGTACACGGCGGGGCCGCCGCCGGGGCGCCCGGGCAACCGGCTCATCCCGCATCGCAGACGCAACGGCTCCCCGTAGACTCCCCGGCGTGACACGCCGCGGGCCGGTTGGCAAGATGGCCCGAGCGGTCGGCAAGGTGCGGTAACAGGGAGGAAGCGTCTCGTGAGCAGCAGGCCATCCCGAGGCGCTGCTCGCCTCGCAGCCATACTGGACGCGCTGCCCGACGCGTTGGTCCTGGTCAACGCCAACGGCACCGTCGTCAACGCCAACACCATCGCGCTGGAGGCGTTCGAGACCCCGGGCACCGCCCTCGTCGGGCGCGGGCTGCTCGACCTGCTGCCCGGCTTCGACTCCAAGCTGATCCCCGGCTCGATGCGCCGGCCCGACCACATCGACCCGCGGGCGCGGACCAAGCCGACGCGGATGATGGCCCGGCGCACCGACGGCACCGAGTTCCCGGTCGAGGTCACCAGCGCGAATCTGGAGAACGGCCAGCAGGCCTACGACGGTTACGGCTACACCGGCGACGAGCTGCTGATGCTCGTCGTACGCGACCTGTCCGGGACCATCGACACCGAGGCGGAACTGGCGCGCTCGCAGCGGCAGACCGAGATGATCCTGCGGGCCGCCGCAGAGGGCGTCGTCGGCACGGACACCGACGGGCGGATCGTGCTCGTCAACCCGGCCGCCGCGCAGATCCTCGGCTACCGCGCCAGCGACCTCGGCGGCAAGGAGCTGCATGACCTCGTCCTGCACTCGCGCGCCGACGGCACCCCCTTCCCGTACGACGAGTCGCCGCTCGCCGACACCCTGCGCTCCGGGCGCAAGCACCGGGTGCGCGGGCAGGTGCTGTGGTCCAAGAGCGGGGAGCAGGTCTCGGTCGACCTGACCACCGCGCCGGTGCGCGACGGCGACCAGCTCGTCGGCGCCGTCATGACCTTCACCGACCGGCGGCCCTACGAGGCCCTGGTGGAGGCGAAGGCGACGCTGGAGAAGGCGCACGCCGAGGAGCTGGAGCGGCTCTCCGAGGAGCACGCCTCCGACCTGACCGCGCTGCGCCAGAGCCATGTCACGGAGCTGGAGGAGCTGCGCGAGAAGCACGCCGAGGAACTGGCCGCCGGCGAGGAGCGCTACGCGGCCCTCGGGGAGCGCGAGAAGGATCGTTACGAGGCTCTGAACGCGCGCTACGACCAGCTGGTGACCCTGCTGGGCACGTCCCTGCGCGGACCGCTGGACGAGCTGCGCCGCGAGCTGTCCGCGCTCGCCGCGGACGACGCCGGGCAACTGTGGCCCGAGGCCAACCAGGTGCTCCACCATCTCAGCGCCGGCTACGCCCGGATCACCACCCTCATCGACAACGTCCTCGGCTACCAGCGGCTCGACGCCGCCGGGCAGCAGATCACGCGGACCAAGGTCATGCTCGACGCCGTCGTCGCCTCCGGGGTGGACGGGGCCGTGGAGCTGATCGGTCCGGGCCGGGTGCAGTTCGCCGTGCACGCCCCGCCCATCGAGGCCGAGGTCGACCCGCGGCTGCTCGCGACCGCGCTCGCGCATCTCGTCGCGGACGTCGCCGGGGTCGACGCCACCGGCAACGCGCCCGTCTCCGCGGGCGGTTACATGGACAGCACCGTCGTCGTGGCGGCGGCGCAGCGCGGCGAGGTCGCGCGGATCGAGGTGCGCGGGCCGTACGCCGGGGGTGACCCGGTGCACGAGCCGATCGTGCGCGGGATCGTGCGCGCCCACGGCGGCGTGCTGCAGACGCACGAGGTGCCGGGCATGAGCGGCAGCGCGTACGTCCTGGAGGTCCCGCTCGGCGGCGGCGCCGGAGCCGTCACGGCCGACCCGGCCGGGGGCGTGGAGCCGGTCGGCCCGGTGCCGGAGGATTTCCCCGCCGACGGTCACACCGCCGGTGGCGGGCGGCGGCGGGCCCGGCGTTCGTCGACCGACGCGTTCCTGGAACTCGAGGGCGCCGAGGAGCCGTCCGGCTCCGCCGCCGAGGGCCCGGGCGGTACGGGGCGGCGGCGACGGCGTGCGGTCGCGCCGCCCCAGGAGGAGCCGGCGCCGAACCCGAGCGCGGCGCTGGAGCCGGCCGGCAGCGGTACGGGGCGGCGACGCCGCGCCGCCGCGACCCCGGACACGACGGGCGCCCCGGCCGAGGGCGCCGTGATGACCGCGGCCGAGCATGCCGCCGGGACCGCGGCCGTCGGCACCGGGCTTGGCGGGACCGTGCCGCCGCAGGGCGTGCCCGCACCGTCCGGACGGCGCGCCCGGCGTGCCGTCGACGGTGAGCAGAACGCCCTGCCGCCCGCACTGCCCGCCGCCACCGCCGACGGGAGCGACGCGGGGGACGCCGGGGACGCCCCGCAGCCGACCGGTCGGCGCCGTCGTGCCCTCGCGGCCGCGCAGGAACGCGCCGCCGCGCAGGAGGCCGCGCCGCGCACCGTCTTCGCCCTTCCGCCCGCCGACGCCGACCGCCCGGCCGACACCGGCCCGGAGGCTCCGGCGGCCGGTCCAGTCGGGGTGGCGGGCGGCCCAGCCGGGGTGGCAGGGAGCCCCGCCGGGGTGGCGGGCGGTCCAGCCGGGGTGGCAGGGGGCCCCGCCGGGGTGGCAGGCGGTCCCGCCGCCGCAGCCGGCGGTCCCGTTGCCGCAGCCGGTGGTCCTGTCGCCCCCGCCGGCGGTGCGGTCACGCCGGCCGCCGGTCCGGTCGCTCCGGCCGGTGGTCCAGTCGCACCTGTCGGCGGCCCCACCACTCCGGCCGGCGGTCCCTCAGCAGCGGCCGGTGGTCCCGCCGCACCGTTCGCCGGGCCCGAAGCACCCTTCGGCGGGCCCGACGCGCCCGGTGCCGGGGCCCAGCCCGGTGCTGCGCAGGCCGTGCCGATTCCGGTTCCGGGACCCGGTGTGCCCGCGGACGTCCTCATCGCCCACGGCCGCCACGACGGCGCGCCGCACGACGGCTCCGGTGAGCACACGCCTCCGCAGCCGCAGCCGACGAACACTCCGACCGGCCGACGCCGCCGCGCGGCCGCCCAGCCCGCGGACACTCCTGGAGCCGCGGCGCCCGGTGGCGTTGCCGACGCTTCCGGTACGGCGACGACCCCCGAGGGTCCCGCCGCTCCGGGCGCCAGTGCGGCTCCGGTGGCTCCGGGCGGTACGGCGCAGGCGGCGACCCCGGGCGGCCCCGGGACCCCCGCCCCCACCGGTCCCGCAGCTCCCGGCGTCCCGGTCGACCCGGCCGTACCGCCCCAGGGCGCTGCCGGTCGGCCCGGTGCCCAGGACGCGGCCGTGCAGCCGCTCCCCGCACCGGCGTCCTCGGGGCAGCCGGCTCCGGGTCGGCCGATCCCCGCCCAGTCCGCGCCCGGTCACCCCGGTCAGCCCGCCCCGGTGCCGGCCGGCCCGCTCGCCGCTCCGGGCGCCCCGGCGCAGCCCGCCCCGGCACACGCCGCCCACGGCACTCCCGGCATGCCCGTGCCGCCGCCGCAGACCGCCGTCACCGCCCCGCACGCCCAGCCCGGCCTGGCCGAGCAGCCGGACCCCGATCGGACAGGTGGCCGGACGGGCGCGGCGCACCCCATCCCCCCGCAGGCCACCGTCGGGGCGGCACCGGCCCGGCCCGCGCCCGGCCTTCCGCATCCGCTCCCCGCACCGGGAGCCGCCGCCCAGCCGCTGCCCGCCGAGGCCGCCCCCGGGCAGGGCACCCCGCCGCAGGGCACCCCCGCCCCGCAGCAGTGGCCGGCCGCCGAGGCCACCCCGGCCGCCGGAGTCACCCCGGGCGCCCACGCCACGCCCGGCGCCGGCACCGCCGTACCCCCGGCCGCGCCCACCGCCGTACCCCCGCACGCCACCGCAGCGCCGTCCGCTCCCGGCGCGGTCCCGGTGCCGCCGAACGCGGCCGGTGCGGGCGACGCGGGCACCCCCGTGCCCCCGGCGGACGCCACCGCCGTACCGCCCGCAGCCGTGCCGCCCACGGGCGCTCCCACGCCCCCCGCCGGCACCCCCGCCTCCCGGGCCGCGCAGCCGTTGCCCGCCGAGGCTCCCGGGCTGGTGGATCCGAACTCCACGCAGGGCCGGGCGATCAGCGTGCGCACGCTGGGGCAGGGCGTGCCGTTCACCCGGCAGGCCGCCCAGGCGCAGATTCCGGGCGCCGCGCAGCCCGTGCGTCCCGGCACGGCCACCCCGCCGCCGCACGGGCCGGGCGGCAGCGGGCGGCGCCGGAAGCTCGGCACGCCGCCCGATCCCGCCACGCGCGCCGGTGCCGCGGAGCAGCCGGGCCGTCCGCACCCCGCGGCCGACCCGTCGACGCCCGCCGGGCCCGCCGCCCGTCCGGCATCCGCCGCCCCCACCCCGCCGGGCGCACCCGCCCAGCGGCCGGCACCCGCCGCTCCCGCCGGCCCCGGCGCCCCCGTGCCGCAGCCGTCGCTCGCCGGGCAGGCGCGGCTGGTGCCGCCGGGGACCGAGGGCGCGGGTCGGTCGTACGCCATAGGGGCGCCGGACGAGAACGCCGCCGAGGGTCCCGAGCCGCTGGACGGTCCGGGCGGCGCGGTGGAGGTCGCGGACGCGCCGCCGCCGCTGCCGATGGACGACGAGCTGCCGCCGGAGCCGCTGGACAATCCGCGCCGGCTGCTGGTGTGGCCCGCGCCGGACATGAGCACCCAGCAGGCGCTCAGCGACCGCGGTTACCGGCCGGTGATCGTGCACTCGCGCGAGGAGGTCGACGCGCAGATCGCGGCGTTCCCCGCCGCGCTGTTCGTGGACCCGCTGACCGGGCCGATCACCCGGACCGCGCTGCAGCAGCTGCGGCAGGCCGCGGTGGCCGCCGAGGTGCCGGTGATGGTGACCGCGGGTCTCGGGCAGGCCTCGCGGGAGGCCGCGTACGGCGCCGACCCGGCCGTCCTGCTGAAGGCGCTCGCGCCGCGGGACTCGGAGCAGCATCCGCCGCGGGTGATGCTCATCGAGGAGCACGCGGAGATCGCGCTGGCGCTGACCGCGACGCTGGAGCGGCGCGGGATGCAGGTCGCGCGGGCCGCGAGCGACGCGGACGCGGTGGCGCTGGCGGGGCAGTTCCGGCCGAACCTGGTCGTGATGGACCTGATGCAGGTGCACCGGCGGCGGGCCGGGATCGTGGACTGGCTGCGCGCGAACGGGCAGCTGACCCGCACCCCGCTGGTCGTCTACACGGCCGCCGTCGACCAGGCCGACCTGCCGCGCCTCGCGTCCGGCGAGACGGTGCTGTTCCTGGCGGAGCGGTCCACCAGCACGGAGGTCCAGACGCGGATCGTCGACCTGCTGGCCCGTATCGGAACCAACTGACCCTTCCTGTTGCCGGGGGCCTGCGGTTGCCGGAGGGCTCCCGCGTCCGGGCTCTACGGCGTGATCAGCCTGCGTGCCGCCTCTTTGACCGAGGCGCGCAGGCGGGCCCGGTCGGGTCCGTCGGCGCCGACGAGGATGCGGCTCATCTGCGGGACGACGGTGACCCAGTTGGCCATGGCGATGAGCAGGAACAGCAGGTCGGCGGGCGGGATCGCGTCGCTGATCACGCCGCGTTCCTGTCCGTCGCGCATCGCGGCGACCTTCGCGGCGTAGTGGTCCTGGCGTTCGGCCTCGTCGGGCAGCTCGGCGGTGCCGTACTCGATGCCCTCCCAGTACAGCAGGCGCAGGAGTTCCGGGTGGGCGGCGTGGTAGTCCATGAGGCGGTCCAGCCAGCCCTCGATGTCGTCCGGATCGACGGGTACGGCGGCGGCGAGGTCGACCATGGAGCGGCCGAGGACCTGGGAGAACAGCTCCGACTTGTTGCCGAAGTAGGCGTAGATCAGCTGCTTGTTGGCCTTCGCCTCGCTCGCGATGCGGTCGATGCGGGCGCCCGCGATGCCGTGCCGGGCGAACTCGGCGACGGCTGCCTCGTAGATGCGGGCCTTGGTGGCCTCCGGGTCCCTTGCTGCCATGGGCGACAGGGTAACCCCTGAAGTAACCAACTGTTTGGTTGACAGGGAATCGAGCGGCCCTCCAGACTGTTCACCCATCATCCAACCAACCAGTTAGTTGTGAGAGCCGGCTCGAAGGAGTCCCTCCCCATGTCCTCGACCTCCCGGTCCGCGACCCCCGCGTCCGCGGCACCCATGTCCTCGGCCCCCGCCTCCGCGGCATCCGGCGCCGACGCCGCCCGCCGCCCCGCGGGTTCTGACGCAGGCCCCCGCACCCCGTCGTCCGCGCTCTTCCTGGTCCTGATCGCCGTCTGCACCGCGGTCACGGCCGCCAACATCTACCTCGCCGCGCCCCTGCTCCCGCTGATCGCCCGCGACTTCGGCTCCACGCCGCCGGCGATCGCCTGGGTCGCCTCCGTCGCCCAGCTCGGCTACGCCGTCGGCCTGCTGTTCTTCGCCCCGCTCGGCGACACCGCCAACCGCCGCCGGCTGGTCACCGTCCTCACCGTCCTCACCGCCCTCGCGCTGGCCGCCGGTGCCGCCGCGCCCGGCACCGGGGCGCTCGCGGCCGCGGTGTTCGTCGCCTCAGCGGCGACCGTCATCCCGCAGCTCCTGGTGCCGCTGGTCGCCGAGCGGGCGCCCGCCGACCGCCGCGCGTTCCATGTGGCCGCCGTCATCGCGGGTCTGTTCACGGGCATCGTCGCCGCCCGCGTGGTCGGCGGCCTGGCCGGGCAGGCGTTCGGCTGGCGCTGGGTGTTCGCGGGCTCGGGCGTCCTCACGCTCACCCTGGGCCTCGCGACCGCGGTCGTCCTGCCGTCGACCCGCAAGGGCGGCGCCGGCTTCCTCGCCGGGATCGCCGCGCTGCCGGGGCTGGTGCGCCGCTCGCCGGACCTGTGGCGGGCGTGCGTGCGGCAGGCGGGGATGTTCGGGGCGTGGAGCGCCCTGTGGACGTCGCTCGCGCTGCTGCTGACCGGTCCGGTCTACGGCCTGTCGACCGCGACGGCCGGGCTGTTCGGCCTCTTCGGGCTCGCGGCCAGTGTCGTCGCGCCGCTGGCCGGCGGCCTGGTCGACCGGTTCGGCGCGGCGAAGGTCGTCCGTACGGCGTACCTGGGCGCGGCGGTGTCGGTGCCGCTCTTCTGGCTCGGCGGGCATGTCGTCGCCGCGCTCTTCGCGGCCGCGATCGCCATCCACGCGGCCCTGGTCGCCTCCCACGTCGCCAACCAGACGCTGGCGCTGACCACCACATCCACCCCGGCCGCCGCCAACACCGCCTACGTGGTCAGCGGCTTCGCCGGCGGCGCGCTCGCCTCGGCCCTGGCGGGCCCGGCCTTCGGCCACTTCGGCTGGGGCGGGGTGTGCGCGGTGGCGGCGGCCTGGCTGGCGGTCGGCTGGGGCGCCACGGCGGTACGCCGGTGAGGTCCTCGCCGGCGGTGGGGCTCCCGCCGCCGGACGCCCGAGCGGACGGGCGCGCCATCGTCGTACGACGGTGACGCGCCCGTCCGCCGTGAAGCCGCCGGTGTTCAGAGCCGGGTGACGTCCAGCTCGCCCTCCGCGTACTTCCTGCGGAGCACCTTCTTGTCGAACTTGCCGACGCTCGTCTTCGGGACCGTCTCGACGATGGTCCAGCGCTCCGGGAGCTGCCACTTGGCGATGTGGCCCTCCTCGGCGAGGAAGGCGCGCAGCGACTCGAAGTCGGCCGTCGCGCCCTCCTTCAGGACGACCGTGGCCAGCGGGCGCTCCCCCCACTTGTCGTCGGGGACGGCGACGACGGCGGCCTCGGCGACGTCCGGGTGGGACATCAGCGCGTTCTCCAGCTCGACCGAGGAGATCCACTCGCCGCCGGACTTGATGACGTCCTTGGCGCGGTCGGTCAAGGTGAGGAAGCCGTCGGGGGAGATGGTGCCGACGTCACCGGTCTTCAGCCAGCCGTCCTCGCTGAACTTGTCGGCGGGGCGCAGCGCCTCGGCGTCGGGGCCGTTGTAGTACGCCCCCGCGATCCACGGGCCGCGCACCTCCAGCTCGCCCGCCGACTCGCCGTCCCAGGGCAGGCGCTCCCCGCCGGGGCCGGTGAGGCGGGCCTCGACGGAGGCGGGGAAACGGCCCTGGGTGAGCCGGTAGCCGAACTCCTCGTCGGTGCCGACCGCGTGGGCCGGGGGACGGGCCACCGTGCCGAGCGGCGAGGTCTCCGTCATGCCCCAGGCGTGACACACCCGCATGCCGAGCTGGTCGAACGCCTCCATGAGGGAGGGCGGGCAGGCCGAGCCGCCGATGGTGACCTGGTGCAGGGACGACACGTCACGCGGCCGGGCGTGCAGTTCGGCGAGGAGGCCCTGCCAGATGGTCGGGACGGCGGCCGCGTGGGTCGGCTTCACGCTCTCGATCATCTCGGCGAGCGGAGCCGGCTGCAGGAACCGGTCGGGCATCAGCAGGTTGACGCCGGTCATGAAGGTGGCGTGCGGCAGGCCCCAGGCGTTCACATGGAACTGGGGCACCACGACCAGGGAGGTGTCCTGGTCGGTCAGGCCCATGGACTGGGCCATGTTGACCTGCATGGAGTGCAGGTAGATCGAACGGTGGCTGTAGACCACGCCCTTGGGGTCGCCGGTGGTGCCGGAGGTGTAGCACATGGCGGCGGCCTGCCGCTCGTCCAGCTCGGGCCAGTCGTACGCCGTCGGCTTCCCGGCGAGCAGCTCCTCGTACTCGTGGACCTGCGGCGCGGCGTCCGCGAGCAGCGTGCGGTCGCCCGGGCCGGTGACCACGATGTGCTCGAGGGTCTTCAGGTGCGGCAGCAGCGGGGCCAGCAGCGGCAGCAGGGAACCGTTGACCACGACGACCTTGTCGGCGGCGTGGGCGACGATCCAGGTCAGCTGCTCGGCGGGCAGGCGCAGGTTGAGCGTGTGCAGGACCGCGCCCATGGAGGGGATGGCGAAGTACGCCTCCACGTGTTCGGCGTTGTTCCACATGAGAGTCGCGACCCTGTCGTCGTCGCGTACCCCCAGGTCCTCGCGCAGGGCGTGGGCCAGCTGGGCGGCGCGGGCGCCGATCTCGGCGTAGGAGCGGCGCTGCGGTGCCCCCTCGCCCGTCCAGGTGATCACCTGCGAGGTGCCGTGGACCGTCGACCCGTGGGTCAGGATCCTCGAGATCAGCAGCGGTACGTCCTGCATCGTGCTCTGCACGGCGTCCTCCCGGGCGACGTCGCCTACGCGGTGGTAACGGTTGCGCTGATTCTGCGCACATACCGCGCGGTATGTCACTAGGGAGCGGTGATCGATCACTGCGCCGTAGGTCACGGTGCTCCGTGCGGGCGACGACTCCGGGCGGCTCAGCGCGCCGGAATCAGCTCCGGGTCCTCCCGGAGCTTGCCGAGCGCCCGCGACACCGCCGACTTCACCGTCCCGACCGACACGCCGAGCACCTCCGCCGTCTGGGCCTCGCTGAGATCCTCGTAGTACCGCAGGACCACCATCGCCCGCTGCCGCGCCGGAAGCTTCATGATCGCCCGCCACATCGCGTCGTGCAGCGCCTGCCGCTCGGCCGGGTCGTCGTCGCCGGGGACGCCCTCGGGCTCGGGCAGCTCGTCCGTCGCGAACTCGTCGACCTTGCGCTTGCGCCACTGCGAGGTGCGGGTGTTCACCAGCGCCCGGCGCACATAGCCGTCCAGCGCCCGATGGTCCTCGATGCGCTCCCAGGCGACGTACGTCTTGGTGAGCGCGGTCTGCAGCAGGTCCTCCGCGTCGCTCGGGTTGGCGGTGAGCGAGCGGGCGGTACGCAGCAGCGCCGACTGGCGGGCCCGGACGTACGCCGAGAAGGACGGGTACGGCGGCGCCCACGCCGCGGCCGTCGAAGCGCTGGTGCAGACGGGTGTGGTCATGTCTCCACGCTAGGAGCGGACGGCGTGGCCGCGGATCGCCCGCAGGTCCCGAAGCGCCGTCCCCCTCAGGTTGTAGGGGTGGGGCTCACCCCACCTCCCAGAGGTGGACCCAGGGGTGGACGTCCCCTGCGGGACGAACCCCGAGGCCGCCCGCGCACACGCCTGCGCGGCGGTGCGTGAGCACCGCCGCGCAGGCCTTGTGAACCACCCCGGAGCACACCTCGAACGGGCACCCGAGGGGGCCGGCGGCTGACGCGCCGGCCCCCTCAGCTCACCACCACAGCGGGGAGAAGCTGACGGCGACGTTCTCGTTGCCCTGGTTGACCGCGGTGAACGCGGAGCCGTTCACCTGGGCCGTGTTGCTCTGGTTGGAGGCGCCGGAGCCGATCGCCTGCTGCTGTGTGGTCGAGGAGTTGCCGGTGTTGTGGCCGCCGACGCCGCTGCCCACGATGCCCTGGACGGCGTTGGTGACGGCCGCGCTCGATCCGTCGTCCGCGATGGCGCCGTTGTCGGCCGTCGCGACGCCGGCGAAGAGGGCGGCGGCCAGCGGGAGGGCGGAGACAGCGGCGAGAACGCGGGCGGTACGGATGCTTGCCATGTGTGTTCCTCCATCGGGACCCACGCACCGGCCGGACGGCCGGTCACGCGTCAAGTACGGCTGATTCCGGGGCAGTTGGCCGTCCGCCCCGGGGGTTGTGCACGACGTCGCGAGACCAGAGTTGCCCACCGAATCCCCGGCGAACCAGCCCGGAAGCCACGATTCGCCCTCAAGCGTGATGACAAGTCGATAAACCCCTGACATCACCGTTCATGACCCCTTCATACGCAGGTCGGACACCGCGGGCCGATCCACCCCAAGCCCCACAAGAGGTGAACCGTTCCCTCACCTTTCCGGCCATTCCGCCGACCCACGGCGTGTCGCCGGCCCGGCGAGCAGGTCCCCTCTTCCCATCTTCGAACAGGCGTACGAAAATGAATCCATGGCCCCCACCGACCGGCAGGCCAGGACGCTGGCCCTCGCCCACGCGCTGTCAGCCGCCGAGCGCGGCCTGCCCGTCATCCCCCTGTCCCGGACGAAACTCCCGGCCCTGCGCTCCCCCCACCGCGAGGACCCCGCGGGCACCCCGCCCTGCCACGGCGAGTGCGGCCGCTTCGGCCACGGCGTCCACGACGCCTCCACCGGCCCCGCCCGCATCCGCGCCCTGTTCGCCGCCGCACCCTGGGCCACGGGTTACGGCATCGCCTGCGGACTGCCCCCGCACCACCTGATCGGCATCGACCTCGACACCAAGACCGGCACGGACTCCACCACCGCCCTGCGCGAACTGGCCCTGCGCCATCTGTTCACGATCCCGCCCACGGTCGTCGTCCTGACCCCCTCCGGCGGCCGCCACCTCTGGCTCACCGGCCCCCCGGACACCGCCGTCCCCAACTCCGCGAGCCGCCTCGCCCCCGGCATCGACATCCGCGGCGCCGGCGGCTACCTGGTCGGCCCCGGCTCCCGCACCGACCACGGCGCCTACGCCGTCGCCCCCGGCAGCGCCCACCTGGCACCGGCACCCTGCCCGCCCTCACTGCTCCGCCTGCTGCTGCCGCCCCCGCGCGACGGCCACCCGCCCCACCGGCCGGCGAACGCGCACGGCCAGGGCCTGATCCACTTCGTCCTCGCCGCACACGAGGGCCAGCGCAACACCCGCCTGTTCTGGGCCGCCTGCCGCGCCTACGAGAACGGCCTCGCCCCCACCCTCCTGACCCCCCTCCTCACGGCGGCCCGCACCACAGGCCTGACCGAACGCGAAGCACGAGCCACAATCGCCTCAGCAGCCCGCCTGACAGGCCATGCACCGTGAGGGCCCCCCGTGCGCGGGACGGCGTCCGGCCCCGGCCGCGGCCGCGGCCGCGGGCAAACGAAAGGCCCCCGACCAACTACTGAGGTCGGGGGCCGTTCTCACTGCTCGTCACGCGGAGGCGGTGGGATTTGAACCCACGGTGACATCGCTGCCACGACGGTTTTCAAGACCGTTCCCTTCGGCCGCTCGGGCACGCCTCCCCGCGCCACCCGGTGGGGCGGCGCGGGGACAAGACTAACCGGTCGGCAGGGGCCGTGGGCGGGTCAGCTGTCGCCGACGCGGGAGCCCAGGGTCAGTTCGACCGTGTGGGACTTGCCGTCGCGCTCGTAGGTGATCGTCACCTTGTCGCCCGGCTTGTGGGTCCAGATCTCGCCGATCAGGGTGGGCCCGGAGTCGATCACCCGGTCGTCCAGCTTGGTGATCACGTCGCCCGCCTTCAGGCCGGCCTGGGCCGCGGGACCGCCCGGCTCCACCGACGAGGCGCCGCCCGCGCCCTGTGAGGTGATCGTCGCGCCGCCACTGGACTCCTCCAGCGACACCGACGCGCCGATCTTGGCGTACACCGGCTTGCCCGTCTTGATCAGCTGCTGGGCGACGTACTTCGCCTGGTTGATCGGGATGGCGAAGCCCAGGCCGATCGAGCCGGACTGGCCGGAGCCGCCGAGGCCGCCGCTGCCGGTGGACTGGATCGCGGAGTTGATGCCGATGACGTTGCCGCCCGCGTCCAGCAGCGGCCCTCCGGAGTTGCCCGGGTTGATCGAGGCGTCCGTCTGCAGGGCGCTCATGTACGACGCCTGGCTGCCGGAGCCGTCGCTGGAGGCCACCGGGCGGTTCTTCGCGCTGATGATGCCGGTCGTCACCGTGTTGGACAGGCCGAAGGGCGCGCCGATCGCGATCGTCGCGTCGCCGACGGCGACCTGGTCGGAGTTGCCGAGGGGCAGCGGCTTGAGGTCCGACGGCGCGTTCTTGAGCTTGATGACGGCGACGTCGTAGCCCTGGGCGTGGCCCACCACCTCGGCGTCGTACTTCTTGCCGTTCGGGAAGGTCGCGGTGAGCTTGCCGCCGTTCACGGCGTCGGCGACGACGTGGTTGTTGGTGACGATGTGGCCCTGGGTGTCGAAGACGAAGCCGGTGCCGGTGCCGCCCTCGCCGTTGGTGGACTCGGCCTGGATTGTGACCGTGCTGGGCAGCGCCTTGGCGGCCACGCCCGCGACCGTGCCGGGGTCGCGCTTGACGTCGCCGCCGCTGGTGGCCGCGGAGACCGTGGTGGAGCCATTGCTGTCGTTGTCCTTGGCCAGCGTGTAGCCGAGGCCGCCGCCCAGGCCGCCGGCGACCAGCGCGGCCACCAGGATCGCGGCGACCAGGCCGCCGCGGCCGGACTTGGGCTTCGGTGCCGGCTGCGGCGGGTACGGCGCGCCCCAGCCGTGGCCGGCCGTCGGGTCACCGCCGCCGCTGCCGCCGGCGGCGTACGCCGGGGTGGCGGGGGGCGGCGGCGGCCAGCCGGCCTGCGGGGCGGATCCGGGGGTGCCCGCAGCGGCGTCCGGGGTGCCGGGGTGGTGCGGTGCGGCGCCGGCGGGGGCCGCCGCCGGTGCCGCGGGGGGCTCCTGGGGTGCCTGCGCCGAGGGCTGCTCCGCAGTGGGCGCGGCGCTCGTCGGCGGCTGGTCCGGGCGCGCCGGGACCGGGTGGGCCGGTGCGTCGGCCTGAGGGGCCGGGGCGGGCGGGTGGGCGGAGGCTGCAGGAGTTTCCACCGGCACGGGAGGTGCAGACGGGGCCGGGGGTACCTCAGTGCCCTCGTTCTCGGTGCTCACAGCTCTTCTCCTCGATCCACGGCTGTCGTTGTCGGTCACGGGTCACAGGTCACGGGCTTTGGACCCACACGGGCCGCTGTGCATGTGCATTTGTATGCCGTCAGCTTTTCCCACGAGCCGTCAGGGGGCCATAAGCGGTGGCTGTGGGTTCCCGGCAACCCTTTGACCACCCTTTATATAGGACCTGTCGGACTAAAGGGGTGTATCACCGATACGCTTACCGTGCTTTCACCGCGCCCGCGGTGCCCCGCGTACCCCGACGCGGTGGCACCATGACGCGGTGACCCACGCACGACCGCACCCCATCCAAGTCGTCGCCCACCGCGGGGCTTCCGAGGACGCGCCGGAGCACACGCTCGCCGCCTACCGCAAGGCCATCGAGGACGGCGCGGACGCCCTCGAGTGCGATGTCCGCCTGACCGCCGACGGGCACCTCGTGTGCGTGCACGACCGCCGCGTCAACCGTACGTCCAACGGCCGCGGCGCGGTCTCCGCCCTGGAGCTCGCCGACCTGGCCGCGCTGGACTTCGGCTCCTGGAAGAACCGCGAGGCCTGGCGCGGGCGGGACGAGGAGCCGGACTGGGAGTTCCGGCCGGAGGACCGCGAGGCGACGTCCGTACTGACCCTGGAGCGGCTGCTGGAGCTCGTGGCCGACGCGGGGCGGCGGGTCGAACTGGCCATCGAGACCAAGCACCCGACCCGCTGGGCCGGGCAGGTCGAGGAGCGGCTGCTGCACCTGCTCAAGCGGTACGGCCTGGACGCGCCGGCCTCGCCCGAGGAGTCGCGGGTCCGCGTCATGAGCTTCTCCGCGCGTTCGCTGCACCGCGTGCGTGCCGCCGCGCCGACTCTGCCGACGGTGTATCTGATGCAGTTCGTCTCACCGCGGTTGCGCGACGGGCGGCTACCGGCGGGGGTGGGGATCGCGGGCCCGTCGATCCGGATCGTGCGCGGTCATCCCGGGTATGTGGAGCGGCTGAAGCAGGCCGGCCGGCAGGTGCACGTGTGGACGGTGAACGAGCCGGAGGACGTGGAGCTGTGCGCCCGGCTCGGGGTCGACGCCATCATCACCAACCGCCCGCGCGCGGTGCTGGATCAGTTGGGGCGCTGACCGGCCTGTCCCGGTCACGGGCCCGGACTTGGTCACAGTCACCACAGCTAGTGACACAGACCTCTTGACCCTCATGCGCTTGCTGTCCCATCCTCACCTCTCGGCCACACCGAAGAAATCCAGCCACTTGCTTACGGGGAGTGCTCCGGCGCGTTCGGTCCGTGTTCGACGGCGGTGAATGCGTCCATGGACGATGATTGGCCGGTTTCCGGTACAGGCCAATGGGGCAAACACACCGTGGCGTGGGGCGAAGGAGGTCTCGGGGGTGGCGTTGGTGGTGGCACAGGAGGTGCCCACGTCGTCGAGCATGGCCGTACCCCATGGCCCTGCGGGCGTGGGGAACGCACGGCACCGGATGCGTGACCAGTTGCGCAGCAGCGGTGTGGCCGAATCGGTCATCGACGATGCCGTACTGATCCTTTCGGAACTCTTGAGCAACGCGTGCAAACACGGCCGGCCCCTGGGCGACGCGCTCGCCGGAGACGGTGACGTGCGGGCCGCGTGGCGGGTGGACCCGAGCGGCCGGCTGCTGGTCGAGGTGACCGACGGCGGCGGACCGACCCGTCCGGCCCCGGCCACGCCCTCGGTGACCGCGCACGGCGGTCGCGGCCTGAACATCATCACCGCGCTCGCCGACGACTGGGGCGTACGGGACGGCGTACGCGGCGAGGTCACGGTGTGGGTCGTCGTCCACGACGACGTCTACGACCCGGACGCCGGGCGCCGCCGCGAGGACTTCGCCACGCGCGTGGCCGCGCCGCCGGTCGCGGCGATGGCCGACCTCGACTTCACGGACGCCTTCGACGACCTGGACTGACGCGCGGCCCCTCCGGGTGCAGGCGGTCGCACCCCCGGGCCCCGCTTGCCTTCGGGCGATCCCGCACCGGTGTTGTCCACAGCCCGTCGGCGCCGCGTTGTCCACAGCCTGTCCGCGCCGCGTTGTCCACAGGTCGGCGTCGGTCATGGCGTGAACGGCTAGGCTCGCGCCGTATCAGACGAGCCGTATCCGGGAGACACGCACCATGGCCAAGAAGCGACCCCAGACGAAGGCCGCGCGCCCTCAGCTGAGCGAGGGAGAGATCCCGGTTGTCGGCGCCCGCGAGCCCTGCCCCTGCGGCAGCGGCCGGCGCTACAAGGCCTGCCACGGCCGGGCCGCGGCGCAGGCGGTGACCGAGCTGGTGCACCGCCCGTTCGAGGGGCTGCCCGGCGAGTGCGACTGGGTGGCGCTGCGCGAACTCGTCCCGGCGGCCACGGTCGAGCTGCCCCTGGAGGACGCCCTGCCCGAGGGTGTCCCGTCGGTCACGCTGGCCACGGTGCTGCCGATGGCCTGGCCCGCGCTGCGCCGCGACGACGGGTCGGTCCTGCTCGGCCTGCAGAACGACACGGCGTCCGGTGACATCAGCCGCGATCTGGCCGACACGCTGCTGCGCGCCCTTCAGGCGGAGCCGGGCTCGCCGGTGCAGGGCCGTCGTGCCCCGGCCGACGGGCCGCGGCTGCAGGACCTGCTCGATGCGAAGGGCGCGTTCGAGCCGGTGGTGCACAGCGGTTTCGAGTTCTGGGTGCCGGACGCGGAGAACGCCACGCCGGAGGTCGCCGCCTCCCTGGAGCGGGCGAACGCCGCGGCGATCCCGACCGTGCGGCTGTCCGGCGTCGACGCGGCGTACTGGTGCGAGACCCCGGACAAGAACCACCTGCGCTGGGTCATGCCGCACCCGGAGGAGCGGCTTCTGGACGCGCTGGCGCGGCTGCACGCGGCGGGCGGTTCCAGCCTCGGCGAGGGCACGCGCCTGGTGGGTTCGTTCCGCGCCCACGGTCTGACCGTGCCGGTGTGGGACCTGCCGTCGTCGGTCACGGCGGCGGACGTGGAGAAGCCGGCCGCCGAGTTCGCCGAGCGCCTGGCCGAGGCGCTGGCCGTGCAGGAGCCGCTGACCGCCCAGGAGCGCCGGGCCCGTGGTGGGCTGACCAACCGGCAGGTCACGCTCAGTTGACCTCTGCGCGCCACCAGGGGTGACGCCCGTCACAGCACGGGCGGCGGCAGGGCCTCACGGATGTCCGATTGGCCCGGTCGCGGCCCGTCGGCGAGTGTCCGAATACCCCAGGGAAACGCGAGATCGAATTTGCGTGGGGCCGATCTCTTGTTACGGTCTGAGTAGCCCGGTTGCTGGTGCATCCCCCGTCGCCAGCAACCGGGTCTTTCCATGCGCGACGCCGTGCACCCTCCGGCGTCGCTTTTCAACTCCCTGACTCCTGCGGCGAGTTGCTACCGGTCCGCAGCAGCAGCGACCCGCCGCCCCCCGCTCGCGCGAACTCCGCGACGGCCGTGTAGGCGTCCGGAGTGCCACGGGTCGGCTCCCGGGGCGTCTCGCAGGTCCCCGGCTCGTCCTCGGCGCCCACAGGGCAGCGCAGTTGCACCGCGTGCCCGCCGGGCCCCATCAGGCTCAGCACCGACTCCAGCACCCTGCCGGTGGTGTTGCGGTAGTAGGTGCGCGCCCAGGTCTCGGCGCCCTGGGTCAGCACGCAGGTCTGGGCCTCGATGCCGTCGGGCGAGGTGACCTCGGGGCCGCAGCGGGCGGCGGTGGCCAGGCCGAGTCCCAGCAGGAGCGGGGACCGGGTGGGCGTGGCGGGGGGTGCCTGCCGCGTCGCGGAACCGGCGCCGCCGCGAGCGGAGGAGCCGGCACCGGATGCGGAGCCCTCCCGGGGGGAGGAGGCGTCGGCAGTGCCGGAGGCGACGGCGGAGGCACGCGCGCCGGTCGCTTTCTCGTCGTCGTAGGTGACACCGGCGTACGACGGTGACCGTACGACCGAGTGGCCCGCGTCGCCCACGCCGCCCGCGGACGCCACGGCCAGCGGCAGGGCGACCGCGCACGCCACGACGCCCACGAGGGCTGCAAGGCGGAGGTTCATGAAAGGGACGATAACGACAGCGACCGGGCGCACGGATCCGGTCGCGTCCGACACCCCTACAACTCGGGCGCGCTCACACCCGTACGAGTGAGGGCGTCGACCACCGCGTCCACCACGGCCTCGACGTCCGGCACCCAGGGGGCGGCCGAGCCGGGCAGCGGGGCGCGCTCCCAGCGGACGGCGCCGCGGCCGGTCCCGGAGGGCGGCAGCGCGATGTAGCCGCCCTCGCCGTGGAAGCGCAGCGAGCCGGGGACGAAGTCCTTGGCGTACAGCAGCTCGCCCAACTGCTCCAGGGAGTAGGGGCGCACGAGGATCGACCAGCGGGTGTCGGAGGCGACCACCGGACCGAGGCGCATGCCCTCGCGGTCGAGTGCGGCGAGCGCGCGGGCGGCCGGCAGGGCGGGCAGGCTCACCGCGCAGGGCGCACGGCCGCCGGTGGCGAGGACGATCGGCGCGGTCGGCCGGTTGGTCCACCACCAGCGCACCATGCGCTCGTCGGTGGTGGCGGCGAGCAGGCCGGGGTCGAAGGGGTGCGCCCCGGGCACCGTGCACTCCGGGTCGGGGCAGGCGCAGCGGGAGCGCCCCTCGGGGTCGGCCGCCACACCGGGCAGCACGGGCCACCCCCACTGGGTGGCGAATGTCAGGGCCGCGCCGATCAACTCAGACCCCTCGTCCTTCCGCCGGGACAGACGGGACAGGAGCCTGCGTCGCCTTCCGGGGATCTCGCGCATGAGCGCTCGTTCCTTTCCGTTGCACGCCTGGCAACACCGAGGACCATGTCACACCATGTGTCGATCTCTGCACTGTGCGTACCTGCTGGCGCATCACACCCCGGCCTGACGCGCGGGGAACCCCTCTGGGCCGAGCTTCGGCGGCTTTCGTGCGACCGCTGACGTCCATACCGCGTCCAGCACAAGCATGGGCGTGGCGTGGGGTGGCGAAGTATGGCGTTTGCCGTTGCGCGTTGTTCGCTTCGCCTCCGCCACGGGAGGATGGGGCTGGGTCGTCGGTGGCTAAGACGCCCGGTCCGGACACCAGGTTCCGGGTGGCCCCCACCACCCCGGCCCATACCGAGTACGTACCCATCACGACCGCTGTGACGCTCCGTGGAGCAAGCCCAGTCGACCGCAATCACCCGATACCCGAGGCAGTTTTCAGCCAACTTCGCTATTACGCAAGGGGTTACCGACGGAAGCCCCGCAAAGCCCGTGAACACCACGGACACCAGGAATCCCAGCAGGACAATGCTGGACATCCCCTCACGAGTGCGTGTACATGTGGAGACACTGCTAGCGGCGCAGAAGACATGGGGGTTTGCGATGCTTTTCAGCAGTACGCACCGGTCGGAAAGCCGGTTGCCATGAACGCCCCTCATCCTCAGAAAGTGGCTGGAATCGATGCAGCGGTTCCAGCCCCCGCGCACACTGCCGCGCCCGCGCCCGCCCCGGCGGGCACCGCCCCTGTGCCGCCGCCGCACGCCCCCGGCGCCCTGCTCCAGGACCGGCTCGCCGGCTGGGTCTCCGATCTGACGACCCTGCACGAACTCACCGAGCGCCTGGCCCGCACGCGGGCCCTGGACGACGCCCTGCAGGAACTGCTGCGCGCCGGAGCCGCCCTGGTCGGCGCCCGGCGCGGACTGGTCGTCCTCGAACCGGCCGACCGGCAGGGCCCCGACACCACCATCGGCCTGGGGCTCGGACGCGCCGATCTCGGCCACATCGAGACCGTGCCGCGCAGCGCCACCTCCTTCGGCCGCATCCTCGACGGACTGCCCGGCGGGGACCACGAGATCACCGAGCCCGACCTGCTCGCCGGGGACGGTCTCGACCCCCGCCACCGCGAGGTCGCCGCCCGCCTCGGATACGCCGCCAGCTACGCCCTCCCCCTGTCCGCCGAGGCCGGCGGCCGCCTCGGCGCCGCCGTCTGGCTCTATGACGAGCCGGCCGAACCGGTCGAGCGCCAGCGCCATCTGATCGGCCTGTACGCCCGCTACGCCGCCGAACACCTCGCCCGCCTGCTGGAGGTGGAGCGCACGCGCGCGTGCGTGGCGACCATCGCCGAGGAACTGCTGCCGTCCCGGCTCCCCCGCGTCGCCGGTGTCCAGCTCGCCGCCCGGCACCGCACCGGGCCGCGCGGCGGCGGCGACTGGTACGACGCGCTGCCGCTGCCGGACGCCGCCCTGGGCCTCGCGGTCGGCGCGGTCACCGGCTCCGGGCCGAGCGCCGTCGCCGCGATGGGCCGGCTGCGGGCGTCCCTGCGGGCGTACGCCGTGATGGAGGGCGAGGACCCGGTCGCCGTCCTGTCCGACCTGGAGCTGCTGCTGCGGCTCACCGAGCCCGCCCGCTCGGCCACCGCGCTGTTCGCGTACTGCGAGCCCGCGCTGCGCAAGATCACCCTCGCCGGGGCCGGGCACTGCCCGCCGCTGCTGGTCGGCCGGCGGCGCACCGAGTTCGTCGAGACGTCCGTCTCCGCGCCGCTCGGCATGCTCGCCTGCTGGGAGGCGCCCAGTGTGGAGCTGCAGGCCGAGCCCGGCGAGACGGTGCTGCTCTACACCGACGGGCTGCTGCACCGTACCGGCGACCCGGTCGACCGTGCCTTCGCGCGGCTGCACGCGGCGGCCGCCGGGGTGCCCCGCTCGCTGCGGGACGATCCGGACGCGCTCGTGGACCACGTGCTGCGCACGGTCCTGCCGGACGGGCTGGACGCGGTCGATTCGGAGGAGGACGTGGTCCTGCTGGCGGCGCGGTTCGAGTAGCCGCCCGGAGCCAGGCCGGCAGGTCACCTCGTGTAATGGGTCATAGCGCCCTGGGCCCCCTTCCGTACGACCGTACGATGGAGGCGGTCCAGTGCCGTACCCAAGGAGGATGACCGTGGCGGAGGAGCTTCCGACTGAGCCCGACATTGCTGCTACCGCAGCGGGCCCGGAGACCGACGAGCCGATCAAGCAGCGGAAGAACGGCCTCTACCCGGGCGTCTCCGACGAGCTGGCGGAGAACATGAAGTCCGGCTGGGCCGACACCGAGCTGCAGGACCTGCAGCCGATCGCCCAGGCCGCCGAGACCGCCGCGCGCCGCGCGCAGCTGTCCGCCCGTTTCCCCGGCGAGCGTCTCGTCGTCCCCGCGGGCAACCTGAAGGTCCGCTCCAACGACACGGACTACCCCTTCCGGGCGTCCGTCGAGTACGCCTACCTCACCGGCAACCAGACCGAGGACGGCGTCCTGGTCATGGAGCCCCGCGCCGGGGGTCACGAGGCGACGCTCTACCTGCTGCCGCGCTCCGACCGTGAGAACGGCGAGTTCTGGCTCTCCGGCCAGGGCGAGCTGTGGGTGGGCCGCCGCCACTCCCTGACCGAGTCCGAGAAGCTGTACGGCATCCCGGTCGCCGACGTCCGTGAGCTGGCCGACGCGCTGCGCGAGGCCACCGGCCCGGTCCGCGTCGTCCGCGGTCACGACGCCGGCATCGAGGAGGCGCTGACCGACAAGGTCACCGCCGAGCGCGACGAGGAGCTGCGCGTCTTCCTCTCCGAGGCCCGGCTGGTCAAGGACGACTTCGAGATCGGCGAGCTGCAGAAGGCCGTCGACTCGACGGTCCGCGGCTTCGAGGACGTCGTGAAGGTCCTGGACAAGGCCGAGGCCACCAGCGAGCGCTACATCGAGGGCACGTTCTTCCTGCGCGCCCGCGTCGAGGGCAACGACGTCGGCTACGGCACCATCGCCGCGGCCGGCCCGCACGCCTGCACCCTGCACTGGGTGCGCAACGACGGCCCGGTCCGCTCCGGCGACCTGCTCCTGCTGGACGCCGGCGTCGAGACGCACACGTACTACACCGCCGACGTCACGCGCACGCTGCCGGTCGACGGCCGCTTCTCCGAGATCCAGAAGAAGATCTACGACGCCGTGTACGAGGCCCAGGAGGCCGGCATCGCGGCGGTCGGGCCGGGCGCCAAGTTCCGCGACTTCCACGACGCCGCGCAGCGCGTCCTCACCGAGAAGCTCGTCGAGTGGGGTCTGGTGGAGGGCCCGGTGGAGCGGGTGCTGGAGCTCGGTCTGCAGCGCCGCTGGACCCTGCAC
Organism: Streptomyces sp. NPDC104814; assembly: GCF_055583185.1. NCBI lineage: Bacteria > Bacillati > Actinomycetota > Actinomycetes > Kitasatosporales > Streptomycetaceae > Streptomyces > Streptomyces sp. NPDC104814. The sequence goes on along the minus strand of NZ_JBVJOL010000012.1, from coordinate 137,401 downwards.
GGCACCGGTCACATGCTCGGCATGGACGTCCACGACTGCGCCGCCGCCCGCACCGAGACCTATGTCGACGGCACGCTGGAGCCGGGGATGGTCCTCACCGTCGAGCCGGGCCTGTACTTCCAGGCCGACGACCTGACGGTGCCCGAGGAGTACCGCGGCATCGGTGTTCGTATCGAGGACGACATCCTGGTCACCGAGGACGGCAACCGGAACCTGTCCGCCGCGCTGCCGCGCCGCTCGGACGAGGTGGAGTCCTGGATGGCGCAGCTCAAGGGCTGACGCACCGGGTGCTCGCCGAGGGCGCGCCGCCGGGGTCAGACGGCCACCAGCGGCGCGTCCTCGCGCCATTTGAGGATCTTGTCGAAGCTCACGACCGCGCCGCCGCGTCCGGGCTTGTTGCCGACGTGGACGTGGTCGGCGAGTTCGCGGATGAGGAAGAGGCCCCGGCCGTGCTCGGCGTCGTCGTGCGCGCGGCGGGGCGGACCGGCGGCGGTGAAGCCCGGGCCGGCGTCGGCGACCTCGATGCGGCACATCTCCCCGTCGAGGTAGGCGGTGACGCGGTAGGCCTCCGCGCAGTCGCCGGGGCCTCGGTGCCCGCCGTGCTCGACGGCGTTGGCGCAGGCCTCGCTCAGGGCGACGGACAGGTCGTAGGAGATGTCGGGGTCGACGCCCGCCGTCTCCATCGCGCCGAGCAGCAGGCGCCGGGCCAGGGGCACGCTCGCGGCTTCGCGCCGCAGATGGAGTGACCACCAGATGCTCATGCTCCAGCCTCCCGGCCGCGGCTCGACATACCGATACGTATTGCCGCCCGCGCCGGGATGTAAGCCAGGAATTGACGTGATGCCGCCCATATGGGGGATGCGCGGACGACGGCAATCGGTGTATGTGGGGCCCGAGTGCGCATTCGGCATCTTGCGGACCTGCCGTATGGCGGCGGTGAGAGCAGTGCGATGATGGCCCCGCCATGACTGCCCCCCACTCGCGCTCGGTGCGCGCCGGACGTGACGTCCGGCTTCTGCGGGCCGCGGTGTTCGCCGCGGTCTGCGTCGTGCTGGCCGCCGGGGGGCACGCGCTGGCATCCTGCGCCACGGTCCCGCTGTGGACGCTGGGCGCGGGTTTCCTCGGGGTGTTCCTCGTCGCGGCCGCGCTGGCCGGCCGGGAGCGTTCCCTGTGGGGCATCGCCGCCCTGCTCGGGGCCGGGCAGACCGTGCTGCACACGCTGTTCGGGCTGGGCCAGCACACGGCCGGGACCACCTCCACGGCCTCGGACGCCTCCCTGGTGGCGCAGGCGGCGCGGCTCGTGTGCGGGGCCGGGGCGGCTCCGCTCAGCCCCGTCCAGGCCCAGCGGATCCTGGCGACCGCGCGTGTCCAGGGCACTCCGGCGCATCATCCGGCCGACGCCCTGTCCACCGCCGTCGGCTCCCCCGCCGCCCTGCTGCCGTCGCTGCCGATGCTGCTCGGGCACGTCCTCGCGGCGCTCGCCGCGGGCTGGCTGCTGCGCCGCGGCGACACCGCCCTGCTGCGGATCATGGAACTGGCCGCGCTGTCGGCGCACGAGGTCGCGGAAGGGGCGCTCGTCCGGTCCCTGCGCGCGGCGCTCGCGCTGGTGCGCGCCCTGCTCGCCGGGCTGCCGACGGCGCCCGCCACGGGGCCGCGCCCGGCGCGCACCGCGCTGTTCGCGCCGCCCGCCCCGCACACCCTCGCACTCCAGCACACGGTGATCCGGCGGGGCCCGCCCGCCACCGCGCTCACCCTCGCCGCCTAGCGCGACGCGACCGCCACTCCACGAGAGAACGAGAGGACGGCGCCGTCGTGCAGCGCAGCACGCACGCGTGCGCGTGCGTATCCCTCTTCCTCACCGGCCGGTCCTTCGCACCGCCGGACTCACTCGAAGTGGAGTGCACCCTTCCATGAAGGTTTCCCGTGCAGCCGTCCCCGTCGTTCTCGCCGTGGCCGGTCTGACCGTCCTGTCGACGCCCGCCTTCGCGCACGTCTCCGTGCAGCCCGAGGGCGCCGCCGCCAAGGGCGGTTACGCCGTCGTCGACTTCAAGGTGCCCAACGAGCGCGACAACGCCTCGACCACCAAGGTCGAGGTCAGCCTGCCCGCCGACCACCCGCTGGCCTCGGTGGCCCCGCAGGCGATCCCGGGCTGGAAGATCGACGTCACCAAGGCGAAGCTGGCCAAGCCGCTCACGATGCACGGCGAGAAGATCACCGAGGCGGTCTCCAAGGTGACCTGGACCGCCGAGGGCGAAGGCATCAAGCCGGGCTACTTCCAGAAGTTCCCGCTCTCCGTCGGCCAGCTGCCCGAGGACACCGACAAGCTCGTCTTCAAGGCGCTCCAGACGTACTCCAACAACGAGGTCGTCCGCTGGATCGAGATCCAGCAGGACGGCCAGGCCGAACCCGAGAACCCCGCCCCGGTCCTGAAGCTCACCGCCGCCTCGGACGACGAGCACGGCGCGTCCGGTGCCTCCGACGCCTCCGACGACAGTGCCGGGGGCGCCGAGAAGACCGCCGCCGGGACCAAGGCGTCCGGCGGCTCCGACACCGACACCACCGCCCGCGTGCTCGGCATCGCGGGCATCGTCGTCGGCGCGGCGGGTGTGGCGTACGGCGTGTTCGCCGGCCGCCGGCGCACCGCCGCCTGACCTCCGCCCGTCCGTGGCGTGTGCGGGGGCCGCATCCGTGGCCCCCGCACACGCCCGGTGATCGACCTTTTGGGATCCCTCTCCATGCGCACCAAGACCTTCGCGGCGGCCGGCCTGCTCGCCGCCGCCGTACTGACCCTGACCGCCTGCGGCGGCGGTGGTGACGACAACGCCGGGCCCGTCTCCGTCGTCTCCGAGGAGTCCGGCTCGGGCAAGGCCGGCACCGTCCTCGACCAGCCGTTCGAGAAGCCGGACCTGGTCCTGACCGACACCCACGGCAAGACCTACGACCTCCGCAAGGAGACCGCGGGCCGGCCGACGCTGATCTACTTCGGCTACACCCACTGCCCGGACGTGTGCCCGCTGACGATGAGCAACATCGCCGTCGCCAAGAAGCAGCTGCCCAAGGCCGAACAGGACAAGCTACGGGTCGTGTTCGTCACCACCGACCCCGGCCGTGACACCCCGGCCGAGCTGGGCAAGTGGCTGAACGGCATCGACAGCCAGTTCGTCGGGCTGACCGGGAACTTCGCCACCGTCCAGGCGGGCGCCCGCACCCTCGGCATCTCCATCGAGCCGACGAAGAAGGACAAGAACGGCAAGCTCGTCTCCGTGCACGGCACGCAGGTCTTCGCCTTCTCCCCGAAGACCGACCGCGGTTACCTGTACTACGGCGAGGACACCACCGTCGACGACTACACCAAGGACCTCCCCAAGATCATCAAGGGGGAGAACCCGTGAGGGCCTGCGCCGCCGGTGCCGCCGCCCTGACCGGCGCCCTGCTCCTGACCGGCTGCGGCTCCTCCGGCTCGGGCTCCGGCTCCGGGGCGGGCTCCGGTTCGGACGCCGGGCCCGGGAAGGCCGTGCTGTCCGTCAGCTCCGCCTACATGCCCCAGCCCGTCTCGGACATGGCGGCCGGCTTCCTGACCATCGCCAACAACGGCGGGGCGAAGGACGAACTGACGTCCGTCACCAGCGACATAGCCGGCAGCGTCACCGTCCACGAGACGGCGGGCGGAGCGATGCGCGAGGTCGCCGCCCTCCCCGTCCCGGCGCACGGCCGGGTGGTGTTCGCCAGCGGCGGCAACCATCTGATGTTCGACCAGCTGAAGCGCAAGCCGAAGCAGGGCGAGAACGTGACCGTCGCACTGCACTTCGCCCACTCCGGCACCGTCCAGGTCCGGATGCCGGTGAAGGCCCCGACGTACAACCCCGCGACCGGACACTGAGGGAGCCACCGTGACCCCGACCATCGCCCCCCGCGTCCGGACCCTGGTGCTGCTGTTCGTGGCCGCGCTCGGCGCGCTGCTCGCCGGTGCCGCGCCGGCCTCCGCGCACGCCGCGCTGACCGGCAGCGACCCCCAGCAGGGGGCGGTGGTCAGGCAGGCGCCCGCACGGGTCTCGCTGACCTTCTCCGAGAAGGTCGCCCTGAACGACGACGCGCTGCGCGTCCTCGACCCCAAGGGCAAGCGCGTCGACGACGGCAAGCCGTCCGAGGTCAGCGGCACCACCTACGCCGTGGCCCTGCACAGCGGGCTGCCCGACGGCACGTACACCGTCACCTACCAGGTCGTCTCCGCGGACAGCCATCCCGTCTCCGGCGCCTACACCTTCTCCATCGGCGCCCCCTCCAAGACCTCTGTCTCCGTCGGCGGGCAGGGGGCCGGGGGCGGCGTGGTCGGCGCGCTGTACGGGCTCGGCCGGTATGTGTCGTACGCCGGTTTCATCGTGCTGACCGGCGGCGCCGCGTTCGTGCTGGCCTGCTGGCGGCGCGGCACCGGGGTGCGGGCCGTGCAGCGGCTCGTGGTCTCCGGCTGGGTCGCCCTGACGGGGGCCACCCTGGCCCTGCTGCTCCTGCGCGGCGCGTACACCACCTCCGGCAAGGCGGCCGACATCGTCGACCTGGACCTGCTCGGTCAGGTGCTGCAGACCAAGTCCGGTGCGGCGCTGGTCTCCCGGCTGCTGCTGCTCGCGGCGGCGGCGCTGTTCATCGCGGTCCTCTTCGGCGCGTACGCCCGCCCGTCGCCCACCACCACCCTCAGTGACGGCGCTTCGCGCCGACAGCACGACTCAGGGGACGAGGAGGAGAAGCGGGATCTGACCTTCGGTCTGGCGATCGGCGGCACCGTCGTCGCGGCGGGTCTCGCGGCGAGCTGGGCGATGGCCGAGCACGCCTCCGTGGGGCTCCAGGCGGGTCTGGCCATGCCGGTCGACGTCGTCCACCTGCTCGCCGTCGCCGCCTGGCTCGGCGGGCTGACCGCACTGCTCGTCTCCCTGTACTTCGCGCCGGCCGACACCCCCGTCGAGGCCGCCGCCGTGCGCCGCTTCTCCACCGTCGCCTTCGGCAGCGTCCTCGCCCTCGTGGCCACGGGCGTCTACCAGTCCTGGCGGCAGCTCGGCTCCTGGTCGGCCTTCACCGACACCCGCTATGGACAGCTGCTGCTCGTCAAGATCGGGCTCGTGGCGGTGCTCGTCGGGCTCGCGTCGGTCTCCCGGCGGTGGACGGCCCGGCTGAGCGACCCGGTCGTCAGGCAGAGCAAGAAGAAGGAACGCGTCACCGCTCCCGCCGCCGACTCCCCGCGCGCCGCGCAGCTCGCCCGGCAGCAGGCCGCCATGGAGGCCGCCCGCCGCAAGCAGCAGCGCGACGCCGATCCGGACCGGTTCGGACTGCGCCGCTCCGTCCTCGCCGAGGCCGGTGTCGCCGTGGTGCTGCTCGCGGTGACCACCGTGCTCACGTCCACCGAGCCGGGCCGCACCGAGGAGGCCGCCAAGGCTGCCACCTCTTCCTCCGCTTCGTCCTCTTCGTCCTCGGCGGTCGCCGGGTCGGGCGCGGTCACGCTGGACATCCCGTTCGACACCGGCGGCAAGGACGGCAAGGGCGTCGTCAGCATCGACCTCGACCCCGCCCGCGCCGGTGCCAACGAGATGCACGTCTACGTCACCCGCCCCGACGGCCGCGCCTACGACGTGCCCGAGCTGAAGATCGCCTTCACGCTCACCGCCAGGAACATCGGGCCGCTGCCCGTCGTCCCGGACCACATCACCACCGGACACTGGTCGGCGGACGGGGTGCAGATCCCGATGGCCGGCGACTGGAAGGTCGCCGTGACCGTACGGACCTCCGACATCGACCAGGTGACCGTCTCCAAGAACGCGCAGATCGGCTGAGTGCACCATGCCCGACCAGTCCCCCTCGCCCGCCCGGTCCGCCAAGGGCACCCGGTCCACCAAGGGCACCATGGCCTCGGCGCTACCGGATCCGCAGCCGCAGGGCGTCTCACGGCGCCGGCTGCTCGGCACCGCCGGTGCCACCGGGCTCGTGCTCGGCGCGGCCGGTGCGGCGGCGGGTTACGCGGCCGCACCGGCGCAGGCCACGCCGCTCACCTCGCTCGGGGACGGTCGCGCGATGTTTCACGGGAAACATCAGCCCGGTATCACCGAGGGTCTCCAGGCCCGCGGCCACCTCGCCGCGTTCGACCTCGTCCCGGGTGCGGGCCGCAAGGAGGCCGCAGCCCTGCTGCGCCGCTGGTCGGCGACCGCGGAGCGGCTCATGGCGGGCGAGCCCGCGGCCCACGACGACACCGGCGTGGCCCGGGACGCCGGACCGTCCTCGCTGACGGTCACCTTCGGCTTCGGGCACAGCTTCTTCGGGAAGACCGGGCTGGACAAGCAGCGGCCCGTCGCGCTGGACCCGCTGCCCGCCTTCTCCTCCGACCAGCTCGACAAGGCCCGCAGCGACGGCGACCTGTGGGTGCAGATCGGGGCCGACGACGCCCTGGTCGCCTTCCACGCCCTGCGCGCGATCCAGAAGGACGCCGGCTCGGCCGCCCGGCTGCGCTGGCAGATGAACGGCTTCAACCGCACACCGGGCGCCACCGCCCACCCCATGACGGCCCGCAACCTCATGGGCCAGGTGGACGGCACCCGCAATCCGAAGCCGGCGGACCCCGACTTCGACCGGCGGATCTTCGTGCCGGCCGGTGGGGAGCCCGCCTGGATGGCGAACGGCTCCTATGCCGTCGTACGCCGGATCCGCATGCTCCTCGACGACTGGGAGAAGCTGGCGGTGCGCGACCAGGAGGCGGTGATCGGGCGGCGCAAGTCCGACGGGGCGCCGCTGTCGGGCGGCACCGAGACCACCGAGATGGACCTGGAGAAGACCGACGCGAACGGCGAGTACGTCGTCCCGATCAATGCGCACGCGCGCATCACGCGGCCCGACCGCAACGGCGGCGCGGCGATGCTGCGGCGGCCGTTCTCGTACCACGACGGCTTCGACGCGCACGGGGTGCCGGACGCGGGGCTGCTGTTCATCTGCTGGCAGGCCGACCCGCTGCGCGGCTTCGTACCGGTGCAGCGCAAGCTGGACCGCGGGGACGCGCTGTCCCGGTTCATCCGCCACGAGACCAGCGGGCTCTTCGCGGTGCCGGGCGGCGCGGCGAAGGGGGAGTACGTGGGACAGCGGCTGCTGGAGGGGTGAGCGGGATACCGGACGGGGTGCCTCCGCAGCGCCGTTTTCCGGGTTCAAACCACTCGGTCGAGTGGCGTGCGTGAGACGCCTGAGCCGGGGCGTCCTGCGGCCATTAGGGTGAGAGCATGCCAGCGAGCTATGCGTATCTCGGCCCGGAGGGGACCTTCACCGAAGTCGCCCTGCGCACCCTCCCGGAAGCCGCCACCCGGGAGCTGATCCCGTACGTGTCGGTGCAGTCCGCGCTGGACGCGGTGCGGGCCGGTGAGGCCGAGGCAGCGTTCGTGCCGATCGAGAACTCGGTCGAGGGCGGCATCACGACGACGCTGGACGAGCTGGTCGCGGGCGCCCCGCTGATGATCTACCGCGAGGTGCTGCTGTCGATCACCTTCGCGCTGCTGGTCCGGCCGGGCACCAAGCTCTCGGACATCAAGACGGTCTCCGCCCACCCGGCGGCCCAGTCACAGGTGCGCAACTGGCTGCGGGCGAACCTGCCCGACGCCGACTGGGAGTCGGCCGCCTCCAACGCGGACGCCGCCCGCCTGGTCCAGGAGGGCCGCTACGACGCCGCCTTCGCCGGGGAGTTCGCCGCCGCGCGCTACGGCCTCGAAGCGCTGGAGACCGGCATCCACGACTTCCCGGAGACCGCGCAGACGCGGTTCGTGCTGGTGGGACGCCCTGCCCGGCCCGCCGCTCCGAGTGGCGCCGACAAGACCTCCGTCGTGCTGTGGCAGCGCGACGACCACCCCGGAGGGCTGCGCGATCTGCTCGGCGAGTTCGCCACCCGGGGCATCAACCTGATGCTGCTCCAGTCCCGGCCGACCGGCGCCGGCATCGGGAACTACTGCTTCTGCATCGACGCCGAGGGCCACATCTCCGACCGGCGGATGGCGGAGGCCCTGATGGGACTGAAGCGGATCTGTCTGCAGGTGCGTTTCCTCGGCTCCTACCCGCGGGCCGAGGCCGGCCCCGAGGACGTGCGGCCGCCATTGCTCGGGACGTCGGACGAGGAGTTCGTCGCGGCGGCGGACTGGGTGGCGCGCTGCCAGGACGGGCGGTTCTGAGGGACGCGCGGGCCTGCGGGATCGACCCTTCCCAAGGGCACAGGCCGGTCCTACCTGCATATCTTCGTTATCCACAGAAGTTATCCACAGGTGGGCTTCTCGACCTGGGGACAAGTCGACAGACAAGCCCCACTCAGTCGACAAATCGGCCTACAGGACCCAAGTGCGCCCACAGGCGCACGGGTCACACTTCGTCCACCTGTTTCCTTTGAACAATCCTTTGGAGCGAACACTTTCCACTCGAAAGTGCGGCTAAATGACCTGCAGGCCGGGAATCCTCAGGTCCGCTTACCGTCACGGAGTGATCAATTCCGAAGTCCACAGATCTTTCTCACACCCTGTGGATAACTTTCCCCGGGTTGTGGATCCCTGTGGACGGGACGGGCTCCAAGTGCCGCCGCACGCAAGCGAATCGGGCCCGCCGAGCACCCGCCGGACACATTGCGCAATTCGCCCATAACGCACGGTAAGGAACTATTCGGCGCGCCTTGCGAATAGTGAGTCGTGAGCCGTCACCCGGCACCGGTAGCCTTGACCGCGTGATTGACCTTCGCCTGCTTCGTGAGGACCCCGACCGTGTGCGCGCCTCCCAGCGCGCCCGTGGAGAGGACGTCGCGCTCGTCGACGCTCTCCTGTCTGCCGACGAGCGGCGCAGGTCCTCCGGCGTCCGCTTCGACGAGCTGCGCAACGAGCAGAAGTCGCTCGGCAAGCTGATCCCCAAGGCCACCGCCGACGAGAAGGCCGACCTGCTCAAGCGGGCCGAACAGCTCAAGGCCGACGTCAAGGCCGCCGAGGCCGAGCGCGACTCCGCCGACACCGAGACCCAGGAGCTGCTGCTCCGGCTCGGCAACCTCGTCCACCCCGAGGTTCCCGTGGGCGGCGAGGAGGACTTCGTCACCCTCGAGACGCACGGCGTGATCCGCGACTTCGGTGCCGAGGGCTTCGCACCCAAGGACCACCTGGAGCTCGGCCAGATCCTCGGCGCCATCGACACCGAGCGCGGCGCCAAGGTCTCCGGCTCCCGCTTCTACTTCCTCACCGGTGTCGGCGCTCTGCTGGAGCTGGCCCTGGTGAACGCCGCGCTGGCCCAGGCCACCGCCGCCGGCTTCACGCCGATGCTCACCCCGGCGCTGGTGCGCCCGCAGTCCATGGCCGGCACCGGCTTCCTCGGGCAGGCCGCGCAGGACGTCTACCACCTCGACAAGGACGACCTGTACCTGGTCGGCACGTCCGAGGTGCCGCTGGCGGCGTACCACATGGACGAGATCATCGACGCCGACCAGCTGCCGCTGCGCTACGCCGGCTTCTCGCCGTGCTTCCGCCGCGAGGCCGGCTCGCACGGCAAGGACACCCGCGGCATCTTCCGCGTGCACCAGTTCGACAAGGTCGAGATGTTCTCCTACGTCCTCCCCGAGGACTCGCAGGCCGAGCACCAGCGCCTGCTGGAGTGGGAGAAGCAGTGGCTGACCTCGCTCGAGCTGCCCTTCCGCGTGATCGACGTCGCCTCCGCCGACCTCGGCGCCTCGGCCTCCCGCAAGTTCGACTGCGAGGCGTGGATCCCGACCCAGGGCAAGTACCGCGAGCTGACCTCCACCTCGGACTGCACCGAGTTCCAGTCCCGCCGGCTGTCCATCCGCGTCCGCGAGGACAAGAAGGTCCGCCCGCTGGCCACGCTCAACGGCACGCTGTGCGCCGTACCGCGCACGATCGTGGCGATCCTGGAGAACCACCAGCTGGCCGACGGCTCCGTCCGGGTGCCGGAGGTGCTGCGCCCGTACCTGGGCGGCCGGGAGGTCCTGGAGCCGGTGGCCAAGTGAGTTTCCCCTACGGGCTCGTCGCCACCGACCTCGACGGAACGCTGCTGCGCTCCGACGAGTCGATCTCGCAGCGCACCCGTGACGCGCTCGCCGCGGCCACCGCGGCGGGCGCGGCCCACATCGTCGTCACCGGCCGCGCGGTCCCCTGGACCCGGCACATCCTCGACGACCTCGGCTACCGCGGCCTCGCGGTGTGCGGCCAGGGCGCGCAGGTGTACGACGCCGGGGAGCACCGCCTGCTGACCACGGTCACCCTGGACCGGCAGCTGGCCGGGGTGGCCCTGGCGAAGATCGAGGCGGAGATCGGGCCGCTCTATCTGGCGGCCAGCCGTGACGGCCTGGACGGCGAGGTGCTGGTCGGCCCGGGGTACGCGCTCACGGGTTCGCTGCCCGCGACGCCGTTCGCGGACGCGTCCGATCTGTGGAGCGCCCCGCTGAACAAGATCTACATCCAGCATCCCGAACTGTCGGACGACGAGCTGGCCGAGGCGGCCCGGCGTGCGGCGGGCGGCTTCGTCGGCGTCGCCATGGCCGGTGCGGGCATCGTCGAGCTGCTGCCGCTCGGTCTGTCCAAGGCGACGGGGCTGTCGCTGGCGGCACGCCGGCTGAAGCTGAAGGCGGCCGACACGATCGCCTTCGGCGACATGCCGAACGACGTGCCGATGTTCGCCTGGGCGGCGCGGGGTGTGGCCATGGCCAACGCGCATGAGGAACTCAAGGCGGTCGCCGACGAGGTGACGACCTCCAACGAGGAGGACGGCATCGCGGTGGTCCTGGAGCGGTTGCTGCCGTAGCGGGGGTCGCGCCGTCGGGGGTGCGGATTCCGTCGCCGGGGGCGGACTCCGTCCCGGGGGCTGATTCCGTCGCCGGGTGCGGGTGGTGGCGGGCTGGTCGCGCAGTTCCCCGCGCCCCTGGGACGTTGCACTTGCTGCCCTCTGAGACGTGGGCGCTTTGCCGCCGACGGAACTGCACTTCCCTGGGGGCGCGGGGAATTGCGCGACCAGCCATCGACGCACCCGCACCCGACAACACACCGGCACGAACAACGGTGCCCAGCCACCCCAGCCCCAGTGGCAACGTCTCGCGGAGGATGCACGGATCGAACGTGCGCGGGCCTTCCGACCCGACCACGGTTTAGCAAACCGGTGCCTTACCACTCGGCCAATCCTCCGGGTGGGCGGCCCACGCGAGAGCGACATCGCGTGCTCGAAGCGGCCGCCCCGGGCAGCTCCCCGTGCGGCGGGGCCCGACGGTGGCGTAACTACACCGTGGTCCGCCGCGGGCTGCCCTGTCGGGAGCTGGACGTACTGCCGTGCATGGACATCGCCCCGCTCCTCTCCCAGCCGGCGGCGCCGGACGCAATCGCCCGGCGGTGGGGACAGCAACCACTGTGCCGGTACGGCGACTTGGGCGCCACCGATTAATCCCGCGCGCTACCGGCGGCGCCACCTGCGCCGGCGGACCTTGCTGAAGAACCAGCCCGCGGGCGGCTCGTCCGAGCGCCACGGCTGCGGCTCGGGCGCCTCACGGCGCCAGCGGGCGGCGAGCATACGGGCGCGGGCGGACGGCTCGGAGGTCTCGGCGGACCGTATGAAGTCCTCGTTCAGCACGAGGTCGTCCCAGTCGTCTGCCATGCCCGTCCTCCCGTCCTTCTTCCGCCCGCTCCTCGTTTTCCGTTTCGCCCAGTGTGCCCGCGCGGGCGTGAAGCCCCCGTCAAGGCCGGCTGTGCCTACTCCTCGCCCGCCAGTGTCAGCGCCCGCAGCTTCTGCCCGGCGTACCAGGTGGCCAGGACGGTGACCGCGATCAGCAGGACCGTCGCCGTCGTCAGCCCGACGTCGGAGGTCACCAGGTCACCGCCGGCGACCTTGTGGGCCACGGCCAGGGACCACTGCTGGATGCTGAGCGTGCGTGCGCCCGGCACCAGGGAGCCGAACAGCGCCTCCCAGACCAGGGCGTAGACCAGGCCGAAGACCACCGCGTGCCGGGAGACCGTGCCCAGCAGCAGGAACACGGCGGCGTAGGCGATGGAGGAGACCAGCGCGGCGACCGTGTAGGCGACGGCGATCTGCTGGCCGTTGCCGTTGAGGATCAGGCCCGCGACGAGGGTCGGCACGGCGGAGAAGACCATCGTCACGGCGATCGCGACGATCAGCTTGGTGACGATGATGGTGGGCCGCTTGAGCGGCTTGGACAGCAGGTACACGACCGAGCCGTCGTCGATCTCGGGGCCGATCGCGCCGGTGCCGGCGATGACGCCGATGATCGGCACCATCGTGGCGAGCGCGAACCCGCCGAGGACGTCGGACGCGGTCTGGTCGTCGGCGCCGGTGAGGGCGCGCACGGCGACGGAGATCACGATCAGCAGCAGCGGCAGCGCGCCGAGGATGAGGGCCCGGCGGCGGCCGAGCAGGGCCCGATAGGTGAGCCGGGCGACAGTGGGGTCGTACATCTTCGGCCTCCTACGCCGCGACCAGGTAAGAGAACACGGACTCGAGCGACTCGTCGGACGGCGAGACCGTCAGCAGCCGGATGCCGTTCGCCTGGGCGACGCGCGGCAGCAGGGCCGTGAACCGGGCGAAGTCGACGGCCTGGATGCGCAGCGCGCCCTCGGCGTGGTCGACCTCGATGCCGGAGGTGGACGGGTCGGAGATCAGCGCGGCCGCGAGGGCGCGGTCGTCGCTGGAGCGCACGAGGTAGCGGTGCGGCCGGTCGGTCATCAGGCGGCGGATCTTGCGGAAGTCGCCGCTGGCCGCGTGGCGTCCGGCGACGATCACCTCGATGTGCCGGGCGAGCTGCTCGACCTCCTCGAGGATGTGTGAGGAGAACAGCACGGTGCGGCCCTCGTCGCCCATGCGTCGCAGCAGTTCCATCAGCTGCATGCGCTGGCGCGGGTCCATGCCGTTGAACGGCTCGTCGAGCAGCAGCAGCGAGGGGTCGTGGACGAGGGCGCTGGCCATCTTCACGCGCTGCCGCATGCCCTTGGAGTACGTGGCGATCCTGCGGTCCTGCGCGTACTCCATCTCGACGGTGGCGAGGGCCCGCTGGGCCTCCTTGTCGCCGAGGCCGTGCAGTTCGGCGTTGGCGACGACGAACTCGCGGCCGGTGAGGAAGTCGTACATCGCCTCGCGCTCGGGGACGATGCCGATGTGCCGGTAGATCCGCTCGTTGCGCCACACGGCCTGCCCGTCGAGGGTGACGGTGCCGGTGGAGGGGGCGAGGAAGCCGCCCATCATGTTGATCAGGGTGGACTTCCCGGCGCCGTTGGGGCCGAGCAGGCCGGTGACGCCGGGACCGATGGTCATGGTGACGTCGTTGACGGCGACCACGTTGCCGAACCAGCGGGAGACGTGGTCGAGGCTGAGTGTGGTCACAGTCCCACCTTCTTGTAGCGGCGGTTCAGCAGCCCGTAGCTCGCTGCGATCAGGCCGAGGGTGACGAGGACGTAGATCGCTCCCTGGGCGTGGGAGGGTCCGTCGCCGCCGGGGAAGGCGGACGGGGCGCCGAGGAACGCGGACTGCACCCCGTCGATCAGCGTGGTCGGCGAGAACAGGCCCAGCCAGGCGATCGCTCCGGTGCTGTTCTGCGCGTAGGCGATGCCCTGGACGACGGAGACGGCGCCGTAGGAGATGGTCAGGACGGCGATCACGGCGGCGATGCCGAAGCCGCGGCGCGGTGTGACGGAGGCGATGACCAGGCCGATTCCGGCGAAGAGCAGCGACAGCAGTGCCACGGAGACGAGTCCTTGTCCGAATCCCTCGGTCTGGTCGGCGAAGTCCAGCTTGGCGAGCAGGGCGCCGACGTAGAGCACGAGCAGCGGGGTGGCCGTGAGCAGGAACAGCGCGGAGGCCAGCGCGGCGAACTTCGCGCGGACGTAGTCGGCGGTCTCGATGGGCCGTGAGAAGTACAGCGGGACGGTCTTGAAGCGCAGGTCGCGCGAGACCGACTGGGGGGCCTGCGAGGCGACGTACAGGCTGATGACGGCCTGCATGATGATCGCGTAGCGGGTGTAGTCGACGGGCAGGTCCTTGGCCTTGGTGGCGACGGCGACCGCGACCATGATGGCGGCGGGCACGCACATCACCACGAACAGCAGCATCGGCAGCACCTTGGACTTGGCCGATCGGCCGAGGCCGTAGGCGCCGCGCAGGGACTGCGTGTACAGCGAGCGGCGGGCGTAGGCGCGACCGAGGCGCGGGCCGTCGTAGCTGCGGTAGCCGATGTCGTGGATGCGGGACTGGTCCCGGGACGACGGGGCGAGGGGGTGCTCAACGGCCATGGCTCACGGCCTCCTTCCGGCTGTCGTCGCCGCGGTGGTCGTCGCCGTGGGTGAAGACTTCGGAGATGTGGTGCCGGCGCTGTTCCATGCGCACCAGACCGAGGCCGAGGTCGGCGACCACGTCCCGGACCAGGTCGTAGGTCTCCTCGCCCTGCGCGGTCAGCAGCAGGGTGTGGCCGGCGCCGGGCAGGCCGCTGCCGTCGTCGTGGGTGGTCACCCCGCGCGCGTGCAGTGCCTCGCGGACCGCGCGGGTGCCGTCGGGGTGCTCGTCGCTGTCGGTGACCTCGATCGCGAGGGTGGTCGTGGTCTGGGTGAAGTCGGTGGTGGAGCTGGAGCGCAGGAGCTTGCCGCCGTCGACCACGACGACGTGGTCGCAGGTGCGCTCCAGCTCGCCCAGCAGGTGGGAGGTGACCAGGACGGAGATCCCGAAGTCGGTGTGCACACGGCGGATCAGGCCGAGCATCTCGTCGCGGCCGACGGGGTCGAGACCGTTGGTCGGCTCGTCGAGGAAGACCAGCTGCGGGTCGTGCACCAGGGCCTGGGCGAGCTTCACGCGCTGCTTCATGCCCGTGGAGTAGCCGCCGATGGGGCGGTAGCGCTCCTCGTACAGGCCGACGTGGCGCAGGGTGTCGGCGGTGCGCTCGCGGGCCGCGGTGGGCGGCAGGCCGGACATGCGGGCCATGTGCACGACGAACTCGGTGGCCGAGACGTCGGGCGGCAGGCAGTCGTGTTCCGGCATGTAGCCCACGCGTTCACGGATGGCGGCGCCCTTGGTGGCGACGTCGAGGCCGAGCACCTCGGCGCGGCCCTCGCTCGCCGGGGACAGACCCAGCAGGATCTTGATCAGGGTGGACTTGCCGGCGCCGTTGGCCCCGACGAGTCCGGTCACACCGGGCCCGATGTCCACGGACAGCCGGTCGAGCGCGGTCACCCTCGGGAACCGCTTGCTCAGGCTTTCGGTCGCGATCACAGTCACGTCCCGAACACTAGTGACGCAGGCCACGGGAAGCGTCAGACCGCAGAGCCGTCCTGGTATCAGACTCCAGTCGTACGGGCCCGTAGGGGATGTGGTGCCTGAGGGCTACGGGCGGCCCTTCCGTCCCGGTGAACGAAACGCCCCCGCGCGCACCCCTTCTCCGCTCCGCTCCTCACCTATTGACTCCGCGTCTAACAAGTGCCAGATTCGCTCAGGTCAAGTTACGGGCACGTACCGCAGTCGAAGAGGACCGCTGGAGGCGTTGGGATGACGACCGCAGTGACCCGCGAGATCTCCGCTGAGCTGCGAGGTTTCCAGCGGGTGCAGCGCCTGGCCTACGAATGCGCGGAGGCGGTGGCGGCCCGGTTGCAACCGGGAGTGACCGAACGCGAGGCGGCGCGGATGCAGCGCGAGTGGCTCCGGGACCGCGGGGTGCGCGACTGGTTCCACATGCCGTTCGCCTGGTTCGGCGACCGCACGGCGTTCGTGAACTTCCGTGTGCCGCTGCAGTTCTTCCCCACCGACCGCCGACTGGAGCCCGGGATGCCGTTCATCCTGGACATGGCCCCGGCGTACGAGGGGTACACGGCGGACATCGGCTACTCGGGCTCGCTCGGGCCGAACCCGGTGCAGGACAAGCTGATGGCGGACCTTCAGGCGCACCGCGAGCTGATCCTGCGCGAGGTGCGCGAGCGGCGGTCGCTGCGCGAGATCTACGAGGACGTGGACCGGCTCATGGTCCGCCAGGGTTACGCCAACCGGCACCGCGCCTACCCCTTCGGCGTGATCGCGCACAAGGTGGACCGGGTGCGCGAACGCCGTTTCGCGCCCCGGCTGTTCGGTTTCGGCACGCAGTCGCTCAAGGGGCTGCTCTCCGACGCGGTGCACGGTCACCGCGAGGGCTGGTCGCCGCTGTGGTCGCCGTACCGCTTCTCCGACCATCCGCCGCAGCCGGGCCTGTGGGCGGTCGAACCCCATCTGGGCTTTCGGGGTACGGGCGCGAAGTTCGAGGAGATCCTGGTCGTCACCGACTCCAAGGATCCCGCGCAGAGCGCCTTCTGGCTGGACGACGATCTGCCGCACGTGCGGCGCTGGGCGGAGGACAAGTGACGGTCATGGGTGCTCGTGAGCGCCGGGTACGCGCCGGAGACGTGGAACTGTGCGTGGCCGAACTGGGTGATCCGGACCGGCCGACGGTGATCCTCGTGCACGGCTATCCGGACAGCAAGGAGGTCTGGTCCGAGGTGGCCGTCCGGCTCGCCGACCGCTTCCACGTCGTGCTGTACGACGTGCGCGGCCACGGCGGGTCCACCGCGCCGAAGCCGCTGCGCGGCGGGTTCACGCTGGAGAAGCTCACCGACGACTTCCTGGCAGTGGCCGACGCGGTCAGTCCCGGCCGTCCGGTGCACCTGGTGGGGCACGACTGGGGGTCGGTCCAGTCGTGGGAGTTCGTCACCGTCCAGCGCACCGAGGGCCGCATCGCCTCCTTCACCTCCATGTCGGGGCCGTCCCTGGACCACTTCGGCCACTGGATCAACAAGCGCCTCACCAAGCCCACACCCCGCCGGGTCGGTCAGCTCCTCGGCCAGGGCGCCAAGTCCTGGTACGTCTACCTGCTGCACACACCGAAGGTGCCCGAGCTGGCCTGGCGCGGTCCGCTCGGCAAGGCCTGGCCCGGCATCCTGCGGCGCGTCGAGCACACCCCCGACGGCGACTACCCCACCGCGTCGCTGCCCTCCGACGCCGCGCACGGTGCGTGGCTGTACCGCGACAACGTCCGCGCCCGGCTGCGCAGACCCCGCAAGGACGCGTACGCGCACGCGCCCGTGCAGCTCATCACGCCGGTGCAGGACGCGTTCTTGTCCGAGCGGCTCTACGACGACCTGGAACTGTGGGTTCCGCAGCTGACGCGCCGCACGCTGCCCGCCAAGCACTGGATCCCGCGGACTCGGCCCGACCAACTCTCCGCCTGGATCACCGAGTTCGTCACCTCCGTCGAGAACGGCCGGCAGCAGGTCCGGGCCGACGGCCGCCACGCCGACCGCTTCGGCGGACAACTCGTCCTGGTCACCGGGGCGGGCAGCGGCATCGGCCGGGCCACGGCGTTCGCGTTCGCCGAGGCGGGCGCGCGGGTGATCGCCGTCGACCGGGACGCCGAGGCGGCCGCGCGCACCGCCGAGATGTCCCGGCTGGTGGGCGCACCGGACGCCTGGGCGGAGGCAGTTGACGTCTCCGACGAGCAGGCGATGGAGAAGCTCGCACAGAAGGTCGCCGTCGAGTACGGCGTCGTCGACGTGCTCGTGAACAACGCCGGAATCGGGCTGTCCGGCAGCTTCTTCGACACCACACCGGAGGACTGGGGCAAGGTTCTCGGCGTCAACTTGTGGGGTGTCATCCATGGTTGCCGTCTCTTCGGACGCCAGATGGCCGAGCGCGGCCAGGGCGGTCACATCGTCAATGTGGCGTCCGCGGCCGCGTACCAGCCGTCCCGGGCGCTGCCCGCGTACAGCACGTCCAAGGCCGCCGTGCTGATGCTCAGCGAGTGCCTGCGGGCCGAACTCGCCGAGCGGGCCATCGGGGTGAGCGCGATCTGCCCGGGCTTCGTCAACACCAACATCACGTCCACGGCCCGTTTCGCGGGTGTGGACGCGGAGGAGGAACGGCGACGGCAGAAGCGCACGGCGCGTCTGTACGGCGCCCGAAACTACCCGCCGGAGAAGGTTGCTGACGCGGTGTTGGACGCCGTGGTGAACAACGCCGCCGTGGTGCCGGTGACCCCGGAAGCGCGTCTCTTCCACGCCATGTCGCGCTTCCTGCCCGGGGCGTTGAGGGCGCTGGCACGCGTGCAGCCACCTGTGTCGTAGCAACTGGCCGTGTTACGCATAGGGTTGGCCAACAGCGTTTGCAGCACGTGTGGTTGTCCACAGAATGGCCAAATAGCCTGTGGATAACCGCACTTGGTTGTGGATCAAACCTGCGCACGAAAAAAATGTGCGTGATCCAGCTCTCTCGCGTCATCATGACGACATGAACAAAAACGACACAGACGACAGACGCGTCGTGCGGGTGTCGAAGTACCTGTCGAAGCATCTACGGCACCAGCCGGACCGCATCGGCCTGGTGCTGGACGCGGGCGGCTGGGTCGAGATCGACACGCTCCTCGCCGCGGCGGCCCGGCACGGCTTCCCGATCACCCGGGAGGAGCTGGAACACGTCGTGGCCGTCAACGACAAGCGGCGCTTCGCGATCGAGGGCGGCCGGATCCGTGCCAGCCAGGGCCACAGCGTCGACGTGGACCTGGGCCTGCCGCCGGCCACCCCGCCGCCGTACCTCTACCACGGCACCGTCGCGCGGCATCTGGACACGATCCGCGTCGAGGGACTGCGGCCGATGAACCGTCACGACGTGCATCTCTCGGCCGACCGGGAGACCGCCGGCCGCGTGGGCGCGCGCCGTGGCCGGCCCGTCGTGCTGTCGGTCGACGCCGGCGCCATGCACCGCGACGGTCATGTCTTCCACGTCAGCGCCAACGGAGTGTGGCTGACCCGGACCGTACCGCCCCGCTACCTGCGCTTTCCCGAGGGGCACTGACAGCGGCCGGCGCCGGGCAGCGGTGATCGTTTCACGTGAAACACGGGGTGCCCCTACCCTCGGGGGTTATGAGTCTGCGCCTGAGCACCGTGATCCTCCCCTACCGCTGCTGGCACGAAGGCGGCCGTTCGGCCTGGACGCGGGCCGAGGAGCTGGGTTTCCACACCGCGTACACCTACGACCACCTCTCCTGGCGCAGCTTCCGGGACCGGCCGTGGTTCGGCGCGATCCCGACCCTGACGGCGGCCGCGTCGGTCACCGACCGGCTGCGCCTGGGCACGCTGGTGACCTCGCCTAACTTCCGGCACCCGGTGACCCTCGCCAAGGAGCTGATCTCTCTGGACGACATCTCCGGTGGCCGGGTCACCCTGGGCATCGGCGCGGGCGGCAACGGCTTCGACGCCACGACGCTGCTGCAGGAGGGGCAGGAGCCGTGGACACCGCGGGAGCGCGCCGACCGGTTCGCCGAGTTCGTGCCGCTGCTGGACCGGCTCCTCACGGAGGAAGCGGTCACGTACGACGGGACGTTCTACTCGGCGCGTGAGGCACGCAACATCCCCGGCTGTGTCCAGCGGCCCCGGCTGCCCTTCGCGGTGGCGGCGACCGGACCGCGTGGGCTGAAGCTCGCCGCCCGCCACGGGCAGGCCTGGGTGACCACCGGCGACCCGAAGCTGTACGAGAACGGCACCCCCGAGCAGTCGGTCCAGGCCCTGCGCGGCCAGATCCAGAAGCTGTCCGAGGCGTGCGCCGCCATCGGACGGGACGTGTCCGGGATGGACAAGGTCCTGCTCACCGGCTTCACCCCGGACCGCGACCGCCCGCTGGAGTCGCTGGACGCCTTCGTGGACTTCGCCGGCCGCCACCGGGAGCTGGGATTCACCGAGATCGTCCTCCACTGGCCGATCCCGGACTCGGTCTTCGCCGCGGACGAGAAGGTCTTCGAGGACATCGCCATGGAGGCGCCGGCACAGCTGGGCTGAGAGGCGGAGCCTTGACGTCGGAATCGGGGACCTCGGCCGCGGGAGGCAGGGCCAAGGCCCCCGGCATGGGGGAAACCCTCAGATGCCCTCAGATGTGCACAGTGCCGCACGGTCGTGCGGGCATATGCGGGACAATGGCCCGGTGACCTCAGCGACCCGACAGCCCGAGACCCCGGCCTCCGCTCTCCCGCCGCGGTTGATCGCCACCGATCTCGACGGCACCCTGCTGCGCGACGACAAGTCCGTCTCACCGCGCACAGTCGCCGCCCTCGCCGCCGCCGAGGAGGCGGGCATCGAGGTCTTCTTCGTCACCGGCCGCCCGGCCCGCTGGATGGACGTGGTCAGCGACCACGTGCACGGCCACGGCCTGGCGATCTGCGGCAACGGCGCCGCCGTGGTCGACCTGCACGGCGGCCCCGGCGCCCACCGCTTCGTGAAGGTGCGCGAGCTGGCCCGGGAGAACGCGCTCGACGCCGTACGCCTGCTGCGGGACGCCGCGCCGGGCACCGTGTACGCCATCGAGCAGACCTACGGCTTCAACCAGGAGCCGGATTACCCGAAGCTGCACATGGAGATCCCCGACGTCCTGCTGACCGCCGAGGAGCTGCTCGGACCGAACGGTCCGCTGCCCGACGAGCCGGTGCTCAAGATCCTCGCCTACCACCCCTCGATCGACCCGGACGCCTTCCTCACCCTGGCCCGGCTGGCCATCGGCGAGCGCGCCAACGTCACCCGGTCCAGCCCCAGCGCGCTGCTGGAGATCAGCGGTCCGGACGTCTCCAAGGCCAGCACCCTCGCCCTGTGCTGCGCCGAGCGCGGCATCTCGCACGAGGAGGTCGTCGCTTTCGGGGACATGCCGAACGACGTCGAGATGCTGACCTGGGCGGGCCGGTCCTACGCCATGGGCAACGCCCACCCGGACGTGATCGCCGCGGCCTCGGGCCGGACGGTCGCCAACAACGACGACGGCGTGGCCGTCGTGATCGAGCAGCTGCTGGCCGAACGGGGCTGAACCGGCCACCGGGACCACCGGGCGGCGACTGAGCCGGGCAGCCGGGACCACCGGGCAGGGAACCGAGCCGGGCAGCGGCGAGCACCCGGCGGGGGACTTGGCCCGGCAACGGCGACCGCCCGGCGCCGGACTTGGCCCGGCAACGGCGACCGCCCGGCCCGGGACCGAGAGCCCCGCAGCGACGACCGCCCGGCGGGGGACTTGGCCCGGCAGCCGCGACTGCCCGGCGCGGGACCGAGGCCCGCAGCCGGCCCGCGCGGCGCCCGGCGTCAGCCGATCGGTACGCCGCGTTCGGCCAGCCAGGGCAGCGGGTCGAGCGCCGACCCCATGTCGGGCGTGATCCGCACCTCGAAGTGCAGATGCGGACCGGTCGAGTTGCCGGACGTACCGGACTGGCCGATCCACTGCCCCGCGAGCACCTGCTGCCCCGCGTCGACGCCGACGGCGGCCAGATGGCCGTACTGCGTGTAGTAGCCGCCGGGGTGCTCGAGCACGATCTCGATGCCGAAGGCGCCGCCGCACGCCACCCGCACCACCCGTCCCGCGCCCGCCGCCCGTACCGGCGTGCCGATCGGCACCGCGAAGTCCTGCCCGGTGTGCCGGTGCGCCCAGTGCGAGCCGTCGCTGCCGAAGCCCGCCGACAGCCGGTACGTCTCCACCGGCGCGACCCACGCGCGCGTGCCGTCGAGCGGCGGCTGGTCGAGGCGGACGGCACCGCGGCAGCTGCCCGCCGCGACCGACGCGTCGGCCTGTCCCTGGAGCCGGGTCCGGGCGTCCTCGAGCTTCGCCTCGATGCCCTTCTTCAGCTCGGCGAGTGCGGCGGTGCGCTGTTCCAGCGCCTGCCAGGTGACCGCCGCCCGGGCCTCGTCGGCGCTCAGCCGGGCCTCGGCCCGCCGGTTCCGGTCGATCGCGCGGGTCACGGTCCCCTGGACCCGGGTGAAGGCGTGCTGTCCGCGCAACGCCTCCTCGGGACGGTCGCTCAGGAGCAGTCGCGCGGTCATCGGCAGCCCGCCGCCGGTGCGGTACTGGGCCCGTGCGATACGGCCCAGGTCCTGGTGCAGCACCCCCAGCTGCTGCCGCTGCCGCTCCAGGAGTGCCTCGGCGCGCAGGGCCCGCACGCGCTGGGCGTCGGCCTCCCGGCGGCCCTGCTCGTAGTGCTGGGTCGCCGTGGCCGCGGCCTGGTAGAGCCGTGCGACCTCGGCGCTGACGGCGGCGCCGTCGCCGTCACCGGGCCCGCCGTCGTCAGGGGCGGGAGCCGCCGCGAGCACCGCCAGCGTGCCGAGCAGGGTCGCGACGAGCAGCGGGCGACGGCGAAATGAGCGCATGCCGGCGATCCTCGCGCGGCACGGGCCACGCCGCCCGGTCCGTGTCGTACGACCGGGGGAGCGGTGTGCTGCGGACGGGTAGGAACCGGGGGTCTCCGGCGTGTCGGGTGGCGGGCCCGTGCCGGGGCGCTCTCTGAAGGCTGTCGCGGCCGTCAGCGCGCTGTCACCAGCAGTTCCGCCTCCGCCTCCCGGGCGGCCATCCGCCGCAGCGGACCCTCCTCGGCGGTCAGCCGGGCATAGGGGCCCCGCTGCACGACACGGCCCCGGTCGAGCACGATCACCTCGTCCACGGCCTCCAGACCGGCGAGCCGGTGTGTGACGAGCAGGGTCGTACGGCCCTCGGTGGCGGCCAGCAGATCCGCGGTGAGGGCGTCGGCGGTCGGCAGGTCCAGGTGTTCGGCGGGCTCGTCCAGGACGAGAACGGGGAAGTCGGCGAGCAGGGCACGGGCGAGGGCCAGACGCTGCCGCTGCCCGCCGGAGAGCCGGGCGCCGTGCTCGCCGATCAGCGTGTCGAGACCGTCGGGCAGGCTGTCCGCCCAGGTGAGCAGCCGGGCCCGGGCCAGCGCGCCGCGCAGGTCGGCCTCGGTCGCGTCCTTCTTCGCCAGCAGGAGGTTCTCGCGCACCGAGCTGTCGAAGAGGTGCGCGTCCTGGGCACAGAGCCCGACGAAACGGCGTACGTCGTCGCCGTCGAGTGCGCGGGCGTCCGTGCCGGCCAGGGTGTACGAGCCGGCCGCCGGATCCAGGAAGCGCAGCAGCACCTGCGCGAGGGTCGTCTTGCCGGACCCGGAGGGGCCGACCACGGCGATCCGGCGTCCGGGGCTCAGGGTGAGGTCGACACCGGTGAGCGCGTCCCGGTCCTGGCCGGGGTGACGGGCGGTCAGGCCCTGCACGAGGACCGGGAACGGCGTGGCGGGGGCCGTGAGCGGCCGCTCCGGCTCCTCGACGGGCGCGGGGCTGTCCAGCACGTCGTACACACGCTCGGCGCTCCGGCGTACCCGCTGCCGGTACTGCACGGCGAGCGGCAGGGACGCGACGGCCTCGAACGCGGCCAGCGGCGTCAGAACGACGACGGCCATCGCGACGCCGCCGAGCCGTCCGGCGGCGACGGCCTGGGCGCCGGTCAGGGCGGAGGCGGCGACGGTCAGCCCGGACAGCAGCGCGGTGAGCCCGTCGCCGAGCGCGGTGGCGCCGGCGGCGCGGGCGGCGATGGCGGTGAGCGTCCGGTCGGCGCGGGCGGCCTCGGCGGTACGGGCCGGCAGGGCACCGGCGACGGTGAGTTCCGCGGTGCCGGTGAGCAGGTCGGTGACCCGGGTGGCCAGCTCCCCGCGGGCGGGCGCCAGCCGGCGTTCGGCGCGGCGGGCGACGGCGCCGGTGAGCGCGGGAACGGCCACGCCGGCCGTGAGGAGACCGGCGGCGAGGACCGCACCGGCCTCGGGCAGCAGCCAGGCGGTGAAGCCGACGGCGGCGGCCGACACGAGCGCGGCGGATCCGGCGGGCAGCAGCCAGCGCAGCCAGTAGTCCTGCAACGCGTCGACGTCACCGACGAGCCGGGCCAGCAGGTCGCCCCGACGCCGGGCACGCAGTCCGGCGGGGGCCAGCCGCTCCAGGCGCCGGTAGACCGCGACCCGGGTGTCCGCGAGCATCCGCAGCACCGCGTCGTGCGACACCAGGCGCTCCGCGTACCGGAACACCGCACGGCCGATACCGAAGGCGCGGGTCGCCGTCACGGCCACCATCAGGTACAGCACGGGCGGCTGCTGCGCGGCCCGGGAGATCAGCCAGCCGGAGGTGGCCATGAGACCGACGGCGCTGCCCAGCGCGAGGCTGCCGAGCAGCAGCGCCAGCAGCAGCCTGGCGCGCCGGGCGCCGGACATCGCGCGGACCCGGGCGAGCACGCTCCCCCGGCTCATCGTGTGCTCCGCCATGGGACCGGCGGGGTCGGCCTCGGCAGCCGCGCGCGGGGCGCCTTCCCAGCTCGCCGCGAGGGCGGCCGGTTCCCCGGCGGCCTGCGGCCGCACCGCGTGATCCGTGTGCTCCAGCCGCACGATGCGGTCCGCGACCTCGAGCAGCGCCGGCCGGTGGACGACCAGCAGCACCGTGCGGCCCACGGCGAGGCGGCGCACGGCCGCGACGACCTCCGCCTCGGTCCGTCCGTCGAGTGCGGCCGTCGGCTCGTCCAGCAGCAGCACGGGCCGGTCGGCGAGGAACGCCCGGGCCAGCGCGAGTCGCTGCCGCTGCCCGGCGGACAGCCCGGCTCCGTCCTCACCGAGCAGGGTGCCGAGCCCGTCGGGCAGAGCGTCCACGAAGTCCAGCGCCCCGGCATCGGCCAGGGCCTGCCGTACGGCGGTGTCGCCGGCGTCGGGGCGGGCCAGGCGGACGTTGTCGGCGACGGTGCCGGCGAACAGCTGCGGCCGTTGCGGCACCCAGGCGATCCTCGACAGCCACTGCTCCAGATCGAGGTCGGCGAGATCGGCTCCCCCGATCCGCACCCGCCCGCCCGTCGGCCGTACGAAGCCCAGGAGGACGTCGAGCAGGGTGGACTTGCCCGCCCCGCTGGGGCCGACCAGGGCGACCGTCTCCCCCGGCGCGACGGTGAAGGAAGCGTCCGTGACCGCGTCCGCGGAGCGGCCGGGGTAGCGCACGCAGACACCGTCGAGGGCAATGCTTCCGGCGGGCACGGCTCGCGTGCCCGAATCGGGCAGCGCAGTCTCCAGTACGGCGAAGATCTCCTCCGCCGCCGCCAACCCCTCGGCGGCCGCGTGGTACTGGGCGCCCACCTGCCGCAGCGGCAGATACGCCTCGGGCGCCAGGACGAGGACGACCAGGCCGTCGTAGAGCGTCATCTCGCCGTGGACGAGCCGCATGCCGATCGTGACCGCGACCAGGGCCACGGACAGCGTGGACAGCAACTCCAGGGCGAAGGAGGACAGGAAGGCGATCCGCAGGGTCCGCATGGTCGCCTGGCGGTACTCACCGGTGATCCGCCGGATCGAGTCGGCCTGCGCCTTGGCCCGCCCGAACACCTTCAGCGTGGGCAGCCCGGCGACGACATCGAGGAAGTGCCCGGACAGCCGGGACAGCAGCCGCCACTGCCGGTCCATCCGGGACTGGGTCGCCCAGCCGATCAGCATCATGAAGACCGGGATCAGCGGCAGCGTGGCGACGATGATGGCCGCAGACACCCAGTCCTCGGTGACGATCCGCGCCAACACCGCCACGGGCACCGCCACGGCGAGCCCCAGCTGCGGCAGATAGCGCGAGAAGTAGTCGTCCAGCGCGTCGATGCCGCGCGTGGCGAGCGTGACCAGCGATCCGGTCCGCTGACCGCTGAGCCAGCCCGGCCCGAGCCGGGAGGCCCGCTCCAGCAGCCGGCCGCGCAGCTCCGACTTCACCGCCGCGCTCGCCCGGTGGGCGGCGAGTTCGGTGAGCCAGGAGACCAGGGCGCGGCCGCCGGCGACGGCGACCAACAGCAGCAGGGGGGTGCGCAGTTCGGGCACCGGCATGCCGTGCTGGAACGCGCCGACGACCGTCTCGGCGATGAGCATCGCCTGGGCGATGACCAGCACCGCCCCCAGGGCGCCCAGGCCGACCACCGCCAGCAGGAAGCGGCGGGTGGCCCGGGCGTACCGGAGCAGACGCGGATCGATTGGTTTCACGTGAAACACACCTCAGTGCGCGGGCTCGGCGATGTGCTGGGTGCCGATGCGCTTGCGGAAGACCCAGTAGGTCCAGGCCTGGTAGAGCAGCACGACCGGCGTGGCGATCGCCGCGCACCACGTCATGATCTTCAGGGTGTAGGGGCTCGACGAGGCGTTGGTGACCGTCAGGCTCCAGTCCGGGTTCAGCGTGGACGGCATGACGTTCGGGAACAGCGTCAGGAACAGCATGGCCACGGCGGCCACGATGGTCACCCCGGACAGGGCGAACGACCAGCCCTCCCGCCCCGCTTGGTTGGCCACCAGGGCCGCGACCAGCGCCGCCACGGCGACCACCAGGGCGACCAGGCTCTTGCCGTCACCGC
The DNA here is from genome assembly GCF_055583185.1 of Streptomyces sp. NPDC104814. Taxonomy (NCBI): domain Bacteria; kingdom Bacillati; phylum Actinomycetota; class Actinomycetes; order Kitasatosporales; family Streptomycetaceae; genus Streptomyces; species Streptomyces sp. NPDC104814. Next base: position 111,220 of record NZ_JBVJOL010000012.1, on the reverse strand, counting down.
TGTCGGCCTGCGTCCATCCCAGGAAGACCAGTGCCAGGACGGCGGTGACGAGACCGACCTTGAGGGCCAGCTTCCGGGCGCGTTCCCGGATCTCGCCGACCGTCTTCAGCGCCGTGAACACCGCCCCGTGGAAGGTGAACAGGGTCAGCGTCACCAGGCCGCCGAGCAGGGCGTACGGGTTGAGCAGGTCACCGACGGTCCCGGCGTACTCCAGATTCCTGTCGATCTTCACGCCGTGCACGATGTTGCCGAACGCCACGCCCCACAGGAACGCGGGGATCAGCGAGCACCAGAAGATCGCCGTCTCCCAGTTGCGCTGCCATGTCTCCTCGGGCCGCTTGGCGCGGTACTCGAAGGCGACACCGCGGACGATCAGGCAGACCAGAATGACCAGCAGCGGCAGATAGAAGCCGGAGAACAGGGTGGCGTACCACTCGGGGAACGCGGCGAAGGTCGCGCCGCCCGCCGAGAGCAGCCACACCTCGTTGCCGTCCCAGACGGGGCCGATGGTGTTGATCAGCACCCGGCGCTCGGGCCGGTTGCGGGCCAGCAGCTTGGTGAGGACGCCCACCCCGAAGTCGAAGCCCTCCAGGAAGAAGTAGCCGGTCCACAGGACGGCGATCAGGACGAACCAGACGTCGTGCAGTTCCATGTCTGTGCAACTCCCTCGGCCTAGTAGGAGAAGGCCATCGGCTTGTCGGCGTCCCGGGAGTCGCCGCCGATCTTGGTGGGCGGATTCAGGTCGTCCTCGGTCAGCTCGGGCGGGCCGGCCTTGACGTACTTGACGAGCAGCTTCACCTCGATGACGGCGAGGATCGCGTACAGGGCGCCGAAGACGGACATCGAGGTGATGACCTCGCCCTGGGAGACACCGGGGGAGACCGCGTCACGGGTCTGCAGGACGCCGTAGACGACCCACGGCTGGCGGCCCATCTCGGTGAAGATCCAGCCCCAGGAGTTGGCGATCAGCGGGAAGGCCAGGGTCCAGATCGCGATGCGCCAGAACCAGGTGGTGAGCTTCGGGCTGAGCGCCTTGTTCTTGAACAGGACCAGGTGCGGCACCTCGTCGTCGCCCACCCTGAGGGCCTGCGGCAGCATGAACTTCTTGCGGGTCAGCCACAGGCCGGCGATGCCGAGGGCGAAGGACGCCATGCCGAAGCCGATCATCCAGCGGAAGCCCCAGAAGGTGACCGGGATGTTGGGCCGGTAGTCACCGGGCCCGAACTTCTGCTGCTCGGCCTTGTTGACGTCATTGATGCCGGGGACGTACGAGCTGAAGTCGTCGTCGGCCAGGAAGGACAGCAGGCCGGGGATCTCGATGGCCACGCTGTTGTGGCCCTTCTCCACGTCGCCGTAGGCGAACACGGAGAACGGGGCCGGCCTCTGCCCGTCCCACAGGGCCTCTGCGGCGGCCATCTTCATCGGCTGCTGCTTGAACATGACCTTGCCGAGGGTGTCGCCGCTGACCGCGGTGAGAAGGCCGGCGATGACGACGGTGATCAGGCCGAGCCGCAGCGAGGTCTTCATCTCGCGGATGTGCTTCTTGCGGGCCAGGTGGTACGCGGCGATGCCGACCATGAAGGCGCCGCCGGTCAGGAAGGCCGCGGAGAGGGTGTGGAAGGCCTGGCTGAGCGCCGTGTTCTGGGTGAGCACCGCCCAGAAGTCGGTCAGCTCCGCCCGGCCCTTCGCCTTGTTGATCCGGTAGCCGACCGGGTGCTGCATCCACGAGTTGGCGGCGAGGATGAAGTACGCCGACAGGATCGTGCCGATCGAGACCATCCAGATGCAGGCCAGGTGGATCTTCTTCGGCAGCTTGTCCCAGCCGAAGATCCACAGGCCGATGAAGGTCGACTCGAAGAAGAAGGCGATCAGGGCCTCGAAGGCGAGGGGCGCGCCGAAGATGTCGCCGACGAAGCGGGAGTAGTCCGACCAGTTCATGCCGAACTGGAACTCCTGCACGATGCCGGTGACGACCCCCATCGCGATGTTGATCAGGAAGAGCTTGCCCCAGAACTTGGTGGCCCTGAGGTACTTCTCCTTCTCCGTGCGCACCCACGCGGTCTGCAACCCGGCCGTGAGCGCGGCGAGAGAGATCGTCAGCGGGACGAACAGGAAGTGGTAGACGGTGGTGATGCCGAACTGCCAGCGCGCCAGGGTCTCCGGCGCCAAAGCCAGGTCCACGTCGTCAGTCTCCTTACCTCGCCGTGGTACGGCTGCCGTTTGCCCCTGTCTGTGACACACAACACGGGAGCAACCGGGACACGCTTGTGAATGCATTCACATTCACAAGCCATTATGACGCACCGATTTTCGACTTTCGGAGGGGGGTCCCCCCTTGACCGCCGAGGCAGACTCTTGGCAGAGAGTTCAACATTGTGTTGAATTGCGCGCCATGCAGACGCACAGCACCACGACTCAGATCCGGATCTCCTGGCCCGCGGGACACCTCACCGCGACCCTCGACGACACCGCCACCACACAGGCCCTCGCCAAGGCCCTGCCTCTCGTCTCCGTCGCCCGCACCTGGGGCGAGGAGGTCTACTTCGACACCGGTGTCTCGGTTTCACGTGAAACCACGGCCCAGCAGGTCGTCGAGCCGGGCACCGTGGCCTTCTGGACGGACGGCGACGCGCTCGCCCTTCCCTACGGGCCGACGCCGATCTCGCGGGGCGACGAGTGCCGCCTGGCCAGCCCGTGCAATGTGATGGGGCGCCTGGACGGGGACGCCCGCACGCTCGCCACGGTGCGCGACGGCGACCCCATCCGCGTGGAACTGATCGAGGGCTGACCCAGCTCATCAGCTGACCCAGCCCTCGACCGACACCGGACAGCTCACCCGAGCCGCGGCCGCACCCGCGGCGCCACCCTTGATCTGTCCGACCAAAGCCCCATGGAGCCTTCGGCTCCCGGAGCCCCACGACTCCTTGCTCCCGGAGTCCTGCGACCCCCTCGGTCCCGGAGTCCTACAGCTCCTTGCGGAAGTTCTCCGCCACCTTCACGAAGATGTCGTTGGCCTCGGCCTCCCCGACCGTGACCCGCACCCCTTCGCCCGCGAAGGGCCGGACGACCACGCCGGCCTGCTCACACGCCTCCGCGAAGGCGAGCGTGCGCTCGCCCAGCCGCAGCCACACGAAGTTGGCCTGGCTCTCGGGCACCGTCCACCCCTGCGCCCGCAGCGCGTCGACCACCCGAGTGCGCTCGCAGACCAGCGAGCCGACCCGGCCGAGCAGCTCGTCCTCCGCCTGCAGCGAGGCGACCGCCGCATCCTGGGCCAGCTGGCTCACGCCGAACGGCACCGCCGTCTTGCGCAGCGCCGCCGCGACCGGCTCATGGGCGATCGCGAAACCGACCCGCAGCCCGGCGAGGCCGTACGCCTTGGAGAAGGTGCGCAGCACGCACACATTCGGCCGCTCCCGGTAGATCTCCACGCCGTCGGGCACCTCGGGGTCGCGGATGAACTCCCGGTACGCCTCGTCCAGCACCACCAGCACATCGCTGGGCACCCGGTCCAGGAAGCGCTCCAGCTCGGCCCGTCGCACCACGGTGCCGGTGGGGTTGTTCGGGTTGCAGACGAAGATCAGCCGGGTCCGGTCGGTGATGGCGTCCGCCATGGCGTCGAGGTCGTGCACATCGCCCTCGGTCAGCGGCACCTGCACCGAGCGCGCCCCGCTGATCTGCGTGATGATCGGGTACGCCTCGAAGGAACGCCAGGCGTAGATCACCTCGTCGCCGGGGCCGGAGGTCGCCTGGATCAGCTGCTGGGCCACGCCGACCGAGCCGGTGCCGGTCGCCACGTGGGAGAGCGGGACCCCGAAGCGCTCGGAGAGCTCGTTCATCAGGCCCGTGCAGGCCATGTCGGGGTAGCGGTTGAACTGGTGGGCAGCGGCCGTGACGCGCTCCATCACGCCGGGCAGCGGCGGATAGGGGTTCTCGTTGGAGGACAGCTTGTAGGCCACCGGGCCGTCCGCCGCGGCGGGCTTGCCCGGCTTGTAGGTGGGAATACCCTCCAGCTCGGCGCGCAGCTTCGGGCTCGTCTCGCTCACCGCAGTCCTCCTCGCGATCACCGGCGGCCCGTCACTGCCGCCGGCTTCCAATACTGCTCACCTTATGAGGATTGGGCCGCGCTGCGAACCGGTCTGCAGGACCTCGTGCGCCATACCTCCGGGCGGAGAGACCTCTACGAACCCGGGGGCATCCAGGGCATCGCCGTACGAAGACACACGAAGGGGCCGGGCGGGCGTACGAGGCGGGGGGCGCGCCGTACATATATCTATGCGCCGGTAGCTCGCGCCGTGGCGCGCATCCCTCGTCAAGGTGAGTTGAGACCTCTTCGAAACATCAGGTGCTTGGCAGGCTTATCCGCGGCGACGCATCGTGTCTTACGGAGAAAACGGTTAACTTCCTTGTTTTCACAGGCACTTGAGGGCTGTACGCCATGCAGAAACGTGCCTGTCAACGGGTGCATATGCGTCCGCACTACCCCACGTCATGAGCCCTACTATCACCTCGCCATGACAGCAGCAGGGAAGCACCAGGTGAGCCGCGCGGAAACCTCACGCCGAGGCAGCCGGCCGGGCCGGGCGGGTATCAGAGACGTGGCCGCCGCCGCCGGAGTCTCCATCACGACCGTCTCCGACGCCCTGAACGGCAAGGGCCGGCTCCCGGACGCGACCCGGCGCCACGTCCGCGAGGTCGCCGACCGGCTGGGCTACCGCCCCTCCGCCGCCGCCCGCACCCTCCGTACCGGCAAGTCGGGCCTCATCGGTCTGACCGTCACCACGTACGGGGATGAACCTTTCACCTTCACCGAGTTCGCGTACTTCGCCGAGATGGCCCGAGCCGCCACCTCCGCGGCGCTCGCCCGGGGCTACGCGCTGGTCATCCTCCCCGCGACCTCCCGCCACGACGTGTGGTCCAACGTCGCACTGGACGGCACGGTCGTCATCGACCCCTCCGACCAGGACCCCGTCGTCACGGAACTGGTCCGGCAGGGATTACCGGTGGTCTCCGACGGCCGCCCCGTCGGGTCCCTGCCCGTCACCGCCTGGGTCGACAACGACCACGAGGCCGCGGTCATGAACATCCTCGACCATCTCGCCGACGCCGGCGCCCGCCGCATCGGCCTGCTGACGGGGACCACGACCGACACGTACACCCATCTGTCGACCACCGCCTATCTGCGCTGGTGCGAGCGGGTCGGCCAGGATCCGGTCTACGAGGCCTACCCGGCGCACGACCCGTGCGCGGGCGCCGTCGCCGCGGACCGCCTCCTCGCCCGGCCCGACCGCCCCGACGCCGTCTACGGCCTGTTCGACCCCAACGGCACCGATCTGCTCGCCGCCGCCCGCCGCTACGGTCTGCGAGTGCCCGAGGACCTGCTGCTCGTGTGCTGCAGCGAGTCCACCGTCTACGCGAGCACCGAGCCGCCCATCACGACCCTGTCGCTCAAGCCCCGCCGTATCGGCACGGCCGTGGTGCAGCTGCTCATCGACGCCATCGAGGGCGTGGAATCGGACCAGCCGGTCGAGCAGGTGATACCGACCGAGCTGATCATCCGGACCTCCTCGCAGCGCCGCCCCCAGCGCACGACGGTCAGCCCGCCGCGCACCCCGGAGGGGGACGGGTAGCCACGGCGCACGCCGGCCTCCGTGGGTGGGTACGCCGCGTGCCCCGGAAGGGCACGGGTGACCCGCCGTGCGCCTCACTCCGGGGGTGGTGAGGCGGGCGTGGCGCCCCCGTGGCGTCGTGGAGGGGAGGGGACCAGGTGGGGAAAGCCCTTCCCAAACGGGGCGAAAGCCGCGGTGAACAGGAGTCTTGTTCCGATTCACCACCCCTGGGTCATCACACGGCACGATCCGCATTCCTATGATGGGCCCACGACACCGCGGGCCGCTGCGACCAGGCAGTCCGAAGCGGTGCAGATGCGGCGCGATGGTGGAGGGGTCGATGACTCAGGGGGCCGGTCAGGGACCCGAGGTGGAGCGGACGGCGACGTTGCGCGACTTCCGCGTGCCGGCGTACGTCCATGAGACCGGTCCGTTCGGCCACGGCGCCCACCCCGGCGAGGCCGTCCACCCCGGCCACCCAGGCGAGGGCGTGCGGCCCGTCGAGGACCCGTTGCAGGTGCCCGAGGGATACACGCCCACCGAGCGCGATCTGCCCGTCATCAACCGCGGTGACACCGTGCAGGTGACCGTCGACCCGGTGGCCACGCCGGCCCCGGCCGCGGCGCAGCCCGGTGCCGGTCCCGGTCCCCTCTTCGTCGTCGGTGACGTGCACGGCTATCTGGACGAGCTGATCGCCGCCCTGCAGGAGAAGGGGCTGATCGACGCGGCGGGCCAGTGGTGCGCCGGCACCGCCCGGCTGTGGTTCCTCGGCGACTTCACCGACCGCGGACCCGACGGCATCGGGGTCATCGACCTGGTCATGCGCCTGTCCGCGGAGGCCGCGGCGGCCGGCGGCTACTGCAAGGCCCTCATGGGCAACCACGAGCTGCTGCTGCTCGGCGCCAAGCGGTTCGGGGACACGCCCGTCAACTCCGGCGCGGGCACCGCCACCTTCCAGGCGGCCTGGCTGCTCAACGGCGGCCAGAAGACCGACATGGACCGTCTTCAGGACCACCACCTGCAGTGGATGGCGCGCCTGGACGCGGTGGAGGAGGTCGACGGTTATCTGCTCGTGCACTCCGACACCACCGCCTACCTCGACTACGGCGACTCGATCGAGGCCGTCAACGACACGGTCCGCGAGACGCTGACCCGTAACGACGCGGACGAGTGCTGGGATCTGTTCCGCAAGTTCACCAAGCGCTTCTCCTTCCGTGACGAGGGCGGCGCCGACGCCGTGCGCTCGCTGCTCGATACGTACGGCGGCACCCGCATCGTTCACGGGCACAGCCCGATTCCGTATCTGCTGGGCGAGGTCGGCTCCGAGGACGGAGAGGACAGCGCCGGTCCGCTCGTCGAGGGCCCGCACGTCTACGCCGACGGGCTCGCCATCGCGATGGACGGCGGTGTGACGATGGCAGGAAAACTGCTGGTCCAGGAACTCCCGCTGGGCGGCTGAGCGTTCACGCGCGCCGCCCAGCGGCCGGTTCTCCCCCGCCGGCCGGCGGCCGGCCCGGACGGGCTCAACACCCCGGGGACGTCGGCAATTTGTGGAAACCCCCTGTCACCGCGAGCCGTCGCCGCTCTACCATCGGCTTATCCGTAGCAGGCTCCCCTCCGTTTCTGCCCGACGGCTCGTCGCCATGCGAGCCCCAAGCCCTACGGAGCATCGGGGGATGCACATGAACAGCGTTCCGCAGCACCTGCTGAGCGAGGACCGTCAGGACTACGAACGGATCCTCGATGAGGCGCTGCGCTCCGCCGCCCACCGTCCCGAACTGTCCGCCGCCGGACAACGGCTCACCCTCGAACAGCTGCGCGCCATGGCGCTCAGCGCCACCTCGCTCATCACCGCCTCGGCCGCCACCGAGTACCAGCACTACGTCAAGGTTCGCGAGGAACTGCGTCAGCCGGCCCCGGCCGCCGCCCCTACGGCCGAGCGCCCCTCCGCGTCCGCCGACCCCGCCCGGACGGGGCTGGCCGCCACCATGGGCGAGATGGCCGAGAGCACCGGCGCGGGCGCCGTCGCCGTGGTCGCCGTCCTCGCCCCCGTCCTGGCCGGCACGGCCGCCGCGATATTCCTGCTCGTGGGGTACGTCCTGAAGATGCTCGACCCCGAGCCGGCCTTCGCCCGGACCATGCTGACCGCCGGATGGGTCTTCGGCGCCCTGACGGCGGCCGCGATCCTCGTCGCCACCGTGGGGTTGCTGCTCACCGCTCTGCGCAACCGCCCCTCACTGGATCCCGGCGCCCACGGTGAACCACCGCAGGAGCTGACCCAGGCCCGCGACGCCTGGCACGAAGCCCTGCTGGAGCGCGGCATCGTGCCGTTCCTGCGCGACGCCCTGGCCGAGCCCGGTACGAGGCCCGCGTATCCCGTGTCCCCGTCGGTGCCGTCCAGCCGCATCCCGCGCCTGGGTTACGACCGGCCGGGATTCACCAGTCCCGACGACGGCCCCGCCGCCGGCCCGCGCCCGAGCTTCACGAGCCCCGACTTCAGCAGCCCGGACTTCGGCGGCCCGGAGCACCAGCCGGAGTGAACCGCCGGCGCACGCCCCACGAACGGCGGGCGCATACCGGGACATCGGCCAGGCCGCACGGGACGGCACAGCGGCTCGATCGCGCTCGGGGACGGCTTCTCGACGCCGGCCGGCGGTCGCTGACCAGCACGTCGCACCATGGCGCCGAACCGGACGAGCGGTACTCCGTGCACGCCGGCACGGAGTACCGCCCGCAGGTCCGCGTCTGCCCGCGTCAGGGCGGGCAGTGGGATAAGCCGCGTACGGGGCCGACCACGAAGGCCGCGTCAGTCCGCGTCAGTCCGCGATCGGCAGATACACGCGGTTGCCCGCTGCCGCGAACTCCCGCGACTTCTCCGCCATTCCGGCCTCGATCTCGGCCTTGCTGCCTCCGTGCTCACGGCGGATGTCCTGCGAGATCTTCATCGAGCAGAACTTCGGACCGCACATCGAGCAGAAGTGGGCCGTCTTGGCCGGTTCCGCCGGCAGGGTCTCGTCGTGGAACTCCCGCGCCGTGTCCGGGTCCAGGGCGAGGTTGAACTGGTCCTCCCACCGGAACTCGAACCGGGCGTCGGACAGCGCGTCGTCCCACTCCTGCGCGCCCGGGTGCCCCTTGGCGAGATCCGCCGCATGGGCGGCGATCTTGTAGGTGATGACACCGGTCTTGACGTCGTCCCGGTTGGGCAGGCCCAGGTGCTCCTTGGGCGTGACGTAGCAGAGCATCGCGGTGCCCCACCAGGCGATCATCGCGGCGCCGATACCGGAGGTGATGTGGTCGTACGCCGGTGCGACGTCGGTGGTCAGCGGACCGAGCGTATAGAACGGAGCTTCATCGCAGATCTCCTGCTGAAGGTCGATGTTCTCCTTGATCTTGTGCATCGGGACGTGTCCCGGGCCCTCGATCATGGTCTGTACGTTGAAACGCTTGGCGATCGTGTTGAGTTCCCCGAGCGTGCGCAGCTCCGCGAACTGCGCCTCGTCGTTGGCGTCCGCGATGGAGCCGGGCCGCAGGCCGTCACCGAGGGAGTACGTCACGTCGTACGCGGCGAGGATCTCGCAGAGTTCCTCGAAGTTCTCGTACAGGAACGACTCCTTGTGGTGCGCCAGACACCACGCGGCCATGATCGAACCGCCGCGCGAGACGATGCCCGTCTTGCGGTTGGCGGTGAGCGGCACGTACGCCAGGCGCACGCCCGCGTGGACCGTCATGTAGTCCACGCCCTGCTCGGCCTGCTCGATGACCGTGTCCTTGTAGATCTCCCAGGTCAGTTCCTCGGCCCTGCCGTCGACCTTCTCCAGCGCCTGGTAGAGCGGCACGGTGCCGATGGGGACGGGGGAGTTGCGCAGCACCCACTCGCGGGTGGTGTGGATGTTGCGTCCCGTGGACAGGTCCATGACCGTGTCGGCGCCCCAGCGGGTCGCCCAGGTCATCTTCTCCACCTCCTCCTCGATGGAGGAGGTCACCGCGGAGTTGCCGATGTTGGCGTTGACCTTCACCAGGAACCGCTTACCGATGATCATCGGCTCGATCTCCGGGTGATTGACGTTGGCCGGCAGCACGGCCCGGCCCGCCGCGATCTCCTCGCGGACCACTTCGGGCGACACGTTCTCCCGAAGGGCCACGAACTCCATCTCGGGCGTGATCTCGCCACGGCGGGCGTACGCGAGCTGCGTGACCGCCTGGCCGTCACGGCCGCGGCGGGGCTGGCGCGGGCGTCCGGGGAAGACCGCGTCGAGGTTGCGCAGCCCACCGCGCGGCGAGGTGTGCTTGATCCCGTCGTCCTCCGGACGGACCGGGCGGCCCGCGTACTCCTCGGTGTCGCCGCGGGCGATGATCCAGTTCTCCCGCAGCGGCGAGAGGCCCCGGCGGACGTCGGTATCCGCCAGCGGATCGGTATACGGGCCGGACGTGTCGTACAGCGTGACCGACTTCCCGTTGGTGAGGTGCACCTGACGGACCGGCACGCGCAGGTCGGGGCGCGAACCCTCGACGTACGCCTTGTGCCAGCCGATGGACTTCCCGGCCTCCTGAGCCGACTCGCTCTGAACGGAGGCAGGCGTGCGTGCGTCCTTGTTGGTCATGAGACCTACTCCCTACGCCGGCATTACCCGGTAACAGGTTCGGCGGTCGACGCAGCGGTCACCGTCTGCCGACATTTCGTGGCGGAACACACTGTGTTCCACGTGAAACATCGCGAAGACGGAGGTCAGCGCCCTCTCAGCCCGGTGCTCCGAGCTCCCGCGTGTGCAAAGGTGCCTCCACGCTAGCGTCAATTCAGGCGCGGTGAACAGGGGGCCCCTCCCGTTCTTGCGATGATCGGTCGGTGACCACCACACACCACCCCCCGTATCCGCCGTCCGAGCCGCCGCGCGGCCAGGGCCCGACCGACCACGGCCAGAACGCCGAGGGCGGGCATGGGCATGCGCCGGGGGCCGAGCACGGGCATGCGCCGGGGGCGGCCGGACACGGACACGGTGCCGCGCATTCAGCGGGAGGAGGGCACGGGCATTCGCACAGTCACGGGCCCGCCGCTCCTGTCTCCCGGCATCTGCGCAAGGTCATCGCGGCGATCCTCATCCCGTTCGCGGTGGCAGTGGTCGTCGGGCTCGGGGTGCTGTGGCCCGGGGGCGCCCCTTCCCACCAGCGCAGCGGTGTCGGCTTCGACCGGCAGACCCAGCAGGCCACGGTCACCCAGGTGGTGGAGGTGAGCTGCAAGTCCGTCAACGCCTCCGGTGGGCCGCCGACCGGTGACACCTCCGCAGGCGCAGGATCCTCGGCGCGGCAACAGGCGAGCGGCGCCTGCAAGAAGGCCACCGTCCGGGTCGACTCCGGCAAGGACAAGGGCCGGACGTTCACCGAGATCGTGCAGCCCGACCAGACGCGGCAGCTGCACCAGGGCGAGAAGGTCGTGGTCGCCTACGAGCCCTCGGCGCCGAGGGACCTGCAGTACTCCGTCACGGACGTCGACCGGCGCTTCCCGATGGCCCTGCTGGCCGGCATCTTCGCGCTCGCCGTCATCGTCGTGGGGCGGATGCGGGGCGTGATGGCGCTCGTCGCACTGGCCATCAGCTTCATGGTGCTGAACTTCTTCATCCTGCCGGCGGTGCTGCAGGGCGAGAATCCGTTGGTGGTCGCCGTCGTGGGCTCCAGCGCGATCATGCTCATCGCCCTGTACCTGTGCCACGGACTGTCGGCCCGGACGTCCGTGGCGGTGCTGGGCACCCTGATCTCCCTGCTGCTGATCGGCGTCCTCGGTTCCCTGTTCATCGGCTGGGCCGCGCTGAGCGGCAACACGGACGACAGCACCGGCCTGATCCATGGCCTGTATCCGTCCATCGACATGAGCGGCCTGCTGCTCGCCGGCGTCATCATCGGATCGCTCGGCGTGCTCGACGACGTGACGGTCACCCAGACCTCCGCCGTCTGGGAGCTGCACGAGGCCAACCCGTCGATGGGCTGGCGCGGGCTGTACCGGGCGGGTATCCGGATCGGCCGCGACCACATCGCGTCCGTCGTCAACACCCTGGTCCTCGCCTACGCCGGCGCCGCGCTGCCTCTGCTGCTGCTCTTCTCCATCGCGCAGAGCAGCGTGGGCACGGTCGCCAACAGCGAGCTGGTCGCGGAGGAGATCGTGCGCACGCTGGTGGGGTCGATCGGCCTGGTCGCCTCGGTGCCGGTCACCACGGCGCTCGCGGCCCTGGTGGTGGCCGCCGACCGGACGGGACCGGCACCGGCCGGCCGGAGCGCCGGCGGTGGCACGGGCGCGGGCACCGGCTCGATCCCGGTGCCCGCGAGCCGCGGCGGCCGGGGACGGCGTCGCAAGCGCTGAGACCCCGGGCGCGGGGCGCCGGGCGTCGGGCGTCGGGTGCGGGGAGCACGCGGGGCGCCGGCATCGCCGTACTGCCGCCGCCGTACCGGTATCGCCGCCGCGCTGCAGAATCGTTCCTGCGACCCCCGCCCCGCAGCGGTGAACCGTTACGCCACCTTGGTGACGCCGCGCGTCAGCCCGCGCTCTGCTCCTCCGCGAGGATGCGGTCGAGCGCCTCCTCCAGATGGGCGTCGAAGTCGGCGAGCGCACCCTCCTGGCCGAGCGGCACCAGCTTGTCGGTGCGGTCCAGGAACGCCACGATCGGCGGTGCCGACGAACGGAACAGCGCGTGGTCACCCCCGACCTGGAGCCGGATCAGCACCTCACCCAGGGTGTCGGCTTCGACCGGTGCGATTCGGACATCGCCCTCTCCGCACGGCCGCCCCACCCCGTCGAGCAGCAGCTCACGACCGAACGCCCAGGTCACCGGCGCGTCCCCGGGAAGGTGGAAGGTCAGCCGTACGGCATAGGGATCACAGGTCTCATAGCGCAGTTCCACCGGGATGCGGAACGAGAGCTCCTCGGAGACGAGAAAGCTCATCATGACCTCTGCCTGTACTGCCTGCACGGACTCGCGCATTCGCCTACCCCGTCACTTGCCGTCGACTGGCTGGGAATGAACCCCTTGACACTGGAGGCATCTTGCTGAACGTGTACGCGAGATCACAAGGAGTAAGTTTTCAGATACTGATAGACAGGGCCAGCGAGCCCAGCAGGCGCCCGATCTCGTCCTGCAATTTCCGCGCCGCGGGCATCAGCCGGTCGGCCTGGTGTACGGGCAGTGAGATCGCCATCGTGGCGGCCGTGGTCCCCACCGTGATCGGCACCGCCGCGCACACCGTCCCCAGGGCGTACTCCTGCCGCTCGATCACCGGCTCCATCCGCCGCATCCGCTCCAGCCGCCGCAGCAGCGCATGGTTGTCACACACCGTGTACGGCGTGACGGCCTGCACCGGGTAGCGGGCCAGGTGGTCGCGGCGGGCGCCTTCGTCCAGCTGGGAGAGCAGGCACTGCCCGATGGCGTGGGCATGCCCGGTCTCACGGAAGTCGGCCCACTCCTGAACCGCCGGGTTGCCGGGTGTGTCCGAGACACACATGACCTCGATCTCGCCCTCGCGGTACATCGCGTAGTACACGGGAACACCGATGGAATCGCGCCACTGCGCGAGGGTGTCCACGATCGTGCTGCGACGTTTCTCCTCCGCGCCGCTGCTGCCCAGCCGTTCGGCCGACTCACCGAGGAAGAACAGGCCTTTCTCCCGGCGGAGATAGCCCTCGTGGACCAGGGTGCGCAGCAGGTGGTAGGCGGTGGGCAGCGCCAGTCCGGTCTCCCGGGCCAGTTGCTTGGCGGGGGCGCCGTAGGGGTGTTCGGCGACGGCTTCCAGCAGACGCATCGCGCGTTGCACGGAGCTGATCAGAGTCGTCGCGGCGGCAGGCTGCCCGGTACGGGCCGCGGGGGCCGGCCGCTGCAGCGGGGGTGCGGTCGCGCGGGGCCGCGTGGGGGGTGCGTGCGGCTCTGCGGATGCGGTGTCAACCGTGGCCAAGGGTCACTCCCGAAGCGCGAGGGGGAGCCCGTGCGGGAAACACGGGTGCGGGGGTGTCCGCCATGCGCGGGGGATCGGCCCCGCGTCGGATTCCGGACTCTAACCGTCCGCCGCCGTGGACAGAATGGCTGTCCGGAAAACTTCCCTCCCCCGAGGGAACCGGTCATTTCCCTTGGCGATCACCGGCCGGGTCGCTACCAGTCGCTGCGCGAGGACGAGCCGGCGGTGAACTTTCGCACGATGTAGATCAGGCCGCCGACCAGGGCCACGAAGACCAGCAGCTTGAAGAGCAGTCCGATCACGAACCCGACGACCGTGGCCAGCACGCTGCCGAACACGACGAGCGCGATGACCGGCACCGCGACCCACTTCACCCACCACGGCAGTCCCGCGACAATCTCTCGCATCGTCTTCGCCCTTTCCTCACCGGCCCGTTGACGGGTGCCGGACCCTTCCGGATGTCCTGCACTCGATGCTAGGGCCGGCGGGGGCACCCGCGGGGGCCTCGCATCCCCGGTCCTCCCCTGACCCGTCCCCTAGGGAACCCCGAGGCCGGTCTCAGCCCTCCGGCGGGGAGAACACGACGAGAACGCGCAGGTCCTCGCTGATGTGGTGGAACTTGTGGGCGACCCCGGCGGGCACGTACACCACGCTGCCGCGTGCCACCTCCGTCGTCTCCAGACCGACGGTGATCGCGGCGCGGCCGCTGACGACGAAGTACACCTCGTCCTGGTTGTGCGGCTTTTGCGGGTCGTGCTCTCCCGCGTTGAGCGCGTACAGGCCGACGGACATGTTCCGCTCACGCAGGAACTGCAGATAGGCGCCTTCGTTGGCGGCGCGTTCCGCCTCGAGTTCGTCCAGCCGGAATGCCTTCATCGCCTTGTTCGCCCTCGCCTCTGCTCCTGGCCGTGTCCGTCTGCCACGATCAGACACATGAAGAATTTCGTAGTCAAGACGATCGCCAACGCGGGCGCCCTGCTGGTCGCCGTATGGCTGCTTGACAAGATCACCCTGACCGGATCGAGCACCGGCAAGAAGGCCGGCACGCTGATCATCGTCGCCCTGGTCTTCGGCCTGGTCAACTTCCTGGTGAAGCCGGTCGTGAAGGTGCTGACCTTCCCCCTGTTCATCCTCACGCTCGGGTTGTTCACCCTGATCGTCAACGCGCTCATGCTGCTGCTGACCTCGTGGGTGTGCGGCAAGCTCGACCTGAGCTTCCATGTCGAGGGCTTCTGGACGGCCGTCCTCGGCGGCCTGATCATCTCGGTCGTGTCCTGGGCCCTGCACGTCGTGCTGCCCGACGAGGACTGAGGCACCATGACCTACCGCGTCTGCTTCGTCTGCACCGGCAACATCTGCCGCTCCCCGATGGCCGAGTCGGTCTTTCGTGCCCGCGTGGAGGAGGCCGGCCTCGGTGGTCTCGTCGAGGTCGACAGCGCCGGCACGGGCGGCTGGCACGAGGGCGACGGAGCAGACCCCCGCACCGTCGCCGTCCTGCGGGATGCCGGGTACGACAGCGCCCATACGGCGCGGCAGTTCCAGCCGTCCTGGTTCGCCCGGCTCGATCTGGTGATCGCCCTGGACGCCGGGCACCTGAAGGCGCTGCGCCGCCTCGCGCCCACCGAGCAGGACGCGGCGAAGGTACGGCTGCTGCGCTCCTACGACCCCGCGGCCGGGGACGACGTGGACGTACCGGACCCCTACTACGGGGGCGTGGAGGGTTTCACGGAGTGCCTTGAGATGGTGGAGGCGGCGAGCGAAGGACTGCTTGCCGCGGTACGGGAGCAGATGGAGGGACGGGCGGCATGAGCGAGGCGGGCGGGAGCCGGGACGACGGCACGCACGGGGTGCGTGAGAGCCGGGGCGACGGCACGCGCGCGGTGCGGGCGGGACTGCCCGAACCGGTCAAGCACGAACCGACGCTGCCGGGGCCGGTCTTCGCGGCCCACTTCCATCTCCCGGGTGATCCCACGGGGCCGTACACCTACGGCCGTGACGAGAATCCCACGTGGACGCTGCTGGAGCGGGCCATCGGCGAGCTGGAGGCGCCCGACGAGGACGGTGTGGAGACGCTCGCCTTCGCGTCCGGGATGGCCGCGATCTCCGCGGTGCTGTTCTCCCAGCTGAGGGCCGGGGGCGCGGTCGTGCTGCCGAACGACGGCTATCAGGCGCTGCCCCTGGTCCGCGCCCAGCTGGAGGCGTTCGGCGTCGAGGTGCGCACCGCGCCGACCGGCGGCGACGCGCAGCTGGACGTGCTCGACGGCGCGCGGCTGCTGTGGATCGAGTCGCCGTCCAACCCCGGCCTCGACGTGTGCGACATCCGTCGGCTGGCCGAGGCGGCACACGCGCGCGGTGCCCTCGTCGCCGTCGACAACACCCTCGCCACACCCCTCGGCCAGCGTCCGCTGGAGCTTGGCGCCGATTTCGCGGTGGCCAGCGGGACGAAGCAGCTCACCGGGCACGGCGACATCCTGCTCGGATACGTCACCGGCCGCGCCGGCGAGGCCATGACCGCCGTGCGGCGCTGGCGCAAGATCGCCGGTGCGATCCCCGGGCCGATGGAGGCCTGGCTGGCGCACCGCTCGCTGGCCACGCTCCAGTTGCGCGCTGACCGGCAGAACGCCACGGCGCTGAAGGTGGCCGAGGCGCTGCGGACGCACCCCGACGTCACCGGGCTGCGGTATCCGGGGCTGCCCGACGACCCGTCGCACAAGGTCGCCGCCCAGCAGATGCGGCGCTTCGGGTGCGTCGTCTCCTTCACGCTGCCCACGCGGACGCGTGCCGACCGTTTCCTGGACGCGCTGCGGCTGGTGGATGACGCCACCAGCTTCGGCGGGGTGCGTTCGACGGCCGAGCGGCGCGGCCGGTGGGGTGGCGACGCGGTGCCGGAGGGCTTCATCCGGCTGTCGGTCGGCGCGGAGGACCCCGAGGACCTGGTCGCCGATCTGCTGCGCGCCCTCGAGGAGTCGGCCGGCTGACCTGCTCGCGGACGCCGCACCAGGTGTCCGGCTCCCCGCGACGGACGGTCCGAGCCTCCCCCCTCGTGGCTCGGACCGTCCGCGGTTCCTCAGTCCAAGAACCGCGCGAACCAGGCTAGTTGACTCCCTGTCAGTGTCCAATCACGGTAGCGACAGAGACCTATCGACATATTTATAGTGGTGGCGCGGCCGGGAACCCCGAACAGGCGGCGAGAAGGGGAGGGCACGCCATGGATCTGGCCTTGCTGCGCACCTTCGTGACCGTGCACCGCGCCGGGTCCTTCACCCGGGCGGCTGCCCTGCTCGGCCTGTCGCAGCCGGCCGTGACCTCGCAGATCCGCACCCTGGAGCGACAGCTGGGCCGTCCCTTGTTCCTGCGTCAGGCGCGCGGGGTGACCCCGACGACCATCGGTGACGAACTGGCCCACAAGGCCGCTCCGCATCTGGACGCCCTGGTGGAGATCGCCGAGACAGGGGTCGACGAGGAGACATCGTTACGCAGCCTGCATCTGGCCGGGCCACCGGAGTTCATCGCGGAGCGGGCCCTGCCGGCACTGACGGAACTGACCGGAGCCGACGGACAGGGGCTGGCTCTGCGGGCATCCTTCGGCACCGCCGAGGAGACCCTGGAAGGGCTGGCGGCGGGCCATCACGATCTGGCCATCAGCACCACCCGGCCCCGCGGCACCCTGCTCACCGCCACCCCGCTGTGCGACGAGGAGCACGTCCTGGTGGCCGCTCCGCACCGGGCCGGACAGGTCCACCGCGACGAGCTGCGCCACGCGGACGCACGGGCCCTGGACAGCCTCCCCGTCGTGGAGGTCCACGAGTCGCTCCCGTTCGTCTCCCGCTACTGGGCCTCCGTCTTCGACTCCCGGCCCGCACCCTCCGGCGCGGTCATCGTCCCCGACCTGCGCGCGGTCCTCACCTGTACGGCGGCGGGGGCCGGGCTCGCCGTTCTGCCCCGCTATCTGTGCGCGGGTCCCCTGGAGCGCGGGGAGATCGTGGCGCTGCACCATCCGCCGGTGCCTCCGCTGCGGACCTACTTCCTCGCGGCGCGTACGGGCACGCTGGCCATGCCGCACATCGCGCGGGCCCACGAGCGGCTTCAACGGGCCGCGGCCGACTGGAGCTGACTCTCCCCGATACATCACCGTGCGAGTTCGCTTGATGACGTTTCGCGATGTTTCACGTGAAACCGGCGGGGATGTTTCATGCGGAACGCGCCGGGCCACATTTCTCCCATGACCGTCCGACCCGTGGTCAAGCGCACCGCCCGCGCCGTCCTCCTGGACGGTGACGACCTCATCCTGATCAAGCGCACGAAGCCTGGCGTGGACCCCTACTGGGTGACGCCCGGCGGCGGGGTGGAGCCCGAGGACCCGACCGTCGTCGATGCTCTGCACCGCGAGGTGCACGAGGAGCTCGGCGCCAAGATCACCGACGTGGTGCCCTGCTTCGTGGACACCGTGGAGCACATGGGCGAGGACGGTGGTGCGACCGGTGTGAAGGTGCAGCACTTCTTCGTCTGCCGCCTGGAATCCATGGACCTCTCCCAGCGGCACGGCCCCGAGGTGGACGAGCCCGCCGGCGAGTACGAAATCGTCCGGGTGCCGTTCACCCGCGTCGGTATTGCCTCCGTGCACCTCGTTCCGCTGTCGCTACGGCACTACCTGGACGGAAACATCGAGGGCGTTCGCGCCATGCACGCGCCCGACCTGGGTTGACGGGTCCTGCCGCCTGTTTCACGTGAAACGTCGCGCGGCTGTCCCTGATCTGTCCGCCGGACCACAACATGGCCAAAAGCACGTACGTGTGCCGTGAAACAGGTGGACGCAGGTGCCTGCCGTCGGACAGCCTGACCTGCGTGCCGACTGTTTCCCTCGCCGCTCTGCCCATCCGCCGTCTGACGCTTCGCGATCTCACCGCCTGCGCTGACCTGTCCGAGAACCGCGGCTGGCCGCGGGAGGAACACAAGTGGGGATTCCTCCTCACCGCGGGGACGGGGTACGGCATCGATGACCCCGACGGCGGCCTCGTCAGCGCCTGTGTCGTCACCGAGTACGGACCACGCGAGCGTCCCGTTCTCGGTGCCGTCGGAATGGTGCTGGTCGCCGCACGCCACGCCCGGCAGGGCATCGGCCGCCGGATGATGCGCCATGTCCTCGCGGAGATGGGCACGACACCGCTCACCCTGCACGCCACACCGAACGGCCGCCCGCTCTACGAGGAGCTGGGCTTCAAGACCACCAGCCGGGCGGAAATGGTGGTCGGGCGCCTGACTCCGGACGTCACGGTGAGCACCGTGGCTACCCGGGCGGCCACGGCCGAGGACCTGCCGGCCCTCCTCCGTCTCGACGAGGAGGTGTTCGGTGCCGATCGCACGCCCATCCTGACGCGGCTGCCCGCCTTCGCCGACCAGCTGCGCGTCGCGGAGGAAGGCGGCCGGATCACCGGCTACGCCGCTGCGTGGCCCAACATGAACACCCATGTCGTGGGCCCGCTCATCGCTCAGGACACCGCGACGGCGAAGGCGCTGATGACCTCCCTCGCCGCGGGCACCGACCGTCCGCTGCGCACGGACATCGACGTCCGGCACGAGGAGCTGCTGTCCTGGGCCAAGCAGCACGGCATGGCCTCCGTCGCCTTCAACTCCGTCATGACCCATGGCATCACCGAACTGCCGGGTGACTGGAGCCGGCGGTTCGCCCCGGTGACGGTGGCAGCGGGCTGAACCACGCGGTCAGCGTCAGCGCACGACAACGCCGGTCCCCGTGGGGACCGGCGTTGTGCTGTGCGGTGCTGTCGCTCAGGCAAGCGCCTCGACGGCCGCGGTGGCGAAGGCGTGGTCCTGCTCGGGCGCGCCGCCACCGACGCCGATCGCGCCGATCAGACGCCCGTCGCGGTGAACGGGCAGGCCACCCGCGATGAACAGCAGCGGCCGGTCGAGGGCGGTGGGCAGGGTGTGGAAGAGGCTGCCGGGCTGGACGGCGTCCACCAGATCGGCGGTCGGGGCGTCGAGCTGGAGCGCGGTGTAGGCCTTGCGAGTGCTGGTCTCCCCCGAGATCAGTACGGCCCTGTCGTCCCGCCGGAAGGCGAGGAGATGGCCGCCGGCGTCCAGCACGCTGACGCTCACGGTCACGCCGGCCGTCTCGGCGGCCCGGCGGGCGGCGGCGACGAGGATCTCGGCGTCCTGGGTGGTCAGCGGGGTCACAGCGGTGGTGGTGCTCACAGGGGGTCTCCTTGGTGAAGCGTTGTGCGGTGGTGCGAGAGAGCGGGGTGCGAGAGAGCGGGGGTGCCGCTCCGGTGACGCCCGAGGGCGTTTCTCCATGGGCGGGTCCTGCCGGCGCCGGGACGGCCCTGGCCCGGTGCCGGTGAGCCCGCGGAGGTCAGTGGTGGACGACGGCGCGCTGCTCGACGGCCGACGAGCCGGCGACCACGGTGCTGGGCGCTTCGGCCCGGCGCTCGAGGGCGGCCGACAGCACGGCCAGGACGAGGGCGCCCGCGGCGAGGACGGCTCCCACCCAGTTGGGGGCGGTGTAGCCGAACCCGGCCGAGATGACGAGTCCGCCGAGCCAGGCCGACAGGGCGTTGCCGAGGTTGAAGGCGCCGATGTTCACGGCGGAGGCCAGTGTGGGGGCGCCATGGGCCTGGTCGAGGACGCGCTTCTGCAGCGGCGGGACGGTGGCGAAGCCCAGCGCGCCGATCAGGGCGATGGTGACGGCTGCGAGGATCTTGTTGTGCGCGGTGAGCGTGAAGAGCGTCAGGACGACGGCCAGGGCGCCCAGGGAGACGTACAGCATGGGCATCAGGGCGCGGTCGGCGAACTTGCCGCCCACGAGGTTGCCGCCGACCATGCCGAGACCGAAGAGCACCAGCAGCCAGGTCACGGAGCCGTCCGCGAACCCGGTGACGTGCGTCATCATCGGCGCGATGTAGGTGATGGCCGCGAAGACGCCGCCGAAGCCGAGGACGGTCATCGCCATCGCGAGCAGGACCTGGACGTTCTTGAACGCGGCCAGCTCGTGACGCAGGTGCACACCCTCCGGCTTGGGCATGTCGGGGACGAGCTTGGCGATACCGAGCAGGCCGACGACACCGAGGGCGGCGACGATGCCGAAGGTGACGCGCCAGCCGATGTGCTGGCCGACCAGGGTGCCGAGCGGCACGCCGACGACGTTGGCGACGGTCAGGCCGGTGAACATCATCGCGATGGCGCCGGCCTTCTTGTCGGGGGCGACCAGCTCGGCGGCGACCACCGAACCGATGCCGAAGAAGGCGCCGTGGGCGAGTGAGGCGACCACACGGCCGATGAGCATGATCCCGAAGGCGGGGGCGAGGGCGGAGAGCAGGTTGCCGGCTATGAAGAGGGCCATCAGCAGCATCAGCATCCGCTTGCGGGGGATCTTGGTGCCGAGGACCGTCATCAGCGGGGCGCCGAACATGACACCGAGCGCGTAGCCGGTGACCAGGAAGCCGGCCGTCGGGATGGAGACCCCGAAGTCGCCCGCGACCTCGGGCAGCAAGCCCATGATCACGAACTCGGTCGTTCCGATTCCGAAGGCCCCGATCGCGAGGGCCAAGAGCGCGAGAGGCATGGAGGGGTACACCTTCCGAGACGATTGCATGTGCGCTTTGCGTGCGTCCACAATAGTTGCAGACGCGGGATAATTGCAAACGCGCTCTATTGCACGGGTGCCCTATCCTGGAGAGAGCCGCTCCGGGACGGAGGAAGAACACCGATGACAGCGACCGACCCCGCGCTCACCGCTCTCGCTCAGGGCTGGTGCGCACTCTCCCTGCTGCACGGGAGGATCGAGACGCACATCGAGCGCGCCCTGCAGGCTCGCCACGAGCTGAGCGTGCGCGAGTACTCGCTGCTCGACGTGCTCAGCCGGCAGCACGACGGAGACGGCGGACATCTGCAGATGAAGCAGGTCGCCGACGCGGTCGTCCTCAGCCAGAGCGCCACCACCCGCCTGGTGACCCGGCTCGAGGATCGCGGTCTGCTCGAGCGTTATCTGTGCCCGACCGACCGTCGCGGCATCTACACCAACGTCACCGAGGCCGGTCTGAAGCTCCTGGAAGAGGCACGGCCCACCAACGACGCCGCGCTGCGCGAGGCCCTCGACGAGGCGGCGAAGACCCCGGAGCTGGGGCCTCTGGTGCACGTCGTGGAAACCCTGAAGGCCCCGCTGCCCGCCTGAGGAGCGGGCCATAGGGTGCGGGCATGGGAGATCTTGAGATACGGGCCGCCGGCCCCGACGACGTCCCGGCCATCGTGGCCATGCTCGCGGACGACCCGCTGGGTGCCCAGCGCGAGTCCCCCGACGACCTCACGCCGTACCTCAGCGCGTTCGAGAACATCGCCGCGGACCCGAACCAGCATCTGGTCGTCGCCGTACGCGAGGGGCGCGTCGTCGGCACCCTGCAACTGACGCTGATTCCCGGCCTGTCCCGACGAGGGGCCACCCGGTCGATCATCGAAGCGGTGCGGATCCACGCCGACGAGCGCGGCAGCGGGCTGGGCACGCGGCTCATCGAGTGGGCGGTGGAGGAGTCCCGGCGCCTGGACTGTCGGCTGGTGCAGCTGACCTCGGACAAGACCCGGACCGACGCCCACCGCTTCTACGAGCGGCTGGGGTTCGAGGGCTCACACCTCGGCTTCAAGCTGCCGCTGTGACCTACACGGCGTGAGCCGACGCTGCATGGCACCGATACGGCGGGTGCCGACGAGGTGAGATCGACGCGGCTTGGGGGCCGTTCCACGCGTGTTTCACGTGAAACAGCCCCCGCTCCCTCGCCCCTTCCGCCCACGCACACCCGCCCGCAGTGACGCGGCGTCAGCCGATGCCCCGCCACCCCTGCGGGTCGACTCCTCCCGGCACCGACGCGCTGTCGTCGTACGGCTGCCGCGTGAAGGCGAACGAGCCGAGGTCGAGGTGGTCGACGGAGCCGTCCGGCCGCCGCACCGCCCGCAGGACCTCGCCGGCGTAGTAGCCCTCCAGCCCGGTCCAGGTGCCGTCACCGTTCGGCCGGAAGCGTGAGCGCCGGCCGTTGCCTGTCAGAGGCTCCAGCGACGCCAGCCCATCGGCCGTCAGTCGCAAGGCGAACCCGTGCGTACCCCAGTACCAGGGACCGGTCAGGTCCAGCGGCACCGGGTCGGCCTCCCGCAGCGGTCGCCAGGGCTCGGGGATGCGCGGTTCCGCCTCGGCGACGATCCCCACGAGATCCGCGGTCACAGCGGCCACGAGCGGACCCGAGGTGCAGTTGGCGAGCACGACCGCGGCGACATCGTCGTCCACGCTGAACTGGAGGCCGGCCAGGAACCCCGGAAGCGATCCGGAGTGCCCGGTCAGCAGCCGCCCCCGGTGGTGCCGGATCTCCAGGCCGAGTCCGTAGGCGTAGCCGTCCGCCACGTTCGCCGCCTCGGACGGGGCCGCGGGAGTCCGCATCTCGCGCAGGGAAGGGGCACCGAGGACCCGGTCGTCGCCCTTGGCCAGGAAAGCGGCGAAGCGCGCCAGGTCCCCCGTGGTGGACCACAACTGTCCCGCCGGGGCCATCCGTCCCAGGTCCTCCACCGGTTCGGGCAGCATGACGTCCGCCCAGGGGTGCACGGCCCAGCCTCCGGCGTGCGGTGCACTGGGACGTACATCCGTGCGGCGAAGGTCCAGAGGTTCGAGCACTTCGCGTCGCAGCACGTCCTCCCATGCCTCCCCTCGCACCTGCTCGACGAGGGCTCCGAGCAGGGTGAATCCGGGATTGGAGTAGTGGAACCGCTGTCCGGCCGGATGCCGGAAGGGCTGCTCCCCCAGAACGTCGGCGAGTTGCGGTCGCAGCGACCCCGGGGTGCGCTCCCACCACGGCGCCGGTGACTCGGCCGCCAGCCCGCCGGTGTGCGCGAGCAGATCACGGATCGTCACCTCGCCCGCACCTGTGCCGGGCAGGTGCTTCTCCAGCGGGTCACCGAGGTCGAGCAGCCCCTCGTCCCGCAGGCGCAGCACCAGAACGGCCGTGAAGGTCTTGGTGATCGATCCGATCCTGTACTGCACGTTCTCGTCGGGCCCATGACCGTCCACCGAGGTACGCGCACCGTGCCAGACGGTACGTCCGCCGCGGACGACGGCCGCGACGAGCGAGGGGGCCCTGCCGTCCGCCTGGGCCACGGCGATCCGGTGCAGCAGGGCTCGCCGGGTGGCGGGCAGCAACTCTTCCTGAGATGTCGTCATGGGCCCAGTCCACCCCCCAGGTCACCCCACGTCGAGCGCATTTCGCCGGGCGCGGCACCGCCCGGCGGGTGTCTCAGGTCTGCGCCATGTCCACGAAGCGCGAGTAGTGGCCCTGGAAGGCGACCGTGATCGTCGCCGTCGGGCCGTTACGGTGCTTGGCCACGATCAGGTCGGCCTCGCCGGCGCGCGGCGACTCCTTCTCGTAGGCGTCCTCGCGGTGCAGCAGGATGACCATGTCGGCATCCTGCTCGATCGAGCCGGACTCACGCAGGTCCGAGACCATCGGCTTCTTGTCGGTGCGCTGCTCGGGGCCACGGTTGAGCTGGGAGAGCGCGATCACGGGGAGCTCCAGCTCCTTGGCGAGCAGCTTGAGGTTACGGGACATGTCCGACACCTCCTGCTGACGGCTCTCGGCGCGCTTGGATCCGCCGGACTGCATCAGCTGGAGGTAGTCGATGACGACCAGCCGGAGGTCGTTGCGCTGCTTCAGACGGCGGCACTTGGCGCGGATCTCCATCATCGACAGGTTCGGGGAGTCGTCGATGTAGAGCGGAGCCGCGGACACGTCGGGCATCCGGCGCGCCAGACGCGTCCAGTCCTCGTCGGTCATCGTGCCGGAGCGCATGTGGTGCAGCGCGACACGGGCCTCCGCGGACAGCAGGCGCATCGCGATCTCGTTGCGCCCCATTTCGAGGGAGAAGATCACGCTCGGCAGGTTGTGCTTGATCGACGCGGCGCGCGCGAAGTCCAGCGCCAGGGTGGACTTACCCATGGCGGGACGGGCCGCGATGACAATCATCTGGCCGGGGTGCAGCCCGTTGGTGAGCGAGTCGAAGTCGGTGAAGCCCGTGGGCACACCGGTCATCTCGCCGCTGCGCGAGCCGATCGCCTCGATCTCGTCGAGGGCACCCTCCATGATGTCGCCGAGCGGCAGGTAGTCCTCACTGGTGCGCTGCTCGGTGACGGCGTAGATCTCCGCCTGGGCTCGATTGACGATCTCGTCGACGTCGTCGTCGGCCGCGTATCCCATCTGCGTGATGCGCGTACCGGCCTCGACCAGGCGGCGCAGGACCGCGCGCTCGTGCACGATCTCCGCGTAGTACTCGGCGTTGGCCGCCGTCGGGACCGTCTGGACGAGGGTGTGCAGATACGACGCGCCGCCGACCTTGTTGATCTCACCCCGCTTGGTGAGTTCGGCGGCGATGGTGATGGGGTCGGCCGGCTCGCCCCGGGCGTAGACGTCGAGGATCGCCTGGAAGATCGTCTCGTGCGCGGGCTTGTAGAAGTCGTGGCCCTTGAGGATCTCGACGACGTCGGCGATCGCGTCCTTGGACAGCAGCATGCCGCCGAGGACCGACTGCTCGGCCTCCAGATCCTGTGGCGGCACCCGCTCGAAGGCCGAACCGGCGCCGTCCCAGGCGCCGCTGTCCCGCCCCCGGTCGTGCTGATCCTCACGCGTCCGGACCGCGTCACCGCGCCGGCGGGAAGCGGGCAGACGATCACTCGGACCGCTGTCGGCCCACGGATCGTCCAAGGGCTCGGAAATACTCACCGAGCCACCTCCTCCCGTCCGCCGAGCGGACCTCGCCGTGCCCTCTGTTCTAAGGCACGGCACTGACAAACCGAGAAGCCCGACTCCACTTGCAACGCGTCGGTTTTGTGGCGGTTCTGCACACGAGCGGACGGAGCGGGCGCCGGACCACGGTAGGCCCCGCGGGGGCGTCAGCCAATCTGGTTATCCACAGGCCATGTGGACGACGGCCCCGATGCTGTGGAGAACCCCGCGAAACCTGTGCACGACCCGGTGGACAGCGCTGTGAACAAGCTCGCTCCACCACCGAGGAAACCGCGCTGACCTGCGACTTCGACATCCACGGGCTGTGCAGAAGAAAAACTTCCCCGGTCGGCCCAAGATCACTTCGAACACTGCGCGAGAAGTCGCCCACCGAACCGGCAAGTAAGGGTCTCTAGGCAATTGCATCTCTTACCTGTGGACGATTAGATTGGTGCTCATGACACAGGCTCCCGCGACCTCCAGGGTCACCCGCCGCCGCCACGACCGCGAGATCATCGCCCTGGCCGTTCCGGCCTTCGGCGCCCTCGTCGCCGAGCCTCTCTTCGTCATGGCGGACAGCGCCATCGTCGGCCATCTCGGCACCGCCCAGCTCGCCGGACTCGGCGTCGCCTCCGCCCTGCTCACCACCGCCGTGAGCGTGTTCGTCTTCCTCGCCTACGCGACCACCGCCGCCGTCGCCCGACGCGTGGGCGCCGGTGATCTCCCGGCCGCCATCCGCCAGGGCATGGACGGTATCTGGCTGGCGGTGCTGCTCGGCGCCGCCGTCATCGCCCTCGTCCTTCCGCTGGCCCCGGCGATCGTCGACCTCTTCGGCGCGTCGTCCACCGCGGCACCGTACGCCACCACCTATCTGCGGATCTCCGCGCTCGGCATCCCCGCCATGCTCGTCGTGCTCGCCGCGACCGGGGTGCTGCGCGGGTTGCAGGACACGAAGACACCGCTCTACGTCGCCATCGGCGGCTTCGTCGCCAACGGCGTACTGAACGCGGTCCTCGTCTACGGCGCCGGTCTAGGCATCGCGGGCTCGGCGTGGGGAACCGTCATCGCGCAGTGCGGCATGGCCGTCGTCTACCTCACGGTGGTGATCCGCGGTGCCCGCCGGCACGGCGCCTCCCTGCGGCCGGACGCCGCGGGCATCCGCGCCTCAGCCCAGGCGGGCGTCCCCCTCCTGGTGCGCACGCTGTCTCTGCGCGCCATCCTGATGATCGCCACCGCCGTGGCCGCCCGCCTCGGTGACGCCGACATCGCCGCCCACCAGATCATCCTGTCGCTGTGGAGCCTGCTCGCCTTCGCCCTCGATGCCATCGCCATCGCCGGGCAAGCGATCATCGGCCGCTATCTCGGCGCGGGCGACACCGACGGCGCCCGAGCCGCCTGCCGGCGGATGGTGGAGTGGGGTATCGCGGTCGGCGTCGTCCTCGGCGTCCTGGTGGTGCTCACCCGTCCGCTCTTCCTGCCGCTGTTCACCAGCGACTCCTCGGTGACGGACACCGCGCTGCCCGCGCTGCTCATCGTGGCGCTCTCCCAGCCCGTCTCCGGCGTCGTGTTCGTCCTGGACGGGGTGCTGATGGGAGCCGGCGACGGACCCTATCTGGCCTGGGCGATGCTGGTGACACTGGCGGTCTTCGCCCCCGCCGCGCTTCTCGTCCCGACGCTGGGCGGCGGGCTGACCGCGCTGTGGGCGGCGATGACGCTGATGATGACCGTACGGCTCCTGACCCTCTGGCTGCGCGCCCGCTCGGGTCGCTGGCTGGTGACTGGCGCGACGCGCTGACCGTTTCACGTGAAACAGCGCTGCCCCAGGGCATACGGCCGCCCCGGGCACACAGCCCCAGGGCGCACGAGCCATCGGTCGTTTCACGTGAAACACCCTCCCGGGCCCCGCCTCGGAACCGGTTCCCGGCACGCGAAAGGGGCCGCACCCTCACAGGTGCGGCCCCTTTCACTGGCTCGAGCGAGCGCAGCGATCACGCGGTGATCAGCCCGCGACGACCTCGATGTTGACCTTGGCGGCAACCTCGGGGTGCAGACGCACGGACGTCTCGTGGGCGCCCAGGGTCTTGATCGGCGAACCGAGCTCGATACGGCGCTTGTCGACCTCGGGGCCACCGGAAGCCTTGATCGCGGAAGCGATGTCGGCCGGGGTGACGGAGCCGAAGAGACGGCCGGCGTCGCCGGAGCGAACGGCCAGGCGGACCTTCACACCCTCGAGCTGGGCCTTGATCTGGTTGGCCTGCTCGATGGTCTGGATCTCGTGGATCTTGCGAGCACGACGGATCTGCTCGACGTCCTTCTCGCCACCCTTGGTCCAGCGGATCGCGAAGTTCCGCGGGATCAGGTAGTTGCGAGCGTAACCGTCCTTGACGTCGACGACGTCGCCCGCGGCACCGAGGCCGGAGACCTCGTGGGTCAGGATGATCTTCATGATTCGGTCACCCTTCCCTTAGCGCGCGGTGGACGTGTAGGGCAGCAGCGCCATCTCACGGCTGTTCTTGACGGCCGTGGCGACGTCACGCTGGTGCTGCGTGCAGTTGCCGGTCACGCGGCGGGCACGGATCTTGCCGCGGTCGGAAATGAACTTCCGCAGCATGTTCGTGTCCTTGTAGTCCACGTACGTGACCTTGTCCTTGCAGAAAGCGCAGACCTTCTTCTTCGGCTTGCGCACAGGCGGCTTCGCCATGGTGTTTCTCCTGTGTGATCAAGAAGTTTGGGTACGACCCACCCTCGACCGGGACCGGTCCCGAAAGACCGGGCCCAAGGCCTAGAAGGGGGGCTCGTCCGAGTAGCCGCCACCGCCGCCGGAGCCACCGCCCCAGCCGCCGCCGCCCTGGTTGCCACCGGCGGGAGCGCCGGTGGCCCACGGGTCGTCGGCAGGAGCGCCGCCACCCTGCGGGGCGCCGCCGCCGGGGCCGCCGCCCCAGCTGCCGCCGCCCTGCTGGCCGCCACCGCCGCCGTAACCGCCCTGGCCACCGCGGCCGGCGGTCTTGGTGACCTTGGCCGTGGCGTTGCGCAGGCTGGGGCCGACCTCGTCGACGTCCAGCTCGAAGACCGTGCGCTTGACACCCTCACGGTCTTCGTACGACCGCTGCTTCAGCCGGCCCTGCACGATGACGCGCATGCCTCGCTGGAGCGACTCGGCGACGTTCTCCGCCGCCTGACGCCAGACCGAGCAGGTCAGGAAGAGGCTCTCGCCGTCCTTCCACTCATTGGTCTGACGGTCGAAGGTGCGGGGGGTGGACGCGACACGGAACTTCGCGACCGCCGCACCGGAAGGGGTGAAGCGCAGCTCGGGGTCGTCGACAAGATTGCCGATGACCGTGATGACGGTCTCGCCTGCCATGGGGGAACCTCTCGGCGGGTTTGCTGCTGGCTGCTTGTGGTGCTGCTCGGAATCCCGAGATCAGCTGAGCGGAAGGCTCAGTGGGTCTCGGGACGGAGGACCTTGGTCCGGAGGACCGACTCGTTCAGGTTCATCTGCCGGTCGAGCTCCTTGACGACCGCGGGCTCAGCCTGCAGGTCGATGACCGAGTAGATGCCCTCGGGCTTCTTCTTGATCTCGTACGCGAGACGACGACGGCCCCAGGTGTCGACCTTCTCGACCTTTCCGCCGCCGTCACGGACGACAGAGAGGAAGTTCTCGATCAGCGGGGAGACAGCGCGCT
Source organism: Streptomyces sp. NPDC104814 (assembly GCF_055583185.1). NCBI lineage: Bacteria > Bacillati > Actinomycetota > Actinomycetes > Kitasatosporales > Streptomycetaceae > Streptomyces > Streptomyces sp. NPDC104814. The sequence continues at coordinate 82,237 of NZ_JBVJOL010000012.1, read as the reverse complement.
CCTCGAGATCGGGGTCGAGGATGACCATCACCTCGTAGTGACGCATGTGGAACCCACCTCCTTTGGACTCAGCGGCCACGGTCGTTCCGTGGCAGGAGGGTTGTGATGCGTACGCAACGGTATCGGCCGCCACTGACAATCGAGGTCAGTCGGCGGAATCGCCCTGGCCTGTCTCGAAGAGGCCTGGGCAGACACCGGTGCAGACGGTACAGACTACCCGCACACCGGCTTCCGGTTGAAATCAGGCCGGGGAGGCCGTCAATCTGTACACATCGGGTGTGTATGGCGCTACGATGCGCCGTCTTCCGCAGGAGGTGCCCATGGCACAGGCATTGCGACCCAAGACCCCCTCCGGCCTTTTCGCCACGGACGGAAAGACCCATCCCCTCCAGGACACGCTGCTCGTCGTGACGCTGGTCCTCGGTCTCCTGGCCTTCATCACCGGCCTGGTCGCCGACGACCTGCACCTGCTCAGCTCCTGGGCCGGTCTGGTGGGCATCCTCACCGGTGCCTACGGCCAGTGGATCTCGGTGACCACGCGTGAGCGCTTCGGCCTCATCGTGGGCCTGGGCGCATCCGGTGTCGGTTTCCTGCTCGGCATGGCGCACGGCGGCCTCTTCGGCGGCCTCTTCTGACGCCACCCGGCTCTACCTTCTTCAGCACCACGTATCTCACCCGGCCGCCGCGCGGCCGGGCGAGATGTCCCGTGCGCCCAGCAGGGGCGCTCCGCGGGCGCAGTAGGCTTCGGCACCAGAGCCGGAGCCCCTGACCCATGGGGACACACCAGCCCGAGGAGCGCCCCGAATGACCCTGACCCTGAGGACCATCAGTCGCGAGCAGCATCTGGCCTTCATCCAGACCCTGCCGGCGGCGAGTCACATGCAGGTCCCGGCATGGGCGGACGTGAAGGCGGAGTGGCGCTCCGAGAGCCTCGGCTGGTTCGACGACCGCAGCGGTGAGCTGGTCGGCGCCGGCCTGGTGCTCTACCGCCAGCTCCCGAAGATCAAGCGCTACCTGGCCTACCTGCCCGAGGGCCCGGTCATCAACTGGTTCGCGCCGAATCTGCAGGAGTGGATCGAGCCGATGCTCGCCCATCTGAAGCAGCAGGGCGCCTTCTCGGTGAAGATGGGCCCGCCGGTGGTCATCCGGCGCTGGAACGCCGACACCATCAAGAAGGGCATCCAGGACCAGGACGTCAAGCGCCTGCGTGACCTGGAGGCCGACTTCATCGAGCCGCGCGCCTTCGAGGTGGCCGACAAGCTGCGCCGTATGGGCTGGCAGCAGGGCGAGGACGGCGGCGCCGGTTTCGGTGACGTCCAGCCCCGCTACGTCTTCCAGGTGCCGCTGGCGAACCGGTCCCTGGAAGAGGTCCACAAGAACTTCAACCAGCTGTGGCGCCGCAACATCAAGAAGGCGGAGAAGGCCGGCGTCGAGGTCGTCCAGGGCGGCTACCACGACCTCGAGGAGTGGCAGCGGCTGTACGAGATCACCGCCGTGCGCGACCACTTCCGGCCGCGCCCGCTGTCGTACTTCCAGCGCATGTGGTCGTCCCTCAACAGCGAGGACCCCAACCGCATGCGGCTGTACTTCGCCCGCCACAACGGTGTGAACCTGGCGGCGGCCACGATGCTGATCGTCGGCGGTCACGTCTGGTACTCCTACGGCGCCTCCGACAACATCGGCCGCGAGGTCCGGCCGTCGAACGCGATGCAGTGGCGGATGCTGCGCGACGCCTACGCGCTCGGCGCGACCGTCTACGACCTGCGCGGCATCTCCGACTCGCTCGACGAGTCCGACCACCTCTTCGGCCTGATCCAGTTCAAGGTCGGCACCGGCGGCCAGGCCGCCGAGTACCTCGGCGAGTGGGACTTCCCGCTGAACAAGCTGCTCCACAAGGCGCTGGACATCTACATGTCGCGCCGCTGACGCCCGGTTCAGTGCTTCGATACCTCTGACAGACCCCTGCGACACCTCTGACACCCCGCAACCACGAGAAAGGTTCCAGGTCCGGCCATGGCGCTCACGCTCTACGTCGACACCGCGCGCTGGCGGGCGCACCACAAGCACGTGCAGGAGCAGTTCCCGGGGCTGGTCCCGGTCTGCAAGGGCAACGGCTACGGCTTCGGTCACGAGCGGCTGGCCGAGGAGGCCACGCGCCTGGGTGCGGACCTGCTCGCCGTCGGCACGACGTACGAGGCCGCCCGGATCAAGGACTTCTTCGGCGGCGACCTGCTGGTGCTGACCCCGTACCGGCGCGGCGAGGAGCCGGTGCCGCTGCCCGACCGGGTGGTGCGTTCGGTCTCCTCCATCGACGGCGTGTACGGCCTGGTCGGCGCCCGGGTGGTCATCGAGGTGATGTCCTCGATGAAGCGGCACGGCATCAGCGAGCAGGACCTGCCGCAGCTGCACGCCGCCATAGAGAACGTCCGTCTGGAGGGCTTCGCCATCCACCTGCCGCTGGACCGCACCGACGGCTCCGACGCCGTCGAGGAGGTCATCGGCTGGATGGACCGGCTGCGTGCGGCGCGGCTGCCGCTGCACACGATGTTCGTCAGCCACCTCAAGGCCGACGAACTCCAGCGGCTGCAGCAGCAGTTCCCGCAGACCCGGTTCCGCGCCCGGATCGGCACGCGGCTGTGGCTGGGCGACCACGAGGCCACCGAGTACCGTGGCGCGGTTCTGGACGTCACGCGCGTGTCCAAGGGCGACCGCTTCGGCTACCGCCAGCAGAAGGCGGCTTCCGACGGCTTCCTCGTCGTCGTGGCGGGCGGTACCTCGCACGGGGTGGGGCTGGAGGCCCCGAAGGCGATGCACGGCGTCATGCCGCGCGCCAAGGGCGTCGCACGCGCCGGCCTCGCCACGGTGAACCGGAACCTTTCTCCGTTCGTCTGGGACGCCAAGCAGCGCTGGTTCGCCGAGCCGCCGCACATGCAGGTGTCCATCCTGTTCGTGCCCTCCGACGCGGCCGAGCCGAAGGTCGGTGACGAGCTGGTGGCCCATCTGCGGCACACCACCACGCAGTTCGACCGGCTCGTGGACCGCTGAGCCGGCAGGGCGAACGCCGAAGGCCGTACACGGGAGCGCCCGTGTACGGCCTTTGTCATACGCCCCCGGGGGGGGTGTTCGCTCAGAGCGAACCCCCGGCCGGGTCACGGCCGTTGCCCCACTCCACCGCCGGGGCGTCGAAGTGGGCGGCGTGCCGCGGGGGATGGGCGGCGGGCCCGAGGACGAACACGTCCTCGGCGCCGTCCAGGACGCCACCGGACGGGTCGTCGTCACCGGCGCGGCGTACCACGTCCCGCTCCGGCATGAGGATGTCGCGCACGACGACGGCGCACAGGTACAGCGTCCCCAGCAGGTGCACGCCGATCGCCCAGTGGTAGCCGTCGGTCGGCAGACCCTTGTGGGCGTCTCCGCTGGTGGTGTAGGCGAGGTACATCCAGATGCCGAGGAAGTACGCCACCTCGCAGGCCTGCCAGATCAGGAAGTCCCGCCACTTGGGCCGGGCCAGCACGGCCAGCGGTACCAGCCACAGGACGTACTGCGGCGAGTAGACCTTGTTGGTGACGATGAACGCGGCGACGATCAGGAACGCCAGCTGGGCGAAGCGGGGGCGGCGCGGTGCGGTGAAGGTGAGCACGGCGATGCCCAGGCAGCACAGCAGCATCAGCGCCGTGGCGAGCGTGTTGACGGTGTCGGTGCTCAGCGGATGACTGGAGTTCTGGGCCATGATCAGCCAGAACGAGCCGAAGTCGACGCCCCGCTCCTGGCTGAACCGGTAGAACTTCGACCAGCCCTCGAAGGCGAAGAGCATCACCGGCAGGTTCACCACGAGCCAGGACACGGCCGCGCCGGCCACCGCCTGGCCGAAGTGCCGCCACTTGCCCGCGCGCCAGCACAGCACCAGCAGCGGGCCGAGCAGGAAGACCGGGTAGAGCTTGGCGGCCGTGGCCAGCCCCAGCAGGACGCCGAAGGCCACGGATCGGCCCCGGGACCACATCAGCATCGCGGCGGCCGTCAGGGCGACGGCGAGCAGGTCCCAGTTGATGGTGGCCGTCAGGACATAGGCGGGCGCCAGAGCGACGAGCAGGCCGTCCCAGGGCCGGCGGGCGTGCGTACGGGAGACGCAGACCGCGATGACGGCCGCGCAGACCATCAGCATCCCGGCGTTGACCATCCAGTACCACTGTTCCTGGTGCTGGATGCTGCCGCTGCCGGGCGTCAGCCAGGCCGCCACCTCCATGAACACGCCGGTCAGCACCGGGTACTCGAGGTAGTCCATGTCCCCGGGCAGCTTGTCGAAGTACGGCACGAGTCCGTCGGCGAAGCCGCGGCCCTGGTACAGGTGCGGAATGTCGGAGTAGCAGGCGTGGGTGTACTGCGAGCTGGCTCCGAAGAACCAGGCGCCGTTGTAGCAGGGCGCCTTCTGCACCAGCCCCAGGGCGAACATGCCGATGGCCACCAGAGCGACGATCCGGACGGGCGTCCACCAGGACGCCCCGATCAGGGCGCGCCGTCCCAGGGGGCCGCCGATCAGCTCACTGCCGGCCGCGGCGATCTTGTCGTCCCGGGTCGGCAGTACCGGGTCCGGCTCGTGCACGCTCGTCGGCGTCGATTCTGCGCTGGGCATGGGGCACATCCTGCCGTACACGGCTGGGAAAACGCCGAGGGCCGCCGCACCTGAGTCGGTGCGGCGGCCCCTGTTTCACGTGAAACGTCGGGATGTTTCACGTGAAACACCCGTGTCGGGTGGTCGGTGGCTATCCGGCCTGGCCTCCGAAGAGCCCGCCGCCCCCGCCACCGTTCTGGTTGCCCCGCGGGTTGCCGACACTGTCGGACGGCGACGGCGAGGTCGACGCGCCACCGTCCGTGCCACCGGTGTCGGTGCCACCACCGTTCGCGCCGCCGGTGGTCTGGTTACAGGTCCAGTCCCAGGGCTTGCAGGACTTGCTCACGGATGGTGACGGACTCGGAGCGCTGTTACTGGGTGACGGCGTCGGCGACGGGCTCTCCGACTCCGACTCCGACGCGGACGGTGTCGGGGTCGGCGAGGGCTGCTCGTTGACGATCTCGCCGATGGGTTCCGGTGTCGGGAACGGCACGGCCGGCTGGCCCTTCAGCGCCTCGGCCATGTAGTCGTGCCAGATCTCCGCCGGGAACGAGGCACCGTGGATCTTCTCCTGACCACCGGTGCCGAACATCTTCAGAAACGTCCGGTTCTTGTTCGACGCGTCGTCGTCGTACCGGAACATGGTGATCGCCGTGGACAGCTGCGGGGTGTAGCCCACGAACCAGGCCGACTTGTTGCCGTCGGTGGTACCGGTCTTGCCGGCCACGTCACGGCCGGGGAGCTGGGCGTTGGTACCCGTGCCCTTCTCGACCACGGTCTTCAGCACATCGGTGACGTTGTCGGCGACCTTCGCGCTGAAGGCCTGGTTGGTCTTGGTCTTGTGCTCGAAGGTCACACCGTCCTTGCTGACGACCTTGTCCACGGAGTACGGGTCGCGCTGCTGGCCGCTGGCGGCGAAGGTGGCGTAGGCGCCGGCCATGCGGATGGCGCTGGGGTCGGAGATGCCGATCGAGAAGGAGGGGTAGCTCGTACCGGCCAGGCTGCTCTCCAGCAGGCCCGCGTCGACGGCGGCCTCCTTGACCTTGTCCAGGCCGACGTCCATGCCGAGCTGCACGAACGCGGAGTTCACGGACTCCCGCATGGCTTCGCGCAGATCGATCATGTACTTGGGCTTGTCGCCGTACGACTTCTGGCCGTCATTGGTCTGCAGCCACTCCTGGCCCTTCTCGTTCGTCCAGACGTTGCCCTGGTAGTCGAGGATCTTGAGCTTGTTCTTGCCGCTGTACAGGCTCTTGGGCGAGACGATGGTGCGTTCGTCCTGCGCCTGGTCGGGGCCGAGATCGGGATTGCGCACGCCCCACTTCATGGCGGCCGCGAGCACGAACGGCTTGAAGGTCGAACCCACCTGGGCGCCGGTCGCGTCGGCGTTGTTGGTGAAGTGCTTGGTCGCGTCCTCACCGCCGTAGATCGCCTTGATGGCGCCGGTGCCCGGGTCGACGGACGCACCGCCGAACTGGACGTGGGTGTCGTACTTCGGGCGCAGCTTCGGCTTGATGTTGGCCTTCTGCACCCTCGTGACGGACGTCTCGAGCTCCTGGACCTTCTTCTTGTCGAAGGTGGTGTAGATCGACAGGCCGCCCTCGCGCAGCTTCTGCTGGTCCACGTGGGTCTCGTTGCTGTGCGTGACCAGATAGCTGTTCGCGAGGTCGACGAGGTATCCGATCTGACCGCTCAGCCGGGTGTTCGAGCGCGGGTTCTGGACCGTGGGCAGGGTCCGGTACTTGTCGCGTTCCGCGGGGCTGAGGTGGCCGTACTCCACCATCTTGTTCAGCGTGTCCTGCATCTGGCTGAGGGCACGCTTCCTGTTGGCGTCGGGGGTGGCCGCCGGGTCGATCGAGGTCGCACCGGCCGGGTCGTAGTAGGTGGCGCCCTTGAGCATCGCGGCCAGGAACGCGCACTCACCCGGCTTCAGGTCGACGGCGTCCTTGTTGAAGTAGGCCCGTGCCGCCGCCTGGATGCCGTAGGCGTTGCGCCCGTAGTAGGCGGAGTTCAGGTAGCCGGCCATGATGTCGTCCTTCTTGACGGTGGCCCCTACCTTGATCGAGACGAAGATCTCCTTGAACTTCCGCGTCAGGGTCTGCGACTGGTCGTTGAGCATCGCGTTCTTGACGTACTGCTGGGTGATGGTGGAGCCACCCTGCGTCTCACCGCCGCGTGCCATGTTCAGCACGGCTCGGGCGATGCCCTTGGGGTCGATGCCGCTGTCGGTCTCGAAGGTCTTGTTCTCCTGCGAGATCACGGCGTACTGCATCGCCTTGGGGATCTGCTGGAGGTTGATGATCTGCCGGTTGGTCTCGCCGCCCGTGGCGACCATCTGGCTCTTGTCGGACCAGTAGTAGACGTTGTTCTGCGAAGTCGCGGTCTTGGCCAGGTCCGGGACGCTCACCATGGCGTATCCGATGCCCGCGACGGCCACGATGCTTCCGAGGAAGCCGAGGAAGAGACCGGTGACGAGCTTCCAGGACGGCATCCAGCGGCGCCAGCCGTACTTGCCCGCGCGCGGGTAGTCGATGATCCGCTTCTTGCCGGGATCGACCGCCCGTCCACGGCCCCGCCCCGGACCGGCGGGTTCGGGACGGCGCCCGCCGCGGCCCGGATCGGCCGCTCGGCGCCGGCTGCCGCCCCTCTGCGCCGCTCTGCGGGCTTCGGCGCGGCCGGCGTACTGCCGGTCCTCACCTTCCGCCCCGTAGGCACCCGACCCGTATGCGTCGGACGGAGACCCTGTGGCGCCTCGCGGGGCCGCACGGCGGCCGGAGGACGCACCGGACGTACCGCGTCGGCCCGCGGCACGTCCGCCTCCCTGCGGCTGTGGCGGTTTGCGACGGTGCTCGCTCATCGAACGATTACTCCTAGGGCAGGCGCACCCGTGCGCGCCTGGAAACGGCGGCTGGTTTCCGGTCCCCCCGAAGTACGGATGTGGTCGGTTTCGCATTCACCCGTACTGCACCGAGGACGACGACGCCCTCAGGCGTCACTCGGTTCCCGGTGGTCTGCATGGCGCACAGACTACGCACCGTCAAAACACGTCGAGTCCTGAAGTTCACCCCAAATCAGGCAACTCAGTTGTGACGAATCAGTGATGTGATCCCGTTCACCGTCGCTCCTCTTGTCGCACCCGGATGGTCGTTCTATCGTCGTGATGTATCGAGTCGATACATCAGCTCGGCATAAAGACCGTCATCGGTGCCCGTCACACGGGCCGCGGCAGAGAGGAGGCGACGATGAGCCGGCGTTCCGGCATCCTCGAGTTCGCCGTCCTCGGCCTGCTCCGCGAATCCCCGATGCACGGCTATGAGCTGCGCAAACGACTCAACACGTCACTGGGTGTGTTCCGTGCGTTCAGCTATGGGACGCTCTACCCCTGCCTCAAGACGCTGGTCGCCAACGGCTGGTTGACGGAGGAGACGGGGCCGGGCACCGAGGACGCCCTGGCCGCTCCGCTCGCGGGGCGCCGCGCCAAGATCGTCTACCGGTTGACGGCGGAAGGTAAGGAGCACTTCGAGGAGCTCCTGTCGCAGACGGGGCCCGACGCGTACGAGGACGAGACCTTCGCCGCTCGCTTCGCCTTCTTCGGGCAGACCTCGCGCGACGTCCGTATGCGCGTCCTCGAAGGCCGCCGCAGCCGGCTGGAGGAGCGGCTGGAGAAGATGCGCGCCTCACTCGCGCGCACCCGGGAGCGCCTCGACGACTACACCCTCGAGCTCCAGCGCCACGGGATGGAGTCCGTGGAGCGCGAAGTGCGCTGGCTGAACGAGCTCATCGAGAGCGAGCGGGCCGGAAGGGACATGCGTTCCTCCGGGGGGGCCGCTCAGCAGGACAGGACATCTGGAGCGTCGGGCGGCCTGCCCCGTACCGGGGACGCCCCCGGGACGGATACGCCCGACGACACCGCCACGTGAGCGCCCACCTCGGGTCTCACTCGTACACACAGGGAGCAACCGGAATGGGTTCGGTTCGCGTAGCCATCGTCGGCGTGGGCAACTGCGCCGCCTCGCTGGTGCAGGGAGTCGAGTACTACAAGGACGCCGACCCGGCGTCCAAGGTGCCGGGCCTGATGCACGTCCAGTTCGGCGACTACCACGTCAAGGACGTCGAGTTCGTCGCCGCCTTCGACGTCGACGCCAAGAAGGTCGGGCTCGACCTCTCGGACGCCATCGGCGCGTCCGAGAACAACACCATCAAGATCTGCGACGTGCCCACCACCGGTGTCACCGTCCAGCGCGGTCACACCCTCGACGGTCTCGGCAAGTACTACCGCCAGACCATCGAGGAGTCGGACGCCGAGCCCGTCGACGTCGTCCAGGTCCTCAAGGACAAGCAGGTCGACGTCCTGGTCTGCTACCTGCCCGTCGGTTCCGAGGACGCGGCGAAGTTCTACGCCCAGTGCGCCATCGACGCCAAGGTCGCCTTCGTCAACGCCCTGCCGGTCTTCATCGCCGGTACCAAGGAGTGGGCGGACAAGTTCACCGAGGCCGGCGTGCCGATCGTCGGTGACGACATCAAGTCCCAGGTCGGCGCCACCATCACGCACCGCGTCATGGCGAAGCTGTTCGAGGACCGCGGTGTCATCCTGGACCGCACCATGCAGCTGAACGTCGGCGGCAACATGGACTTCAAGAACATGCTCGAGCGCGAGCGCCTGGAGTCCAAGAAGATCTCCAAGACGCAGGCCGTCACCTCCCAGATCCCCGACCGGGACCTCGGCGAGAAGAACGTCCACATCGGCCCGTCCGACTACGTCGCCTGGCTCGACGACCGCAAGTGGGCCTACGTCCGCCTCGAGGGCCGCGCCTTCGGTGACGTCCCGCTGAACCTGGAGTACAAGCTCGAGGTCTGGGACTCCCCGAACTCCGCCGGTGTCATCATCGACGCCCTGCGCGCCGCGAAGATCGCCAAGGACCGGGGTATCGGTGGCCCGATCCTGTCGGCGTCCTCGTACTTCATGAAGTCCCCGCCGGTGCAGTACTTCGACGACGTCGCCCGCGAGAACGTCGAGAAGTTCATCCGCGGCGAGGTCGAGCGCTGAACTGAGCGCCGATAGCTCCTGCCAGGGCCGGAAGGGTCCCTGGGGCACCGTGCCCCGGGGACCCTTCCGTGTGTGAGGCTGTGCCGCATGGCCGTCGTCCGTGATCTTCGCGTTCTGCTCCGCTTGCAGGACTTCCGGCGCCTGCTCGCGGTACGGCTGCTCTCCCAGGGCGCGGACGGGATCTACCAGGTCGGTCTCGCCACCTACGTCGTGTTCTCGCCGGAGAAGCAGACCTCGCCCGCGGCGATCGCTTCCGCCATGGCGATCCTGCTGTTGCCCTACTCGGTGGTCGGCCCCTTCGCCGGCGTCCTGCTGGACCGCTGGCGGCGCCGGCAGGTCCTCGTCCACGGCAACCTGCTGCGTGCCCTGATGGCAGGCGTGACGGCCACCTTGATGGTCGCTCACGTCCCCGACCGGCTCTTCTACGTCTCCGCGCTGTGCGTCACCGCCGTCAACCGGTTCGTGCTCGCGGGCCTGTCCGCCGCGCTGCCCCGCGTGGTCGACGCCGAGCGCCTGGTGATGGCCAACTCCCTCTCGCCGACCGCCGGAACGCTCGCGGCGACCGCCGGCGGCGGACTCGCCTTCGCCGTACGGCTGCTGGCCGCGGGCTCCGACGCCGCGGTGGTGGTGCTGGCCGCGGTCCTGTACCTGTGCTCCGCGCTCGCCTCGCTGCGCCTGGCCGTGGGGCTGCTGGGCCCCGACCGGGCGCTGGTGCGGCCACGGCTCGCCAGGGCGGTCAGGGGCACCGCACGCGGCCTCGCTGCCGGCGCACGTCATCTCGCCGCGCCGCAACGCCGTGAGGCGGCCTGGGCGTTGTCAGCGGTGACGCTGATGCGGTTCTGCTACGGCGCCCTGACCGTCACCGTGCTGATGCTGTGCCGGTACGCGTGGACCTCCGACGCGGACCGGGGGCTGGCTTTGCTGGGTCTGGCCCTCGGCGTCTCGGGCGCGGGCTTCTTCGCGGCGGCCGTCGTCTCCCCGTCCGCGGTGGGTCTGCTCGGGCCGGTGCGCTGGATCCTGGTCTGTGCGGCCTGCGCGGCGGTGCTGGTGCCGGTGCTGGGGCTGACGTTCGCCCAGGGTCCCGTCCTCGCCGCGGCGTTCGTGCTGGGACTGGTCACCCAGGCGGCGAAGATCGCCACGGACACGGTGGTGCAGTCCACGGTCGACGACGCCTTCCGCGGGCGGATCTTCTCCCTCTACGACGTGCTGTTCAACGTCGCGTTCGTGGGTGCGGCCGGTGTTGCCGCGCTGATGCTGCCGCCTGACGGGCGCTCGGTTCCGCTGGTGGTCACCGTGTCCCTGATCTATGGGGCGGTTGCCTTGGCTATGACCCGTTTTAGGCGCCGGTAAGTGTCACATCCGAGCCACAGAGTGAACTCGGGAAAGCAAAGTGGCCACAAGGACCCAGTAATTTACGTGGGTCTTATCTAGCGCCCTGCGCACCCACGTTCGAGGGGGACCCCCAAAGTGACCACTCCGCCGCCCCACGGCCAGAACCCGTACGCCCAGACGCCTCCCCCGCCCGTGGGTCAGCAGCCTGGTCAGCCCGGCATCCCGCCGCAGGGCGCTCCCTACGCCCCGTTCCCGAACCAGGGTGCCCCGGGCGGTCCCGGCGCCCCGGTCCCGCCGCCGGCTCCGGCCGCTCCGGCGAAGAAGGGCGGGAAGAAGGTCCTGAAGGTGATCTCCGGCATCGTCGTCGCGATCATCATCGCCCTGGTGAAGTTCGGCGGCGTCTTCGGCATCAGCTGGTTCATGAGCCGCAACGACGCGGAGTCGACGTCGGTCGGCGCCTGCATGCACAACAAGGGCACGGACACCGACGCGAAGCTCGAGGAAGTCGACTGCTCCTCGACCGACGCGCAGTACAAGGTCGTGAAGAAGTTCGAGTTCTCCAGCGACGAGAACAAGTGCCAGGGCGTCGCCCCGGTCTGGTACGTCCAGTCGGGCGGCGCGCACGACGTGGTGCTGTGCCTGGACGAGGTCAAGAAGTAAGGCAGCACGGACGCAAGGGGCGGTGTTTCACGTGAAACACCGCCCCTTCGACGTTCCCGGGGTCGTGTTTCACGTGAAACACGACCCCGTTTCCTTGGTTCAGCCCTGCGCGGACCACCAGTCCTTGAGGGCCGCCACTGCCTGCTCGTGCTCCATCGGACCGTGCTCCAGACGGAGTTCCAGCATGTGCTTGTAGGCCTGGCCGATCACCGGGCCGGGACCGACGCCCAGGATCGTCATGATCTGGTTGCCGTCGAGGTCCGGGCGGATCGCGTCCAGCTCCTCCTGCTCCTGCAACTGGGCGATGCGCTCCTCCAGGCCGTCGTAGGCGCGGGACAGCGCGGCCGCCTTGCGCTTGTTGCGGGTGGTGCAGTCGGAGCGCGTCAGCTTGTGGAGGCGGCTCAGGAGCGGGCCGGCGTCACGCACGTAACGCCGCACGGCGGAGTCCGTCCACTCGCCCGTGCCGTAGCCGTGGAAGCGCAGGTGGAGCTCGACCAGCCGGGAGACGTCCTTGACCAGCTCGTTGGAGTACTTCAGCGCCGTCAGCCGCTTCTTGGTCATCTTCGCGCCGACCACCTCGTGGTGGTGGAAGGAGACCCGGCCGTCCTTCTCGAAGCGGCGCGTCCGCGGCTTGCCGATGTCGTGCAGCAGCGCGGCCAGCCGAAGGGTCAGGTCGGGGCCGTCCTCCTCCAGGGCGATCGCCTGCTCCAGAACGATCAGCGTGTGGTCGTAGACGTCCTTGTGCCGGTGGTGCTCGTCGCTCTCCAGCCGCAGCGCCGGCAGCTCGGGCAGGACGCGCTCGGCGATCCCGCTGTCCACCAGCAGGGCCAGGCCCTTGCGCGGGTGGTCGGAGAGGATGAGCTTGTTCAGCTCGTCCCGCACCCGCTCGGCGGAGACGATCTCGATCCGCTCGGCCATCTCCGTCATCGCCGTCACGACCTCGGGCGCGACCTCGAAGTCGAGCTGGGCGGCGAAGCGCGCGGCCCGCATCATGCGCAGCGGGTCGTCGGAGAACGACGCCTCCGGGGTGCCCGGGGTGCGCAGGACACGCGCCGCCAGATCCACCAGACCGCCGTGCGGGTCGATGAACTCCTTCTCCGGCAGCGCGACGGCCATCGCGTTCACCGTGAAGTCACGGCGGACGAGGTCCTCCTCGATGGAGTCGCCGTAGGACACCTCCGGCTTGCGGGAGGTGCGGTCGTAGGCCTCGGAGCGGTAGGTGGTGATCTCGATCTGGAAGTTCCCGTCGGCGTCCCCGACGCGGGCCGACTTCTGCGCACCGACCGTGCCGAAGGCGATCCCGACCTCCCAGACGGCGTCCGCCCAGGGCCGCACGATCTTCAGGACGTCCTCGGGCCGGGCGTCGGTCGTGAAGTCCAGGTCGTTACCGAGGCGGCCCAGCAGCGCGTCCCGCACCGAGCCGCCGACCAGAGCGAGCGAGAAGCCCGCCTGCTGGAAACGGCGGGCGAGGTCGTCGGCGACGGGGGCCACCCGCAGCAGTTCGCTCACCGCGCGCTGCTGCGCCTGGCTCAGGGCAGTGGGAGTGTCTTCGTTGGCGTTCGGCACAACAGAACAGGGTACGTGCCCCGGCGGGCGGCGCAGAGAAGCGCTCCTCTATATAAGGATCCATGCTTATAGGGATCCATGTCAGGATCTGTGCCGCGGGTGCGCCGTTTGCCGTCCCGGCGCACGGACCCTGACCGATCTCTGCGCCGCTGATCTTGTGGCGCAGACCGCGGCACTTCCACTCAGCGCGCATCGTTACCATGCGTGGACGCACATTCCGACGACCACTGACGACGACGAGGGACGGGCGAGCGCGTGGCCGACGCGGCAGACATCCAGGGGACCAGTCCCTCACCTGCCCGCCGCTGGTTGCGGCGCACCGCCGCCCTGCTCATGGGAGTGCCCCTGCTGGCCGGCGTGCTGCAGCTGCCCGCCGCGCCGTCCGCACAGGCCGCACCGCATGCGGCGCCCGACGCCTCGGGCTCGCGCACGGTGTCCGTGGCTGTGGACTCGCTCACCCCCAGCGCCCTCTCCGACGGGGACACCCTGACGGTGTCCGGCACGGTGACGAACAACGGCCGGCAGGCGGTCACCGACGCCCATGTGGGGCTGCGGGTCGGTCCGGAGCTGTCCACCCGCTCCGACATCGACGCCGCCGCCGAGCGCGGCGCCTACACGCCCGGCGCCGACGGCTCGGAGATCGGCGGCACGTACCTCACGAAGTTCGCCAAGCTCACGCCCGGCGTCGCCGAGCACTTCAGCATCTCCGTACCGGTGGACAAACTGGACCTCGGCGGTGACGGCGTCTACCAGCTCGGCGTCTCGCTCTCCGGCAAGACGGCCACGCAGTCGTGGGAGCAGGTCCTGGGCATCCAGCGCACCTTCCTGCCGTGGCAGCCCGACGAGGCGGACACCAAGACCAAGACGACCGTCCTGTGGCCGCTGATGTCGTCGGTGCGGATGACGGCCGAAACGAGCCCCGGCGAGCAGCAGACGCCGGTCTTCCTCAACGACGACCTGGCCAAGGAGATCGCCCCCGGCGGCCGCCTGCAGCAGATGGTCGCGCTGGGCAAGGGCCTCGACGTCACCTGGGTGATCGATCCCGACCTGCTGTCGTCCGTGGACGCGATGGCGAGCAGCTACAAGGTGCGGAACCCGGACGGCACCACGGCCCCGGGCCGCAACCAGGCCCTCGCCAAGCAGTGGCTCGCCGAGCTGCAGCAGGCGGTGACGGGCAAGGAGGTCGTCGCCCTGCCGTTCGGGGACCCGGACCTGGCCTCCCTCGCGCACAACGGCACCGGTGTGACCGGCTCGCTCAGCCAGCTCAAGGCGGCCACGGACGTCGCGACGCTCACGGTGCAGACCGTGCTCCACGTCACGCCGAGCACCGACTTCGCCTGGCCCGTGGCCGGCGCCGTCGACCCGTCGATCGTGAAGGTCGCCACCTCAGCGGGCGCCGACAAGGTCATCGCGCGCAGCGACAGCCTGCGGGAGACCGCCGGGCTGCCGTACACGCCGTCCGCCGCCCGTCCCGTCGGCGGCGGCACCACGGCGGTCGTGGCCGACGCCCGGCTGTCCACACAGTTCCAGGGCGACCTGACGACGGCCTCGGCCTCCTCCCTCGCGGTGCAGGAGTTCCTCGCGCAGAGCCTCGCGCTGAACCAGCAGTCCGACAAGGAGCGCAGCATCGTCGTCGCGCCGCAGCGGATGCCGACCGCGAGCCAGGCACAGGCGATGGCGGAAGCCGTGGCGGCGCTGCAGGGCAGCACCTGGTCGCAGCCGCAGCAGCTCACGGCGGCCGCGAAGGCCAAGCCCGACCCGGACGCCACCACGACCATCCCGTGGGGGTCGGCGTACCCGTCGTCGCTGCGCCGGCAGGAGCTGCCGCGCTCGGCCTTCGCGCAGATCGCGACCACGCAGGACAAGCTCGACAACTTCCAGGTGATCCTCACCGACCCGTCCCGGGTCGTGACCCCCTTCGGGCGGGCCATGAACCGCGAGATGTCCACGTCGTGGCGCGGCCGGTCGGGGGAGGCACGGGCGTTCCGCCAGGGCGTGGAGGACTACCTGGACACGCTCGCCCACCAGGTGAAGCTGATCGACAAGTCCGACACCAAGCTCTCCGGGCGCAGTGCCACCATCCCGGTGTCCGTGCAGAACAACCTGCTGCAGGGCTCCGACCACCTGGTGCTGCGCCTGACCTCGACCAATCCGACCCGCCTCAAGATCAACGGCGGGGCCTTCGACGAGCAGCCGGTCAAGGTCTCCGGCGGACACAGCCAGACGGTGAAGTTCACCACGTCCGCGAACGTCAACGGCCAGACCACGGTGATCGCCCAGCTCTTCACGGAGGACGGCCGCAAGTACGGCTCCCCCGTCTACTTCGATGTGAAGGTCACCGAGATCACCGCCACGGTGATGCTGGTCATCGGTGGTGGCGTCCTACTGCTCGTCCTGGCCGGCTTCCGGATGTACACCCAGCGCAAGCGGGCCGCGGCCCGTGCCGCCGAGGACGCCGGATCGGCGCAGCAGGCCGGCGCCGCCGACGAGGCGGGCGAGACGGCCGCCGCCGCAGAGAACCCGGACGGGCCCCGGGACCGTCTCACGCAAGAGTCCGCCGCCCACCCGGGGGCGGACGGTACGCAGCCGAGTGACCCGACACCGGACACCGCAGCGGAAAACCCCGACCCGTCCGGGACGGGTGAGAGAGTGGACCGTTGAGGATGTCGTGGCCGGTGGGCCCGGGACGATGAGGTGGGGTAACCATGAACGCGCCGTACGACGGTGACCGCGGCCAGGCCGTGGGCGGCTCGGGCCACCCCGAGGGCCCGCCGCCGGAGAACGGCCCGGTACCGCCGCAGCACCCCGCGGACATGTACCTCCAGGACGCCTACGAACAGGACCCCTACCGCGGGCAGGACCTCGCCGCGCAGGACCCGGTCGCCGAGGCGCTCTACGACCGTGCCGCGCACCCGCCGCCCCCGCCGGGCACCTTCCCGCCGCCGCAGCAGCTGTACGCGCAGCCGCAGCAGTCGCCGTACGCCCCGGACCCGCACGTGTGGGCGCAGACGCCCGCGCCGGAGCCGGACGGCCCGACGCAGTACCTGCCGTTCGGCGACGACCCCCGCACCACCCAGTACGTCGGGGTGGACGACCTGGTCAGCCAGGCCGGCGAGGGGCGCCACGAGCCGGACGCCTTCGCCCATCTCTTCCGCGACCAGCAGCAGAGCGCCGGCCACCCGTCCTACGAGCACCAGCCGTCGGTGCCGGGCCCGGCGGCCGCGCCGGGGACCGGCCAGGGGACCGCGGGTCCGCACCAGGCGCCGCCCGCGCCCAGCGCCGAGCAGACGCTCCATCTGGGCGTCACCCCTGCCGCGCCCGTCGCCGCGGACGCCTCGGCCGACGTGGAGGCCACTGCGGCCGTGCCCGCCGCGCCCGCCGCACCGGCGAAGAAGGGCGGCCGCGCCGCAGGTCTGCTGAAGTCGAGCGCCGTGATGGCGGCGGGCACGATGGTCTCCCGCCTGACGGGCTTCGTCCGCTCCGCGCTGATCGCGTCGGCGCTGGGCATCGGTGTCCTCGGTGACACCTTCCAGGTCGCCTACCAGCTGCCGACGATGATCTACATCCTGACCGTCGGCGGCGGTCTGAACTCCGTCTTCGTGCCGCAGCTGGTGCGCTCCATGAAGGAGGACGAGGACGGCGGCGAGTCCTACGCCAACCGGCTGCTGACCCTGGTCATGGTGGCGCTCGGCCTGCTCACGGTGGCGGCGGTCCTCGCGGCGCCCCTGCTGATCCGGGTGCTGTCCGACTCGGTCGCCTCCGACCCGGCCTCCAACGAGGTCGGGATCACCTTCGTGCGCTACTTCCTGCCCTCGATCTTCTTCATGGGCATCCACGTCGTGATGGGACAGATCCTCAACGCTCGAGGCAAGTTCGGCGCGATGATGTGGACGCCGGTCCTGAACAACATCGTCATCATCGTGACGCTGGCCATGTTCATCTGGGTCTACGGCACCGCCGAGCACTCCGGCATGAAGGTCACCAACATCCCGCCGGAGGGCCAGCGCCTCCTCGGTGTGGGCGTGCTGCTCGGTCTGGTCGTGCAGGCCCTGGCGATGATCCCCTACCTGCGGGAGACCGGGTTCCGGCTGCGGCTGCGCTTCGACTGGCGCGGCCACGGCCTGGGCAAGGCCGTCACCCTCGCCAAGTGGACCTTCCTCTTCGTCCTCGCCAACCAGGCCGGCGCGCTGGTCGTCTCCCAGCTGTCCACCTCGGCCGGCAAGGCCTCCCCGGTCGACGGCACCGGCTTCGCCGCCTACGCCAACGCCCAGCTGATCTGGGGTCTGCCGCAGGCCATCATCACGGTGTCGCTGATGGCCGCCCTGCTGCCGCGCATCTCCCGCTCGGCGGCCGAGGACGACACGGGCGCCGTCCGGGACGACATCTCGCAGGGCCTGCGCACCACGGCCGTCGCGATCGTGCCCATCGCCTTCGGGTTCCTCGCCCTCGGCATCCCGATGTGCACGCTGATCTTCGGCTCCTCGGGCACCAGCGAGGCCACCAACATGGGCTACATGCTGATGGCCTTCGCCCTCGGCCTGATCCCGTACTCCGTGCAGTACGTCGTCCTGCGCGCCTTCTACGCCTACGAAGACACCCGCACCCCCTTCTACAACACGGTCATCGTGGCCGCCGTCAACGCCGGCGCCTCGGCCCTGTGCTACTTCCTGCTCCCGGCCCGCTGGGCGGTGGTCGGCATGGCCGCCGCGTACGGCCTGGCCTACGCCATCGGTGTCGGGGTCGCCTGGTCCCGGCTGCGCAAGCGCCTCGGCGGCGACCTGGACGGCGCCCAGGTCCTGCGGACCTACGCGCGGCTGTGCATCGCCTCCCTCCCGGCCGCCGCGCTCAGCGGCGCCGCCTGC
Source organism: Streptomyces sp. NPDC104814 (assembly GCF_055583185.1). Classification (NCBI taxonomy): domain Bacteria; kingdom Bacillati; phylum Actinomycetota; class Actinomycetes; order Kitasatosporales; family Streptomycetaceae; genus Streptomyces; species Streptomyces sp. NPDC104814. The sequence continues at coordinate 64,161 of NZ_JBVJOL010000012.1, read as the reverse complement.
TACGGCATCGGGCACACGCTCGGCCAGGGCGTGGCCGGCTCCTTCGCGGCCCTGCTGGCCGGCGGAGTCGTCCTGCTCGGCGTCTTCTACGCCGCCGCCCGCCGTATGCGCATCGAGGAACTGAACTCGCTCGTCGGTATGGTGCGCGGACGACTGGGCCGCTGAGAGGGGGTAGGCGCACAACCAACGGACGCCACCGCGTGTCGTGCATAGCGGCGGACTGTGGGCACAATTGGTTTCGGCGTCGGACGGCGCGCTCGTCGTCGCACGGCGCGCAAAAGATGGGGAGGCAGGAACGACGGTGGCGGAACGGAGCACGGCTGCCGTCGACGTGGCAGACAACAGCGACGACGAGTCGCTGACCGCACAGGCGGACCAGTCCACGGCCGACGGGGTGGCCCAGAACCGGGAGCGGGACACGGACATCGACGAGGCACAGGGGAGTGGCGGGACGCCGGAACGTCCCGGGAAGGTCTCACCGCCCGAGCTGCACAGCGGTCACAAACTGGCCAGACGCTACCGGCTCGAGGAATGCGTCACCCGTCTGGACGGATTCAGCAGTTGGCGCGCGGTCGACGAGAAACTGCGCCGCGCCGTCGGCATCCATGTCCTGCCGGCCGACCACGCGCGGGCCCGCTCCGTGCTGGCGGCGGCCCGCTCCTCCGCACTGCTCGGCGACCCCCGCTTCGTGCAGGTTCTGGACGCCGTCGAGGAGAACGACCTCGTCTACGTCGTCCACGAGTGGCTGCCCGACGCCACCGAGATGACCACCCTGCTGTCCGGTGGGCCGCTCGAGCCGCACGACGCCTACCAGATGGTCAGTCAGATCGCCGCCGCCATGGCCGCCGCCCACCGTGAGGGCCTCGCCCATCTGCGTCTGAACCCCAACGCCGTCCTGCGCACCTCCACCGGTCAGTGGCGTATCCGCGGCCTGGCCGTCAACGCCGCGCTGCGCGGGATCAGCTCCGACACCCCGCAGCGCACCGACACCGAGGCGATCGGTGCTCTGCTGTACGCGGCGCTCACCCAGCGCTGGCCGTACGAGAACGACGCCTACGGCCTGTCAGGGCTGCCCAAGGACCTTGGTCTGATCCCGCCCGACCAGGTACGGGCCGGTGTCCACCGCGGCCTGTCCGAGCTCGCCATGCGTGCCCTCGCCAACGACGGCGCCACCGCCTCACGGCACGAGGCTCCCTGCACCACCCCGGAGGAACTGGTCAAGGCGATCGGCGAGATGCCCCGCATCCGCCCGCCGGAGCCCACGTTCACCGCACCGCCCGAGTACCAGCGCACGACGTACCAGCAGGGCTCCTACGGCCGTCCCTCGGCACATCCCGGCGTCACGCAGCCGGTGCCCGCTCCGCCGCCCCCGCTGCAGAGCCGTACCGGCAAGGCACTGAAGTGGGCCGTGTCCGCCCTGCTGATCGCCGCGCTGGGCCTCGGCAGCTGGCAGCTCGCGGACGCCCTGATGGACCGCGGCGGCACGTCCGACCAGACCGACCAGACGCAGACCACGGACGGCAACGGCAAGGGCGACGACCAGACCCGACCGGTCAAGCCGATCGCCATCAAGCACGCCGAGGAGTACGTGGCGGAGGGCTCCCCCCAGGCCCCCGGTGACGTGGACAAGACCTACGACGGTGACAGCTCCACGTACTGGCGCACCAAGCGCTACAACGAGGGACCGGTCCTCGCTCCCTACAAGCCGGGCGTGGGCATCGTCTACGACCTCGGCTCGGAGCAGGAGGTCCAGAGCGCGTCGATAGCGCTCCGGTACCCCGGTGACCACACCACCGTGCACCTGTACGCCACGGATTCCCTGACGCCGTCCACGTCGGTCGACGGCATGAAGGAGATCGGCAAGGCCACCACGAGCGACACCTCGCTCACCGTGAAGGCGTCGAAGTCACTGAAGACGCGGTACGTGCTGTTGTGGATCACGGCGGTGCCCCAGGCGCCCTCGGACGGCTACAGCAGTGCGGGCTGGAAGCAGGCCATCACCGACGTGGAGTTCAAAGGCTGACATCTCACCGAGGGGGGAGGGGGCCGGATGGCGGACGGCAGCGGATACGACGGCGTGAGCGATCAGGATCTACTCACCCGCCATGTGGACGGCGACCCCGACGCCTTCGGTGAGCTCGTGCGGCGACACCGGGACCGGCTGTGGGCGGTGGCCCTGCGGACGCTCGGCGACCGCGAGGAGGCCGCCGACGCGGTGCAGGACGCCCTCGTGTCCGCCTACCGGGCCGCCCACACCTTCCGCGGACAGTCGGCGGTCACGACGTGGCTGCACCGGATCACGGTGAACGCCTGCCTCGACCGCGCCCGCAAGGCGGCCTCCCGCAAGACCTCACCGGTCGACGACACCGAGCGGCTGGAGCAGCTGCTGGAGCCGCACGAATCCGCCTCGGCGCCCGCGGAACGCAACGACCTGCACCGCCAGCTCCTGGAGGCGCTCGGCACCCTGCCGGCCGACCAGCGTGCCGCCCTGGTGCTGGTCGACATGCAGGGGTATCCCGTCGCCGAGGCCGCCCGCATCCTCGATGTGCCGACCGGGACGGTGAAGAGCCGCTGCGCCCGGGGCAGAGCCAGACTGGTTCCGCTGCTCACCCATCTGCGGCCCGAGAACACCTCCGGCAGCGGAAAACCGGACGCGGGACGGAACCGGGTGCACGGGACATCCGTCCCACCGGCAGCGGAATCCGACGACCCGGGTTCCGGTGAGGCAGGACCGAGCGACTCAGCTGCTGTGAAGGGCGGAGGTGGGCGAGCGTGACATCCACGACGGACATGGCCGGGCACCCGGATGTCGCCGAGATCTCCGACCTCGCCGAGGGACTGCTCCCGCCGGCGCGGACCACGGACGTCCGGCGGCATCTGGAGTCCTGCGAGCTGTGCGCGGACGTGTACGCCTCGCTGGAGGAGATCCGGGGGCTGCTCGGCACCCTGCCGGGTCCGCCGCGGATGCCGGCCGATGTCGCGGGCCGCATCGACGCGGCACTCGCCGCCGAAGCCCTGCTGAGCGCGACCACTCCGGAGGAGCACTCCGAGGAGCCGGCGTCTTCCTCGGTCTCGTCTGCGTCCGATGCCTCGGCCTCTTCCGCGGCCGATCCCTCGGGGCCTTCCTCGTCCGATGCCTCGGTCGCCGCTTCGCTCAGCGAGCACGACGCGCATGTTTCACGTGAAACGGCGGCTGTCTCCGATCGCCCCGCCGGCCACGCTCGCACCGTCACCACCGGCCCCGGCCGCAAACAGCGCGCCCGCCGCAGCCGCCGTACGGTCGGGCTGATCGGCGCCGCCTGCGCGGCCGCCGCTGTGGGGCTCGGTGCTCTACTGGTGTCCTCGCTGATGGGCGGCACCTCCGGAACGACGGCACAGCAGCACCGGACGACCGCTGCGGACACCTTCTCCGAGGCCAAGCTGGGGCAGCAGGTCGACCGGCTGCTCGCCCAGCAGCAGAAATCCGCCGACGGCTCGCGCACGCCGCACAGCTTCGGCGCCGACTCCCGGACCGGCACGGAGCGGCCCAGGGTGTTCCGCTCCCAGCCCACCGTCCCCGAGTGCATCCGCCAGGGTCTGGGCCGCGGCGACGCCGCCCTGGGCACCGAGGCCGGCATCTTCCAGGGCAAGGACGCGCTGCTCGTGGTGGTGCCGGATGCAGCCGACGTGAACCGGGTCGACGCCTACCTCATGGACGCCACCTGCGTCGCTCATCCGTCGGCCGGCCCCGCCAAGGTTCTGCTCAAGAACTCGTACACCCGTCCCTGAGCACAGCCCGCCCGTGTGCACCGACACGGCGGGAATGCACGCCCCTTAGGATCCGTTGGGTGGGGTGAGAGTTCTGAACGGGCTCCACCGGCCGTACGACGCAGTCCAGAGACGAGGAATCAAGCCGTGAGCGACGTCCGTAACGTGATCATCATCGGCTCCGGGCCCGCCGGCTACACGGCGGCGCTGTACACCGCGCGCGCGTCGCTGAAGCCCCTGGTGTTCGAGGGCGCCGTGACCGCGGGCGGTGCTCTGATGAACACCACCGAGGTGGAGAACTTCCCGGGCTTCCGCGACGGCATCATGGGCCCCGAGCTCATGGACAACATGCGCGCCCAGGCCGAGCGCTTCGGTGCCGAGCTGATCCCGGACGACATCGTCTCCGTCGACCTGACCGGTGAGATCAAGACCGTCACCGACACCGCGGGCACCGTCCACCAGGCCAAGGCCGTGATCGTCACCACCGGCTCGCAGCACCGCAAGCTGGGCCTGCCGAACGAGGACGCGCTCTCCGGCCGCGGTGTCTCCTGGTGCGCCACCTGTGACGGCTTCTTCTTCAAGGACCAGGACATCGCCGTCATCGGTGGCGGTGACACCGCGATGGAGGAGGCCACCTTCCTCTCGCGGTTCGCCAAGTCCGTGACCATCGTCCACCGCCGCGACACCCTGCGTGCCTCCAAGGCCATGCAGGAGCGCGCCTTCGCCGACCCGAAGATCAAGTTCGTCTGGGACAGCGAGGTGGCCGAGATCCAGGGCGAGCAGAAGCTGTCCGGTCTGAAGCTGCGCAACCTCAAGACCGGCGAGCTCTCGGATCTGCCGGTGACCGGTCTGTTCATCGCGATCGGCCACGACCCTCGCACCGAGCTGTTCAAGGGCCAGCTGGACCTGGACGAGGAGGGCTACCTCAAGGTCGCCGCGCCCTCCACCCGGACGAACCTCACCGGTGTCTTCGGCGCCGGTGATGTGGTCGACCACACCTACCGCCAGGCGATCACCGCGGCCGGCACCGGCTGCTCCGCCGCCCTGGACGCCGAGCGCTTCCTCGCTGCCCTCGCCGACAACGAGCAGCAGGCCGAGCCCGAGAAGACCTCCGTCTGATCCCCCTTCCGCCCCACGCCCCGACCGATTAAGGAGAGCCCGCCGTGGCCGACCTGAAGAACGTGACCGACGACTCCTTCGAGCAGGACGTCCTCAAGAGCGACAAGCCCGTCCTGGTGGACTTCTGGGCCGCCTGGTGCGGTCCGTGCCGCCAGATCGCTCCGTCCCTCGCGGCGATCGCGGCCGAGTACGGCGACAAGATCGAGGTCGTCAAGCTCAACATCGACGAGAACCCGGCGACGGCCGCCAAGTACGGCGTGATGTCCATCCCGACGCTGAACGTCTACCAGAACGGCGATGTCGCCAAGACCATCGTCGGCGCCAAGCCGAAGGCCGCCATCGTGCGCGACCTCCAGGACTTCATCGGCTGACGTTTCACGTGAAACATCAAAGGGCCGGCCCTCAGGGGCCGGCCCTTTTCGCGTCTCCGGGGATCACAGCGGCCGCAGCGCCGGCTCCTTCTGCACCGCGCCCAGCAGCCGGTCCAGCGCCAGCTCCACGTCTTCCTTCCACGACAGCGTGGAGCGCAACTCCAGCCGCAGCCGCGGATGCGCCGGATGCTGGCGGACCGTCTTGAAGCCCACGGCCAGCAGATGGTCGGCGGGGAGTATGCAGGCCGGTTCCTTCCAGCGGGCATCCGCGAACGCCTCGATGGCCTTGAATCCGCGGCGCAGCAGATCCTTGGCGACCGTCTGGACCATCACTCGGCCAAGCCCCTGCCCCTGGTACCCCGGCAGGATGAAGGCGGTGATCAGCTGCACCGCGTCCGGTGAGATCGGGCTGGTGGGAAAGGCCGTCGAGCGGGGAACGTAGGCGGGCGGCGCGTAGAGCACATAGCCCACCGGCTTGTCGTCCACATAGACGACACGGCCGCAGGAGCCCCAGTCGAGCAGGACCGCGGAGATCCAGGCTTCCTTCTCCAGAGCCGGTGTACCGGCCTTTACCGCGGCTTCGCCACTGACGGGATCGAGCTCCCAGAAGACACACGAGCGACAACGCTTGGGAAGGTCCTGAAGGTTGTCCAGCGTGAGCGGTACGAGCCGACGCCCCATGAAGGCTGTTCCTCGCTTTCTTCGCCCGCCGAACCACGGGCGGCCGTCAGAGCACTCCGTTCCCTGAGCAGGCTGCCGACGAATCCGCCGACCGCGCCCAGGCCCAGTCCCGCGCTCACCAGTCCGGCCCGGCTCATCGTCGTTCGCACGGCTCCCTGCCTCCCACTCAAAGGTGCCTGCCAGGTGGATGCGCCATACCCCAACGCATCGTATCCACGATGCGATTCCGTCGATACCGGCAGAAAGCAAAGAGCGAGCCGTGTTCCGGTACACACCGGACACGGCCCGCTCCTGCAGGGCGCTCAGTCGTCGGACTCCTCCGCGCCGTCGTCCTGGAGACCCCTGGACAGCACCGGACCCTCGCCTGGGGCGAGCGTGCCCAGGATCCGCTCGAGGTCTTCCACAGAGGCGAACTCGACAGTGATCTTGCCCTTCTTCTGACCCAGGTCGACCTTCACCCGCGTCTCGAAGCGGTCCGAGAGCCGGCTCGCGAGATCGGACAGCGCCGGGGAGAGCCGGCCGCCGGCCCGCGGCCCCTTGGCCCGCTGAGCCTTCTGCGGCCGGGACCCCATGAGGGTGACGATCTCCTCCACGGACCGCACCGAGAGCCCCTCGGCGACGATGCGGTGGGCCAGCCGATCCTGGTCCTCGAGGTCGTCGACGCCGAGCAGCGCCCGCGCATGACCGGCGGAGAGCACACCCGCGGCCACCATGTTCTGCACCTTGGGCGACAGCTTCAGCAGACGCAGGGTGTTGGAGACCTGCGGGCGGGAACGGCCGATGCGGTCCGCCAGCTGGTCGTGCGTGCAGTTGAAGTCCTTGAGCAGCTGGTCGTAGGCAGCCGCCTCTTCGATCGGGTTCAGCTGGGCCCGGTGCAGGTTCTCCAGCAGCGCGTCCAGAAGGAGCTTCTCGTCCTCTGTGGCCCGCACGATCGCCGGGATGGCGTCCAGTCCCGCTTCACGGCAGGCGCGCCAGCGGCGCTCACCCATGATGAGTTCGTACTGGGCAGGGCCGACCTGCCGGACGACGACCGGCTGAAGGAGACCGACCTCCTTGATGGAGGTGATGAGCTCCGCCAGGGCCTCCTCGTCGAAGACCTTGCGCGGCTGTTCCGGGTTCGGCCGGATGTCGTCGAGGGGGATCTCCGCGAAGTGGGCACCGAGGGGAGGCGCGGGCATCTCCGGAGCGGATGCCGTCGGTTCCTCGGTTTCACGTGAAACAGCGGGAAGCGTGGCCAGCTTGGCGGCAGCCACCCCACGATCGCCCGTCAGCACCGGGACGGACGCGGGGGATGCCGACGCGCCACCTCCCAGGGCCGTCGCGGCAGGTGTCCTCTCGGTCGGGGCAGCAGGAATCAGCGCACCGAGTCCACGTCCCAGCCCCCTCCGTCGGTCGCTCACTGGATGCCCTCCACCATGTTCGGGTTGCTCTGGGCGCCGATATGGGCGTGCGCAGCCTCGTAACTGACGCCGACGCCCTTCAACGCGATCTCTCGTGCCGCCTCAAGATAGGACAGCGCACCGCTCGACCCCGGATCGTAGGTCAGAACCGTCTGCCCATAGCTCGGTGCCTCGGAGATACGGACCGAGCGAGGGATGCTCGTCCGCAGCACCTCGTCACCGAAGTGGGTGCGCACCTCTTCGGCGACCTGGGACGCAAGGCGCGTCCGGCCGTCGTACATGGTGAGCAGGATGGTCGACACATGCAGCGTGGGGTTGAGGTGCCCCCGCACCAGGTCGACGTTGCGCAGCAGCTGGCCCAGGCCTTCCAGTGCGTAGTACTCGCACTGAATCGGGATCAGGACCTCCTGGCCCGCGACGAGCGCGTTGACCGTCAGCAGGCCGAGCGAGGGCGGGCAGTCGATGAGGATGTAGTCCAGCGGCTGCTCATAGGCCTGGATCGCTCGCTGCAGCCGGCTTTCGCGCGCCACGAGCGAGACCAACTCGATTTCCGCACCGGCGAGATCGATGGTGGCGGGGGCGCAGAAGAGGCCCTCGACATCGGGGACCGGCTGCACGACCTCGGCGAGTGGCCTGCTGTCGACCAACACGTCATAGATGGACGGAACGTCGGCGTGGTGGTCGATGCCCAGCGCGGTGGACGCGTTGCCCTGCGGATCGAGGTCGATCACCAGCACCCGGCCGCCGTGCAGTGCCAGCGAGGCAGCGAGGTTGACGGTGGTCGTCGTCTTGCCGACGCCGCCCTTCTGGTTGGCGACCACGATCACACGGGTCTGCTCCGGTCGTGGCAGACCTTCGCCGGCGCGGCCCAGAGCCTCCACCGCCAGTTGGGCAGCACGACCGATCGGAGTGTCGTCCATCGGGGGCGGTGTTTCACGTGAAACATCGTCCCCCATCGACTCAGTACGGGGACCGGGGACCGGATCGGTCATCGGTCCCGCGATGTTGGCGTCGGACCGCAAGGATTCACTCTCCTCGACTTCAGGCTCGCAATGAACAGAGCCTCGCATGTCTTCGGGGTCATCAACCAGTGAGGTCTGGTCTTCTGTGGAGAAATCCACCTCTGTGGACAACTCCGTGCCCCTCACGGGGGACCGGGTCCCGTCGATGGGGGCCCCATCTACGGGGTCTTTGTCGAGTGAACCGAGGGGCTTACGGTCGCGGGGATCGGCCGCAGCGCGGCCCCGACTGATGATGCCGTGCAGCAGTGAGCGACGTTTCACGTGAAACACGATGCACAGCACCGCAGGCCGAACCGGAGCGACACTCCGTCAGGCGTAGGCGGGGCAGCTTGTGTGGAGTACGTCTCGTCGTCGGAGGCGATCAACGCCGCCGGCGCGTCCGGCCCGTCCGAGCGGCCTTCGCACGCTTCGCCGCGAACCGCACTCCACCGGGGCTCTCGCCCACCTCGACCCGCACCACGGTCGACAGGGGATCCACCACGCCCTCACCGACGTGCAGGATCGACGTCTCCACCGCTCCCAGCTTGCTCAGTGCCGTGGCCGCGCTCTTCAGCTCCTCCTCCGCGGTGTCGCCCTTGAGCGCGAGCATCTCGCCGTAGGGGCGCAGCAGCGGAATGCCCCACGTGGCCAGCCGGTCCAGCGGGGCGACCGCACGGGCGGTGACGACATGGACGGGAGGCAGCTTGCCCATGACCTCCTCGGCGCGCCCGCGCACCACGGTCACATGGTCGAGCCCGAGCAGCTCCACGACCTCCTGGAGGAAGTTCGTGCGCCGCAGCAGCGGCTCCAACAGGGTGATCTTGATGTCCTCGCGCACCAGCGCCAGCGGGATGCCGGGCAGACCCGCACCGGAGCCCACGTCGCACACGGTCACGCCCTCGGGGACGACCTCCGAGAGCACCGCGCAGTTGAGCAGGTGCCGCTCCCACAGGCGTGGCACCTCCCGCGGCCCGATGAGCCCACGCTGCACACCGGCCTCGGCGAGGAGCTCGGCGTAGCGGACCGCATCCGTGAAGCGATCACCGAACACGTCGCGCGCCTGCTCGGGCGCAGGGGGGAGCTCCGCTGCCTCCGTCACGGGGACCGTCCTTCCGTACGCATCAGCGCCACCAGCGCCGATCACCAGAACTACAGGCTGACAAAGTCCGGCCCCGCCTGCGCATCAGACGGGGCCGGAGTGACGTACGTATCGACGTCAGTTGGGCAGGACGACGACGAAGCGCTGCGGCTCTTCGCCCTCGGACTCGCTGCGCAGGCCGGCGGCCTTCACCGCGTCGTGGACGACCTTCCGCTCGAACGGGGTCATCGGCTTGAGCCGCTTGGCCTCACCGCTGCTCTTGACCTCGGCGGCGGCCTTGGCACCCAGCTCGGCCAGCTCGGAACGCTTCTTGGCCCGGTAGCCGGCGACGTCCAGCATCAGCCGGCTGCGGTCCCCGGTCTCCCGGTGCACGGCCAGCCGCGTCAGTTCCTGCAGCGCCTCGAGCACCTCGCCATCACGACCGACCAGCTTCTGCAGATCACGGCTGCCCGTGTCGCTGATGATCGACACGGAGGCCCGGTCGCCCTCCACGTCCATGTCGATGTCGCCATCGAGGTCGGCGATGTCCAGCAGACCCTCGAGGTAGTCCGCCGCGATCTCGCCCTCCTGCTCCAGGCGGGAGAGGGTGTCTGCACCCTCGGCAGCGGCGGAGGTGGTGCCTTCCGTCACGGGATGGGCTCCTTCTTACTTCTTGGACGGGGACTTGGGCCGCTGCGGGCCCTTGCGCTGGCCGGACTGGGCCTTGCTGCGGGTACCGGAGCCCTGCTTCGGGGCGGCCTTGCCGGCGGCACCGGCGGGCTTGGTGTCCTCCGGCTCCTCGGACTTGCTCAGCGACGGGCCGGTGGACGAGGGCTCATCGCCCGCCTTCATCGCGCCCGACTGGCGCTGGGCCTTGGACTGCCGCTTGGGCTGCTGCCGCTTGGGCTGGCCACCGGTGATGGTCGTGCCGTCCTCGGTCTCGACCACCGTCTGGCTCTCGCTGCGGATCACCGTGCCGTCGGTCTGGGCGGCCAGGCCGGCCTTGCTCAGGCCGTTGATGAACTTGCGCTCGAACTCGTTGCGGTCACGGCCCTTGGCGACGATGGCCTTGACGATGACCTTGTCCCGGCGCCGGGCGACCTTGCCGTGGTGCGTGACGTGCTTGTGCAGGCGCTCCAGGTAGGCGGCCTGGGCCTTGGAACCCGGGGTCGGGTTGTTGTGGATGACGTACATCTGCTGGCCCATGGTCCACACGTTGGTGGTCAGCCAGTAGACGAGGACACCGACCGGGAAGTTGATGCCGAAGACGGCGAACATGACCGGGAAGACGTACATCAGCATCTTCTGCTGCTGCATGAACGGCGTCTTCACCGTGGTGTCGACGTTCTTCGTCATCAGCTGGCGCTGCGTGTAGAACTGCGACGCCGACATCAGGACGATCATGATCGCGGTCACGACACGGACGTCGGTCAGCGTGGCGCCGAGCGAGGCGACCTTGTCGGCGCTGTCCGTGAACTTCGCGGCGAGCGGGGCACCGAAGATGTGTGCCTTACGGGCACTGGCGAGCAGCGGGTCGTTGATGACACCGATGGTCTTGCCCGTCGCGATGCCGTTGAGCACGTGGTACAGGGCGAAGAAGAACGGCGACTGGGCCAGGATGGGAAGGCACGAGGAGAGCGGGTTGGTACCCGTCTCCTTGTACAGCTTCATCATCTCTTCGGACTGGCGCTGCTTGTCGTTCTTGTAGCGCTCCTGGATCTTCTTCATCTCCGGCTGGAGCGTCTGCATCGCGCGCGTCGACTTGATCTGCTTCACGAAGAGCGGGATCAGGCAGATGCGGATCAGGATCACCAGGGACACGATGGACAGGCCCCAGGCCCACCCGGTGTCGGCGCCGAAGATCGCGCCGTACATCTTGTGGAACTGGACGATGACCCAGGAGACGGGCCAGGTGATGAAACTGAAGAGGCTGGCAATCGTGTCCACTAATCATGCTCCTTGGGCATGGGGCGGGGTCTCTGCGGCCGGGCTCGAAGGGATCTCCCCGTCGGTGGCCGGTTCGGCGGCGGAGGGCCCGCCCCTGCGTGCACGCCAGGCGTCACGCAGCATTTCGTGCCACCGCGGGCGCTTGCGCGGCGGAACATGGTCCACTCCGCCCGGCGACCACGGATTGCACCGCAGAATCCGCCAGGCTGTGAGCGCTGTTCCCTTGATCGCACCGTGCCGGTCGATCGCCGTGTAGCCGTAGTGGGAGCACGACGGGTAGTACCTGCACACCGGCCCGAGCAGCGGACTGATCGTCCACTGGTAGAGCTTGATCAGGGCCAGCAGTGGGTACTTCATCGCGCGCCCCCTCCCAGCAGCCGCTGAAGGGCGGCGTCCAGGTCTCGGGCCAGCTGTGCATGGTCGGCGTCACCCGCACCGGGCAGCGCACGTACCACTACCAGGCTACCGGGGGGCAGCTGGGTGACCCGGTCGCGCATCAGATGGCGAAGCCTGCGCTTCACCGTGTTGCGCACGACCGCGCCGCCGATGGCCTTGCTCACGACGAAACCCGCACGCGGCGGGGGAGCGCTCTCCCCTGGCGCGTGCGGGTCCGTGGCACCGCTGCGAAAATGGACGACGAGGGACGGGCGGGCTGCCCGGCGCCCTCGTCGTACCGCGGTCGCGAAGTCCTCGCGCCGCCTCAGCCGGTTTTCGGTGGGCAGCACGACGTCATGACCTGATCGGGATCAGGCGGACAGACGGGCGCGACCCTTGCCACGGCGGGACGCGAGAATCGCGCGGCCGGCACGGGTGCGCATACGCAGCCGGAAGCCGTGGGTCTTCGCGCGACGACGGTTGTTCGGCTGGAAGGTGCGCTTGCTCACTCGGGGGCTCCAGAAAGAATCGGGGTTGGCGGGGTGCCGTCCTGGCTGTCACCGTGCGCCCACGAGTAGCTCGCGTTACGCCCGAGTGCACCGCTGTCCGATCACCGTGTTCGCGATCTGTGCCCATCGGAGGCAGGCGGCAGCAGCCATCGACAACTCGACCTGGTTACGGTACGCGGGACTACGCCATCCGGTCAAACCGACGGTCACCGGGAGACACTTGTCCACAGCCTGGGGACAACAACTTGAACCGTACCCGCCGCGCTGACTACCGTGGCTGGACTCCGATTCGTTCCCTTGTCCCCTCAAGCACCCGATTCACATCCCGACCCGTCCCCGAACCACACGTTCGAGGGACTCTCTGAGAGAGCGTGCCCTGTGGCTGACGTACCTGCCGATCTTGCCGCAGTGTGGCCACGAGTGCTGGAGCAGCTCCTCGGCGAGGGACGCGATCAGGGGGTCGAAGGAAGGGACGAGCACTGGATCCGGCGCACACAGCCGCTGGCGCTGGTCGCCGACACGGCCCTGCTCGCCGTACCGAACGAGTTCGCGAAGAACGTCCTCGAGGGGCGTCTCGCGCCGATCGTCAGCGAGACGCTGAGCCGCGAGTGCGGCCGGCCGATCCGGATCGCGATCACCGTCGACGACTCCGCGGGCGAGCCCGCGGCTCCCGCCACGCCGGCCGCTCCGCCGCAGCCGCGCTACGAGGAGCCGCGGTACGAGGAATCGCGTTACGAGGAGCCCGAGCCGCCCGCCGCCCCGCAGTACGACCAGTACGAGGGGTACGGCCGGCACCGCGGCGAGTCCGGCGACCAGCTCCCCACGGCCCGCCCCGCCTACCCCTCCGAGTACCAGCGCCCCGAGCCCGGCGCCTGGCCGCGTCCCTCCCAGGACGACTACGGCTGGCAGCAGCAGCGGCTCGGCTTCCCCGAGCGCGACCTGTACGGCTCCGGGGGACACGGCGCGAAGGACCCGTACGGCTCCGGGCCGGGTGGCAAGGACCCGTACGCCTCGGGTGGGCCGGCGAAGGACCCCTACGCCTCGGCACCGGGCGGCAACGATCCGTACGGCTCCGCGCCGGGCGGCAAGGACCCGTACGCGTCCGGCGGCCCGGCGAAGGACCCGTACGCCTCGCCGTCGTCGAAGGATCCGTACGCCTCGCCCTCCTCGGCGGACTACCGGCCACCGGCGAGTGAGCGGCCGTCCTACGACCAGCCCCGCGGTGAGTACGACCGCCGCGACACCCACGACACCCGCGACGGCCGTCCCTCGCGCGACTACGACCGTGACTACGACCAGCGCGACGGCGGCCGCCGGGAGCTGCCCGAGCCGCCGGCCGGCTCCGGGCACGTGCACCGCGGCGGTCCCGTGGGCTCGAACCTGCCCACCACCGGGGCTCCCGGACCGCTGGCCGCGCAGCCCGCGCCGGCCTCCGGACCCGGGGAGCCGACCGCGCGGCTGAACCCGAAGTACCTGTTCGACACGTTCGTCATCGGCGCCTCGAACCGCTTCGCGCACGCGGCCGCGGTGGCCGTGGCCGAGGCGCCGGCGAAGGCGTACAACCCGCTGTTCATCTACGGCGAGTCCGGGCTCGGCAAGACGCACCTGCTGCACGCCATCGGGCACTACGCGCGCAGCCTCTACCCGGGCACGCGCGTGCGGTACGTGAGCTCGGAGGAGTTCACCAACGAGTTCATCAACTCCATCCGCGACGGCAAGGGCGACAGCTTCCGCAAGCGGTACCGGGAGATGGACATCCTGCTCGTCGACGACATCCAGTTCCTGGCGGACAAGGAGTCGACGCAGGAGGAGTTCTTCCACACCTTCAACACGCTGCACAACGCCAACAAGCAGATCGTGCTGTCCTCCGACCGGCCGCCGAAGCAGCTGGTCACGCTGGAGGACCGGCTGCGCAACCGGTTCGAGTGGGGACTGATCACCGACGTCCAGCCGCCCGAGCTGGAGACGCGGATCGCGATCCTGCGCAAGAAGGCGGTGCAGGAGCAGCTGAACGCGCCGCCGGAGGTGCTGGAGTTCATCGCCTCCCGTATCTCGCGGAACATCCGTGAGCTGGAGGGCGCGCTGATCCGGGTGACGGCGTTCGCGTCGCTCAACCGGCAGCCGGTGGACCTGGGGCTGACGGAGATCGTCCTGAAGGACCTGATCCCGGGCGGCGAGGACTCGGCCCCGGAGATCACCTCCACGGCGATCATGAGCGCGACGGCGGACTACTTCGGGCTGACGGTCGAGGATCTGTGCGGCACGTCGCGGGGGCGCGCGCTGGTGACCGCCCGGCAGATCGCCATGTATCTGTGCCGTGAGCTGACGGATCTGTCGCTGCCGAAGATCGGTGCGCTGTTCGGCGGCCGGGACCACACGACGGTGATGCACGCGGACCGCAAGATCCGCAATCTGATGGCCGAGCGCCGCTCCATCTACAACCAGGTCACCGAGCTGACCAACCGCATCAAGAACGGCTGACGCCACCACGGCGGATTGCACAGAGGGCGCTCCCGGGTCGCCGGGGGCGCCCTCAGCCGTATCCAGGACGCCTTAGCCGGCCGCGAACGCCTTCGACGGCCTCCGACGCGCTGCCTTGGCCGTCGTCCATCTGTCATCTCTTGTTCGATTACCTGCCGGGTTACGGCCTCTCTCCACAGATTCGGGGACTTTTTCGCGTCCACACCCTGGGGACTGCCGAGTTGTCCAGATCGCGTCCACAGGGGAGCCTGGGGGAACATCATCGGCCCAGCTCAGGTGCCTGTGGATCCGTGGACGAAGAAGATCCACAGGGTGTGGACAACTTGCCGGTCCACACCCTGTGCAGGAAGTTGTCCACGGGTAACCCACAGGCTGAGGCCCGTTGTCCCCAGAGATCGCCCGCTTCTCCACATGTCTGTCCACTGTTCGGCAAGCCGACGCGCCTCCTCACCACGTCGAGTGAAAGCCGTCACACGAAGCTGCCGGGTTGGGCTGTGGGAAACGTGGGTAAACCTGGGGACGCTTCTGGGGAGAACTCGCCCCGGCCTGTTGATGGTGTGTGCAGAACTTTCTGTTCTCCACAGAAGGCCCCGGTTGTCCACCGCCTCCACCCACAGGCCCGGTGGATAAAATTTGGGCTCTGACCTGCGCAAACGAGGTTATCCACGGTATCCACAGGCCCTACTACTACCAACGACTAGAGAGAGCGAGGAATTCGTTTCGAAGCGGGGCCTGTGCACAACTCGCTGTCGGTTGACCGGCTGCCCCTCGTCGCGACTTGACCCCGACGGGCACCTACTGTCAGTGCGGTGCGTCAGACTGGTCCCGGTGTCCTTCCCCCCGACGGGGCCCGTGACACCGCGACAGACGACGAAGGCGAAGCAGGGCGACAAGCGCCGGCAACAGCAGGAGGCGGCTTACCGTGAAGATCCGGGTGGAACGCGACGTACTCGCGGAGGCAGTGGCCTGGGCGGCCCGCAGCCTCCCGGCCCGTCCGCCGGCGCCTGTCCTCGCCGGCCTGCTGCTGAAGGCGGAGGACGGCCAGCTGAGCCTGTCCAGCTTCGACTACGAGGTCTCCGCCCGGGTGAGCGTCGAGGCCGAGGTCGAGGAGGAGGGCACGGTCCTGGTGTCCGGCCGCCTGCTCGCCGACATCTCCCGCGCGCTCCCCAACCGCCCGGTGGAGATTTCCACAGACGGTGTACGGGCGACGGTGGTCTGTGGGTCGTCCCGGTTCACCCTGCACACACTGCCTGTGGAGGAGTACCCGGCGCTTCCCCAGATGCCGAACGCGACCGGCACGGTCCCCGGCGAGGTCTTCGCCGCCGCCGTCTCGCAGGTGGCCATCGCCGCCGGCCGTGACGACACGCTGCCCGTCCTCACCGGTGTGCGCATCGAGATCGAGGGCGACACGGTCACCCTGGCCTCCACCGACCGCTACCGCTTCGCGGTCCGCGAGTTCCTGTGGAAGCCGGAGAACCCGGACGTCTCCGCGGTCGCCCTGGTGCCCGCCAAGACCCTCCAGGACACCGCCAAGGCGCTCACCAGCGGCGACAGCGTCATCCTGGCGCTGTCCGGCTCGGGCGCAGGCGAGGGCCTGATCGGCTTCGAGGGCGCCGGCCGCCGCACCACGACCCGGCTGCTCGAGGGCGACCTGCCGAAGTACCGCACGCTGTTCCCGACGGAGTTCAACTCCGTCGCCGTGATCGAGACCGCCCCCTTCGTGGAGGCCGTCAAGCGTGTGGCCCTGGTCGCCGAGCGCAACACCCCGGTGCGGCTGAGCTTCGAGCAGGGCGTGCTGATCCTGGAGGCCGGCTCCAGCGACGACGCACAGGCTGTGGAAAGGGTCGACGCCCAGCTGGAGGGTGACGACATCTCCATCGCCTTCAACCCGACGTTCCTGCTGGACGGTCTGAGCGCGATCGACTCGCCGGTGGCGCAGCTGTCGTTCACCACGTCCACCAAGCCCGCGCTGCTGAGCGGCAAGCCGGCCGTGGACGCCGAGGCGGACGACGCGTACAAGTACCTGATCATGCCGGTGCGGCTGAGCGGCTGACCCCGCCCGCTGCCGGAGTGAGGCCGCCGCGGTGGTCCACAGCCTGTGGACCACCGTCCGTCGAAATCCCCAGGTGAGGGCGTACGTCTGAGCGCGTATGCCCACAGCTGTGCGGGACCGTCCGGGATTAGGCTCGGACAGGGGTACGAGGGTGCCCCAGGGGTGCCATGGTGCCCCGCACGCCACACAGCGACCTTAAGGAACAGCACTGATGGAGCTCGGTCTCGTCGGCCTCGGCAAGATGGGCGGCAACATGCGCGAGCGGATCCGCCGCGCCGGCCACACCGTCATCGGATACGACCGCAACCCCGACGTCGCGGATGTCCACAGCCTTCAGGAGCTTGTGGGCAAGCTCTCCGGCCCGCGCGTGGTGTGGGTGATGGTCCCGGCGGGCGAGCCCACCCAGTCGACCATCGACGAGCTGGCCGAGCTGCTCCAGCCCGGTGACGTGGTGGTGGACGGCGGCAACTCCCGCTGGACCGACGACGAGAAGCACGCACGGGAGCTGGCCGCCAAGGGCATCGGTTTCGTCGACTGCGGCGTCTCCGGCGGGGTCTGGGGCCTGGAGAACGGCTACGCGCTGATGTACGGCGGCGACGCCGAGAACGTCGCCAAGGTCCAGCCGGTCTTCGACGCGCTGAAGCCGGAGGGCGACTTCGGCGCGGTGCACGCCGGCAAGGTCGGCGCGGGCCACTTCGCGAAGATGGTCCACAACGGCATCGAGTACGCCATGATGCAGGCCTACGCCGAGGGCTGGGAGCTGCTGGAGAAGGTCGACTCCGTGGAGAACGTCCGCGAGGTCTTCCGCTCCTGGCAGGAGGGCACGGTCATCCGCTCCTGGCTGCTGGACCTCGCGGTGAACGCCCTCGACGACGACGAGCACCTTCAGGGCCTGCGCGGTTACGCACAGGACTCCGGTGAGGGACGCTGGACCGTGGAGGCCGCCATCGACAACGCGGTGCCGCTGCCGGCGATCACCGCGTCGCTGTTCGCGCGGTTCGCCTCCCGCCAGGAGGACTCGCCGCAGATGAAGATGATCGCGGCGCTGCGCAATCAGTTCGGCGGCCACGCGGTCGAGAAGAAGTAACCCGCCCCGGGCGACGCGCCCGCAGGACGCGTCGCCCGGAGAGAACGCGCAACGACAAGCGCGCCACGAGAAGCAGTACAGGCACTACCCGAAGGCTGGGGAGGTCGGCGAACGACCATGCACGTCACGCATCTGTCGCTGGCCGACTTCCGCTCCTACGCCCGGGCCGAGGTCCCGCTGGAGGCGGGCGTCACCGCGTTCGTCGGCCCCAACGGGCAGGGCAAGACCAACCTGGTGGAAGCGGTCGGCTACCTCGCCACGCTGGGCAGCCACCGCGTCGCCTCCGACGCCCCGCTCGTGCGCATGGGCGCCGAGCGGGCCGTCGTACGCGCCCAGGTCCGGCAGGGCGAGCGGCAGCAGCTGATCGAGCTGGAGCTGAACCCCGGCAAGGCCAACCGCGCCCGTATCAACCGGTCCTCGCAGGTCAGGCCGCGGGACATCCTCGGCATCGTGCGGACCGTGCTGTTCGCGCCGGAGGACCTCGCCCTGGTCAAGGGCGATCCGGGGGAGCGGCGGCGGTTCCTGGACGAGCTGATCACCGCGCGCTCCCCGCGCATGGCGGGCGTGCGCTCGGACTACGAGCGGGTGCTGAAGCAGCGCAACACCCTGCTCAAGACGGCCGCGCTGGCCCGTCGGCACGGCGGCCGCTCCATGGACCTGTCCACGCTCGACGTGTGGGACCAGCACCTCGCGCGGGCCGGCGCCGAACTGCTCGCCCAGCGCCTGGACCTGATCGCCGCGCTCCAGCCGCTGGCCGACAAGGCGTACGAGCAGCTGGCCCCGGGCGGCGGGCCGCTCGGTCTGGAGTACAAGCCGTCCGCGCCCGGCGAGGCACACGCGCGTGAGGACCTCTACGCGCAGCTCATGGCGGCGCTCGCGGACGCCCGCAAGCAGGAGATCGAGCGGGGCGTCACCCTGGTCGGCCCGCACCGCGACGACCTGCTGCTCAAGCTCGGCCGGCTGCCGGCCAAGGGCTACGCCTCCCATGGCGAGTCCTGGTCCTACGCCCTCGCCCTGCGTCTGGCCTCCTACGACCTGCTGCGTGCCGAGGGCAACGAGCCGGTGCTCATCCTCGACGACGTGTTCGCCGAGCTGGACGCCCGCCGCCGGGAGCGGCTGGCGGAGCTGGTGGCGCCGGGCGAGCAGGTGCTCGTGACGGCGGCGGTCGACGACGACGTACCGCACGTGCTCAGCGGCGCCCGGTACGCGGTGGCGGACGGCGAGGTGGCACGCGTATGAGCGGCGGCATGGCACGCGTGACGGCGGAGGCCGGCACCCGGATGACCGGCGAGGTGGCACGCGTGACCGCGGAGGTGACGCGCGGATGACCGGACAGCAGCCGGAGAGCCGGCCCGAGAGCCGGCCGGAGAACCAGCCGAAGAAGGCTCCCGAGCCGTCCGGTGTCGACCTCGCGCGCGTGGCGCTGCGCGCCGCGAAGGAGGCCGCACGCGCGCGTGGCGACGCCGCGCAGCAGAAGAAGCAGGCGCGCCGCGGCGGCCTGCGCTCCGGCGCGCGGGCCGACGGACGCGACCCGCTGGCACTCGGTGCGGCGATCAACCGGCTGATCACCGAGCGGGGATGGGAGACGCCGGCCGCGGTGGGCGGAGTCATGGGCCGCTGGCCGCAGATCGTCGGCGAGGACGTGGCCAAGCACTGCGTGCCGGAGCGGTACGACGAGGACGAGCGCGTGCTGGTGGTGCGCTGCGACTCCACGGCCTGGGCGACCAACCTCCGTCTGCTCGCCCCGACGCTGGTCGCGCGGCTCAACGAGGACCTGGGGCACGGCGCCGTCCGCATGATCAAGGTGCTGGGCCCGGGCGGCCCCGTGCGCCGCTACGGCCCCCTGCGCGCCCCGGGCAGTGTCGGACCGGGCGACACCTACGGCTGAGTACGGCCGGGGACGGCGCCGGCGTGCCCGAGTGAGCGACGTCACACCGAATCCCTGCGTCTACGCGCGTGCGTGCCGGGTCGCCTGCCGCGCTGCCCGCCCCCGCGTACGGAACGCACGCACGCGTGCACGGCAAGACACACAAAATCACCGCATAAGCGTACGAAACGACACCTGACTCCCGAGTAGCAAAGGGTTGACAGTCCGAGGCGCTGAGTGCCGCTGTGAGCCTCTTGGAGCCCCCTTCCGTATATCGGGAGTCGGAAGAGGCCGGTTCAGGGCGCCACATCGGGACTCAGGTACCGGCAAACCCCCATCGATGTCAGTGCTACCGGTAGACTGGAAGCCAATCCCGCCCCAACCACGGGGACCGTCCGGGAAACGCTGAGCAACGCTGATCAAGGCTTACCAACGCACCATGCCGCAGCCGCTCCGGCAACCCTCCTCCACAGGGGGAACCCCCAGGAGCCTGGCTTGTGCTGTGCCAGAAAGGGCGCTTCGTGGCCGATTCCGGCAACCCCAACGAGAACATCCCGTCCACCGACGCCGGCGCGGACAACGCGGCGAGCACCTCGAGCGGTGAGGTCACGGCCTCGTACGACGCCAGCGCCATCACCGTCCTCGAGGGTCTGGACGCGGTCCGCAAGCGACCCGGCATGTACATCGGCTCGACCGGCGAGCGCGGACTGCACCACCTCGTGTACGAGGTCGTCGACAACTCCGTCGACGAGGCGCTGGCCGGCCACGCGGACACGATCGACGTGACGATCCTCGCCGACGGCGGGGTGCGCGTCGTCGACAACGGCCGCGGTATCCCGGTCGGCATCGTGCCCTCCGAGGGCAAGCCGGCCGTCGAGGTCGTGCTGACGGTCCTGCACGCGGGCGGCAAGTTCGGCGGCGGCGGCTACGCGGTCTCCGGCGGTCTGCACGGCGTGGGCGTGTCCGTGGTGAACGCCCTGTCGAGCAAGGTCTCCGTCGAGGTCAGGACCGACGGGTACCGCTGGACGCAGGACTACAAGATGGGCGTCCCGACGGCGCCGCTGGCCCAGCACGAGGCGACGCAGGAGACCGGCACCTCGGTCACCTTCTGGGCCGACGCGGACATCTTCGAGACCACGGAGTACTCCTTCGAGACGCTGTCGCGGCGTTTCCAGGAGATGGCGTTCCTCAACAAGGGCCTGACGATCAAGCTCACCGACGAGCGTGAGTCGGCGAAGGCCACCGCCGGGGCGGACGAGGCGGGCGCCGACGAGAAGGACGAGGCCAAGACCGTCACGTACCACTACGAGGGCGGCATCGTCGACTTCGTGAAGTACCTCAACGCCCGCAAGGGCGAGGTGGTCCACCCGACGGTCATCGACCTCGAGGCCGAGGACAAGGACAAGAGCCTGTCCCTCGAGGTCGCGATGCAGTGGAACAGCGGCTACAGCGAGGGTGTGTACTCCTTCGCGAACATCATCCACACTCATGAGGGCGGCACTCACGAAGAGGGCTTCCGCGCCGCGCTGACGTCCCTGATCAACAAGTACGCGCGCGACAAGAAGCTGCTGCGTGAGAAGGACGACAACCTCACCGGTGACGACATCCGCGAGGGTCTGACCGCGATCATCTCGGTCAAGCTGAGCGAGCCGCAGTTCGAGGGCCAGACCAAGACCAAGCTGGGCAACACGGAGGCCAAGACCTTCGTGCAGAAGGCGGTCTACGAGCACCTCACCGACTGGCTCGACCGCAACCCGAACGAGGCCGCGGACATCATCCGCAAGGGCATCCAGGCCGCCACCGCGCGCGTGGCCGCGCGCAAGGCCCGCGACCTGACCCGCCGCAAGGGCCTGCTGGAGACGGCGTCCCTGCCCGGCAAGCTCTCCGACTGCCAGTCGAACGACCCCACCAAGTGCGAGATCTTCATCGTCGAGGGTGACTCCGCCGGCGGCTCGGCCAAGTCCGGACGCAACCCGGAATACCAGGCGATCCTCCCGATCCGCGGCAAGATCCTCAATGTCGAGAAGGCGCGGATCGACAAGATCCTGCAGAACCAGGAGATCCAGGCGCTGATCTCCGCCTTCGGCACGGGTGTGCACGAGGACTTCGACATCGACAAGCTCCGCTATCACAAGATCATCCTGATGGCGGACGCCGACGTCGACGGCCAGCACATCAACACGCTGCTGCTGACCTTCCTGTTCCGCTTCATGCGGCCGCTGGTCGAGGCCGGGCACGTGTTCCTCTCCCGCCCCCCGCTGTACAAGATCAAGTGGGGCAAGGACGACATCGAGTACGCCTACTCCGACCGTGAGCGCGACGCGCTGCTGGAGCTGGGCCGCCAGCGCGGCAAGCGGGTGCGCGAGGACTCGATCCAGCGCTTCAAGGGTCTCGGCGAGATGAACGCCGAGGAGCTGCGCGTGACCACCATGGACCAGGAGCACCGCGTCCTCGGCCAGGTCACCCTCGACGACGCCGCCCAGGCCGACGAGCTGTTCTCGGTCCTGATGGGCGAGGACGTCGAGGCACGCCGGCAGTTCATCCAGCGCAACGCCAAGGACGTCCGCTTCCTCGACATCTGAGTCGGTCTCAGCTGACCGCACCAGGAAGGATCTTCACCAGCAATGGCCGACGAGAACACCCCCGTCACCCCCGAAGGTGACGGCGTCATCGCCCAGCGTGTCGAGCCCGTCGGGCTCGAGACGGAGATGCAGCGCTCCTACCTCGACTACGCGATGTCCGTCATCGTCTCGCGTGCGCTGCCCGACGTCCGGGACGGCCTCAAGCCCGTCCACCGCCGCGTGCTGTACGCGATGTACGACGGCGGCTACCGCCCCGAGCGCGGCTTCTACAAGTGCGCCCGTGTCGTCGGCGACGTCATGGGCAACTACCACCCGCACGGCGACTCCTCGATCTACGACGCGCTGGTCCGCCTGGCCCAGCCGTGGTCGATGCGGATGCCGCTGGTCGACTCCAACGGCAACTTCGGCTCCCCGGGCAACGACCCGGCCGCGGCCATGCGGTACACCGAGTGCAAGATGGCGCCGCTGTCGATGGAGATGGTCCGCGACATCGACGAGGAGACCGTCGACTTCACGGACAACTACGACGGCCGCTCCCAGGAGCCGACCGTCCTGCCCTCGCGCTTCCCGAACCTGCTGATCAACGGCTCGGCCGGTATCGCGGTCGGCATGGCGACCAACATCCCGCCGCACAACCTGCGCGAGGTCGCCGCCGGCGCCCAGTGGTATCTGGAGAACCCCGAGGCCTCGCACGAGGAGCTGCTGGACGCGCTGATCGAGCGCATCAAGGGCCCCGACTTCCCGACCGGCGCGCTCGTCGTGGGCCGCAAGGGCATCGAGGAGGCGTACCGCACGGGCCGCGGTTCGATCACCATGCGCGCGGTGATCGAGGTCGAGGAGATCCAGAACCGCCAGTGCCTGGTGGTCACCGAGCTGCCGTACCAGGTGAACCCGGACAACCTGGCGCAGAAGATCGCCGACCTGGTGAAGGACGGCAAGATCGGCGGCATCGCCGACGTCCGCGACGAGACCTCCTCGCGCACCGGACAGCGCCTGGTCATCGTGCTCAAGCGGGACGCGGTCGCCAAGGTCGTCCTGAACAACCTGTACAAGCACACCGACCTGCAGACCAACTTCGGCGCGAACATGCTCGCGCTGGTCGACGGCGTGCCGCGCACCCTCTCCCTGGACGCGTTCATCCGCCACTGGGTGACGCACCAGATCGAGGTCATCGTCCGCCGTACGCGCTTCCGGCTGCGCAAGGCGGAGGAGCGGGCGCACATCCTGCGCGGTCTGCTCAAGGCGCTCGACGCGATCGACGAGGTCATCGCGCTGATCCGGCGCAGTGACACCGTCGACGTCGCCCGCCACGGCCTGATGGACCTGCTGGAGATCGACGAGATCCAGGCCAACGCCATCCTCGAGATGCAGCTGCGGCGCCTGGCGGCCCTGGAGCGGCAGAAGATCGTCCAGGAGCACGACGAACTCCAGGCGAAGATCACCGAGTACAACGCGATCCTCGCCTCGCCGGTCCGTCAGCGCGGCATCGTCAGCGAGGAACTGGCCGCGATCGTCGAGAAGTACGGCGACGACCGCAAGACGAAGCTGATCCCCTACGAGGGCGACATGTCCATCGAGGACCTGATCGCCGAAGAGGACATCGTCGTCACGGTCACCCGCGGCGGCTACATCAAGCGGACCAAGACCGACGACTACCGGGCGCAGAAGCGCGGCGGCAAGGGCGTACGGGGCACGAAGCTGAAGGAAGACGACATCGTCGACCACTTCTTCGTCTCCACCACGCACCACTGGCTGCTGTTCTTCACCAACAAGGGCCGCGTCTACCGCATCAAGGGCTACGAGCTGCCCGAGGCCGGCCGGGACGCGCGCGGCCAGCACGTGGCGAACCTGCTGGCCTTCCAGCCGGACGAGGCGATCGCCGAGATCCTCGCCATCCGCGACTACGAGGCGGTGCCGTACCTGGTGCTGGCCACCAAGTCCGGCCTGGTGAAGAAGACGCCGCTGAAGGACTACGACTCCCCGCGCTCGGGCGGTGTCATCGCCATCAACCTCCGTGAGCGCGAGGAGGGCGGCGACGACGAGCTGATCGGCGCGGAGCTGGTCTCGGCCGACGACGACCTGCTGCTGATCAGCAAGAAAGCGCAGTCGATCAGGTTCACCGCCTCGGACGACACGCTGCGTCCGATGGGCCGTGCCACCTCGGGCGTCAAGGGCATGAGTTTCCGTGGCGGGGACGAACTGCTCTCGATGAATGTGGTGCGACCCGGTACGTTCGTGTTCACTGCCACTGACGGTGGGTACGCGAAGCGGACCCGCGTCGACGAGTACCGCGTCCAGGGCCGCGGCGGCCTCGGCATCAAGGCCGCCAAGATCGTGGAGGACCGCGGTGAGCTGGTCGGCGCGCTGGTGGTCGAGGAGACCGACGAGATCCTCGCCATCACACTCTCGGGCGGTGTGATTCGTACGCGAGTCAACGAGGTCAGGGAGACGGGCCGTGACACCATGGGCGTCCAACTGATCAACCTGGGCAAGCGCGATGCCGTGGTCGGCATCGCCCGTAACGCCGAGGCGGGGCGTGAGGCGGAGGAAGTCGACGGCGACGTGGCCGTGGACGAGACCGCCGAGGACGCCGCGACCACCGGCACGGACGAGGGTGAGTCGCCCTCGGCCGAGTAGCACGAGGAGTGAGCATCGTGAGCGGAGCCACGGGCGCCGGACCGACCGGTACCAGTACGGGAACGGACGGCGGCGGCCGTGGCTCCGCCGCGCACGCCTCACCTGTGAACGACCCTGCGCACGACCCGCAGACCACCAACCTCCAGGCGATCAAGGCGCCCGCCAAGGGCGCGCCCTCTTCCGACACCCAGGGATCCCAGGGGGGAACCGTGACGGACACCCGAGGTCAGCAGCCGGCCTCGCCGCTGCCCGACGAGCGCCAGGGGCAGCAGAGCGGCGACCCCTACCACCCGCCGCAGGCCTACCAGTCGGACGCCGTACGCCGCCCGCGCACCGGAGTGCGCACGACGCCGCGGGTGCGCAAGGCACGGCTGCGGGTGGCCAAGGCCGACCCCTGGTCGGTGATGAAGGTCAGCTTCCTGCTCTCCATCGCGCTCGGCATCTGCACGGTCGTGGCGGCCGCGGTGCTGTGGATGGTGATGGACGCGATGGGCGTCTTCTCCACGGTCGGCGGCACGATCTCCGAGGCGACCGGCTCCAACGAGTCGAACGGCTTCGACCTGCAGTCCTTCCTGTCGCTCCCCCATGTGCTGATGTTCGCGACGATCATCGCGGTCATCGATGTGGTCCTCGCGACGGCGCTCGCGACCCTCGGCGCGTTCATCTACAACCTGTCCGCTGGTTTCGTCGGCGGCATCGAGCTGACGCTCGCCGAGGACGAGTGAGCAGGTCGCGGACAACCGATTTTGGGACTGCGCCCCTCGTGCGCTAATCTTCAGGAGTCAGCGCGCGGGACATACACCGCAGAGCGCGGCGGGGCTATAGCTCAGTTGGTTAGAGCGCATCCCTGATAAGGATGAGGCCACAGGTTCAAATCCTGTTAGCCCCACCAGACACGAAGACCCCCGGTCCGGGTAGGATCGGGGGTCTTCTGCATGGCAGGTCACATGAGGTGTCACCTGGGGGGCGTGTGGTCGCGATCAGTGTTTTCTTCGGCTTGCTCACCGCT
This sequence comes from Streptomyces sp. NPDC104814, assembly GCF_055583185.1. Classification (NCBI taxonomy): domain Bacteria; kingdom Bacillati; phylum Actinomycetota; class Actinomycetes; order Kitasatosporales; family Streptomycetaceae; genus Streptomyces; species Streptomyces sp. NPDC104814. Next base: position 38,217 of record NZ_JBVJOL010000012.1, on the reverse strand, counting down.
GTCGTCGTCGCTCTCGTCGCCGTGTTGCTGCGGCGGCGCAACGGCGGTACGCGCAACGCCGACGGGCTGCGCATCGAGCAGGACCGCCGGCTCCAGGCCCACAGCGACCGGGTGTCGTTCAACGCCATCACCCTGCACGGCCAGGCGCCCAACATGACCGACGAGTACCGGCGCCACTGACGTCAACGGTTCGGGCACACACACCGGGACACACACCGGGACACACTCAGGGACACACTCCGGGCCCGCGTCGGACATCGCGGACATCGGCACGCCGCGCACGGGAGGTACCCCACACACGGCGAGGCCCGGCGGCTCTTGCGAGCGGCCGGGCCGGTGTTGCGCGTGCGGTGGTACGCGAATCGCCGTCACGTCAAAGGTGCTGGTAGGAGCACGGCGGGGGCGCCGTGCGCGGCGCTGTCAGCGCTGCAGCGGGATCATGGGGCGCTGCTGGGCCGGGATGGCGGCCCGTTCCGGGGCGTCGGCGCCGTCACAGTGTTCGTCGGTCGCCGCCGCGTCGTCGACCGGCCGGTGGCGGCAGCTGGGGGACTTGCCGTGGGCCTCGGCGCGGATGCGCTGCTTCATCGTCGGGGGAAGGGACCGGGCGTGGAGCCAGGACCAGGTGGACAGTGGCGGTGCCGCCGCCTCGGGGGCGGTCGCGGCGTCGTCGCTGCTGCTGTTGCGCGGCGCCTCGCTCTGCGGTACCGCCGCGGCGGCGGTCGTGGTGACGAGTCCGAGCGCCGTGAACAGCGCGAGGAAGGCGGTCACGATGACCGTCCACAGCTGCTTTACCTGGTTCTGGGCCATGATCCCCTCACTTTCGGGTTGGGCGATTTGCGTACTTTCCTCATGATGTGTATGGGGATCGCGAAGTGGTGGACCGACGCCCGTGGCGCGTCGATGTTCCGATGAACACCACTCGGATGGACGTACGGGGCACGTGGGGGGCCTGTGTGGGGGCTCGGCGAGCGCCGTGGCGGGATCGGTGGTAGGGAGGGTCGGGACGGCGGACGGGGCCTCTGGGAGGGCCGCGTCGGGGTGCCGCATCGGAGGGGCGAGGTCCGCTTCCATCGCGCCGGTTCGTATGGCCAGTTGGTGCCCCGGCGCAGGTCACCGATCGGTATCGGCCGGTGTGTATAGTCGGGCGCCAGAGGTCCCTTACGTCAATGAAAGACGAGGTTGCGCGGTGAAGAAGCTGCTCCTGGTCGCACTGGCCGCCATCGGCGGGCTCCTCGTGTACCGCCAGATTCAGGCGGATCGCGCTGAGCAGGACCTGTGGACGGAGGCGACCGACTCCGTGCCCACGGGTTCCTGACCACCCGACCCGAATTCCGCAGACCCCGGCCGCCCGAGCGGTCGGGGTTTTGTGCTGTCGGGGGCCCGGCGAGAATTGCGCGATACCCCGGATGCCCACGGGACCGCCGGGGCAGGATGGGCACGGTCCGGTTGCGGAACGGTGAGAGGGCGCGTATGGGAGGGCGTACGGGGGCGGCGCTGCTGGTCGTGGGCATAGCGCTGGCGACGGCCCCACCCGTTCAGGCGGCTGAGGCCCTGTCCGTACCGGCGGCTGCGGTCCAACCCGCCTCGGCGGCCACGGCCCCCACCGCATCCGCCGCCACCGGCACCCCGGTGCCGGGCTCCTTCGCCTACGACCCCGACGCCCGTACCGTCGCCGCCGCGCAGGGCACGGGGGAGGCCGCCGGCCTGGCGCCGGGGCACAGTTACCGCTCCACCCTGACCGGCAAGGGCCCGGTCTACTTCCGGCTCGACCTGGACGGCACCTCGAACGCCTACGTCTCCGCCACGGCCGTCCCGCCGGCGGACGCCGAGGTCTCCGCCTCCGACGGCCTGAAGGTGTCCGTCCAGGACGCCGACGGGCGCTCCTGCTCCTTCGACACGGAGCTGTTCGGCGCGTCCCGCAGCCCGCATCCCGTGACGGCCTGGGGCGCACGGGAGACCGGCACCTCCGGCCGGTCGGCCTGCCGCGGCCCCGGGGCCTACTACGTCGTCGTGGAGCGGGCCGGGCGGTCCGCCGTCACGGCGTCCTCGCCGCAGCCGTGGGCGCTGGAGCTGACCGCCGCCACCGAGCCGCCGCTCGCCCGGCCCGGCCCCACCAGCGCCCCCGAGGCCTGGAACTCGGCGTCCGCCGCACCCCCGTCGGGAACCCCGGCGAGCCGCCCGGCCGGCGCCGGCTTCGCCACGGCGCCGCTCGTCGGCGAGGGCGTCTGGCAGACCGCCGTACGCCCGGGACAGTCCCTCTACTACAAGGTGCCCGTCGGCTGGGGGCAGCGGCTGTCCGCCACCGCGGAGCTGGGCAGTACCGCCGTGCGGGGCGGCTACACCGTCGGCGCCCTGGAGCTGGCGCTGTTCAACCCGGTGCGCGGGCACGTCACCGACGTCGGCGTGGGCTACGACGGCGCGCAGAAGTCGGCCGCCCTGCCGCCCGTGCCCCCGGTCGCCTACCCCAACCGCTACGCGGTGCGGGACACGGTCGCCGCGATGCGGTTCGCCGGGTCGTACTACCTGGCGGTGCACGTGGCGGCGCGTGTGGCCGACCGGCTCGGACCGGGGGCGCTGCCGCTGACGCTGCGGGTGCGCGTGGACGGGGAGCCGCAGTCGGGGCCGGACTACGCGGGCCGGCCGTCGCCGGACGACGTCTTCCAGGCCACGGCCGGAGCCGGGGGCGGCGGCACGTCCGGTGACCCCGTGCTCAGGGCCGTCGCGGTGGGCGGCATCGGCACCGGGACCCTGCTGCTGGCCGTGCTCGGCGGCTGGACGGTGCTGGCGCGGCGCCGGGCCGGTCAGATGCGGGCCAGCGCCCAGAACCCGACGGCGTAGCAGACGAGGGCGAGCAGCAGCAGCGGCACGGCGACCCGCGCGGGCGGCCCGGGGCGCCGACGGCGATGAGCCGGGGCCGCGGTGTCCACAGCGCCGGGGGCCATCCGGGGCTGCTGCGCGGTGTACGACGCGGTGGCGGGCTCGGCGCGGTACCGGACGACGGGCAGGACATGGGTGGGCGTGTCGACGGTAGGCGCGTCGCCGGGCTGCCACCCAGTGACGGCCTGCTGCCCTGAGACGGCCTGCGCCCCTGACGCTGCCTGCCGGCGCCCTGAGACGGACTGGTACCCGGACGCGGCCCGCTGTTGCCCTGACCCAGCCTGCGCCCCCGAGGCGGCCTGTTCCCCCGAGGCGGCCTGTTCCCCCGAGACGCCCTGCGCCCCCGATACGGGCTGTTCCCGGGGCAGCGTCTGTTGCCGGGACAGCGTCTGTTCCTGGGACACGGCCTCCGCCGGATGCGGTGGTACGGCGGTGACGTCCCGCGGATCGCCGAGCGGGCCGTGCGGTCCGAACCCCGGGGGCAGGGGGCCGACTTGGTCGAAGATCTCGATCAGCTCGTCGTCGGGCCCCGGCTCCGGCAGGAGTTCCACGGCCGCCGCCAGCGCCTTGCGCGCCCCCGTCGCCGTGCGGAAACGTGCCTGCGGGTCGGGTTGCAGCAGCGCCGCCACGACCTGCCAGAGCGGCTCCGGAACGCCCTTGGGCGCGCCGGGAGTGCCGTGGTCGGTGAAGTACTCCACGAGCGCCTTGGCGTCAGGCTTGGCGCCCTCCAGCAGATACAGCGCCACCAGACCCACGGCGAACAGATCGGCCGGGAAGTCCGGCTCGGCGCCCAGCAACTGCTCGGGAGCGAGGTAACCGGGCGTTCCCACCACGAGGTTCGTCTCCGTCAGCCGCGGCTCGCCCAGCCGCATCGCGATGCCGAAGTCCGACAGACGCAGCCGGGGCCGCCCGGTGCCGGTGGCCTCCAGCAGGATGTTGGCGGGCTTGACGTCCCGGTGGACGACCCCCTCGGCGTGCACCGCGGCCAGCCCCGACAGCAGCTGGTCGAGCAGTGTGCAGACGAAGGCCGGCGGGAGGGGGCCGTAGTCGCCGACGAGATGGACCAGGGAACCGCCGGTGACCAGGTCCATGGTGAACAGGACCTGGTCGTCGTCGGCGGCCCAGCTGGTGGGCGCCAGCACATGCGGATGATCGATCCGCAGGGCCTGCTCCCGCACGAACCGCAGCAACGCGTGCGCGTCGCGCTGCTGGAGCACCTTGGCGGCCGCGTACCGGCGACGACGGTGGTCCCAGACCCGCCATACGGCGCCGACGCCGCCCCGTCCGATCGGATCGACCAGCTCGTACCGCCCGGCGAAGACCTCACCCATCGCTGCGCGCCGCTCCTCCCCCTCGGGTCACCCCCCTTGCATCCCCCGCGGCCGGCCGCCGAACCCCCTCGCTGACCGACCGCCGCCGCCCCCCGGCCACCGGCCGCCGAACCCCCGGCGACGGGCCGGGAGGGTCAGTTCTGGTGGGACTGGTAGTGCGCGACCGCGTCGGAGGTGCGGCCGGCGCCGTAGACCCTGAGGAATTCGGCCAGTTCCGGATGGGTCGCGGACAGGGAGTCCGCGGCCTCGATGATGTCCCCGGCGGCGGCCACGGAACGCAGCAGCGACTGGATCTCGCGGACCACCCGCTTGACCGTCGGCGCGCCCGAAGTGCTCGTCGTCTGCGTGGTGTTGTTGAGCACCGAGCCCCCCTGCGACTTCTTGATCTCCTCCATGCGCTCGGTCGCCTCGGCGGCGCTGACGCTGCCGTCCGCCGCCTGCGCCGCCAGCTCCTGCAGCAGCTGCACCCGCTGGACGACCGCCGGATTTCCGATCTTCGCCCGCTGACCGCTCATCAGCTGGGACAGCATCGGCGCCGACAGTCCCAGCACCCCCGCGAGCCGGGCCTGGTTCAGACCCAGGTCGTCTATGAGCCTGCGGAAGAGCGCCCCCAGCGGCTCCCCGTACCAGTTCCGCTGCAGTTCCCGCGCTCTTGCGGTGGCTTCCTGCTGTGCGGCGTCCATTGCGTCTCCCCATCGCTTCCCCAAAACGGCGGTTCGCTGCCGCGAACCACGCCGAGCATCTTACGGAGCGTGGTCGACTACGGGGACCCCCAATCTTTTTGCGAGATCCCCGGGTGGACCCGGTACTCTGGTCTGCGGCGCCCACCGGATCGCGGTTCTTCCGGCCGGACGCTTCTCTTGCGGGGCCTTAGCTCAGTTGGTAGAGCGCCGTCTTTGCATGGCGGATGTCAGGGGTTCGACTCCCCTAGGCTCCACATCGAAATGCCCCCCGGCCTGCGGAAACGCAGATCGGGGGGCATTTTCTCGTGTGTTCGCCGGGCTCAGCCCTCGTCGTCGCGGCGGGCCGCTTCCTCTTCGGCCTGCTTGGCCTGGACCTCCGGGTCGAGCGCGGCGTCGCCGCTGCCGTCGACCGACGTCAGACGGCCCGACTCGGGCACCTCGGTCGCGGCGGGCGGCTCGACCAGCCAGTCCGGGTTGGCCTGCTTGTCCCACCACTTCCAGGCCGCGAACGCCCCGCCGGCCACGGCGCCGGCCACGGCCAGCACCTTCGCGATCCGGCCGGCCCTGGCCCGGCGCTGGTGCTTGCGGGCCAGCTTCTGGATCTCCTTGGGCGAGACCTGGCCGCGCAGTGCGGCCAGTGCGGCGGCGCCCCGGGCGGCGGCCTCGTCACGGACGGGTCCGGCCGCGGCGACCGCCTGCTCGATCATCGGCCGGGAGTAGTCGGCGGCCTGCCGGGCGGCCTTGCGGGTGCGTACGGCGGCCTCCTGGGCCACCTGGTCCACCCTCGGCGGCACATGCGTCATGGCCTGCACGCGGGCCTGCTCGATACGGGGCGCCAGATGGACGCCGTACTGGGCGCGGGCCTGCTCGGCGGCCAGCGTCACCTTGGGCGCGAGCCGTACGCGTGCCTCGTGCGCGTAGTGCGCGGCCCTGTCCTTGGCCGTGTCGGCGTAGGGCGCCACCACTTCCGCGGCGTGCAGCACGCTGTCCTTCGCCGAACCGGTCGCGGCGCGCACGCTGTCGATGCGGGTCACGGGTTCCTCCTCCTCGGTGGCGTACGGTAAATCGACTTTCCACCCTTTTGCGGATCATGCCTGTCCGTCGGCTCTCCGGCATGCGGTGACGCGCATCCGGGTGCCGTAGAACGCGATCGCGGGCGAATAGCGGACGAACAGGGGGCAACGGGAGCTTGTCGTCGACAATGCCACGGATCGGCCCGTCGCGCTCCCGTCCCGCAGGACTCGGTCGCCACGAGCCGTGGACCCGGTGGCCGAAATCCCTGCTTCCCCCCAGGAAGGCGACGCCGGGAGCGGACCGTGCGAGGATCGGGGAGTCACAGAAAGACAACGGAAGGCACATCGTGGCTGAGCAGCTCTACGCCACCCTGAAGACCAACCACGGCGACATCGAGATCCGGCTTTTCAAGGACCAGGCGCCGGCCACGGTCAGGAACTTCGTCGAACTCGCCACGGGCGAGCGTGAGTGGGTCCACCCGGAGACCGGCCAGAAGACCCAGGCCAGGCTCTACGACGGCACGGTCTTCCACCGGGTGATCAGCGGCTTCATGATCCAGGGCGGCGACCCGCTGGGCAACGGCACCGGTGGTCCGGGCTACCAGTTCGCGGACGAGTTCCACCCCGACCTGCGCTTCGACCGTCCCTACCTGCTGGCGATGGCCAACGCGGGCCCGGGCACGAACGGCTCGCAGTTCTTCATCACCGTCGCCCCGACGGCGTGGCTGACCCGCAAGCACACCATCTTCGGCGAGGTCACCGACCAGGCCGGCCAGAAGGTGGTCGACGCGATCGCCGGGATCCAGACCAACCCGCGCACCGACCGTCCGCTCCAGGACGTCGTCATCGAGTCGGTCGTGGTGGAGTCCCGCGAGGGCTGAGCGAGGCCCCGGCGGGAAGACGCGCCGGACGTCCGAGAGCTCCCGAAGGGAACCAATCGCCCTGCTCGTCCGTAAGGATGAGCAGGGCGGTTCCTTTTGTGCCCGAGTGGCACCGGACGCGTACCCGACGAGCGAGGGGATCTCATGGACCAGGCGCCGAGCAGCCCGCAGGACGCGCGCAGCAGCCTGCCCACCTGCTACCGCCACCCCGACCGGCAGACCGGCATCCGCTGCACCCGCTGCGAGCGGCCGATCTGCCCGGAGTGCATGGTCGACGCCTCGGTCGGCTTCCAGTGCCCCGACTGCGTCCGCGGTGCGTCCGGCCGCGAGGGCCGCGCCGCCACGGCGGCGGCCCGCCCGCGCACGCTCGCCGGCGGTGCGATCACCGCGGACCCCCGCCTGGTCACCAAGGTCCTCATCGGGCTCTGCCTCGCCGCCTTCCTCGTCCAGAAAGCCGTCGGTGCCGCCTTCGAGGACCGTTTCTTCCTTCTCGGCCGGGCCTATGTCCCGCAGTTCCACGCGGTGGAGGGTGTCGCCGAAGGGCAGTGGTACCGGCTGCTGACCGCGATGTTCCTGCACGGCAGCTATGTCCACCTGCTGTTCAACATGCTCAGCCTGTGGTGGATCGGCGGCCCTCTGGAGGAGGCTCTCGGCCGGGCCCGCTATCTCGCGCTGTACCTCGTCTCGGGGCTGGCCGGCAGTGCGCTCAGCTATCTGCTCGCCGCGCCCAATGCGCCGTCCCTCGGTGCCTCGGGAGCGATCTTCGGGCTGTTCGGCGCCATGGCCGTGCTGATGCGCCGCCTGAACTACGACATGCGGCCGGTGCTCGCCCTCCTGGCGATCAACCTGGTCATCACCTTCGGGGTCAGCGGTATCGCCTGGCAGGCCCATATCGGCGGCCTGGTCGCCGGTGTCCTCGTCGGGTACGCCATGGTGCACGCGCCCCGGGAGCGGCGGGCGCTGGTGCAGTTCGGCAGCTGTGCGCTGGTGCTCGCCGTCGTCGTGGTGTTGACCCTGTTGAGAACGTCTCAGCTCACCTGAGCGACTGGTTGTCCACAACTAGTGGCCGATCTTGTGCACAGTGTGCCAGCACAGCTGTGCCCCCTGTCACCGACCCGGGTTTGTGCAGGTCAGGAAGGGGGCGAACAGGTGTGCGGCAAGCGGTGTGTCAGTCGTACCAGCGTCAAGCCGCGAGGGGTTATCCACAGATCGTCGTTTCTTTTCCCCAGGCCGGGTGTGGATAAATGCACGACCTGTGGATAACTCAGCGGATAGCCGTGGGCAGAGCTGAGTTCACCGGCCCGTGGCCGCTACTTCCACTGCGTCGAGACACCGAATCCGGCGGCGATGAAGCCGAAACCGACCACGATGTTCCAGTTGTCCAGGCTGTCGATCGGCAGCGAGCCGTCCGTCACGTAGAAGACGACGATCCAGGCCAGACCGATCAGGAACATCGCCAGCATGACCGGTGCGACCCAGCCCCGGGTGCCCAGCTTGATGGTCGTCGCCTGCTTCGCCGGGGGCGGCGTGAAGTCGGCCTTCTTGCGGATACGTGACTTCGGCACGAGGGTCTCTCCTGTCGATGCGCTGCGTGGCCGCGCAGGGAACTGGTCGGGCTCGGGGCAGCGTAACTGGGGACACTGAGTGCTCCCCCGGGCGTCCGTTAGCGTAGTGCTTCCGCGGCGCCGAAGGAGATAAGGGTACGTTGAGCAATTCTGCCGACTCTCCCCCGACGGGATCCAGCCCTGCCCGCGGGCCCCGTTTCCGGCCCGCGCGGGTGCTCACGATCGCCGTCTTCGCCCTCGCCGGACTCCTTTTCATCACGAGTTTCAACACGGCCAAGGGCACCAATATCCGGACGGACACGTCCTTGCTGAAGCTGTCCGACCTCATCCAGGAGCGCAGCCGCAAGAACAAGGAGCTGGACGACACCAACGCGGCCCTGCGCGACGACGTGGAGGCGCTGGCCGAGAGGGACGACGGCAGCACCAAGGCCCAGGACGACAAGCTCGCGGGGCTGGAGAAGAGCGCGGGCACCCAGAAGGTCACTGGCAAGGCGATCACCGTCACGCTGAACGACGCCCCGCCGAACGCCACGGCCAAGCTGCCCGGTTATCCCGAGCCGCAGCCGGACTATCTGGTGATCCACCAGCAGGATCTGCAGGCGGTGGTGAACGCCCTGTGGCAGGGCGGCGCCAAGGGCATCAAGGTGATGGACCAGCGGCTGATCTCCACCAGCGCCGTGCGCTGCGTGGGCAACACCCTGATCCTCCAGGGCCGCGTCTACTCGCCGCCGTACAAGATCACCGCGGTCGGGGACCCCGACAAGCTGCAGAAGGCGCTGGCCGAGTCGCCGGCGATCCAGAACTACATGGTCTATGTGAACGTCTACGGCCTCGGCTGGAACGTCGCCGAGGACGGGACGGTGACGCTGCCGGGCTACTCGGGCACCGTCGACCTGCACTACGCCAAGCCTGTGCAGCCGTAGGGGCGCCGCGCCTCGGTTTCACGTGAAACCGATCCACCTCCGGCACGCCTCGCGCAGGTACCTTGCGGACGCACGGGATCCGGGGGCGCCGCGCCGTTAGTCTGGTTCCGGTACGGCGTGAGTGACGGTGCCGTGGGGAAACGGAAGGGACGGCATGTACGGCTGGATCTGGCGGCATCTGCCGGGCAACGCGTGGGTGCGGGCGCTGATCTCGATCGTGCTCGTCGTGGCCGTGGTCTATCTCCTGTTCCAGTACGTCTTCCCGTGGGCCGAACCGCTGCTTCCCTTCAACGATGTGACGGTGGACAACCAGTGAGCGCGCGCATTCTCGTCGTCGACAACTACGACAGCTTCGTCTTCAACCTGGTCCAGTACCTGTACCAGCTGGGCGCCGAGTGTGAGGTGCTGCGCAACGACGAGGTGGCGACCTCCCACGCCCAGGACGGCTTCGACGGCGTGCTGCTGTCGCCGGGTCCGGGCAAGCCGGAGGAGGCCGGCGTCTGCATCGAGATGGTCCGGCACTGCGCCGCGACCGGTGTCCCGGTCTTCGGCGTCTGCCTGGGCATGCAGTCGATGCAGGTGGCGTACGGCGGCGTCGTGGACCGGGCGCCCGAGCTGCTGCACGGCAAGACCTCGCTGGTGGAACACGAGGGCAGGGGCGTCTTCGCCGGGCTGCCCTCCCCGTTCACCGCGACCCGCTACCACTCGCTTGCGGCCGAGCCGCCGACCGTGCCGGCCGAGCTGGAGGTCACGGCCCGCACCCAGGACGGGATCATCATGGGCCTGCGCCACCGCGAACTGCCCGTCGAGGGCGTGCAGTTCCACCCGGAGTCGGTACTGACCGAGCACGGGCACCGGATGCTGGCCAACTGGCTGGTGGAGTGCGGCGACGAGGGCGCGGTGGCGAGGTCGGCGGGGCTCGCCCCGGTGGTGGGCAGGGCCACGGCGTGACCACGCTGCGCCCCGAGCGCAAGGACTCGTACGGCTCCGCGCCGCACGAGTCCTACGGCACGTCGCCGTACGGGGCGCAGGACGGGACGTACGGGGACGAGCCGTACGAGGACGAGGGGCACGGGTCCGAGGGGCAGAGGTCCCAGGGGCACGGGTCCGACGGCTACGGGCCGGGGGCGTACGCAGCCGCGGCGTACGAGCCCGAGACACACGGGACCTACGGGGCCCCGGCGTACGGGGGTCAGGGGCAGGAACCCTCCGTGCCGCCCGTGCCGGCCTTCGATGACGAGACGGTGGCACTGCGGGTGGCGCCGCCACCGGGGCGTGGGCGCGAGCGGGGCTCCCTAGCCGCCTCTGACGGCCCGTCTGCCCCTGGAGCCACCGGAGTCACGCCCGGCGGGCGCGCGGCCCGCAGGAAGGCCGCCAAGCGGCGCCGCGGGGGCCGGCACGGCGCCGCCGCCACCGGACAGGACGCTCCGCAGGACGAGCAGAGCGCCGCGCCCCGCTCCCGTGTCGAGGCCCGCCGGCTCGCCCGGGCCCGCAAACCCAGCGCCGGTGTCATCGCGAGCCGGGTGATCGGGGAGCTGTTCATCACGACCGGCGTGCTGATGCTGCTGTTCGTCACCTACCAGCTGTGGTGGACGAACGTGCGCGCCCACGCGCAGGCCGGCCAGGAGGCGAACAGCCTCCAGCAGGACTGGGCGAACGGCAAACGCAGCCCGGGCGTCTTCGAACCGGGCCAGGGCTTCGCCATCCTGCACATCCCGAAGCTGGACGTGGTCGTGCCCATCGCCGAGGGCGTCAGCACCAAGCGGGTGCTCGACAAGGGCATGGTCGGCCACTACGGCGAGGAACCACTGAAAACGGCGATGCCGGGTGACAAGACCGGCAACTTCGGACTGGCCGGCCACCGCAACACGCACGGTGAGCCGTTCCGCTACATCAACCGGCTCCGGCCCGGCGACGAGGTCGTCGTCGAGACGCAGGACACCTACTACGTGTACAAGATGACGTCGATGCTGCCGGTGACGTCGCCGAGCAACACCACGGTGCTCGAACCCGTACCGCCGGGCTCGGGCTTCACCGCGCCGGGCCGCTACATCACCCTCACGACCTGCACGCCGGAGTTCACGAGCAGGTACCGGCTGATCGTCTGGGGCAAGATGGTCGAGGAACGGCCGCGCAGCAAGGGCAAGCCGGATGCGCTCGTCAGTTAGGGCTAGGGACAGTGGCAGCGACCGCAGAGGACACCGGGACGTCGTCCCCTCGACCGGCCCGGCGTCGCCGGGGCACCGGCCGGATCGCCATGGCGGTGAGCGTCTTCGGTGAACTCCTCATCACAGCGGGCCTGGTGCTCGGCCTGTTCGTCGTCTACTCGCTGTGGTGGACCAACGTCGTCGCCGACCGGGCGGCCGGCCGGCAGGCCGACAAGGTCCGCGAGCACTGGGCGCAGAAGGACACCGGGCCCGGGGCGCTCGACACCAAGGACGGCATCGGCTTCCTGCACGTGCCCGCGATGCACAACGGCGAGGTGCTGGTCGAGAAGGGCACCGGCACGGACGTCCTCAACGACGGTGTCGCCGGCTACTACACCGACCCGGTCAAGGCGATGCTGCCGACGACCGGCAAGGACGGCAACTTCACTCTCGCCGCGCACCGCGACGGGCACGGCGCGAAGTTCCACAACATCGACAAGCTGAAGAAGGGCGACCCGATCGTCTTCGAGACGAAGGACAAGTGGTTCGTCTACACGGTGTACGCCGTCCTTCCCGAGACGTCGAAGTACAACGTCGAGGTCCTCGCCCAGGTCCCGAAGGAGTCCGGCAAGACCAAGCCGGGCCACTACATCACCCTGACGACCTGCACCCCCGTCTACACCTCCCGCTACCGCTACGTGGTGTGGGGCGAGCTGACCCGCGTCGACAAGGTCGACAGCGACCGCACCCCGCCGAAGGAACTGGCGGGCTGACGGTACGACGAAGCCCCGGCACCCTCCGCGTGAGGGGCCGGGGCTTTCGTCGTGCCGGTGACGGCCGGTGGCGTGTGGGCTAGCCCGTCACACCGCCGAAGAACTGTGTGCCGCCGCCGTTGTTGCCGCCGTTGTTGCCTCCGCCGCCGATGGTGATCAGGTCGACCGTCTGGCCCTTGTTCACCGTGCTGCCCTGGGGCGGGTTGGAGCCGACGACGATGGCGTTGTCGTCGTTCGAGCCCTGGATGTTGCCGACCTCCAGACCGGCGTCCTTCAGGGCCTTCTTGGCGTCCTTCAGGCGCTGGCTCTGCACCGGCGGAACCTGGACCTGCTGGTTCTGCGGGGCCTTGCCGACGACGATCTGGACCGTGGAGCCCTTGCTGATCTCCTGGCCGGCCTGCGGCGTGGTCGAGAGGACCTTGCCGACCTGGTTCGGGTCCTGGGTCTCCTGCTCGGTGCAGTTGCCGGTCAGGTTGTTGGCCTGCATCTGCGCCTTGGCGGCGTCACAGGACTGGCCGGTGACGTCCGGGACGGTCGCCTTCTCCTCGGCCTTGGCGACCGTGAGGGTGATCGTGGAGCCCTTCTCCACCTCGGCCCCGAGCTCCGGGTCCTGATCGAGGACGGTCCCCGGATCCTCGGCCGAGACCTCGGTCTTCTTCTCGACCTTGAACTGGTACTGGTCGCCCTCCAGCAGGGCCTTCGCGTCGTCGAAGCTCTTGCCACGCACGCTCGGCACGGCCACCTTCGGGGCGCCCGTCGACACCACGACGTTGACCGTGGTGTTCTTGTCCACCTCGCTCTTGGCCACCGGGTCCTGCGAGCAGATGTTGCCCTTGGCCTGGTCGGCGCAGGGCTTCTCGGTGGCCGCCAGCTTCAGATCCGAGTTCTCGGCGATCTTCTGCGCCTGGGCCTGCGACATCCCGATGAACTGCGGCACCGGCACCTGGTCGTTGCCGACGCCCTTGCCGTTGAAGATGTACTTGCCGATCAGGATCGCGCCGACGAGCACCAGGATCGCCGCGACGACCAGCAGGATCGTGGACGTGCTGGACTTCTTCTGGCGGCGCCGGTCCGGGCGGTCGTCGTAGCCGTAGCCGCCGTCGTCCGCGTTCATCGGCGGCAGCATCGTCGTCGCCCCGGCGGGGCCGCCGTCCGAGCGCAGCGCGGTCGTCGGCTGGTCGTCGGGGTAGCCGCCGTAGGCCACCGAGCCCATGGCGGCGGTGGCGGCGACCGGCTGTCCGTCGAGGCACGCCTCGATGTCGGCGCGCATCTCGTCGGCCGACTGGTACCGGTAGTTCGGGTCCTTGACCAGCGCCTTCAGGACGATCGCGTCCATCTCCGGCGTGATCTCGGGGTCGAAGACCGACGGGGCCTGCGGCTCTTCCCGCACGTGCTGGTAGGCCACGGCCACGGGCGAGTCGCCGACGAACGGCGGCCGTACCGTGAGCAGCTCGTACAGCAGACAGCCCGTCGAGTACAGGTCCGAGCGGGCGTCGACCTGCTCGCCCTTGGCCTGCTCCGGCGACAGGTACTGCGCGGTGCCGATGACGGCCGCGGTCTGGGTCATCGTCATGCCGGAGTCGCCCATGGCGCGGGCGATGCCGAAGTCCATCACCTTGACCTGGCCGGTGCGCGTCAGCATGACGTTGGCCGGCTTGATGTCGCGGTGGACGATGCCGGCCCGGTGCGAGTACTCCAGGGCCTGGAGGATGCCGATGGTCATCTCCAGCGTCCGCTCCGGCAGCAGCTTGCGGCCGGAGTGAAGCAGCTCACGGAGCGTGGAGCCGTCGACGTACTCCATGACGATGTACGGGATCGAGACCCCGTCGATGTAGTCCTCGCCCGTGTCGTAGACCGCGACGATCGCGGGATGGTTGAGCGAGGCGGCCGACTGGGCCTCCCGGCGGAAGCGGGCCTGGAAGGACGGGTCGCGCGCGAGGTCCGCGCGCAGCGTCTTCACTGCCACCGTGCGGCCGAGGCGGGTGTCCTGCGCGAGGTAGACCTCCGCCATGCCACCACGGCCGAGCACCTGGCCCAGCTCGTACCGGCCGCCGAGGCGACGCGGCTCTTCCATAGCTACCTACCAGCCCTCTCCATCGGTCCCGACCGGCACGCCCGTGCGGCCGGAGGCTGTCGTCCGGGCCTACCGTACCCGGATCGGTTTGTGTGACCTGGCCAAGCCCGTCACCCGATACAGGACCGGTATCGCAACGTGCGGCAATGGGCAGACGACGTGATCGGGTTCACTTCTTGCCCTTGATGACCGCCTCCATCACGCTCTTCGCGATGGGGGCGGCGAGACCGCCACCGGAGATGTCGTCCCGGTTGGCGTTCTCGTCCTCGACGACCACGGCGACGGCGACCGGCGAGCTGCCGTCGGGGAGCTTGGCGTAGGAGATGAACCAGGCGTAGGGGTTCGCGCTGTTCTCCACACCGTGCTGGGCGGTACCGGTCTTGCCGCCCACGGTGACGCCGTCGATCTGCGCGTTCTTGCCCGTGCCGTCCTTGACGACGGTCTCCATCATCGACTGCAGGATCTGCGCGTTCTTCGGCGACAGCGGCCGGCTCAGCTCCTGCGGGTCGGTCTGCTCGATCGGGTCGAGGTTCGACGTCTGGAGCTGGTCGACCATGTACGGCTTCATCAGCTTGCCGTCGTTGGCGACGGCGGAGGCGACCATGGCCATCTGCAGCGGCGTCGCGGCGGTGTTGAACTGGCCGATGGACGACAGCGCCGTCTGCGACTTGTTCATGTTGTCGGAGAAGACCGAGGCGCTGGAGCGCACCGGCGTGAACTGCTCCGCGTCGAAGCCGAACTTCTTGGCCTCCGCCAGCATCTTGTCGTTGCCGAGGTCGGCGCCGATCTTGCCGAAGACGCTGTTGCAGGAGACCCGCAGGGCCTCACGCATGGTCGCGTTCTCGCAGGGGATGTTGCCCTCGTTCTTCAGCGGGGTCGTGGTGCCCGGCATGATCCACGGCAGCGGCGAGTTGGTCTTGGAGTCCGCGTCCGGGTAGAGGCCGTTCTCCAGCGCGGCCGCCGCGGTGACCACCTTGAACGTCGAGCCCGGCGGGTAGGTCTCGCGCAGCGCCCGGTTCAGCATCGGGTCGTTCGGGTTGTCCTTCTTCTGCAGCTTCTGCCAGGCCTTGGCGTCGTCGTCGGAGTTCCCGGCGAAGGCCGAGGGGTCGTACGACGGGTAGGAGGCGAGCGCGAGGATCTTGCCGGTGGCCGGGTCGAGCGCGACGACGGCACCCTTCCCGCCCTGCTTCTTCAGGCCGTTGAACGCGGCCTTCTGCGCGCCGGCGTTGAGCGTGGTGACGACGTTGCCGCCCTGCTTCTCCTTGCCGGTGACCATGTCGAGGGTGTTGCGGAAGAACAGCCGGTCGTCGGTGCCGGTGAGGATGCCGTCCTCGAGGGACTCCAGCTGGTTGGCGCCGAACGCCTGCGAGGCGTACCCGGTGACCGGCGCCCACATGGGGCCGTTCTTGTAGGTGCGCTTGAACTTCAGGTCGTTCAGCCCGCTCGTGCTGGTCTTCGCCGACCCGGTGATCGCCTCCCCGCCGCCGACGATGATGTCGCCGCGCGGGGTGGAGTAGCGGGCGATGGTGACGCGGCGGTTGTCCTTGTCGGTGGCCAGGGAGTCGGCCTTGACGTACTGCAGCCAGTTGTCCCGGATCAGCAGGGTGAGGACCAGGAGGCCGCAGAAGATCGCGATGCGGCGCAGAGGCTTGTTCACGGACGGACCACCTGGGTCATCTCGGCGTCGGGGTTGCTGGCGGGGGCGGGTGCCGGGCGGCGCGCGGTGTCGCTGATGCGGATCAGGATGCCGATCAGGGCCCAGTTGGCGATGACGGAGGAACCGCCGTACGCCAGGAAGGGCATCGTCATACCGGTCAGCGGGATGAGGCCCATCACACCGCCGGCCACGACGAACACCTGCAGCGCGAACGCGCCGGACAGGCCGATGGCCAGCAGCTTGCCGAACGGGTCGCGGGCGGCGAGGGCCGTGCGCACGCCGCGCTCCACGATCAGGCCGTAGATCAGCAGCAGCGCCATCAGACCGGCCAGGCCCAGCTCCTCGCCGAAGGTGGCGAGGATGAAGTCGGAGTTGGCGGCGAACCGGATCAGGTCGCTGTGGCCCTGGCCGAGACCGGAGCCGAGCGTGCCGCCGGAGCCGAACGCCCACAGCGCCTGCATCGCCTGCTCGGAGTGACCGGCGACGCCCTGCCGGGAGAGCGTGTACTCCTTCATCGGGTCCAGCCAGGCCTGGACACGCTGCTGGACGTGCGGCTCGAAGCTCGCGACGCCGACCGCGCCGACACCGGACATCAGCAGACCGAAGACGATCCAGCTGGTCCGCTCGGTGGCGACGTACAGCATGATCACGAACATGCCGAAGAACAGCAGGGAGGTACCGAGGTCGGTCTCGAAGACCAGGATCAGGATCGAGATGAACCAGACCACCAGGATCGGGCCGAGGTCACGGCCGCGCGGCAGGTACAGGCCCATGAAGCGGCGGCTGGCGAGCGCGAGCGCGTCCCTCTTCACCATCAGATAGCCGGCGAAGAACACCGCCAGCACGATCTTGGCGAACTCACCGGGCTGGATGGAGAAGCCGGCCACGGAGATCCAGATCTTCGCGCCGTAGATGTTCTGCCCGAGGCCCGGCACCAGCGGCAGCAGCAGCAGGAACAGCGCGCCGACCATGGAGATGTAGGTGTAGCGCTGCAGGACGCGGTGGTCCTTGAGGAAGATCAGCACGACGATGAACAGGGCGATGCCCATCGCGGTGTACATCAGCTGCCGCGGCGCAGCCGTGCCGGCCTGCTTGATGGACTGCAGCAGCTTCGACTGGTCCAGCCGCCAGATGACCACCAGGCCCAGGCCGTTGAGCAGCGTGGCCAGCGGCAGCAGCAGCGGGTCCGCGTACGGCGCGAACTTGCGGACGACGAGATGGGCGACACCGGCCAGCAGGCCGAGTCCCAGGCCGTAGCTCAGCAGACCGGCGGGCACCTTGTCGTTGATCGCGAGCCCGACGTTGGCGTAGGCGAACACCGGGATGGCGACCGCGAAGACCAGCAGCGCGAGCTCGGTGTTGCGCCGGCTCGGTGCGCCGATGGCGCCGATCGTGGACGTGTGGTGCGACGACGTGTTGGTAGTACTGCTCATCGTGTGACAGGGCCTCTCACGGCTTGCCTACTGCTTACCGCACAGCGAGACGACCTTCTGCTCTTCCTCCGAGAGGCTGGGGCCGGGGCTGGGATGGGCGGTGGGGGTCGGTGAGGTGGACGGGGTCTTCGTGCCCGGTTTTCCTGTGGCCGAAGGGGTCGGTGTGACCTTGGACGTGAAGGAGGCGGGAGTGGTTCCCCCCGTGGTGCCCCCGGCCTCGCCCTGGCCCGTCTTCGCGTTGTGCTCGTTCTCGGCGGCGTTGCGCTCGGCCTGCTTCTTGCAGGCGGAGGCCTGCACGGCGAGCTCGTCGACCTTCTTGCGGGCTCCGGCGAGGTCGCCCTCCGCGATCGTGTTCTTGACCTGCTTCTGCTGGTAGGGCGGCAGGTACTTGAGTTCGATCTCGGGGTGGTCCTTCTCCACCTTCGACAGCGACACCCACGCCAGGTCCTGGCTGATGCCGCGGTACAGCGCGACGTGCTCGTCGTTGGCGCCGACGTAGTACTGGGTCTGGGTCCAGCGCCAGCCGCCGTACAGGCCGCCGCCGATGACGGCCAGCGCCAGCACCGAGTACAGGGATCTCTTGATCCACCTGCGGCCCTTGCGCGGCTTGGCGAAGTCGTCCTCGTCCCAGTCGCCGAAGCTGCCGGCCGGGATGAAGCCGGTGGTGTCGCCCGAGCCGGGCGGGCCGAACTCACCGCCGCCGCCACCGGGCGCGGCGTGCCGGCCCAGACCGGAGGCGCGGCCGGCGGGCGTCTGCATGATGCCGTTGTCGTGGTGGTGGTGCTGGTTCTCGGCGACCGCGCCGACCACGACCGGGGTGTCGGACAGCTGCCCGGCGAGCGTGTCACCGGTGTCCAGGTCCAGCACGTCGGCGACGATCACCGTGATGTTGTCGGGGCCGCCGCCGCGCAGCGCCAGCTCGATCAGCTGCTGCACGGTCTCCTGCGGGCCCTGGTAGCTGGCGAGGGTGTCCTCCATCGTCTGGTGGGAGACGACTCCGGACAGCCCGTCGGAGCAGATCAGATAGCGGTCGCCGGCGCGCACCTCGCGGATCGACAGGTCCGGCTCGACGTGGTCGCCGCTGCCGAGGGCGCGCATCAGCAGCGAGCGCTGCGGGTGGGTGGTGGCCTCTTCCTCGGTGATCCGGCCCTCGTCGACCAGACGCTGCACCCAGGTGTGGTCCTGCGTGATCTGGGTGAGGACGCCGTCGCGCAGCAGATACGCGCGGGAGTCGCCGACGTGCACCAGGCCGAGGCGCTGGCCGGTCCACAGCAGGGCGGTGAGCGTGGTGCCCATGCCCTCCAGCGACGGGTCCTCCTCGACCATCTGCCGCAGCTGGTCGTTGGCGCGCTGCACGGCCGCGCCGAGCGCCGTGAGGATGTCGGAGCCGGGGATGTCGTCGTCGAGGGCGACGATGGTGGAGATCACCTCGGAGGAGGCGACCTCACCGGCCGCCTGGCCGCCCATGCCGTCGGCGATCGCGAGCAGCCGCGGACCGGCGTACCCGGAGTCCTCGTTGCCCTCGCGGATCATGCCTTTGTGCGATCCGGCGGCGAAGCGCAGTGACAGACTCATGCCCACCTCGCCCGTCGGCTCCGCATGCAGCCGGTCGTGTCGAGCCACACTGCCCACCCTCCGGTCGGGAGCGCGCCGGGGTCCGGGGTGTGAACCGCCGCTGCGTGCTCGCTCCGCTCGCGCTCATTCATGACGTAGCACTACTTCCGCAGCTCGATGACGGTCTTGCCGATGCGGATCGGCGCGCCCAGCGGGATCGGCGTCGGGGTCGTCAGCCGCGTCCGGTCGAGGTACGTGCCGTTGGTGGAGCCAAGATCCTCGACGATCCACTGACCGTTCTGGTCCGGGTAGATCCTGGCATGGCGGCTGGAGGCGTAGTCGTCGTCCAGCACGATCGTCGAGTCGTGCGCCCGGCCCAGGGTGATGGTCTGGCCCTGCAGCGCGACGGTGGTGCCGGTGAGCGTGCCCTCGGACACGACGAGTTTGGTGGGGGCGTTACGGCGCTGGCGGCCGCCGCTCTGCTGCTGGCGCTGCTGCGGCGGCGCCTGGCGCTGGGCCTGCTGGGTCCGGCCGGCGTCCCGCCGGGCGGCGCGCTGCGTGACGCGCGTACCGAACAGATCGCTGCGGATGACCTGCACGGCCACGATCACGAACAGCCACAGGACGGCCAGGAAACCCAGCCGCATGACCGTGAGGGTCAGCTCTGACATTGCCCCCGCTTCACCCTTCGGCTTGCCTATAGATAACGGTGGTGCTGCCCACGACGATCCGCGAGCCGTCGCGGAGCGTAGCGCGGGTGGTGTGCTGCCCGTCCACCACGATGCCGTTGGTGGATCCGAGATCCTGGATCGTCGAGGGCGTTCCGGTCCGGATCTCGCAGTGCCGGCGGCTCACGCCGGGGTCGTCGATCCGCACGTCGGCGTCGGTGCTGCGACCCAGCACCAGCGTCGGGCGGGAGATCTGGTGGCGGGTGCCGTTGATCTCGATCCAGTAGCGGGTGCGTCCGCCGGACGCCGGCGCGGCGGCCGGCGGCCGCTGGGGGCTCGCCGGCTGCGGATAGCCGTACCCGCCGGGGCGGGCGCCGGGCGGCGGGGCGGACGGCATGGGGGGCGCTCCGGCGGGCGCGGCGGGCGCGCCGTGCCCGGCCGGACGGCCGGGCTGCGGGTAGCCGTAGCCGCCCTGCTGCTGCCCGCCGGCCGCGGGCGCGCCGGGCGCCTGCTGGCTGGAGGACGAGGCGAGCGTGCGGCTGCGCACCCGGTACAGACCGGTGTCGAGATCGTCGGCCTTCTCCAGGTGGACCTTGATCGGGCCCATGAAGGTGTAGCGCTGCTGCTTGGCGTAGTCGCGCACCATCCCGGCGAGCTCGTCGCCGAGCTGCCCGGAGTAGGGGCTCAGCCGCTCGTAGTCCGGGGTGGAGAGCTCGACGATGAAGTCGTTGGGGACCACCGTGCGGTCGCGGTTCCAGATCGTCGCGTTGTTGTCGCACTCGCGCTGGAGCGCGCCGGCGATCTCCACGGGCTGGACCTCGGACTTGAAGACCTTGGCGAAGGTGCCGTTGACCAGACCTTCGAGACGCTGCTCGAACTTCTTCAGGACTCCCATGGGGCACCTCCTCCGTCGTTCCTGCCGTCCTGCTGCCCGCGGTGCGGGTACTGCCCTACCTGGTACTGCTTACTGATCGTATCCACGCGCCGGTCGATCGGCTGGTTCCCCCTGTCGGCCCGGTCGACTGGGTGTCGACACCTCGGTGTGTACCTGATGCCTCGTACCCCTTGCGGGGTACTTCTGCCCAGGATCGTAGAGGCGGCCGCAAACCAGTGTCCCGCACACCGCTGTGCGCTCCCTCCGCCTGAAGGGGGGACGGCCCCTACCGGTACGAGGTTGATACGTGCTGGGGGTGCGGCCGAGACGTGAGGGGCCCGTGGGGGCGGTGTCGCGGAGCGCGGGCCCGGCGGACGGTCGCGCGGGGGCGCGGGGCGGTTCTGCGGGCACGGTGTGCGGGGCGGTTCTGCGGGCGCGGGGCGCCGGGTGCGCTGCTCAGGGGCGTGGGCGGTGGCCCCGCTGCTCGCCGGGGCGGGGCCGGCGGGAAGGGATGTGAATCCACCCCGGGCGACGTGCTAATGTTCTGGGTGTCGGAAGGCGCCGGGCCGAAAGGAACGGAGCCGGAGGACACACCCAATGCGCGGGTGGCGGAATAGGCAGACGCGCTGGATTCAGGTTCCAGTGCCCGCAAGGGCGTGGGGGTTCAACTCCCCCCTCGCGCACAACAGGCGAGAGGCCGGTCGTTAAACGACCGGCCTCTCGTCGTATATGGGGCCGTACGTATCGGCCGTGGACCTCCGCTCTGTGAGGTCTGTGAGGAAGGTCTCAGGGGCTGTCGGGGCGACGGCCGGGTCGGGCCGGGTCGGCGGACCTGGGCGACGCTTCCGAAGCCGCCCCCCCGATGCACGCGGACGAGGCCCCCGCCCCCCTGTCTTCGCCGCCGAGGTCGTCATCGCCCCCTCTCCGCACCGGCGAGCCGTCCGCGGGCACGGGAATTCCGGCGCGGCCGGCTCCCGGAAAAGGCGCCCGGATATTTCGTCAACCCGCAGAACTCGGCCAATGGCCGAAAAGCACTGGCCATACTAAGGCCGCGTAAACAGTTCCCTTGTTTCGTTGACATTCCCGAGCGGCGCCCCACATGATCGACGGCGGTATCGACCACGAAGACCCAGGGGGAAGAAATGTCTTCGCAGTACCATGCCGGAATCGAAGAACTCTGCGATTCGCTCTCCGCGAAAAGCTACGACCTGCTTTCCGGGGACAAGGTCGCGGAACTTCTGCGCCGGCGTTCCGAAAACGCGCTGGACGATCTGGAGGACTTCCGCGAGAGCTGGAACAGGATGCCGCTCGACGGTTACATGGCCGACGGCGGCCGCTACCGGCGTCGCCGGCACGCCACACTGAGCGCGCCGAAGGGGGCCGCCGAGTACCGGGTGGAGGAGCACCGGCCGCACTACCAGACGGTGGACTTCAACAACCTCAACGGCGGTGTCGCCCGCCACTACGAGCCGTTCGAGGACGCCGCCCTGAAGGGCTCGACCATGGACAGCCTGGTCACGCTGGGCTGTGACATCTTCGGCCGGCTCGCGCCGTACTCGGCGTGGCACATCGAGGCCCACCAGTTCCGCATCGAGGTGGACGGGGAGGAGATCGGCAAGCCCACGCCGGAGGGGGTCCACCGGGACGGGGTCACGTTCGTGCTGATGGCCCTGATCAACCGGTCCAACGCGGGCGGCGGCGAGAGCACCATCTTCAACCTGGAGCAGGAGCCGCTGGAGAAGTTCACCCTCACCGACCCGCTGGACCTCGCGCTGGTCAACGACGAGCGCGTGTTCCACGGGGTGTCGCCGATCCAGCAGCTCGAAGCGGGCCGGCCCGCCTCCCGTGACGTGCTGGTGATCACCTACCGTCACAAGGCCGCCTGACGTCGGTGCTCGGGGGCGCCCGCGGCCCGGCCGCGGGCGCCCTCATCTCCGTCCTGCCGGTCTCTACCGGTCGAGTGAGAAAACGGGAACATGGGTCAGATCGTCGCCGTTGCCGTCATCACCGTGCTGGCTGTCATCAGCCCCGGCGCGGACTTCGCGATGACCGTCCGCAACAGTTATCTCTACGGTCGCCGCGCGGGAATCCTCGCGGCGGTCGGAATTTCACTCGGCGTCCTCGTCCACGTCACCTACACCATGGTCGGTGTGGGACTGCTCGTCTCCCGGACGCCGCTGCTTTTCACGGTGATGAAACTGGTCGGCGCGGCCTATCTGGTGTTCATCGGGTACAAGACGTTTGTCGCCAAGGCGCAGTTGCACATCGATCTGTCCGCCGACGGCACGTTGTCCCCGGCGGGAGCACTGCGCACCGGATTCCTGACGAATGCGCTGAACCCCAAGACGATGCTGTTCGTGCTCAGCACCTACACCCAGGTCGTCAGCGCCGACACCCCGGTCGCCCAGCAGATCGGATACGGCTTGTTCATGTCGGTCGCGCATCTGGTGTGGTTCGCCCTGGTGGCGTTGCTCTTCTCACAGCAGGACCTGCGGGCCCGGCTGCTGCGACGGCAGGCCGTCCTGAACAAGGTGATCGGGAGCGTGCTGGTCGGACTCGGGGTGGTGCTGGCCCTGACGCCGGCGGTGTCGTGAGGGGCCGACGCCGTTGCTTCGTGAGAGGTGACGGCGTCGGTGTCGTGGGGGGCCGACGCCGTCGGTTCCGTGCGAGGTGACGGCGTCGGTGTGGTGAGCGCGGGGCGTCAGTCCTGGGCGATCGTCTCGAGGCGGGGCCCGGCGATCGAGCGGTAGTCCGTCGTCGACAGGGCCAGGGAGCGGTCGAGGCGGGCGGCGTTGAAGAAGAACTCCGGGTGGGCCAGCAGCGCCGGGTCGACGATCAGCTCCAGCCGCTCGTCGAAGGAGAACGGCAGGATGGTGCCGCTCTGCGACCCGGCCAGTTCCTCGGCGATCTCGGGCGAGGCGAAGGAGGCGTAGGTGCCGCCGTACAGCGCCTTGATCGCGGTCAGGTCCACGCGCTTGTCGCCGGGGACGACGGCCAGAGCGAAGCGCTTCTCCTTCTTGCCGATCTTCACCATCACGATGATGCACTTGGCGGCCCGGTCCAGGTCGTGGCCGCGCAGCCGGCTGACCGCCTCGGTGGCGCCCTCGCTCTCGTGCTCGATCACCCGGTAGTCGGCCCCGTGCTCGTCGAGCAGGGCGATCAGCTTGTCGTAGGTGTCGTGCGAGGCCATGGGTTCCCCTCGGGCAAACGGCGGCTGCGTCGGGCGAGTTGACCATAACGTCCACGGGGTGGCCGAGTTGTCCACAACCGCCGGGTCGTCCCCAGGTCTGACGGGATTCGGCCACCGGCTGTACGGTCGGCACGCGTTGACGTTCGTACACGTTGGTGTTCGTCCAGTTGTGCTTCGTGCAGCCGTACTTCGTGCGGTGGATGTCGGGGGAGGCGGTCGCGGTGACCGAGAACGGTGCGGTGGTGTCCGAGGTGTCGGGGGCAACGGGTGGGGCGGTGGTGCCCGCGCAGGCGGAGGCGCCCGGCGGGGTCCGGCGGCTTCCCCGGGTGCGGGGTTTCGCCGAGTGGCCCGGGGCCGGCTCGCCGAAGGGCGAGGGCAAGGCGCTGCGCCGCCGGGTGCCGCGCCGGGCGCACGCCGAGCTGGATCTCGACGCCGGCCGCCCGGACGCGGTGAGCGCGGTGGAGGAGTCCAGCCAGGGGCGGCTGCCCGAGCTGACGCCGATCCGGGTCGGCCGGATGGCGGCCACGCCGTTCGCCTTCCTGCGCGGATCCGCCGGGCTGATGGCGTACGACCTCGCGCGGACGCCGCTGACCCGGATCACCGCGCAGATCTGCGGGGACGCGCACGCCGCGAACTTCGGTCTGTACGGCGACGCGCGCGGCGGGCTGGTCATCGATCTGAACGACTTCGACGAGACCGTGCCCGGCCCCTGGGAGTGGGACCTGAAGCGGCTCGCCGCTTCGCTGGTGCTCGCGGGGCGCGAAGCCGGCGCCGACGAGGACGTCTGCCGGCAGGCCGCGTTCGACGCGGTGGGCGCCTACCGGCGCACCATGCGCCTGCTGGCGAAGCTGCCGGTGCTGGACGCGTGGAACGCCATCGCCGACGAGGAACTCGTCTCCCACGCCGACGCCCACGACCTCCTCGGCACGCTGGAGCGCGTCTCGGAGAAGGCGCGGGCCAACACCAGCGGCCGTTTCGCGGCGAAGTCGACCGAGCCGGCCGAGGACGGCGGGCGCCGCTTCGTGCCCGCGCCGCCGGTGCTGCGGGCGATACCCGACGCCGAGGCGGCGGCGGTGGCCGCGTCGCTGGAGTCCTACCTCTCCACCCTCTCCGAGGACCGCCTGCCGCTGCTGGCCCGGCACGCGGTGCACGACGTCGCCTTCCGTGTCGTCGGTACGGGCAGCGTCGGCACGCGGTCGTATGTCGTGCTGCTCCTGGACCACCGGGGCGAACCGCTCGTGCTGCAGGTGAAGGAGGCCCGGCCGTCCGCGCTGGTGCCCCACCTGGCCACCGCCGGCTTCGAGGTGCCGGAGGTGGACCACGAGGGCCGCCGGGTGGTGCTCGGGCAGAAGCGCATGCAGGTCGTCAGCGACATCCTGCTGGGCTGGACGACGGTGCAGGGCCGCCCCTTCCAGGTCCGGCAGTTCCGCAACCGCAAGGGCAGCGTCGACCCGGCCGCCCTCGCCGCCGACCAGGTCGACGACTACGGCCGGATGACCGGCGCGCTGCTGGCCCGCGCCCACGCGCACAGCGCCGACCCGCGCCTGATCGCCGGCTACTGCGGCAAGAACGAGGAACTGGACGAGGCGATCGCCGCGTTCGCCCTCGCCTACGCGGACCGCACGGAGGCGGACCACGCGGACCTGCTGGCGGCGGTGAGGTCGGGGAGGATCGCGGCGGAGATGGGGGTCTGACGACGGAGAGGGCGACCGTGCCCCGCAGCCGCCGCCCTGCAAGTGCCGCACTCCAGACCGACGGCATGTGCCGTCGGTGCGGGGGACGGCCGCATGTGACGGCAGCCACAGTGCTCACAACCCAGTCATAAGCGGCACGGGCGCCCTCGGCATCGGCGCGGGCCCGGCGCAGCGCTTACGCTGGCCGGGTGACGACCCCGGAAGCTGAGCAGCCGCGGCCCGAGGAGCGGCTGGAGCGGGCCGTGCGGGCCGCCGAGCAGGCGCTGATCGAGTACGAGATCGCGGTGGAGACGTTCCGTGTGGAGGTCGAGAACTTCTCCCGCCTCCACCACGAGCGGCTCGGCCCGATGTACGCCCGTATCGAGGAGCTGGACGCCCGGATCGCCGAGGCCCGGGCAGAGCGCACCGGCGACCCCGAGGACCTGCGCCGCGCGCGGGAGCTGCGGGCCCGGCTGGAGCCGATCCCCGGTGTCGAGGACCTGATGCAGGGCTGGATGGACGACTCCGGGCTGTTCCCGGAGGCGGCCGCGATGCTCACCGAGCAGCAGGTCCGGCCGCCGCAGCGGGTGCGGCCCAGTGAGGAGGCCCGCCGGCTCTACCGGGAGCTGGCCCGCAAGGCGCACCCCGACCTGGCCCAGGAAGAGGGCGAGCGGGTGCGGCGCGAGGAGTTCATCACCCGGGTCAACGCCGCCTACGCCCGTGGTGACGAGACCGAGCTGCGGGAGCTGGCCGCGGAGTGGGCGGCCGGACCGGTGCCGCCGGAGCGGCGGCCCAGCCCCAGCGAGGAGCTGTACGCCCGCCTGGAGTGGCTCTCCCAGCGCAAGGAGCTGCTCACGGTGCTCCAGCGGGAACTGGAGGAGGGCGCGATCGGCTCCATGCTGCGCCTCGCCCCGGACGACCCCGACCAGCTGCTCGTGGAGATCGCCGGGCAGTTGCAGGCCGACATCACCGCCCGTGAGACGGAACTGGCGACGCTGGTCGGGCAGCAGCCGTAGGGCCGTCGGCCGCGTCGGGTAGCGTCGGGTGCATGAGTTTCGGAGCTGGTGTTCCTACGGTCGAGGTCAACGACGTCAAGGACGGCGACTTCCTGCTGGACGTCCGTGAGCACGACGAGTGGCAGGCGGGCCACGCCGAGGGCGCCCTGCACATCCCGATCAGCGAGTTCGTGGCCCGCTACGGCGAGCTGACCGAGGCGGCGCCGCAGGACGGCCGCGTCCACGTCATCTGCCGCTCGGGCAGCCGGTCCGCCCAGGTCACGATGTACCTGGCCCAGCAGGGCATCGACGCGGTGAACGTCGACGGCGGCATGCAGGTGTGGGCCGCCACCGGCCGCCCCGTGATCACCGACGAGGGCAAGCCCGGCCACGTGCTGTAGCAGCGGGGTTGCGTCCGCGGGCGACGTCGTGGGCGGAGGCCGACGGCGACAGACGCCGTCGGCAGGGGTAGGCCTGTCGTTGCCCTCAGCGGTCGAAGTCCAGCTCCACCTGTTCCGTCACCGGATGGGACTGGCAGGCCAGGACGTAGCCGGCCTCCGTCTCCTCCGGCTCCAGCGCGAAGTTGCGGTCCATGCGCACCTCACCGGAGACCAGGAAGGCCCGGCACGTCCCGCACACGCCGCCCTTGCAGGCGTAGGGCGCGTCGGGCCGGTTGCGCAGCACCGTCTCCAGCAGCGTCTCGCCCTCCTGGACCGGCCAGGTGCCGCCGCGTCCGTCGAGGCGGGCGGTGACCGCGCTGTGCGCCGGGGCGCCGGTGGCCGCCGTGGGGGAGGCGGCGTCCACGTGGAAGATCTCCTCGTGGATCCTGGCCCGGGCCACGTCCAGCTCGCGCAGCGCCCGCTCCGCCTGCTGCACCAGCCCGAACGGCCCGCACAGGAACCATCCCGCGACCTCGCCGACCGGCAGCAGCGCCGGCAGCAGCCCGGTCAGCCGCTCCTGGTCGAGCCGTCCGGACGGCAGACCCGCCTGCTGCTCCTCCCGGGACAGCACGGTCACCAGCTGCAGCCGGTCCGGGTAGCGGTCCTTCAGATCGGCGACCTCTTCGAGGAACATCGTCGAGGCGGACGTCCGGTCGCTGCGGACCAGGCAGAAACGGGCCCGGGGCTCACGCGCCAGCAGGGTGGCCGCGATCGACAGCACCGGGGTGATGCCGCTGCCGCCGACGATGGCCGCGTACAGCCCGGGCGCCGGGTCGAGGGTGAAGCGCCCCGCGGGGGTCATCACCTCCACCTCGTCGCCGACGTTGATCTCCTTCAGCGCGTAGGTGGAGAACGCCCCGCCCTCCACCAGCCGTACGCCGATCCGCAGCGTGTGCGGGCCCGGCCCGTCCGGTGCGGGCGCCGGGGAGCAGATGGAGTACGTCCGGCGTATCTCGGCGCCGTCGGCGATCCGGCGCAGGGCGAGGTGCTGCCCCGCCGCGTGCCGGAACTCCTCGCGCAGTTCCTCGGGGACGGCGAAGGTCAGCGCGACGGAGTCGTCGGTGAGCCGGTCGACCTCGGCCACGGGGAGCCGGTGGAAGCGGGCCATCACAACTCCTTGAAGTGGTCGAAGGGTTCGCGGCAGGCGAGGCAGCGGCGCAGCGCCTTGCACGCGGTGGAGGAGAAACGGCTGAGCAGCTCGGTGTCGGCGCTGCCGCAGTGGGGGCAGTGGACCGGGTCCGCTTCCTCGCCGCCCTGGGTTTCCTCACCGCCATGGGTGCGGGTCGGGCCCAGCGTGACGGTGACCGGCCCGGCCGCCCGCTGGGTGCGTGGCGGCGCGATGCCGAACTCCCGCAGCTTGCGCCGTCCTTCGTCGCTGATGTCGTCCGTCGACCAGGCCGGCGAGAGCACGGTGCGGACGGTGACCTCGCGCACGCCGTGCGCCTGCAGCGCCCGCTCTATGTCGGTGCTCATGGTCTCCAGCGCGGGACAGCCCGTGTACGTCGGGGTCAGCTCGACCTCGACCGCGTCCGAGCCGCGCATCCGCACCCCGCGCACGACCCCCAGCTCCTCCAGGGTGAGCACGGGCAGCTCGGGGTCGGGCACCGCACCGGCGATCTTGAGCAGCTCCGCCTCGAGCGGGGTGGTCGTCACCATGACGCCCCCGGGTGGCTGCGGTGCAGATGCTGCATCTCGGCGAGCATCCGGCCGAACGACTCGGTGTGCAGCCCCTGCCGGCCCGCTCCGGCCGTCCACGCCCCGGACTGCGGCCCCTGGGGCAGGGTCAGGGTCGCGCGGGCGAGCACGTCGGTGACCGAGGCGAGCCAGCTCTCGCGCAGTCGGTCCCGGTCCACGCCGTCCAGGCCCTCGACCGGCTGGAACATCTCGCCGGTGAACCGCCACAGCGTCTCGCAGGCCCGCTGCATCCGGGTGTGGCTCTCCTCGGTGCCGTCGCCGAGGCGCAGCGTCCACTGCTCGGCGTGGTCGCGGTGGTAGGCGGTCTCCTTGACGGCCTTCGCCGCGAGGGGAGCGAACGGGCCGTCTCCGCCGGCCAGTTGGCCGTACAGCAGGTGCTGGTAGGTGGAGAAGTACAGCTGCCGGGCGATGGTGTGCGCGAAGTCGCCGTTGGGCTGCTCGACCAGCTGGAGATTGGTGAAGGCGCGCTCCTCGCGCAGATAGGCCAGCTCGTCCTCGTCGCCCGCCATCGACAGCAGCACCCGGGCCTGGCCGAGCAGGTCGAGGGCGATGTTGGCGAGGGCGACCTCCTCCTCCAGCACGGGGGCGTGCCCCATCCACTCCCCGAGACGGTGGGAGAGCACCAGCGCGTCGTCGCCCAGTGCGAGGGCCGCCGTGGCGGGAACCGTCGTGGTCACAGGTGCTTCACCCCGTCCGGGATCTCGTAGAACGTCGGATGCCGGTACGGCTTGTCGGCGGCCGGCTCGAAGAAGGGGTCCTTCTCGTCGGGCGAGGACGCGGTGATCGCCGTGGAGGGGACCACCCAGATGGACACGCCCTCACCGCGCCGGGTGTACAGATCGCGGGCGTTGCGCAGGGCCAGCTCCGCGTCGGGCGCGTGCAGACTGCCGGCGTGGGTGTGGGAGAGGCCGCGGCGTGAGCGCACGAAGACCTCCCACAGTGGCCAGTCGGTGTTCGTCATGCCTGCTCCACTCCCCTGATGCCGGTGTGCGTCCCGGCGCTGGTGCCGGTGCCGGTGTGCTTCGCCGCGTGGGCCGCGGCCGCCTCGCGCACCCACGCGCCCTCCTCATGGGCGCGTCGGCGCTGGGTGATGCGCTGTTCGTTGCACGGGCCGTTGCCCTTGAGGACGTCCCGGAACTCCGACCAGTCGATCGGCCCGAAGTCGTGGTGACCGCGCTCCTCGTTCCACGTCAGCTCCGGGTCGGGGAGCGTCAGACCGAGGCTCTCGGCCTGCGGGACGCAGATGTCGACGAAGCGCTGGCGCAGCTCGTCGTTGGAGTGGCGCTTGATCTTCCAGGCCATGGACTGGGCCGAGTGCGCCGACTCGTCGTCGGGCGGGCCGAACATCATCAGCGACGGCCACCACCAGCGGTTCACCGCGTCCTGCGCCATCGCGTGCTGCTCCGGCGTGCCCTTGCTGAGGCTGAGCAGCAGCTCGTAGCCCTGGCGCTGGTGGAAGGACTCCTCCTTGCAGATCCGGACCATCGCGCGGGCGTACGGTCCGTAGGAGCAGCGGCAGAGCGGGACCTGGTTGGTGATCGCGGCGCCGTCCACCAGCCAGCCGATCGCGCCGACGTCCGCCCAGGTCAGCGTCGGGTAGTTGAAGATCGAGGAGTACTTCTGGCGGCCGGTGTGCAGCTTGTCGAGCAGTTCGTCGCGGCCGGTGCCGAGCGTCTCGGCCGCGCTGTACAGATACAGCCCGTGGCCGGCCTCGTCCTGGACCTTGGCCATCAGGATCGCCTTGCGGCGCAGCGAGGGTGCGCGCGTGATCCAGTTGGCCTCCGGCTGCATGCCGATGATCTCGGAGTGCGCGTGCTGCGCGATCTGCCGGACCAGCGTCGCGCGGTAGGCGTCCGGCATCCAGTCGCGCGGCTCGATGCGCTCGTCGGCGGCCACGGCGGCGTCGAAGGCGCGCTCGTACGCGGCCTCGGCGCCGTCCTGGACGCCGGGCGCCGTGGTGCGGCTCGTGTCGTGCGCGGCTGCTGTCGCCATGTGCTCCCCCTCGACCTTGGGTGCTGTCCCGGCTTGCTCCCGACCGATCGTTCGGTCCGTGCGATTCCATGGTGGGACGGGCGTCGTAAGGTGTCAACCGCTGTGGACAACCCGCGGCCCGCCCTGTGGAAAACCTCGCGCACGGGCGCGCCCGGCGTCGGGGGACGGACCGGCCGACGTTCCGCGATCCCGTCCGCGCCGTACCGGTGGGACCGCCGTGCGGGGTGGGGCTGTGCGGGGCCGCTGGGGCTGAGTACCGTTCCGTGCGGACGTCGCGCGGCCGTATCCGCCGCAGGCGCCGGTCCGGGTACCGCGGGCGGGCACAGCAGAGCCGGACATCAGGACATAGAAAGACGGGGCGGAATGGACACGTACGGCGCAAACGACGCGTACGGCGGCGGCGCGAGCGCGCCGCCGGGATCGGACGACCGCCCGGCGGACCGGGACCGGCCGCCCGCGCCGGAGGCGCCCCGGACCGAAGACGCGCAGACGCCGTCGTCCGTGCCGGACAGGTCCCAGGCCGGTGACGCGCGGACGCCGTCGGTGGCGGAGGCGGAGGCGGAGGCGGGACCGACCGGTGACGCCCTGCCGGCCGACGTACCCCCCGCGCCCCCGCGCACCGGCGTGGCCGCGCTCTCGCCCCGCTATCAGGTGGGGGCGGCGCTGGCGCTCGCCGTCGTCGCGGTCGCGGTGTGCGTGCAGATAGGCATGGTGTTCCTGCACGTCGCGCCCGCCAACACCCTCAGCCGCAAGCACGGCACGGCGGTCGACGAATGGATCTACCCCGAGTTCGAGCAGAACTGGAAGCTGTTCGCGCCCAACCCGCTGCAGCAGAACATCGCCGTCGAGGTGCGCGCCGAGATCCGCACCCGGGGCGGCGAGGTGCGCACCACCGGCTGGTACGGGCTGTCCGCGCAGGACGGCCGGGCCATCGAGCACAACCCGCTGCCCAGCCACACCCAGCAGAACGAGCTGCGCCGCGCCTGGGACTTCTTCACCGCCAGCCACACCGCCGACAACCGTCCCGTGGGGCTGCGCGGCACGCTCTCCGAGGCGTATCTGCGCCGTATCGCGCTGCTGCGCCTGGACCGGTCGGACGCGGCCGGTGCCGGCGGCGCCGTGGAGCGCGTGCAGTTCCGTTCCCGTACGACCGCCGTGGCCCCGCCCCCGTGGAGCAGTGAGAAGGTCTCCCAGAAGCCGATGTTCCGGGTGCTGCCCTGGTGGACGGTGGCGCAGGACGACACCCCTGGAGATGCCCGGTGAACCGCCTCGCCCTGTCCGTGTCCGGCGGGATCGCCCGCGTCACCGAAGCCGCCCTCGGCCCCTACCAGAGCGCGCTCGTCCGGATCGGCTTCGCCTCCACCTGGCTGCTGTTCCTGCTGCGGGAGTTCCCCCACCGCGCCGAGCTGTACGGCCCCGACGGCCCGTGGAGCTGGGACATGGCCCAGCAGCTGATCGGTACCAACGGCGCGTTCACCGTGCTGATGTGGTCCGACAGCCGGCTCTGGTTCGAGATCGTCTACGCCCTCGCCGTGGTCGCCTCCGCGCTGCTGGCCCTCGGCTGGCGCACCCGGACCATGTCGCTGCTGTTCATGGTCGGCGTGCTGTCGCTGCAGAACCGCAGCGTCTTCATGGGTGACGGCGGCGACAACGTGCTGCACCTGATGTCGATCTACCTCGTGTTCACGCGCTGCGGCCAGGTGTGGTCGCTGGATGCGCGCCGGGAGCGGCGGGCCGAGCGGGCACACGCGCGTGGGGAGCGGGTGGCGGACCGTGTGGGCCCCGCGCTGTGGGCGGTGCTCGGCGTGGTGCTGGTCATGGCGAGCGCGGGCGGCCGGTTCGGCTCGCAGGAGTGGGAGATACCGGCCCTGCTGTGGGCGGCCTGGCTGGCGCACGGTCTGCGGTGGCTCGTCGGGGGGCGCTCGCGCGGCGGTGAACCGCGCGTCCTGCTCGACGTGATCGCCAACCTGCTGCACAACGGCGCCCTCGTGGTGATCATGGCCGAGGCGTGTCTGATCTACGCCACGGCCGGCTGGTACAAGATCCAGGGATCGCGCTGGCAGGACGGCACGGCCGTGTACTACCCGCTGCACCTGGACTACTTCACGCCCTGGCCGTGGCTCGCCGATCTGATGTCCTCCAGCGGCACGATGATGCTGATCGTGACCTACGGGACCGTGATCGTGCAGGTCGCCTTCCCGTTCACCCTGTTCAACCGGCGGGTGAAGAACGTGCTGCTGGCCGCCATGATGACCGAGCACGCCGTGATCGCCGTCGTCCTCGGGCTGCCGTTCTTCTCGCTCGCGATGATCGTCGCGGACTCCGTCTTCCTGCCCACGTCGTTCCTGCGCCGCCTGGGGAAGGCGGCGGCACGCGCGCGTGTCCGTGCGCTCGGGCGCGGGACGAACGCCGAGCTGCCCCGGCCGCGCAGCCCGGAGGGCGCCGAGCAGCCGCACGTAGGCTCTACGGCATGACCGATCCCCTGGCCGACTGGCGGCGGCTGGCCGACTCGGCGGTGCTGCTCGACGGCTTCCACGCCCTCAAGCACGCCGTGCGCTTCGGCGCCGAGGTCCCGGTGGCGGTCACCACCGGACGCGGCGCCGCGCTCGCGCTCGCCGACGAGCTGGCCCCGGACGTGCGGCAGACGCTGCAGGAGCTGCTGACCGAGGTGCCGGAGGCGACGTACGCCTCCCTGGTGCCGCGTCCGCACCCCACGGGCGTGGCCGCGCTGGCCGTGCGGCCGCCGCGGGACGCGCAGCTGCGGACGCTGGCGCACCTGCCCCGCCGGGCGCCGGTCGTCGTGCTGGACAACCCACGCAACCTGGGCAACGCCGGGGCCGTGATCCGGCTGGCCGCCGGGTTCGGGGCGACCGGGGTGGTCACCACCGGCACCCTGGACCCCTGGCATCCCACGGTGGTGCGCGGCGGAGCGGGGCTGCACTTCGCGACCGCCGTCGAGCGGCTGGACGTCGAGGAACTGCCGCCCGGTCCGGTGTTCGCGCTGGACCCAGAGGGCGAGGACATCCGGGGCGTGAAGCTCCCCGATGACGCCGTCCTCGCCTTCGGCTCCGAGCGCAGCGGGCTGTCCGCCGCGCTGCGCGCGCGTACGGACCATCTGCTGGCGCTGCCGATGCGCCCCCAGGTCTCCAGCTACAACCTGGCCACCAGCGTGGCCATGACGCTGTACCACTGGAGCGCCACGGGGGGCGTGCCCCGCTAGCGTGCGCCTCGCCGGGCGTGCGCTTGCCGGGCGTGCGCCTTGCCGGATCTGTGTCGGGTGTGCCCCGGGCCCCGGGGCACACCCACCGGGCCTACGCCTCCCGGCGCACCTCGACCACGCGGAAGCGGTTCGCGACGAACGCGCCGTCGGTCAGCGCCGCGTTGGCGGCGGGATTGCCGCCCGAGCCGTGGAAGTCGGAGAAGGCCGCCGTCTGGTTCACGTACACCCCGCCGGTGAGGTTGAACGACAGCTGTGCCGCCTCCTCCAGGCAGACCTCCTCGATCTGCCCCGCGGCCTCGCTGTCGGTGGTGTACGCCCCGACGGTCATCGCGCCCTTCTCGCGCACCGTGCGCCGCAGCAGTTCCACGGCGTCGGTGAGCGAGTCGACGGCGACGGCGAAGGAGACCGGCCCGAAGCACTCGCTCATGTAGGCGGCCTCGTCGTCCGGCTTGGCGCCGTCCAGCTTGACGATCACCGGGGTGCGCACGACCGCGCCGGGGAACTCGGGGTTGGTGATCTCACGGGAGGCCAGGGCGACCTCGCCGAGGCCGGCCGCGGCCTCCAGACGTGCCTTGACGTCGGGGTTCACGATCGCGCCGAGCAGGGCGTTCGCCCGGGCGTCGTCACCGAGCAGGCCGTCCACCGCCTGCGCGAGATCGGCGACCACCTCGTCGTAGGACTTCGGGCCCGCGTCCGTGTGGATGCCCTCGCGCGGGATGAGGAGGTTCTGCGGGGTGGTGCACATCTGGCCGCTGTACAGGGACAGCGAGAACGCCAGGTTGGCGAGCATCCCCTTGTAGTCGTCCGTGGAGTGGACGATCACCGTGTTGACGCCGGCCTTCTCGGTGTACACCTGGGCCTGGCGGGCGTGGGTCTCCAGCCAGTCGCCGAAGGACGTCGAACCGGTGTAGTCGATGATCCGGATCTCCGGGCGCGTGGCGAGCGTCTTGGCGATGCCCTCGCCGGGCCGCTCGGCGGCCAGCGCCACCAGGTTGGCGTCGAAGCCGGCCTCGGTGAGCACCTGGCGCGCGATCTGCACGGTGAGCGCCAGCGGCAGCACCGCGCGCGGGTGCGGCTTGACCAGCACGGCGTTGCCGGTGGCCAGGGACGCGAACAGGCCCGGGAAGCCGTTCCAGGTCGGGAAGGTGTTGCAGCCGATGACCAGGCCGATGCCGCGCGGGACCGGCGTGAACTCCTTGGTGAGCGCCAGCGGGTCGCGCTTGCCCTGCGGCTTGGACCACTCGGCGGCCTCGGGCGTGCGCGTCTGCTCCGCGTACGCGTAGGCCACCGCCTCCAGGCCGCGGTCCTGGGCGTGCGGGCCGCCCGCCTGGAACGCCATCATGAACGCCTGGCCGGAGGTGTGCATGACCGCGTGCGCGAACTCGTGCGTCCGGTCGCTGATCCGCTTGAGGATCTCCACGCAGACCGCCGCGCGCAGCTGCGGACCCGCGTCCCGCCAGGCGCGCTGCCCGGCCTTCATCGCCGGCAGCAGCACGTCGAGGTCGGCGTGCGGGTACGTCACGCCCAGTTCGATGCCGTACGGGGAGATCTCGCCGCCGACCCAGTCGTCGGTGCCGGGCTGGTCGAGGTCGAGGCGGCTGCCCAGCAGGGCGTCGAAGGCGGCCTTGCCCGCCACCGCGTCCAGGCTGCCGTGCTCCTCGCCGTAGGCCTTGGGGTGCTCGGGGTGCGGGGACCAGTACGCGCGCGTGCGGATGGCCTCGAGCGCCTGGTCGAGGGTGGGCCGGTGCCTGGCGATCAGGTCGTGTGCGGTCAGTTCGGCGGCCATGCGGGACCAACTCCTGTCTCGAGAACTCTTCGTCGAGTTCATGACCTGGGCGAAACCATGGGCGGGAACAGCTGGACAGAGTTAGAGTAACCGAACGATCGGTCGGGACAAGGGGGCCTGCCGCATCTGTGGACAACCCCGTGCGGGAGGATCGCGCACATGACAGCACTCGACCTCAGCAGCCCCGTGGCCGTCGTCGGCACCGGCACCATGGGCCAGGGCATCGCCCAGGTCGCGCTGGTGGCGGGCCACCCTGTGCGGCTGTACGACGCCGTGCCGGAACGCGCCCGTCACGCGGCCGAAGCGATCGGCGCCCGCCTCGACCGGCTCGTCGAGAAGGACCGTCTGAGCGCCGCCGCCCGCGACGCGGCCCGTGCCCGGCTCACGCCCGCCGACACCCTCGCCGACCTGGCCGGCTGCGCGCTCGTCGTCGAGGCCGTCCTGGAGCGGCTGGACGTCAAACAGCAGCTGTTCCGGGACCTGGAGGACATCGTCGGCGAGGACTGCCTGCTCGCCACCAACACCTCCTCCCTGTCCGTCACCGCGATCGGCGGCGCGCTGCGCCAGCCCGGCCGATTCGTCGGCCTGCACTTCTTCAACCCCGCCCCCCTGCTGCCCCTGGTCGAGGTCGTCTCCGGTTACGCCACCGACGTCACCTACGCCACGCGCGCGTACGAGACCGCACGGGCCTGGGGCAAGACTCCCGTGGCCTGCGCCGACACCCCCGGCTTCATCGTCAACCGCATCGCGCGGCCCTTCTACGCCGAGGCCTTCGCCGTCCTGGAGTACCAGGGCGCGGACCCGGCCACCATCGACGCCGTCCTGCGCGAGTCGGGCGGCTTCAAGATGGGTGCCTTCGAACTGACCGACCTGATCGGACAGGACGTCAACGAGTCGGTGACGCAGTCGGTGTGGCAGTCCTTCTTCCAGGACGTGCGCTTCACCCCCTCCCTCGCCCAGCGCCGCCTGGTGGAGTCCGGCCGGCTCGGCCGCAAGAGCGGCCAGGGCTGGTACGACTACCGGGAGGGCGCCGAGCGGCCCGAACCGCACACCGCCGAGCCGCACAAGGCGCCCGCCTACGTCGTCGCCGAGGGCGACCTGGGCCCGGCCTCCGAACTGCTCGCGCTGATCCGCGAGGCGGGCATCCAGGTCCGTGAGGAGGACGAGGACAACGGCACGCGCCTGGTGCTGCCGAGCGGCGGCCAGCTCGCCCTCGCCGACGGCCAGACCTCCGTGGAGTTCCGTGACGTCGTCTACTTCGACCTCGCCCTGGACTACCGCAGGGCCGGCCGCATCGCCCTGTCAGCCTCCCAGGACACCTCCGCCCAGACCCTCGCCGAGGCGACCGGGCTCTTCCAGGCGCTCGGCAAGAAGGTCAGCCTCATCGGCGACGTCCCCGGCATGATCGTCGCCCGCACGGTCGCCCGGATCGTCGACCTCGCGCACGACGCCGTCGCCAAGGGCGTGGCCACCGAGGAGGACATCGACACCGCGATGCGCCTGGGCGTCAACTACCCGCTCGGCCCCTTCGAATGGAGCCGCAGGCTCGGCCGTGACTGGGCCTACGCCCTCCTCGACGACCTGCACCTGCGCGACCCGTCGGGCCGCTACGCCCCGTCCCTCGCGCTCTACCGGCACGCGCACGCCTCCGACAAGCGTGAGGGGACCTCGTCATGACCGCCTGCCAGAAGCGGGAGGGCACCCCGTGACCACCGCCAAGCGCGACACGTACACGCCGGAGACACTGCTGTCCGTGGCCGTGCGCGTCTTCAACGAGCGCGGCTACGACGGCACCTCCATGGAGCATCTGTCCAAAGCCGCCGGCATCTCCAAGTCGTCGATCTACCACCACGTCGCCGGCAAGGAGGAGCTGCTGCGGCGCGCGGTGAGCCGGGCGCTGGACGGGCTGTTCGCGATCCTCGACGAGGAGCACGCGTGCGTGGGGCGCGCCGCGGACCGGCTGGAGTACGTCGTGCGGCGCATGGTCGAGGTGCTCATCGCCGAACTGCCGTACGTGACGCTGCTGCTGCGGGTGCGCGGCAACACCGCCACCGAGCGGTGGGCGCTGGAGCGGCGCCGCGAGTTCGACCACCGGGTCGCCGAACTGCTCAAGGCGGCGGCCGCGGACGGCGAGGTGCGCGGCGACGTGGAGGTGCGGCTCGCCACCCGGCTGGTCTTCGGAATGATCAACTCCATCGTGGAGTGGTACCGGCCCGACGGCCGCGGCATGAGCGAACGGGAAGTCGCCGAGGCGGTCGTGGTGCTGGTCTTCGGCGGGCTGCGGCAGAGCTGACCGCCGGGAGCGCTGACGGGCCGGCTGAGTACGCGCGCGTGCGGGGGTGAGTAGGCGACCGGATGTACCGGGCCGGTGGTGGTGATGGGGTGGGCCGCATGTCCGACGACGACCTGCGGCCGCCCGCCCCTCATCCCACCTGGTGGCGGGCGCCTCTCGTGGCCTCCCTGTGCGGCCTGCCGTTCCTGGTGCTGGAGTACCGCTGGTTCCGGTCCGAGGACGGCATCGGCGCGTTCGGCGGGATCTTCTACTGGGCGGCCGGCCTGCTCGCGCTCTCCTGGGCGCTCCCGCACCAGCGCTCCCTGCGCACGCCGCGCATGGTGGCCGCCGGCGCCGGGCTCGGGTGCGTGCTGCTGCCCATGCTGCTCGCGCTGATGCTGGGGCTGGCCCTAGGCCGTGTCCGCAAAGTGGTGCGCTCGTTGGTCTGTTCGTGGTGCGTCGTCATGAGCTGACCGATGAGTCGTGGGCGGTGATCGAGCC